>NZ_CP071794.1:1850000-3050000 GCF_017498565.1 Parasphingorhabdus cellanae
GCAATGGGGCGCGATTGGCCTTGCCTGGGGTTGGGTCATCGCCTTTCCCTTGCTTACGCTATTCACGTTCCTGCAGTCCTACCGCCACATCGGAATCAGCGCAGGTCAACTGGCTGGCGCAGTTTGGCCCGGCCTGTCGGCCTCCATCGCGATGGCAGCTATTGTATGGATTGCTGACCAGTTTTTGCCAGACATGATCGTTTATGCACGGTTTGCGATATTGGTTGCGATCGGCGGGCTTGCCTATGTCGGTTTGTTATGGCTGTTGGCGAAGCAGGCCTTGCTTGAAATATTCCAGCTGGTCGTTCGCAAAAAGGCGCCAGAATCCCAAACCGCGCCGGATCTTGCGGAAAGCCCCTCTTAAAAGCGCGCATTGCGTGGGAGCGAGCATCGGCTAGATCAATGGCATGTCTCACATATTATCTTTAGCCGCTGGCACACTTCCGGAATTTCTGCCCGATCAAGTTGCCCAAGCGGCCGGACAATCCGGTTTTAGTCATGTCGGCTTTACTATTGAGCCGGACAAGTGGAGCGCGGAACAAGCCAAAGCCACCAAGGCCGCGATCAAGCAACATGACCTGTTCGTGCTTGATGTCGAGGTTATCTGGATTCCCGAAGGCGGCGTGCTGACCGACGACCATCGGCTGATTATAGACGTGGGCGCAGAATTGGGCGCGCCCAATGTCCTGGTGGTTAGCGCCGAACCCGACCCCGACCGAACCGCTGCCGCATTACATCAACTCTGTGAATGGGCAGCACCGGCCAATATGAGGGTCTCGCTGGAATTTCTGATGATCACGGCGGTACAGTCGCTTGATACAGCTTTGGATATTGTCCACCGCTGCGATCATCCCGCTGCAGCCGTGTTGATCGATAGCTTGCATTTTCAGCGGGCAGGACATGCTGCGGCCGACCTAAAGACTGTCACGGGCAACCTGCTACACTATAGCCAAATATGTGACGGCAATTTGCACTGCGCCGACGATTTTGATGCTTATCTGGAAGATGCTATCGACTTGCGCAGCGCGCCCGGAGAAGGCGAGCTGCCGCTTATCGATATATTAGATGCATTGCCAATGGACATTCCGCTTAGTCTGGAAGTGCGGTCAAAAACCTATCGTGACCAATATCCTGATCCGGTCGAACGGGCCAAAGCCGTTCGGGTGAAAAGCCTAGCCTATCTGGATAAGACTGGCATCTCTATCAGATAAGCTCCGGTCGACAGGTTCCAGGGATGCTCAGGCGCTTTGTATATAGTTGCGCATCTCCGCCGCTTCGCTTTCAATTTTGTCGATGCGATATTTCACCAAATCTCCGATGGATATAAAGCCGACCAGCTGATCCTTTTCAACCACTGGCAAATGGCGGATGCGGCGTTTGGTCATGAGCGACAGCGCTCCGATTGCGCTTTTTTGGAGATCGACGGATATAACGTCCGCAGTCATTACCTCTGCAACTCGCTTTTCCATTGCACTCGCGCCATATTTTTGAAGGCTGTGCAAGACGTCGCGTTCTGAAAATATACCAGCGACTCGCTCTCCATCTAGAACCGGCAAGGCGCCAATCCTCTTGTCAGCCAATATCGCAACTGCATCCGCGACTCTATGATCCGCCGAGCAGCTAAAAACAGGTCCATCTCGGCCTTGCATGATTGCTTGTATTGTCATTTGCGCCCTCTCCCCAGATTTAAAATAACCTGATTCCTTTTTTGAATGAAAGGATATAGCATATTTTTGACCGAAGTTGGACTTGATGGCAAATCGAATAAGGTTCAAAGAGGACCTATTCCAAAGGAGTTATAGAAATTGCCTGGTCCCTCACAGCTAGATGATCCCCTATATGCCGGTATTGCCTGGTCGCGTTACTGGCGTCTGATGCGCTGGATGACCGCGCTGACCTTCTTGTGCGTTATCGCCGCTTTGGGCTTTTTATATTATGCGCACGGCCTTGTTTCCGTTCACATGTATATCGCCGCGGCCGCTGGTGTCGGTTTTGCGCTGCTGTTGACCTCGGCTCTGATGGGACTGGTTTTCCTATCGAGCGGCACCGGTCATGATGACTGTATTGATGATCCGGTCAGCCGGGATATTTCACCGGATGAGTGAAGACGAACTGCGGGATCTGATCAAACTGCAGCCCGTTTTGCGCGTTGCCCCGCAACCCCGCGATCTCAATAATAATGGCCATATTTTTGGCGGCTGGGTTTTGTCCCAGATGGATATTGCGGGCGGCATCATGGCCGCGCGCGTGGCGCAAGGCTCAACCGCAACCGTTGCGATTGAAGCTATGTCCTTTCTCGCCCCGATCCTGACGCGCGACATTGTCTCTGTCTACGCGCAGGTTGAACGGATCGGCAAAACCTCGGTCAGCTTGCGTATCGATGTTGTTGCGGAGCGCAATCGCGGCGAAGAACATGTACCCGTCACCAGCGGTTTGTTTACCTTTGTAGCGCTGGACGAACGGCATCGGCCGCGTCCGATTCCCGAAAGCTCAAAAGCAAAATATACTGGCTGATTCGTGCTTGTTCAGAAAACTCTATCTTATGATGAATGAGTTTATACAGCTTATACACAGAATCAGGTAAAAAACACGCGCCTGCCCTGCATTCACAATAGCTGTCAGTTCCGCGCTGCTCGGAGGCTGATCAACACTATCACAGCAGGCCTGTTGTAGGAAAGCCAGCTATGTTTCTTCATCACTGTCATCGCTTGTTGCGCACCACCCGATAGGTCAGCACCCGCTCGCCATTGGCTGGCACCGTGACTTTCCAGAAATCCAGGCCATCCTTGCGGCCCAATTTCTCGCTCAGCTTGCGCAATTTCTCATCATCACGGTGGTCGAGCTTGATCTCCACATCGGCTGGCACACGCGATGCGTTGGTCACGGTGAGCTGCATCGCCGTCCACCGGCTATCTTCGTTGTCGACATTCTCCAACGCCTGCAACTGATAGCGGACCAGCGGACTTTCACTGATGGTGACTTCAACCTCTTCGCCAATTGCTTTGTCGTCCAAACCGCCTTCGCCGAGCAACAGGCGCTCCCCGCCAGCGGCTTTGAACGCCACCATCTTTCCTGCCGGCAAAGGCAGGCCGAGACCATCGCGTTTTTCGTTCTGGAACCGCAGGGTCGTCGCAAGCGGGTTGGCTTCGCTATAGTCATCCGCCACGATCTGCGCTTCGTAAATCTGCACAAACGGGATCGCGCTTTTTTCGAACATCGCCACCTGCTTCTGACTTTGCGAAGCTACGGTCACCGGCACCGGGATGCGATAGAGTTTCAGGTCGCCGAGCTCTTCCTGCTTCGCTTCGATCATTCGGGAACCTGTGACAACAACCATATCGGCTTCCGCCTCCATAGCGGCCATCGGCGCGGGCATTGGCCGCCCTGAAAAACGCGATTGGGCGCGTACTCTCTCAAAGCGTTTCACCATGATGTCGCTGGTCGTCCCCTGCGGCCAGCAGCGTAATGAAATCGATCCGCCTGTCGCGGGCGCTATATTGTCACGGCCTTTATTCGGTTGCCCTGCCACCGTCTGGGTCTGGGCATTGGCGAAACTTGTTTCATCGCCATTGGCCAAAGTCACCCAGGAAAAGAGGTTCATCGTCTGGCCGTCAGCGCTGACGTCCGCGACATAATTGGCCTGCCAGTCAAAACCGGTGGCGAGATAAGACAGTGTCACAGTCGCGCGGGTTGGTGTCGCGACACGGCTTTTCACGGACAATGTAGGCTTGGCCGATAGCCCTTCAGGAATAGCTGGATAGACAATTGTTTCGTTGAGGCCCGTACATTGCAAAGCTTCGAAACCTTCAGCGGTCTGCACTATCACACCGCCGCTGGCGTCGGTCCGGATTTGGGCGTCAAGCTCATTGGTCTGGCCGGTGACGGCATTGGTGCGTCTGATCGTCACGCCGCGTCCCAGATAGCCATTGAGCAACGCTGAGGGTGACAGCAAAGCGGCATCGCGGTTTTTCTCGATCACGCCATCCGGTAATCCCGTGACAATCGCCGATTGCGGGATGATCCCGCCAGCAACACCTTCGAAACGCAAGTCAATCTCGCCAGCCGGAAGCGTTACCGTGCGCTGCTCTGTGATCAGCGCATAGCCGCCGAGATAGTTGAGGTTCATGCCGTTATCGCTGTCGCGATTCGGGTCGCGATAGACAGTTACTGATACGGACGACGGGCTGCTGGATGTGACAATTTGGCGCGCCCATTCCGATGCATCCGGTTCGGTTTGCGCGACGGCTGCGGTGCCGGTGACCAGCAAAATGAACGCCAATAGCGCTCGCATTATCATGGTCTAGAACCGCGTCTCAAAGGTTGCGGTCACCGTCGCGCGTCCATTGGCCGGTACCGGTACTTTCCAGACGATGCTGTTGGACGAGCGCCGCTCGCTTTTCAGGCTTTCGCTGACAATCCTGGTGTCGCTCCAGTAAAAGTCCAGTCCGTCCTGGATCACCGACACCGTAACCGGGGTCGGCCGGGCATTCGTCAGTTCATAGGACATGCTGCTGCGCCACTTGCTCGACGACAGCCGCCGCCGCTCGGTTACAGTGGGCTTCACCTTCACGTCAAAAGCTTCGCCGGTTTTGAGCCCGAGTTCTGACCCCATCGGCGTATGACCGATAGTGTTTTCGCCAATAAATTGCGGCTGACCAGAGGCGTCTTTCATATAGACCCGAACGGTTCCAGCGGGCAGAGCATCGCCCAATCCGCCATCGGCAGAGGCGCTGAATTGCAATACCGTCGCTGCGCTTTGCGGCTCATTCTGCGTGCCGAGCCAGCGGTTGGTAAATTCATAGGCCTTTTGCGCTGATGCGCCAGTTACATCCAGAAAACTGACCTGTTTGGTCTGGGCGTTGGCAATCGTGGTCCGCGCGGCCAGCGGGTAGAGATAAAAATCGCCCAGGGCTTCGCGATTGGCGGATTCGGTTCCTGCGCGCCGGATATTGTTGCGGCGATTATTATTGCGCTGCCCGTTCACGCTCGGTGTTCCGGCCACCAAAAGCGTCTTGGCATTGTTAAAGGTCGTGCCGGTATTATTGGTCAGCGTGACCCAACCCTGCACATCCATCTTGCCGACACTTTCATCAAATAACGCCACATAGTCGGCTTTCCAGCCCATGCCGCCGGTCAAATAGCTGAGCTGCGCAGGCCGCGTACCCCCGCGCGTACTGTTCAGGGTTACGGATAATGTTGGCCGGGCGCGCAGATTATTCGGCACTTTGTCGAAAATCACCCGCGTCGGCAGCCGGTCATCACGCAGCACTTCAATGCGGCTACCAATTTGCAGCACCACACCGCCATTGGCCGCCAGCACTTTGGCCCGCTCGCGGGTTTCTTTGCCTGTTGCCGGATTGATGCGAACAATAGTAACCGTCTCACCCACCGCTTTTTCCATCAGTTTCTGCGGCGATAGCAGATCATAATCAAAATTCTGTTCGACAATACCGGTATCGGCGGCATTGAAGCCGACAGTCTCCGCCCGGATCTGTCCCGATACGCCGGGGAAGGTCTGTACCGAACGGCCGGATGGAATGTTGAGGCGGCGCGTATCCTGCACCAGCGCGAGATTATTGTTGTAGATTGTGACGGCTATATCGCCTTGGCCAGAAGACTGGCTGATCGCCGGGGTTGCAAGGGTGACCAGTGCCAGGCCGGTAAAAGCAAGAAGCCGCATATTTCTCTCTCCATCGTTCGTAAAGAACGGCCTAACGCCATCAAAATGAATGTAGTGTAAACAGCTACTCCGTCTCTTGTTCAACATCCTGTGGCGAAAGCCAACGCAGCATGACGGTTCCGCTGGCGCTGCCCGATCCAGACGGACGGACCGTCGTTGCGCTGGTATCGTATAAGGTTTTTCGGGCTACCTCGACATCTTCGGGAGAACCATAAGCGCCTAGCGGCAATTGCACGCGCGCCGCTGCCCAGCCAATTAGCGGGAGTTGCGCGCTGGATTCCTCGTCAATCGCCCCATTGGTTACCACAAGAGACGGCAGCGCCACAGCCGGCGGTTTGATTTCGATTGACCAGTCCGCAGCCTGTTCTGCAATTCGTTTCTCCAATGCATAATAGGTATCAAGCGTCGCACCTTGCAGCGGTTTTGCGGAGACCACAGCGCGGCGGCGGGTGGTATCAATCGTCACATCATCAGGCGATACACCTGCCACCAAAGCAAGGTTTTCGCGCAATTTGACCACGCGAATTTCCGCCTCCTGCGCCTGTTGCTGTGCACGGGCGGCAGCCAGTTCGGCACTGGCAGCATCATTACCGGTTTCGACGCGATATTGCTCAATCGCTACCGAAATCGACCGATTGAACGCACGGCTCAGCACGCGCGCGCTTTGCTGTTCCGCATCGCCAATAATCTTGGGCGTGAACACCGATGCGCTGACCACGATCGGGTCGGCATCAAAATCAATCTCGATCTGAGACACCCGGGCACGCGCGCCAAACTGATCCTTGATATAGCCATTGGCCTGCCGCGAAACATTCGCCTCCCACGCGATTTGCTGCAGCGAATAGCCCAGCGGGATCGCCAGACCGACAAAAACAAGCACCATTGCACCAATTTGAAATTGCGACTGTCGCTCTGACAGGTTGGAGCGAAAGCCATAAAGCCGGGCCATGCCGGCCGCAGTGAGCGCGATCGTCATCAAGTTGGTGAAAAATAACAGCAAAGACCCGCCGAAGACGGACATATTCAATGTCGCCAGGCCAAAGCCGACCACGGCCAATGGCGGCATCAAAGCCGTCGCAATCGCCACGCCGACAATGGTGCCCATCCGCCCGCGGATCATCGCATAGGCACCTGCCAAAGCCGAGAACAGGGCCACCGCCAGATCAAACAGATTCGGTCGCGTGCGTGCTGCGATCTCGGTCGTGACCGTCTGCAACGGGGACAACGCGACAACCAGCGCTGCGAAAAGAATGGCGACAATTGTTCCCAGAACCAGCGCCTTGGCGCTTTCCCGCAACCAACCATAATCTCCGATCGCGAGCGCAAAACCGGCTCCCATGATTGGGCCCATTAACGGTGACAACAGCATGGCGCCAATGACAACCGCAGGAGAGGAGAGCAGCAAACCGAGTATAGCGATGCCCGCTGACATACAGGTCATGAACGCGTAACGCGGACTGAAGTCGCTGTCTTCCTTTACTTTTTCAATCACCGCTTGCTGATCCACGCCAGAGCAGACAACCACGCGCCACCAGCGCCGGAACAACATGATGCTGCCGCTAATGGGATCAAACGGACCCGGTTCTTTTTCCGGTTTGGACGCAGAAGTCGGTGCTTCTGCCTGCGAATTTTCGGTCATGCGCTCCTATAGCCGCGGAGCTTGTTCGCCGACAATATAGAATCGACCATTTTACGCATTACCTCTGGGGTAATTGAAAAATAAAGAAAAATATCTTTTATCATAAAACCGTATGGTTTATATATGTCACAACCTTGTAAAGCAAAACAGGAGCCTCCCGATGCCACGTCCCGAAACTGATATCGAAGCCGGTCGTGAAAAATTGATCCAGACCGCGGAGGCAATTATCCGTGAACGCGGAGCGATCAACTTCACCATTACCGATCTGGCCGCAGAGGCGGGGATGTCGCAATCCAACGTCTATCGTTTCTTTGAAAACAAGGATGCGCTGGCCGAGGCAATGGCCGGGCGCTGGTTTGCCGAACTGATCACGATTATCGAAGGACTGGTCGAGGCCGACATGCCAGCGCGACAAAAGCTGTATGAGTTTTTCGCCCGGCGACTGGTCATCAAGCGCACGCGGTTTGAGGACGACCCGGATCTGTTCCGCTCCTATATGGAATTGGGCGATCAGCATTTTGATGTCATTCGCGGCTATGTCGATCTGACCGACCATTATATGGCAATCATTCTCGCCGAAGCGATGGAAGAGGGATATTTCGAAGGTCTGGAGCTGGATCAGGTGGTCTCGCTCGTGAACACAATGGTGCAGCCCTTCTGCAATCCCAACCTGATGATGGACATGATGCATCTGGCCGATGAAGACCGGTTGCGGCAGGTGGTCGATACGATCCTGACCGGCCTGAAAGCCCATAGTGACAAGGCCCCGGAAAAACCGGAACTGCATATCGCGAGCTGAAGCCCGTGCAATTGTGGCGGACACAGAAATGGCCTGTTGCCCTTATCCGGAAAATCGGCAAAGAGCGCCCATGTCCGACACGCTCGATATCTGGCTCACTGCTCATGCCGGGCTCTCCTTACTTCCGTTTCTGCTGGTATGCTCCATTGTATTTGGCGCCGCCTTTTTTCGCGGCCTGACTGGATTCGGCTATGCTATCTTGGCAGTGCCGCTGGTCAGCCTTGTCGCTGCGCCGACCACCGCCGTGATCATGGCCATATTGATGCAGCTCATCATAGGCCCCTTTGGCATTCGCTCTGCAGTGAAAATCATCAATGCACCGATGGTCGCGAAAATCGCAGCGCTCTCCTGCCTGCTAACACCGGCCGGGCTTTGGCTGTTAGACATTGTCAGTGCAGATCTTGCGCGGCTCGTTATCACGATCATCGCGATTGGGAGCTTTGTCGCGTTCATGCTGAAACGGCCACCGGAATTGAACACATCGCCGCTCCATATCGCATTTGTCGGTAGTCTTTCGGGCCTGCTCAACGGCTTTGCGGCAATGCCCGGACCGCCGGTCATCCTGCATTTTGTCCGCAAAGGCGTTCAGCCGATTGTCGCGCGCGGATCGATGATCACGATCTTCTTTGCAGCAGCAACCATGGCAACGGCAGTCGCCTGGTGGCGCGGGATGATTGACGAGCAGACGCTGGTCTTAAGCCTGCTGGCCTGTCCACTGATGATTGGTGGCAACCAGCTCGGCGCGAAATTTTTCGGCAGCGTTTCCGAACCTGTGTGGCGCGGCGTTGTTGTCTTGCTGCTCGGCATTGCCGCGACAATGGCGTTGCTCAGAGCGTTTTGAAAAGTCAGGCGGCGCCTCGTGGAGTAGAAGGACACCGCCTGACCCTGCGACCCTGCACTTAGTCCCCCGTGCCAGGGTCTTTCCGCCGTCTTATCGGCGGCGGAAACTTCGGTGGCCCGAATATTTGGAATGACCAAATTTGCTGAACTTTTTGTGATGCCTAAAACCGCCATCATGATGGCGGGAAAATCCTTTGTGATTGCGAAAAACTTTCTTGTGCTTGAGATGCGATTTGCGGTGATGCAGGCCGCGATGATGGCCAAAACTGCGTGATCGGAAATGCCGGCGATTCTCCGCCTTGCCCTGCAACGCGTCGGCTGAAACCGGTATTTCGATACCAATATCTGCCGCTATCGTCGATCCGACAACAGCGTCGTTATCCGCCAGATTTGCTGCTTGAGCAGGAGCGACGGCGACCAATGCGAGCAGGCCGGTCATTGCTATTGAAGTCAGTTTTAACATTTTCTTTCTCCGTTAAGTGTCTTACTCAACGGTTCGAAAATAGTGCGGCTTTGGTTACAGGCTTTCGGCGAAAAGAAGGTTCAAGCGCCGTCAATACGCCACCTGTTTCCGACTAGCTGGCGAAGAATTTAACTCAGTGAAACAGCCAAAAGGAAAGCTCTCCGGTCTGTTCCGAGAATGACTGTCAGACAATTCAAAGTAATCGCAAAAAGCTGATGCTAGGCTTGGTCGGCAGTTTGGCTTTTTGAATTTCAACCCTGATATTCAGACGCCAGCCATTGCTTCATTTTCGCAGGCGGTGGCGAGGCGTTCATTTCTTGCTCATCCAGCGCAGCCAACGCTCTCTTGCGATCGTCTTCGGTAAAGCTTCCCGTTGTCAGGCAATATTCGATCATGTTGCCGTTGGGATCGCGGGTGTAAACCGAATGGCACCAATTATGGTCAATCTCCAGCACATCCAAACCCGCCGCGTTCCACTTCTTGCGCCAATTTTCCAGGTCTTGAGGACTATCCACCGAAAAGCTGTAATGATTAGTGCCTTGCGGCGTTTTTGCCGCTTCGTTGAGGTCATAGGCATATTCATCCTGGCCCGGCGTATCGTTGAGTTCCCAGAACGCGATAAACTTGCTGTCATCACCGTCCATTCGATAGAAAAAATGCTTGCCCCAGCCACCGCCCATAACCGGTGCAATCTCGACTTTAACCAGTTCAAAGCCCATAATGCCTTCGTAAAATGCATGAATGCCGGCCATGTCTTTCGCGGCCAAAGCGAGATGGTGATAGCTCATTTGTTCGCGTCCTTCCGTTTATCGACCATGCCCATGACATCCGCCATCGCGCCTTCTGGCGCAGGTATTTCGACAACCCGCTCATCGACATCATCAAATTCAAGCCGCAGCGCCCGGCTCATCACAGCGTGCATCATATAGGTACAGGTGATGTAGGTCAGCTCGATGATCTCGACTTCACTGAGATGCTTTTTCAGCGCATCGAATACACCGTCCGGCACCCTGCCCCGCTCCAATACCAGGCAGTCCGTATAAGCGAGCACAGCGCGTTCTACTTCGTCGAAACAATCTGCAGTCGACCAGTTGGGAATGGCCTTGACCTGCTCCTCCGAATAGCCCTCAAAGCGCATCGCTTTGCTGTGTTGCGAATAGACAAATTGCGAACCAACGGCATAGCCTGCTCGGATCTGGCCCAACTCCCGCAATTTCGGATCGAGCTTGCGATTGGGCGAGCGGTAAAAGCCAAAACCCTCGGTGGTATGTTTGAACGCGTCGGGAACCTGCGCAAAGACAGTCCACCAATTTCCCGGTGTCCCGGTTGCGGTACCCGGCTCCGCTGCCGGATCACGATCCCCGAACAGCGTTTTGTAAAGCGCCAACACATATTCGTCGGTAACTTCAGACCGGGGTATTTCGCGCAGTCGGGGCATGGGTTTCTCCTGTACCCCGACTATGCACATAATTTAACGGCTTGCTACCCCGCCAGGTTGCGCAGCACGTAGTGCAGGATGCCGCCGTTGAGGAAATATTCCATCTCGTTGGCGGTGTCGATCCGGCAGACGGTGTTGAATGTCGCCGTTGTTCCATCAGCGCGGGTCATTTCCACTTCGACTTCCTGCAGCGGTTTCAGCGTCGCGACGCCCTTGATTGTAAAGCTCTCGCTGCCATCAAGGCTTAGTGTTTCCCGATCAACGCCCTCGGCAAATTGCAGCGGCAGCACGCCCATTCCAACCAGGTTGCTCCGGTGAATACGCTCGTAGCTTTCGACAATCACCGCGCGCACGCCCAGCAGGTTCGTGCCTTTCGCGGCCCAGTCGCGGGAAGAGCCGGTACCATATTGCTCCCCGCCAATCACGACCAGCTCATTGCCGTCCGCTTTGTGGCGCATGGCGGCGTCGTAGATCGGCATGATCTCACCATTATATTTGGTGTAACCGCCTTCCTTGCCGTCGGCCATTTCGTTCTTGATGCGGATGTTCGCGAAGGTGCCGCGCATCATGACTTCGTGGTTTCCGCGGCGGCTGCCGTAGCTGTTAAAGTCTTGTTTTGCCACTTGATGGTCGCGCAGATATTCTCCGGCGGGCGAGTCTTCCTTGATCGCACCGGCGGGCGAGATATGGTCGGTTGTGATCGAATCTCCCAATAATGCCAGTGTCTTGGCGTCGATAATGTCCCCGACAGGCTCCGGCGTCATGGTCATGCCTTCAAAATAGGGCGGATTGGCCACATAAGTGCTACCTGCACGCCACTGATAGGTGTCGCCCCCGGTCACATCGATATCCTGCCACGCCGCGTCACCTTTATAGACATCGGCATAGCGGCTCATGAACATGTCGCGGTTCACCGCCCCGCCCATGGCTGCGTTCACTTCATCATTGGTCGGCCAGATATCCTTCAAATAAACATCCGCCCCATCGCTGCCCTGCCCGATCGGCGTTTCGTACATATCCTCACGCACCGTGCCTTTCAGCGCATAAGCCACAACTAATGGAGGACTCGCCAAATAGTTCGCCCGCACATCCTGAGACACACGGCCTTCAAAATTCCGGTTGCCCGAAAGCACCGAAGCCGCAACCAGATCATTGTCATTAATCGCCTTGGAAATCGGCGCCGGCAAAGGCCCGCTATTCCCGATACAAGTCGTGCAGCCATAGCCGACCAGATTAAAGCCGAGATAGTTGAGATCCTCCGAAAGCCCCGCCTTGTCGAGATAATCTGTCACCACCTGCGATCCGGGCGCCAGCGAACTCTTCACCCAGGGTTTGCGCTGCAAGCCCCGCTCCCGCGCCTTGCGCGCAACGAGCCCGGCGGCAATCAGCACGCTGGGGTTGGAGGTGTTGGTGCAGGACGTAATCGCCGCAATGGTGACATCGCCGTGGCCGAGATCATGATCCGCGCCATCCACCGCGACCCGCTTGTCAGGCTCGGTGCTATTAAACACCTCGATAATATCCTTGTTAAAGCCCTCATCGAGATCGGCCATCGAAACGCGCTGTTGCGGCAGCTTCGGCCCCGACAGCGAAGGCACCACGCTGGTCATGTCGAGCTCCAGCGTCTTGGTATAGATCGCCTCAACCTCGTCATCATGGCGCCAGAAACCCTGCTCCTTGGCATAGGCTTCGGTCAACGCGATATCCGCTTCGCTGCGACCGGTCAGGCGCAGATAATCCAGCGTCTTGTCATCAATCGGGAAGTAACCGCAGGTCGCGCCATATTCCGGCGCCATATTGGCAATCGTCGCGCGATCGGCGAGCGACAGCGCCGCCACGCCCGGACCGTAAAATTCCACAAAGCGCCCGACCACGCCCACTTCGCGCAGCATCTGCACACAGGTCAGCACCAGATCGGTCGCGGTAATGCCCTCGGCCAGCTCGCCGGTCAGCTTGAACCCGACCACTTCGGGGATCAGCATCGATACCGGCTGGCCAAGCATCGCGGCTTCCGCCTCAATCCCGCCCACGCCCCAGCCGAGCACGCCCAGGCCGTTGATCATCGTCGTATGGCTGTCGGTGCCGACACAGGTATCGGGATAGGCCACTTCCACGCCGTCCGCATCTTTCGATGACCAGACCGCGCGGGCAATATTTTCCAGATTCACCTGATGGCAAATGCCGGTTCCGGGAGGCACCACGGAGAAATTGTCAAACGCCTTCGATCCCCATTTCAGAAATTCATAGCGCTCCATATTGCGCTGATATTCCAGCGCCACATTATTTTCGAAAGCCTGCGGCGTGCCAAATTCGTCGACCATGACCGAGTGGTCAATCACCAGATGCACCGGCACCTGCGGGTTAATCTTCTGCGCATCACCGCCGAGCGACTTGATCCCGTCGCGCATCGCCGCGAGGTCAACAACCGCCGGAACGCCGGTAAAATCCTGCATTAAAACGCGGGCCGGGCGATATTGAATTTCGGCCGAGGACTTCGCCTCTTTCTGCCAGTCGACCACCGCCTGCGCATCCCCAGCCGCCACCGTATGGCCGCCATCTTCAAAGCGCAGCATATTTTCGAGCAGGACTTTCAGCGTATAGGGCAAGCGATCAATATCCCCGAGCTTCGCCGCCGCCTTGGCGAGCGAATAATAGGCATAGTTGGTGCCGTTAACATTAAGCGTCGCGCGCGTGCCGAGTGAGTCTTGTCCGGTGGTGGTCATAATTCGTCCCTTATTTTAATTTTTTGCCGGTTTGGCCTGTCCGCCGAAGCGTCAGCGAAGGCGGAGGGGAGCAGGAATTCCGGCATATGAATCGATGTTCGAGAGCGCTTTAGCGCAGGGGGTGCCGGGGTGCAATGGCAAGAGCCACGTGTTCCGCACTTGATGCGGAACCCAGGGAGAGATTGCGCAGCGCCACGACAAACACCCTTGCTCCGGATCAAGTCCTGAGCACAGAACTGTTATCATTCACTTGGCTTGCCTTCTGGAAACGCCAAAGGCGGTTCCCACTGGATGCCTTTCTCCTGCGCACGTTGCAATTCTATCCACGGCGGACCAGCGAAGTTTACCGAAAGCGGGTAGAAGCCTTCATCGCGCTTCCCGTAATAATCCATCGCAGGGACAAAGCGCGCTCGCCTAGACAGGTTCTTGCAGGCCGCCTGATCCAGATCATCATGCCCACTCGATTGGGTCACCTCACAGGCTCCGACTCGCCCCATTCTGGTTATTGTCAGTAACAGGGCCACGCTACCCTTACGCTCTTCTCTCAGCGCTTTGTGGGGATAATCTCCGTTTCTCATCCACCGGCTATAAATTCCCCTTGGTCTCGGCGATTGGCTGCGACCACTTCGGTTATTCGCATTGCTATCCGCAAAAGGCATAACCACCACCCACTTTAACTTGGAGAGACGGTTCTGCGCTTGAAGTGATGGTGCCGATAGTACCATGATCGATAAGGCTATTGTGGTTAGCCCGATATGTTTTTTGCCCCATGTCATCGGGTGATCCTAGAGCATCTAATTCTTTAAAGTCAAAAAGACTACATAGCGATGGGGACCGAGGTGGCCACGAACAAATGCGTGACGACGGATAGCAGCAGACACCATATCCCCAGTTCAGAATGCCTACTTCGCGCGACGAACGCTAATCCCGGTATTCGCTACGTTTGCATGGTGAGTCGAAACGATGCATTTTACAAGCCGTTACATGTTGGTTGTCCGGTTTTGTCATGACGGGCTTTGAGGGTGTATAATAGGCGAGGGAGAAAAAGAGGAGCGAAGAACTGAACTAGTCTTGACTTGTTGGAACAGAAACAGCCGGTGAAGGTCGAGATGGAGCTGCTTCTGGCTGCGCTTCTTTTGCCGCTGCCTCTTTTTGTGCGACGGTTTCAATTGCCGTATTTATATCCATGAACTCGTCCAATTTTGCGCTGGCTTCTTTTTTTCCCTGATCAAAATTGCGTTTTAATAACAATGGTCTTTCACCTATCACCCCTTTACCGAACGCGATAAATTCAAGGAATTTTAAATTGGGAATAGCCTTCACATAACCAGCATCATAAATGTTCATCAGAAAAGATAAGCTGGTTTGATCGACAAGGTTGTGAGTCAGAAAGGTATTGCACTGAGACAATACTGTTTTACTCACTAGGGCAGTTCGCTGTGACACAATGAACAAGCCAACTCCGTATTTTCTACCTTGCAAAGCGATTTGCCCAATTTTGCTAACAACAGCTTGAGTAGCAAAACTCAAACCAGATCCCGAAGTTTCTGGGATTATGGTATGAGCCTCTTCCAACACAATTAGAATCCGACGGCTTTTTCGATGTGCTCTTGCCCATTTCATTACCTCCGATAAATATATCTCAGTGGCGAGCAAAGTTGCATTTGTATTGGTCACCTCGGCCAGTTCGAAAAGTCCGATCTTGGGTCCGCTGGCACAAAGGAACGTATCTATTTGTTTTCTTGCGATCGCTCTTATTTTGTCTTGGAATTCCTTGAGTATTCTTTTCTCGTCCTTCGCACCATGTTTACCAGTATCGACGTCAAATATCTTACTTTCTAACTCGTCCGACTTTCCTGTAGTTAAGCCGATTCCTTCCGGCTTCAAATGGGCCAAGCGCTTTCGATATTCGCCCGTTAAATCAACACAGATTACTTTAGTGTCTTGGTGCAAAGACTCCTCGATTAGATCAAATACAAGTTCGGTTTTCCCCGTACCAGTTACACCTAAAATGGCGGTATGATATCCGATCAAATCTGGCAAAAAGCCTTTGGTCTTGATGTCAGTATTAGGAATATGCCCCAGTTCAAATTCACCTTTTCCGGGATTCAAGTCGAATTTTCGTTCTTCGAGTATCATAAATACCGGTAAATTCATTTTCGGTAACCAAGAGAACGTGCTGAAGCCGTTTTCATCACTCCAAGTACCAAGTTGAACAGCACTAACAATGTGTGTGCCTCGAGGGTTCTGTTGAAAACTTTCCTCAGCAGTATTTGCGTTCATTATCTGATAATAAACAGCGGTTTCATTTATGATACAAAAGAGAACTGAACCCTTTGTCAAATTAGAGCCCAGAGCAATTTCAAATTTTATCTCTGAGATCTCCGAACCTTCGACTACAAATCCAACCAGTTCACATTGATCTTCTGGCCCCGAAAGCTCTTTGAGTAAGCCTTCGCGAAGCTCCGGCGCAAATGCCTTGAAGACCCGGCCATTTAGTTTTGGGAGTTCGTACTCTAGCTCCGCACCAACCAACAGTCCGGTGCCCATTATTTCGTCATTTTGAACATTCGAGAACAAAGGTAACACGTATCTTTGACTACCATTGGGCATCAGAGCGATGTGCACGTCGTCGATCCAACGCTCATCTTCGGTTAGCCGGACACGAACAATATCTGGATCGTCAACCCTCATGAGTTCACCTGACAAGACAAACTCACCAGAGGATTTTTCTTCGACCCATTTACTTATGGCTGCTATAATAAATTCAACGGGTTTTAACAAAGCAAAGCCGAGCCAAAATAGGGTTAGCAAAAAAATCTTCGTGGCATCGGCATAGAAGCCAAAGATACTGATCAGCGCTGTCATTCCGAAAAGAACGGCTCCGTTAGAAAACTGAGCAGCAAAATCGAATGCAAATCTTCCCAGAGGTGTCGCCCTATCTTTGGCAAACATTGCGGCAGTAAGGGCCGCTACGCCGACAATCGCAGAATAGACAATTGCAAAAAAACGGAAGATTTCGATCTCGAAATCAATATCTTGAACTGGCTCTAAATCCAACGTCACCAGTGCAACGATGTTGACAACAGCGGCACCAATTGCGTCACGAGGTGGACGATAAAAGGGGGCCGATATTAAACTTAATGTCCACCACCCGATTGCGGATATAAACCAAACAGATTGACCACCGGCAGATATTGCAAAGTGGCCGGTCACCCAAATATACAATATATAGAATATAAGGCCGTTTATTCCAAAAGCGAGAAATCGGCTTTTTTGGCTAAGATTTTCTGTCAATCAATGCCCCTTCATTTAACGTATAGCTGCTGCGTATCAATTAACCCCGAATATAACGCTATACGTTAAGCCCCTACTTCTATTTGCTCTTCAACTAATTGTCTATTGCTATGAATAATAATATTCTCCGCGATACAAAAAGCAGTAAAACCCCCTTTCCTACAACCCCCAGTCTTTGATACACCGGCCCGAATCAAAGGAACAAAAGAAGAACGAAAGGGCCGCTGCCATGGCAGATGACAACCCCCATAACTCCAATCTTCCCGTCCCCGCGGCGGAGGAGCCGCCGCCGGAGCGCCCCTATCGGGTCCGCCATGATGGCTGGACGGCGGAGCGGCAGAATATTTTTATTGAATCGCTGGCCAAGACGCGCTGCGTTAGGGACGCCAGCCGCATCGCGGGGATCAGCTGGAACAGCGCCTATCGCCATCGCAAGCGCAGCCCGGCCTTTGCCGAACGCTGGGCCCTCGCGCTGCGCCGGGCAGAGACGACCATTGGCGAAGTCACGTGGCAGCGCGCGGTGGAGGGCGTGGAGGAGGATGTCTGGTATTATGGCAAGGTGGTCGGCAAGCGCACCAAATATGCCAATGACCTGCTGCGCCTGCTCTATCAGCATGACACCAACGGCGCCGGCCGCGATGCGCAGGGACGCTTTGCGCCGTCGGGTGAGGGGGCTGGCCATGACGCCGATGAAGGGACCGATAGGGAAGTTCATGACGGGGCGCATCCCGGGCCGCAATATCCGGACGTGGATGAGCCCACGACGGTGGCGGGCCGCACAATCTATCCCAAATGGGTCTCCCTGCCCCCGCCGGACCCGACAAAGCCCAAAGACACGCTCGATGAAAAGCTCAAGAAGATCAGCGACAATATCAGACGATTGGGCAGCCGCACCATCAACCTGCGCACCAATCAGGGCATGACCGACGAAGTGGTCGAAGCGGTCCAGCGCTTTGTCGCCGGCGGCCGGGTGATGCTGCCCGCCAAGTTTAAATGGCTGTCCCCGGAAAAGTTTGAAAAGGCCAAGGCGGAATTTCTCGCCGAATATCCCGGCGGCGTGCCAGAGGAAAGGAAAGCGGAGTTTAACCGGGAATAGGCGGGAGATAGCCGCGGCGGCGTAGGCCTATCCCCCATCCCCACTCGTCCAGCCATTTTTCAGCGCCCCTATCCGATCAATAATATCCTGAGGTCATTGACATTGGTGCCCGACGGGCCGGTCATCAGCAGGCCGTCTGCGCGGGCAAAGGCGGCATAGCTATTGTCGCTCTCCAGCTGTTGCCGTGCCGCCGCTGCGCCGCCCATCTGCTCCACAATACCGGGCCACAGATACGCGCCCGCATTATCTTCCGACCCGTCAATCCCGTCGCTGTCCGCGGCAAATCCGATTATCCCCGGCGCATCGTTCAGCGCCAGCGCGCAGGCGAGCATATAGGCGCTGCAACGCCCGCCGCGGCCATCGCGATTGCGCACCGTGACTGTCGCCTCACCGCCCGAAACAAGCGCCGCCTTGCGCCGCTGCGCCTGTAATTGCAGGGCCAGCTTTGCATGCTCCGCGCCCAGCTGCGCCGCCTCCCCCTCCAGCGCATCGCCCAGCATGATCGCTTCATAGCCCAGCGCCGTGACGGCGGCGGCGGCTTCGGCGCACATATCCGCCGGGCGCGCACAGATTTCGGCCGTCGCCGTTTGCATGCGCGGATCATCCGGCTTGGGCGTTTCCAGCGCGCCTTGCTCCAGCTGCGCGCGGATGGCGGGCGGAATGGCAATCGCATAATGATCGATGATGGCCAACGCATCGGCGCAAGTGGACAGGTCCGCAACACTTGGGCCGGATCCGATCATCGCGATATCGTCTCCGGGAATATCGGAAATGGCCAGCATATGAGTCGCGGCAGGCCATGCCCGTGCCGCCAGGCGCCCGCCCTTGATGGCAGAGAGATGCTTGCGCACAATATTCATCTCGCCAATCGGCGCGCCGCTGTGGAGCAGGGCCCGGGTGACCGCCTGCTTCTCGGCCAGTGAAATACCCTCGGCAGGCGCAGGGAGCAGCGCGCTGGCACCCCCTGACATCAGCACCAGCAACAGGTCATCCTCGCCCAGACCATCCGCCGCCGCCAGCGCCAACTGCGCCGCATCGGCTCCCGCCGTGTCGGGCACAGGATGCGACGCCGATACGATCCGAAAATTGTGCGGTGCAAAATCCGCCTGCGCATAGCCTTGCCGGGTGACGATCAATCCCGCCGCATCTTCCGGCAACCGGTCATAGATCGCCGCCGCCATTTGGGTGGCCGCTTTGCCAGCCGCCAGGACATAGGTCCGGCCCATAACCTGAGGCCACTGCACATCGCACATGGCATGCTTGGGCAGTGCCGGCGCGAGTGCGCGTTCATAAAGGCCTTTTAAAAAAGCTTTTATTGAATCGGGATTTGTTGTTTTATGCACTGCACAATAAAGGCCCGATTGTCCCATCGCGGTCAAGCGACTTTTCGGAGGTTGATCCCCAATATGAATGATCGCGCAACACTCGACCATCTGCACAGCCGCCTGTCTGCGCAATTGAGCATCCTCTATCCCGATCATGATAGCCCCGATCATGATATCGATGCACTGGCTGACCGGATTATCGACCTGTTCTGGCCCGACCGGGATCAGATGATCAAGCGAGAGCATATTGCCGACAAGCATCTCTGGGATGAAAGCGATATTGCGCTCATCACCTATGGCGGCACGATCCGGTCGGACGGCGAAAAGCCGCTGCATAGCTTGCACCGGTTCTTGAGGACACATATTGGCCAGACCATCGGCATGGTGCACATCCTGCCGTTCTTTCCCTACAGCTCCGATGATGGCTTTGCCGTGATCGATTATCTGCAGGTCGATGAGGCGCTTGGGGACTGGTCCGACATCGAAACCATTGCCGGTGATTATCGCTTGATGGCCGATCTGGTGATCAATCATGGATCAAGCAAATCAACCTGGTTTCAGCAATTTTTGTCCGACCAAGCACCGGGCAAAGATTATTATTACACGGCCGATCCAGCTGCGGATCTGGGGCAAGTGGTGCGCCCGCGCTCCCATCCGTTGCTCACGCCCTTTCGCACCGCAGCGGGAGATCGCAATGTCTGGAGCACGTTCAGCGCGGATCAACTCGATTTCGACTTTACCAACCCTGACCTATTGTGTGAATTTGTAAAAATTATCGCAGACTATATCGCTCATGGTGTGCGGATATTCCGGCTTGATGCCATTGCTTTTCTGTGGAAGAAAATCGGTACGCCCTCGATCAATCTCGATGAAACCCACGAGGTCATCCGGCTATTGCGGACCTTGATGGACCATCATGCCGAAACGCTGATCATCATCACCGAAACCAACATCCCCAATCATGAAAACCTGACCTATTTCGGCAACCAGAATGAAGCGCATGTCATCTATAATTTCTCGCTGCCACCGCTGCTCGTCCACGCGCTGCTGACCGGTGATGCACTTTACCTCAAGCGCCTGACGCGAAGCAATCCGCCCGCATTGACCGGCTGTACTTACCTGAACTTTACGGCCAGCCATGATGGCATTGGTCTGCGTCCGACCGAAGGCGTATTGCCGCAAGGTGAGGTCGATCAAATGCTGACGGCGATCCAAGGCTTTGGTGGCCGCCTTTCGATGCGACGTGGTCCCGGCGGAACCGAAAAGCCTTATGAGATGAACATCTCTTATTTCGAGGCGATGCAAGGCACGCTTGATGGTCCGGACGATCACCAGATTGACCGGTTCATGGCTGCAATGGCAATCATGCTGTCGCTGGAAGGCATTCCGGCCATCTATATTCACAGCCTGCTTGCCACGCCCAATGGTTATGAAGAAGTCAATCTGACCGGTCAGAACCGCTCGATCAACCGACGACGGCTGGACTATGACGACATAAGCGACAAGCTTGATAATCCCGGGACGGTTGAAGCCACTGTCTTCAACCGTTTCCTCGGTCTGATCGAAATCCGAAAAAAACAATCCGCCTTTCACCCCAATGCCGTGCAATTCACACTGGCCTTGCCTGAAGGCTTATTCGGCATCTGGAGGCAAAGCCAGGATCGCAAGCAAAGTATTTTCGCGGTGACCAATGTGACGAACGGCGAAAAGATCCTGGCACTGGCAGATATTAACCTGATCGCAGGGGATGTCTGGTGGGATTTGATTTCCGGTCAAGCTGTTGCTGATATCGAAGGGGATTTTTCCTTGTCCCCTTATCAGTCTGTGTGGATTACCAACGTCAAACCACAGCTGGACTAACCTTCATTATCCAGCCTCACGGCTTCTTTGAAACGATCGGTGAAGTCGGGAATAGCGCTGTTAATCCGGTTCCAGTTGGCCATGAATGGCGTTTCGTTCGGCGATTCCAGAAAGACCTCACCGGCCGTCATAATATTTTGCGCGAACAGCTCCACGGTGGTCTCTTCTTCATGGCGATCAAGCGTCAGCCCGTTCATCACGGCATCATTGTAAAAGGTTTCGATCCGGTCGAGCGCGATCCGGAAATAGGTCGCTTTAAGCGTACGAAACGTCCCTTGCGAGAAAATTTGTCCATCGGTGGCGAGCTTACGGAAGATGGATTTGGTAATATCGATGCTCATCTTAGACAATCCGCGTTCCGGATTATCGTGCGAAACCGATTGATGCTTGTGGTCATAATTATCAGCTATCTCGACCTGACAAATGGACTGGGTCGAATGGTTGCGCCACACTTCTGAAAGAACGCCGACCTCCAGCCCCCAGTCGGACGGGATGCGGATATTCTTGACCACCTGTCGTCCCATCGCAAACTCACCGGCCAAAGCATAGCGAAAGCTATTGAGATAAGTGATATAGTCATTGGGTTCGCATACCTTCTTCAGCGCAGCGAGCAGCGGCCCGATCAACAGCCGCACGACCCGGCCGTTGAACTTCTCTTCGGTTGTCCGCGCATAATAGCCCTTGGAAAAAACATAGGGAAAAGTTGGATTGGCAACCGGATACATTAACCGCGCCAGCAGCGCCCGATCGTAGGTCAAAATGTCGCAATCGTGCAGACCGACAACCTGAGCGTTGGTGGCCGACAGAAAATAGCCAAAGCAGAACCAGACATTGCGCCCCTTGCCTGGCTGCGCCGGTGACAGGCCATGTTCTTTCAGTTCCTCGTCGAGAGCGGTCAGCCGCGGCCCACTATTCCACAAGATGTGATGGCGCTGCGGCAAGCGGGAGAAATAGCTTTTGGCATAGGCGAACTGGTCTTTATCGGCCCGGTCGAGTCCAATAATAATATCATCGAGATAAGGCACCCCTGCCAATTCATCGACAATATGTTCCAGCGCCGGGCCTTCCAGCTCGGAAAACAGGCTGGGTAGCACCAGCGCCATGGGATTGGCGGACCGGAAGTTCATCAAGTCTGCTTCCAATGACTCGGTCGACCGATCGGTCAAATTGTGAAGCGTGGAAATTATACCATTTTGATGAAAATCGGCCATGTGCGTCCCTATAATGTCTAGGCCAATGCCTAATCATGTTTCAGGCAGGGTTAAACCATATTTTTGCAATATGTCCTGAATTGCCGCGACCCAGCCATGCGGCCCGGGCCCTGCGGCGGTGCGGACATGCGATTTGGTCGATATAATCGCGACCCCGTCCACGTTCGGCATGATGACGCCAATATCAGCGGCCTCAATCATGCCGAGATCATTGGGGCCATCACCTAGGGCAATAGACACCAATTCTAATTCCGGTCTGCTGCTTTGAAAGGCACGGACGACCGTCTTCATTGCCTGTTCCTTGGTCGCCTGGCCGGTGAAGTGATAAAATCGTCCGCCGCGTTGAATCCGAATATCAGCCTTGGCCATAGCCGCTTCCAATTCTGAATAGGCGGCATCTGAACCAGACCAGAGAAATGGCTCGGTTGCCTCCCGCTCTTTGGCTCGCTGTGCATCTTCGATGGGAAGCCCGGTGGCCTCCGCCACAGCTTGTACCGACATATCTGCAAAACCGGTGATATGCTGGCGTAAATGCTGCGGCAGCCCATTTACCTGGTCCAATATCCGGCCATATTCGACGCCCATGATCACGATATGCGAATGTTCGTCTTGTGCAAAAGGCGCTCCATCAGGAGCGTGGATGACGGACCCGTTTTCGGTCACGCTCACCGCGCCACTGATCGGGATCGATTGTTCCAGCGCTTGCAATTCCGAACGCGTCTTGCTGGTGATCGGTATGATATCCGCCATCGATTGATCGCGCAATTGCCGGACCAGGTGATCCGCGGGCTTTGCTGAATAGCTATGATGATCCAGCAAAGTGCCATCAAGATCAGTGAATATCAGAAAGTGGACGCATTGGTTTGCCATGATGTTTGACCCTCAATCCGTATCATTAATGATCAGTTCCATCGCCGCAACCACCGTTGCAATTGTTTTCTCGCCCAGCAATTCATCAACCTTGGCACTGGTTTGATCGGTTATGGACTCTGCCTTCTTGACCGCTCCAGCCCCGGTCTTTGTCAGTTTGAGCAGCCAAGCCCGACCATCTTTATCATCGCGCACCCGTGCCACCATTTTCAGATCAATTAATCGCCGCACCATCGCAGTAATAGCGGAGTCATTCAGCCCCAGTTCCGCCGCCAACCGCGTCTGGGTCGTGGTCTCTTCCGAAGCGATAATCCCCAGGGCCGACATCTGCGCGGTCGTGACGCCTGCCACCTCTAGCAACCGGCGATCAGAGTTTTTCTTGAGCACATGCGCCGCTATTTGCAGCCGCGAATAGAATCTGAGGTGTCTTGCCGTCATGGCGAAACGCTACCCTATTTCCGGTCATTTGTGAACCGATTATAAGTTTATAGGTGAATTATAAATTATTTCGCGTTCAGGCAGAGATAGCGTATTTTGCCCATTTTTGCAGGTATATCAGTGATATTGCCATCTTCGTCCGTTATGATATAGTTCAATAATGAACTAAATGGCGACTCGCGTTTTCATCAACCCCTATGTGGACATGACCGTCCCATCACCCTGGAAAAGGAAACATAATGATCCAAGATCCCAACGATTCTGAAATGAACGATCTGCGCATGTCCGACGAGGGCCGCGTGCTCTATGACAAGGTCAAGCGCTTCGTCACCGAAGAAGTCGACCCGATTACCGAGCAGTTTTTCAAGATGGGTGAAGGGCGTGAGGATCGCTGGAGCTATGTTCCCGGTCAACTGGAATTGCTGGAAGGCGTAAAGGACAAAGCGCGGACGCAGGGTCTCTGGAATTTCTTTCTGCCCGATGCCGAGTCAGGCGAAGGTTTAAAGAACCTTGATTATGCCTTCATCGCAGGCGTGCTGGGCCAAAATTCTCTGGCGTCCGAATGCATGAATTGCAGCGCGCCCGATACCGGCAATATGGAAGTGCTGGAGCGGGTGGGCACGACGGCCCAGAAACAGGAATGGCTCGTACCTCTGCTCGAAGGTAAAATCCGCTCGGCCTTTGCTATGACCGAGCCCGGCCATCCGTCTTCGGACGCGCGGAATATTCGGACCGAAGCGGTTCTCGAAAAGGGTGAGTGGGTCATCAACGGCGAGAAATTCTATATTTCCGGCGCAGGCGATCCGCGTTGCAAGGTGATGATCACCATGGTCCGCACCAACCCGGATGGTCCGTCCCATTCGCAGCAATCCCAAATTCTGGTACCGATTGATACACCCGGTGTTGAAATTGTGGGCCCCATGCATGTGTTTGGCGATGACGACGCCCCTCACGGTCATATGCATATCAAGTTTAACGATGTGCGGGTGCCGGAGGAAAATATCCTATTGGGCGAAGGGCGCGGTTTTGAAATATCACAACTTCGCCTTGGCCCCGGACGTATCCACCACTGCATGCGCTCTGTCGGTGTCGCAGAACGGGCGCTGGACCTGATGATTCACCGCGGCGGCAGCCGGGAAGCCTTTGGCCAGCCTTTAGCGCTGCTCGGCAAGAATCTCGAAGTCATTTCACGCGCACGCATTGATATCGAAGCCATGCGGCTCATGGTCCTGAAAGCGGCCAAGGCGATGGATGTGATGGGCAACAAACAGGCCCGCGTCTGGGTGTCCATGGTCAAGGCCTATGTCCCAGAGATTACCTGCCGGATCATCGATGAAGCGATCCAGATTCACGGTGCCGCCGGTGTGTCGCAATGGACACCGCTGTCCCGGCTATATGCCAATCAAAGAACCTTGCGCCTCGCAGACGGACCGGATGAGGTCCACCATATGGTCGTTGGCCGGAATGAAATGGCCAATGCCGGCTACAAGCCGCAGCGCTAGGTTCAAAAATTAAACGGTATAGAAAGGCCGGATGCAAATTCCGGCCTTTTTGATATTTGGGCAATCACTCTATGGTAAGAAACGCTTTAACTCTGTCCCGTGCGTTTTTTTCGAATGTTTCCATAGAAGAATGAAAAATCAATCAGGCGATAATTGTCGGTGCCCATGATCATCGGTAAATTGTCCAACATATCGGATTGGAAGTCACCGACAAGAAACCCATCACTCTTACATTGTGCACTCGTGACCCCCGTCTCGTAGTGCAACTTTATCACGGAGAGGGTAAGGAGCCTATATCCTAAGACACCACTATGGGCTCTCCATCGATTGTCCTTCTGCTAAGGAAGAAACCGAACAGTTTCACGTTCTTGGCTCGCGCTGGAGCGATTGGAATAGCCGACCAATATTTGCACTGCCTTGACCGTTTTCGATATCTTTGGGCTGCTATTTGCTTTCCGGTGATCGATATCCTGGAACGGCCATTCCATTTCCCCATCCCAATATTTTGCGAGGAAGCTGCGTGCGGTTGGAATGCCTCTTCCGTCAGGCAGTTCGTAAGTCCAAAGGTCCAGATCAACGCATTCAGCGATCGTCGCGAGTTTTGTTGTCCCTTCAACAACATAGTGCGAATAATGCCAGCTGCGGGTGCGTTTCAGTTCAGCGATAAAACGACCACGGCGGTCCATCTGTCTGGCCAGTCTGTGCTGTGGAAAGGCCGTTACGATATTCTCTGTAACATTTTCCAGCCGTGCATAGAGCGCAAAATGGGCCAGATAATAGTCGAAAAATATGCCGTGATTATTGCCCTTGCGCATTTCGGTCGTGCCATTTTCGCTCGTTGCCATCCAGGTGGCAAAGTCACGATACCATTGCTCAATGGCTTGATGTTCGGCTTTGCTCAGAGCCGTAGAAGGCCGCAACAATCCAATCGCTTCGATGATCGTCGACAGATGAGAGGCTTCGATAATGCCTTCCGCGCGACCATTAACTTTACCTGGTATGCCTTGAGCAAAATTGAAACTGGGGTTCATCCGGGTCGCAGGTGTTATGAACCAAGTCCGCAACATGCGTGCAGCTTGCTCGGCATATTTTTCTTCACCGGTCACATAATAAGCGAGCGCTAAATCCTTCGCATCATTGCTGAACCGGCGCAGCCTGTCTTTGTCAAATTCCGGCCCGTTGCGCTGGGGGTTCACCTGTCCATCGCGCCTTATGTACGGCAGGCCCGACTTCTTTGCTGGATCCGGCCACCAATAAGGCCCGATGGACGCATAGTCATGGGCGGTCGCGCCCGGAGCCGGCTTTGGTTTGTCCGTAACGCTGTAGAGCGAGCTCCGCAAAGCTTTGTCAGCGGCTTGGACAGCAGTAGCCCGCGCCTGTTCGTCCGCCTGAATGGCGCGCAGCCATTGGGGCCGCCAGAGAAATGTTCGACGCCCTTCAAAGGCATCAGCATAGCCCTTGCTACCCTGACATGCAGGCTGATCGGGCGCCGGTTTGAAAGAATTGATGGGCACCTGGTCCGCGGCGCCCGAACTTGCCTGCGCTGCCGACAGAGCCAGCATCAAAGAGGCTAGCCCCGCGGTCACCGAGCTAGCCAGCCGCCATCTACCGCCAAAATATGGCCGTGCACATAATTGGCTGCGTCAGAGCTCAAAAATACTGCCGCGCCGCCGAGATCGTCCGGATCGCCCCACCGGCTGGCCGGGATGCGTCCGAGAATTTCGGCATTGCGCTGCTCATCAGCTTGCAAGGCGGCGGTGTTGTTGGTCGCGATATATCCCGGTGCGATCGCATTGACGTTGATGCCCCTGGCCGCCCATTCGTTGGCAAGCAGCTTGGTCAGCCCGCCCACCCCGCTCTTCGACGCCGTATAGCTCGCAACTCTTATGCCGCCTTGAAAAGTCAGCATGGAGGCGATGTTTATGATCTTTCCGCCGCCGTTTTCGACCATCACCTTGGCCGCAGCCTGTGACAGAAAGAACAGGCTTTTGAGATTGGTATCCATGACCGAGTCCCAGTCATCTTCGGTAAAGTCGAGAGCGTCATTGCGGCGAATAATTCCGGCATTGTTGACCAATATGTCCAGTCCACCAAGGGCATCCTGCGCAGTGCTGACAATATTTTCACAAGGTTCGGTCGTCGACAAATCCGCCCGGATCAGTTCAGCTTTTCTTCCGACTGCGTGTATTTTCTCGGCGGTCTCATTGGCATCGGTACGGCCAACCAACGCGATGTCAGCACCAGCCTCTGCCAAGGCAACAGCGATGCCCTGGCCGATGCCGGTGTTGGCACCGGTCACGATGGCGACTTTCCCTGTCAGGTCAAAGTAACTGTTCGACATGCTTATCCCCTCGCTTCCGTTTGTTTCCGCCGGTCTTAAAGACTACGGAGGTAGCCGCTAATCTCGTCATCCTGGGAATTGGCGTAGAAATAGTCTTCGAATTTCTCGCCCGCGATTGCGGCTTTCAAAAGGTCCTGATCGACATTTTTCAGTACGGTCAGCATATCGTTGCAGGTGACATCTTTCATCTGCGAGAGGATACCGCGATTCTTGGCCATGATCTCGGCGCGTTCTTTAGGATAGCCAATGCCACCTTCTTCCTCGAACAATTTGCGATAGCAATCCTGCAAGTTCAACTCAGCCGCCCAGCCGAAACCCTTGGCATAAGGCATGGAAATAGCATTGCCGTCATTGATCCGGTTAAACAGGAACGCATCGGTCGGATCGATAACCAAACCGCAGAATACGCCAGGCATCGCATTGCAAGCCAGCATCGATCCCATGCCTGTGCCGCAGCCCGTCACGACAAAATCCACGGCCTTGGAATTTAGAAGAATCCCGGTCAGGAGACCGTTCATCACATAGGTCAGCTGTGCGCTGTCCTCTGCGGTGTACATACCATAATTGTAAACTTCATGGCCGAAGGGTTCGGCGACCGAGGTTAGCGCCTCGTGAATGATGCCATTTTTGGCGGCTTGGCTGTTCTCGCTGATCAGTGCAATTTTCATAACTTCTCTCTCTGTGTCTAGCTGGCGACGCACGTTCGTTGATCCGAAGACCAACCGTTGTCGTTTATCAATTAGGTAACCGGTGTCATAACTAGATGCAAGCAGAGTTTTACCTGAGATGTCGATCCGATTTTCTAGTTTTCTGGTGGACCGACGACGGAATCACGTTTGATCAGTGAAGAGGATAGACTTGTCTCCTCTATCGGGATCTCTCCGGGTCCGCTGATCAATTTAAGGGCGGCCGACCTTGCCATATCGACTATCGGCCAGTGCACGGTTGTCAGTGCTGGCCAAACATGGCTCGACAGCGGAGTATCATCAAAGCCGACAATCGAAAGTCCGCGCGGAATTTCGATTCCGCGCCGACGCGCCGCAATCATAACGCCAATCGCCATTTCATCATTGGAAACAAACACCGCCGTTGGCCGGGTTTTCCCATCTAGAAGCGCCAGCCCGGCTGTTACACCGGATTCAAAAGTATAGCTTCCAGGTTCGATCATCCAAGGCTCGACCTCCAGCCCGGCATCAGCCATGGCTTGCTCATAGCCGGCCCGCCGTTCCGCGGCCGAAATAAAGCCTTTCGGTCCTTCGACAAGTGCAATTTTCTTGTGACCGACTTCAATGAGATAGCTTACGGCCTCATGGACTGGCGCTCTGTCATTCGAAGTAACCATATGTTCCGGCGTGTCCAGTTCAACCGAAGCCATCCGGACATAACGTGTGCCATAGCTTGCGCACAGTTCCGCCAGTGCATCATTATCGGAAATAGGCGGTAGCAGAACAACACCGTAGGGACGTTGCCGCTCCAGAAAATCTTTGATCTCCTTTTCGATCGTGGGCGAATTTCGGTCCACGGGCTGCACCATCAGGCCAAATTCTGTCCCCTTAATCCCTTCGAGAATGCCCTTTTGTACACTGACCAGGAACTGAGCATTCGGGTTATCGTGAATGACCGCGATGACAAAATTACGACGCAGGGCAAGGGCGCGGGCTTGAGGATTGGGCACATAGCCAATTTCCTCGATAACTTTTTCGACATGCTGGCGGGTTTTCTCGCTGAGCAGCGACGATTTATTGATGACCCGGCTCACGGTCTTCTTTGAGACCTTGGCTAATCGTGCCACGTCGTTAATCGTTGAATTACCCCTCTGCGTCATCATGTCCTTATCAATAGGGCAGCGGCTCAGGTCAAGCGCAGCTTGTACCGAATCTTAAAATGCCTGGGGCAGGGCCAATGAGAGAGCCGGGACAAAGCTGATCAGGCCCAATGCAACGATTAACGTCATATAAAAGGGCCAGATCGTTTTCACCAGAATTGGCACCGGGGTTTTGCCCACAGCCGAGCCGACAAACAGTACGGATCCCACCGGCGGTGTCACCAGACCAATGCCGAGATTGAGCATCAGGATAATCCCGAAATGTACCGGATCAACCCCAACTTCCACGGCGACAGGCAGAAATATCGGTGTCGTGATGACGATCAGCGGCGCCATGTCCATGAAGGTGCCAAGCGCCAGCAACATGATGTTGATGATCAGCAATGTCAGGATCGGGTTATCTGTCATCAGGCCGATCAGCGCCGCCAACTGGGCCGGCACTTCGAGCAGCGCCAATGCAAATCCAAAGGCGGTTGCGGCAGCGATAATAAACAGCACCATTGATGCCGTTCGAACTGATTTCTGCGCCGCTTCGGCAAAGCCTTTCCACCCAAGACTGCGATAGACCAATGCTCCCACGATGGCAGTATAGATAACAGCGATGGCAGAGGATTCCGTTGGCGTGAATATTCCGCTCAATATGCCGCCCATGATGATGACACCGGTCATCAATCCCGGTATGGCGTAGACCAGAGCGCGCAAGAATTTGCGCCAGCCAGGGAAAATGCCCCTAGGCAATCCGCGGCGGCGGGCGACAATCCAGGTGGTCAGCATCAGCATCAGTCCGGTTAGCAAACCCGGGACGATGCCAGCCAGAAACAGGTCGCCAATGGACACGCCCATGCCGGAAGCTGCTGCGTAAATGATCATATTATGAGATGGCGGGATAAGCAGGCCAACCACAGCGGCCGTCACCGTCACATTGACGGCATAGTCCGCCGGATATCCTTTGTCTTTCATCAGCGGGACCATGGTCGAGCCAATCGCCGATGCGCTGGCTATGGCTGAACCAGAGACAGCACCGAACATCATCGAGGCACCAACATCCACCAAGCCCAGTCCACCGCGCACGCGCCCAAAGGCCGCATCGGCGACCTGCACCAGCCGGTCCGCTATCCCGGCGCGATACATCAGATCACCGGCAAATATGAAAAACGGAATCGCCATAAGCGTGAACACGCTAATCCCGGCAGCCATCCGTTGCACCGCAACCACCAGCGGGATGTCGATGACCAAAAAAATGGCCAAAGCTGAGCCGAGCAATGCATAAGCTACAGGCACGCCGAGCAGTAATAGTAACAACAAAGCGCCCAGAAGAACGAGAATTTCCATCAGACATCCTCTCCGGTTGTATTTCCGCGCCATTCATCACGGGCATGGAAAAGCGCGAATATGGCCATGAGAAAACCGGAAACCGGTAGCGGAATATAAGCAAATCCGCGGCTGAGACCGAGGGAAGGAATGACGTGATCGCGCACCAACCAGACCAGCTGCGAACCGTAAACGAACAAAATAATACCAAACAACGCAACGAGACAATGGATGACCATTCGTATTCTGCGAGCCATCGCGGGCGAGCTCATATCCTCAAGCAGCGCAATGCGGATGTGAAACCCTTCGCGCACGCCAGCCGCCGCTGCGAACAGGACATACCAGATCATCAGCAACAAGGCGGCCTGCTCTGACCAGGAGGGGCTAGATTGCAGAACAAAACGCCCGAACACCTGCCAGCCAATCACGGCCGTCATTATGACCAGCCCCGCTGCACCGAGCCGGATCAACCAGTCTGATGCCTTATCCAGCATTAGCTTTTCCCCGTTCGCATGGACAACATGCGATCGACCAGTTCACGCTGTTTGGACGTCGTGACGAAGCTGTCCCACATACCGGTCATTTTGTCGGTAAAGAGCGCAGGATCGACTTCATTCACCGATACGCCGGAGGCCAAGACTGTCTTGCGGCTGCGTTCAACCTGTTCGTCCCAAAGTTGCCGCATATACGGCACGGAATCGCGTGCGGATTGGCGAACAATGGCCTGCTCCTCGGAACTCAGCTTGTCCCAGCTGATCTTCGACATCACGAACACTTCAGGAGCGAGCAGGTGCCGGGTCAGGCTGTAATAGCGTGCGACCTCGTAATGCCGCCCACTCTCAAATGACGGCCAGTTATTCTCCGCGCCATCAATTACCCCTTGGGCCAAAGACTGATAGACTTCGTCGAGCGGCATGGGTGTCGCGTCGGCTCCCAACGAGTTGACCATCGCGACATAGAGATCGGAACCGGGTACACGCAGCTTTAGTCCGCGCATGTCATCCGGCGTTTGGATCGGGCCGCGCGTGTTATAAAAGCTGCGCGCGCCAGAGTCATAGAAGCACAAGCCGATCAAGCCATGGCGTTCGAGAGACGCCAGAATTTCATCACCAATCGGCCCGTCGAGAGCGCCGCGCATATGCTCTGTCGATTCAAACAAAAACGGCAAGGCCGCTACGATTGTCAGCGGCTCGATGGAATTGAGCGGGGCCAGATTGACCCGGTTGAAATCCAGTCCCCCGAAAGTGGTGATTTCCAATGTGTCGCGTTCGTTGCCCAGCTGTCCGCCGGGATACATCTGCACGCTCAGCTTCCCATTCGTCCGCTCCTTCAGCAATTCGCCAAAGCGGATGACCGCTTGGACGGTGGGATAGCTGCCCACATGGGTATCGGCCGATGTCAACGCGCCGGATAATTTCATGCTGCACGACGCCAGCAAAGTCGCGCCTCCCGCAAGCACCGCCCGTCTGGTAAAATGGGGCTGCCGCAAGGAAGAGAGACTATCGATCCTATTCATCAGATGATCGGTTTCGCTGGTATCAGCTCGATTTGCAAGCTGCCGAACCGGCCAAAGCTGACTTGCGATGTCGATCCAGCGCGCGCTTCATGCACGCCGGTGATCGCGCCCGTGGATATAAATGTACCCGCGGGAAGAGCAATATCATGCCGTGCCGCATGAGCGCGAAGGAAGGATAGGGCTTCCAGCGCGTCCGTCGGGAAATCAGAGATATTGGATTTCCCGCAAACCACGCCATCAATTTCCGTCACAACGTCCAGTTCGGATATTTGAAGCGTCCGCCAGTCCTCGATTTCCGGGCCGACGATCAAGCCGCCATTATTGCCAAAATCACAGATCACCGCGATGGGACCGATATCATTGATCGCAGGCAACGGACTGCTCGCAATCTCTACCCCGATATGCAGCCGGTCTTCCGCTGACACCGAGCCTAAGCAAAATACCAGCTCGCCCTCAACAGCAGCAAATCCGTCATAGACCGGCATAGACTGACGTTCGTCGACTTCCGCCCTGACAATATTTTGCCGGAAGATAGGGCCGACCAGGCGCTTTGAATCAAACCGGTCAAGATAGGCGGCCGGAACGCCCCCGACCTTCCAGCCACCTACCTCGTCATGCCAGGCACGACGAGACTGGTTCTGTACGGCATAGGCATCTTCTAGTGTTTCCGGCAGATCACCGGGAAAACCTTCCAACGTTTTTGCCTCACGCCGGGCGCGGACTAATATGTCTGAAATTGACAGACTTGCCTCCCGCACACCATCTGGAATCGCCATTTATGCTCCGACTGCACCTTATAATTTCGTCCGTAGGCCAATGAAATACCGTGTTCCGGAATAATCCGCTTGCGCAAGACTGTCGCTCGTCGGGCGATAGAAAATATTGGGCTCGTCGAGAATATTCAGTACCTGAAAGCGCATTTGCACCCCTTTCATCAAATTCAAGCTGGCCGAAAAATCAAGAAAGCCTTGGTCCTTCGTGAACCGGTTGGCACTCGTTCGGAATGGCTTGAAATAATCGGAGCGATATTTGTACGCCAGCCGGGCCGAGAAACGCTCATGTTCGTAATAGAGCGTCGCGTTGGCAGAATGTTTGGAATAGCCGGGAATATTGGCCGGTTCCGTAAAATCAGCCAGCGCATTTCCGCTCACCACGATGGGATCCGGAAATTCGAAATTGGAATCCGCAAAGTTGTAGCTGGCCTGAAAACCAAAGCCGTCGAGCGGCGAAGGCAGCCAGTCAAATTTATGCTGAGCAGTGATCTCAAAACCGTATAGTGTGCTTTTGTCATTCGAATTGGCGGTTCGCCCGATGACAACATCCGTCGGCGCACCATCAACATTCAGCGTAAGGTTGGTAACATCCGTCTGAAAACCGGTTTGCAGGCTTTTATAATAAGCCGCGATAGCCAAAGAGCTGGTCGGCGATGCATACCATTCAAAAGAAATATCCGCGTTCCACGATTCCAGAGGCTCAAGGAACGGGTTGCCGCTGGCGCTGACGATGCTGCCCAGATCCCCTAGATCTGCCTCATCGTCAAAAGACAATGCTGCCGACATGGCTTCAGGATCAGGCCGTGCAATCGCCCGATAGGCGGCCAATCGCAGCAATTTGTCATCCGCTATCTCGAATGTAATATTGGCACTAGGTAGGAAATTCCAGAAGCTGTTGGTTTCCACGTTCACAATGGGATCACCCACCTCAGTCACGGTGATCGTATCTGGATCAGGACCTGGGCTGGTGACAAGCGCTGAACTTACCCCAACGGACGAAATTTTCGTCCTGATAGCGCGGAGCCCGAAATTGCCGGTCACCGGTGCGCCGAATAATTCGGCGTCGAAATTGGCTTGCAGATAGCCAGCAAAGGTCTCCTCCGATACATCCGCATCTTGAGTTGACAAGGTAGAGCCCGTTGGTAAGCCTGCATCCGGGTCACCGGTCAGTGCAGCAAATAATGGCCGCGCATCCCAATTGGCAAAAGTGAGGCCCTCGGTTGGCGTGTCGGCGCCGTCAAATAGATCTTGGACGAGGAAAAATCCCTGGCGCGCTGCAATGGCGGCGTCAGAAAAATATCCGTCCGGCTGCAGGTCAAGTGTCGAATCTATTCCATCATCGCGAACCCGGCGTCGGTCGCCGTAGCGAACACCTGCCTGGATCGATGTCAGAAAGCTTTCCATTTCATAAGTTGCATCGAGCCGCACGGAAAAAATTTCATCATCGACATTTTCAAGCCGGCGCCTTGCACGCGCGCCGTTATCGTAAAGGTCATGATTGTCGAGATCGAAAGTTAGTCCTGTGTTATTCTCGACCGCGGAAACATCGGTCAGCGTCAAAGCCGGAACGGTCTGACCACGACGATCAATTTCGTACAAGACCCGGCTGTTGGTCCGGATACGCATATCCAGTTCGTCCTGCCGGCGCTTGGTTTGGGAAAAGCCGATGTCAGCAGCCAGGATCAAACGATCACTGGTCCATTCAACATTGCCGCCAAGACCAATATATTCCTCGGTGCGCTGACGCCAGACGGTCTGGTTTTCCAGACGGCTTTCACCACTCCATGCCAGCAATGCTCCGGTCGGCGAAATCTCAATCGGCGTGATATCCCGACGCCCGTCCGCAATCACAAGATTGGCGCGCTCTTCGATATCATCCCGATAGCTATATTGCCCGTCAAAATTAAATTCCAGATCAGGAGATGGCTGCCATTGAATGCTCCCGATCACCGCATCGCGGTCGGCATCTGTCGCTTGAGCCCGGAAGATATACTGATTGGATACGAAATAAGTGTCAGACGCGCCGGTGGGATTCCCGTCACCATCCGTCAGGAAAGAACAGTTATTACTGCGATCCACACCTTCGATAGTGTTACACGGACGATAGGTCGAACTGCTGGTAAAGATGTCTTCCGGTGCTGTATCTCGCCGGATCTGCCCGCCAATGGCAATCCCGATTTCACCAATTCCCGTGCTGAATTGATCGACATAAGAGCCAGTCAGACGGTAGTTGACCGGATTGCCGCCGACGACTTTATCTTCATAATCGCTATAGCCAGCCAGCCCTTGAATCTGAAGCCGGCTTTTACCGTAATCAAGTGGCCGTAATGTCTGCAGTTCGATGATGCCAGACACGCCGCCTTCGATGAAACTGGCCTGCTGAGTTTTATAAACAACCGCGCCGTTAATAAGTTCGGACGGAAATTGTCCAAAGTTCACATCTCGGCCATCGCTACCCGATGAGATTTCCCTTCCGTTAAAATAGGATGCTCCAAGAAAGGCGCCGAGACCGCGAACAGAGAGTTCGGATGCACCGCCCTTGAATCGGTCCGATGTGACACCGGCTACACGTTCCAGCGTTTCCGCAACAGACAGATCCGGCAAATCGCCGATATCCTCACCGACAATCGCATCGCCGATGACCGAAAGGTCGCGCTTGGTCGCCAGTGAATTCTCGATAGTGCGCGATATCTCGCCGGTGACAACGATTGTTCCATCATCGTCCGTGCGTTGATCCTGCGCTGCTTCTTGCTGTGCATCTTGCGCCCAAGCATTTGCTGGTACCAAACAGACCGCGGATACCAAGAAAGATGCTCGCAATGCCTTCATCCGAAATGGCATATGACCTTTTGCGCCGGTTAAACTGATTCCCATGAAAACCTCCCTAATTTCCCCCGCAGGTCTTTGCCTGCATATATTTCCGGAATTGACACCGGTTAACCTTCTAATTGACACCGGTGCCATTCGAGGTCAATAGCTGTTTTGGAAAACATGCTAAGAACATGACGGTTTAGGAGGCGGGAATGACTAAGACACTGAATAAAAATATATTATTTTTTTCGACTTTAGCGGGATCGCTACTTTCCCAAAGTGCCTTCGCTCAAGAAACTCCGCAAATTCTTTCAGATTCGCAAATAGCCGCTAAAAATTTTCTGCCGGATTTTTCTTATGCCGGTTACGGTTTCGGGAAGGCACCGATCCCTGAAATCGAGACGGTGATTGATGTTGCCGATCATGGCGCAATTCCCGACGATGGGAAGGATGATAGCGAGGCGCTCCAATCGGCTCTCGCATCCGCGCACAAGAGCACTGGGCCGGTACGAGTCCAGTTGGCTGCGGGACAATATATTCTCTCCGAGATATTGTGGATCGAAAAGAGCGGCATCGTCTTGGCTGGTATGGGAAACGGCAAGGGCGGGACCCGGCTTTACATGCCCCGCCCGCTTGGACAGATTGATGATGGCGGCGCTCTAAAAGAAGTAAGGGAATATCTGGTCGAGCTGGATAAGCGAGAGCGCCAGCCGGATGCCAACATAGATGTGATTTTTTCGGAATATAGCTGGAGCGGTGGCTTTATCTGGACGCGCGTGCCTGGCGGTCGCCATGCCACTTATCTTGAACGTTACGATCGTCCGATAGCAAAGATCACCGATATCTCGATGGGAAAACAGGGCACGAAGGCGCTGACGGTTGCTGACACCTCTGGTTTCGTAGTGGGAGATGTCCTGCAAATCCATTGGCATAATCGCGCGGGACCAAATGGCCCGTTGGTAAAATCCCTTTATGGCGAAACAGAGTTGAAAATCGGTAATCGCCATTGGTCCATGCCCGACCGGCCTTTGGTTCGTCAGGCGACAAGGATAGAAGCTATTGACGGCGACCGCGTCACCATCGCCGATCCGCTGCTGCACGATATTGAGGCCGAGATGCCCGCCTATTTCGCGAAATGGGAGCATTTGACAAATGTCGGGTTACAGGATTTTGCGATGGTCTTTCCGGAAAACCCCTATTTTGGTCACCATGTTGAGGCAGGGTTTAACGGGATATATTTTACCGGTGTCCATAATGGCTGGATCAAAAACATTCGCGTGACCAATGCCGATAGCGGCATCCTGACCGATGATCTTGCCAATGTGACGATCGCAAATATCGTGACCGATGGCAATCATAAGGCCCATTATAGCGTTCATGTCGGAAATGTGCACAATGTCCTGATTGATAGTCTGACCGTTTTCAATCCCACGCAGCATACACTAAGCTTTAATACGCAGGCGACCAAGTCGGTCTACAAGGACGCGGTGGTCTGGACCAGACCGAGCCTGGACCAACATGCCGGGGCCAATCACCAGAACCTCTATGACAATGTCACTGTACACCTTACACCGGACCAAATAGCCAAAGACGGCGCACCTATGTTCGATCTCTATGAAGCAGGTGGCGCCGGTTATTGGCAGCCAGGCCATGGCCGGTACAATACCAATTGGAACCTGAAAATCCTGGTCGATGGCGGCGTCGAGACAGATCAAGAACTTGTTATATTAGGCGCGACCGAAGGACCAGATGCCCGGGTCATCGGCTTGCACGGCAATCGCCCGATCCGTTTGGATTATCGTCCTGAACCCTATGTTGAATCGCTGAATCGCCGGGTGGATAAAATTCCTTCACTTTATACCTATCAACTGGAACAACGAAAAAAATAAGACCGCATCTGCCAGCCACACTCCCAGATATTGAAGAGCGAACCAATGACCGAAAAAATAGACTTGAAGCTTGACCACGCCTTTCAAGACGTACCTATTGTGCCGCTCATTCAAGCCGACGACCCCACGGTGGCTATCGCGACCGCCAATGCTTTGCAGGAGGGCGGATTGCATGTGGTAGAAGTGGTTCTGCGAACCGATGCGGCCGTGGATTGCATGGAGGCGATTGTAAATGAGACCTCAGGCATCATTGTTGGAGCGGGGACGGTCTTGACTGATGATCAAGCGGAACAGGTTCTATCGCGAGGTGCACAATTTATCGTTTCACCAGGCCTTGTCGATTCAGTCGCGCAATATTGCCTGGAACGTTCAGTGCCAATATTTGCCGGCACGATGACCGCGGGCGAAGTGCAGCGGGCTTATGCATTGGGTCTGCGCACCGTGAAATTTTTTCCAGCCAAACTGGCGGGGGGCGTACCCATGCTCAAAGCACTGTCTTCGGTTTTCCGTGACATGCGGTTCATGCCAACGGGCGGGATTTCGGCTGACAACCTGCATGAGTTTCTTGCGATGCCGTCGGTTGTAGCATGCGGCGGGAGCTGGCTCACACCAGCTAAAGCGATAGAACAAGGTGATTTTGAAACGGTGACGCGGCTCGCAAAAGAAGCGGTTGCGGTGGCCAATAATGGAAGAAAAGCAGGAAATTGAATATGGCTGACTATTTGTCTTTTGGTGAGATTATGCTGCGATTGAAGACCCCGGGCCATGACCGGTTTTTTCAATCGCCGTCTTTTGAAGCAAGTTTTGGCGGGGGCGAGGCGAATGTCGCGGTCGCACTCAGCAACTATGGCCTGTCAGCTGGTTTCATAACGGCCCTTCCGGATAATGATATTGGTCAAGCCGCAATTGGCGAATTACGCCGCTTTGGCGTCGATACCGCGCGCATCCGCCGGTCTGGCGATCGCGTCGGCATCTATTATCTGGAAGCCGGTGCCAACCAGCGCCCATCAAAAGTGGTCTACGATCGCGCACATAGTGCCATTTGTGAATGCGGGCCCGGGGATTTTGATTGGCCGAAGATTTTTGACGGCGCCCGCTGGCTCCATATTACCGGCATCACGCCCGCACTCAGCCAATCGGCGGCAGATCTCAGCATGGAATGCGTACAGCAGGCGAAGAAAGCCGGATTGACCGTTTCATGCGACTTCAACTTCCGCGGGAAGCTATGGAAATATGGAAAGTCTGCGCCAGAAGTGATGACCGAGCTCGTCAAGCATGTGGATATCGGGATTGCCAACGAAGAAGACTGCCAGAAATCGCTTGGTATAAGCGTCGATGTCGACGTTGATGCCGGGGAGCTGGACACCAAGAAATATGAAGCGCTGTCAGAAAAGGTCCTCGAACTCTATCCCGACATGTCGGCCATTGCTATCACGCTGCGGGAAAGCCGAAGCGCGGACACTAACGGCTGGTCCGCTTGCTTGCGAGATCGAAACCAGGGCTTCATGCTCTCTCGGCATTATGAAATAACTGACATTATCGACCGTGTCGGCGGCGGCGACAGCTTTGCTTCGGCACTCATCTATGGTCTCAACAGCTATGATGACCGGCAACAAGCGCTGGAATTCGCTGTAGCTGGGAGTTGCCTTAAACACTCTATCCTCGGTGACTTTAATCGCGTGAGCGTGGACGAGGTCGAAAAGCTGATGAGTGGTGATGGATCAGGACGGGTACAGCGCTGAACGGGTGAGAGCATAACGCCGTTTATTCGTTCCTTATCTGGCGAGGTGTTTTACCTGAGATTTTTTTCACCGTATTGCTCAAATGAGAAGGGCTGGCGAAGCCACATTCAAACGTGATCTCTCCCAGACTGAGTTTGGAAAAACGCAGCAGGTTGAATGCCTTGTTGAAGCGTTGTTTCATCACCCATCGATGCGGCGTATCTCCAACAAGAGCTTTAAAAACGCGGGAAAAATGCCACGGACTTAGTCCGGCTTTTTCGGCGAGGACATTGATGGTCAGAGACGTTTGCAGGTTTTCCATCGCGTAGTCGATTGCGCGTGATATCGGCGGATGGCTGTGTCCCGGAGCGATATTTGGCAAGGCACCGGCGTGAATGTGCAAAAAGCGACCAAGAATGGCGTGCGCATATCCGTCCATTTGGAGATCAACAAATGGGCCGGGGTCGGCCAGGATCGCTGTGACGTTCCGGGCCAGCGTTATCAGAACGGGATCGCTATGATAGTCACGAAACTCGCTTAGCACCTCAAGTTGGTTGGCATCTACCATCATTGATTTGATGTAAGCGCCCGACCATGTAAATTTCAGCCGGCTTCTGTGGTTCTCTGCTGTTACAGAATGTTGAATGCCACGTGGGTAGTAAACGACACTGTCTCTCGGCGCATGCTTCCTACTGGTACGACTCCCATCAATCGACCAATCTGCGATCACATCGGAAAAATTGAAACCGATTTCCGATCGAGAATGAATTCCATCCCATTCCTTCTTACCAGGGGGAACAAGGGCAAAATCAAACAGACTATGTCGGTACGCATTCATGTGCAGGTCAGTAGGGGGAGTGGTCATGTAGGCAATTGATCGCTGATTTGTTGCCGATGCGCAATAGCAGTTTGGTGCAACAATTTAGCAAATATATGATCTAATCAGTACAACAACGACTGATCTACATCGGTTAACATCCTGTTCGATAACGATTTCATCGAACGGGAGCGATCATATCACTAGTCTTAAAGGACAAAATACAATCATATTTGCGGGCTCTCGAGGCATCGGGCGCGCAACTGCCATCAAGCTTGGGCAAGAAGAGGCAAATATCGCGGTCGGCTATGCCGGCAATGAAGAGGCTGCTAACAAGACAGTAGATCTCGTCAAACAATCTGGCGGTCAGGCATTCCCCTTTCGCGCTGATGTGTCGGACGATGACGCGGTGCACGATGCTTTTGATCAGACGGAAAAAACATTTGGCGATGTTGATATTGTTATAAACGCTGCTGCAGTTTCCGTGTTCGGGCCGATGGTTAACCTGTCAACAGACGATCTGGAAAAATCCGTTGCGGTCAATATTTTGGGTGCATTTCACGTACTGCGTGAAGCGGCCAAGCGCATCGCTGACAATGGCCGGATCATTCAGTTTTCAACGGGGGGAACCAAAATGCCAATGATGGGTGCCAGCATCTATACCGGTACCAAAGCAGCGGGTGAAAGCATGGCACTAGGGCTCTCGAAGGAACTGGGTGATAAGGGTGTTACGGTTAATGTCATTTCGCCGGGCGTAACCGATACCGATGGATTGGTAATGGATGAAGATCAGGTCAAAAGTCTTATTCAGCAGACACCGCTGGGCCGGCTCGGACAACCGGAAGATGTTGCTGATGTTGTAAGTTTTCTGTGTTCGAGAGAAGCGCGGTGGATAAATGGTCAGAATATTCAGGCTAATGGAGGCATCTTGTAGCGGTCCTAAATTCAGATAGCCGTTGCACAGAAAATTCCATTCTCCTGTTTGATTGAGTCTTTTAATTGCAACAAAACTTACATAGTTTACAATATAGAGTGGTCGATCGCGTGACTATGATCCTGTTTCCCCGCTCCTCAATATTGGCACAAAGACCTATTCTGGTCGCGCTGGTTTTGAACTGAGGGTCTTCAATGCAGGTGAAAAATCTACTCGCAAAATGCCAGGCGGTGGCAGGCTTGGTCGCCGCATCACTGATAGTTTCCGGTTGCTCCGGCCAAGATGATCAACAACCTCCACCGCCGAAAGTTTCCGTAGCAGTTCCACTACAACGCGAAGTGGTGAACTGGGATGACTATGTCGGACGGTTTACGGCCGTGGAAAATGCCGAGATCCGACCGCGTGTATCTGGCACAGTCCAGCGCATCGCATTTCGTGAAGGTGTGGAAGTACGCAAGGGGCAATTGCTCTTCATCATTGATCCACGACCATTTAGAGCAGCAAGCGCACAGGCAGATGCGCAGACCCGCAGCGCGCAAGCGACCCTGACAAACGCCAGAACGGAGCTTACACGGGCCCGTGAATTGCTGAAATTTGACGCCATCAGTAAAGAAGAATTTGAGCAGAAACAGGCGGCTTTGAGAAGCGCGCAGGCCAACGTCAATGCCAATAGTTCAGCCGCTGACAATGCGCAGCTCAATCTGTCATTTACTCGGGTATATGCACCGATTTCTGGTCGGATATCTGATGCTCGCGTGGCGCTTGGTGATTTTGTGACCGAAGGACAGTCAATTTTGACGACCGTTGTGACGGTCGATCCCATCGAGTTCAGTTTCGAAGGTGCGGAAAGTCTCTATCTCAAATATGTCCGCCAGGATGAAAGTGGAGAACGGCAGTCCTCGCGCTATGCCAATAATCCAGTGGAAATTCAGCTCGCCGATGAGGATGAATATCGCTGGAAGGGTCAGATGACCTTTGTTGACAATGCCATTGATCCGAATTCCGGTACTGTTCGCGCGCGCGCCACCATTCAAAACCCAAATGGCTTTCTCATCCCCGGACTATTCGGGCGAATAAGAATACTTGGCTCCGGCACTTACAATGCCATGCTGTTACCGGATGAAGCAATCATCACCGATCAGGATCGCAAGCTCGTCTATATACTCGGCAAAGATAATAAGGTCGCCCAGCGGGAGGTGGCAATCGGCCCTTCTGTTGAAGGCTTGCGTGTGGTCAGCAAAGGTTTGAAAGCATCCGACAAAGTCGTGTTGGACGGTTTGGTCCGGCTGCGCGCTGGTGCTGTCGTCGATCCACAACTGGTAAAAATCAAACCGCAGGCAGAGAATGACTCCCCGGTTTCGGTCCCGGTCCGCGCGCCGCCCGCGTCAGAAGCAACGACAGCGGGTTAACGGATGAAATTCCCCCATTTCTTCATCGACCGGCCGATCTTTGCGGCCGTCATGTCAATATTGATCATGATCTTTGGCGCCGTCGCCTATCCGACATTGCCCGTCGCACAATATCCCGAAATTGCCCCACCCACAGTCGTCGTCTCGGCTACATATCCGGGGGCTACATCCGAGAATTTATCAGAAACAGTCTCCGCTCCGCTGGAAGAAGCGATCAACGGCGTGGAAGATATGATCTATATGTCATCATCGGCAACCGATGACGGCGTTCTGTCCATCACCGTGACGTTCAAACAAGGTACGGATGTCGATCAGGCACAGGTACTGGTTCAAAACAGAGTTTCCACAGCAGAGCCCCGCCTACCAACAGAAGTGCGCCAAATTGGTGTAACCGTACGCAAAAATTCACCAGATATTTTGATGGTAGCGACACTGATCTCACCGGATGAGTCACTTTCGCAACCCTATCTGTCGAACTACGCAACGCTGCAGATGTTGGACCGACTGGCCAGATTGGAAGGCGTCGGCTCCGTACAAATTTTCGGCGGCCGCGATTATAATATGCGGGTCTGGATTGATCCCAATCGCGCGGCAGAACGGAACCTGACGGTAGATGAAATTGTTGGTGCGGTGCGCGCTCAAAATGCGCAAGTATCCGCAGGTGCGGTTGGGCAACCGCCCTTCAATCAGGGGGGAACAGCATTTCAACTTGGCATCCGGGTGCAAGGGCGGCTCACCACTCCGACTGAATTTGGTGACATCATTGTCAAACGCGATGAGGCGGGCCGGCTGACGCGGCTGCGCGATGTCGCTCGTCTCGAATTGGGAGCACAAGATTACACAATTAACGCCTATCTTAGCGGCGATTCGACGGTGGCAATTGCAGTCACCCAATTGCCAGGATCCAATGCGCTAACAACAGCGCAGCTTGTGCGAGATGAACTGGAAACTGCGTCTGAAACCTTTCCGCCGGGTATGGACTATGAAATTCCCTATAACCCGACCGAATATATCGAAGAGTCTATCGCCGCGGTTCAGAACACGCTGATCGAAGCGGTATTCCTGGTCGCTATCATCATATTGCTGTTCCTCCAAAGCTGGCGGGCGGCGCTGATTCCGATCACCGCCATTCCCGTTTCTTTGATTGGCACACTGGCTTTCATGTCCGCATTTGGATTTTCGCTTAATAATCTTTCGCTATTCGGCCTCGTCCTCGCGATCGGCATTGTCGTTGACGATGCCATTGTCGTTGTCGAAAATATTGAGCGCCTGATCGAAGAAAAGGGCCTCTCCCCACTGAGAGCTGCGCATGAATCCATGGACGAGGTCGGGGGAGCATTGATTGCAACCAGCCTGGTTCTGTCTGGCGTTTTTATCCCGACCGCTTTCATCCCGGGCATTTCTGGGCAGTTTTATCAGCAATTTGCGCTGACCATCGTCAGCGCGACGCTTATCTCGACCTTTGTGTCCTTAACCCTTTCCCCGGCCATTGCGGCGCTGCTGCTGAAACCCAAACAAGAGGTGCAACCAGCCGACGGATGGCGCGGATGGCCAAAACGCTTTGCCAACGGGTTTAATCAGCGTTTCGATAGTCTATCCGAAAAATATGGTCGTTTCACAGCACGAGCGGTCAGGGCCCTTGCCATTGTCGGTGTTGTCTATGCGTTGCTGATTGCAACGGCCGGCTGGCGCATGGTTGCCACGCCGTCCGGATTCATTCCCGCTCAGGATCAGGGCTATCTCATCGTTGCCATTCAGTTGCCTCCCGGAGCGTCCTTGCAAAGGACCGATGCAATCGTTCAGCAGGCCCAGCAGATCGCCTTGGACAATGACGCCGCCCGTGCGACAGTGGCATTTGCCGGTCTCGATGGCGCGACCTTTACCAATGCGCCCAATTCGGCTGCTATGTTTGTGCCACTGGTACCGCAACCAGATCGCGCCGATGCCGACACCATTGCTAATGAACTGAGGGGCGCTTTTTCATCGATAACAGCCGCTAATCTGCTGGTAATACCGCCGCCGCCTGTGCGCGGCGTTGGCAGTGGCGGCGGCTTCAAGATGATTATTGAGGACCGGGGCGGAGCCGGACTTAAAACGCTTGAACAAGTGACGCTCAATATGATGCAGCGGGCGAATGCCACGCCCGAAGTGGCTTCTGCTTTTACAACCTTCAACACCGGAACACCGCGTCTATATGGCGATATTGATCGCGAACGAGCCGAACGACTGGGCGTGCCGGTCGAGGCAATCTTTTCTACATTGGGCACTTATCTCGGTTCGACATTCATCAATGATTTCAATTTTCTTGGCCGGACCTACCGGGTGACGGCGCAGGCTGATGCCGCCTATCGCGACGAAGTATCTGATATCGGCCAGCTGAAAACGCGATCCGCATCGGGCGCAATGGTGCCTCTCAACGCGGTTATGTCGCTGGAAAATGAAAGCGGCGCTTACCGGGTCGTTCGGTACAATCTCTATACTTCAGCAGAATTACAGGGTGAAGCAGCAAGAGGCTATTCTTCGGGAGAAACGCTTGCGCGCATGGAAGCTATTGCCGACGAGGTTTTGCCGCAAGGCTTCGCCTATGAATGGACCGAGCTCGCCTATCAACAAAAGCAGGTCGGCAACACGGCAACGGTGGTTTTCATCCTGGCCGTTGTCTTTATTTTCCTGCTTCTTGCCGCCCAATATGAAAGTCTGGCACTTCCGCTGGCTGTCATACTGATCGTTCCGATGTGCCTGTTAAGCGCGATATTGGGCGTGAACCTCTTGGGCATGGATAACAACATACTCACACAAATCGGTCTGGTGGTGCTGATCGGACTGGCAGCCAAAAATGCGATCTTAATCGTCGAATTTGCGAAACAGAACGAAGAAAAGGATATGGGCATCATGGAAGCGGCCAAGGAAGCGGCCGCGCAGCGCCTGCGCCCTATCATCATGACTTCTCTTGCCTTCATTCTCGCAACATTGCCGCTGGTCATCGGCACCGGGCCGGGTTCCGAAATGCGTCAGGCACTCGGCGTAGCCGTCTTTTTTGGGATGATCGGGGTAACCATTTTTGGATTGCTGTTCACACCCAGCTTCTACGTCATCGTGCGCAATCTGGCGCAATGGATAAAGTCAAAAGCTGGCAATAGCGCGGACAGAGAACCGGCGGAGGAGACAGAGTCATGATACGTTTTGTCGCCATTGCCCTGGCTTGTTTCGCTCTCGGGGCCTGCGCTGTTGGCCCGGACTATGAACGACCAGCGCCGCTGTCTAAAGAAAATCGCGCACTGCTGGAAGCCAGAAACAATGCGAACATCACGGTAAAACAACTCCCGGATCAGTGGTGGCAGCTTTTTGATGATCCGGTGCTCGATGGCCTGGTTGAAAAGGCATTGGGGCACAATAATGATATCCGAGTGGCATTTGCCAATCTCAAACAAGCACGAGCAGCGCTGTTCGCGGAGCGTGCGTCCCGGCTGCCGTTTTCCGAAGTCACTGCGTCCGGCGTTCAGGAACGCACAGCGGGTACAAACCGATTTCCGGCCAATGTTGATGATTTCTACAGCGCCGGCTTTGATGCCTCTTATGAAGTGGACGTTTTTGGCGGCGTAAGCCGTGCCGTGGAAGCGGCCCGAGCAGACTATGAAGCGTCACAGGCTGCGCTGGACGTAACGCGTGTGTCCGTGGCCGCTGAAACCGCCCGCCTCTATGCTCTTGCCTGTGCCCTTGGGTCACAATCAAAGGCCGCGCGGGAATCTGTGCGCCTGTTGGAAAGCACACTCGATCTGACGCAGCGCCTGCTCGCCGGCGGCCGCGGGACCCAGCGGGACGTCGATCAAATTTTACTATTGGTGGAACAGGCAAGAAGTCAGATCCCGCAGTTTGAAGGAGAGCGCAGGGCCGCTCTATATGGCCTTACCGTTCTGACTGGTGATTATCCGCACGCGATCAATCCAGACGCTGCGCAATGCGATATAGCACCCACGGTCCGGCAGAAAATACCGGTGGGCGATGGAGAAAGCTTATTGGCGCGGCGCCCGGATATCCGCCAAGCGGAACGGCTGCTCGCCGCTGACGTTGCGCGGGTCGGTGTAGCCACAGCCGCACTTTATCCATCGATCCAGCTGTTAGGATCCATTTCGCTCAGCGCGAATGACCTGGGCAATCTGGGCGACAATAGCAGCCTCGGCTATTCTGTCGGTCCATTCATCAGTTGGAACTTTCCGTTTAACGGCGCAGCAAGAGCCCAGGTCAGAGCCAATGAAGCCATTGCCGAAGGGTCGCTCGCCAGTTTCGATCAGACCGTTTTGGTTGCATTGCAAGAAACCGAACAGGCCCTTGCCCGGCTCAGTGGTGCGATTGAACGCGAGGCTTCTTTGCGCAAGGCCTTCGATGCCGCTCATAACGCTGCCAGAATTTCGCGTATCCGCTATGATTATGGAGCCGATAGCTTCTTGCAGCTATTGGACTCAGAACGCAGCCGCGTCGACGTGCTGGCTTCTTTGGTCCAGTCGCAATCCGATCGTGCCGCTGCGCAGGTGGCCTTGTTCAAAGCCTTGGGTGGCGGATGGCAGAGCGCGCCAGTTATCGATGATTAATCGCCGCTCAAAATCTGCCACATGCGAAATACTCTAAGTTGCAAACCATCTTGCGCGTGCGCTAAAAATCTAGACCAACACGGATGTTCACATGTGGACTCCTATTGCCGCTGCTTGAACGATCACGATTGACCGGTAGAGCGGTTTCCAGTTCAAAATCAACGGGTCCTAAGTCCCCACGAATACCGGAACCGGCTGAGACTAATGTACCCTCACTGTTATCGCGCGCAATGTCGTTGACATGGCCCATGTCGGCAAACCCATAAATTTGCAGTCGCTTCAGCCAAGATAAACGCGATCTGACATTATATCGCAGTTCGGCTAAGCCGTAAAAGCCTTCATCCCCGGATAGTTCGCTGAAATCATAGCCGCGTACACGATAAGCCCCGCCAATGCCCAATTCCTGTGCTGCGAGCAATGGACGGTTAGCAATCTGGCCGCGGGCGGCAAGATATATGCTAAGGTCTTTGGTTAATCCGGTTCTGAAATCGGCCCAATATTCACCCTTCGTAAAAACGCCGTCGCCATCAAATCGGGAAGATAGTGGATTACCAAGCCGGGTCGCGCCGAAAACATCAAATCCCTGGACAAGCGCCGCGCCTCCGCGAAGCCTGCCGCCCGCGAAAGGTATTTCTCCCCTAAGGCTTAAAGTTGCCGTGACTTGCGTATCTTCGCGGATCAGGGCGTTCAGTTCGTCACGGTTGATCGATAGATAAGCGGCTTCTGTCTCGATCCATAGGCTGCCGGACGTGGCACGGATAATCGGATAGCTAGCAAAAAGCGCCAAATAGCTGCTTTTCCCCGATATGTTAGAACCGCTCCTATTGCCCCCCGGTTCGGTATTTCCAATGGAACCGGCAATACCGCCCCTGATACCATCTGTGCCAAATTCAGTCTGATAATAGCCGCTGACGGATAGTATCTCTTGGGGGTCGATCGGATTGGTCCGGATCGCGAATCCAAGGGCATCAGAATCGTTTATCGCCGCCCGCATGTCAGCTGAAATACGGGCTCTTATCGGACCAAAACTGTCACTTCCGTAATTATCGCCCTGTATACGCACACGATCACCGCGTTCGCGAACTTTGACCTGCAGAATATTCCGACCATCTTCCTGCAGGAACTCTGTGGAGCGCACACGGATGTCCGGGATATCACCAGCCAGCAATAGCTTCCGCTCAATCTCTGAGCGATGCGCGACTTTGCCCTCCAGGGAAGACAGGATTTTCCGTAAATGCCGATTGTCGGAGCCGATAACGCGGACCGCATCAATCATGCCTTCAACCAGTTGAACTTCCAGCACACCCATCTGAACGGACTGTTCCGGCACGTAAACCGAAGCAAAAATATACCCTTCGTCACGCGCAATATCGGCGATTTGCTGCGTGAGAGATGCAAGCTCCTCTTCGGATGCCTCTTGCCCGATAAACGTTTCCACAACAGGCGAAAAAACGTCGATACCAAGCGTCGCAGCGCCAGCGACATTAATGGCACCAATCCGAAAATTGGTCGCACCGATATGCGATGGACCGGTCTCATCGGCCGCATCAGAGGACTGAACCACGGAGACTGACATATTAGGTAAAATTGGTGGTGATGATGTGTCTAGTCCGGATTGCGACTGTTCTGAAACTCTGGGTTCAGGAAACCCGACTGTCCAGGCTTCGTTGTCCAATGCGGCTATTTCGGTGCTCTGTGCAATCGCGACTTGCTGCCCCGATAGGGGAACGAACAAGGCCCAAAGAAAGGAAGCTGTTTTAAGGCGGGACACAATAACACCGATACTCATGGACATTTGGTTTCGTTGACGGTGTAGCCGGACGATATTAAATGTTGGTTATCAGCGGTGTAAATTAATCTGCATTTAACTAACTCTCTTCTTCATATCTTCAAAGGCGTGGCGTTAACAGCGATTCTGATATTGATATGAAAGTTGTTATTATGTCCAATCCCGTTGCAAAGTCGCTGATTATCGCGGCTCTATTGTCTAGCAGTGCTGCTTATGCTGGAACACCGGGATGGCAAGTCTCCGAAATCAGCGGAAATGTGACCATAGCGCGTAATGGCGTTGTGAAGATCGCCCAACGCCAGACTAAATTGGCGGCAGGTGATGTGATCAAAACCGGGCCGAAGGGTCGTGCTGTGTTGCTGCGCGGCGGCGAATATCTTGTGGTTTCACCGGCGAGTCATATTGAAATAGCCGAACCGGCCAAAAGCGGCAAAGTGACCCAGATTATCGAATATCTCGGCAATGTTCTGTTTCGTATAGACAAAAAGGAAACGCCCCATTTTGGCGTCAAAACCCCCTATATGGCTGCTGTCGTTAAGGGAACGACGTTCAGCGTATCGGTTAGTCCAGAAGGTACGGCTGTACAGGTCACCGAAGGTGCCGTGGAAGTATCTACTTTGGATGGTGGCGCTTCTCAATTGGTAACCCCCGGTGTGATCGGCATGATCAATGCAAATGATCCGTTCAGCCTCGTGGTTATTAACGGCGAGCGGCGCGTGATCGAGTCGCCAAACAAGCCAGATGTGACAGGTCCAAAAAAGGCGCACACGGCCGGACAATCAGTGACAACCTCCGTTGCACCCACGAACAAGCCAGCTTTTTCTGATCTTTCGGGCGTTATCACGGCACCGATTGTCGACGACGGCGTTGAATTGGCCGAGCTGACAAACGGGCTTGTCCGCGGCGACGTGGGTTATGGCAGCTTTGTTGCCGTTGCAAATGCCGAAGAGGCTATCGGTGCCATCGAGAATTTCGATGACAATCTCGGCAACGAAGAAATCGCCTCGGGCAATGATGAGATTGATAGCGGCGGCGAAGAGACTGTCGACGACAAAGGTGATGATAGTCAGGACGAGAACGATCAAGGCGCTGATGATCCAAGCGATGAAAATGCAGGCGAAGAGCAGCAGGGCGGCGAAGACCCGGGCAGCGAAGATCAAAGTGAAGATCAGGGCGAAGAAGACCAAGGTGATGATAACCTAGCCAGCGGCGAGGAAGGCGACGAGGACAAGGGTAACGAAAGCACCGATGGCAACACTGCCGATGACGATATGGAAGACGATCAGACCGACGATGGCCCGGATGATGACGATCAAGGTGACGATGATGATCGTGACGATGATCGCGACGACGACGATGACGACCGGGACGATGATCGTGACGACGATGGCAACAACGGTCACGGAAATGACCCAGATGGCTTCGATGACAGCAATCCTGGTCGCGGAAATGGCAATGGCAATGGTAACGGTAGAGGCAATAACGGTCGCGGCAACAAACACGACTGAAGCTTTGTGCCTGACCAGAATTAACCGTAAATAGAGATATCTCGCCTAAACCGGTGTCTTGAGCGGTTTACGGAGATATTTTGAAAAGCTTTCTTGCTTCTATCCGGGCGAGTTCCACGCGGCGCTTTTTCTTGGCTTGGGCGTTGGCTTTAGCAAGTGCGATTGCATTGCCTATCGCCGGGGTTGGCGGCGAGGTTGAACAACAATTCCAAAATCTGCGCTCTGACCTTTTGGAAAAGCCGGCTTCCGGCGACATCGCTATTGTCGAAATTGACGCGAAATCTATTCAGGCGCTTGATCGTTGGCCTTGGCCACGTGATTATTATGCCGGGCTGGTTGAGAAATTATCTGCGGCGGATGTCGCTCAAATAGCGTTCGATGTCGATTTTTCCGCCAATTCGACAGCTGAACAAGATATGGCTTTTGCTGAAGCATTAAAAAAGTCGCAAGCAGCAGTGATATTGCCGACCTTCAAACAGGAAGAAACATCAAATAAAGGCAGTTATATCGAAAGCCTGCCCATCGCGATTTTACGTGATCATGCTTTTCTGGCCTCGGTCAATGTCCATCCTGACGAAAACGGGCAACTGAATGATTATAGCTACGGCACTATAACGGACGGTACCGTACGACCCTCGATGGCGGCTATGATAGCTGAGACGCCAGGTAATATTGATAAAAACTTTTCCATCGATCAGTCGATAGATCCCGCTACGATCCCGCGATTCAGCTTTGTCGATATATTGCGGTCAACGGAACCGATTGAAGCTCTCAAAGGTAAAAAGATTCTGATTGGCGCGACTGCAATCGAGCTCGGAGACCGCTATCCGATCAGCCTTCACGGCGTGCTTCCAGGTGTAGTTGTTCAGGCAATGGCAGCTGAAACCCTGTTGCAGGGCACGAATGTGCAAAATATCGGCTATCTTCCATCTTTGGCTTTTGCTGGAATCGTACTTGTCATTTTCACAATGCGCCGGTCACGCAGCGAAAACAGCCTCGTACCAGCTGCGCTGGCCATTGCGGCCATATTGTTCATTCTGTTGCTCGTTTCGGAATATTTCGGGGTGGTAACGTTTTCCAACGTTCCTGCATTATTCTTCCTTGGTATCTTACTGATTGCGGACAAATTTCTCAAAACAAATCTCGCCCTCAACCGCAGCCGCTTTTCCAATGCGGACAGCGCGCTACCCAACGAACCAGCCATGATCGAGTTTATTGGTCGCTGCGAGATGAGCAATATCGCGGTGGCCCGGCTTTCAGATTTTGGCGACCTTTTGGTGGTGACTGATAAGGACAGCCGGATTGATCTGTTCAAGAATCTAGCGGAAAGGTTAAAGTTTCTGGCTGCAGAGGAACGGATTTTTCATCTTGATACCAATATAATCGGCTGGGTGGTAAAACAAGATTATGCCAACGATATATCCGGGCATTTCGATACGGCAGTGGCCCTTTTTCACGCTCCGATCATGGCCGGCGAGACGAAAGTCAAACTGAACGCTTCCTTTGGCCTGAGCGGTGAATCGATCGACAAAGCGAAAATCGCTAGTGACCAGGCAATAGCCAAAAGCAAGCGTTGGGCACTTCATGACGCCGAGGCCGCAAGCGCGATTGGCCAGAAGCAGAACTTGCTTGTTGAAATGGAACAAGCGATTGAAAGAAAGCATATCTGGACGGTTTACCAACCAAAATGGAACCTGCGCGAGAATAGACTGGACGGTGTCGAGGCGCTTGTGCGCTGGAAGCACCCCGAGCGCGGGATGATCAGCCCTGAACTGTTTATTCCCATATTGGAAAAAGCTGGCAGAATTGACGAGCTGACACTGCATGTGTTGCAAAGCGCCCTGGATGATTTGTCGATATGGAATGCACAGCGTCCCGGTCTAAGCTGCTCGGTCAATATTTCGGCGCAGCTGCTCGATGATATTGCATTTATCGACAAGGCAATCGCGATGGTTGGTGCTGCCAATCTCGACAACGATCATATTATTTTTGAAGTGACTGAAACGGCAGCCTTGGCGGATCTGCAATTGTCCGTCGATGCGCTTGAACGTATCCGCAACGCCGGCATCAGCGTTTCGATTGACGATTATGGTACGGGTCAATCGACAATGAGCTATCTGCAACGCTTGCCGATTGATGAAATCAAAATCGACCAAAGTTTTGTCAAAACCATGATGAATGATGATTCAAACCGGTTGATGGTTAAGTCGACCATCGAATTGGCCCACGCGCTTAAGCTAAAGGTGGTTGCTGAAGGTATTGAAGATCAGCCGTGTATGGACATGCTGACTGAATTTGGCTGCGATGTCGGACAAGGTTGGCATATCTCGAAACCAGTCTCGTCTCAGGGTTTTAAGACAAATTGGTTGGATTCCATTACGACTGAAAAGGCCGTACGCGTCCAAGCGGTTTGACAGAGCGATCTAACATTGGTGTACTTATGTCTTAATGCTAACCGGAACTTGTTTGCTCTGGCGCAAGCTTTTGAGCCGCCGAGTGACGGCTAGCGGACTACCAGTCCCACGGGCCAGCAAATAGTAAAATGATGGTATGATGATTAATGTCAGGATGGTCGAAATGCCGACGCCCCAGACGATAACAATGCCAATGGCTTCACGACTCGCCCCGCCAGCGCCGGTTGCAAGCATGAGTGGAAGAGCACCAGCAACGGTTGCGATAGATGTCATTAATACCGGACGAAAACGGCGTTTGGCCGATTCTAGTATTGCTTCCGCAAATTCCAGGCCTTCGTCTCGAAGTTGGTTGGCAAATTCGACGATCAATATCCCATTTTTGGCCGCCAGCCCGACCAACATCACAAGGCCTATCTGGCTGTACAGATTGAGCGTCCCGCCCATTACCGTCAGCCCCAATAGCCCGCCGCTTACTGCCAGCGGCACACCCAATATGATGATCAACGGGCTGATAAAGCTCTCAAATTGCGCTGCGAGCACGAGATAAACCAGAATGATGGTGAAGCCCAGAACAAGCCAGATTGATCCTCCGGTTTGTCGAAGCGCACGGCTCTGGCCTTCATATCCGATGGAGACCACCTCTGGAAGAGATGCTGCTTCATCCTCAAGAAAGGTCAGCGATTCACCCAACGAATAACCGTCTGCCACCGTGCCCTCCAGAGTGACGGCGCGCAATTTATTGAACCGGTTCAACTCGCCTGCTTCCGCGCGACTGGATAATGTAACGAGGCCTGATAACGGCACCAGATTATCGTCGCGAGCGCGGACATAAACATTTGCGAGGTCCTCCGCTGTAACCCGGTCTTCAGGCTCGGCTTGCAGGACAACATCATATTCCTCGCCGCGATCCACATAAGTCCCCGCATTGCGTGAGCCCATCATGGTTTCCAAAGTTCGGCCAATTTCTTCGACCGACACGCCGAGGTCCGCAGCCCTCAAGGTGTTTACGTTCACGACTAGCTGCGGTCTAGTTTCCTTATAGTCTGACTCCAATGTCGCAATGCCGGGATATTCATCAGCAGCGACAAACAGTGCATCGCGCGCGCGTGTCAATTCTTCATAAGTGTCACCGGCAATGACAAATCGAATGGCCTCACCACCGCGCCCGCCGATGGTTGAGCCGCCAGATACAAAAACCCGAGCTGCCGGATAGTCCCGGAACAGCTTGTTGACTGCCGATTGGGTTTCGGCGGTCGTCATATCGCGCTCATCCCACGGTTTTAGGAACATGATTATTCGTCCAGACGAAAAATCTCCTGAAGGGCCAAATGATCCGGGCGCACGGAACAGGACACGGCGCAGCGGACCATCCTCTTCGGTCAGCGGCAACGCCAGCTCTTCCAGATCAAACATAGTCTTGACTAATCGGTCCCAGCCCGCCCCCTCTGCAATGGTGGCTCGGCCAAACATGAACCCGGTATCTTCCGGGGGAGCGACCTCACTTTTTAACGTTTGCAGGCCAATGCCAGCAAATAGCGCTGCCAGTCCAAAAGCGATACCACCAAGGAGAAATGGCCTGCTTATCCAGCGAGATAATATGCTTTCATAGCTAGCGCTGGTTTGCTGAAACTTATCATCGACATAGCGGCTCAGCTTGGTCTCGCCGCCACCTTTTTTCAGTATTTTCGAACACATTACCGGGATTAGTGTGAGCGCAACAAATGTGGATATGGACACGGCCACGATCATGGTGATGGCAAGTTCACGAAACAACAGTCCCGTCTCGCCGGGTAAGAACATCACTGGAACAAACACCGCCACTACTACGGCAGTGGTTGCGACAACCGCGAAACCCACCTGGCGTGCGCCTTCGAACGCAGAGATCAGGCGGCTCTCACCCTGTTCAATACGAGAATATATGTTTTCCAGCACCACGATCGCGTCGTCGACGACCAAACCGATAGCCATAACGAGGGCGAGCAGGGTGAGAAGATTGATCGAAAGGCCAAGTAACCAGAGCACAAAAAACGTTCCGATTATTGAAATCGGCACGGTAACCGCCGGAACAATGGTGGCACGGACTGATCCCAGAAACAGGTAAATTACCGAGATGACCAGGATCGCAGCAAAGGCCAGTGTTTGCCAGACATTATCGATCGCCTTGGCAATGAACACACTGCTGTCATAACTGACCGCCAGCTCAACGCCGGGCGGCAGTAAAGGGGTAATTTCTTTGATGCGGTCTTTAATATCGTTCGCGACCTGCAGCTCATTTGCGCCAGATTGACGGATGATACCCATGCCAACACCGGGCAGGCCATTGGACCGGAAATGGGCGTAGACATTTTCAGGACCAAGCTCGACGCGGGCCATATCGCCGAGACGCAGCAGCGCACCATCATCGGTCCTCCGGATAACGAGTGCCCGAAAATCATCCACATTACCGTAAGCCCGAGCGACACGTACGGTAAGGTTGAGGTTCGATGATTCTACCCGGCCAGCAGGCAGTTCAACATTTTCCCGGCGTAGCGCCTCTTCTATATCATTGGGCGAAATTCCAGATGCTGCCATTTTTTCACGATCTAGCCAAATCCGGATTGCAGGACGCGATGCGCCGCTGGGTTGGACTCGGGCAACCCCATCTATTGACGAAAAACGGTCGACCAAGACCCGATCCGCATAATCCGCCAGCCAAAGAGACTCCCGACCTTCTCCGGTAAGATTAAGCCACATGAATGGGCGGGCATCGGCATCCACCTTGTTAATTTCGGGGGGATCAGATTCCTCTGGCAAATTGTCGAGCGCTCCCGACACACGGTCGCGAACGTCATTGGCTGCTGCATCAACATCGCGATCCGGCGAGAATTCAATTGTAATGTCGGACCGGCCATCGCGGGAAGAGGAACGGATCATCTCGATACCTTCCACACCGGCAATACGGTCTTCCAATATCTGAGTAATTCGCGATTCTACTACATTGGCGGCTGCGCCAGGGTAGTTGACATCTACCGATACGATTGGCGGCTCAATTGCTGGATATTGCCGCACTGGCAGGTCGAGAAACGCTACGATACCGGCCAATACCAGCAACAGGCTGAGCACGACCGCAAAAACTGGTCGCTTGACCGAAACATCAGAGATAATCATGAGCCACCTGCTGTGGGACCGGCGTCTGGTTTCCCGGCGTTTTTGTTGGTCTTTCCAGCTGTTTTTTCACCGGGCAAAATTGCGTTGACTGGCGCGTCATCGCGCACCTTGACCGTTCCGTCCGCGACGATCTTATTGCCTAAAGCAATGCCGTTTGTGACCTCAATCATGCCATTTGAACGCAAACCAACGCCGATTGCTGTACGCCGGGCGATCCCCTCATTATCGACCAGAAACACAAAACTCTGATCGCCTTGCGCAATCAACGCTGTTTCGGGAATCGCTAGACCTTTGCGGGTTTCCGAAACAATGCGCACGCTCATCAGCATCCCCGGGCGTAATTGCCGGGCTCCATTGGGTAACAGAGCCCGAACGGTCAAGCTACGCGAAAGTGGATCTACCAACGGGCTGATATTGTCAATTGTGCCAAAAAAACTCTGGTTGGCGTAAGCGGCGGTTGTTGCTTCGATCACTTGGCCCGTTTCCAGAGCGGTAAGAAAGTTTTCCGGCACGGTAAAGTCGAGCTTGATCGAAGAAATATCGCTGATCGTTGCAATCGGACTGCCTGAAGTCACTACTGTCCCTGGCGATACAGTTCGCAAACTCAATACACCGTCAAACGGTGCGCGGATAACCCTGTCGGATATGCGGGATCGAATAGCGTTGGCATCAGCCCGCGCACCATCTCGCAAAGCGGTTTGCTCATCCACCGCGGCATTGGTTGCAAAGCCGCGTTCTTGTAGGGAGGTTAGACGTTCCAGCTGTTTGTTGGCTTCACGCGCTCGCGCCTCAACTGAACTAAGGTCAGCCGATTCTTCGTTGCGTGACAATTGTGCGATAACCGCGCCGCGCCGAACGATAGCGCCATCGGCAAAACCAATCCGTTCGATCCGTTCAGTGACAGGCGAGGTAATCACGGTCTGTTCATTGGCAAATGCAGTGCCCACCGCTTCAATCTCACTCACAAATTCCGCCTGCGTCACGGTGCCGCCAACAACTGTCGGAACGCCGCCGCGCCCGTCACCTTGTCCATCCGCGCCGCCACAGGCCGCCAATGCGAGCAATAATGTTAGCAACCATAAAATGCGAAATGCCATATGTCGGTTACCTTAAAGCCGGGAACGCTGTATTGAACTATGTCTTTGAGCGCGCGAACTTCAATTGAGTCAACTATTTCATATTATCCCTGATTTCTGCTGACAACAGAATATTTTCGAAATAGCTTATATGTTCGGCAATCGTAATATTTGCATGCTTTGCAAAGTCCATAACAGGATAGCGTGGACCGTATCAGCGTCGCACTCCTTACCTTATGTTCAGGGAACGTGTGGCGTATGTCCAAGGCTCTCGGGCCTAAAGGCCTCAGGGGAGACCGGAATTGCCAAAAGGAACAATACATAAAGAAACCAGCATTCTGCGCCGGGCACCATTGGGCTATGCGCTGGAAATGGATGGCGGCGGCAAGTGGATGCTCGATGTAAAGAACAGCGCTCGAAAGTTGAGTGGAGAACGCGTGACCGTTGAGGGAAACCAATAGCGAAGAAGCCGGTAGAACCGCTTGGATTATTAGTTCGTTCTGGCGGCCTTGCTCCTTCCCTTCCTGGCTCAATGGTTTTGAGGTCTTACCAAACCCTCCCAAATGAGCAACCGAGCCAAAAGACGGGTTGCACTATTGTGCACCAAGGTGCGAGTAAAATGTAACATGAAAGGTCTAATGGGCGCTAAAGCGGACAAGTCGGTAATATCACAAAAACTAACAGTTCTGTGTTTGCAATCAACAAGCACGAAGTTTACGATATGTTATAACAATAACAGCGGTGGATGGATGATCGACGAATTCGACGATTTTTCTGAACGGGCCCATATTGATAGCGAAGAGGCGCCAATGGGTGGCGGAGCTGTCTGGAGTTCTGATCGTCAGTCAGGCCCATCTGGCCAGTTCGAAGCCACATTGCCGGCTGGGCTGCATATCAGCATAGGTAAGGCCGGAATTCGCACCCATTCCGAGAAATATGGAGGATTCGAGTCAACCGAGCCATGTTTGAGCTTCGTCAAGATCGAAGAAGATGGCGCATTTTTTAACTCGCAACTTGATGGAGGAGCTATCAGATCACTCGGTTATTTCTTGCCTCCACAAGCTTTTGAGAGTGCCGGTTCGGTCCTGCAGCTGATCAATGAGACTGCACAGAACAAGCCTATGGTTTTGCTGAAAGGTGGAGCCATGATTGCCGCTACGCGATTGCTCTGTCCACTGGGGGACGAGTTTCAGGGTGACGTGCGAACAATGCTGTTACAAGCGCGGGTTCTGGAACTGATTGCACTGATTGGCTCAACGATCGAGCCAGGGATGGATAAGAGCATTTGCCCGCTGTCGCAGAGACGAGCGCGCAAGGCCCGCGACTATATTGAAGCGCATTTGGACTCGCAGCTCGAATTGCTTGTGCTTGCGCGGCACTGCCAAGTAAGCGAAAGGACGTTAACGCATGCATTTCGGGCAACATTTGATGAAAGCGTGATGCATTATGTTGCACGGCGGCGGATGGAACAAGGCGCTCAGAATCTGCAGGAAGGTGCAAACATAGCCGCGGCGGCATATAGCGTGGGCTATACACCCAATGCTTTCTCTGCCGCCTTCAAGAAACACTTTGGTATGTCGCCAAGTCACTATAATCGCTAAAATATCTCCGGAGTACGATGAAATTTGCCGGATGGCGTAGCTATTCAAGATTGTACCACAACCAACGGGCTGTCATTTTGCGATCAATTCGCAATAAGAGGTGGTCATGGGCAAATACAGAAAAAGCAGTTTTATTACAGGTATTTCATTGGCGGGCGTTGTCGTTGGTGTTTCCAGTCCAGCATATGCACAAAATGCCGATCAGACACTCCAGGCCCAGGATCAAACAATTGTCGTAACCGGGCAAAAGCGCGAGACTACCGTTCAAGAGAGCGATATCGCTGTCACCGTTTTGGATGCAGAGACTATTCGTGAAACGCGCCTACGCGACGTGCGCCGGATTGATGATCTTGTTCCTAATGTGCAGTTCAATGAAAGCGGACAATTAAGCTCGGTCTTCGTATCTATCCGCGGTGTCGAATCCAATCCGTTCATCGTCAACCGCGCCGCGATCTACATAGATGGGATGCCCTTTCGGGAACTGAGCAATGCGGTTCTCAATCAAATCCAATCGATCGAAGTATTACGCGGCCCGCAATCCACGCTATATGGCGCGAACAGCGAAGCAGGCCTGATCCTGATCACGACCCGCCGCCCCTCGGACGCATTCGAGGGTGAAATACGCGCAACAGCTTCGACCTTCAACGGTGACTTTGGTTACGGTTTCGATGGTTTTGTTGGCGGCGGTTTGACCGATAACCTGAAAGCATCCTTGGCATTCAAGATATCAGACGAAGATGCCTATGTGAGCAACCCGGCGTCTGCGACGGGACAGTTTGGCGAAGTGCGCGATGTTTTCCTGCAAGGGCGTGTTGTTTGGGAACCAACACCCGATCTATCGGTCAACGCTACGGCTTACATCCTTGACACCAATGCTCCGGGTTTGTTCGAGCAGGAATATGCTCCCATTGATCGAGAGCTTTATGACGCAACATATGCCGGTTTCAATAATGGCCTTTCGGTGGGACGCTTCGAATTTTTGAACGACACCCCCAAACGCACTGAAGAACGCAGCTATGTTGCGGGGCTGAGCGCAACGTATAGATTGGGATATGGCAAAATCGATGCGTCATTTTCCTATGCTGACGAGAATCAGGATTCGCGAGGACTTGATCTCGACCTGACCGCGCTTTCCACTGGTGCCGGAGCCGACGTAGAGAAAGAGAATATCTGGAGCGGCGAGATGCGTTTCACATCGCCTGACAGCGAGACTTTCGAATATCTGGTCGGCGCATCATGGTATCGGGAGGAATCGGCGGGCGCGCTTGGAACGCTTTTGGGACCGGGGGACTTGGATGACTTTCAGTTTTCCCCGACACAGTTTTCCGATGGCGAAGATTTTGCCGTCTTTGGTTCAGCGACGCTTGGATTGGGTATCAATGGACTTAGCGCCACCGCCGGCCTGCGGTATGACTATGCCCAGCGCAGCACACGCCAGTCTGCTGGAGTATTGGACCTTGGTTTCACACAATTGCTGTTTCAGGATGTTGAACTGGACGACAGTTTTGAAGCCTTGCTGCCCCGCTTCGCGTTAAGCTACAAGCCGAGCGATCAACTGCATTTCTATGCCAGCGCAGCGCGGGGTTATATTCCTGGAGGTTTCAATCTGACGGCGGCGCAAGCCGACGTAGCCGATGACGTCATTCGGTTCGATAAGGAAAGTGTTTGGAGCTATGAAATCGGCTTCAAGGCGTCAAGCCCAGACCGGCGAACCTACTTCAATGCGGCTGCATTCTACATTCGCTCCAACAACTGGCAGGAAGTCCAAGTCCTGTTCAATGATCAGGGACAGGTTATTTCATCGGCGTTCATCGCATCGACGGCGTCAATAGAAAGCTCCGGCTTCGAACTCGAAGCTGGATATGAACCCTTTGATGGGCTTAAGTTAACAGGGAGTTTCGGATACACCGATGCGACTTACCGGGATTTTCAGATCACAGCGACCGAAAACCTGAGTGGCAATAGGGTCAAGCTAGTCCCTGAATTTGATGCCAACCTCGCCCTTCGATACGAAACAGCAACAGGATTTTTCGGTCGCATCGAATTGAATGCAATCGGCCGTACGTCATTAGATGAACGCGAGCGGGCGGTTCGCGGAGCGGTTGGACTAGTCAATCTCCAGGCTGGCTATGAAGGCGCGCAATTTTCGGTAAGGGGGTTTATCGAGAACGCAACCAATCGCAGGATTGAGACGGGGCTGGCATTTGAAAATTTCGGTTTTGGCTCAGACGGAAACTTCTATGCTCCGCTGGATGCACCGAGAATATTTGGCGTTGAGACGGAGGTGCGGTTTTAGCCGCACCAATATTCTTGGTCACCACAGATATGCAAATCACAGGTTCTGAAAACTCACTCACAGAAATGAATTCTTTTGCAACGTAGCAGACATTAAAAGTTGGTCGAATTCCTGTTCTGCCTCCCATTGTTTCGACGCCGCCATACCAATCGCAACCCGCTGTAGCAAAGCAGGACTGTCACCAATCCAACCAAAGTGACGATCAGTCGTCCTGCAAAACCAGCCGCATGTCCGGAATGAAGCGGATATTGCCATGCAAAGAATAGATCGCCGCCGCTTTCGCCTATATCATGGCGTTTTCCGGTAATCGTGCCATCGACCATGTTGACATAGGTCCATAGGCGGCCCTGATTATCTGGGTCACGATCATCATATGTCCGCACGGCATATTGACTGATGGTCGGAAAAATTCGAACACTATGGACTTGTGAAATATCCGCAGTGACACGCGAAATAGCCTCGTCCAGTCCGATACTTATGTCATTACTGGTTTCTGGCATGGCTTCATGCAGTCGTTCGCTGATCGGCGAAAGTGGCTGCACCAGATCGCGGCTCACGTTGGGAAATGCCAGCGTAACACCGGTCAGCGTGATCGTGAAAGTCAACAACCATAACCACATGCCCTTGGCCCGGTGCCAATCGAACAGGCGGCGTAAACTGCCCTTTCGCCCGGCCAATCGGAATGCGTCCTGCCATTTTTGGCGCTTCGGAAAAGCTAAAGGTAGGGAAAGAAAATGATCAAGCATCCAAAGAAGGCCGATGATACCGACTATTGTCGCGCCTATTTCATCGGCCAACAACTCCGTGTGCAGGCCGTAAAGCAGATCGGGAAAATGATGGCGATCAAATTGCAATGCCCCACTTTCTCGCCAGCCCGCTACCGTTCCGCTCGCAGGATCGACAAAAAGCTGCATGGCCCGCACATCGCCGTCCGCTAAAACTTGTCTGCCTATCAGCCAGTGTGTGTAGCCGGATTCCGGCGCAAGTATGGCGTTGTTCACTGAAAACCCCGGCAGAGCGGCCTCTGCATTAGCAACCACCTTATCAAGCGACACCAAATCACCGCTGCCAATTTGAGCCTGCCTGAGATCCGGATTTAAAGCCGTATCAAGCTCATCATACCAGGCAATCGCCATGCCGGTAATGGCAAGTAGCATCAACCACCCGCCAATTAATATACCAAACCAGCGATGCCAGAATTTTAAGCCAGCGCGCCGTTGCATCAAAAACGATAAGAAGCCGTCAGACGGAAGTTTCGTCCCGGTTCAGCCAGACCCGAGACAATTTCATAACCCGGGATGCCCGAGTAATCACCAACACTCGCATGCGCAATATATTGCTTGTCGAACAGATTATATACCGCAGCATTAAGCGACAGCCGGCCATCATCAAAAGGCTGCCAACGAGCGAAGAGATCAACTACGGTATAGCCCGGTTTATCAATCAGATCGGTCGCTGGAACGAAACCGAGTTCGGCATCACGAAACAATACTTCAAGATCACGCACCGCTTCAAATCGTGTCAGGCTGGCTTCAAATCCCAGCGACGGGGACGGATCAAAGCTTGCCGTTAGGTTCCAATTGTCGCCCATTGTGTTGCCCAGCGCAATTTGTTCGTAGCCATTGATTCGATTGCCATTGATCCTTGAATCATAGTGATTGTAGAAACCGCTAATCCCGAACGGGCCGGTACGATAGGCTGCCCGCAATTCGATGCCCTCTGAGGTAAAGTCGCCAATATTCTCATAATAAACGCCGTCTTGCGGAAATGGTCCGCGATAGAGTTGATCCAGAATGACGTCCTTGATCTTCATGTCAAAATAGGCGGCAGAGGCGGTAAAACCATCGCGCTCGAAGGCCGCTCCCACTTCGAAATTGCCAACGGTTTCGGGCTTTAAACCGGGTTGAAGAATATCACGTCCCGGCCTGTGTTCCAGCGTGAAAGCATCGCCAATTTCTTTGCCGCGAAACGCTTCTGCATAGCCAGCGTTCAGGGTCAGGCCCGGTAGAACTTCTAAATCGGCACCAATATTGAAAGAGAGACCATCGCTTTTCGTACCGGTATCATAGGTGACCACATCAAGATCATAGGCATCATAGCGAACGCCAAAGCTCAGCAATAGGGGATCAGCGATCTGCCAATGATCCTGCAAATAGACGCCGAACAGGTCGCCTGTTTCCTCGAACCGACCAATATTGGGGTCCCAAGCCCATGGCTGCCACATGGCGGCATCGGCCAGATATTCGCTGGCTACACTGTCAGAACGATGTTCTGCGCCGAATATAATGTCGTGGCCGGAAAATTGCGCCCGAAAACGGGCATCAAAACCATAGCTTTCAATGTCCGCACCATAGAGCCCCCAACGGTCAGAGCGATCCAGTGTGAATTTTGCACGGGTCCAATATCCTATTGCTTCCAAGCTTATCACATCGCTGGAATCATATCCGTAATTACCGATAATCGTTTGCCGCGTCGCTTCCGCTGGGAATAATGTATCACCAGCGAGTACGGGCCAATTGGGTCGCGCGCCAAATTCGCCTTCCTCATCGCGGTGTTCATAGCTTACTGAGAAACTATGGCCAGAGCCTATGTCGCCGCCGATTTTGACAAAACCAAGCTGCTGCTCCGCTGCGGTGCCGCGCAGATTATTCCCGTCACCATCTTTAAATTCATCACGGTCCGAATAGACATAGGAACCGACAATACCGACATCACCAATGAGCTTTGTATAGAGAGTGGCTGAAAGCTTGTAACCGTCATTGGAGAACCAACCTGCCTTGACTATTCCTCCGAAATTACGACCAGGCTCCAGCAAATCCGATGCGTCACGCGTGCGAAACCGAAGCGCGCCGCCTATCGCACCGAAACCGGCCGTTGCCTCGCCGGCACCGGCTTGCAGTTCAACGGTTTCGAGCAATTCAGGTTCAATATTCACGCGGCCAATATGGTGGAACAAGGTTCCACTTTGCGGCGCACCATCAATGGTTACATTGATTTGCGAGTCTTCAAGGCCGCGCACATATATCTTTTGCGCAATGCCAAGCGAGCCGCCAACCGAAACGGATGGAACCTTGCGGAATATATCTCTCAAGTCATTTGCCTGAAGAAAGTCGAGCTCCTCGCGATCAATTGCAACGCCAGTCAGTTTTCCGACAACAACAATCTCATGCTCAATGCCGCCCCGTTCGCTTTGCTCTTGACTGGCGTCAGCTTTGTCAGTCCCATTCTCCTGAGCATGAACAGGGGAAATAGAAAGCGCTGCTGTTGAAACAGCGCAAAGGATAGCGAGCTTATGCCAGCGCATGATTGTGTCCTATTTTAGTTGCGAGGATCGGGTAGAGTTAATTGATAACGATTGTCAATAGCATAGTTTGCATATGGCCGATCAAGTCCAACTTCTCCGGCTCTAGTTCCTGTTTCGGGATATAGCCGTCATGTCATCAATGTCCGCTGTTGAATAAAAAACGGCACCAGAGCAGCGCGATCGCTGGCCGTTTCTATATTTCAGCAATGGGGCTGCAGCAAATTTGGAATCGTTTCAGGTCCTATTTTATTTGCAAATATTTCAACTGCTAACATTGCTCGGATACATTTAGTTTGACAGAATATATCTCCATTCCTAGCTGTCTATATGAGATTCATTCTCATTAGCATTATTGTTTTTCTAGGAAATATGGAGAATCTGTTATGAAACAAAGTGCTTCCGAGTTTACCAAACTGCTGAGCAGCACGCCCTGTCTTCCCCACGTTCCCGAAGCGCAAGTTCGTATTGTAAGCGCCATGCGATACACCATTTTGGCGCATCGCCAGAACAAGGATATCGAAGGTTGCCTAGTTGCCCATTTCGGCACCCGAAAAGCAGCACGCCGGTTCGCCCATATCCTAGAGACAATGGGTGACATCTGGCCCGAACCAGTGATGATCCATGCGCCAAAATGTCCGCAAACAACCTACGACGAAATGCTGCTGCTCGACCTGGTGACGTCCGTTATTCAGAAAGAGCCTGCTCATTTTCATGGGCTGCTCTGTGATATGATCCCGGAAAAAGACTGCGAGCGACTGCATATTGCCATCTCCCGATTCCTAAAACTGTTTCGTGAACAGACTGCATGATCTCCACACAACTCAAACTGTCTTGCAACAATAGAGAACCCATTGCTGATGTATGAATATGTCGATCGTCCAATCCAGAAACTGGATTATCCCAGCCACTTTCTGGTCTGGAGCATGCGTCAATGGGTCTTTGTCAATATACACAAAAGGTGCCCATGCTCGACGCTGGAGCCTGCATTTACGAAGTGGACAATGATTGAGGCCCTACCCGACTTTTCAATAGCAATGGCGCATTTGAATGAGTCTGCTCAACAACAATTGGTGTTCGGTCAGCCAAATTGCGGCACCGTCCATGAGATTGAAGCCATCTTACTTGCCGTTCGTCGTGAAATATTTGCAGGCAATATCTCGAATGCACGAGGCATTGCGGAGAAACTGGTTATCGGCGAGGCAGTGGCGAGTTTCACTATCGCCCTCCAGCGCTATTGCGATCATGTTGCTGGATCACCTCTCAGTCTGGCACATCTTCCAATCAATACCGAACCGCATCACGTCAGTAAAAAATCATGAACATGGAAGTTCGGCCGCCTTCCCGGATACCGGATGCAAAGGCGTTCCGCACGGTTGAAGTCATCCGCGTCAAGCATCGGCACGAACATCTTTTCAGCTTTAGCGTGACGCGTCCGGAGAGTTTCCGGTTTCGGTCTGGCGAGTTCACAATGCTGGGAATGCAAATCGAAGACAAACCGCTAATGCGCGCCTATTCCATTGCCAGTCCGGCCTATGCCGACGAGATCGAATTCCTGTCCGTAAAAGTCCCTGATGGTCCGCCAACCTCCCAACTCCAGCGGATCAGGACCGGCGATCAGTTGTATCTCGGGCGTAAGCCTACTGGTACGCTGGTCGCCGACGCCTTGCTACCGGGACGACGATTGTTTCTTTTGGCCACTGGTACTGGACTGGCTCCATTTCTTAGCATTATTCGGGACCCGGAGATATATGAAGCCTACAGCCAGATCATCTTGGTTCACAGCGTTCGGCATGTCGAAGAATTAGCGTTTCGAAATGAGCTCGAAGCGAAACTAGCGGGCGACCCACTTGTTCAAGATCAGGCCCTTATCCAGTTCCACTATGTTCCGACGGTAACGCGTGAAGCGTTTCGGACAACCGGCCGGATCCAGCAGCTGATCGGGTCAGAGGAAATATTCAGCCACCCTGTTATCGGTCCAAACTGTTTCGACCCCGAACAGGACCGCATCATGCTGTGCGGTAGCATGGAGATGATCAAACAATTTTCTGACTATTTTGAATCGCTGGAGTTCACAGAAGGATCCAATGCCGCACCGGGTCAGTTCGTTATTGAGCGCGCGTTTGTGGGCTAAAGCAACCATCAGATCGGAGAAAATGCATGTACAATGTGAACGCATTATTGAACGACGATCAAAGGACGGCCGACTATCATCCGGCCAATCAACGCATTATTCTCGCCTTGCGAACGGCGGTCATGCAAACCCACAATAGGCAAGACGCGGTGGCATCCATGGCCAGTATTCTTGGATCGGCCAGGGCGGCTAGCGCACTGGTCCATGTTCTCCGGATGATCGGTGAATATTGGCCGGAGCCGGTTATGGTTCAACCGCCCTGCTGCCAAATGGTCAGCATGGATGAGAGACTTGTGATCGGCCTGATCACTGCTGCGGTTCAAGATAACCGTCCAGGCTATGACAACATGCTTTGCGAGATGGTCGATGAAGATGTCCGCGATCATATCTACAACGCCATTCAGGCATTTATCGGCCCCTATATTGTCGCCCGGATAACATCGCACTGATAACCGACACGGCACTTGGGGCGAATGCCCCGCGCAAGCGGGTCAGATAGTCTGAACATCAGAGGGGAGAGATTATGGAAACGAAGATAGATATTGCAGCTTTATGCGCGAAACGCGGCCTGCGCCTTACGGCACAGCGCCAAGCCGTTGTTGAGGTCATTTCAAGCAGCGACGATCATCCCAGCGTGGAAACCATCCACCAAAGAGCAACGGTAGCCGATTCCAAAATCGCTGTCGCAACAGTTTATAGAACGGTCCGCCTTCTTGAAGAAGCAGGACTTTTGCAGCGCCATGACTTTGGCGATGGCAGCGCACGGTTTGAGATTAATCAGGATACGCATCATGACCATCTCATCGATGTCCAAACCGGAAAAGTGGTTGAGTTTTTAGATCCAGAGCTAGAACAGCTTCAAAAGAGAATTGCCGAGAAGCTAGGCTTTAAGCTGGTCGACCATCGGATGGAATTATATGGGGTTGCGCTCGATAAAAGCGATTGAAACGGATTTCAATTCTACTCCGCTTTAACAGTTCGATCCTTCTCTGAATATCAGCAAAACTCTCTCCACGCTTCTAATGTCTGCTTTGGCCGCAAAAGCGAACATTGTGGGACAACGGTTTTTCCGGTTAGCGAGCAGTCCGTTCTGTGCGCTTAACTTCTATCAAGGCAATTTCGACAAGTTCTACTATTGGCCACAAGCTGATACTCAATTGGAATGTGAGACAATTTTCCCAAACTAAATGATTGGTGATAACGAGATTGACCGCTGACTCAGCAGTCATTAATGAGAATGATTATCAGAATCATTATCGTACGATTCTCAGGTTAGGGGTAGAGTTTCATGAAAAAATCTTTCTTGTTTGGATCTTCAGCAGCCATGTTGATCTGTACGCCTTGTTTAGCGCAAGAATCCTTGCCGCTTGATGAGGCAGATGGGCAAAATAGGGAAATTGTTGTTACGGCCCAAAAAATCGAGAGGTCACTTCAGGATACCAAGGAAAGTATCGCTGTTGTCACTAGCGATACCATCGAGGCTCAAAATCTGCTTGATATTGAGGATGTCTTGAACCTGACAGCAAACGCGTTTGAATTTGCTGGCGGAGAGAATTTCGGCATCCGCGGCGTAACCCAGAATTCCGCTTCGACAGGTGGTGGTAGTGGTGAACTAGCCAGTCTTTATGTGGATGGTGTGGCATTGACCGGATTTGCCACCCGGTTCCTGCCAAAAGACCTCTGGGATGTTTCCAGCGTAGAGGTTCTACGTGGACCACAATCCACTAATGTAGGGCGTAATGCATTGGTGGGCGCGCTTGTGGTGACGACATCTCGCGCCAACCCTGATCAATTTGAAGCGGCTGCACGCCTAGAATATGGCAATTATAACAAATTATCGACATCGGCCCTTATCAACGTGCCGCTTGGTGATAATGCCGCTTTTCGCTTGTCTGGTGAATATGAAGAAACGGATGGTTTCATAACAAATATCACTATTCCAGTTGAAAATTTCGATGCCCGTGAAAATGTAAATCTGCGCGGGAAGTTGTTTTTTGAACCCGCCGATGGTCTGACCATTGATGTCACCGGCCAATATGCGCGGACGGAGCGCGGCCAAGACATTTTTCGGGGTGATTTACAGCCTGACAACAGCCGCGTCAGCACTGCCAACTTGAGGGCTTTTGAAGAATATGAAGGTTATACGGCTTCGCTCGACATCAACTATGATCTCAGTGAGAATTGGGCGATAAGGTCCGTAACTGCTTATCTTGAAGGCGATTATGAACGGTTCGATGATGATGACGAAGGGCCGGAGGGCGGCAATGCCAATCGCGGTCGTATCGCAAGCGACCAAAACTGGTCACAGGAAGTCCGCTTCACTTACCAATCAGACCGGCTCAATGGGGTTTTTGGCGGCTATTATACTGAAGTAAAAATCGATAATTTGACACAGGGCTTGGTCAATATTTTGCCCTCGCAAGTCGGTGTTCCAGCCGCTCTGCTGCCTTTCTATCCCGCCCTGATCGAGGTGCAGGCCGATGTCCCGTTTGAAGGGGACACGCGCAACTATGCCTTCTTTACGGAATGGGATTTTGAATTTACCGATAATTGGATTGTATCTGGCGGCTTGCGCTATGAAAATGAACGCCAGAATAATCTATCTAACACCAATAATAGCCTTGCGCCTGGCAGCGAACTGCCCGACCCTGCAGCAGCGGGAGCATTGGCTGATATGTTGCAACCGGGCTCTGGGCCCTTTGTTCAGGCAGGTGTGACGCAGATAAACGCGAGGCTGGCAGCTCAGCTCGCGCCGACCAATTTTCCAGCGACAGTCACAACCTATGACGCGCTCTTGCCGCAATTCGGTCTGACCCATAGGGTAAGTGATGCGGTCTCAGTTAGCGCTTTTTACAAGCGCGGTTATCGTGCAGGCGGCAGTGAAGTGAACCTTGCAGGCGTGCAAAGTGATTTCGATCCAGAATTTCTCGACAATTTTGAACTATCGCTGCGCTCGGAATTGATTCCAAACCAGCTCTTTCTCAATGCCAATATATATTATGGCGATTGGAGCAGCCAGCAAGTCACGATCTGCCAAAATGGCAGCGTAACCAATTGCACTGTCGAAAACGCTGGCGAGTCTGAAATTTACGGCGGAGAGCTGGAACTCAGCTACCGGCCAAGCAAGCGGACAACATTATTTGCAAACCTTGGTGTTTCGAAAACCAAATTTACCAATTTTATAAGCGGCACTGAGGGAGATTTGACCGGAAACATTTTTGCGTTTTCTCCTGATTTCAACATTTCTTTTGGCGGCAGACATTTCTTCACAGATAATTTCTACCTTGCTGGCAATGTCAGCCATCAAAGCGATAGCTTTTCGTCGGTACAGAATGATGTATCCCTCGATGATCGCACCTTAGTTGATTTATCCGCTGGATATGACGCGGATCGCTTTGGAATCAAGCTGTACGTCTCCAACCTATTCGACAAAGACTATCTCACCAATGATGGGCGCAATGGCTTGACCGACGCTCGCTTTGTTCGGCTCGGCGCTCCGCGCGAATATGGCTTGGTGCTCACTGCACGATATTGAGAGGCAGACATTATGGTTTTTTACGTCTGTACCGTCCAATGCTAATTATGACCGGGTTAATCGTTCAACTCATCGGCATATGGGTGCTGCGATATGCTCAGACCCATAGGAAAAATGCGGTCGCTGTCGGAGGTTGGGGCCTACTATTGGCGTCCACTTGGGTGATGGGTGTAGCATTGGGAGCAGAACTTGGAGTAGTCTGGTCACTGACCACGATTTCCGTTGCGGCCTATATTCTCATTCTAAACCCGTTCTTTACAGCAAAAATCATTGGTCATAACCGGGTTCCCAGAAACGGAAGGCGCATGCCCGCAGCGCCAAGTGGTTCGAAGAGGCGGCTTACTTTGAGATTGCTCTCAGCTGGCCCGCTCTATTTAATTGCCGCTCTAGGTCTAAGCCTGTTGATTGCAACAAAGCCTTGGACAACTGAGCTGACGCGATTGTTTGTCGGCGGACTGTCTTCGCCTTTCTTCTGGTCAGTCGGCGCATTGCACGCAACGGTCGATCCTAATTTATGGCGGATATTCTGGATGCCCATATTCCTATCGCTTGCCTCCTTCGGGATATTTTATCTATCATGAATATTGAACAGCCAGTTACTGAAGAGCAAACCAATCAAAGCTCCTTTGTCCGCCGGATGATCGATTCCCACTCGGTTTTGGGCCTCGGCTTTGCAGCTCTGATCTATATCGTTAGCGTAACAGGTGCTTTCACTTTATTTGTGCCGGAAATCTCGCTTTGGGAAAATCGCGGCGTTGTAACTCAAAACAATATTGATCCAAACATTGCTGCTACTTCCGCACGCAATGCTGAGGCGCAGCTGAAGCCCGGCAATGAAATACTCAATGTCATTTTTTACGCACCAGACGAATTCAAACCATATAGCAGCGTTCGCTTGAATCAGCGCCCTGATAGAAACAGCAAATTGCAATCGGATGAATGGCTGGTCAATCCTAACACTGGCGACCTAATGGGTAGTGCGGATGCACCATATGCCCATTTTATCGAGGATCTGCACACTGTTCTTCACCTCCCAAACCCTTGGGGTCGCTATCTGGTCGGACTGTTGGGGGTCGTTATGTTCACGCTCATCTTATCTGGCATATTCGCGCACCCCACTATCGTCAAAGACGCGTTTAAGTTGCGGCTTGAACGTAACGCCCGGTTGGCGTGGACAGATATTCACAACCGGTTGAGTGTATGGGGGTTGCCCTTCCACCTGATATTGACCTTCACCGGAGCGTTTCTGGGGATTGCCGGTGTCACGGTGGCCGCGCTGGCTTTCATTGCCTTCGATGGAGATCAGGAAGAAGCTATTGCGGTGATCAATGGTCCGCAGCCAATTCTCGGTGCGCCTGCGATGCCTTCCCCACCAGATTATGCATCGATGATTAAACGCTCTCAGGCACCAGATCGGAAATTTGCTCTTTTCGTAACAGGGAACCCTAAGGACAGCGGCCAAACAACTTCAATTATCTATTCTGAAAATGGCATTCTTTCTATGCGGTCATCAGATATTTATCGCAATGATGGCGAATTTCTGGAGAAGTTTGGCGGCAAAGGGTCCGAAGTGGGAGCGCGTATCTTTGGCGCAGTTCAGCCTCTGCACTATGGCACTTTTGGTGGATATCCGATCAAGATGCTCTATTTTGTTCTAGCTCTGGCTTTGACTTACATCACGAGCAGCGGGATGATGATTTGGTTCAAGCGGAAGATGCAACAGGGTGATCCCCGTCCCAGACATGAAGGCGCATGGCGTGGAATGACTTCGGGCCTGACAGTAGGTCTATCGGTTGGAGCAGTGCTTGCTACCTTGGGCTTGAGCCTGCCTCTTGCTCAAATTTGTCTAGCTATTTGGGCAGTCGGATTTGCTGCTATTTACTTCGCTCCGAATCTATTGCGAGCGGTACAGCTTTCCTGGATGCTCAGTGCCGCTCTTTTGTTGATTGCTGTTGCGATAAATATTGGCTCATCGATAGAAGGCGCGACTTCCAATTTGGTGAACGGCTTGCTCGTAGCAACTGCAATAGCAATGGCGGTTTGCGCATCGCGTTTGTCAACGGCAGCAACGACACATTCTTGAAAGCGTCAATTTTTGACCGTCGGAAACGAAGTAGACGTTTGAGAGTCGATAATCCTATCTATGTTAAGTCGGTGTTTTGGGCGCATTTCAGACAAGCGGCAATTGGGCCGGTTGCTGACAGTCTGGTTTCAGCTAAACGAGGCAAAAAGCGAACGTCAAATTTATCTGTAGTAGACGGTGACAATTGGGTGAGCAATGTCGAACCTGTGCCAGCCAGTTAGCCGCAGAATTTCAAACTTTACTGTGCGCGGGTTGATTGTCGAGAAGGCTCCGCATTTGAAGCGTGGCCTGACTTGCATTCACTCCGACCAGAAATTGAATCTCCTGTAATTCGTCACGAAGCGCCAATGATGAAATTTCATCATCATTAAGAAAAGCCATATCCCAGTCCTCAAACAACCGCTCTGAAACATGTGTCAGATCAATCAGCCGCACATCGACATGTCGAAAATCACAGCAAATCCTATCGAAGACCTTTTCCACCTCGTCATGCGGTCCTTCCAAAATCTGGATAAAAACCCCCTTCACGAACAGAAGGCTGCCAGTTAACTGAGACAATCGGTTCTGCTCGGCGGAGCTTTCTGCTATTTTACGAACGGCTTGCGCCTGTTTCTCGCTGCAACCTTCCATGTCGAGCGCGCTGGTATACAGCAACCGCGATAACTGCTTGTCGGATGTGTATGCGTTCATGCTACGGCCTTTCTTTTCTCCCGTTGGAACAGGCCAACAATCTTAGTCGCATCAATCGGCCGGCTGATTAGAAAGCCCTGTATGTCGTTGCATCCGTGCTCGGCAATAAATTCCATCTGCTCGTCGGTTTCAATACCTTCCGCAGTTATTTTCATCTGGAGGCTCTGGCCGAGTTGAGCGATAGCTCGAACAATAGACGCGCTGCCAGCATCCGCGGGCAGTTGCCGCACAAAAGACTTGTCAATTTTGATCCGGTTTATTGGAAAGCGGTGCAGATAGCTCAGCGATGAATAGCCTGTTCCGAAATCATCCAGCGAGATTCGAATACCGAATTCTCTCAATTTGGTTAGCGTGCGCATGACAATCTCATCATTGCCAAGAAGAGCGGTCTCGGTAATTTCCAGTTCCAGCCGTGATGCTGGAAAACCGGCATCATCCAGTGCCTGAATGACGGTCTGCGGCAACCGTGGATCGAGCAATTGAACCGGAGAGATATTGACTGCCAAGTCGAGATGTTCGGGCCACGAAGCGGCATCATGACAAGCTTGCTTAAGAACACTGGCGCCAATTCGCGAAATCAGACCAAGCTCTTCGGCTATAGGAATAAATTCGGATGGCTCAACATTACCCCGTTCCGGGCAGGTCCATCGCAGCAACGCTTCGGCCCCGGTAAATGCGCCTGTGGCCGAGTCGATAACGGGCTGATAGGCGATATGAAAGTCTTCGCGCATACAAGCACGACGAAGATCAACCTCGAGTAAACGGCGGCGTTGTGTGGCCTCCTGCATCGCTAGCTCAAATAGGCGATATCCCCGTTCATCGGCCCGCTTTGCCGTATATAGCGCAATGTCAGTATTTTGGACTAGTGTTTCGGGGTCACTTCCGTGATCGGGCGAGAGGCTGATTCCAACACTCGCTCCAATTTCCGCCACTTGTCCTTGTACGATATATGGTCTTCCTAGAATTTCGACAACCCGGGCTGCCAAAACATTTGCTTCATCTTCCGAATTGAGATCATAAGCGATTACAGCAAATTCGTCTCCGCCAATTCTTGCTACCATATCTCCGCGGCGAACAGCATGGCGCAAGCGCCAAGCGACTTTCTGGAGAACAATATCGCCAACTGGGTGGCCAAGTGTATCGTTGATGGGCTTAAAACTATCCAGATCAATCATGAGCAAGGCAAAGGGACGGCCAAATTTATCAAACTTGTCGCATTCGATTCGCAAGGCTTCTGTAAAGGCTCGGCGATTGGCTACTTCAGTCAACGCATCATGGAGCGCTATATGCTGAAGTCGCTGGTCCGATTTCGATTTTGTGCGCCGTTCGAGCAGATGGGTCGAAATACCGGCGCAGATGATGAACAACGCGACCATAGCGACCGCTGCTGCCAACGCCACGAAGGCCTCGCTATCGGCACCTGCTTGCACGCCCGGCAGCGGGGTTACTGTGAACGCCGCCATGCCGGTAAAATGCAGGATGATAATTGCTGCAGCGAACAACCCGGCAGGGAGAAAAATATTGTTAGCCGCGCCTGTTTTTCTCAATTGGTCGATAGCGAGTGCAGAAAAAATAACACTCAGAAATAGCGAAGCAATGACATAGTCCGGCAACCATCTAACGATACCATCGGCGCGATAGGCGAACATTCCGACATAATGCATTGTAGCGATCGACAGACCGATAATCCCGCCGCCGGTAAAAACGGAAATAAAACGGTTGCGTGTCCAGGCGACCATCAGCCCCAAGGCGATACCACCGACCGGGATCAGTGCCGATAACACAGTCAAAGTACCGTCAAGTGTTACAGGGACGTCCGGACGGTAACCGAGCATGGCAATGAAGTGCGTTGCCCAAATCGCTGAACCAGCGGTAAAGGCAGACAGAAAACACCACTGGAACCGTGCTGCACCAGTTTCAGTTAAGGTGCGCTGAAAAAGTTTCATCGATGCAAGACAGCCCACCAGGCACATCAAAGCGGCCAAAGCTACTATCCAAGGATTATGCTCGTAATACAGGCAAGTTAATACGCGCATTGAAACTCCTCGTGTCGCCATGAAAACTACGAAGCGATTAACGGTCGCAGGAGGTTTTAGTTAACGGCCCAATTTGCGCGGCGGCACGCTGTTAAATTGGAATCCGCTATTCCACTTTCCATCTAACATCGGTTATTCTACACACATGGCGAGGAATAGCCGCTTTTGGTACAGTGGATATCTCTTTTACCGACCGAAGCTGGAGCGCATTTCAGACAGGTGGCAACTGGGCCGAAAGTGGACCGTCTGCTGCCGGGCGGAACCGCCAAGAAAGCGGACATTGTAACGTGACGGTCGGTGTAGCAGCTGTTTGACATAGTATGAGAACTAAAGTGGCGCTGGTTCTATCCTGCGCACTTTGGCACAGTTGCCAAAGACACCTTTACAACATTCAGTAAACCCTCCTAGGGCTGAGTGAGTGTCGGCTTATAGAATTCCCATTTTTGATTCAGCGATCCGGTGCAGTTCCAAGTGATTAAATGGGATTTGTTTCTCTGCGACCAATCTAGACATTTCCCGGTCTTCGCATTGATAAATTGATCTCCGCGATGGCGCCAAATCTGGCTCGGCCCACCGTTGCACTGCGCCATGAACACCCGAGCCCCATTTCCGCCCGCTTGCATGCATGTCTGATAGGCATCATTCACACGCTTGTTGCGAAACATGCCGTTGCGATCAAAATCGAAGGTTACACCCGATGTGCACAATCCGACCTTGAACCGACCGTTCAACGGGTTCAAATTCCCGATAACACAGTAGCGGGCGCGCAGCGGCCACCCGCCGACCTTTTTGGACCGCAGTTTTTCGCCATTGAAATTTACATGTCCGTATGGCCGCCCGCCTTTTTCCAAATGTTTAAGGAAATTTTCCTTGTTGTGCTGCTCTTTGAACCAACTGACCCGATTACCTATTGTGGAGAGCTTGTACGGTGTTGCCGTGTACTTAATGCGAGTCCCGTATTGTCCCAACACGAGATCAGCGACGGAATCACCCTCCCGGTAGAGGTGTCTGCCGCGCGTATGACTGGTGGCGGGAATTTTCATCGTCGCGCCGATTGACCCAATGGCGCTCGGCGAACTGAAGGTCGTAAAGCGTGCTACTTTGCAAAACGCGGCGAAGACCTGGGCCTGGAACCCGCCGAGCGAATGCCCGGTCACGGTCAGCTGCCTGTCCATCCTCGCATCGCGGTTGAGTACCTTCATGCGGGCTGAGACCTGTTTCACCAGTGTGGTATATAGATTCCGATCAACAGGTTGCGACGTTGCGAGCTTCACATCCTCGGTAAGATCGGCATGCTTGCTTGCGTCCGTTCCGGCAAATGCCAGCACGAACTGATCGGTTTCTGCATAGTGATACAGTCCTGCCTGCATTCCGTTGTCGGCAGTGAGGAAATATTCTAGCCTGCCATGCTCGTCCCCGATTTTGTCATCTTCCCAGATCCCCGACGAGGTACAAATATTCTCTCTATCACCGCGATTGCAGCCGAACTTCGAGGGAAAGTCCTGCTGACCGCCCAACTCGCGTTCGTCGTGATGGGGTAAGGAATAGGATGCGATCGCGAATTTAAGCAGCGTCTTATCGGCGATCGCGTCCGCTCTGATCGGCCTGTACTGGCGCTCAGCTTCCTGCCTAGCCTCTTCCTGAACCACGCATCTCCCGAAAATAAGCTTAGTAAGCTTAAGCCCGGGATCGCAGGGATCGGACCTTTCAAGGATGGTGCACGAACGCTGCCCTTCTGCACCGCACGCCCCCAACGTACCAGCAATAGTATCTCTCGCCGCGCTTGGAGACGCCGATGCTGCAGCGATCGGCACGTTCAACGCCAATGCAGCTGCGGACAGTCCGATCGAAAGGCTGATCACTTTGACTGGCTCCGTCCTTGCGGTTCCCATCATTCTTTTCCCTTCTGTCAAATTCTCTAAAAAGACTGAGTTTTACGTTTGGATTGCCTAGCGAAAGACACAGGCTGCGCCCGCCCACATGGCGCCGATCTCGCTGCTGCGATCTTGTTCTTTTACGAGATAGTGGACGCCGCCGCCGACCCGTTCATCACCCAGCGTGCTGTCCTCATACCGCTTTGTGCTGTATTGAAGTACAGATGCTGGTGTGCCGATCTTCATCTTGTTCGGTCCTGATACCGTGATGCTGTGCGATACTTGGGTTGTGCCATTGTTGAGCGCCCATCCGGCCCATCGGTCGTCAGCAAAATAGACGGTCACCCTTGCAAATTTGACGACCTCACTGGGACATGCTGCTGCTTCGCCATAGGTTACCCGATCCTGCGGAGTGCCAAGGTAGCGACCGAGAACCGCGACCAAAACCTTGGCATCTGTCCCGAAATCGTAGCGCGAGGATGGAATGCCCGGCCGCTGCAATTCGAAGCCGTTTCCGTCTAACTCGATAGCCGGCAGAAGCGCTGACAAGTCAGGCTCTTCGCCAATGATTTCACAGAAGTGAGTTTTGCCACCAATCTTGAGAACAGCCTTATCGCTGATGACGACAAAGGTGCCCTTATCACTTGCGTAAACGGTCACACCACCGCCAAGTGTTGATTTGAGGTCTCGATTGACCCGTTCGAGCTTAGCGAAGCTCATATCGTCAAGGCGAACTACCGCTGGCGGCGCACCCTGGCCTGCGATTAGGACCGTGAGGGCTCTGTGCTCATCACCGACACAATTATACTGGTCGACAATAGAAGCAACAGCGGGAGTGGATGCAGCAAAGAAAAATACGGTCAGTATATGTGCCAAACGGCGGCCGACAAGAAATGCTTTTTCCATCTTATCATCCCCCGAAATTATAGTAGAGTTGTCCGTCCGCATTTTTGTGGTTTAATGCTTCCATCCCGGCGGAGAACTCGCCGTCGTCATTGCAGCGGTTTGAGATGGCCGCGCCGTTGACGACTTTTAAACTCGCAGACACCCATTCGGAGCCGCGCTTACGGTTCATGCAGCCGCGGTGATCTTTGCCTTCCCAGACCTTCTTGATCGCTCCGCCAAAAAGACCTTTGGTTTCTCCATAGATGTAGAAAGAGCGTAGCGTTTTTCGGTTCCTATCGGCGTATTTAGGAATACGTTTTGTCTGGCATTCGCCAGGGGCCAATTCATACCATCCGCTATATTGCACAGCGAATTGCGGCATGTTTCGGATTTCAGCAGTTCGATCAATGACCAGACCCAATCCAACCGCTACGTACACGGTCTCACTATGGCGGTTGCAAAGCTTCACTTCCTGACGGTCGCCGCTGCTTTGTGCATGCGCGGGAGGAGAAGCGATGTTAGCGATGGAGATTGCCAAAAAAAGCAATAGGATTTTCATATTATGACCCTTTTCATTGTACCCACAGGCTACTTATGGGGCGCTCGCCCTGGAATGACCACACGCCGAGCGCTCTTGTTGCAAAGTCATGGTTCGCATAGCGCGCGCGCACCTCGTCGAGATCGGTCGAAAGATTGTCACAGGATATGTTTAGCGGGGAGAACGCGTCTTTGGCCAATAGCCTCGCGCTTTCTCCCGCAACCTCGACGCGCCAGTCGCTGCATCGTTCGAGACGCCAGAGCATCTCCGGCAGATCGTTGCCGACTACCACGATGTTCCGATAATCGCTGGCCGGGCGCACGGAAACGTGGTCGGACAGATGTCTGTGCAGTTCAGGCGCGCCGCCTTTCAGGGTCCGACTGAAATAGGTCCAGCCTACGGTGTCCTGAACACTGCGGGAGACCACCATCGAAACCACACCACCGTCGTCGTCGACCGCAAGGAATGTGATGCGACCACTTGGTCCTGCGGATGCGACCTCCGCAATGGCCTGAACCCGTAGCGCTCGAACGGCTTTTGGGTCACTCAGATCTTCCCACCTGCGAAGGTACAGATGAGTGTCGTCAGTCGCCACTCCGCCAAGAAGTGTGGACTGCGAAACAGTCGTTATGCCGTAACCGCTGATCGATAGAGCGCGTTGTTGCAGCCCGATATCGCAAACATGCACAGTCTTGCCGGCGCCTACGACCCGTGTGACCAGCTCGAAATCTTCCAGGCCCGGATCATCGACATTTCCCTTGTCGATGATCGTGACCAAACCGATGGTGTCTGGCTCAGCCGGAGCGTGAGGAAAGGTGCGGAGAATTGGGTACCTTCTGGTGCCAGCTCCCCCGTCATTTTCTCCAAGCTCTATCTGCGTTCGGCGTATGTCGGGTAGATAAGGCGGGCTGAAATCATATTCGATCAGCTCGAGGTTGGCCGCGCCCCCTCCGTCTCCCGGATCGCCTAAACTGGCGATCACTGCCGCATTTCCGGTTTCCGGGGCGGCGCACAGGAAGGTGATCATTGCATGCGGCGGCTCATTAGAGCCAGACCGGCCCATGGACGTATCGTAGCGACCCGCTGGCCATGCCGCTTGAGCGATAACCGACTGGACCAAAAAGACAAAACCCAGTCCTAGCGATCCCGTCTTCATTCGCATCCTAGCCCCCTGTTACCCAATATTACCTCGCGCCATTTCACGTCACGAGACAAAAGCTTCGTTCGGATCGTTTTATGGATCCGATCATCTGAACGGTGTCGCAAGCAGATGAAATTTCTGCGCATCCGCTAGCTGGCACCTACCAAAGATTTGTATCTTATGGGGAATTGCTAGACCCGCTAGCGCATTGTGTCATACCCACAAGTTGGTATAGTCAGGGCATCAAAGGCAATTTTGCGATGAAAATGAGCTTAGCGACGCACGGCCGCCGCCATTTCGATAATGCGCTGTGCGATCAATTTGGGGCGCTGATGCAAAAGCAGCTCCCCAGCAGCTGCCACTCTCTCGATCGTTAGGTTGGAGCAAGCCTGTTCCAACCGTTCGAAAAACGGGGCATCGAACATGGGTTCGCTTTCTCCGAGCATGACATGAAGCGGGACCGAAAGGTCGCGCAGATGTTCTTCGCGGAAACTCCAACGTTGAGCTGCCCGGTTGCAAAAGACAGTCGGCCCCATCGTGAAGGACAGTTCGCACCAATTGCGCATCAACGGCACAAATTCGACATCGTCGCAGCTCGCACGATCGACTGGCGACTGGTGATATCGGCGCTCGACATACCAGTCGATGCCCTTGCGCCGGACGTTCCTAAATCCTGCGTTGACAACCAGTTCGAGCGCCTTGGGCAAAGTTATCGGCAGGCGCAGCATTGTGCGAAAACTCAGTGGGGCAAGCGAAAGGCGATCGCTCGTCAGCGGAAAGCAATCGGAGATTCCAAGAAGCGCGCCGAACGTCCCGGGCCGCGCGCGCTCAAGTGCAAGCAGGTGGATGGTCCCAGTTGCAAGCCCCACGCCGAGACAATTCTTCAGCCCTAGCGCATCGACGACCGCGCGGTAGGCGGCGAGATCATCCTGTTTGAGCGACAGGTCCGGGTTTTGCTCGCTGCCCCCCATGCCCGGCCAGCAGGGCGCGATGAGCTTTATCCCTGCATCGCGCAGCCGCCTTTCCACCCTGTCGCCGAGCAGGTAGCCGAGCGATAAGCCGTGGAGCAGGAAAACCGGCTGACCGTCGGGCGCGCCTGTCCAGCTATAGGCAACCTTGAACCCGTCGGACCGTTCGATCTGGCACAAGTTGCCCCATGGGTCGGCCCAGCGGACACCCTTCGAGGTATCCCGCTCGGTTAGGCGCGCGCAAGTGAGCGACAGCAGCCGAACCAGATCGATCAAGGACTGCGCACCAGCCTTCGCAACCATCGCTTTTATCTGGGTACGCACGGTCTGAACGCCGGTGCCGCGTCGAGCGGCGATAAGTGCTGGCGACCCACCTTCCACGAGCATTTTGGCGATCTGCAATTCTGCGCGAGTGAAGCCGAACGCGTCGGCAAGAACGCTATCGACGGAATCACTCCACGCGGAATCCACGCTGCGGACTATCAAGAAACTCTGCTGCGTTTTACTCACTGATAGCACGAACGCTTCGGCAAGCGTTGTCGTTCCTTCGCTATCGAATACCCGGATCAGAGCATGCTTGCGATTGCCCGAACCCCTCGCGCTGCGCTGGAGAGACTGGAGATCCGGGCGCGACTCATCGGCGATCCAGTCAAGCCCAAGCGTCCGACCCTGGGTGGCTCCGAACAAGCGTTTGGCTGCCGCATTTGACAGCGCAACACCAAGTTCCGGAGAAAGCGCCATAGCTGCGCGTGCCACTTGATTGACCTCAACCTCGAGCGGATCTTCGACCTGTATTGTGTCCTGCGCTTGCAGCAAGGCAATCGCATCGTGGAGATGAGGAACCAAGCGGCCCTTGTCCGATATGGCCCCTGCCGACAGACGCGCGTCCCAGGCTGCCAGCATCCTGTCGAATGCATCGACATCCGCCACCGACCGGAACGTCTGCACGATCGGGTCGATATCTAGGTCAAACGCGCTATCAGACAATTTGGCAGGCCTGTGTTTTGAGAATCATATAACACCATATTTACGAATCAAGAGCCTCCAAGATAGGTCTAAGCCGGCACTTTGGCTATGACGAAGACTGAGGATGACGCTCGTTTATTGTCACTTTGGGCCGGTAACGGACAGTCTGCTCTGCAACAATAAGTTCCCGGAAGCTGCCGTCGGCTTCCGACGTCAATCATAACTGCGTCACGAGGATTCAAGCGCGCCTGCAAGGTCATCTCCGATCGCACCCTTTCGCGGCGTGAGATACGCATGCCTGCAAGCAACGTCCGAGTGGGTGACGATCGCCGCGTGGGTCTGGCCCCAACATGATATAATCCGACCCTGCGAGGCTCTTTCAAACAAATGTCCTTGACCTTTTCACGAATGACAATCATTTGCAATAGAGAACGAATCAGGGGTCCTTCGATATGCGCTTTCTAAAACGATCCATTCTTGCCGGCGTGAGTTCTCTCGCACTTCTCAGCACACCCGCCTTTTCGCAGGACGCTAACACGAGTGACGAGATGGACGCTAACACGAGTGACGAGATGGACGCTGAAAACACCATTGTCGTGACAGGCCAGAAGGATGAGCGGACCTTGCTCGACACGCAGGCCAGCGTGGCCGTCGTGACCGAAGATGACATCATCGAAAAGGACCTGACCTCCTTCCGTGAAGCCTTTCGCACCATGGCGAATGTTATCGATGCCGACTTCGTCGATGCGGGCTTCGTCATTCGTGGAGTCAATTCCGAGGGTCTTACGCCTGGCGGCGCGCCGCTCGCCGCAGTCTACATCGATGGTGCCGAACAGACCGGTCAGGGTGCGCGGCGCGGAGCGCGCGGCCTTTGGGACGTAGAGCAGGTCGAGGTCTATCGCGGACCGCAATCCACCCTTTCCGGGCGGGCGGCACTGGCAGGTGCCATTTATGTCAATACGCGCGACCCTGAATACGACTACGACGCATCGGCGCGGCTCAGCTATGGTGAGCTGGACACATTCGATGCCGCCATCGCGGGTGGCGGTTCAATCATCGATGATGTCCTGGCCTTCCGCGTCGCTGCCGAATACCAGCGGCGTGACAGCGAGGTTGAGTATCCGACATACAGCGAATTCGCCAATTTCGACCGCCTGATCGAAGACGAATACTACCAGATCCGCGGCAAGCTGCGGGCCGATCCGACACCCGGACTGCGGATCGACCTGACCTACGCCTACAGCTATGATTCTCCCGCCTACGACGATGTGGCCGGGCCCGGTTTCGGGTTCGAATTCGAGGATCAGCGCGGCGACTTCAATCTGCCGTTCTTCCAGGAAGCGCGCGAGGCGGACAATCACTCCGCGATCGCGCAGGCCACCTACGAGGTGTCGCCAGAAATCACGCTGACCTCGCTATCGACCCTGGTGGACATGGATGCCGATCGTTCCTCCGTCAATGCGAACACGCCGGGCGAGGATTTCACTACGGTCGGCGCTATCGACGAGCGCCTTTTCACACAGGAATTGCGCGCCAACTACGACGGCGCGAACGGATTGCACGCCGTGCTCGGCCTCTACTATGCCTATGACCGCAGCGACAGCGGCTTCACCCGTAGCGTCTTCTTCGGCGGCGGACGAACCGATACGACGCGATCATTGTCGAACAACCGCAACTACGCGATCTTCGGCGAGGCTACCATCCCGGTTCTGGAAAGCGTCGATCTGATCGCCGGTGGTCGCATCGACCGAAACGAGCGCGAGATAGACTCGTCTTTCAGTCGTGAAGTCTTCGATCCGTCAGCATCCGACACTCAGACTGCCGATTTCGTCGAGAGCGCGGAAACCGTGTTCCTTCCAAAGCTCGGTCTCGATATCGAGCTCGCAAGCGATCTTCGCCTCGGTTTCGTGTTCCAGCAGGGGTATCGTCCCGGAGGTGCGTCGCGCAATGTCAGCAGTGGCAATATCGTCGAGTTCGATGCCGAGTTCACAGACACTTATGAGCTCTCTCTTCGTAAGGATCTCGGTTCACGCGGCAATTTGGCAGTCAATGCCTTCTACACCGACTGGACCGATCAACAGGTCGAGTTCGACCTCGATCCGAACGATTTCTTCAGCCGCATCACTGTCAATGCCGGCAAATCGCGTCTCTTCGGAGGCGAAGTCGAGCTCAGCGTGCAGCCCACCCGCGACGTGTCCGCCTTCGCCTCGGTCGGCGTTCTCGATACCGAGTTCGAGGACTTCGTGGTGGCAGGCCTCGGAGACTTCACCGGGCTGGAATTTCCTGAGGCACCGAGTGTGACGCTCGCTTTCGGCGCAGACTATCGGCCGCGCACCGGTTTTTTCGCCGGTGCCGACGCCAAGTTCGTGAGCGAATATTTCGCCCGCGATCTCCAGAACGCGCCGATCGACGAGGTCGGAAATTACTTCGTCGCCAATGCGCGGGTCGGTTACCAGTTCGATTTCGGCTCGGTCATGCTGTTCGCCGACAATCTCTTTAACGAGCAGTATTTCGTCTATCGCGACCGCATCGGCGATTTCGACTGCTGCGCAACCTTCGGCCGCAGCCGCGTAGTCGGGGTGACCGGACGCGTCGACTTCTAGGACTGCGGATTGATGCCTGTTTCCGCCTGGCTCGCATTGATCCCGCTCGGAATTGCCGTAACGGCGTTGCATGCGACCTGGAATGGCCGCCTGTCGCGCGGCGTGGGTCTAGGTGCATCAGGTGTGCTGATAGTGTCGGCGATGGTCGCCGCTTCCCAGTCATTGGGTGCGGGACGGGGTATCAACTGGATACTAATCGCGGTCAGTATCGCCGCAGCGATCGCGCTATGGCTCGGACGCACTCGAAAGCCGCGCAAATTTCACATGGAGCGTCATGCCGAACCGGCGACGGAGTGGCCTGACTGGCCGGTGCGCTGGCTTATGGCTGGACCGCTGGCCGGACTTGCCGCGGTCGCGATGGGCGCGGCAGCCGCGGCTTTGTCGCCTTTTGCTTCAGGCACCAACGTCATGGCGGGATTGTTCGTCGTTCTGATCGTCTGGGCCGTAGCTGCGGTTTGGGTCGCGGGCACTTCGAGACGTCTGAGAACGACCGGGATCCTCACTGCCACGATCTTGGTTGGATCCGGCGGCTCAGCGGCGCATTTCCTGCTGTGAAGGCGCTACAATCCGATATCGTTCGCAAGTCCCTGTCAGCACATGGGCTGGTCGGCCTGGTGCTGGCCGCGCTGATCTATCAGATCTGCCTGACGGGAACGCTGAGCGTCTTTGCGGGCGAACTGCGTCAGATCGAACGATCCACGGCTCCAACGGTGGAGGCGGTGACACCGGAAGGATATGCTAGGGCAGTCGAGGAGGGCCTAGTCATTCTCGCTGGCGGCGAGGGGCCGATCATTATCCTCGGTCCCACCGAGCCGCTGCCAAGGCTCGAGATACGCGTGCCTGGCAAGCAATCGGTCTATGCCGACGCGCAAGGTGTACCGACAATCGAAACAGGTACGCCCTTCACCGACTTCGTCACAGAACTGCACGAGGCGCTCCATCTCCCCTCGCCATGGGGAACTGCCATAGTGGCGCTCGCTGGGATCGCGCTGCTCGCTCTGCTGATATCCGGTATCGCGGCCCACACCCGTATATTCCGCGATGCGTTTCGATTGCGATTGGGAGGAAACGAGCGGCTCGAGCAGGCCGACTTCCATAATCGAACGGGGGTGTGGGGTTTACCGTTCCACGTCATCGTGACCGTTTCGGGCATCTACCTAGCCTTGCTCCCACTTCTCGGCGCACCGCTCGCATTTCTGGCCTATGATGGCGACATCGACCGCGCGATGACCGAACAGATGGGCCCGCAGGTCGAAGGCACTGGAACACGGCAGCCCGCCCCGGATATCGCGGATCTCATCCGGACGGTGGAGCGTGAAAACGCCCCGGCGAAAGTAAGTTTCGTGATGATCGAGAACCCTGCGAGCGACAGGCAGATCATACACATAGATACCGATGTTCCTCGGCAGCTCGTCAGCGGAGAGAGTTATCGCTTTGACGGAACCGGGCGCGCGCTCGGACCAGCTGGTTTCGCCGACGGGGCACCGGAGAAGCAGGTTCAGGCAGCGATGTTTCCGCTGCATTTCGGCACTTTCGGCGGTCTTCCTGTGCGCCTAGTCTACGGTATTTCGGGTGTAGCGCTATGCTGGCTCTGCGCTACCGGCATGCGCATCTATCTTGTTCGGCGGCGGCAGGCAGGAAGAGCCAATCCCTTGCTCGAACGCTTATGGGCCGGCGTAGCCTGGGGACAGCCCGCGGCATTGGCACTGACATTCGCCGCCACTGCGATCGGGTTCGATCCCCCGATAACCTACCTGACTGCAACGGGTTTTGCATTGGGCATCTTCAGCTTGCCGATCAGACTTCAAGCTCTGCGGAAGGCGGCAGGAACTGTAATCGTATTTGCAACAATTGGCGGCGGCTTCTTCCCGGTTCTATGAGCGGTCAATATACCCGGCCACGCAGACTTAACCTGCAGGCGTCTGCGAAGAGTGTGATGCCGCAAGTGGCAGGCAGCGAAAGGATTTCAATGGACAAACGCCCTAGTCCCATAGGAATTCTGCGCCAGCTAGCACAGGCTCAGATTTAATCATCAGTATCCAAAGCGCGAACCTGAAAGCAGAACACGCGCTCTCTATCCAAAATTTCGGCGGTCGTTAAGCCTCAGAAATGAAGATGCTGTAATCTAGTAGCTATGACTGCTTTCGGGTGACCTTTCGGTGATCCGCGATGACCGGGGTTGGGGCGCAAAGCAGCCATTCCCGATTAGCTCCAATTGCCATCAACAAAATTTCGATCTGATTGACTTAATCCGTCAAGGCCTCATGCACCGTCATCAGCTCATTGTGTTCAAGCTGAGCGTTTTGACCACGTACTGCTAGTTCATGTGCATCTTCCAATCGCGCTGTGATCAGGGCGAGCAACTCTGATCGCACGTTGTGGCGGTCGATTTCATCCAAATCTATCACTCGCTAGACAACGCTCATCTGAAACAGGAAGTCCACCATATCTTTTCAAAATTCTCGCTCAATCGACTGGACTTCGGTATTTGTTCGAGCATTACTGTTGATGTCGCCTATATCGAGTGTGACAAGCCGCCAGCTACTTTTAGCGATCCGCGGCTCCGGTCAGTGGAAGCGCTGGAAGGTCTAGCGCCAAGCTGGAGACCATTGATGCCATCAACAAAATCACAAACCAAGTCCGCAAAAATCATCGGGCTGCTATCGCGAACCAAAGGGACAGCACTCTCGGAGATTTGCAAAGTCACCAATTGGAAATCACACAGTGTCCGCGCCTTCCTGGCAGGCCTGCGCAAGAGAGGTTTCGTGCTTACGCGCGAACAGCGAGGGGATGATGGGACAGCTTATCGGATCACACAAAACCCGAGCAGTAACGAGGCCAAAGGTGCGGCATGACTTCGCTCAACACTCGATTGGCAGACCTTGCGGCCATGCCCCCTACCCAATTGCGTTCGGCATGGCGCGATACGTTCAAGTCACCTGCGCCCGATATCGGACCCGATCTGCTTCGGCGCGGTATCGCTAACCGGCTGCAGGAACGTGTACATGGGAGCCTGACTGGTGCCACCAAAAGAGAAATCGAGCGGCTTCGCAAACGTGTCGAACGGACAGGTAAAGCCGGATATGCGCATGCGATCTCGTTGAAGACTGGAACAAGACTGGTCAGATCATGGAATGGCAAAAGCTACCATGTACTGGTCTGTGACAATGGTTTCGAGTTTGAAGGCCGTCATTATGCAAGTCTCAGCCATATCGCCCGCGAGATAACCGGTGCCCATTGGTCCGGTCCTCGCTTCTTCGGATTGAAGAAGCGGAGCGAATACAAGCCGCGAGTACCGGCCAATGCCTGAAGCTAGGAAAGCTCGAAAGCGGTGTGCCATCTATACCCGCAAATCTACCGAGGATGGCCTGGAACAGGATTTTAACAGCCTGGATGCGCAGCGAGAGGCTTGTGCCGCCTATATATTGAGCCAGGCTAGCGAAGGCTGGGAAACTGTTTCCGAACTTTACGATGATGGTGGCTGGTCAGGCGGAAGTATGAAACGCCCTGCCCTAATCCAACTGCTGGATGATGTGAAAGCCGACAAGGTCGATATCATCGTTGTCTACAAAGTCGATCGCCTAACCCGCAGCCTCGCCGACTTTGCCAAAGATCGTTGAGATTCTGGATGAGAACGAGGCCTCGTTCGTCAGTGTTACACAATCGTTCAACACAACAAACAGCATGGGACGTCTCACGCTCAACGTCCTGCTTTCCTTCGCCCAATTCGAACGTGAAGTCACTGGAGAGCGCATCCGTGACAAAGTTGCAGCGTCGAAGAAGAAGGGTATGTGGATGGGTGGACCGGTGCCGCTCGGTTACAGGATAGAAGAACGTAAATTACTGTTTGAGCCATCAGAGGTAGAATCGGTCCGTTACATATTTGATCGCTACATTGAACTAAAATCTGTTCCCAAAATGGTGGATGATCTGGCAGCGAAAGATTTTCGAACCCGTAAACGGGTATTGTCTAGTGGTCGTGTTCTTGGCGGGGTTCATATCGGAACCGGCGCTTTGACGCTAATGCTGCAAAACCCGATCTATTTTGGCAAGATCCGTCATCGCGGAGAGCTATATGATGGCGAACATGAGCCCATAATTCCACAAGAGCTGTTTGACCGAGTGCAATCCATCTTTTCAGACAATCGCCGAGACAAAACCCTGGGCAAGAAAAGTCGCAATCCCAGTCTGTTGACGGGAATGATCACCGACCCGGATGGCAGGCCCATGTCTCCGACTCAGTCGAAGAAACAATCGCGAACTTATCGATACTATTCCACGCGCTTCAAACCGCTGCAGAACAAGACCTCTGCCTGGCATCTTCCCGCAGGAGAGCTAGAAGAGTTGGTCATTAAGGCTGTTGCCAACCACCTGTCACACGGGCTGATCTGGAAATCAGAAGACGGGACCTTGGACAAGGACAGGATCGATCAGTATCGGGAAACTGCCAAAAATCTGACATGCTCGAGCATTGTCGAGCAACGAAAGTTCCTTCTCAAGTGCCAAACCAAAGTTCAAGTTGAGGCCAAGGCCGTGAAAATCAGCCTGAGCATCGAAAAGCATCCCGATCCCATCAATATCTCCGTTGATGCAAAACTGGTTAGCAAAGGGTCCGAATTGCGGCTGGCAGTCACGCCGGACAACAGCTCGGCAAAGCATGAGCCTGATCCGGTATTGCTCCGCCTCATCGCACAAGCTTTTGCCGCTCGTGATTATCTGATCGATGGAATAGCTTCACCGAACATATCCGACTATTCGCAAAGGCATTTGAGAAATCTAGCCCGGCTCAGCTTTCTGGCACCCGATATCATCACCGCCATTGTTCGCGGATCGCAACCGGTCAATTTGACAGGAAGACGCCTTCTGCGCGCTGGAGACCTCCCACTTGATTGGGCCGGTCAGCGAACCCTTCTGGGGTTCGAATAGAGCCGAAATTACACAAAATTCAAAAGTGCATCCGGTGCCAGCGTTTCGGGGCATCGAGATAATCCGGCTATCTGCAGACATATGGCCGGCGACAAATAGTCTCTGGGACGAAGTTAACCGAATCGGAACGACCTAAGTTACCGAAATTTAGCGATTAAATGGACGATCCATTTCTGCCGCCGGAGACACTCGAAATCGGGGAAAGCAATGGTGCTGCTAGGGAGAATTGAACTCCCGACCTCGTCATTACCAATGACGCGCTCTACCACTGAGCTACAGCAGCACTAGTTTCATCGCTGAGAGCCATCTGCTCCGAGCCCCGCGCCTATGGCGAAAGGGTTAAGGACTTGTCAAGCGCAGTTGCAATTTTGATTGCGGGCTGGCAAATATTCCCCATGCCCAAACCGCAGCCAAAGTCCGAGAAAGAACGCAAAGAAGCCGAAAAGGCTGAGCGCCTTGCTGAACAGTTGCGGTTAAACTTGCGGCGGCGCAAGGCGCAGGCCAAAGGTTTGCGGGACGATAGCCTGAATTAGAGGATTGTTAGCGGCTCGCTAAACGGCGACAACGGCTCTTTCTGGTTTGATAATTTCAAAATCCGTAACTGCATCGATAAAACTTTGCGCCACGGGCGTTACTTCCTCTGTCGCCGGATCAAACCAGACATAGGTCAGTTTCACCACGTTCAGCAGTGTATCATCGCGAATAATATGGGAGACCGCGGAATAGCTGGTTCGGCCGAATCGGGTGATGCGGAGACATACGTCGATCAGGTCGTCTGCTTTAGCTGGTGCACGGAAGTCGACCTCAGCATGACGCACCCAATTATCACCGCCAAATAGCTCCACAAACTTGCCTAGCGAATCTTCGTTACCCTTGGCGCCGACCAGCGTGCGAAAATATTCGGTCACGCCAATATCAGCAAAGGCGAGATAGTTCGCGTTGAATACAATGCCCTGCATATCCGCTTCGGCATAGCGCACACGGATCGGAGTGATCAGGCGAAAGCCTTCGCGAGGATTTTGGTCTTTTTTTGTCATGAAAGAAATCGTCCGTTGATGCCTATTGCGCTCGGCGCTTGCTGGGGAGTCCAGGGTTGACCATCGCGTGTTGTTGTCTTGTGCCCCACATCAAGCGCGGAGCACAAAACAATCATATCAAAGCGGCTGACATTGCTCCTTGAGCCAATTCAGCGTGTCGCCTTCGACCTGAGGTCCGACAATATCAAGCACCTGTGCATGATAATCATCAACCCATTGGCGCTGGTTATTGGACAAGATGGAGACATCAATCAAGCGCCGATCCAGCGGCGCGAAGGTCAGTGTTTCAAAACCAAGCATATCCTGCTCAGCCCCGGTGACTTCGCGTTCCTCGACGAGGATCAAATTTTCAATGCGAATACCGAAAGCGTCATCCTTATAATAGCCCGGCTCGTTGGAACAGATCATGCCCGTAACCAGCGGCTCGGCAAAGCCTCCGAAAGCGGCAATGCGCTGTGGTCCTTCATGAACCGACAGATAAGCGCCAACGCCGTGACCGGTGCCATGAGCGTAATCAACACCATCGGCCCATAGATATTGCCGCGCCAATATGTCGAGTTGCCCGCCGGTCGTGCCCTTGGGAAACACCGCTTTTGCCAACGCGATATGACCTTGCAATACCTGCGTATAGCGCTTGATCATCTCCGCTGTGGGCTCTCCCACTGCGATGGTCCGCGTTACATCAGTGGTGCCATCGCGATACTGACCGCCGCTATCGACCAGATAGAGCGTACCGGTTTCAATCTTGCGATTGGTTTCCTCGTTCACGCTATAGTGGCACAGCGCGCCATTAGGGCCAGCGCCAGAGATGGTGCGGAAGGAGAGGTCCATCAACTTGTCGGATTGCCCGCGAAATTCAGCGAGCTTGGCCGCGACCGACAGCTCGTCATGGCCGCCTTTGGGGGCCTCCTGCGAGAACCAGTGGAGAAATTGGCTAAGCGCCGCGCCATCGCGTGCCTGTGCCGCTTTGTGGCCATTGACCTCGGTTTCATTTTTGATGGCTTTGGCGAGGATCGTCGGATCACGTTTCTTCACGATCTGCGCGCCAGCGCCTTCGAGTTGTCCAAATATCGCGGCCACCGACCGTTCTGGATCGACGCCGATTTTCTGGCCATCATATTCAGCCAGTGCATCCGGAAATTCGCTATAGTCCCGCATTGCAACCGCATTACCCAGATGCACGCGCACCTCGTCCGTCAGTTTCTCCGGCGCCACAAATAGCTCCGCACTGCCATCGGCTTTGACAATCGCATAGCCGCGCGGCACCGGCGTGTTGGAGATATCCTTGCCGCGAATGTTGAATGCCCATGCGACCGAATCGAGTGCAGCAATGACGGTCGCATCGAGCCCCTCCTCTTTCAGCCATGCAGCAATATCTGCACGCTTGTCCGCCGCACTTTTTCCGGCAAATTCATCCGGCTGCACATCGAGCTTTGCCAATGATGGCTCTGGCTGATCTTCCCAGACGGCATCAAGGGGGTTGGTTTTAACAGCTATCAGCTTGGCCTTTTGCTTCGCCAATTTCGCTTCGGCTGATTGCGCCCAATCCTGTGTGTGCAGCCATGCGTCATAGCCGATAGAAGAACCTTCGGGCGCATTGACACCAAGCCAGTCAATGACGCTTTGATCCGCCGTGCCGACATATTCGTACAATTTTCCGTCGACCTGATCGCGCACCTGAATAGTATAGCGCCCATCAATGAATATCGCGGCCTTGTCCTTGAGCACAACCGCTGATCCCGCCGAACCGCCAAAGCCAGTTAGCCAAGCGAGACGCTGCGCATAATCGCCGACATATTCGCTCATATGCTCGTCACAAATCGGAACGACAAAGCCATCCAGGCCATCTTTTGCCATTTGCTCGCGCAGGGCTGCTAGCCTTGCTTCATAAGTGGACATTAACATCGGCTGCGAAACTCCTTGAATTAGCTGCTGAGCAAACTCATAGATGTTTCAGACGATTTCCGCCACCAATTTCCCCGAAAAGAGGCGTTATGAAACAGATATTATTACCCCTGATACTGGCCGCTAATCTGGCTGCCGCTCCGGCTTTCGCGCAATCTGAAACAGAAGAGACGATGAAAAAAATGGAAAATCCACCCGCCGCTGAACAGCGGCCTCATAGTTATGAACGCCATGGCTACACGATCAGCGATCCCTATCACTGGTTGAAAGATCAAAGCTATCCGAAGGTCGATGACAAAGATGTGCTCGATTATCTGAAAGAAGAGAATAAGTGGTTCGAACAGAATATGGCAGGGCAAAATGCGCTGACGGAAACGCTGTTCAAGGAAATGAAAGCCCGGATCAAGGAGGATGAAAGCTCGGTTCCGCAGAAAGATGGTGACTGGATTTACTGGACCGCCTTTGATGAAGGTGCGCAATATAAAAAATGGTATCGCAAGTCCGCAAGCGGCGGCGAAGACATATTGATTCTCGACGAAAACGAACTGGCCAAGGACGAAGAATATTTCCGTCTGGGTGCACTGACGATCAGCAAGGATGGAAGCCTGATGGCTTACAGCACCGATACGAATGGCTCTGAACGATATACTGTCCGCTTCCGCTGTCTGGACGAGTCCATCAATCTGCCGGATGAGGTTTGTGGTGCAAGCGGTAAGTGGGGGGACGTTTCCATAGAGGGAACCATCGGCAATATTGTATTTTCAGCTAACGGAAAAAATCTTCTTTATGGTTTGGTCAATGACAACTGGCGGGTTGACCAGATTTTCATGCATCGTCTGGGAACGAAACAAACCGATGATGTCTTAATTTACAAAGAGCCTGAAATTGGCTTCTCTGCTGGAATTGGTCTGACCCAATCGGAAAAGTTCATTGCCATCGCCACCGGCGACAATGAAACAAGCGAAGTGCGGTTGGTCCCAACCGACAATCCGACAGCTGACCAATTGTTGGTTTCACCGCGCAAAAAGGGCCGCGAATATTCGGTCGAGGAACATGATGGTACACTCTATATTTTGACCAATGACGATCATGTGAATTTTCGTCTGGCAACAGCACCGCTCGACAATCCGGGCGAGTGGACAACTTTGCTTGCCGGATCGGATGAATTCTACCTGACCGATATGACGGCGTTCAAAGATTTCTATGTAACGGAGGGCCGTGAGAATGGTCTCGATCAGATCGATATCTGGTCCTATGATAGTTCCATCAAGGACCGCATCAAATTTCCTGAAGCCAGCTATAATGCGGGCCTTGACGACAATCCGGAATATGACGTCACCAAATTGCGGCTAAGCTATGAGTCCATGGTTACGCCAGATACCGTTTATGATTTTACGGTTGCCGATGGCATTTTGGAAACATTGAAGGTTCAGGAAATCCCGTCGGGCTATGATGCAGACGAATATACCACCGAGCGTCTGACCATAAAAGCACGCGACGGCGCGATGGTTCCCGTATCGCTGGTCTATAAAAAAGGCACCAAATTGGACGGCTCGGCGCCGCTGCATCTCTATGCTTATGGTGCTTATGGCTATGCGGTCCCGCCAAGCTTTTCGACCACGCGGCTATCGCTGGTTGATCGCGGCTTCATCTATGCCATCGCCCATATTCGCGGCGGCGATGACCTTGGCCGCAACTGGTATCTGCAGGGCAAGCTGATGGAGCGCACCAATACGTTTAATGATTTTGTCGATGTCGCCAAAGGCCTGGTCGACAAAGGCTACACAGCGAAGGGCCGGATCAGCGCGTCGGGAGGCTCCGCTGGCGGCAGCCTGATGGGCGCGATTGTCAACAGCGATCCCGATCTCTGGGGCGCAATTGTCGCGCATGTACCCTTTGTCGACATACTCAACACGATGCAGGATGAAAGCCTGCCGCTTACCCCCGGCGAATGGCCGGAATGGGGCAATCCGATCACGGATAAAGCAGCGTTTGAATATATCCGCAGCTACTCGCCCTATGATCAGGTCAGCACGCAAGATTATCCGCCCATGCTGATCACTGGCGGTTTGAACGATCCGCGCGTGACCTATTGGGAGCCGGCCAAATGGGCCGCCAGATTGCGCGCGACCAAAACGGATGACAATATTCTGCTGCTGAAAACCAATATGGGAGCAGGCCATGGCGGCAAGTCGGGTCGCTGGAACCGGATTGAAGAAACGGCGGAGGAATTTGCGTTTATCTTGTGGCAAATGGGTGTGACAGATTCAGGGGAATGAGCGAGTATTTCCTTGAGATAGTGGCACAGCCTGAGGATATTGACGAACTCGGTCATGTCAACAATGCCGTCTGGGTGCGCTGGATTCAGGATATGGCCACAGCCCATTGGCAAGCGATCGCGCCGCCGGAATATGTCGAGCGCTATATCTGGGTCGTAACCCGGCATGAAATTGACTATCGCGGCAATGTCAGCGCAGGTGATACAGTGACCGGCCGCACCTGGATATCCGAACCGCCGAAAGGTGCGCGTTTCTGGCGCAATGTCAGTTTCGCCGGAGCAGATGGCAAGTTGAAGGTTTCAGCTAAAACCAACTGGGCCATTATTGATCAGACCAGCGGTAGACCAGTGCGCGTTCCTCAGGCCCTTGCGGACCTGTTCCTGCCTTCAGAATAGCCTCTAGGGCGCTGGTATCGGCGTCACCGGGGCCAGTGGTGATGGTTGATCGACCCTCTCCCCTTCCGCCGTGCGCAATTGCTGCGGCTCCAATATCGCTGCTGTTTCAATGACATCCAATGCCCGGCGTGCTTCATTATAGCGCCGTGCTTTTTCCATCCATTGGTTTGTCACATCATCGCCATTATCACTGCCCGGCAACTTTTCAATCTCAGCAATTGCTGCATCGACATTGCCATTTTCGACGTAGCGTTTAGCGCGGATCAGCCGTTGCTGCGGCACGGGGGACGGGGTTCCGTCCCGGCGGACCACGAATAGTTCCGACATTTCGCGCTTGATATCAGCCCAAAACCCTGCGCCTGTCGATCCGCTGGTTAAAGACGGACCGATATCATCCAATCCCGCCGACAATTCTTCCAGCGTCACCGGTTCCCGAGAGGCGTTCACAATGGTCGTTACCGCCTTTGGCTGTGCATCGCCAAAACGCAGCCGCAACTGCGATTCTATATAGCCGAGCGGTGACCCGCGATCGAGTGCCCGACGCGCGGCAAAAGCGATTAGCAAGCCTTCTGCTCGGGCGGCATTGCCGGATGCCGCTTGGGCTTGGACATTGATCCGCGACAACCGGTCCTCCAGATCAGCAACCCGCACTGCCAGTGCACGCTCTTTATCCGGTGTGAGCGCAGGAATTTCTGTCGGCACAGGCTCTACTGGCGGCGGCGGAAGCACCGTTCCATCCGCATCGATGCGCTGCGCCAAAGCTGCTGCTGGGTCAGCTGCGACAGATGATTGTCCCGGCGCAGCATTTGCTGCCACTGCCGTTTCTTCGGTGCTCTCAAATGGGTTATAGCGCGAAAATATCCAGCCGGTAAGAATGGCACCGCCAACAAAGGCAACGACCATCAGGACCAGAACATTGCGGGTTAAATTGCTTTTTCCGCCCGAAGACGCGATTTTTTCATAGTCCCGGCTCATTCAAATTCCCTACATCCTGCTGGCGGGCTCTGCGCCCGTCCCCTGAAGTCGATAAATATTTCTATGGGAGACATAGTCGCCCCGCCAGAGACAGTAAAGCATCGTCGGTTGGCTGCTCTGCTGCTTGCACGCTTTTCCACCTGCTTCCCGCCGCTTCTGCGATAGCGGGCGACAGCGCTACGATATCGTTATTCGACCGTTCGAGCTGCAGGCGATCCATCTCATCATTCAGAATTTTCGCGGCTCTCACAGAATAAAGCAAAACTACATGTCCTTGCTGCAAAGCGGTTTGCGCGCTCTCGCCCAGCGGCAAGGCAGCGGCCTGATAAACGCGGCGCAGAGTCAGCTTTTGTGGGGAAGCCGCTGTCTTGACGTGATCCTTACCGGTCAAACGCAAGATGCGCGGATAGCGATCAGGGCCAAGCGATTGCAATAAATCTTCCGCGCCGCCATTGCCAATATCGGTTACGGTAAAGCCCGCCTGCCGCGCGGCCATGGCAGTGGCGTCGCCAACGGCTAGTACCGGTAATTGTACATATTGGGATAACATGTCGCCGCCATATTTGACGGCATTCGCGCTGGTTAGCATCAACGCATCAAATTGTCCCGCAGGCGGAGCCGTCCACTCCATCGGTTCAATGATGAACAGAGGATCGGCTATGACCGACAATCCCAGTTTTTCGGCCCGATTCTCCGTTTCACGAGCACTATCAATCGGCCGCAAAATAACCAGCGATCGCTTCATCGTCCAAATATGGCTTTCAATTCCGCGCTGGCCTGGCCCAGTAATTTGCGAGCCAATCGTTTTGGCCCTGCCACATCGCCCATATCGAAATCAAAAGCGTCGCTGACGCATTCGCTGCCATCTGGCAGCAATATCTCTGCGCGCAAATGGATTCTCAGTCCTTCAATCGTTGCACTGGCGGCCACTGGACTATGGCAATCGGCGGTCAGTTCTTGCAGAAACAAACGCTCCGCCGTTACCGCACGAGACGTATTGGGGCAGGATATCTCTCTCACCACGCGGCGCAGATGATTGGAATCCGCCAATGTTTCAATACCTATCGCGCCTTGTGACGGCGCCGGCAGCATTATATCTGTGGAAATCTCGGCACCGATATCTGTCATGTCCAACCGGTCAAGACCGGCCGCAGCCAAAAGAGTGGCGGCAAATTCGCCATCTTCAATTTTCTTCAGCCGTGTTTGAACGTTACCGCGGATCAGTCGGATATCGAGATCATTGCGCCGACGCAGCAATTGCGCCTTACGCCGCGGTGACGCCGTGCCGACTATTGCCTCTTGCGGTAAATCATCAATCGAATCAGCGCCGATCAGCCGGTCATGGATATCCGCGCGCTTCATGATCGCGGTAATGGTGAAAATATCCGGTCGCTCGGTTTCAACATCTTTCATGCTGTGGACGGCGCAATCAATATCTCCGTCGCGAAGAGCCCGGTCTAATTCTTTCGTCCACAAGGCTTTGCCGCCGACATCCGCTAAAGCGCGGTCCTGTATTTTGTCGCCCGTTGCAACCATTGGAACCAATTCGACTTGATCGGGCCGCCAGCCATGAGCCGATAATATTGCTGAGGCCGCCATCTCTGCTTGCACCATGGCGAGTGGCGATTCGCGTGTGCCGATTCGCAAAGGCCGGTCGATGCCCGCCAATATTTCCTTTTTGGGGTCGCTATTGCCTGTCATGACCCTTGTCCTAATCGCACCATGGCTTAAGTTAAAGGAATATGAGTATAATTTTGGGAATAGAATCAAGTTGCGACGAAACAGCAGCGGCACTGGTCACGTCTGACCGGGAGATTTTAGCGCATAAATTGGCTGGACAGGAAGCGGCACACGCGCCGTTTGGCGGCGTCGTTCCTGAAATTGCCGCGCGTGCGCACGCCGAGATCATAACACCGTTGATTGAAGCGGCTCTTTCAGAAGCTGATCTGACTCTGGACGATGTGGACGCGGTAGCGGCAACGGCTGGACCTGGGCTTATCGGCGGCGTGATGGTCGGGCTGGTGACCGGAAAAGCGCTGGCCATGGCAGCGGAAAAACCTCTGGTCGCGGTCAACCATCTCGAAGGGCATGCGCTGTCCCCGCGCCTTGCCAATCCGGAACTGGACTTTCCCTATTTGCTGTTGCTGGCTTCTGGCGGACATTGCCAGATCTTGCTGGTTGAAGGTGTCGGGCAATATCGCCGCCTTGCCACAACCATTGACGATGCAGCCGGTGAAGCCTTTGATAAGACAGCAAAAATATTGGGCCTCGGCTATCCTGGCGGGCCTAAAGTCGAAGCACTGGCCAAAAGCGGTGACGCCGCTGCCGTGCCCCTGCCCCGTCCCCTCAAAGGATCGAAGGAGCCGCATTTTTCCTTTGCAGGCCTAAAAAGCGCGGTGGTGCGCGCCCATCAAAGCGGCGACCATAGGCCCGAAGATATTGCTGCATCCTTTCAACAAGCGACTGTCGATTGCCTGAAAGACCGCTTGGAAAAAGCGCTGCGCGATCACGGAGCGGTGCCCCATCTGGTGGTCGCTGGCGGTGTTGCGGCCAATGGCCCCATTCGCGCTATGCTGGAGCAGTTGGCGAGCGATCACGGCATGCAATTTACCGCGCCGCCCCTATGGCTGTGTACCGACAATGCCGCGATGATCGCTTGGGCTGGTGCAGAGCGTTTTGCCGCTGACTTGACCGATCCCCTTGATTTCGTCGCGCGCCCGCGGTGGCCGCTCGACCCAACTGCTGAAAAAGCCCGCGGGGCCGGAGTGAAAGCATGAGCGATAAGACAGCAAAAATTGGCGTGGTCGGTGCCGGTGCGTGGGGCACGGCTTTGGCGCAGACATTATCCGAGGGTCAGGACGAATTACTGCTCTGGGCCCGAGAGACCGAGGTGGTGGCACAGATTAACGCTGAACATGAGAACCAAGCCTTCTTACCCGGCTATCCAATGAGGTCCAATATACGGGCAACGCAGGATTTAGGTGAGCTGGCAAATTGCGAAGCCTTGCTGATCGTGACGCCAGCTCAGCATTTGCGAGCCAGTTTGAAAGCCTTGCCCGACACGGGTGCCACATTGATTCTGTGCAGCAAGGGCATTGAAGAAGCGACACAGCAATTGATGAGTGATGTCGTTCAGGAGGTTCGTCCCGATAATGATTTGGCGGTTCTTTCCGGTCCGACATTTGCCCATGAAGTCGCGCAAGGCCTTCCGACGGCTTTGACCTTGGCCTGCAACAGTGAGGATACCTGGCAGAATCTATACCCGCTTATCGCCAAACCCACATTTCGTCCCTATTTCTCAGACGATATTGTCGGCGCCGAAATTGGTGGTGCGGTGAAAAATGTCCTCGCCATCGGTTGCGGCGTTGTTGAAGGCGCGGGTTTGGGACAAAATGCCCGTGCGTCGATTATCGGGCGCGGATTTGCCGAAATGTTGCGCTATGGCGCAGCACGCGGGGCCCAGACTGAAACGCTCTCCGGTCTTTGCGGTCTGGGTGATCTGGTGCTGACATGCTCTTCGACCAGTTCCCGCAACTTCTCTCTGGGTAAAGGCTTGGGCGAAGGTCAGTCAGCAAAAAACCTCCTGGCCAATCGCGCTACTGTCGCGGAGGGCGCGTCGACAGCACCTGTTTTACAAAAAGACGCCAAGGCGCGCGGCGTTGATATGCCGATTGTCGATGCAGTTTGTTCTTTGCTTGCGGGCCAAACAGATGCCGGATCGGTTGTCGCGCAGCTTATGGGTCGCCCATTGGTATCAGAGCAGCGCTAGTACAAAAGATGACAAGCTGGGTGGAGTGGGGTAAAGCCCATCACTGCCTTTTTGGCGCGTTGTTTTGCGCGTAACTTTACCAGCCGGAGAGATATTTTTGACCAGCCCGGAATCCTCAGGCGCATCTTCCGGTACACCGGCAGAACCGCAGACGGGCAAGGCTTCTGGCATTGCGGCCGCAAGCGCGGTCGATCAGCGGGACGATAAAGAGGATATCGCGGCGCTCGCCAAAGGCGGCCGTACCAATATCTTCGGATTCCTGCTTCGTCTTGCGGCACGGCTTCCTTTTTTGTTCATTGCTGGGCGTATTTACGGGGCAGAAGCACTAGGGCGTTTCGCTTACGCAATATTGATTGTGGAATTTGCCGCGCAGCTTGCCACACTCGGCTTGAAGCGGGGACTTGCGGAACAGCTGAGCCGTACTAAGCGCCCTCACGTTCATGTCGTATGGGACGGCCTTTTGGTTAGCCTATTTGCTTCCATGCTGGCGGCAGTATTGCTCATTTTGGTCCCGCAGATCATGTTTCCGAACAGCGAAATCAATGGCCTCGACCGGTTTTTACCACTGGTGATTTTCACCATTGCAGGTGCGGATATAGCACTCGCAGCGCTGGCTTATCGCTATGATATCGCATCCACTGTGCGCGCGCGCTCTATTATCGAACCGTGGACGATCAGTATCGCAGCCTTTCTGTTTTCTTATTATTCGCTCAGAGACGGCTTGATCCTCTCTTATGTCGTATCGATGATTGCGGCATTGATTGCATCGCTATGGCCATTGTTCAAAAGCTATGGCCTGCCATGGGGTTGGCGGCCGCGACCACTCGCCATCGCTAAACTGGCCCGCCATAATATGCCATTGGCTGCGGCTGATGCAGCGGAATGGGGATCGCGGCGGCTCGACCTCGCCATCCTCGGCCTTTTCGCTTCCCCGGCCATCGTCGGCATTTATTATATCGCACAGCAGGTCGCGAGCCTGCCTCAGAAGCTCAAGACCAGCTTTGACCCCATTTTGGGCCCGGTCATTACCCGTAATCTAGAAGCCGGCAATATGAAGGCAATTGCTAATCAGGTCAGCCAGGTGGGTTTCTGGATCATCGCGGCACAAGCCGGCATCGCGCTGGCACTGGCGATACCCGGTGAGGCTGTCATGGGTCTGGTCGGACCAAATTTCGTCGGCGGGACCGGCGCTTTGGCTTTTCTTTTGGCGGCCGAGGCCGTCGCAGCTACCGCTGTCGTCAGTGAATCAGCCCTCGTCTATATCGCGCGGCATCGGAATCTGTTGATTTCGCTATCGATGCTTTTGTTGCAGGCGGCGTTGAGTGTTGCCTTCATCCAGATTTGTATGCGTCTGGGCTGGCCGCCGCTGTTCCAGGCCGCTGCCGTAGCCGCCGCACTCATGGTCGCGCTGGCTTATGCTTCCGTTGTGAAGGCAGTGTTTCTGTCAAAGCTGCTCCAGGCACCTGTCAACGGCTGGCGCTGGTCGCTGATCATTGCTGTCATGGTTGCAACTGCTGTCGGTTATCTCGCAACCTATCTGCCAGAATGGGCGGAGTTGATTATCGGCATCCCGATGATCTTGGGCAGTTACGCCTGGGTCATCTGGAAATGGGGTTTTGGGCCAGAAGACCGCAAATTGTTCAAGATGAAAAATTGAGGTGCTCCCCGCCCCAAGCGGAGCCTGTTAGCCCAGGCGCTGTTTCACCAACTCCCGCAAATCCGTTTCGGGCCGCGCGCCATAATGTGAAATCACTTCTGCCGCTGCAATCGCACCGATCGTCAAGCAATCTTCCATGGATCTTTCTTCGATATAGCCGCTGAGGAAACCGGCGGCGAATAGGTCGCCGGCACCGGTGGTATCGACTATTTTTGCGACCGGTTCAGCACCGACAGCATAAGTTTCGGTATTCTGGACCGCGATCGCGCCCTTTTCGCTGCGCGTCACGACCAATGTTTCAACCTGCGCCGCGGTTTGCGCCACTGCCGCATCGAAATCTTCGGTTTCGCACAATGATTTAATTTCCGCTTCATTGGCGAAAAGAATATCGATCATGCCGTCTTTGATCAGTCTGGTAAAATCATCGCGATGGCGCTCAATGCAAAAGCCATCAGACAGAGTGAAAGCAACCTTTCGATCATTTTTGCGCGCAATATCGATCGCCAGAGCCATAGCCGCTTTGGGCTCTTCAGCGTCCCACAAATAGCCTTCGAGATAAAGGATCGCTCCGCTTGCGATCAGATCGGCGTCAACTGCTGCGGGCGGCAGGAATTGGGAAGCACCGAGAAATGTGTTCATCGTGCGCTGTGCATCCGGCGTCACCAATATCAGGCAACGCGCCGTTGGTGGTTCTTTGCCGAGCGGCGGGACATCAAAATCAATCCCGGTTGCGCGGATATCATGAGTGAATACTTCGCCCAACTGGTCGTCGGCAACCTGTGCGATCAGTGCACATTGACGGCCGAGTGTCGATGCGCCAGCCAAGGTGTTGGACCCCGAGCCGCCACTAATTTCGCGCGCAACACCCATATCACGGTATAGCTGCCTGGCCCGCTCCGCGTCGATCAGGGTCATGGATCCTTTGCTGAGCTGCTCTTCTTCCAGAAACGCGTCATCGGCCTGCGCAATAACATCAACAATGGCATTGCCCACGGCAACAATATCGTAACGGGCTTCGGTGGTCATAAACATGTCCTTATATGCTGGCGAATAAGCGCTGTCCGTTACGGGTTCGGCGCGGCGGGTTCAAGCAGAATTGACCAGAGGCGCAATTTCGTGACATGGACCCAATATGATCAATGCGCTGCTTCTCTCGCTCGGCCAGCTATCAGACCGCCGGATATTATCCCTGCTTTTGAAAGTGTTCCTGATTTCTCTTCTGCTTTTGGCGGTCTTTGGGGTCGGCGCCTATTTCCTATTGTCATGGCTATTGTCTTTCGCCGCCTTTGATGGCGGAGGATTTGCGGCCGCGGCAGCCGCGGCCATCATCACGGTGTTGACCGCCATCTTCCTGTTTCGGGTCATCGCGATTTTCGTGCTCAACATTTTTTCCGACGATATTGTCGATGCCGTCGAAGCCCAGCATTATCCCGATCGTGCAGCACAGGCCAAGCCGCCAGGCTATGCGCTTGGACTCAAAATGGGTCTGGCATCGGTTGGCCGGGCGATTGGCTATAATATTCTCGCGTCACCCATTTATATCATGCTGCTCGTCACCGGCGTTGGTGCACCCATTGCCTTCTTCGCAGTTAACGCGATCCTGATCGGACGTGATTTACAAGACATGATTGCCGCTCGCCATGTCGATGATGTCGCGCGAATTCATGATGACTGGCGGCTAACCAAGCTGACCCGTTTTGCGCTCGGGCTGACCACTGCACTGTTGCTTGCGATCCCGTTTGTCAATTTTCTTGCACCGGTTTTGGGAGCCGCTATGGCTACGCATCTGGTTCATCAAAAACGTGAAAACGGCATCGAAAAGAGCAACTGACATGATCCGCAAGCTTATCATCCTATCCACCCTCCCTGCCCTCTCCGCCTGTGTATCGAGCGGTGCGGTTCAAACACCGGTCAACTTGCCTACTGCTGCGGAATCCCCGCTCAGCAATGTTCAGGGATTGGAACAGGTCATGGGCAAAACCGCCAATCAGTTAAAGCGCTTGTTCGGCAATCCCCAGGCAGATGTTGCGGAACCACCAGCACGCAAATTACAATTTTCCAGCGGCGCTTGTGTGCTGGATGCTTATCTCTATCCGGAGCAAAGCGGCGGCGAAGGACGCGTGACGCATATCGACACGCGCCGCAGCGATGGCGCGGAAGTGGACCGGGTATCCTGTGTCAACGCGTTACGGGTGCGTTAGCCCGCAGTTATTGAACAGATTGCCATTCGTACAACACATCTGAATCCCGTTCCTTTGGCAGCCGTTCGCCTTTTTCCCGCTCAAATCGATCGGCATCAAGCTGTGAAAGGGCCCAGATCGCAGATCCGCGCACGACACTGTCCGCGTCGTCCAGCAAGGCCGTAACCGCAGGAACCAAAGCAGTATCCCCGCTATTTCCCGCCGCGATCAGGCTGTTGCGAACCATCCGGTTACGACCCGACCTTTTGATCGGCGATCCCGAGAAAATCTGACGGAAGCTGGCATCATCCATTGCCAGTAAATCAGCCAATGCTGGCGCCGCCAATTCGGCGCGCGGCAGAAAGGCTTTGTTCGCTGCTGCCGCCTCAGCAAATTTGTTCCATGGGCACGCGGCCAGACAATCATCGCACCCATAAATGTGATTACCCATCGCCTTGCGATATTCTTTCGGGATCGAGCCTTTGGACTCAATCGTCAGATAGGAAATACAGGCTTTAGCATCGAGCCGGTAAGGTTCCGGAAAGGCGTTTGTCGGACAAATATCCTGACAGGCAGAACAACTGCCGCAGCGATCTTTACCACCGGACGACGGCGCCAGTTCCAACGTCGTATAAATCGCACCGAGGAACAGCCAGCTGCCATGGTCACGGCTGACCAGATTGGTATGCTTCCCCTGCCAACCCAGACCCGCTGCTTCCGCCAAAGGTTTTTCCATCACTGGCGCGGTGTCGACAAAAACCTTCACCGCGCAGTCGGCTTGCTCCACCAGCCAACGCGCGGTTCGTTTTAGCGCGCCTTTTACAACATCATGATAATCTTTACCCTGCGCATAAACCGATATCCGTCCGCGATCGGGTATGCCTTCCAAAGCAAATGGATCGCGCGCCGGTGCATAGCTCATCCCCAGCATCACGACTGATTTCACCTCGGGCCACAATATTGTAGGGCTGGAACGCTGGTCCGCTCGGCTCTCCATCCAGATCATGTCGCCATGCTGTCCATCTGCGAGCCAGTCCTGCAAACGCTTGGCCGTGACCGGTGCCAGAGCCGCAGGCGCGATGCCAAAGGCTGCAAAACCCTCTGCACGCGCTCTGCTTTCAAGCGATTTGGTCAATCTTAACTTGTCATCAGCCATAAAGGACTACTATCAATCAACGCGTCCCATTAGGAAAGCCGTAAATGACTTCCAGCGTACAAGTAAATATCCCCGAAAACGCAATTGAAGCCCATAATATAGTCAAAAGATTTGATGGTGAGCTGGCGGTTGATGGTATTGATTTGAAAATCAAAAAAGGCAGTATATTCGGCATATTGGGTCCGAACGGTGCGGGTAAAACCACCACTTTAAGAATGTTGCTCGGGATTATTGACCCGGATGAGGGCGAACGGTTCCTGCTCGGCTCCGATGACCCGATCAGCAAAGCCCATCAAGTTGGTTATCTTCCGGAAGAACGCGGCCTTTATCAGTCCATGAAGGCCTATGATGCGATTGCCTTCATGGGCGCGCTACGCGGATTACCATTGGCGGAAGGACGAAAACGCGGACGCCAGATGATGGAAAATCACGGTCTTGGCGATGCGATAGACAAGCAGATCCGGCAATTGTCCAAGGGCATGGCGCAAACGGTTCAACTGCTTGGAACAATTGTTCACGAACCCGATCTGATCATTCTCGATGAGCCCTTTTCCGGTCTCGACGCTTTAAACCAAGGGAAGCTGGAACGCTTGATCCGCGGACAGGCAGATAAAGGCGTAACGGTGATTTTCTCCACCCATGTCATCGCCCACGCCGAACGGCTATGCGAAGAAATAGCGATTGTCGCCAACGGTAAAATTCCCTTTACCGGCAAAGTATCTACCGCACGCGACCGGCTTCGCCCGCAAGTGCATCTGGAAACCCGCGACCTGGATGGTCCCTGGCGATCTGCGATTCCCACCGATTGTCAGCCGTTAGGGCATAACTGGCACTTTACACTTCCCGAAAGCGGTGTTGAACCGTTGCTTCGCGCTTTGATCGAGGGCGACGCGGGTATCCAGTCACTGTCGATTGAACGACCCGGCTTGCACGACGCCTTCGTACATATAGCGGGAGAAGCAGTCGCCAAAAAAATGGACGAAGACACTGCTATGGAAGGAGAGGCCGCATGATCGAGACCATCCGCGCCGCTTTTGTCATCGCCCGCCGGGATTTTTCCGCGATCATCTTTTCCAAGTCATTCTTCTTCTTTCTCTTGGGCCCCTTGTTTCCGCTGATTATTGGCATTGCCGCCGGCGGATTGGGTCAACAGGTCCGGCAAGATATTGATCGACCGGTTATCGGTGTAGCGTTGGAGGAAAATCAGGTCATCAAGCTGATGAGTGCACGGGATGCTCTAGCCAAGAATCTCGGCAATGGCAGCTTTCCGGAATTACTGGTGCTAACCGATGTCAGTCCGACAGATTCGGATATCAAGGCAAAGCTCGACACCGCGTCCAAACCGCTTACCGCCATTATATCTGGCTCGCTGGAAGCGCCGTTACTCACTGGATCAGAGCGCGATGTCAAACGGTGGAGCGGCCGCGTGGCGCAGCTTTCGGAGACCGCCTTGGCGGGATCAAATCCCGTCGCGGTAAAAACCGATTTTGTTGCGACAACCGGTAGTTCCAAAAAACGGACACAGATTGCAACAGCGCAGGGGGGGCAGATTATCTTGATCCTGCTCACCATGATCTTGGCAGGCATGGTCTTGTCCAATCTGGTCGAAGAGAAAACCAACAAGATAATCGAAATACTCGCCGCCGCCATTCCGATGGATGCTATTTTTCTGGGCAAGCTCTTTGCGATGTTAGGTATGGCATTGGTCGGCATCACAGTCTGGTCGACATTGGGCCTTATCGGCGTTTCCGTGATCAGCGCTGGCATCCCGGATCTCGCAGCACCGGCAGTTGGCTGGCCTTTATTCTGCATTCTAATGGTGCTTTATTTTTCCATGGCTTATTTGCTCTTGGGATCATTATTCTTGGGCATTGGCGCCATGGCGACAACTGTCCGCGAAGTGCAGACGCTATCCATGCCGGTAACCATGGGTCAGCTTTTGGTGTTCTTCCTTGCTGCGTTCACGGTCACGAAATTAGGCGAGCCGATAGAGTGGTTTGCGGTACTGTTTCCGTTCAGCTCTCCCTTCGCGATGATTGCACGCGCAGCGCAAATGGAAAATGTCTGGCAACATGGCCTGGCGCTCATCTGGCAAGCGATGTTCACTTTAATCATCATTCGTTTCAGCGTCATGTTGTTCCGCCGCAATGTCATGAAATCAGGCAATAGCGCGCGGAAGAAAAATCTGTTTGCGCGGATGCGCGGCTGAGTTTCGATGCAAAGAATCTCTCGCGATTCAAGCAATTTGACGAAATTCTGTTGACATTGCTGTCAATAAAGGCAGACTAAACGGGTTTTGAAACGCAACCGATTGCCAAAATGGGCAACGGCAGGAGAGAATCATGGCCACTAGTCCCGTCCTAAATGCATCAACCCTTACCACTTCCCCTACTGCCGCAGAGGCTCTGGAAGCGTGGTACAAAGAAAATCCACCGGTTGCGGATGCTAACCCCAATCCGCGTGATGTCAGCAAGGCCGATCTCTATAGCAAAGATTTGTGGCGCGCGCCCTTTGCCGAGATGCGCGCCAACGCGCCGATTAACAAAGTCGAGGATTCGGATTACGGTCCCTATTGGAATATCTGTGATCATAAGACGATCCAGCATGTCGAAGCACTGCCTGAGCTTTATTCGTCCGATGTCAATAATGGCGGCATAACCATCGCCGAAGAGCGCGATGATTCAGATTTCCAATTACCGATGTTCATTGCCATGGACCGCCCCAAACATACCGGGCAGCGCCGTACCGTAGCCCCGGCCTTCACACCGACCGAAATGAAACGAATGGAAGAGGAAATCCGGCAGCGGACGGCCGAAGTGTTGGATAGCCTGCCTTGGGATAAGGAATTTGATTGGGTCGACAAGGTTTCAATCGAACTGACAACCGGCATGCTGGCCATCCTTTTTGGCTTCCCCTGGGAAGACCGACGGTTGCTCACCTACTGGTCGGATTGGGCCGGTGATGTGGAGCTTTCACTGGCACCGGAACTGGACGAGCAGCGGCGCGTGATTCTTTATGAAATGGGTGCGTATTTCCAAAATCTTTGGAACGAGCGCGTCAATGCGGAACCGACGCCCGACCTGATTTCAATGATGATCCATAGTGAAGCCATGAAAGACATGGATCAGATGGAGTTTATGGGCAATCTGGTGCTGCTGATTGTCGGCGGCAACGACACCACCCGGAACACCATGTCGGGCCTTGCTTATGGACTCGACCAGTTTCCCGATCAGCGCGAAAAATTGCAACAAAATCCGGACCTGATCCCCAATGCAGTGCAGGAAATCATCCGCTGGCAGACGCCGCTGGCCCATATGCGGCGGACCGCAACCGATGATGCTGATCTGTTCGGACATCAGATCAAAAAGGGCGACAAGCTGATCATGTGGTACATCTCGGCCAACCGTGACGAGAATGTATTTCCTGATGCGGACAAGCTGATCGTTGATCGTGAGAATGCGCGGCGTCACTTGGCCTTTGGTTACGGCATCCACCGCTGTGTCGGTGCGCGGCTTGCTGAGCTGCAGATCCGCATCTTGCTCGAAGAAATGGCGAAACGACGCATGCAGGTCAATGTCACCGGCGATATCAAACGCGTTCATGCCTGTTTCGTGCACGGGTTCCGCAAGATGCAGGTCAAACTGTCCAAATATTGATAAGCCAAAAGCAACCGGTCAGATACCGATAAGCCCTTGTTCAGGCACTATATTGTAACCATCTTTGCATAAGAACCGAATAGCAGGCGAACAGCAAAGAAAGACGGAACATGACAGGCCTTAGCAGACGCAAACTCATCGCCGCCGGAGTTATCGGCGCAGGTGCCTATGGTGTCGCAAGCTTTACGGGTATTTTCGACAATAGCGCCAATGCCAAATCCGGCAAGAAGTTCAAGATCACTCGCACGCCGGAAGAATGGAAAAAGCGACTTGGGCCAGCGCGCTATCGCATATTGCGCCAAGAAGGAACCGAGCGCGCCTATTCGAGCCCGCTAGACAAGGAAAAACGCCAGGGAGTGTTTGCCTGCGCGGGCTGTAATCTCGGTCTGTATTCATCGAAAACGAAATTCGACAGCCGCACCGGTTGGCCCAGTTTCTGGGCACCGATAAAAGGGCGTGTCGGCACATCAACCGACTATAAAATTGGCTATGCACGCACCGAGGTACATTGCAGCCGCTGCGGCGGACATCTTGGACATATATTCAATGATGGTCCGAAACCCACCGGAAAACGCCATTGTATCAACGGATTAGCGCTAAAATTTATTCCGGCCTGATCAGGCGCGCCTAGCTATTAGGCCTAGCCATTGGGTTCGGGTGCAGCCATTTGCTGCCAGAATTCCAGTTTGACGCCGTCACAGTCGAGTATCCAGGCAAATTTACCATAGCCTTCATCGACATGGCCCAGAATTTCGAGGCCTTTCGCTTTGAGTTGTTCGACATATGCATCAAGGTCATCGACGCGCAGATTGATCATGAATTTCGCCGCACTCGGCTCAAGATAGTCGCTGTCCGGGGGGAAATGGCTGATCAAACTATAAGGTTTGTCCCCCTTTTCGTCAGACCAGTTGAGCATCGGACCATATTCACCGTCCAACTCCAAATTTTCCTTATACCATCGCCGCGTCGCCGCTGGATCCTTCACAATATGAAAAACCCCACCTAGCCCGGTGATCTTTGCCATCTCGCCCTCCCTGGTCTGCGTAAATCAGCACGTAACACAATGTATCACATTTTATCTTGCATCAAGCTATTGTTTTGGCACGACTCTCCATAGCGATGGGGCGCTGCCCGAGAGCTTGACAGGTTCCAACCAGTCCGGCTGTTCATTTTCGCCAAGCATAGCCCAAAGACCCTCAGGATGTTTTTTGGCATATAGGTTAAGCTCCGCTTCATCCGGACAGGCCAAGATATACCCGATACCGCGCGCCTCAACTATGTGGCGCGCTGTTTCTGGCGGTGCGGTAAAAATCCGGATCTGGTCCGCCATGGCACCATCATTGCGGTGATGGCTAGTCGCCAGCACGCTGTGAGGCGTTTGCACTAATATCTCAGGGCCAAAATCAAACGGAGCGATCATATGACTGCGCGGCAAGGCGTTAAGTGCCGCCAGTGATTCTGATGAATCACAAGCCAAACTGGCATCTGATGATTTCGTCTTCTTCACATCTGCCCCCGCCTTCTTTCCATCGACCGCGTTCATCATGCCCAGCATGAGCGGTCCCGGCAGGATCAGGAAAACCACCGCCACAGTCGCCAAAATTCGGGTGAGCGGCCGCGTGATCGCGCGCGCGCGGACAAATGCATTTTGGACCGCCCAGCCGACCAGCGGCAGCGCATATACTGCCGCCACAGCTGCGGCGCGTTGGACCAATAGGGATACGATAAAGGCCCACAACAGGGCGTAGGTCAAAAGAAACAGCTTTTCGCGATCAACCCCATCCGACCCTCGCCATTGGATATAAGCCAGGCTCCCAAGACCAACGACAATCGAACCACCAAATAGCGTGACAATCTCTTTCCATGGCTGGGTCCAGATCGGCATGCCTTCACGGACATTCACCAGCCAATAGTCCCGAACCATCGGATCCAATTGTCCGAAGGCGCTGCCGACACATTGCGGTGCACTCGCATAAAATGTGCCCAAGGCTGAACCTCCGGCGACACCGAGGGCCATCAGGCGTACCGGCCACGAAGCGGGAGCAAATTTGATCGCCGGCAAAATGACAAGCGCACCGGCAGCGCAAGCCATAAGATGGGCCGGGGCAATCGCATCACAATAGTTGACGAGAATTTCAATCTGTCCATGATTGACCAGATAGAGGACAAGCGTACCGACCAGAAATCCGGCCAGCGTCCAAAATAGCCTTACCCCTTCGTCCAGCGAAACGACCCAGCGAAATGACAGCAAAGCAATAAACGCCACAGCTAAAGGCAAACCTTCGAGCGATATCGACAGCCATAGCGCCAGCGACAGGCCCATGACTTGCCCCGCCTTGCGCTTATCTGGCCAGAACATGGTCCATAATACCGCCAGTGCGAGCACGATCTGCCACCCGTGATGATCAATCCGCATCGGTCTCAATTGTGCGACCACCGCAACAGCAGTTGCTGTGAGGGCAGCGGATAACAGAGCAATTTTGCGATCGAACAGCTGCTCCGCAATTTTTGCGACCAACCACATGGCAAGGCCCAACGCAACCAATGGCACGATGACCATGGCCGCGAGTTCGGCGGATGCTGGACCGATAACTGGGCTCAAAATTAATATAACCAAAGCCAAAGGCAACTCAACCAGACGCGGCCAGTGCATGGGCTGGCTATCTGGCGAGGCAATCCTATATTGGGTGGTATCGAACCAGCTTTGTCCGGCCAACCAATCACGCAGCTGCACCTGACGCAACTGATCATCCGGTCCCCAGCCGATGCCCGAGACGATCTGATCGAGCGACACGACGATCAGCACGGCGCTAACGGCGAGCCAAATCAGGATGAGGGGAAGCTTGCCGCGCAAGCGGTCAGTCAAGGTCATTGCGCGACTTCGGGCTGTCCTTTGGCTTTCAGGTAAAGCCAGGGAACCCGCTCAGGGTCAAATTGGGAGCGGTTGTGCCGGTCAAAATAGGGCGGCATGTGATCACCGACTATCAATATGTCGGCATCGGGAAAATCGCTCGCGGTGATTTCCTTGACCAGCGCCTTGTCAATATCATCAAATATTGCAAACTGCCGGCAAATCATCGGGAAATCCTTGGCCAGTTCCGGTGATACTCGTTGGCAATCATCGGCGTTCAAATTCAGCCCCGTCGGAACAGGCAAATGCGCGTTGAGCGTCAGCCAGTAGAGAAAGGTCGGCTGTTCGGCCTGTTTCAGGCTTTCCGCCATCAACCGGGGTATCTGCCGATCGCAAGCACCAGCAAAAACACCGCCGCACCACTCCGCGCCCTTTTCCTGGAGATCGGGCCAGAATTCTTGGCTTTGGAAGCCAATATTCGGATACCATTCGGCCCGTTTGAAAAATTCGCCTTTGAAGCTGTGCATAGCATGGGTCGCATAGCCCTGTTTAGCCAGCATGGCAGGCAGGCAGTTAAGCTTCGCGGCGTCTGCCGGATCGAGCAATTCATAATAATCGCCCCACTGTCCGCACATTTCCCGAAATTCGCCCGATGTTGTGCTGTTATAATAGAGGCTGGTCCCCTGGCTGACATCATAGCGCGCTTGAATGGCACTATTCTCATAATAAGCGAACAGCTTGTCAGACATGACCTTATTATCATTGGGCACGCCCAGCGATTCCACCATGATCAGGATCAAATGACGTTTTCCGTCTGCGCGCGCCGCCAGTCCGGTTTTTTCCACGGCGGATTCGAACGTCGCGCCTGCTGGAGCTTCACGGAAATAATGGCCGCGCATCCCCTGTCCCATGGCGAAATCAGCGCCAGCCAGTCCGAAGATCAACACGCCGCTCATTAGAATATGCAGCGGCTTTACGAAATTCGTATCCCGCTTGAGCATAAACCAACTGGTGATCAGCATGCCGAAGATAACGGCGGCAGCAGCGAGATATTCGATGGAATTGGAGGGTTTGATCTCGGCAAAAAATTGCATGGAATATAGAAGCGAAGACATCCCGAGATTGAACAGACCTGCCACGAACGACAAGATCGAATAAGCGGTGACACCGGCAAAAGCGATCCATTGGACGACCCGCGGCATGCGCTTGACAATCAGGCCGATAAAACCGGCCACCGCAATTTCAAAATGGCGCGGCGGAGCGCCTACGAACCACATCGCCATAAAGGGAATATTGATCAGACCAATCCAGATGAAGGACCAGTTGAGGAGCTTTTTGAGATCCGTCGACAGACCTGATCGCGGTGCTTCCATCGTGATTGCTGTCACCGGAATACTCCAAATTTGCGTGTCAGATATACCACAAAGAAGCTGACAAAAACCGCCGCTCCTTTGGCGAGGACCGGGACAACGCCCATTTCGGTCAGCCAGCTCACGATGCTGACGGTAATGCCCAAGCCCAACACAGCCGTTCCAATGAACCCGATCCGTTGCAGCTGCAGAGCAGCGCCTTGCCGTGTTTTACCGGGAAAAACGAAGCTCGATGAAATCAGCCAATGCACGATTATGCCGGCGCTATAGCCTGCTGCTGACGACCAACCGGGGTCGGTTGCAAAGGCAACCAGCACCATGAACAAAGCAACATCAAAGGCGAGGCTGACAATGCTGGCCAGCAAATAGCGGGTGATCGAAAAGCGATTGAACAAAGCCAGCGGCCCGGGCAGATTTCCTACCCAGATTCCGACGGTAGACCGTCTATCCTGACCGCTGCGCTCCATAACCATTCAACCTCGCGCCGCCAGTATCCCCGCGGAGGCGGGGATCCATCTCCAGCCGTTGCAAAAAAACGCGGCCTCAGGAGATAGGCTCCTGCCTTCGCAGGAGCACAGATATGGAAAAGGTTCAAAGTACACCGTTACGCCGCCTTGCTGGGCTTGCTTTCGGGCTTATCGTCTTCGATCCGCGTTGGGACATCGCGCATGCTTTCCAGCGCGGCTGCCCGATCTTCGGAGATCACGGTTTCTGCGCCCTCGTCACCGGCCTCGTGATATTCGGCATCTTCGTTGACGTTCCACACATTCCATTTGCGCGAACCGGCTTCGATATTCTCCACCGTCAGCATCGCGGTCATCATCGCGTGATCCTGGTTGTTGTAGCGGTGCATACCGTTGCGACCGACCATGTGGAGCGTCGGGAAGCGTGCTTCGAGATCGTCGCGCATGGTTTCGACATTGTCTTCATAGCTGTCATCGTAAACCGGATAGGCTTTTTCCTGACGCACGACCGCACCGCCGACGACATCTTCGGGCTTGCAGAGGCCGAGGATCGCCATTTCCTTCTTGGCCAATTCGACCAGGTCTTCATCGGTGGACGACCAAAGGCCATCATTTTCGAAACAGAAATATTCCAGACCAACACAGGCGATGGATTCATCCGGCACCATTTCCGGCGACCAGCTACGGAAATTCTGAACGCGTCCAACCTGCACACGATCATCATGGATATAGATCCAGTTGTCGGGGAACAGGTCTTCGGATTTCACCATGATCGCCACGGTCAGGAAGTCACGATAGTTGAGTTCCTGCGCTTCAGGTAGAGATTCCGGCAACGGGTGGATCCGGGTGGCCAGTTCGCGCATCGGCGCAGAGCTGATCACATGTTTAGCATTGATAACGGTTTCGCCATCTTCGGTCGAAGCCGACACACGCCAGTTGCCATCGGCATCCTGCGCGAGCTGTTTCAGGCTGTGACCCATCAGCACTTCATTGCCTTTGGACCGCACGAAATCACGCGCGGCATCCCACATCATGCCAGGGCCGAGGCGAGGATAACGGAACGTCTCAAGCAAAGTCTTGGTTTCCATGCCGTCATTGGGTTTCTTGTTGAGACCCAAAGAGCGTTTCAGACCATCGACAACCGCGCTCCAAAGACTGAGACCCTTGATCCGCTGGGCTGCCCAATCGGCCGACATTTCGTCGCAGGGCATGCCCCAGACTTTCTCGGTATAGGTTTTGAAGAAGATCGAATAAAGCTTCCAGCCAAACTGGTTGACCGTCCAGTCTTCAAAGCTTTTGACATTTTTGTTCGGGAAGACCTTTGCTTTGGCATAGCTCACCATGCACAAGGTTGAGCGCCAGATGCCCAGATTCCACAAGGCTTCAAAAGCACGCAGGGGATAGCTGTAGAATTTGCCTTCATAATAGATCCGGCTCATCCGCGGGCGCTGGATAAAATCATCCGGCAGAATTTCGTTCCACAGATCGACCACTTCCTTGGATTTCGAGAAAAACCGATGCCCGCCAATGTCGAAACGAAAGCCTTCATATTCGACTGTCCGACTGATCCCGCCAACATAGGTCGGGTCTTTTTCGATCACTTTGACCGAATAGCCTTTTTTGCTGAGGAGATAAGCGGCGGTGAGGCCCGCTGGTCCTGCGCCGATAATGGCTACATCTACGGGGTTAGTCGCGTCAGTCATAAATCCGATCCCTGTTCAAAACACGGCACGCGATAGTGCCAGTTCATGTTTCAAAAACCGGAGTGAACGAAATTGGTTAGCGATAAGTTAATAGGAGCGTAAAATCGGCTATGATGCCCGGAAAAATGTTGAATTTTGGCGGAAACTGGCATATTTCGCGACTCGCAATGGCAAAATGTCGTTGCCAACACTCGGAGCCTTTTTGTTAGAGAATGTAACAACCAACTGATTTGAAAACCATTTAGCGTTTCAAATCACAGCAACGACGAAACCGGTGCGCGTGCCGCACGGGCGTTCTGTCGTTCCCTATGGTTTAATCTCCGAGTAAAAATAATGAATATTTCGAAAGCTGAACAGCGCGTGCTTCACGTGCTCGCTCAAGGCGGACATATCCGCCACAAACGCAACAAGAACAGCAAGATAGACGAAGTGATGTGCGTAACCCGGGATGGTTATGTGCTGTCCGACTGCACGCTCGACATTTTTGCGCGCCTGAAACGCAGGCGCCTGATCATGTCCCGAAAGGGCAGTCCCTATCAAATCTCTCATCTCGGCCGGGTGTCCGTACGCCCGCAACTCGACAACAGATAAAGGAATACCAATGAACCAACATAAACCAAGCCCGATCAGACCGGTTGTCCCTGATGACATCCCCGCTTTGAAGCGGGTGATTGACGCGACCGATATGTTTCCCTCTGAAATGCTGGATGACATGATTGCCGGTTTTTTCAATGAAGAGGGCAGCGACGAGATATGGCTGACCCATGATAGGGACGGTGCTAAAGCCATTGCCTATTGCCGGTCGGAGGAAATGACCGACAGGACATGGAATCTGCTTCTCATCGCGGTCCATCCGGACCATCAGGGCGAAGGCATTGGCGCTGCCCTGATGAGTCATATTGAAGAGCATCTGGCCGCTGAGGGTCAGCGGGTACTGATCGTGGAAACATCGGGAACGGACGCTTTGGCCCGCACCCGTGAATTTTATCGACTATGTCAATATGATCAGGAATCACGCATCCGCGATTTCTACGCGGATGGTGACGACAAGATCACATTCCGGAAATCCCTGCAGCGCTAGGTTTTCTTGATCCAAACGCCCAGCCTGTTTTTTGATAGGTTGGGCGTTTGCTTGTCATGCGCTCTTAATGGTGATTGGTTTCAGAAAGAGTTTCTGTCAGTTCTTTGGTTGCTGAATCGTACCGCTGAAGTAGCGATTCCAACATAGATTTGTTAAGTTTCCCGTTAACTGTCGATGTCGCTAGCTGGTCGATCACCGCAATAATTTTCTCCTTTCGCTCTTCGATTAAATCTTTCCGATATGGCAATATTTGAAAAGGATCACTTCCAGCCTTCGCGGATGGATCAGATAATATGCCATCCAAAATTTGTAATTCCGCATCGGTACTGCTTTCGATTGTGTTATCAATCCATTTCACAATTTGGTGCTGATCGTAACGCTTCCGTTTGTTTGCTGTAATGCCTTGTAAACCAAGCGATTTCGATAGAATGTCGTCATCACCATATCCTTTTATAAGCGGTTTATTTTCATCGCGAGCAAAGCCGATCCAACATTTCCATTCTTCCATATATTTGTCTGTTGGGGTGCAACCAGCAAATGGCATGGGAAATTTTTCTAGGGTGGCAGCATTCGCTCCCGATAAAATCAGTCTATCGCCGTCTTGTGCTTGAACCAATGCCTTGGTCCTAATGATCGGAATATTCCCGAGTTGATCCTCTACGCGGGATAGAGAGGCAATTATCTGCTTTTTGGTAGGTCGTTCATAAATCCGAATAGCACAAGCTGCGCCGTTGACATTTCCCGAGGAACGATCCCGATGACTTGGCGCAAGATCTATAGTTCGAACGCCTGCGGCGATAGCTATCTTGTCTCTCTGAAATTTACTGCAGACCACGCTATCTACCACTCGAATAGCGCTGTACTGATTTTCTCCACCGCTCTGGTTAAACTCATATACTTCTTCAACATCATATTGGCGAATAAACCGGATTGCATCATATCCATTTGCAAAAACCAAAGATTGTTTGCTCGAATCGAATGACAGCTTTTGCCCGACATTCTTTGCTGCAACTGTTTTTGCAACCTTGTTGAGTATGATGTGTTCGTGAAGCATCCAGCCATAATAACCCCCAAACCAAACCACCGTCAGCAGAACCCAGAGCATGTGGATTTGGCGCAAGCGGGCTTCAATTAAAAGTCCGATAAACGCAGCATTTATGAAAAAGATCGACCAAACTGGCACCAACAGAAAAAGCAAAATCAAGCGCAGGCCTGGAACGAGCTGAAGTAAAAACAGCAACACAACTGGAATAAAAAATAGAAATGAGCGGGGGATTCTCATTTCCTGATAATAGCAAAAAAAATTAATAAATAATCAAATCACTCCACCAAATCGTCCGGCAACATTGGCTCGCTGAGCAGCTTCTCCATCGCCTTCCAACGCCAGACCGGCCCATCACCTTGTCGTTCGACCCAGGCTTTCACCATGTCCTGACCAAGGCCATAGTTGATCACATAGCTGCGATATTGATCGTTGAAGGACAGGGATTGTTCTGCGCGTTCGCGGCTGACCAGTTGATATTTCTGGATTAGTGCCAGCGCTTCATCCTTTGTGATGGTCTTGTCGAGATAGGCTTGTGCAATCACAAAGCGTGCGCCCTTCAGCTCGCTCAGCGCCTGTTGTAGCTTGAAGTAATCGGCCGCTGTCGATGGATCGAGCCTCGCGAGCGGATAAAGCACGTCCCGTTCAAACGCCAAACGCTCTTCGCCTGGAAAAGCGAGATCAATGCCATAATTGGCGGACCCCTCGGCAATGAACGATTGCGGCGAATAGAGCGGGTAGACCGAAAATTCCTGCCAGCCGCGCTCGTTAGTCAAACGCTGTTCGAGCAACATATTATAGACATGATGGCCGGGATAGCCTTCGTGGCAACCCAGATCGACGGCGCGGCTAATCCGGATCGGAAGGTCCGTGTTGATCTGGATCAGGCTCTGATAATTGCCCTGATAATAATTATAGCCGCTCCAGCTTTTGCCAGTGACAAATTCCATTCTGAAATTCTCGTCCAATGGTAAAGTAATATGTTCCGCCGTCCGCCGCTTACATTCCGCGATCGCCGCATCAAACACTGGTTTCAACCGCTCCGTCGGGATCGTGAACTTCTCCTGATAAGCCTCCGCCCGCTCATGCAATGGCCCCTCGCCCGGCACTAATGTCTCGATTGTTGCCAACGCCGCGTCATAACTGTCCAAGGGTGCAAATTCAGGCGTCACGCCAAACAGCCCCTTTGCTTCCACCGCAAAAGGCAATGTTTCGCCAGAGATCATCATGTGCCGTGTATGCGCCGCCTCAAGCTGCGCTGACAGGAAGCGTTTGCGCGCCTCGACCAGTGGATCGTCGCTTGTCGGCAACCCGTCCAGCCTTTCCATCAGTTCGACAATGGCATTGCCCAGATAGACCAGGCCGCGATCGTCCTTTTTCGCCAGATCCTGCCAGATCTTTGGGCCATAATAGGCGTCGACATAGCCCTCTTCCTGCTCCCCCATGGTCAGGGTCAACAGCACATAATCATTGGCAATCTGATCCAGTGGCGATAGCGGGGCAAAACTTGCTGCTCCGGGTTCAGGCACATAGTTGTTGGGCGGTGGGCAGCCGGTCAGGAAGAGTGCCGCTGCAAGAGCAACGAGCGCTCTCAAAGCACTTCTTTCAGTTGCTGGGCCTCTTTCTTGTCCAGCGACTTCAGATGCTTTTCCTGGGGTGCAAAACGCAGGATGCAATAACCTATAATAGCAGACAGGAATGACCCCCCGAGCACGCCGATCTTGGCCTCTTCAATCAACAATGCCTCTCCGGGAAAGGCGAGAGCACCAATGAACAAGCTCATGGTAAAACCAATGCCGCATAGCATGGATACGCCGTAAACCTGCAGCCAGCTCGCCCCGCCCAAACGTCCTGCAAAGCCGGTTTTAACGGCCAACCAAACGGCTGCGAAAATGCCAACCTGTTTGCCGAGGAACAGACCCGCGGCAATGCCGATCGGCAGGGGCGCAAAAATCTGTTCCATGCCGATCCCTTCCAGGGACACGCCAGCATTGGCAAAGCCGAATACCGGCACGATGAAAAAAGCGCTCCAAGGTGCAATGCCATGCTCCAACCGGTGAAGCGGTGAGTCTACTGCATCTGGAGAACCGGGCGTAACCACGATTGGAATGGCCAGCGCAGCGAGCACACCCGCTATTGTGGCATGAACGCCAGACAGCAGCACAGCAAACCAGAGCAACAAAGCAAAGAACAAATAGGCGATCAAGGATTTCACCCCGGCCTTGTTCATCGTATACATTATGCCCAAGATAACGGCCGAAGCGAGCAGCGCCGCACCATTGATTTCGGCGGTATAGACCAAAGCGATAATCGCGACGGCCCCCATGTCATCGACAATCGCAACCGTGACCAAAAAAAGCTTTAATGAGGTTGGAGCACGCGGCCCAAGCAGGGCCAGCACGCCAATTGCAAAAGCAATATCGGTGGCTGCGGGGATTGCCCAACCATTATATAGCGCCGGGAAATCCCTCACAATCGCCAGATAGATCAACGCCGGCACCACCATTCCAGCCGCAGCGGCGAGAACCGGCAAGCGCCGCCGCTCCCATGTATTCAAACGCCCATCGACAAATTCACGCTTAATTTCAAGGCCGACGAGCAGAAAGAATATCGCCATCAGACCGTCGTTAATCCACAAATGCGGAGTCATTGGTCCAAGCTTTTTAGAAAGCACGGGCCCTTTCACTTCATGCAGAAAATGATGGTACATGTCATAAAATGGGCTGTTTGCGACGATCATGGCCAACGCGGCCGCAATCATGAGCAAAATACCGCCTGCGGCTTCGCTTTTCAGAAAATTTCGCAGCGCAGAATCCGTTCCGGTTCGCGCTTGTTTCTCAGACGACATAAAAGGCCTTTTGTTGATCTATGCTTGGCGGAGACTCATGCGCAGACATGTTTGCAAAATCAAGAGCAAGTGTTGGTTTCTTTGCGGTGAAAATCAAAGCTGTTCATTTGGTGGAAGACCGAAAAGCCTGCGTGGTTAGCTCTTCTAAAGCCGCCATATTGCGACTGCTTGTATCCGATGGCCGGTCGTCCAGCCAATCGGCAAACCGCATAATGATATCGCGAGGTATCAGCCTGATGTCAGGGACATGTATGTCTAATATGTCGCGCGGCTCCAACTTCATTAGACCGCTAGCCAAAACGCGAACCTGAGCATTAATAGCCTCCTGCATCATATCACTGTTGAGCAGCGCCACCAACGCGCGGAGCTGTATGGGATCAAGCGTTGGGGCATACAGGTTATGGAAACAGGTAAGCGCTTTTACGCCAGCCGCATTGTGAATGAAACGCATCCGGCCGCGACCGAAGGTGCTTGCCCAAATGGGCGCCACCGGCCGCATTTCAGCTCTATACCAAACAGGCTTGGTCCGGGGCCCATGTTTGAGGGGAATTCCAATCTTTTCGCCTTGCTTGATATAGACGTTTTCCGCTGGGGTGAGGTCACGAGAAGGATTGAACAGGAAACAAGCCTGCCCCGCATCAGCCAAGCGTGCAAAATCAGTCCGGGAAAACGTGATATCAGCGACCTGTGCTGTCTTGCCCACACAGCGGTCCATTCGCGTGATATCCAGTTCATGATCCTCGGCCTGTTCTCGGGACATAAGAAAATAACGATTTGCGCCGGTTGCAATCCCGCGCTTGGTTATCACCAAATCTCTAAGCCGTATCCAACGTCCTGAGGGTAGCTTGTCAGCTTGCCGCAGCAACATGTCCCATTTTTTGCGTGATTGCAGCAGGTCGCTTGGCAGTTCATGGCGGATAATCCCTACATTTAGTTCCAGCGCCGCCAGCGAAGTCGGTTCAGCACCCTGCGGAACATAATAGCTTTGCACCGCATGACGAGGTTTGCCGGCTTTCTCGATCAGCAATATTGATGCGGTGGACATATTGTCTTCAAATGCATGCCCCGCATGATCGATTGTCACCAAGCCACTGAGTAGCCCGCGTTGCAGCAGATAGGCTTTGAGGGATTGGCCATAGTTTGCGCCCATCCACTCGGCCGGAATTAATATGGCCGCCCGTCCACCATGCGAAAGCTGCTCGCAAATTTTGATAACGAAATAAATGTAGAGGTTAGACTGCCGGCTTAATCTTTGCCCTGATCGCCGTTCCATATCATCCGCCACAGCCTCATTCAAATCATGGTCTCGGTGCATGATATAGGGTGGATTGGCGATAATCGCATCGAAACGAGCATTCCAATCTGTCGCTAGAAAATCGCGTTCCAGTAGATCAATCTGGCAATAGGCGGCATCAACCATTCTGGCCTTCGCGATTGCCAGCGGCTTTGGGTCAATATCAAAACCTGTGTAATGCTCACCCACATGCCGCTTTGCACACATGTCTATGAGCAGCCCGGTGCCTATTGCCGGATCAAGTACGGATTCCGGTGAGACGCCAGCAATCCAGTCGATCATTATATTTGCGTAAGCCGGCGGTGTGAAAAACTGACCGAGCTTTTTTCGGCTCGACAAATCAACCGACTGCACGAACAATGCCTCAGGCGACAGCGTTATGTCCGCTTGCAGTTGCGAAGGTGGCACCAACGAATCCATCTAGCAGGACATAAATTACAAACAGCCATTGTCGAGCCATTTGATGAGCGTGCCGCCATTAATAACAGCGGCACGCCCGAAAAACCCTAAACACGAGCCGATAAGGATCTGTACTTTGGTTTACAGATGCCTCTACCAGGCCTCACTCCGCAGGAGCGTGGCTTCTTAGGGGCAATCGTTTCAGATAGATGTCGGCGATTTCACTGGGGGTGAAAACCGGCGGCTGTTTCAAATTTGATTCCGCCTGACCATCGTCGCCTACACAGGCGTTAATTGCCATCAATAGCGAGTCAGCCAACGGCGCAGGATCGGTATTTTCGATATCACCTTTCAGCATTAGGCTCTGCAGAAAATGTTCGATCTTCAAACGCAGCGGTTCGTCAATCCGGTGATCATATTGTTCTTCAATCCATCGGAATGCGCGCCGGTCTCTTGCCCGCGATGCCCGCAGTTCAAAGCTTTCCGGCGACAATAAGATCGCTATGCCAGCCTTGCAGAAGCGGTGAAGCATTTTTTCCACCGGCTGATCCAGATCAAACTTGATTTCCGCCATCGCCAAATCAATTTTCTCAAAAAGTTCCAGGCGGGATGCACAGTAAAGCTCCTCACGATTGGCGAACTGGTTATAAACTGTACGCCGCGATACACCTGCTTCCGCAGCGACCGCTTCCATCGCAAATTCGTTAAAACTTTCCGCCCGCAGCTTTCGCCGCGCTGCGTCCAAAATCAACCGACGAGAGGATGCGGGTCGCCATGCGGACCCTTCTGCATTGGCATCATTCTTCGGATTTCTTGTCTGTACTCGGGTTACCATTTTACGCTCCTGTATCACTATCGGCCGGGGGGTCGGCCTCTAAAGTGCACGAGTGAGTTTACGTAAAATCATGTAAAATTTCTCGGGCTATTCTACGAACGAACCCCAAGAACCGACAAAAATGCCCAAGGAGCAATAAACGACATTCGGAACCAAATGAACGACCCGATGCGGCAGTTTCACTTACGGAAAAACAGCTGCATAACGTTGTCATGGGCATAAGCTGCAGAGCCATGAGGGGGAGGCCATCCTTCCTCCACTTCATCCTGCTTGCAGGTTTGACTATAGTTACGCGCTTCGGCTTCCCGTGTTGCAATAATCGCACCAGGCCCCATCCCAGGCCCCATCATTGTGTCCTCGTTCGTCGAAGATATGTTGTTCAGGACGATGTAATATCGCCTCAACTATCTCTTCGGTTCTCGTGGATTGCACTTTCCCTCAGGTCCAGGCCATGCCCCCTATCACGTTGCTGATCAGCGATGATGAACCGCTGGCCGTATCGCGTCTGGCCGAACTCGTCCTGCGCATGGATGATGTGACACTGGTAGGTGAAGCGTCAGATGGCCAGGAAACACTGGAGCTTATTGAAACGCTAAACCCCGACGTCGTCTTGCTCGATATAGAAATGCCTATTCTTGATGGATTTGACGTGATCGAACATCTGTCTGCTTCCCTTGATGAATCAGCTGGCCCCATGCCTCTGGTCATCTTCATCACGGCCTATCCGCAATTTGCGGTGCGGGCTTTTGAAACAGGTGCATTGGATTTTATACCCAAGCCCGTGCGCTATACGCGGTTGGTCGAAGCTATTGACCGGGCACGCTCCGCCTATGCCGATCGCGAAGCGCGGCAGCGCCTGGCACTGCTCGGTCAAACCCTCGATCAGCTGAGGCAGGAGCGATCCCGGGTGGTAGATGATGATCATTATCTTTGGGTTCCTCGCCACGGCGAAGTTGTGCGGGTGGACTGTGACAGTATCGATTGGATCAAAGCCGAAGGCGAATATGTGCGCCTCTATTGCGACCAAACATCTTATCTCTACCGGCAGATGATCGGTGACTTTGTCGCCGGCAACGACACTATTGGTTTTTTAAGGGTCCACCGGTCCGCAGCTGTCAATGTCGCGCGAATCGTCGCCATAAAACGCAGCAGCAATGGCGGTCGCGTCTTACGTTTGAGCACCGGCGATGAAGTCGCTGTCGGCAGAAAATATGCGAAAGATGTTATGGCTATTATATCACCTGATATCGAATGAATTCTCTTTCATAGTCAATATGGTAGGGCCCATAGACTATTGATTTATCGTTTTTTTACAACGTTGTAAATCGACCGTTGCGTTGAAACTTCATCGAATGGGGAATGTTCAAAATACTGTCATATTTGATTGCCGAACCGCTCTTTCGCCTTATTTGGTTGCCGCTGTAATCAACTAAGGGAGCCAGCAATGCGGCCGAATTTCAGAACCAAAACCTTACGAAAATGTTTTACATCAGCGGCGATAATGGCTGTGGCCATCTCCGCCACAAGCGCCAAGGCGCAGAATCAGGAAGGTGCAGATAGCGAAGAAGCTTCTGACGTTATTGTTGTTACGGGGTCGCGGATTACCAATCCGAATCTCGAGCTATCCAGCCCGGTTTCGGTCGTCGGTCGCGACGAGATTGATTTACAGCCATCGCTCACAGCAGAGGAATTAATTCGGGAATTACCGGGTGTTGTCGCCGACCTCGGATCTTCTGTGAACAATGGTAGTGAAGGTACAGCAGAAATCAATTTGCGTGGTCTTGGCGCAAATCGCAACCTCGTATTGTTAGACAACAGAAGGCTTGTCCCGGCCGGCCTGACCGGTGTAACTGACACCAACTTAATACCATTGGCGTTGATTGAGCGCGTCGATATTGTGACAGGCGGCGGCGGGACTGTATATGGTGCCGATGCCATTTCAGGCGTTGTCAACTTTGTCTTGAAAAAAGATTTCCAAGGGGCTGAAATTTCAACCAGCTATGGAGTAACAGAAGAATCCGACGGAGCAGTATTTCGGGCCGATCTGACGCTCGGCGGAAACTTTGCCGATGACCGAGGCAATGCAGTGTTCAGCGTTGGTTACCGCACATCTGACCCTGTGCTGCAAGGCGACCGATCATTCGGTTTCGAGTCTCTAAGTTCTGGCAGTGGAGAACCACAAGGATCGGGAACATCGGTCCCAACTGCTATCAACGGACTACAATATGATCCGGATACTGGCTTGCTTTCAGACGATACCGACACGTTCAACTTCAATCCATTCAACTACTATCAAACACCTTTCGAGCGTTTCAACGTCTTCGGAGCGGCCAACTATGAAGTGGCCGAAGGTATTGAGGTCTACGGACAGGGCCTATATTCCAAGAATACGGTGGAAACGCAGCTTGCACCGTCGGGATTGTTCGGCACGACTTATAATTTGCCACTTAGCAATCCGTTTCTGACCGATGCGCTGCGCAACCAAATATGTGCGCAAGCAAGCGTGGGTATCAGTCAAGCAGAATGCGACGCTGCCGCAGGTGTCACGGACCCAAGTGACCCGAACTTTCGTGCACCAGCAGTTACCATCAACCGTCGATTGGTCGAGCAGGGTCAACGCCAACAGACCTTGGAATTTGATGTCTTCCAACTGGAAGCAGGCGTTCGCGGCGACATCACCGACTCGATTGAGTTTGACGTTCATGCAACACACGGTCAATCAACGCGCGTTCGCAGTCAAAATAATAGTGGTTTAAACTCCCGTGTCCAACAAGCCTTGTTCGCTGTCGATGCCGACACTTGCATAGACGCGTCGAACGGTTGTGTGCCAATCAATCTCTTCGGCTCTGGTCAGGACATTTCTACGGAAGCTGTTGCTTTCTTTAACCAACCTGTGTCTGCCACCACCAAGACAGAGCTAACGGTTGTTACTGGTTCAATTTCCGGCGATGCGGGCTTCTCCATCCCGTGGGCAAGTACGCCGGTCAACTTCGCCATCGGTGCAGAATACAGAGATAATGTGGCTTCAATTGTTCCCGACATCGCGTCAGGGACGCTTGACGAGGTTCTCGGCAATGGCGAAGCGCTGCTCCCGCAGAGTGGTCAATATGACGTCGTAGAAGTATTTGGCGAGCTCGTTGCACCGTTGGTCGAGGATAAGCCATTTTTCCATAGCCTGACGCTTGAAATCGGCGGCCGTTATTCGGATTACTCAAATACTGGCGGAAACTTCACCTGGAAAGCAGGCGGCAGTTGGGAACCGGTAGAAGGGTTGAAACTGCGCGGCATTTACCAACGCGCGGTCCGCTCGCCCAACATTGAAGAGCTTTTTGCTCCTACGGTTACCGGGCTCGATAACTTTGCAAATGATCCTTGCGCTGGCACCAATCCTGTGGGGAATGCGGCTCTGACCGCAGTATGTATCGCTCAAGGCGCTCCTGCAGCGAGGATCGGATCCATCCCTGTGCCTTCCGCTGGCCAGATTAACGCAACTTTCGGCGGAAATGAAAATTTGGATGTCGAAAAAGCGCGAACAATTACGCTCGGTGCAATCATCCAGCCAGCAGTCGTTCCAGGTTTGACTGTGTCGGTAGACTATTACGATATTCTAGTCACCGACGCTATTACAACTGAAACAGTAGGCGATATTTTCGGGCCATGCTTTGAATCTCTTGATCCAAATAGTGCGCAATGCCAGCAAATTGTTCGGAACCCTCTAAATGGCAGCCTGAATGGCGGTGCCGTGGATACGCCAGGAGCAATCCTGAATACGTCTAATGCAGGACGTCTGGAAACGTCAGGTCTGGATTTCACGGTTGGCTATCAACGGGATATCGACTTCGCTACCCTTGCCCTACAGGTAAATGGTAACTTCACATTCGAGAATAAGTTTCAGTCACTCCCCACCAGCCTGAACCGTGAGTGTGCCGGCTTCTACAGTGTAAACTGTACTAGCATTCAACCGGAGTTCCAGTTGAACAGTCGGATTTCACTAAGCCGTGATGAAGGTTCAATTTCACTAGGCTGGCGACATATATCAGGTCAGGATTTTGAACCTGCAGCTGCAGATCTGGCTGATATTTTTGACGATTATGAGAGTATTCCGTCCTATAATATTTTTGATGTCGCATTAAAAGCACAGGTAATGGAAACCCTCGATGTCACGTTCGTCGTTGACAATCTGTTTGACAAAAAGCCACCAATTGTAGGCAATACCATCGGCTCAACCGCATTCAACAGCGGCAATACCTATCCGTCGACCTATGACGCACTGGGACGCCGGTACACTATCGGTGCGAAGCTGACTTTCTAAAAGCACTCACAGATCAAAAAGGAAAGGCGGCCGTGAAAATGGCCGCCTTTTTTACGTCTGTAAAGATCTCGCCAAAACTTCACTAGGGCCGCGAAATCATTCCGCCATCGAGCGCAATCGTCTGCCCGACCAACCAGGATGAAGCTCTGGAGCAGAGATACAGAGCGGTTCCGGCTATATCTTCCGGTGCGCCCATCCGCCCGCGTGGGATTTGTGACAGCGCCATTTTGGTCATCCCGTCATTCTCGACAATCTGCTTCGTCATATTGCTCGGGAAAAAGCCGGGCGCAATCGCGTTGACGTTGATATGGTAGGACGCAAGATCGGTGGCCAGATGCTCGGTCAAATGGATCACACCGGATTTACTCGCGGAGTAAGCATAGGTCGGCATGCCCGAATTTCTGATGCCATTGATCGACGCGATATTGATGACCCGGGCCGGATCATCCGCGTTGCCCGATGCCTTGAGCAGCGGCAGGAATTTCTGGGTCGCAAAGAATATCGCCTTGATGTTGATATCCATCACCTTGTCCCAACCTTTTTCGGGAAAGTCCTCAATCGGGGCGGCCCAGTTGGCGCCCGCATTGTTGATCAGGATATCGACCTTGCTCTCCCGCTCGCTAATCGCTGCAACAAAGCTTTCAATGCCTTCCACGTTCGACAGATCAGCGGGTATGGCGATACATTCACCCAGCTTGGAAAGCTCGTCCGCCATCGCCATCAGACGATCTTCCTTGCGCGCGGTAATATAGACTTTCGCCCCATTCTCCACGAGACCGCGCGCCATCATCGCGCCAATACCGCTGGAGCCTCCGGAAACGACCGCTACTTTACCGCTGACATCAAACAGGTTTTTCATATGCTCTCCTCTATTTTTGGATCAAGCTGCCATCACACAGCGCGACGCGCTTGTCCACGGACGAGAGAGATATGTTGCACCGGCAGGGTCGGGCCAGACAGCGATTGTAAGCCTGCGCTTTTTGCCGTGCCCTGCCCTTACGGGGTATAAGAGATACCGCTATTTTGAAGAGGTGTTTTCGGCCCGTCAGGCCACCCTTGCTTGCGCTGCGGGATTTTTGCCGACGCCGATCCACCGGATCGATCACGAGAAATATTACCGTTTTTCGGAAGACGTTTTCGGCCCGTCAGGCCACCCTTGCTTGCGCTGCGGGATTTTTGCCGACGCCGATCCACCGGATCGATCACGAGAAATATTACCGTTTTTTGGAAGACGTTTTCGGCCCGTCAGGCCACCCTTGCTTGCGCTGCGGGATTTTTGCCGACGCCGATCCCCCGGATCGGCTCTGCTCGGCAAAAATGGTGGACAGGATAGGATTCGAACCTATGTACGCTTGCGCGGGCAGATTTACAGTCTGCTGCCTTTAACCACTCGGCCACCTGTCCATTTGGTTGCCTATCTTGACCGTTTTTCGGCAAGATGCGGCTCAATGACGAAAGCATCGCCCAGTGTCAATGCCTGCCCCTTCAAAATCGCAAATTTCCCGCGAAAAAGGTCCAAAAAAAGGTGTCCCATTGCGGACGAACCGCTAAGGAGCCTTATGGCACGTAAAAATAGATCTGTGAAAAAAACCGGCGGCGGTTTGAAATTCTGGGGCCGGCATGCGGTAGAAGCCGCGCTCGCCAATCCCCACCGGTTCGTCAAGAAAATTTCAGGGACACGCGAAGCGCTCGCAACGCTCGACGTGCCCGAAGATTTGGCGGTCGTGTATAGCGACGTCGCTGACCTCGGCCGGGTCATACCCCGCGAGGCGCCGCATCAGGGCATGGTGCTGGATGTGGACCCGCTGCCGGAAATCTGGCTGGGCGATTTGCTCGACAAGGCCGCTGAAAAGGGCCGGCCGATTTTAGTGCTGGATCAGGTCACCGACCCCCATAATGTAGGTGCGATATTGCGCTCGGCTGCCGCGTTTGATGCCGCCGCGATCGTGACGCAGGACCGGCACGCGCCGCCCGAGTCCGGTACGCTGGCAAAGTCAGCCTCTGGCGCTTTGGAAATTGTGCCTTGGGTCCGGGTGGTCAACCTGGCGCGGGCGCTCGATGAAATTGCCGAAGCGGGCTATTGGCGCATCGGCATGGATGGCGAAGCAGACCAAACGCTCGGCAACCTGATGGGACAAAGCAAATTGGCCCTGGTAATGGGCGCGGAAGGCGAAGGTCTGCGGCAGAATGTTGCAGCCCATTGTGACGCACTGGCGCGCCTGCCCATGGCCTCGCAAATGGAAAGCCTGAATGTGTCCAATGCCGCTGCAATCGCGCTTTACGCAGAATATACAAGAGACAGGGAAAATTAAATGAAACAGATGTTCAAACTTGTAGCCGCCATATCGGCACCGCTTTTGCTGTCGGGTTGCTTTTTATTGCCCGGCAAATTCAACGCGAACCTGAAAATCCTCGACGGCGATCGGTATGAATTCGGTTATACCGGCCAAATTCAAATGACTATGCCGGACGACGGAAAATTGAAAAAACCGAGCGATGAGCCGTTTGACCCAGCCAAGCTTAAATGCCGGGACCGCGTGTATAAAAGCAGCGGAGAGGTCAATGCTGTAAACCCTGTTTATGGTGATGAATATGATCGTTACGGAAAAGATGCCAACCCGGACGCCGACAATAGCAACCGTTCCTATGACGTAGTGGACCGGGAATGTACCGAAGAAGAAATCACGCAAAGAAAAGACCAATATGTCCGCAGTCAAGAGCGCAAGAAAAAGCGCTATGAGGAAGAATCCGCAATGGCCGGTGCGTTCTTTGGTGGACCGATTCCCGGTGATGACGAGACCATGGTTGCGTTTGCCAAAAAGCTGGAAAAATACCGCGGCTGGAACAAGGTCGAGCATGCAGGCGGCAACATCTTTGATGTCGAATATAGCGAAACCGGCCCCATCGGCAATTATTTCAGCTTCCCCGTGCTGCCGGATGCACAGATGCAATATCCGTTCTTCCAGATCATTCGCCGCAGCGATGGAGCCGTGGAGTTGCTGACACCCGGCATTGCTGGTCAAGGTAGCATGTTCAACATGATGATGATGAAAGAAAGCGGTGGAAAAGCCCCGAAAATTTCTGAAATTGACGGTGTTTTGACGGTGGAAACCAATGGCACGGTGGCGACCAATAACAGCGTCGATGGCTTTACCGAAAAAGACGGCCGCAAAGTGATGAGCTGGAAAATCGGCAAAAGTGCTGCGACCGAAGAAGGTCCGCGCGCGCTGATCAGATTCTGATCAACATTTGATACGCATAAAAAAGGGGAGCTTTGCCGCTCCCCTTTTTTTATATCATCTGTCGAAGGGTTTAGTCTTCTTCGGCGATTTTCACTTTCAGGCCATCCAGATCATCGTTCAATTCGATCTGGCAGCTGAGCCGCGAAAACTCATTGCGATGGTCGCTGCTTTCCAGCAGATCATCTTCGTCTTCGCTCATCGTCGGCAATTTGTCTTTCCAGTCGGCAGCGACATGCACATGGCAAGTCGCGCATGAACAGCATCCACCGCACAGCGCCAGCAGTTCGTCGAAACCATTGTCGCGGATCGCTTCCATAACGTTCATGCCGCTGTCGACAGTAACGGCTTTTTCTTCTCCGGTACGACCGGTGACGTGGATGGTTGGCATATAAACCCCTTAAGCTGTTTTCATTCAAAATCCGGCACGCTATGTCCGCTCGACCAAAAAGAATCAAGAGGCCAAAAGGCCAGTAACCTGAGGCGAAGCCGCAATGGGCCTATCAAAAGAGACGATAAAGACCAGCCTCGACGCGATCAGCAAAGTCGAGCCGACATTAAGCGAGGCCATAACAGCGGCCGGTTATCCGGAACCGCGGATCAATCCCGAGGGCTATCAGACCCTGCTCCGCACGATTGTCGGGCAGCAGGTCAGCGTGGCTTCGGCAGCGTCGGTTTGGAACAAGCTGGAGGCGCTTTTGGGTGCAGGTTGCCCGGCCGAGGCGCTGATCGCGACCGAATTTGACGAGCTGCGGGCTTGTGGCCTGTCGCGCCAGAAACAGGGCTATGCGCGCAGTCTGGCAGAGTTGATCTTGTCCGGCGGGCTGGACCTCAACAATTTGCCGGATGATGACGAAGAAGCGATTGCGCTGCTCACCCAGGTCAAGGGCATCGGCCGATGGTCGGCGGAAATCTACCTGCTCTTTGCTTTGGGTCGCCCCGATATCTGGCCGGCCGGTGATCTGGCGATACAGGCCGGTGTCGGTGACATATTGGGCCATGCCACGCGGCCATCGGAACAGGATCTCAGGGAAATTGCCTTGCCCTGGTCACCCCATCGCGGATCAATCGCAATTTTTATCTGGCATCATTACAACACGATGGTGATGTGAACGGGTGGCGAATAGTCGCGCAAGGACATCCCCAGGATCACGTTCGTTAACAGGGTCGTTCAACAGGCTCAGAACGGGTCAAAAGATCGATGCTATTTTTTCAGCCCCGGGTTGAGCGCCATCACTTCCTCCATAAAGGATCGCGGCTTTTTCCAGAATTTGGTCTTCAGGTTAAACCGGTAACCCAATATCGCCACGGCCTCGCTAGCGAAATGCACGCAATTGCGTTTGTTGAGGCTATAGCTTTTCTGCGGCATATTGCGCCACTTGGCGACCAGAGCCATCAGCTCGCGATATTTGCTGTCCCCCACCGTCACGGTGAAATGCGGGTTGCTATTGGCAATATATTTGGCCTTGGGCGTCTCGACCTTGCCTTTGACCGATCCCCATAAAATACCCGGAGAGACATTGACCGCGGTAAATCCGAAACTGCTGTCGACGGTTTCGCCATTCTCCAGCTTGCCCTTCAACACAAAGAAAGCGTGCGGGAAATTCTTGCCAAAATCATGAGAATAGAAGGTCACCGCGACTTGCGCTTGCGCTGGCATCGCCAATAAGAACAGGGGGACAAGAACGGCCAGAAAACGCAACCGAAACATTACAAAAAACTGTCTTGTCACTTACTGGTCTTTCCCGTTCTTGATCTGCTCATCCAGCCAGCGGGCTGCCTGTTTGGGCGATTTCTTGTCCGCTTCGCGATCGACCTTATAATTGGCCTCTCGCATGTTTTCCACCGTGATCGTACCCACCAGCGGTTTGATCGCATCGATAAATTTTGCCTCATCACCGCGCCGCGGGGCGACCAACAGCATCGCTTCATAGGCAGGCACCGCGCCTTTTCCGTCTTCCAGCACAACAAAACCGTTGGCGGCAATCCGGCCATCGGAAGAAAAGGCTGAAATCACATCGACTTCCCCACTCGATAGCGCGGGATACATGAAGGTCGGATTAAACGATCGCGCTTCTTTGAACTGAATGGGATACTCGGCCTTGACCATCGCCCATTCCGGCCGTTCGAGAAATTCGAGATCCGTGCCGAACGCAAAATCAGACGACACGCGGGCGAGGTCATCCAGCGTCTTAAGCTTTTTGCTGTCCGCGTCTTCAGGACGCACAGCAAAGGCATAGGTATTTTCAAACCCCAAGGCGCCGAGCATCGTCACGTCATATTCGGACGCGCTCCATTTCGCGATTTCCTCCACCATTTCATCGGCGGGTACCGTATCGGTGCGTTTCATCTGATTGGTCCAGATGGTGCCGGAATAATCGACGTAGATATCAATATCATTGGCAGCGACGGCCTGGAACACCACTGCCGAGCCAAGCCCGTCCTGATAGCGAACCTCATAACCGGCTTCCTCCAGCCGCGAACCGATCAGGCGCGCCAATATAAATTGTTCGGAAAAGCCCTTCGCGCCGATCACGACGACATCATCGCGTCCACCCAGCGTCGGCAACACCGCAATGGCCAGACCGATACCGATCACTGCCGTCGCGCCCCAGGCCAGAATCTTGCGCCGCTCGCGGATGGCGCGTTCAATCAAGCCCAGCAGCAGGTCGACGATAATCGCTAACCCCGCAGAGGCAAAACAGCCGGTGAGCACCAATGTCCAGTTTTGGGTTTGCAGGCCGGCAAAGATCAAATCACCAAGACTGGCCTGGCCCACGGTTGTCGAGAGCGTCGCCGCGCCGATGGTCCAGACGGCGGCCGTCCGGATCCCGGCCATGATCGTGGGCGCAGCCAGCGGCGCTTCGACCAGCCGCAGCTTTTGCGCCGCCGTCATACCCAGACCGTCGGCTGCCTGTTTCGCCGCTGGATCGACACCGGTCAGCCCAGTGACCGCATTGCGCAGGATCGGGAGCAAGGCATATAAGGTCAGCGCCAGCAACGCTGGCAGGAAACCCAGCGCGGATATTCCGCCGCCCAGCAAAACTGATAAGCCCAGAAGAACGGGATAGAAGAGCGCCAGCAAGGCCAGCGCGGGAATCGTCTGGATCAGACTTGCAAAGCCGAGAATGATCGTTGCCACCTTGGGTGCTCGCGCAGCCCAGATGGCAAGCGGCAAACACAAAGCCATGGCGAGCAACAGGGCCGAAAAACTCAGCTGCACATGGGCCGCGAGCAATTCCGGTACGCGCGCGAACGCCTGTTGCCACGCCTCGGTCATGCCTTTTTGCTCAGCGCGATAAGGTGCGCCGCCTGCGCTCGAGGAATGGCGACCAGGGCTTCGGCTTCGCCGCCCACCTTGCCGGACAAAAGCTCCGCTGGCGTTGCATCGGCTTTTATCTGACCATCTTCCATGACCAATATCCGATCAGCGAGATAGAGCGCTTCTGCCATATCGTGGGTGACGATGATCGTCGTCAGCCCCAGCTTTTCATGCAGCGCCTTATATTGCCCCGCCAGACTATCGCGCGTCACCGGGTCGAGCGCGCCGAAAGGTTCGTCCATCAGCATCAACCCCGGCCGGGTTGCAAGGGCGCGCGCGACCCCGACCCGCTGCTGTTGACCGCCGCTTAATTGCGGCGGCATCCGGCTGGCCATGTCTTGCGGCAATTCGACCAGTTCGAGCAATTCCGCCACCCGCTCTTGTCGCCCGTCCTTCTCACCCGCCAGCTCCAGGCCGATGGCGATATTGCGCGATATGGTCATATGCGGGAACAGACCGATATTCTGAAACACATAGCCGATCCGCCGCCGCAAAATATGGGAGTCTGTCGCCTCGATATTTTCGCCTGCAATCGACACCTCTCCCGCCGTTGGGTCGACGAGCCGGTTGATCATTTTGAGCAAAGTGGATTTGCCCGACCCGGACAGGCCGACAAGGGCAACAAAGCTGCCCGCAGCAATTTCCAGCGAGACATTATCCACCGCTTTGATCGCGCCATAGTGGCGGCTGAGATTTTCAAGGCTGATGGCCGGACCGGAGGCAGAGGGGGTAGAATGCATTAGCGATACTATTGCGAGCTTTGCCCCATATGTCCAATCGCTCTTGACCTGACGCGGAAAAACCGCTCCGATGAACATTAATGTCAATAAGACAATGATGGGATGGCGAGGAAAAGAAAATGGCATATCAAAGCGGACAGAAATCCATATTCATTACCGGCGGTGCTTCGGGATTGGGGCGCGAGGTTGCACGTTACTTTGCTGGCAAGGGTTGGTTTATCGGTATTGCCGATATCAACGATGCGGGAATGGCCGAAACAGCAAAACTGCTTCCCGAAGGCCAAAGTTCGATCCACAGGCTGGACGTGACCGACCGCGCCAACTGGAAGTCCGCCGTCTCGGAATTTGGCGATATTACCGGCGGCACCATGAATGTATTGTTCAACAATGCCGGCATTGGTGAAGGCGGCCCGATTCAGGAGATGACCGACGAAGATATCGACCTGATGATCGCGATCAATTTCACTGGTTGTATCAGCGGTACGCGGGCTTGTTTCGAAATGTTGAAAAACACGCCGGATAGCTGCGTGCTCTACACCGCGTCGGCGGCCGGTATATACGGCGTGGCTGATCTGAGCGTCTATAGCGCCACCAAATTTGCGGTGCGCGGACTGGCAGAATCACATGATCTGGAATTCAATAAATATGGCATCAAGTCCCGCTCGCTGATGCCCGGCTTTGTGGATACCAACATCATCTCGGACGTGGTGGAGGGAACCAATCAAACCGGCAAAGAGCGGCTCGAAGAAAGCGGTGTACTGGTGAGCCCGGTATCGATTATCGGTCCAGCAGCCTGGGAAGCTGTGCACGGTAAAAAGATCCATACCCCTGTGAACAAAATGGCCAAGCAACTGGCTTTCGCGGCGCGCTGGATGCCCGGCCGGTTACGCAAACAATCGGTCGAATTGGCCGATCTCGGCAACGTCCTCGCCGGAGCTGAGCCCAAAAATTAGAGAAAACTCTCAATTTTTTTCGCCAGATCCACATCGCGTTCGGACAGTCCTCCATTTTCGCCCGCATCGTGCGTGGTCAACGTTATATCGACTTTGTTATAAACGTTGAACCATTCGGGATGATGATCGGCTTTCTCCGCATGCAATGCCACCCGGGTCATGAACGCGAAGGCTTCGGTGAAATCGGCAAATTTGAACTTGCGGCTAATCGCATCGCGTTCGCTATCATATTCCCACTCCGATAGCGCGGCCAGCGCGGCTTCTCGCTGGGCATCATTAAGTGCTGCAACCATATTTCGATACTCCTTGCTTGGCTTTGAGGCCGTTTCATGGCTTAAGTCTTCCTCATGAGCGAAGGGGCGTCAACCAAAATGCGGGATCAGGGGAGCGAAAACCTGCGCGCCGAAGCGCTGTCCTGCGTACGCGGAGACAAATTGCTGTTCCGTGATCTGAGTTTTGCGCTGGAACCCGGACAGTCGGGCCTGGTCATTGGTCCCAATGGGGTTGGCAAATCTAGCCTGCTGAGACTCATCGCCGGATTGCTGCACCCGTTTTCGGGGGTGATCGATGCTCCAACATCCATAGCCTTATGTGATGACCGGATGGCGCTCGACGAAAACCTGCCGCTTGCAACCGCTCTCCGGTTTTGGGCCAAGCTGGATGGCAGGACAGATAATCAATGCACCAACGCGATTGCTGCCGCCGGCATGGACCATTTGGCGGAAGTCCCCATCCGCTATTTCTCGACCGGCCAGCGCCAGCGCGCCCGGCTTGCGCGTACTTTTTTGTCGGATGCCAAATTGTGGTTGCTGGATGAGCCCGCCAATGGTCTCGATACCGCATCCGCCGATTTATTGGGCCGGACTCTGCAAACCCATCTGGATCGCGGCGGAATGATTTTGGCGGCGAGCCATATCACGCTGCCCATTGCCTTTGACCTCACACTGGAATTGGCAGCGCTGGAGCAGATGGAGACGCTATTATGATTGGTGCGCTCGGCACCCTCATCTGGCGCGATGTCCGGCAAAGCTATGCCAGCGGCGGGACATGGCTGCCGGTGATCTTCTATCTTTCGGCGGCGACTTTGTTCCCGTTCGCGGTCGGGCCAGATCGCGATTTGCTGCTGCAGACCGGCGGCGGGATATTGTGGATCGCAGCGTTGTTAGCGACCCTGCTTCCGCTTGATCGTCTGGTGCAACCCGATCTCGACAACGGCCTCTACGATCAATTGCTGGTGCGCGGTATCACCGATGAGCTGATCGCTTTTGCCCGGCTGATCTCGCACTGGCTAGCCTTTGGGCCACCCCTATTGTTCGCGGCCTTGCTCGCCAGCGGATTAATGGGTCTGGAAGGGCCGCCGCTGATCACTTTACTCGCCAGCCTTGCCATCGCGACACCAGCGCTTGCCGGACTAGCGGTAATGATCGCAGCCTTGACCGCTGGCCTGAAAGGCGCAGGGGCCTTGGGCGGATTGCTGTTGGTGCCGCTTGCCATTCCCTTGCTGATATTCGGAGCGGGCAGCTTGGCCGATCAAAGTGGCAGCGCACTATTGTTCCTCAGCGCTGTGTCGCTGCTGCTCGTCGCAATTACACCTTTTGCAGCCGGGGCTGCTCTGCGAGCGGTACGGGAATAACCTAAATCCCGCCGTCCGTGACCTCGTAACCCGCCGCTTCCAGACCGGTTTTCAATACCGCCGTACAGGTCGCCAAATCCGCTGCGTCGGTAGAACGTACCACGAAATTAGCACCTACCGTACCGTTACGGAAAAACGGATAGCTGCCAATCTGGCAACCTTCGTGCGCGTTTTCAGCTGCGCTCAGGACATCGGCAATCTCACTTTCAGGCGCCCATGCGCCGAGCGTTGCCGACAAGAGCGGCGCTCCGCCTTCCAGCGTCCCTGTCAGCGCATCCAGCATGCCTGCGGTAATATGCGGAACGCCTGCCATCAGGAAAAGATTGTCGATCATGATACCCGGCGCACCGGACATGCGGTTTTCGATCAGCTCCGCGCCATCGGGAACCCGCGCCATGCGCAGGCGGCCTTCATTGATGCCGCCCTTATCCGCATAATATTTCTCCAAAATCGCACGCGCCGTCGGGTGAATGATTACATCGACACCCAGCGCTTTGGCAATCGCGTCGACCGTAATATCATCATGAGTGGGGCCAATCCCGCCAGTGGTGAAGAGATAATCGTTGCGCGCGCGCAGGATATTCACCGCCTCGGCAATCGCATCCATATCATCGGCTATCACCCGGACCTCGCCCAGTCTGATACCCTGCACATTCAGCCATTTGGCGACCTGTGCGATGTTTTTATCCTGTGTACGGCCAGAGAGAATTTCGTCACCAATAACGATGAGGGCGGCAGTGTAAATACGGGATTGGCTCATAGCGTCTGGATATAGAGCAGTTGCGGGAATCATCAACGATTTCATGATCGCGCGGTCACTAATAATAGCACCCACTCAGCAGGGCAGGATTTTATTCGGTGGAGCGCGCTCCATCAACATGGTCGGATACCGGCGGCCGCGCGACATCCTCTACCGGAATATGCTTCCAGATCGGGCTGCTGCCCAAACGCGCATTATAGCGGATGTTGAAGGTGAACGGGTCTGCTTCTGGTGACAGCAGATCGGGACCATAAACGGCTTTTATGGCTTGCTGCTCATATCCCATTAGAGACAACAAGGTCGGGAATATCCGATAATGGCTCATTCCGTCATGGCGCGCCTTGGCCGCCTGTTCCCAGCTTTTATCTCCAATCCCTGATCCGCCGATAACCACAAGCGGTACGACCCCCTCTTCTATTTCCGGGTTCGGGGTGCAATGGGTCGCGGCTCCGCTATCTGGCTGTTCATGCAAATGCTGACCATGGTCCGCCGTATAGATGATCGTCGCGCCTGTCAGTTTGGCCTGATCAAACAGGCGATCGAAAAAGCCACCGACATTCCAGGTCAATGTATTCCGGTAGCTATTGCGATAAAGAACCCAGTTTCCATCACGGCCGTAAAGCGCGTCGGGAGCAGCCATGTCCGTGACGTCTGCATATTGGCGGCGCTCCAGCATGGGTTTGTAACGGGCGTGGCTGTCCGGGAATTTGTCATTCACCGGAAAATGCGCGCCGACTTTATTGATCAGAATAAACTGCGCCTTGCCGTCCCCCAGATAGCGCGTCAGCCGGTCGGCAACCGCCTGATCACGATCAATGACAGGGACATTATCAAATTGATCCCAATGATCTATCTCTTGGCGTTCGGCATCATTCATTTGATTCTGATAGATGCCGCCAGTCCGCTGCGCGTCGATATAGATGGTCTCCAGGCCCGCCGTTCGGGCATAGGACCAGATCGCAGGCCCCGAGCGTGCCATATCCAGATAATTGGCACGCGTGCCGCCATAGCGCAGCGACATATTGGACCCGACACTGCAATGCGCAATTGAAGCTGCCAGACCGAAATTATGAATGGGAACCGGGGAAGCGGAGCGGTTTAGCCCAGAATAAACGCCATTGGGATCATTGATGTCGAGATAGGCACCGGCAATGCTTTCATCGATGATCAGGACAACATCACCGGATGGTTTTGCGGTGCCCTTGGGGAGAGTCACCGCCTTGCGTTCACCATCGGGATATCGGATCAGCTCATAACCCTGTAATATGCTGAAGCTGAGCCCACTATGGCCAGACGGCAATCCACTCGCGCCTTCGCCCCCGCGAAAATACAGCAATGTGACCAAAAGCGCTAAAAACGGAAAGGCAACCAGTTTGGCAATGCGCCCCGCCCATGGAATTGGCGATGTCGGCCGCAGACCAATGCCAAACAGAAGGAACGCCGATTTCCCTGCGGCCATCAGCATGATCGCGGTCTGTTGATCAAACGCACTGCCCAGATCGCCAGTGCTTTGGGTCATGGTGACAAAGCCATCATAAGTCATAAAGTCCCCGACAACCCATTGATAGCCATCGACAAGCCATGACGCACCGGCAAATGCTATGGCCAGAGGCCAGCGCAACCACGCGCGCACAAAGAAACCGGTCCCGACAACACTGATGACACAGAGCAGGAACAACAATCCATAAGCCGCCAATCCCGGAATCTGGATATCTGGGTTAGTCAATGTCTCAACCCGGCGCACCACCTCGATGCCGCCCAGCAGCACCGATGACAGGATCAGCAAGAGTTTCAACTGGTTGCGCATCAAAGTCCCGAAAATATTCAAATATCGGGATTTGTTCATAGATAAATCGGGTTAATTTTGACCGAAGAACGGCTATATTTCGGGTATCGCCAAATCAAACCGGAACCGCTATATAGCGCCTATGACCGATTATTTGACCGTAGAAGAAGCCACGCCGCAAAGCCGGACTGGCGCGATTAAACTCCATGGCCCGGAAGGTTTTGAGGGCATGCGCAAAGCCGGACGATTGGCTGCAGAAATTCTTGATAGCTTGGTGCCGCATGTCGAGCCCGGCGTAACAACGGGCTTTCTGGATGACATGGTTCGCCAGCATGCCTTTCGCGAAGGCGCTGTGCCAGCGACACTGGGTTATCGCGGGTTCACACATAGCTGTTGCACCTCGATCAACCATGTTGTTTGCCACGGTATCCCCGGCGATAAAAAGCTCAAAGAAGGCGATATCGTCAATATTGACGTGACGGTTATTGTCGATGGCTGGCATGGCGATACCAGCCGCATGTTCACAATCGGCAAAACACCGGTCAAGGCCACCAAACTGGTGCAAAATACCTATGAATGTTTGATGCTGGGCATCGAACAGGCGAAACCCGGAAACCGGATGGGTGATGTCGCGCATGCGATCCAGACGCATGCCGAAGGAAACCGTTATAGCGTCGTCCGCGATTTTTGCGGGCATGGCCTTGGGCAAATGTTTCACGACGCACCCGAAGTTGTGCACGCCGGACGCCCCGGTACCGGCCCCGAACTGCGTCCCGGCATGTTCTTCACCATCGAGCCGATGATCAATATCGGCAAATATGCCGTGAAAATGCTGGAAGATGGCTGGACCGCCGTGACGCGCGATCGATCGCTGTCAGCACAGTTTGAGCACAGCATCGGCATCACCGAAACCGGTTGCGAGATTTTTACCAAAAGCCCTGCTGGTCTTGACTGCCCGCCTTACACATAAACACGCATCAGCCTTGACCGCGGCGCTTAAATTTAGCTAGTCAGTTAAAAGGGGTTAGACCCATGAAGGTTTCGCCTGCTCGGGAGAATTGACGATGCGTCGTTTGGGATTATTTTTTGCAATATGTCTGCTGGCGGCATGCCAGAATCAGACGACGGATGACGATAGTGGAGCAGTCACGCCAGTCGATGTTGGATGGAGCAATATTGGTTTCAACGCCAAGGAACAGCGACACAGTCCCCTCGACCAGATTAATGAGAGCAATGTGGGCGAATTGGGCATAGCCTGGTTCAAGGATTTGCCCGACGCGCGCGGGCAAGAAGCCACCCCGGTAGTGGTTGATGGAAAGCTTTATATCTCCACGGCCTGGTCCAAAGTTTTTGCTTATGATGCGAAAACGGGTGAAGAATTATGGTCTTATGATCCCGAAGTGCCGGGCGAAAAAGCGGTCGATGCTTGCTGTGACGTTGTTAATCGCGGCATTGCGATATCCCGTGGCAAAGTGTTTTTCGGCACCATCGATGGTCGGTTGATCGCGGTTGATGCTAATACCGGCGCGCGGCTCTGGGAAACGCAAACCACCGATAACAGCAAACCCTATACGATTACCGGCGCCCCGCGCGTCGTCAAAAATATGGTGATCATCGGCAATGGTGGCGCAGAATTTGGCGTGCGTGGCTATGTCACCGCCTATAACGTGTCCGACGGTTCCCAGAAATGGCGCTTTTACACGGTTCCCAATCCGGAGGGCAAAGCGGACGGCGCAGCGAGCGACGAGATTTTCGCAAAAGCCGCGAACAAGACTTGGGGCGATGGCGAATGGAAAGAATCCGGCGGTGGCGGAACGGTTTGGGACAGCATCGTCTATGACGCCGAACTCGATCAGCTTTATTTCGGCGTCGGCAATGGCAATCCGTGGAATCACGGCCTGCGGTCCGGCGGCGAAGGTGACAACCTGTTCCTGTCTTCCATTGTTGCGGTTGACCCCGATACCGGAAAATATCTCTGGCATTATCAGGAAACCCCGGCAGAAACCTGGGACTATACCGCCACCCAGCCTATCATCATCGCCGAGATTGACTGGCCCAAGGAGACCGAAGAGGGCGAGACCACCGCCCTGACCGAAAAGCGCAAGGTGCTGTTCCATGCGCCGAAAAACGGGTTTTTCTTTGTCATCGACCGCACCAACGGCCGCCTGATGAGCGCAGAACCCTTTGTCGAGAATATCAATTGGGCCGAAGGCTATGACCTGGAAACCGGCCGCCCGATCGAAAATCCGGACGCGCGTTTCTATAAGACGGGCAAGCCATTTGTTTCGATACCGGGCGCACTGGGGGCGCATAACTGGCATCCGATGAGCTATAATCCAAGCACCGGACTGGTTTATATACCCGCCCAGCAAATCCCGCAGGGCTATGATGTTCCGACCTCTGATCTCGACAAGAAGCGCGAGCGGCTTGGTTTTAATGTCGGCATTTCATGGGCAATTGGCCAACTTCCAGATGATCCGGCTGTCTATAAGGCTGCTATCGCTGCGACGACAGGTAAGCTGGTCGCCTTCAACCCCAAAACGGGCAAAACTGAATGGTCAGTCGATCATCCCGCTGCCTGGAATGGCGGCACCATGACAACCGCCGGTAATCTTGTCTTTCAAGGCACCAGCGTGGGTCAGTTCAAAGCCTTTGGCGCTGACAGCGGTGAAGAGCTTTTGAGCCTGGATATGCAGTCCGGCATTGTCGCGGCGCCTTCGACATTCATGATAGACGGCGAACAATATGTCGCGTTCCTGACCAGCAAAGGCGGCGCCTTTCCGCTCGTCGCTGGCGTTGCTGGCGGCGCTTCGCGCAAAGTTCCCAATATCCCGCGGCTTGTGGTTATGAAGCTGGGCGGAAAAACCACCCTGCCCGCCTTGCCTAAGACAAGCGAAGTCGTCTGGAATCCGCCAGAACCAACCGGAACGCCGGAACAGGTTGCCGCCGGTAAGGCGCTCTATGGTCGCAACTGCTTGGTCTGTCATGGCGATAGTGCCGTGGGCAATGGCTTCACGCCTGATCTGCGCGTGTCGGGCACCTTGGGCAGCGAAGAAGCATGGGCCTCGATCATAACAGGCGGCGCGTTGAAACAGCATGGCATGGTCAGCTTTGCCTCGCAGTTAAAGGCCGATCAGGTCGAAGCCTTGCGCCACTATGTTATTGACCGGTCCAACTGGACAAAGGCCAATGTGGCTGAGGATACCGCGCCTATCGCACGCTAGATCGAGCGCTTATTTACTGCCTAAAAATTAGGCAGTCAGGTTCACAAATGCCTGTTTTTTGGGCGGCATTGAAACTGTCATCGTTTGGCTTTAGCAGATTACTGGCGATTCTTTTCCCGATTCCAATCTGGCACGGTAATTGAATTGTAGCGGGCAAGTGCGCCCGGTTTTGGTGCTGCATAAGCACGCCATAGCAAGAGTCAACGCGGCCAAAATACAGGGATGGAACGACAAAAATGAAAAAGATCGAAGCGATCATCAAGCCTTTCAAACTCGACGAAGTGAAAGAGGCGCTTCACGAGGTCGGGGTATCGGGCATCACGGTTACAGAAGCGAAGGGTTTTGGCCGGCAAAAGGGCCATACCGAATTATATCGCGGCGCTGAATATGTCGTGGACTTTCTGCCGAAAGTGAAACTTGAAGTTGTTGTCGAAGACAATCTGGCCGAGCGGGTGGTCGAAGCCATTTCCTCTGCCGCGCAAACCGGCCGTATCGGCGACGGTAAAATCTTTGTTATTCCAGTCGAGTCCGCGTTGCGCATCCGTACAGGCGAACGCGACAACGACGCCATTTAATTTTCAATCATTTCAAACCACATAACAAACCAAGGGACAAAATAATGGGCAATACAGCTGCAGACGTCATGAAAATGATCAAGGAACATGAGATTGAGTGGGTCGATGTGCGTTTCACCGATCCCCGCGGCAAATGGCAGCATCTGTCCATGTGTGCGGACGTTGTCGACGAAGACGTCCTTGAAGAAGGCTTTATGTTTGACGGGTCTTCGATCGAGGGTTGGAAAGCGATTAACGAATCCGACATGATCCTGCGTCCCGATCTGGATGCGGTTTATATGGATCCGTTTTCAGCAACGCCGATGATGGTCCTAGTTTGCAACATTGTCGAGCCAGGCGATGGTTCGCTTTATAACCGTGACCCACGCTCTACTGCCGTACGCGCTGAGGCTTATCTCAAGTCCACCGGCATTGGCGACACGGTCTATGTTGGTCCGGAACCGGAATTTTTCATGTTTGACGATGTGAAATTCGAAGATGGCTATGACCGCAGCGGCTTCAAAATTGATGACGTTGAGCTGCCGACCAATACCGGCCGTGACTATGAAATCGGCAATATGGGCCATCGTCCCCGCGCCAAGGGCGGCTACTTCCCAGTAGCACCGGTGGACAGCGCCATGGATATTCGCGGCGAAATGGTTGCGACCATGATGGAAATGGGCCTGCCGATGGACAAGCATCATCACGAGGTGGCCGCGGCGCAGCACGAATTGGGCATCACTTTTGGGACGCTGGTCGAAACCGCTGACCGCACGCAGGTTTATAAATATGTCGTGCAGCAGGTTGCTCACGCTTATGGCAAAACCGCGACCTTCATGCCCAAACCGATCAAGGACGACAACGGTTCGGGTATGCACACCCACATGTCCATCTGGAAAGACGGCAAGCCGCTTTTTGCAGGCAATGAATATGCCGGCCTGTCGGAAATGTGCCTGCATTATATCGGCGGCGTGATCAAACATGCCAAGGCCTGTAACGCGTTCACCAATGCCACGACCAACAGCTACAAACGTCTGGTCCCCGGCTTTGAAGCACCGGTGCTGCTGGCCTATTCCAGCCGTAACCGCTCTGCATCCTGCCGTATTCCTTATGGCGCAGGCGACAAAGCCAAGCGTGTGGAATTCCGCTTCCCGGACGCATTGGCTAACCCATATCTGTCCGCATCAGCGCTGTTGATGGCGGGCCTCGACGGTATCGAGAATAAAATCCATCCTGGCGATGCGATGGACAAGAATCTCTATGACTTGCCGCCAGCAGAACTGGCCGAAGTTCCAACCGTTTGTGGTTCGTTGCGCGAAGCTTTGGAAGCATTGGAAGCTGATCACGAGTTTCTGTTGAAAGGTGATGTGTTCACCAAAGACCAGATCGACGCTTATGCCGAGTTGAAATGGGAAGAAGTCAGCCGTCTGGAAACCACGCCAAGCCCGGTTGAATTTGATATGTATTATTCGTCCTAAGCCAGACGATAACAATATTCAGAAACCCGGGGCAAGCAATTGCTCCGGGTTTTTTTGTTCAGCACTCCGACAGGCTCCGCATGCACATGAGAAAAGGGGAGTATGCTGTGATGCGACAAAACCTGACGTTCTTTTTCACCGCTATGGCGCTGTTATTGTCCGGCAACCTTGCCGCGGCAAAACAACCGGAATTTCTAGACCTTGAAGGAGTCAAACTGGAAATGACCGCCGACCAAGTTCGAGCGGCCATGCAAGCCAAAGGCAATCCCATAGCCCGGGAAGAAAAAGACGACCGGTTAAAATACAAGTCGAGCTTCCAAGATCTGGTTTCTGTAAAACGGGAGGATCCAAAACGGTTCAAAGGCTATACTCTAACCAGCGAGCTGCGCTACGAAACCGAGCGGGGCAATTTGCGGGTCAAATTCATGCCGTTTGTCGACCGGCTCGTTGTCGTTTCGGCGCGTTTATATTCCAACGATGCACCTTCGATGAGCCCCAGTATTCCTGATTGTGCAAAGTTCATGGACAAGATGGGTGAACGGTACGATCTCGATATCAACACCGATGCATCTCGGGGTCTGTCCCGCTATTCTTCAAAGCAAAAGCCGATGAAGGTGAATGGCGAGATGAAAGAAGATGGACAAATGCTGCTCTTCCGCTGCGGGCCTAGGATCATGCCACAAGTTCTTCTTCACAATCCCCATGCCCGGGACATGTTGATGCAGCAGATCGACCAAGCGCTATCCGATTAGCCTTTGTTGACGCTATCCACATAGCGATCACTGTGCCGGGGAAATCAATAGTCCTTCGACACCTGCACATTCACATTCTGGCGGCCGATCGTCGAGATGCTCGACAATATCGAAAGCCAGCGGGTAATCTGGAATTCCAGCGTTGTCGCGCTATAGCCCTTGCCGTCCGTGATCAGCTCTACATAAGCGCGGCGGGTAATATATTTCCCGGCAGCGATGGAGGTTCCCTGACCGCTGTCAACATCGGAGGGGAGGATGCGCAGCCGGTCCAGGCCGACCGCTTTGCGCAGCTGGTTAATCGGATCAAGACCGCCGCCGCTGTTCAGCGAAGCGACGGCAGCGGCCAATTGCACCGCTTCGGGCGCTGATAGGTCGGATATCGATGCCCCGAACAGGACGCGTGATAGCAGCTCATCCTCTGGCAAGGCAGGAACACTATTAAACGCGATCTCCGGGCTATTACCGCGGCCGGTCACACTGATCGTGGCATTCAGGCCCGTCAGGTTTGCCTCAGCCTCAATATCCAATATCGGGTTGGGCGGCTGGTTCCCCACAAAGCGAATCCGTCCGCGTTCCAGCTGAAAGCGGCGGCCAGCAAAAGTATAGTTGCCGCGGATCAGATCGGCACTGCCCGTCATTGCGAAATCGTCGACAGGACCAGAGACTTTCAGGCTGGCACGCCATTCACTATCGAGTCCCAATCCTTTGACCTGCAGGCGATTGGGCGCCTTGGCGTCAAGCGCAAAACGCCAGGGGCGGCTGCGAATGACGGGTGCGCGTTCATCGGCCCGGCGGTTAATTTCCGTCACTTTTATCTGCGGCAGTGCGACAGATTCGCTCGCCTTGCCAAATTGGAAAAAGCTGCGGTTCAATGTCAGATCACCGGATATCAAACCACCGTCGGCGGAACTGCGAATCTGAATCGGTCCGGTAACCGTTGCAGCGAAATCATCTCGCGCTATCAAACGCGCCTGTTGCGCCTTCATATCCAGCATGATGCCGATACCCTCACCGGGCGCCACCGCAAAGTTAAAACTGCCGCTGCCGCTGACAGAGCCGCCACCCCGGGTTGAACCGGTAATATTCGGCAGTACCAGACGTGATCCATCGAACTGGCCCTGCGCCTTGATTCCAGAAATCACGGTCCCGGTAAGACCGCTTTCCAGTCGCGCGTTGGTGGTACGCAATTGTCCGTTTATTTGCGGGTTGGCAAGTGTGCCCCGAACATCTGCACTGAGGTTTAACGGGCCGGTAAGATCAAATGTTTCCACGCCGGTGAGCCGCCACAACGCATCGGCCGCGCCATTAAACCGTGCTTGGGCAAACAGCGGGCTGCGCTGCAATTCATCCCGCCAGTTACCGTTACCAAAGCCGGTAATCCGGCCCTGAAAACGACCGATAGTCTTTGCTTGCGACTGGATGATCCCACGCGCCGCCGCGTTACGACCGGAAATAGCAATGTTCAGGCCGAGGTCAATCGGGGTTGATGTGAGGATCAGTCCGGATCTGGTCAGGCCTTTGATGTTGAGCTTCGCTTCACCGGTCGGCATTTGTGAGCCTGTCTGGGTCAAATTAACGGTGCCATCCGCTTCTCCGCCAAGTCCCAAGTCATCGGCCACAATGTCAACAAGGGTTAGTGGCATTTTTGACAAGGTCATGTTCAGCCGTGACGTCCCGCTACCCCATTGGCCGGAAAAGCGTGTGCTGCCGTTGCCATAGCGTAAAGTTGTCGGTGAGGCCGCCCAACCGCCACTGACGCGGCGCAGTTCGAGCGGCCGCACGAACCGCAAGGTTTGGCCTTCGAACAGGCCATTGCCTGTCATCACATAGCGGTCCGGCGTGATCTCCGCCTTTGCCTGAAAATTAAAAGTGCTGCCTCTGGTCCCTGCAATCGAGAAATTGGCATCTCCGGTGCCGTTTACCAGCTTGGCATTCCCGGCGATCCGGCCAACCATCAGGTCGCCGCGGCTGATCCCCTGCGCGCGCACGGTGACATCAATGTCGGATTGGCCTTCGACAAGCACAATATCCGCATCCAGCTTCCCGGTCCGAATAAGCGTCGGCGGCGCGCCATCAAAGCGGGCATTTCGGGCGGTGAGATCGGCGCGGATTAACTGGCGGTTCTGGCTGGGCTCAAACAAAACATTGCCGCTGACACCCCCGCCGCTAATCGCAAGATTGCCCGCCAGCCCGAGAGCAGTGGGGCGAATGACCCCAGTGGCCAGCGTGTCCGACAGTTTCAACCGGTCGACGCGCACCCGGGCCTCTTGTCCAGCAATGGTGATGATTGCGCCATTGCCAGTAAACGGCCCAAGGGTTGAGCCGCCCGCCGCTGTAAAGGCAAAGCCATTTTCCGCCGGGTCGAGATCAAGCTGCACGGCGGAAAGACCGGCCGCGGGCAAAGGGTTGTCGAGCAAAACGGCAATTTTGGGGCGAGCCAATGGACCGTTAAGATCAAGATCGAAGGGGCCATATTGATCATGCTCACCGCGTCCGGTAAATTCGAATATGGTGGCGCTCTGTTGCACGCCGTTGCCGTTAAAGCTGAGCTTCGGTGCTTCTACATTCAGCCCAGGGAAGCGCAGCTTCCGGTCAGCCCCCAGGACAAGCCCGGTTTTAACCACAGGAAGACCGCCACCCAGTTCGCGCAGGAACACATTGTCAAACCGCCGAAACTTCGCCGTGACCGCTCCGTCAATGGCCAGACCCGCAGCGCCTGGTCCGATTTCCAGACCCGCTATGATGTCGGCAATACCAACGCGCCGCAAAGCAAAACCCGGCGCTTGTGCATCAAGGTCAATTCGAAATTCGCCAGTCGCAAGCCGCGCCTCAATATCAGCAGTGCCCCTGACATTATCTGTTCTGACCACGGCGTTTTCAGCAAATAGGCGGCCCTGCTCTAACCGCAAAAAGGCTTTGCCGTTGAAACCGGACAAGAGTTGTTTGAGTAGCTCTCCGTTGCCAATCAAAGACTCAACAGCAAGCTCCACGGGAATATCAAAACCTGCGGAGTCACGCCGGCCCTCACCCGATGCCCTAACGCCCGTCAGCAACGTCTTACCAATGGCCAATTGCGGCGCTGTCAGCAGATATTGATAGCGTAACTGTGAAAATTTTCCATTGAGCAGCGCTTTGAATTCCAGATCCTGTGCTTTGAGATTTCTCGCTAAAGCCGATGGATCGCGTACATCAAATTCAATCCGCAGCGCATCAACACTGTTGCGGGCAAGGTCAATCCCGCCTGTCGCGGTTAGTCTGACGGCAGGGGAACGCGCCGCCAGATCCAGCCCGACTAACCTGTCTTCGACAGACGCATTGCCATTGATAACCAAGCGCGGAGCGGCAATTTTCGCGGCCAACCCTTTGGGCAGAAGATCCGATTCAATATTTCCATCATAACCAAATAGGCCTTCACGTGCCTCCAGCGTTAACTCCGCAAGCTGCTGGTCCGCGCTTTCCATCGACAGGTTGCCGTCCCATTTGGTCCAGTCGCCTTCACCTGCAATGGTGATCGCATAATCGCGCTTAAAGCCAAGTTGGCGCGCTATCACGCCCTGTGCTGGCGCTATGATTTCGGCATTAAGGTCGAGTTTTTCGCGCTCCGGTTCGGCATTGAGGCTCAGGATGATCTTGTCGCCACTGCGCGTTGTTGCGGCGTCAAGATTGATCATGACACGGCCGGATCGAATATCTGCCGCACCCGCCAAATCAGCGCGCTGTTCCTCGCCGATGACCGCCTCCCCCAGCAACAGATTTTCAGCCCGAAAAGCACCGAGATAGATATCAAAATCAGGGAGCAGGGGTTTGTCTTCCTGCGTATCGACAAGCGCGGGCAATCGCTCCAGCCGTGCTTGCGACACAACAGCGTTTGCAACGCTCAGTTCGTTGAAAATCCAAGCCAACGGGTTCCAATCCAATGCGACGCGGCCGGCTTCGAAAAATTGTCCTTCAGGGTCGGCCAGCCTAAGGTCGACAATCTCCATTTGGTCGTAAATTGATCCCTCGATATCGCCTATCCGGATACGCAGGCCATCACCGGGTTCCAGTGCTTCGATTTCGCTGATGATAAATTTATGGCCGCCTTCACTGTCCAGCCAATAAGCACCGCCCGTCAAAACAACAACGGCCAGCAACAGCACGCTTCCGAGAAAGACGACGATTGTCCGGCGCACACGGCGACGCGTTTTTATCGATTGACCATCATCAACGTCTGGTTCAGCGCCGCTCATCAAAAGGCCTGCCCGAGCGAGACATAGACCGCGATCCGAGAGTCGCCCGGTTGCGGATTAATCGGTGTGCCAACATCCACGCGAATGGGGCCAAAGGCGCTATAATAGCGGATACCCAGCCCGGTTCCGTACCGTATCCCGGAAAAATCAGGCAGCGATTCAGTATAGACATTACCGGCATCGATAAACGGCACGACGCCAAAATTTCCGCCAAAAATATCGAGCCGCACCCGCGCCTCTAACGAAAACTCCACCAGCGAACGTCCGCCTGCGGGATCATTATTTACATCGCGGGGCCCAATTCGCTGAAAACCGTAGCCGCGAACCGAACCACCGCCGCCGGAGTAGAGGCGGCGTGATGGCGCTATCCGGTTGCTGCCCGCCCCGACGATGGAACCAAAACGCGCGCGCCCGGCCAGCACAATTTTTTCTGACACGGGGAAATAGGCACTGCCATCGAGCTGACTGCGAACATAAAAGAAGCTGCCCGACTGCAAAGAAGCCTCGGGGGACAAGCGCGCACTCAGACGAAATCCTGTTGTCGGGTCAAGCAGATCATCACTCGCGTCATAGGAAAGCGTAGCAGGCAAAGCACCGATGAAAAATGTGTCGCGCGAAGTGGTTTGGTTGTCACCATCGATATCACGTTCTTGGGACGCGAGAAGTTCGAAGCCGGCTGACCAGTTCCACTTCTTTTGGAAGATAAGATTGCTTTGACGTTCGAGACTGCCGGAAACCGAAAACGTCCGTGCTTCAAAAGCAGAATTGTCGATATTGCTGAGCGCGACTTGCCCGTTCAAGACATTGTCACGGCGGCGGAAATTATTGCGGCGGTAGGTGATACTGCCTGACTGTTCCTGCGTCGCCAGAACACCGGTCAGTCTGATGAGCCCTTCCGGCGGAAAAAAATTCCGGTGTTCCCAGTTGATCTCGGATCGCAACCCTTCACCGGTGCCATAGCCCAACGCCCCCGATATGGTGCGCAGCGGCGCAGGCGTGACGGTGGCCGAAATATCAACAACGCCTGGCTTTTCCTCGGACGCTACTGGTTGCAACGCCGCCGTTGATACCAGACCTGTTGCAACAAGCGCGCGTCGAAGATCTTCAATGTCGGACTGTTTGTAAAGATCGCCCTCGTCAAAACGGGCAATGAGCTCGGCATGCTCTGGCCCGAACAATTCGGTATTCGTCATCAGGATGGAGCCAAAGACATATTTCTCGCCAGGCGTCACGACAATATCCAGATCCCCTTGCCGCTCGGCATGATCAATGACCAATGCAGGCTGGTCTGTTGCCGCAAAGGGATAACCATTTTCGGCCATAGCCTGATCCAACCTGGTCCGCGCATCGGCGATCGCGTCGCTGTTAACGACGTCCCCCGATTGTAGGCCAAATTGCTCTCTGAATTGCTGCGGATCATCTTCCTGCGCCTGGTCTATGCCGTCCAGGACAATGGTATCCAGACGGTATTGCGGTCCGGCCGTCACCGCTATCGTCACCGCAATGTCGGTGCCCTGCCCCGCTGCAAACCGATTGCGCACAATCGCATCATAATAGCCTTCAATCCTTAGCAACCGTTCGACCAGTTCACGGTCTGTCTCGGCCCGCCGTTTAATCTGTGCGAAATTGGCTTCGGCGTCCTTATATTCTTCCAGTGCTGATAGAGATTGAAAGCGCTCGCTGAACTGGCTGCCGAGATTGTCAGGCAGTCCGGAAAAACTTATTTCATAGGCGCGTTCCGCCATTGCATCGAGTGGCTGAAAATTAACAAAACCACCGTCCTGCAATCGTGTTCCAACCTGTCTTTGACCAACTTCTTGCTGACCGGGCTCTCTTCGCAGCGCGCCATCCTCGCTTTGAGTGCTATCATCCTCAGCGAGGCGGCGATCCATTTCCAAGTCGCGCTCGGTTGCTTCGGCGGGGTCTTGCGGTTCCTTATTGTCGGGTGAAGGCGCATTGAGATCCGGCCAATCGACGCCGAAGTCAGGAAAATCAGTCAGCGGTTGATCGGGGTCCAGCGGTTCCTGAACAGTGTCCATATCGCCGGATATGGCTTGATCCAACTGATCAGCGGCACTTTCACTGTCGATATTCTGGGCGATATTCCGGGCGAGAAGCGGCTGCGCTGTATTTAGCGAGAAAGCCGCAAAGACTATTACAAACCGCAACATCAACAGGCGGTAACGATACGCGATCAGGCCCATTCCGGTTCTTTAGACCGTCCCATTGGCGGAAGCCAATGAAATAGGCGGGGTTTCGGGTGGATGTCTCAATTAACCCGACTATCTGCCGAAAATCACAATCTCAGACGCGTTGGCGGTGACGCTTGAGACAGGCCTCTCGCGACTATTTTAACTTATTGTTAACCAAAATCGCTCATATTTGTCTGATCGTGTGAACGGCCTTGCTTATCGGGCCTGAAAACAATGTGGGAATGTAAAAATGTCTGGTAAATGGGCCAAATTGATCGAGGCGGCATTGATTGCTGGTATATTGACTGCTGGAATTGCGACAGCGCAGGCCGCTCATACTGCTCCGCTGCAAGCCGCCATTCAGGCAGGTGACCCGCGTGCCAATGTAAAAATCGAAAGCAAAATCCTGGTGGAACGCACCGAAGAGGACGCAGCGGGCCAAGCCGTCACCAAATTATATCCCCCAAGCGACGTGAAAGTTATCCCTGGCGACAAGCTTATATTCATTAACAGCTACAACAATACAGGCAGCACAGCCGTAACCGGTTTTGTCGTCAATAATCCCGTTCATTCTGCCGTTGCTTTTGCAGGCGTCAGAGAGGATTGGGCAACCGTATCCGTTGATGGCGGCAAGCATTTTGCCCGTCTGACCGAGCTTACGGTCTCTGATATTACAGAGGCAAATGCAGAAACAGAAAGCGTGAATATTACCCGCGCAGCACAGCCGCGCGACGTCACGCATATCCGCTGGATGTTTGACAAAGCGATTGAAGCAAGCGGTTCTGGTGAACTGCGTTTTAGCGGCATCGTAAAATAATATTGGGTAAAATAAAATTGGGCAAAATAGAATTTGGATTTAGCGGCCAATGCGGCCGCACTGCCATTCAACCGTATCTGCACCAATAAAACGCGCCAGGCGACTGAGTTCGGCATCAAGCTTTTCCGCCCGATCAGCCGTCCATTTAACACCCGATTCAGGCCATATCTGAACCACCTTTACGATCCCCGCCTTACGGTCTGCTTTCAGCTCGATACGGCCAACAAAGCGGTCGCGCTCTAGCAGCGGATAGACATAATAGCCCCAGCGCCGCTTGGCAGCGGGCACAAAAATCTCAATGCGATAATCAAAGCCGAAGAGGCGCGACAGCCGCGTGCGATCCCTGATGGCGGGATCAAAGGGGCTTAATATCCGCAGCCGTGATGTCGGGGACCGCATATTGACAAGCAGCGATCCAATATTGGCGGGGGCGACCATGCTGACCCAGTCACCATCGACAGTTTCCAGCTCAATCGGTACCAGATGATCCGATGCTTTGCCCGCCCAAGTCTTAACTTCTGGCGCGTCCATCGCCGCCCAAAATCTTTGAATATCTCCCAAAGTCCCAAATCCCAACCGATCGAGCGCAGCCCTGCACAGCCAGTCCACCTGATGGTCGTCGCTATGATCCACTTCCCGGTGGCCAGCGGGTATCACCCGCTCGGCGAGGTCATAATATTTGACAAATTTCTCGCGGTGCGACGTCGCCAGTTCGCCAGCATACCATAGCTGATCCAAAGCCCGCTTATGCGGCGGCCGGGCCCACATTTCTTTCTTACCGACAATTTTCGTGTCGAATGCATGGGTCGACAGCGGCCCTTCCCTTGAAATGCGCGCCTTGATTGCTGCTATGTCAGCTGCATCCATGGCCTTGTGTTTAGCCGCTCGTGCACCCAGACGTCGAAACTGACGTTGCCAGAGCGGATAGAAATCCATCGGCAAAACCGATGCGTCATGGGTAAAATGCTCAAATACCGACCGGTCGTTGGCCAATAATTTGTTCAGCATCGGCTCACGATAATTCTGGTTGCGGCTCCACAAAATATGATGATGGGCGCGCGTAACGTTGCGAATGGTGTCGAGCTGGACAAATCCTAAATCTTTGATGATCTGCAATAGATCGTGCGAGCCGGTTGGCGTGTCTGCCAGACCGGTGCGATCCAGCCACAAGCGGCGTGCATCCCGGTTTTTAATCCTGAGCACCATATCAAATGGCGGTGGTTTCGATATGCGCGACCGGACGGCGGCCGCGGCGTGACGCCAATATGCAACCCGCGACGATCAGCACGGTACCGAATATCGTCGGCAGCGTGACGGGTTCTGAAAAGAATATCCAACCGAAAATCGCGGCCCAGACAAAGGCGCTATATTCCAAATTGATCAGCACCTGCGCCTGTGCCCGGGCATAGCCCCACGCGATGAACAGCGCTGAGATTATAGACAATAAAGCCGCTGCCAGAAATTCCGGTGCATATTGCGTATCCGGAACAACGGCCAAAAACGGCGCGACCAATGCATAGCTGACCCCGACAATCAGGTTCTGGAAAAAGCTGATCTCAATGGGGTCCGCGACCAAAGCCTGACTGCGCTGGATCACCAGATTGGCGGCGTAGAGCAGAGCGGATAACAGAACCGCTCCGAAACCCAGCAATTCGTCATTGGTATATTCTCCGCTCATCTTGCCCCAACCAATTACTACGACCCCGGCTATGCCAAGAACCGACGCAAAAATCGCGTTGCGGTGGATGGTCTCTCCCAGAAATACTGCTGCCAGATAGAGAGCGATAATCGGTGCAATGAATGACAGCGCAACGGCTTCGGCAATCGGCACGCGGACCAGTGCCCAGAAAAACAGGAAGGCCATGAAAACTGTTATGATTCCGCGCTGCAAATGGATTTTCAGCGTCGAACCAGCGGGCATTTTGGGACGGCGCGCGAAATATAATAAGCTTACCAGACATAGCGCCAGCAGCACCCGCCAGAATATCGCATTATATGCACCCAGCGATATGCTGAGGCTTTTCATCGTCACGTCCATCAGGCAGAAAAAGGCCAGGCCGGTCATCACCGACCCGATTGGGAATATAGCTGAGCCCGCAGTATCACCGTCTGGATTGGCACTATTTGGGTTAGAACCCGGTGAGGTCATAGCCAATTCCCGTTAGTCCTGAGCCTGTCGAAGGACGTCTATCGATCTTGCAACACCCTTCGACAAGCTCAGGGTTAACGGGATGGGGTTAAACTGATTGCAGAGATAGTTAAAGCCCCATCTGCTTCACCGCCAAGTCGCGCATGATTTCTTCTGACCCGCCGCCAATCGCCATAACTTTGACCTCGCGGTAAAAACGCTCGACAACATTCCCTCGAAGATAGCCGGCTCCGCCCCAGATTTGCATGGCTTCACTTGCACAATATTCAAGACTTTTGGTGCTGAAAAACTTCGCTTTGCAGATTTGATCCACCGGCATTTTATCATTTTCGGCCAGAAAGCATATCTGGTTCACCCACGCTTCGGTCGCATCGACGCGGGCCGACATTTCCGCGATCTTGTGACGGATCACCTGATGCTGGCTGAGCGGTTTGCCAAAGGTCTCACGCTGCTGTGCATAGGCGATGGATTCCTCCAGTAAGACCCGCATCATGCCAAGGCACTGCGCGACCATACCCAACCGTTCATAGTTAAAATTATGCATGATCTGAATGAAGCCGCGCCCTTCATCACCCAACATATTGCCTGCCGGAACGCGGACATCATCGAAATAGAGCGTCGCCTGATCCGACGCCCACCAGCCCATTTTCTTGTCGAGCGCGGTACGGGAAAAACCCTCCATATCTTTCTCGACCAGAAAGAGGGAAATGCCGTTGAGCCCCTCACCGCCTGTCCGCGCGCCGACCACGAAATAATCGGATGTCATCCCACCGGTTATGAACGTCTTTGACCCGTTAATGATCCAGTGATTGCCGTCCTGCCGCGCGGTCGTTTTCATATTGGCGACATCAGAACCGCCGCCCGGTTCTGTCACGCCAAGACTGGAGCCGACGCGCCCTTGGACGATATCTTTTAATATGCGGTCCTTAATCTCCTGAGAGGCCAGTTTCTCAATCGGGCCGATGGAGATACTGCGCCCGCCCAGCGCCGCCAACGTGCCGCCATTGTGGGCCCGGGCCGCCTCTTCGCCCCAGATGCAGCGCATATACATATCGTCAAAGCCAAGCCCGCCATATTGCTCGGCCACGCCGAAACCCCAGGTGCCCAGTGCGCCCACCTTTTGATGGACCTCCCACGGGATTTCTCCCGCTTCGTCCCACGCATTGGCATGAGGCTGCAACTCGGTTTCGATAAAACGCCGGGTCATTTCCCGAAATTGCTGGCGTTCTTCGGTATCGGCGGCGTGGCGCATGATCCTGGTCCTTTAACTGCTCAGTTAAAGGGTTATCAATTCCAGCGCAGAACGCAAGGGTGCGGACAGCGGCGTTGGCCGCCTGTTCTCCCGGTCCACATAGACATGGGTGAAGCTGCCTGCCGCCGATGCGGTCTTCTCATCGCCGCGAAACAAGCCGACCCCATAGGTCACGCTGGTCCGGCCAAGCTTCTCGACGCGGATGCGTGCCTCGACCAGATCGGGAAAGGCGATAGGTGCAAAATATTCGCACGAGGTCTGCACGACCAACCCGATGACATCGCTCTTTTCAATGTCGAGCGCGCTTTGCTCGATAAGATAGCGATTCACCGCGCTATCAAACCAGAAATAATAGACCGCATTGTTGACATGACCATAGGGATCATTGTCATTCCAGCGGGTGGTGATGGATGAGCCATCGCGATAATCATCCCACACGGGCGGTGGGGTGCGCTCTTTACCAGGCATCGGCGTAGATCCGCTTGGCATCGGCGAGATCCAATTCTTTGGGATTGTTGACGAGTAGCCTTGTCTGCAACATGGCGGCCTCTGCCAGCTCGTCCACCGCGTCTTGAGTGATGCCGACTTCACGCAAGCGACGGGGCGCGTTCACCTTTACGGCCAAGCCTTCGAGATAATCGATCAATTCCTGCGCCCGGGCTTCCGCACTGTTCGGACCCGCTTTCGGCACGTCCAGCGCATCGGCCAATTCCGCGTAGAGCGGGGCCGCAGCCTCCAGATTGAACTGCATGATATGCGGCATGACGAGCGCGTTGGAGAGCCCGTGCGGGATATGATAAATCCCGCCGAGCGGATAAGCGAGCGCATGGATCGCGCCGACCGGCGAGTTTGCAAAAGCCTGTCCCGCCAGCATGGACCCGCGCAGCATCGCTTCACGGGCAACCATATTAGACCCGTCCGAACAGGCGGATTCTATGTGGGCGGTAAGAAGCTTAAGCGCCTCAATCGCCAGCATATCGGAGACCGGGTTTTTTGCGTGCCGGCCCGTAAAGGCTTCAATCGCATGGACCATGGCATCAATGCCGGTCGCTGCGGTGACGTCAGCAGGAAGGTCAAGTGTCAGCGAAGGGTCCAGGATTGCAGCATCGGCAAACAGATGCGGTGAGACGATACCCGCCTTGGTCGTTTCGCCAGTGGTCAGGATAGAGATAGCAGTCACTTCAGAACCGGTGCCCGATGTTGTTGGGATCAATATGGTGGGGAGCCCCTTGCGCGCCAATTGGGCAACACCATAGATTTCGGAAAGACTTTGCGCGCCCTCAACGGCCAGCGCAGCAACCACCTTAGCCGTATCCAGCGAACTGCCGCCGCCCAGACCGATGACAATGTCGGCCTCTGCGGTCTTCGCCATATCAATGGCTTGCTCGACTATGGCTTCCGGCGGATCAGCAATCACAGCGTCAAATATTTGCGCGGTCAATCCAGCGTCACTCAGTGCCTTTTCCACCGGCGTGATCAGGCCGGCACCAATAATGCCTTTGTCAGTCACGATCAGCGGGCGGTTAGCCCCAAGTGCCGCAATCTGATTGGCCAAAAGCGAAAGACAGCCCTCGCCAAAATGCAGGACCGGCACGGTTTGAAAACTATAGCTGCTCATCGGGATGACTTTTGCACCGATGATCATCTCACGCAACCGGCATTGACCATAGCAACAATAAAAAGGGGCCGGAAAAACCGGCCCCTCCTTGTGGTGACGAAATGCCCCCGAATTGTTTAAAACCTTAGAATGCGCCGCGAAGGGTCACACCAAATGTCCGTGGCTCTTGCGGGAATGCAGAGCGTGAACCGCCGCGCAGCACGGTGTTGAACGTAACACCGCGTGTGGTTTCGTTGGTCAGGTTCTGTACCCAGGCTTCGATGCCCCAGCTATCATCCTGGCTACCGATACCGGCGCGCAAGTTGATTTTGACGTTACCGTCCTGAACATCAAATGGAACCGGAGTCCGCGTTGTCAGATCGGATGGATCAAACGCTTGCGTCGATGTCCGGCGATCGCTTTCAAAACGGACCTGGCCGTTCAGGAAGAAATCGAGACTGTCGCCAAGATCACGCTCATAGGTTGCGCCGGTGATGGCAACAATCTGAGGCGCGTTGGTCAATGAGTTTCCGCATAGCGAAAGCACATTGTTTGACGTTTGCGTTCCCGCACAGTCATTAGGATAGTTGGCGTCGGTATAAGTGACACCAGCGTTGACGGTGAAATTATCGTCAGGCCGGATAACCGCTTCGATTTCAACGCCTTGCGTTTCCGCTTTTGGCACGTTGAACGTCTGGAACTGAGCACCGGTGAATTCCAGAACCTGGAAGTTCGAGAATTCCTGATAGAAAGCCGCGACGTTTAACGTCACAGCATTATCAAGGAATTTGCCTTTCAGCCCGATTTCATAGGCATCGACTTCTTCGGAAAGGAAGCTCGGATCGGCTCCGTTAACCGCTGCCGTTGAGTCCAGGTTGAAACCACCCGATTTATAACCATGGGTGAAGCTGGCATAAATGTTGATCGGATCAGCAAATTGGTAAGAAGCCTTGACCGTGTAGATCAACTCGCTGTCGTTAAACTCATCCGAATAGGTCCGTGGCAAGGGAAGCCCGTTGCCGGGTGCCGTTGCAGATCCTGGCAAATCGGCAGGAGCAACAAAGGCAAAACAACCCAGGCCGAACAAACCGTTACGCAATCCGTCCGTTGCTGGAGAGGATGGCGGAATTGGTGCCGCACCTGGAGGTGTTACGCCGCCAAGGTTGCTGACGATTGCCGGGCAAACGCCATTATTGGAAGCAGGCTGGCTGAAACTGCCGGTCTTGCTTTCATCCGAATAACGCAGGCCGACGGTGAGATCCAAACTGTCGGTAATTTCAAGCGTGTTATGCGTAAAGAAAGAGAAGCTCTCACTATCCTGCGCATAAGCATTGGTCGCTGTCACCGTCGCTGGGCTAACCCCAGAGAATAGCGTCAACGGTGCTGGTCCTGCCGCACCGCCGAAGATCGCGCCAACAAGCGCGTCATATTCTGCGCCCAGCGAGAAATCGGTCTGCTGGCGAATTTCTTCGTCAGAATAATAAGCACCAACCAACCAGCTTAACCGGCCATCAAACAATTCACCCTGAAAGCGCAGCTCGTGGGTCATTGTGGTGATTTCGGTGTTCAGCCGGTCAATGTCGAATACACTCAAACCGGAAAAGTCGGAGTCATAGGATTCAACCGATTCAAAATCACGATAGGAACCAATATAGATCACATCTGCATTGTCGCCGAGTGGGAATTCGACTTCTGCACTCACGCCCCATTGATCAACGTCCGCTTGCGGCAGAAAGCTCATCGTTGCAACCCGGTCATCCAACGCCTGTTCAGCAGCTGTCTGATCAAATGGTGTCGTCGCAACATTAGGAGCAGCCATGCCGCCAATGGCCAGCGGCGATGCCAAAAGCTCTACCGCACCACAGCAGCTGGATGTACTCTTGGAATAGTCACCGATCAAACGAACGGTCAGACCGCTATCGCCTTCATAGCCGATTTGGCCGCGGATCAGATATTGATCGATATCATTGGTATCGCCAATGTCATTGCCCGCGCCATCGACCACATCGATATAGCCATCGCGCTGACGATAAGCGCCAGTCAAACGAACGGCCAATGTGTCTTCAACAACCGGTACGTTAACAGCGCCTTGCACACTGACCAGATCATAATTGCCGTAGCTAGCGTTCACAAAACCGCCAAATTCCGAAACATCGGGGCGTTTGTTGGTGATATTCAGTGCACCAGCCGAAGTATTACGTCCGAACAACGTGCCTTGCGGTCCGCGCAGAACTTCCACCCGTTCCACGTCGACAAATTCGGAAAGTGCGACACCGGGGCGCGACTGATATACACCATCGACAAAAATACCGACGGCGGATTCAAAGCCAATATTGTTGGAGGTGGTACCAACGCCTCTGATGCGCAAAACCACCGAACCAGATGCGATCTGCGCATTGGAGGTTGAGAAGCTTGGAGATACGCTGCCGATATTTTGAACGTTGACAACGCCCTGCTGTTCCAGCTGGACGGGGCTAACCGCGGTCACAGCAATAGGAATGTCCTGCACATCTTCTGCACGGCGGGTCGCGGTCACGATGATGACATTATCATCAACTGTTTCTTCAGCGCCTTGATCTTGTGCGTAAGCTGGCGCTGTCATAGCGCTTGTGCACAATGCTGCCATGAGGACGCGATTCAAACTTTTCATAACTATTCTCTCCCGTTAAACTCACCGCCGCTTGCCATTTGTCCCTGTATTTTGGGGAAGGAGCATGATCTCATTGCATTGGTTTCACGAGCATAGGTCGTTTAGTCGGGCTATTAAATCAAGACGATATGCACATTATTGTGCAGAAAATGGCGGGCCGTGGTAAAAATGATACAATGCGAAATAGCAGGATTTCCGGCGCGACAAGCCCATCAACACACAATCTGTGGTATATATGATGCTATTATCATACCATCTGGCGGTTACGAACAGGCTGAGCACGCAAAAAAGGGGCCGGAATACCGGCCCCAATCATGCTGACGAAATGCCCCCTAAACGGCTAAACTATTAGAATTTTCCGCGCAACGTGACACCAAATGTGCGTGGTTCCTGAATATAGGCCGAGCGCGATCCCGAGCGCAGGACGGTGTTGAAGGTCACACCGCGTGTCACTTCATTGGTCAGATTGTTGACCCACGCTTCGATCCCCCACAGATCATCCTGGCTGCCGATACCGGCGCGCAGGTTAATCTTGGTATTGCCATCCTGAATATCGAAAGCGAGTGGCGTCTGGTCGTCTAGATTCCCAGGATTAGACGGCTGGGTAGATGTCCGCCGATCGCTTTCCATGCGAATTTGACCGTTGAGGAAAAAGTCGAGATTGCTTCCAATATCCCGTTCATAAGTGGCTCCTGCGATGGCGACAATGTCCGGAGCATTGGTGAGAGAAGCACCGCATAGATTCTGAACCTGAAGATCGGTCAAATCACCGGCACAGTCATTGGGATATCTCGCGTCCGTATAGGTAAGGCCAGCATTCATCGTGAAATTATCATCAGGACGAATGACCGTTTCAATTTCAACGCCCGTGGTTTTCGCTTTCGGTACATTGAATGTCTGGAACTGAGTGCCGGTAAATTCGAGAATTTGAAAATTCGTAAATTCTTCATGGAAGCCGGCAACATTCAAAGTCACTCGGTTGTCGAGAAACTTGGCCTTCAAACCGACTTCATAGGCATCGACTTCTTCGGAATCAAAGCGCGGATCGCCGCCGCCCGCCGCAGCAGTTGAATCGAGGTTGAACCCGCCGGACTTATAACCATGCGTAAAGCTGGCATAGATATTGATCGGCGCTGCAAATTCATAAGCAATTTTACCGGTATAGATGAGTTCGCTGTCATTAAACTCACCGGCAAAGGGTCGCGGCAAAAATGCAAAGGGAATTTCCGTATCGGTCGTATCGGACCCTACTGCCGGAGCAAGAAAGGCAAAACACCCCAATGCTACCGCGTCTCGAGGAACGGCAGTAGGATTAGCTTGAAAAGCCGCCCGAATATTGGTGCAAAGCGGGTTATTAATGGCTGTTTGCTCAAAACTGCCATCCTTGCTCTCGTCAGAATAGCGCAGGCCCACCGTCAGTTCCAAACCGTCGACAATTTCCAATGTATTATGCGTAAACAAGGACCAGCTTTTGCTGCTCTGGGCATAGCTGTTGGTCGCTGTCACGACCGTGGGATCGATCCCGCCGGATAATTGTTCAAGCGGATTGGCACCCAAGGCGCCCTGAAAAAGCGCGCCGACCAATGCGTCATAATCATCGCCCAAAGAAAAGCTGACATCCTGCTCGATATCTTCATCCGAATAATAACCGCCAACCAGCCAGTTCAGCTTGCCGTCAAAGGCCTCGCCCTGCACCCTGAGTTCGTGGGTCATGGTGTTGATGTTGGCCCGCGCCAGATCAACATCGAATATATCCAGGGCCGTAAAATCAGAGTCGTAAGATTCCCGGCTGTCAAATTCGCGATAGGAGCCAATATAGATAATGTCGGCATTGTCGCTAATCGGGAACTCAATCTCTCCGGTCACACCCCATTGTTCCAGATTGCCGCGCGGCGCGAAATTGGCGGAAGCAATCCGGTCATCCGCTGCCTCTTGCCCGGTATTGGGTTGAAACTGTCCGCCGCGCGGGCCAAGACCCACCGCCTCAAACAAGCCTGATGTTTCCAGAGGCGATGCCAGCAATTCTACCGCAGAACAGCAATTGGCTGTGCTTTTCTGAAAATCCCCGATTACACGGACCGTCAGGCCGCTATCGCCTTCATAGCCAAGCTGGCCACGAATAAGATACTGGTCTTGTTCGTTGGACTCCCCGATTTTGCCGGTTTCATCGACCACATCGATAAAGCCGTCGCGCTCCCGATAGGCACCCGTCAAACGCAGCGCCAGTGTGTCCTGCACGATCGGAACATTGATGGCGCCTTGCACATTTATCAGATCATGATTGCCATAGGTCGCATTAACAAAACCGCCAAATTCACTGACATCCGGCCGCACGTTGGTGATCGTCAACGCCCCGGCTGAGGTATTGCGTCCAAATAGCGTGCCCTGGGGTCCGCGCAGAACTTCGACCCGTTCCACGTCAACAAATTCGGAAAGGGCAATGCCGGGACGGGACTGATAAACACCGTCAACAAATATCCCGACGGCGCTTTCAAAACCGATATTATTGGAGGTTGTGCCAATGCCTCTGATTTGCAGCACCACCGTGCCTGAGGCGGCTTGCGCATTGGAGGTTGAGAAGCTGGGTGAGACCTGCGTGATATCCTGAACATTGACCACGCCCTGCCGTTCCAGTTGCACCGGGCTGACCGCCGTCACTGCCACGGGAATATCCTGCACATCCTGGGCGCGACGGGTAGCGGTCACGATGATGATATTATCATCCACCGTTTCTTCCGCGCTTTGATCTTGTTGATCTTGTGCATAGGCGGGGGTGATTGATGCGATGGGGGCCGTGCTGCAAAGGGCAGCCATGAGGACGCGATTCATACTCTTCATAATCATTCTCTCCAGTTGAACGTAACCACAGCATGCCATTTTCGTGGGGATGGGTGGGGAATGGTCTTATTTGCCGCGGCTACGCTTGCATCAGTCATTTAACTGGGCCATTAAATCAACCGCTGAAGTGCAATCTCGCGTAGATTAAAGAGCGCTGTGGTATTAGAGAAACAGGGGTTTCTCGTCACTGTAAAGCCATATGGTAGAATGGTGTAAAAAGGGGTATGAGAAGGATGTGTCCGATCAATGAGACGCACCGGAGGGGAAAGATATGACACGCAATCTTTTGAGCTTAACCGCGATTGGCGCGCTGATGGTTGGCTGTTCCACCAATAGTGATGCCAGTGATAGTGATTCTATCGCGCAAGGCGATGTGGCTTTGGCACCGGGCGAAACGGCCGAGCAACCCAATCCCGACCGCAATGTCTATTTCGGCGACTTGCATATCCATACGCGCAACAGCTTTGACGCCTATATTTTCAATGTCCGCACGACACCGGAAGACGCGTATAAATTCGGCATGGGCGAAGGCATTACGCATCCGTCCGGCTATGACCTGAAACTTGAAGGCCCGGCGCTGGATTTCATGGCGGTGACCGATCACGCGGCCTATCTGGGCCACCTGCCCGCGATGGATAACGAAGGCACTGAAATTTCCAAGCTTGAGATGGCGAAGGATATGTTCAGCGCCGACCCGGACAAGATCATCGCCGCGTTTCAATTGATCGGCGGCGCCGTGCGCGATGGCCGCAAGATGGACGGTGTCTATGATCCGAAAATTGTCGGCGACGTTTGGAAAGCCACTGTCGACGCAGCAGACAAATATTATCAGCCGGGCAAGTTCACGACCTTTTCCGCCTATGAATATACGGCCACCAGAGTGACACAGGGTGAAGGCGGTGGTTTTGCAGGCGGCAATCTCCACCGCAATGTCGTGTTCCGCGGATCGGCCCCCGACATGCCTTTCGGAACGCTGGATTCGACCAATCCCGAAGATTTGTGGAACTGGATGGACGAGCAGCGCGCCGCCGGGAATGACGGGCTTTCGATCCCGCATAACAGCAATGTGTCTGACGGCGAGATGTTCAAGCTGGAAACCTATAATGGCCAGCCGCTGACCAAAGCCTATGCTGATCAGCGCATGCGCAACGAGCCGATTGTCGAGATCACCCAGGTTAAAGGCACATCGGAAACCCATCCGTCGCTTTCCCCCAATGATGAATGGGCCGATTTCGGTATCTACGAATATCTGCTGTCCTCACAGATCAAGTCCAAGACAAGCAGCGGCGATTACGTCCGGCAGGCTTATGCCAATGGCCTGATGCTGGAGGACAAAATTGGCGGCAATCCTTTCCAATTCGGCCTGATCGGGTCCACTGATACCCATGTTGCTGGCGGTTCGTTTGACGAGAAAAATTTCTGGTCAAAAGTTGGCGTCGTTGACGGCACGCCGGAAGCACGCGGCTCGGTTCCCCCGGGGGGCAAGAAAAGCTGGGAGGGCGTGACGGTTGATCCCCGCGCCGCGAACTGGTTCTCCCGCTGGGGCGCGTCTGGCTATGCGGCGGTCTGGGCGGAAGAAAATACCCGCGAGGCTATATTTGACGCCATGCGCCGCAAGGAAACTTATGCCACCACCGGCACACGCATCAAATTGCGCTTCTTCGGCGGTTTTGGTTTTGATGCCGCGATGCTGGATGATCCCGACATGGTGTCCAAAGCCTATAAAAATGGCGTGACCATGGGCGGAGACCTGGTTGGTCAGGGACAGGCCCCCGGCTTTATCGTCTGGGCCATGCGTGATGCGATGAGCGCGCCGTTGCAAAGATTACAGATTGTCAAAGTCTGGACGGACGGCGGTAAGACCAATGAGAAAGTGTTCGATGTGGCCTGTTCCGACGGCGGCACGGTTGATCCGGCCACGGCCCGCTGTCCCGATAACGGCGCAACGGTCAATCTGATGGATTGCTCCATCTCCACCGACAAAGGCGCACCGGAATTGAAGACCTTCTGGCGTGACCCGGACCATAAGGCGGGGCAACGCGCTTCCTATTATGTCCGCGTGCTCGAAAATCCGGTTTGCCGCTGGTCGACATGGGATGCCATACGCGCAGGCGTACCGCCTAACCCGGCGTTGCAGAAAACCATTCAGGAACGCGCCTGGTCATCACCCATCTGGTATGTGCCGACCAAGGCCTGATCGCAGCCCTAAATATCCATTGGCGCTCAGGCTGAGCCTGTCGAAGCCGGTCTCAAGGCCCTTCGACAAGCTCAGGGAGAGCGCAGTTTGAGATCATAGCAAAGCCATGAGCATATTGAAAAAAGCCCTCCGAGATCCGATCACGCATTTTGTTCTGATCGGGCTAGCGCTGGTCGCGATAAATCATGTCTGGAGCAGCTATCAGGGCGAGCAGGGCCGGACGATCACGGTTAGCGCTGCCGAGATAGACCGGCTGAGCGTGCTATGGGCCAATACGGCTGGCCGCTTGCCGACCGGTGAGGACAAGCAGCAGATTATCGACCAATATGTGCAACAGGAAGTGCTGGTGCGCGAAGCCGAGCGGCTTGGTCTCGGCGATGACGACACCATTATCAAGCGCCGACTGGCCCAGAAGATGGATTTTCTGGTCAGCGGCGAAAGCACGGCCGACACTCCTTCTGATGCCGAGTTAGAGTCATGGTTTGACCAGAACCGCGATCAATTTGCCGCACCAGAACGGCGCACATTTGTGCATATATATCTCAGCCCGGAGAAACATGGCGATGCGATTAATGGCGTAGCGGTCAGCACCCTGAAGCGCGCGCAATCGGGAACGGCATGGAGAAGCCTCGGCGATCCTTTCATCCAGAAACGCAGCTATGCCGCGATACCGCAAAGCGAAGTCACCCGATTGTTCGGACCGGATTTCGCCAGCGCAATCTTTAAGCTGAAAACCGGACAATGGAGCCAGCCCATTGGTTCGGCTTTCGGGCTGCATCTGGTGCGGATCGAAACCATCGATGGCGCTGCCGAAGCCAGTTTTGAACCGATCAAGGCAGAGGTCGCCGCCGCGTGGAAAGAAGACCAGAGCAGCAAGGCCAAGCAGGCGGCGCTGCAAGATCTGATGCGCGGTTATGATGTGGTGATTGAGGACTCCGAACGGTGATCCAGACCGGCCCTGCTTCAAAAACAAGCACCGCGCTCATCCTGAGCCTGTCGAAGGATCTGGTGAGCGCTGTCTGCAAATCTATAGACCGGCTTCGACAAGCTCAGCCTGAGCGCTTTTTCTTTTGCATCGTCTTCCTTTGCACCTTTCTCCTCGCCTCCCCTGCCAGCGCTCATGAAATTCGGCCAGCCGCTCTCGAACTGACCGCACAATCGGATGGCATTGTCACGGTGGTCTGGAAACAGCCGATCCTGTCTGGCCGCAAGCTCAAGATGCGCCCCGTTCTACCCGAGCAATGCCCACAACCAGAAACCACCCGGCAAGTCATTTCCGGCGACGCGATTGTCGAGAGCTGGCAGGTTTCATGTCAGCTCAACTCGGGCCGCGTTGCGATCGAAGGCCTAGACCGCACCCTCACCGATGTGTTTGTCCGCCTGCGCACCGCCGACGGCGCTGAAACCACTCATATCCTGCGCCCGGCCAGCGCGTCTTTTGCCTTGGGCGACCCCGGCGGATCCCCGGCCAGCGCTTATCTGCAAATCGGCGCGGAGCATATGCTTTTCGGCTGGGATCACCTTCTGTTCGTGCTTGGCTTGGTGCTGTTGACGCCGACACGCCAATTGCTCTGGGTAATCTCGGCCTTCACACTGGGCCATAGTGTCACGCTGGCGATCACCGCGCTCGGCCTGTTCACCTTGCCGAGCGAGCCGGTGGAATTGCTGATCGCGCTCTCGATATTTTTCCTCGCTGTTGAAGTGGTGCGGAAATGGAATGGCAAGACCAGCCTGACCATCCGAAGGCCCTGGCTGATCGCGCTCGGCTTTGGGTTGCTTCACGGTCTCGGCTTTGCTGGCGCGCTGGCTGATATCGGTCTGCCTAAAGGACAAGAAATATGGGCGCTGCTCTTGTTCAATCTCGGTGTCGAGATCGGTCAGATCCTTTTCGTAGCGCTCATATTGGCGATGCTCTGGCTGATCGGCAGATCCCCAGTTGATCAGCGTAAGTGGGCAGAGATACCAGCTGCCTATCTGGTCGGCGGGCTTGGCGCCTTCTATACGCTTAGCCGAATCTTGTGATCGCCAGGCCGCCATATTGGTGAAACAGGCTTTCCTACACGGCCGATTTTTCATAGGCTTTACGGGTCATGATTCCATCATCTCAACCTGACCATTTGCACCCGTTCGCAATCGCCGCCAGACGGATCGCGCAGCTGCTAATTTTCCACTCGGTTCGTCGCAATTTGACCCCCATTTTGCGTAGAAATTGTATAAATAGTTCAGCTTTTTCTGCCCCAATATGAATGAATATCTGGCTTGGCGGACCCTGCCTTCACCGCTACAGAGGCCTCAACAGCAAAATTAAGGACATTCTATGCCTCAGCTCATCCTTCTTCGTCACGGCCAGTCACAATGGAATCTCGAAAACCGCTTCACCGGCTGGTGGGATGTGGATGTCACCGAAAAAGGCATTGAAGAAGCACGCGAGGCTGGGCGCCTGATGAAAGCGAAAGGCATTGAGTCGGACCTGTGCTTCACCAGCCTGCAAAGCCGGGCCATCAAGACGCTCAATCTGGCACTGGAAGAAATGGACCGGCTCTGGCTACCGGTGGAGAAAAACTACCGTCTGAACGAGCGTCATTATGGCGGGCTCACCGGTCTCAACAAACAGGAAACCCGCGACAAGCATGGCGACGAGCAGGTGCATATCTGGCGCCGCAGCTTTGATACCCCGCCGCCGCCCATGGCCGCCGATAGCGAGTATCAGATGACATCCGATCCCCGCTATGCCGGAATCGAAGTCCCCGCGACCGAGAGTTTGAAAGACACGATTGCCCGCGTATTGCCTTATTGGAAAACCCGCATCGCGCCCGAATTGCAATCTGGCAAGCGCGTTCTGATCTCTGCCCATGGCAACAGCCTGCGTGCGCTGGTCAAGCATTTGTCCGGTATTTCGGATGATGAGATAACCGGTCTGGAAATCCCGACGGGCCAGCCGATTATCTATGATCTGGATGATGATCTGAATGAAAAAGAACGCTATTATTTGTCGGAGCGTTAAAAAGCCGCACGCTCAGACATTATCATTTTTCGATTGATACATGGCTTCATCGGCCCGTGACATCAGCGCGGATACGGTGTCTGCAGGTCCGACAAAGCTATAACCAATAGCCGCCCCAAATTTTAAAACCCGATCGTCGTGAACCAGATTGGCTGTCTTGATTCGATCGATCAAAGACAGGATCTTGTGCTCCACTTGATCAGCATCCAGATTGTCGAGCAGCAACGCAAATTCATCGCCGCCGATCCGCGCGACCATGTCACAGGCCCGGATATTGTCTTTCAATATTTTGGCAAGATGGATCAGCAATGCATCCCCGGCCGCATGGCCATGGGTGTCGTTGATCGACTTCAAGTCATCGACATCAAGAAACAACAGCGCCGTATTATCGCCATAGCGCTGGCACCGCCGGATACGTTTTTCCAGACTTTCTATAAAATAGCGGCGATTGGGAAGCTCGGTCAGGGGATCATGATTGGCGCGCTGTTCCATTTCAGACAATGCTTCTTTCAATCGGGCATTTTCCAGTTGAAAAACAATACAATGCGGGCATTTTTCTTCAATTTCCCCTTCACCAACAAGTTCAGCAACCAAGTTCTTATCCCGGATGTTATATTATTTATCACTATTACTGTTTTTTTACTGTCTCTTAATTTACGGAATGCTGTTTAGTCAATAGGATTGATCCAACGGGACCAACAAAACTGCCTTATCGCAAATGTACCGTGATAAAAGATGGCAGAACGTCATTGGCGCATTGCGTGACCACCATTTCATGGCTAAACGGTTTTGCTTCCGCGACACTATTCAGGTGCAAGCATGACCGAAGCCAATCAGAAAATTGGACCGAAAATTGGAATCATCATGGGCAGTCAGTCCGACTGGGCCACCATGCGTCTTGCCGCCGATATTCTGGAACAGCTTGATATTGCGCATGAAGTCAAAATTGTTTCGGCGCACCGTACACCCGACCGCTTATATGATTATGCCAAATCCGCCGCATCGCGAAAATTGAAAGTGATCATAGCCGGTGCCGGCGGTGCCGCACATTTGCCTGGTATGGCCGCCGCGATGACACGGATACCGGTATTGGGCGTGCCGATCCAGTCGCGTAGCTTAAACGGCGTCGATAGCTTGCTGTCCATCGCGCAGATGCCCGCCGGTATTCCGGTAGGAACATTGGCAATTGGTGATGCTGGCGCGAAAAATGCCGCCTTACTGGCCGCAGCAATCATCGCCAACGAAGACGATGCGCTGGCGGACCGGTTGGATGCATGGCGCGCCGCGCAAAGCGACGCCGTTGCCGAGCAACCGGAATAGTCGGCTGCGATGACCCCGCTTCCTCCCGGTTCGACCATTGGCATTTTGGGCGGCGGTCAATTGGGCCGGATGCTTGGGGTTGCAGCTGCGCAGCTTGGCTATCGCTGTCATATCTATGCGCCAGATGAAGCCAGTGTCGCGGCTGATGTCGCGGCGGAATTTACCTGCGCACAGGACGACGATATTCCGGCGCTGGAAAAATTTGCCGATGCCTGTGACGTCATCACCTTTGAATTTGAAAATGTTCCCGTCGCGCCGCTTACCGCGATAGCAGACCGCGCCCCGCTCTATCCGCCGGTAGCTGCACTCGATATTGCGCAAAACCGGATCGCCGAGAAAAATTATGCGCGCACTCATGGCGGCAAGACCGCTCCGTTTGCTGAAGTCACGGACGCCGCGTCTCTGGACAAGGCGATAGCGGACATAGGCGCCCCCGCCATTCTGAAAACCATCCGGATGGGCTATGATGGCAAGGGGCAAGCCCGCATAAAACCGGGGGATGATTTGGGCAAACATTGGGATAGCGTGGCCCATCAACCGTGTGTTGCAGAGGGCTTTGTGACCTTCTCCCATGAATTTTCGGTAATCCTTGTGCGCGGACAAGATGGTGCCATCCGCTATTGGGATACGCCGCATAATATTCATGAAGACGGCATCTTGGCACAGTCTCTGGTTCCTGCTCCCGCTGAAATTGCCAGGCAAGAAGAAGCCGCACGGGCGCTGGCGGCCAAAATGGCAGATGCAATGGATTATGTCGGTGTGCTGACCTGCGAATTTTTCGCTACGGATAACGGACCGGTGTTTAACGAGATGGCCCCACGTGTTCATAATAGCGGGCACTGGACCATCGAGGGCGCGATCACCAGCCAGTTTGAAAATCACATAAGAGCGATTTGCGGATTACCGCTGGGCGATACCGGATTGGTCGCGGACAGAGTCGAAATGACAAATCTTATTGGTGGTAGTGCTGGTGAATGGCAGGCGCTGCTAACAGACTCCGCCAACCAGCTTCATCTTTACGGAAAAGGCGAGAGCCGCCCGGGCCGAAAAATGGGCCATGTCACGAAATTGTTTTTCTGATTTGCACATGGTTTGATCTGAGCTAGGCGCATAGCATGAATCATCCTGAAATCATCCTGATCCTCGCGCGCGCCGACAATGGCGTAATCGGCAAAGACGGCGCTTTGCCGTGGCATTTGCCAGCCGACTTGCGCCACTTCAAATCCGTGACACAGGGTAAACCGATGATCATGGGGCGTAAAACCTTTGACAGTTTGCCGGGACTATTGCCGGGTCGTCGTCATATCGTGCTGACCCGCGACAAAGAATGGGAAGCCGAAGGCGCCGAAGCTGCGGGTAATGTCGAAGAGGCTTTGAAAATCGCCAATGCGCCACATATCGCGATTATCGGCGGCGCGGAGATTTATCGGCTCTTTCTTCCAAAGGCCGATCGCATTGCACTCACCGAAGTGCATATGGATGTGGATGGCGATACAGTTATGGAAAGCTTTGATCCTGATATTTGGCAGGAAAGTGAAAGAGAGCATCATGATGCCGCGCAAGGACGGCCCGCTTTCTCTTTTGTTACCCTGAAAAGGAAAGAGGGATGAAGAAATTCCTGGCGGCCACATTCTTATTGGTAATGGTCCTGGCCATCGGTTTCTTCATTTTTGCACCCAGCATATTCGAAAAGCAGACCAACATGATTGATGGCAAGCCATTGCCGGAAATTACCGCCGAGGCCCAAACGCTGCATGACAGCCTGATGATCGTTGACCTCCATAGTGATACGTTGCTGTGGAAACGCAAAATTACGGATAGTGTCGATTATGGGCATGTCGACCTGCAGCGCATGCAGCAAGGCAATGTCGGATTACAAATTTTCTCCAGCGTCACCAAAACGCCCAAAAACCAGAATTACGACAGCAATAGCGCCGAAACCGATAATATCACAATGCTCGCTATCGCTCAGCTACAGCCCATCCGGACATGGAATTCTCTATTGGAACGTCAATTATGGCATGCGACCAAATTGGACCGGGCCGTCGCTGCTTCCGATGGCGCGATGGTTGCAATCAGCACACCGTCCCATGTGGATGGATTGGCCATGGCGCGTACCAGACCTGAAAAACCGATTGGCGTGATGTTCTCCGCCGAAGGCTTGCAAACGCTGGAAGGCAAGCGTGAAAATCTCGACACGCTTTATGATTCCGGCATGCGCATGGCTGGCCTTGTGCATTTTTTCGATAACGAACTGGCCGGGTCGATGCATGGAGAAGAAAAAGGCGGTCTCACCGATTTTGGGAGGCAGATTGTCCGCGACATGGAAGACAAGGGCATGATCGTCGATATCGCGCACAGCAGTCACGAGACTGTGGCCGATATCCTGAAAATAGCGCGTCGCCCGGTCGTGTCCAGCCATGGCGGAGTGCAAGCCGTTTGTGGTGTGAATCGCAATCTGACGGACGAAGAGATTAAGGGCGTTGCGGCGACCGGCGGCTTGATTGGTCTTGGCTATTGGGACGGCGCCATGTGCGACACCGACCCGAAAAGTGTCGCAAAGGCGGCCAAACATATCCGCGATCTGGTCGGCATCCAGCATATCGCGCTGGGCGGGGATTTTGACGGGGCAGTAACCACCCGTTTCGACACCAGCGGCATCGTCCATATCACACAAGCGTTGATGGAAGCGGGCTTTACCGAAACAGAGATTCGTGCGGTGATGGGCGAAAATGCCCTGCGGGTTTTGCAGCAAGGTCTGATCCCACTAAAAGATTTACCGAAACAAGCGGTTGAACAAACCAGCGAAACTGGCCAATAGCCGAAATATCATGCGGCTAAGCGGGCAAAACAGAATAGCGAAAGAATTGCGCGGTGCGATTATTGCGCTGGGCAATTTTGATGGCTTTCACAAGGGCCATCAGGTTGTCGCGCAAACAGCGATCGACTGGGCCGCGGCAGAGGGCCGTCCGGCGATCATCGCAACCTTTGATCCGCATCCCGTCCGCCATTTTCAGCCCGACGCACCGCCTTTTCGCCTAACGACCTTGGACCAGCGCGAACGTCTGTTCACCGCCGCCGGCGCTGATGCGATGCTGATATTCGAATTTGGTGCAGAATTGGCAGGCACGACCGCCGAGGATTTTGTCGAAAAACTGCTGGTCGAACGCTTTGGCGCAGCAGGCATTGTCACCGGTGAAGATTTCACCTTTGGCAAAGGCCGCGTAGGCAATGTCGAAGTCATGAAACAGTTGGGCGCGCCACTCGGCCTGTCCACCAAGGCAGTTGGCGCGGTTAGCGATGGCCAAAATGGTGAGGCGCAAGTTATCTCCTCCAGTCGCATCCGCGATGCCTTGAAAGCCGGTGATTGTGAAACGGCGGCCGCGCTGCTCACCCGGCCCTTCGCGATTGAAGGTCCGGTCATCCACGGCGACAAAAATGGCCGTAAGCTTGGCTATCCCACCGCCAATATCGATATCGATCACTATCTGCGCCCCAAATATGGCATATATGCTGTAAAGGGCCGCTTGCCCGATGGCCGCGTTGTTAAGGGTGCTGCCAATCTGGGCATCCGCCCGACCTTCGATCCACCGAAAGAGTTGCTGGAACCCTATTTCTTTGATTTTGCTGAAGATCTCTACGGCCAGGTCATCGAGGTTGAGCTGCACCATTTCCTGCGCGGTGAGGAAAAATTTGACGATCTTGACGGGCTCATGGCGCAAATGGCAAAAGATTGTGACAGGGCCAAGGACCTGCTTGGATGAAGAAGACACTATTGTGGGGATTTGGTGGCCTCTGGATGTTGTTCCTCATCATATTTTTGCTCAACAGTTCCCGATGGGCCCCGGACCCCGATGGCCGCTTCAAAATGATCGCCCATCGCGGTGTGCATCATATCTACGACCCAACGGGAATTGGCCGGGATGATTGCACAGCGGTTCGCATGCTCCCCGGGCAGGAAGAGCTGGAGATTTTCGAGAATACAATCCACTCGATCCGCGCAGCTGTCGGGATGCAGGCGGATATGGTGGAGGTTGATGTTGCCCCGACCAAAGACGGCAAAATGGTGCTGTTTCATGACTGGACCGTTGATTGTCGCACCGAGGGTACAGGCAATACGCGGGACCTGACGCTGGCTGAATTGCAGGCGCTGGACGTGGGCTATGGCTATTCATCCGATGGCGGAAAAACCTTTCCTCTGCGCGGCAAAGGGGTTGGGAAAATACCAACGGTAGAAGAGGCGCTAGCCTCAGAGACCTACAGACCATTTTTGTTTAACTTCAAAAGTAAGAACCCCGATGAAGCTGACCAGCTCTACGCGATCCTCAAGTCCGCTGGCCGCGATCCCCTGAAAGAAGGCGATGGCTTTTATGGCGGAGAAGCGCCGGTCAAACGCATGAAAGAATTGGTGCCCGGCATTTGGGCCTGGTCGAAACCCGATGTCAAAGCCTGTACCAAGGATTATGCATGGATGGGTTGGCTCGGCATGACGCCCGATAGCTGCAAAAACGGTACACTGGTGGTTCCATTGGACTATCAATGGGCCTTTGCCGGATGGCCCAATCGCACCACAGCCCGTATGGAAGCCGTCGGTGCGCGCACGCTGATTATCGGCCCGATGAACGACCGCGAATCCACCCGGGGATTGACCTATGGCAATCAGCTAGCGGACATTCCGGTGAGCTTTAACGGCTATGTTATGGTGGAAGATATCAGCAAAGTGGGGCCGGCGCTTATTCGCTAGAACGATTAGGCTTAAAGACCAGTATTGACCTCTTCGACGGTGGTGCGGACCAGCTTATTGGCATCGTCGAAATAGAATTTCATAGCAATGGACTGTTTCGCAAGTGCCGATGTTTTGACATCACGCATGATGGCGGTCATCAGTTTCTCATCCGGATTGGCGCCCATATGCGCCATATTGGATTGATCCTGCGCACCGGAATGTTCGATATTCCGGTCAGCCAGATAGGCAGATACTTGTTCTGCCGTGCTACCCTTTGGCAGCGCACTATTGAGATCCGTCTCTAGGCTTTCTGGTGTCGTCACTATGCCATCCGGTTCTGCGCCATCCGGTTCTGCGGTCGATGCAGTCAGGGCCGCACTGTCGCTTTGTGTGTTGGCGCCTTGTATATTCGCTGTTGTTGTGTCAGCCGATGGCTCCTCAGTGCAAGCTGTCAAACCCGCCAGTATCAACCCGCATGTCGCGGGAGCCATCAACGAACCAAACCGCCGGTTCAATCGGCTCATCATTGACCAACGGGCATATTGTCGTTCCATCCTGGTGACCAAACTACCGGATTGACGTCCGTAAAGCCACTATTATCCAATATATCGCGGACAGTGGTGTTACTATTGGGACCAAATGGACTGTAAGGGACATTGGCCGCTTCTATCGCATCAGCGCGCTGCGCCATCTGGGTTTCAATGGCATCGCAGTTTCCAGCCTGTGTGTGCACGGTTTGCTGGCCGGTTGGATTGGTTGTCCAATCGACGGTACCCGGCTGATAAGCACCATATTCGGTGACGATATTGCCCCAACCGCGATTGGCATTGTCGCCGCCGCTGGTGTTGCTGGACGCGCTGGTCGCGCCGCTACCGCTTGATCCGCTGCCAAATCCATTGCCCGCTGGACCACCACGGAAATAATTGGTCGAATCGGCGTCAGTCGTCACGATGAAAGCGTGATTTGTTGGCCCGATTACAGGTTTGTACCGCACTTCCACCGTGCACATTTCCGGTGTGTGTTCAGTTGTCGTCTGGCCCTTGGCCTGCGCCTCCTCACTGCGGGTCAAGGCATCCGTTGCGGCCTTGTTGCCGGTCATCTGGTCAAGCTGTTGCAGCGCCTGACCCTGCTCCACTGGTGTGCCGGTCCGCGCCTGCTGGGCAAGCATCTGGTCCGGCGTTTGCGCTGCTATATCCTGAGCGGTTCCGGTCTGGCCGAGACCGCCTGAGCTGCTGTTAAGGCCCGTATTCGGGCTGCTATTCGTGCCATTCACGTCCATGATTGACTCCTCTGCAATAGCCCCCGCTTCATCTCCCCAGATACCGGATTCGCGCCAGCCTGCCCATAAGCATAACGCTTAGGCATAGGGCCGATCATCAGGCGACCGGTTCCGGTAAAAAACCATGCTTGCGCCCGCGCGCTGCCTCGCCTAATCCCCGCAAATCATGACTGACCCAAAAGCATCTGAAGCTCCAGATTATAAAGACACGGTTTTCCTGCCGAAAACCGATTTCCCGATGAAAGCCGGCCTTGCGAATAAGGAACCGGCGATTCTGGAGCGCTGGCAGAATATTGGGCTTTATGAGAAGCTGCGGGAAGCCCGTGCAGGCCGCGAAAAGTTCATTTTCCATGATGGCCCGCCTTACGCCAATGGCAATATCCATATCGGCCACAGCCTTAACAAGACGCTCAAGGATTTGGTCGTCCGGTCTCAGAATATGCTCGGCAAGGATGCGCCCTTTGTACCCGGATGGGATTGTCACGGCCTGCCGATTGAGTGGAAGATCGAGGAACAATACCGCAAGAAAAAGCGCAACAAGGACGAGGTTCCAGCGAGCGAATTCCGCGCCGAATGCCGCGAATATGCCGACAAATGGGTCGATGTGCAGCGCGAGGAATTCAAGCGGCTCGGCATTTCGGCGCAGTGGGACAAGCCCTATCTGACGATGGATTATGACGCCGAAGCGGCGATCGTCGCGGAGCTGCTGAAGTTTGCGGAAGCGGGACAATTGTATCGCGGCGCGAAGCCGGTCATGTGGTCGCCGGTTGAGAAAACCGCCTTGGCCGAGGCCGAGGTGGAATATGAAGATATCACCTCGACGCAAATTGATGTGGCGTTTGAGATTGTCGAGGCACCGAATGCGCCGGAACTAGTTGGCGCGCATGCGGTGATCTGGACGACGACGCCTTGGACCATTCCGGTCAATCAGGCGCTCGCTTATGGGGCGGATGTTGAGTATTTTGTTGTCGTCGATCCTGCAACTGAACGCAGGTTTCTTGTTGCTCAAGGTTTATTTACCGCTTTTTCTGAGAGACTTAAGAAATCAGCTGATGTTGATGATTTTAAATTATGGCAAGTAACTGACGATGCTGGAAAGCCTTTGATAGTTAAAGGCTCGCAACTCGCGGGCGCCATCGCCAAACACCCCATGGCCGATATCCTGTGCTCCCGCGCAGGCGGGAGCCTATCTCCCGACAGCGCAACATCGAGCGACCGGGAGATGGATTCCCGCCTACGCGGGAATACGGGTGGCGTAGATGCGGCGGCGCTGGAATTCTACACCAAACCGCGCCCGTTCCTTGATGGATCGCACTTCGTCACCACCGAAGCAGGCACCGGCCTGGTCCATATGTCACCGGACCATGGCGAGGATGATTTCCTGCTGTGTAAGGAAAACGGCATCAACCCGGTTTTCGCGGTCGATGCGGATGGCGTCTATCGGGAAGATTGGGCCTGGCTGCCGCGCGGAGATGAGCGCGCGGGCGGGGTGATCAACAAGAAATTTGTCAGCAGCACTGGTCCGATTTGTGAAGACCTGCGCGCAGCGGGCGCTTTGCTCTCGGCCAGCGACGATTTTCAGCATAGCTATCCGCATAGCTGGCGGTCGAAAGCGAAGATCATCTATCGCTGTACCCCGCAATGGTTTGTGCCGATGGATGAGCCGCTAAAGGCTCCGGAAAAGCATGGCGTCATCCCAGCGGACGGTGGGATCTCAGACGGTGGTCTGCAACCGAAGGAGATTCCAGCTTCCGCTGGAATGACGGACAAAGAGATGGTCGTTGGCCATGCCGAAGGCGTCGCTGCTACCCTGCGCGAGACGGCGCTGGCGGAAATTGACAAGACCCGCTTCGTCCCTGCGCGCGGCCATCGCCGCCTGCAGTCCATGCTCGAAGGCCGCCCCGACTGGGTGCTCAGTCGCCAGCGCGCCTGGGGCGTGCCGATTGCGCTTTATGTCGATCGCAAGACCGGTGACTATCTCAATGACCCGGCGGTCAACGAGCGCATTATCGCCGCCTTCAAAACCGACGGTGCCGATGCGTGGTTTAATGCCGATCATCAGGAATTTCTTGGCAATAAATATAGCCTCGATGATTATGAAGTGATCACCGACATTCTCGACGTCTGGTTTGACAGCGGCTGCACCCATGCTTTCGTGCTGGAGAGCGGCAAATGGCCGGATCATCAGACCCCGGCTGACCTCTATCTGGAAGGCAGCGACCAGCATCGCGGCTGGTTCCAGTCGAGCCTGCTGGAATCATGCGGCACGCGCGGGCGTGCGCCTTACAAGGCCGTACTGACGCATGGCATGACGCTCGACAAGAACGGCAAGAAAATGTCGAAGTCGCTCGGCAATACGCTTGATCCGCAAAAAATTATCAACGTCAATGGCGCGGATATCCTGCGCCTCTGGGCCGCGAGCGTCGATTTCACCGAGGATCACCGGATCGGTGATGAAATCCTGAAAGGCGTCACCGACAGCTATCGCAAATTGCGCAACACTTTCCGTTATATGCTTGGCGGCCTCAGCGATTTTGAGGATAGCGAGCGGGTGGCCGTCGCCGATATGCCGGAGCTGGAGCGCTATGTGCTGCACCGTCTGGCCGAGGTTGATGCGAAGCTGAAGAGCCATGTGAATGATTTCGCCTTCGGGCCCTATATGCGCGAGCTGACCGCCTTTGCGCAGGATGATCTGAGCGCTTTCTTCTTCGATATCCGTAAGGACTGCCTCTATTGCGACGCGCCGGATGATCCGAAACGCATGGCCTACCGGACGGTGATGGATATATTGTTCCACGCTCTTACGCGTTACATCGCGCCCGTGCTGGTCTTTACCGCCGAAGAAATCTGGCAGAGCCGTTTCCCGGATGAGAATGACAGCATCCACTTGAAAGAGTGGCCGGAAGTCGATGGTGCTTGGAACGATGAAGCGCTGGCCGGAAAGTGGGGCAATATCCGCATAGCCAGAATCAATGTCACGGAAGCTATTGAACCGCTGCGCCGCGAGAAAACCATTCGCTCCAGTTTGGAAGCAGAAGTGACCTATCCGATGGGTGACCTACCGATTGATGCGGCGGAATTTGCCGAACTATGCATCGTTGCCGATGTAAAGGATGGCGCGGAAATCACCGTGACCAAAACCGACCATCACAAATGCGGGCGCTGCTGGCGATTGTTGCCGGATGTAAAGGAAGACGGCGCGCTCTGCGGCCGCTGCGACGGGGTTCTCAACGCATGACTAAAGCGACTTCGAAATACCGGATCATCGGCCTTGTTGTCGCCTTTTTGATCTTCATCGCGGACCAGTTCACCAAATATATGGTGATGCATCCGCTTGACCTGCGCGCCAAGGGCCAGATTGAATTATTGCCGTTTTTCAACCTCACCTGGGCGGAGAATTATGGTGTGTCGATGGGATTCCTGACCGCATCGACGGACTTTCAACGCTGGGCGCTGGTCGCGCTGACGGCTTTCATCGCCATTGCGGTGCTGATCTGGATGTGGCGGGAAAAGGCGAAATGGGACATTATCGCTCTGTCTTTCGTCCTCGGCGGTGCAATGGGCAATATCCTCGACCGGGCGCGGCTCGGCTATGTCGCTGATTTTGCAGATCTACATATCGGCGATTTCCGCCCATTCCTGATTTTCAATGTCGCAGATGCGTGCATTTCCATCGGGGTCGTAATCCTGCTTGCACGCGCGCTGTTAATACGCGAGAAGCCGGACGAGGAATAATATTCAGCTTGGCGACAGTTGACCCATGGCAAAGAGCCCGCCAAAGGCTCTTCAAAGAGATTTAAGGAAGTGAATATGCGTAAATCAATGATAGGTATCAGCCTCATCTCGCTGGTCGGACTATCCGCTTGCGGTTCCAGCGGCCTGTTTGATCGTGACCGTCCCGATGAATTTGCCGTATCGCGTCAGCCGCCATTGGTGATTCCGCCAGATTTCGGGCTTAACCCACCCCAACCTGGCCAGCCTCGTCCCCAAACCGGCGGTGTGCAGCAACAGACATTGGAAGCCATGTTCGGCGGCTCCCAAGCCCGCAGCGTGACCGAGTCCGCGATTGTCGGCCAAGCCGGTGATTCCGATGCCGGTATCCGTTCTTCCGTGGGTGATGCCGAAACCTTTACCGTCGATAAAGGCAGCGTAACCCGCGACATTATCGCCGCACCCGAAGGCGATGGTCAAAGCGCACAGGCCGCTACGCCGGAATAATTTCCTTCCAGCAGCGGGCGTTTTGTCGCTCGCTTCTCAGAAACCTTGTACCGAGCCGCCATCCACCTGAATGGCGGTGCCGGTAATATAGCTGGCCGCTTCTGATCCCAGAAAAACCGCCAAATTGGCGATTTCCTCTGGTTGACCAATGCGTTGCATCGGAATCTGGGCCGCCATGCCTGCAGCAATCTCTTCGATACTCTTGCCCGACGCCTGGGATTGTTTCTCGAATATCTGGGTGATCCGGTCGGTATTGGTGAAGCCGGGGCAAACCGTATTGACCAAGATATTATCGCCCGCCACCTGATTAGCGAGCGTCTTGGCCCAGCCCAATACCGCCATTCTTATGCTGTTCGACAGGGTAAGGCCAGGAACCGGCTGTTTCACCCCGGATGATGAGATATTGACAATACGGCCCCATTTTTGCGCGCGCATATGCGGCAACACCAATCGCGTCGTGCGGATGACTGACATCAGGGTCAATTGTACCGCCTTATCCCAATCTTCATCCGCCAGCTCTTCAAAGAGACCGGGCGGCGGCCCGCCAGCATTGTTGACCAATATATCGATCCCGCCAAATTTGTCGCCAGCCCCTTGCACGACCCGATCAATATCGTCCGATTGCGAAACATCCCCGACGAGTGCCAAACAGCCTGGCATCTGCGCAGCCGCAGCATCCAGATTATCCTGCGATCGCCCGCAAATCGCGACTTTTGCTCCGCATGCATGAAATCCCAACGCGGTGGCCAAGCCAATGCCCTTGCTGCCAGCGGTGACAAGGACGGTTTTATTTTCCAGATTTAGTTTCATGTGCGCATGTTGGCGGAATGAGGCTTAGATGTATAGAGGGGAACTCATTCTAGCGTTCGCTATATCCCGAAAGCCGACATTGGCTTTATCTTGGTTCTGAGTTAAAAAATGGTCGATGAAAAAGTTGATCTTTTTTCCCATAATATATGCGACCGCTGCTTGCTTGGCGGCTATGGTTGTATGGTCCTATCCAAGCGATGCGATTACCAACGAATATTCAAGCCCTTTGTCGTTCGCCTTTTTACTTTTCATAGTGATTGTAATCTTATTCATTGAACTTGTCGGAATTATAACTTTGATTATCGTTGCCTATATATTGAGGTCATTCGCTATTCCGCCACTCCTTGGAAGTTGCTGTATACCTATAATCGGAGGAATATTGAGCTATTTTTTATTAAATGCAGGAGGATTGCCTAGCCAATGGGCATTCTTTATCCCCGGTGCTGGCAGCGGATTGATCTGGCTAGCACTCAACAGAATTTTTTTGGAAAACTAGAAACAGATTGATCGACGGCAGCCGGTTCTGTCTGGAATCAATTGTCCGCAATTTCTCAGCTCCCCTTCTGCCCCCCGGAGGACTTCGACATCAATGCCGGAAATGCCGCATCCCGGTAAACAGCATCGCCAGACCAGCCTCGTCTGCCGCCGCGATAACCTCGTCATCGCGGATCGATCCGCCGGGTTGGATCACCGCCGTCGCGCCCGCTTCCACCGCTGCCATTAAGCCATCGGCGAAGGGGAAGAACGCATCGGAAGCCACGGCTGACCCGATGGTCCGCGCTTCGCTCCAGCCTGCTTTCTCCGCCGCATCCTTGGCTTTCCACGCCGCAATCCGAGCGGATTCGAGCCGGTTCATCTGCCCCGCGCCAACGCCAGCAGTGGAGCCGCCTTTGGCATAGACAATCGCGTTGGATTTCACATGTTTCGCGACCGTCCAGGCGAACAGGCAATCCGTCATTTCCTGTGCGCTGGGCTGGCGCTTGGTTACACATTTGAGATCATCTTCCGCGATCTGGCCATTGTCGCGCGATTGCAGCAGATAGCCGCCCGCGATAGACTTCACGCCCATGCCGGGCCGTGCGGGATCGGGCAGGTGGCCGGTGAGGAGCAACCGCAAATTCTTCTTCTTCGCGAATATGGCACGCGCATCGGCGTCGGCATCGGGCGCGCAGACGACTTCGGTGAAGATGCCGGTCATTGCTTCGGCTGCCACGCCGTCCAGGGGCCGGTTCACCGCGATAATCCCGCCAAAGGCCGATACGCTATCGCACGCGAGAGCGGCTTTATATGCTTCCAAAATGCTGTCACCGCTGGCGACGCCGCAGGGATTGGCATGTTTGACAATTACCACCGTTGGCGGGCCATCGCGAAACTCGCTGACCAGTTCCAGCGCGGCATCGGCGTCGTTATAATTATTATAGCTCAGCGCTTTGCCCTGCAATTGTTCGGCCTGCGCTATGCCACTCGCAGAAGACCCATCCGGCAGATAGAGCGCGGCGCTTTGATGCGGGTTTTCACCATAGCGCAACTCAGTCGGCTGGCTCATCGTCAGCGGCAGGGTTGGCGGGAACATCTGCTGCTGATCGGCAAAGCTGAACCATTGCGCGATCATGCTGTCATAGCTAGCGGTCGCGGCAAAGGCTTTGGCCGCCATTTTCTTGCGGAAGTCCAGGCTGGTCGCACCACCACTTTCCTTCAGTTCAGCGAGCAATGTGTCGTAATCTGACGGGTCGGTGACGATAGTGACGAAATCATGGTTCTTCGCCGCGCTGCGCACCATGCTGGGGCCGCCAATATCGATATTTTCGATGATCTCGTCACGCGCCGCGCCTTTCGCGACCGTCTGGGCAAAGGGATAGAGATTGACAATGACCAGGTCGATTCCGGCAATGTCATGTTCTTCCATCGACGCGATATGCCCCGCATCATCGCGCCGCGCCAGCAGGCCGCCATGCACTTTGGGGTGGAGTGTTTTCACCCTGCCATCCATCATCTCGGGGAAGTGCGTCACATCAGAAATATCGGCAACCTCCAGCCCGGCATCGCGCAGTGCCTTGGCCGTTCCGCCAGTGGAGATCAAGGCGACGCCCATGGCCGCCAGCTCTTTGCCGAGTTCCGCCAAACCGCTTTTGTCGGACACTGAAAGCAGGGCCCGTTTGATACTAATATTCTCGGTCATGATCGTTTCTTATCCCATATGTTTGAGCAGCCAGCCGGTCGCTCCGCCGCCGCTGCCCACTGTATCCGTTATTACCATCTGCATCACGCTATGGGGAATACCCATGCCGTCAACCCAGACGCTGTCCTCCAGAATAATTTCCCCACCGGTTGAACGGAACTGCCATAAATTCCCGTCCTTCAGGCGCAGCAACACCCCTTTGCCATCTGATATCAGGTCGCTTTCAATATCAGGGCCGAGGTGAAAACGCAGTGCATATTCAACGTCTTTTTTCTTGCGCCGCCGCTTTTTGCCGTCGGGGATCAGCATATCCTCGCCGCGCAGCTCCAGTCCATCAGACCGCATTAGCAACAAACGCTTGTGGACCAGCCCAAAGCGTTTGGCATAGCCGTCATGGCTAGCCTCCAGCCGCGTCGCATTTTCGACATCGCGGCGGAATAGCTCAACCTCGTTGACACCGCGACCAAGCTTACCATCGGGCAGGATCGAGGTGCTGTTGCTATTATCGATACACAAGGTGCTGTGGGCTGCGGTGGTCCGCAATCCGCGGGCGAGTGATGCCGGAATGGTCGCGCCAACCAATCCCGCACCGCCGCAATTGCCGATAATCCGGTTATCACCGTTGGACATCTCAAACGCTAGTGTCGACGCACAACCGGCCACTGCCATGCGCGCGATTGGCGGCGGAGCCGCATCGAGAATCAACACGGAGCGTCCGGAAGACACGCGTTGATAGCCCCAGTCCCGCGCTTGGCGCAGCGGACGGGCGCGGATCCCGCTAGCCTCAATGACTTGCTCCACTTGTTTGACCGACGTCGCACCGCCGCCCTGCCAATTGCCCATGCTGCCATCGAAATGCGTCAGGCCGGTGAGCGGCGGCACGGCTTGGGCCAGCGCATTTTCCAAAAATTCGGGCGCATCTTCGTCACGCGCCAGATAGACTTGCTTGAGCATCGACAGAAGGATGACGGCGTCCATCTGGTTGAGCGGGGAGCGCGAAACCGATCCGCCATCGGCATAGAAAAATTCGCCCATTGCCTTTTCGAGTCCCGCTTCGCCAACAATCCGGCGCACACGGCCTTCCGGAATCAGTAACGACGCCGCCACCACACCGCTCCATGCGACCAACCGGCCAAGACTGGACGTGGCCTTGTCCGCGGTGCGGTCGAGATGCCGTGCCGTCCGGGCGATATTATTGAGGACTTTGGAGCGATAAATCAGATCGCTGGATGAGAGGATCAAAGGTGCGTGGCTTGCCCAGATGAGCAGGCGCCAGCCACAATTGTCGGGGCGCCATGCTGGCTGCCGGACCTTCTTGCCATTGGCATCAAGCCATGCTTCCATAAGCTTTTCAGCGACGGGTAAAGCCTGATCACGCGATGCGGCGGTATCGAGGTCCCGCAGCCATTCAAAACGATGAACATAGTCTTCAAAGGCTGGCGGCAGTTTTAGTTCGGCAAAGTCAATGCCCTCCAGCTTCTTTTTGAGCCCGCGAAACAGGAAATGTCCCGCGCGAACAGCGGTTCCCTGAACCCGGTCGCCGTCCACCGGATCAACTGGCACCGCTAACAAACGCAAGGGCAACTTGCCGGACAGACGCAACCGGTGGAGCGGCATCCGCCAAGTCATCCGGTAATAGAGCAATGCGGTTTGTTCAGCGAGCGATTGCCCGCGATCACCGTCCGCGCGAAGGGTTAAGCTGCGCCCTTCCGGCGCCTCACTTTCCTCGCCGCTATAGCGATTGACGCCGACACCCGGATCATCAGCCGGATCATCAGTTTCGGGCCGGTCTGCGCTCATCCACCCCTCAAGGCCGTGATGTTGGTGGCATAGTGATCGGGTCCGCCCTTGAAGGTTGCTGTGCCCGCAACCAGCGTATCGGCCCCTGCGGCAATGGCTCGCGGTGCCGTATTGCGGTCAATCCCGCCATCGACCTCCAGCCGGATATCCTTGCCAGTCGTATCAATGCGCTTGCGGATCGCTTCAATTTTACGCAGCTGCGTGTCGATAAAGCTCTGCCCGCCAAAACCGGGATTGACACTCATCACCAGAATCAGATCAAGATCGTCGATCAGATAATCCAGTGTGTCCAAAGACGTTGCGGGATTGAGTACCAGCCCGGCCTGTTTGCCAAGCGAATGGATGGTCTGCACCGTGCGATGCGGATGGGCACCGGCTTCGGGATGAAAAGAGATGATATCCGCACCCGCTTCCGCAAAATCCTCTAGATATTGATCCACAGGAGAAATCATCAAATGTACGTCAAATGGCTTGGCGCTATGCGGGCGCAGGGCTTTGACGACGGCGGGGCCGATGGTGATATTGGGCACAAAATGGCCATCCATGACATCGACATGCACCCAGTCGCAGCCGGCCTCATCAATCGCGCGCACCTCTTCGCCGAGCCGCGCAAAATCGGCGGACAGGATGGAGGGTGCAATACGAACAGGACTGGTCATGACGGTTCCTTTACGATCCTGCGTCTAGGATTTTTGTTTTCCGCCTGCAAGGCGCGATTCGGTAGTAAACCCAATGGCCTGTGGACAATTTGGGGACAGGCTGAATTTTATCGCTACGTCAGCCTTTTCGTTGCAGTTTCGCGATGAAAAAGCCGTCAACATGCCCCTTTCTAGCCAACATATTTGGCAGGGTCCGTACACAGCCATTTTCGGTCGGGCTCATGCCTTCGGGAAGCATGGCATCCGTTGCCGGAATTATTTCAAACTCTGCATGGCTTTCAAGAAATTGCTCGATTTGTTCTTCGCCCTCTTCCGGCTCCAGCGAACAGACGGCATAAACCAGCACGCCGCCGGGTTTGACCCATGGCGCGATCCGGTTGAGCAGCGCTTTTTGGACTTCCGTGCGCTCCGCAATCTGCCGCGATCCGATGCAATGCAGGACATCGGGATGCCGGCGAAAAACACCAGTCGCACTGCACGGCGCGTCGAGCAGAATAGCATCGGCTGGTTCAGACGGCTGCCACTTCATCAGGTCGGCAATGACAATATCCGCATCCAGTTTGGTCCGTCCGAGATTATCCTTGAACCGCTCCATCCGCTTTTCACTATTATCGACTGAGATCGCGTTCCAACCAGCGGCGGCGAGTTGCATCGTTTTGCCGCCCGGCGCCGCGCAAAGGTCGAGCACGGTTTTGCCTTCGCCCTCGCCCAGCAAACGGGCCGGTAAGGAGGCGGCGAAATCCTGTACCCAGAAGGCACCGTCATCAAAGCCCGGTAGTTCAGTGACAGAAAGGCCCGACGTCATACGCAGATGCTTTGATGAGAGCCTCTCGCCCTCTAGCTCCCCCATATCGTCGGACTTGAAACTGAGATCAAGCGGCGGCGGTTTGGCCCACGCTTGACTGGCGGCAATAGCAACGTCTTTGCCCCAGCGATCAGTCCAACGGTCAAGCGTTTCACCGGGCAATTCGGGATATTCGGGCAAGGCGAGCTTACCCGATTCCACACCGCGCATCACGGTGGAAAAGACCCCGTGCACCAGCCGTCGCGGCCCGCCATGGACCAGCGGCAAAGCCGTCGCAATCGCGGCATGTTGAGGCGTCTCCAATACCAAAACCTGCACCAGTGCAATGCGCAGCGCCATCCGCGCTTTGGCATCATCGGGAAGGCGTTTCCTAGTCGCGCTGTCGATCATCGCATCGAGCGCCGTCATCCAGCGCAATGCATTGGCAGCGATATTATGTGCTAGCGAACGATCTGAGGGATTGCTGAGCTTGGCGGTCGCCACGGGCAGCGCCTGATCAATCGTTTCTCCGCGGCGACACACCGCATCAAGCAGCCGTAAAGCTGCGGTACGCGATGCCAGACCGGGGGTGTTCTTATCGTTCGAAATATTCTTGTTCCTGCGCAGGCAGGAACCCATCTCCGGCCGTATCAAGATCATGGTACGGGAGATGGGCTCCCGCCTTTGCGGGAGCACTTGCGCTATTTATGCGAAGGAATCAATCCCGCTTGGGTTTCAGTGTCACCGTGTTGGATCAAGTGCACTGCGGCGCCCTTGCGAGCGCCTCATATCGCCAATCTCATCAGCATTATCTGACCAGCCGTCCGATCCACCGCCACCGCCGTGAGCCATATCCTGTAGCGCTGCGATGCGATCTTCCGTGGCAGGGTGAGTCGAGAACATCTGTTTTACGCCAGAAGGCACGATATATAGCTGCGCCGCCGCTGGATTGCGCTGGGCCACCGGATTGGCAATACGCTGCGCTTGCCCCGAAATCTTGTGGAGCGCAGAGGCCAGTGCCATTGGTTTGCCACTAATCTCTGCGGCCGCTTTGTCCGCGCCATATTCGCGGGTTCGGCTGATCGCCATCTGCACGATCATCGCTGCGAAAGGCGCGATAAACACCGCCAAGATACCGGCTATGCCGCGATTATCACGGAAGAAAAGTCCGAAATTGGCGAGCATTGATACCGCACCGGCGATGGTCGCGACCATTGTCATAATAAGCGTATCACGGTTTTTCACATGACCAAGTTCATGCGCCATAACCCCCTCAATCTCGTCATAGCTCAACATATTGAGCAAACCCGTCGTCGCGGCGACTGCCGAATTTTCGGGATCACGGCCGGTAGCAAAAGCATTGGGTTGCGGCTGATCAACGATGTAGACTTTTGGCATCGGCAATTGCGCGCGCTGCGCAAGGCGCTGCACCATTGTGTAGAATTCGGGATGGCTGCTCGCATCAACCTCAACCGCCTTGTGCATCTTCAGGACGATTTTATCGGCATTCCAGTAAGTAAACAGGTTCATCCCCGCCGCAACCAGCAACGCCAATATCGCCCCGCGCGGTCCGCCGAGTGAGAATCCCATCACCATGAATAATGCGGTAAGGGCCGCCAATAACATCGTGGTTTTCAGAAAACTCATGCTTCTACTCGCTTGATTATGCCTATTTCTTCCCCAATATAGGTGGTGAGGCGGGCTTTTTCAAATATGCAGGAAATAGAAAAACATGACAAACAGCGATAGAAAAGCCCCTGAAGCCGCGACAACCAGAAAGCCCGGACAACGGCCTGATCATATTTCGCCACCGGCACATCTTTCCAAAAACCCCCGGTGCCCCAGCCTGATCCGCTCGACAAAGCTGACGAAATTCTGGAAAAAGACGGCCCCACACGTTACGGAGATTGGGAACATAAGGGCTTGGCGATTGATTTTTAGAGTCTCGCATGAGGGGAAATAGAGATGACCGTCAGCGTAGAAATCGCCGTCCTAATCGGTGCCATAGTCGGCGCAATAGCATCACTCTCGACGGTTTTCCTCACCCATTGGCTTTCCAAGCGGCGCGAATATCGGCTTGATGACAAACGCAAAGAGCGGCTGATCCTGTTGTTGCGTGGCGAAAAATATAAGTGGCGCAATATCGAGACATTATCGTCTGCCGTCGGCGCAGATATTATCAAGACCAAGGAATTGCTACTCGAAATAGATGCGCGGCAAAGCCTGTCGAACAACAGCAGCTGGGGACTGATTTCGCGTAACCCCTTTCCGGAGGATATCCAACCGAAGGAGTAAGGTCGAGGCGCTTTGGCTACACCGTTTGTGGTGGGACAAACTGAAAAGGATCGGGGCGGCGCTTACTCTTCCGGCACCGCATAAAAATCGCGATAGGAAATCAGCTGACCGTTTGCGACCTTGTACAGGCCCACGCCTTCAATATCACCTTCGGGCCGTTTCCACAGCCAGCGCGACCATGCGACATGCTCATCGCCCGCTATTTCGAGCACCTCAAAATGCATTTTCTTGTCAGCCAGTTCCTTGGTCAGACCGGCGAGCAGTTGCTTGATCGCGGGCTTCCCTTCAACTCGGCCAATGGCGGGATCTTCGAACACGGCGTCATCAGCAAATAGCGGACTCAATTTCGTATAATCATGATCATTCTGTATTTCCCAGAACGTTTCGATCACCTGTTTCGCGCTTGTCATCCAGCCTCCTTTACAAGCTTTTATCGCATGAGACTAAGCGCCGCATCCGCTGGCTCGCAAGTCTTCTTTTGACTAGGTCATGATCCGGCCGCAGCGGTTTGCTTCTTCAACGCGTCTTTAAACCAACCTTCGACACGCGTGATGAACCGGCCGAAAGCCTGATCGTCAACAAAAGCCAGTGGATCGCCTGCCTGTTGCTGTGTGCGCCTTTTCTTCAGACCGAAAAACCCTGGATGATTGGCGAGAAACACATCGGGTTGCCAGTCGCGGGTCTTATTAAATGTGCTGCGATAATCATCCACTATGCCGTCATATTGCGGCGGATCCACCAACCGGTTCGCGGCCACAGTGGCAGAACAGAAAACCAGCACGTCATAGCTTTTACCACCCTGCACCACATCCAGTGTCCAAGACGTACAGCCGCGGGTGTGACCTGGCGTGATATGAGCGGTCAGCGTTACGCCACCATGGCTTACCGTCTCCCCATCGGCAATGATCCGATCCACTTTGACCGGCGGCGCAAACAAGAATTCCTCATCTTCCGACCCCAGATAGAAGCCGCCTTCCAAAGCTGAGCGATCCCCTTCGCTGGCAATCAACTGCGCACCGCTCATGGCCTTCAGATCAGCCAACCCGCCGGAATGATCCAGGTGGGCATGGCTGTTGAGCAGGATTTTTATGTCTTTCGGATCATAGCCGAGCTTTGTGATCGCATCGGCTACCATGGGACCTTGATCAGGCATGCCGCCATCGATGACAATATGCCCGGCTGCCGTCGGTATGAAAAACATACCAAGGCCTTCGGTACCGACATAATGGATGCCCGCGCCTTGCTCACCAATCAGTTGAAACGGCTCGACCGCGGTATACCAACTTGGATTATCTGCGCGCCATTTGGCTAGATTTTCGGCGGTAACTCTGTTTTCCGCAATAGGCCGGGTCGGGTTTTCCGAAATGGGTCGGGTCGGGCTGGATGGTTCATTCGATGTTTCGGCGATGTCGGGGCTGGGCGCGCAAGCTGCAAGCGACAATAATGGCAGGGACAAAAAACGCATCGTCATCATATTCACAAACTCCAATCCCCGACGAACCCGGTGCAGTCAAATGGCAGCTGCTACCTTTCGAAAAACTGAATGGTTTCATCATCCATCGGGAACATCAGTTCGATGCGCGTTTCGCCAGCCTGCGTATCCTGCACCGAACCAAATTGCGCTATGGTTGAAAAGAGTGACAGGCGGTTTTCACCCACGCGCAATATAGTAGGAATCACGGCCTGATTAAGATTGATGGACCCAAGATCGACATTTTTGACCCGGTCCAGATCGGCAACACGTTGCATCAACGCAGACAGCTTTTCGTCGCCGCCCAGCTCCAATATCTCGGTGCGCAGCCGAGCCAGCGAGAGCATCGCCACTTCATCCCAGTTCTCAATGAGCTCCATCTCGGCACTTCTGATAAGGATATCCATCATGTTAATCGTTTCCCCTGGATCAGCGAACGCCAATAGCATCTCTGCCCCCTTGTTGGAGCGCACCACATTCCAGTGCCGGTCAACCGCTATGCCGGGATAGGGATCATGGTGATCGAGCATGGTCGCAATCGCCTGATGCACCGGAGCGAGTTCGGGTGCATCCTCGGGGAGGCTGGGATAAATCGCTGCAAACCCGGCCGCATGTAGCGCCTGATTGGCCGTCGGGCGCGGCAGCTGTAACGCTTCGGAAAGCCGCAGCACCATCGCGCGGCTGGGATTGGAACGACCGGATTCCAGGAAGCTAAGATGGCGTGCTGACATATCGGCTTCGAGAGAAAGGTCCAGCTGGCTGAACCGGCGGACCTTACGCCATTCCTTCAATATGCTGCCAAATTCCGTCTGCATTATCGGCTCCTCTGAATAATATTATCGCATCATGGCAGCGCAGCACAAGCGGCGCACTTACCCGTGAGGTAATTGTTTTCGTTATTGCAATCGGGTTTCATGATCGCGAACGAAAAAGGAGATAGACTATGTCACCCAAAGCAGCAGCCAATTTCATGCGCTTCGTTGCGATCGTGTCCCTGTTATCCGCCCTGATATTTGCGCTGGGCGCCATTGGCGATCCAACCGGCATTTTAAGTCAGTTTCTTGCTATCATCATTCCTGGTTCCGACGGCGTTGGCGGCATCGCTACGCCGGAGGCCAAAGTCGGCCTTGCCATTGCCGGCGGGCTCTTTGCCGGTTTCATGGTCATGCTCTTGCTGGTCACCGCACCAGCGATTGAGCAAAGCAATGCGGCCATCAAACGCGCGAGCATCTATGCCCTCTTGGCGTGGTTTATCGTCGACAGTAGTGCATCAATTGCCGGCGGCGTTCCCCTGAACGCGCTATCAAACAGCATCTTACTGATACTCTATCTGCTGCCGCTAGTTTGGGTCAAAGCACCTTAAACCGCTGCGATTTAAGAGGAGGCTAACATGTCCAGAGGCTATTTCTTCACCTTCGCTCTAATTGGTGCTATATTATGGTTTATCGCCGCAATGATAATCCAGCTCTTCCCCGAGATGTTTAGCGGCGGCACCACGGGAATGATCTTGTTTCTGGTTTCGATCCCGGGCACTTGGGTTACCGTCTATCTATTGATGAAAGTAACGGGCCTACCGCGTGACCATCTTTTTTCGGCAACCTGTGTAGGCGTGGTTACCGCGATGTTTCTCGATGGTTTTGCGATCACCTGGGTACCGCAGCTTTACGGCGGAACCGGCGATCACCTTGCCAATGGCGCAGCATGGCTGTTGTTCGGTGTTGCATTATTCATGACCAGCGCCGCTCTAATCGGACGCCAAAAGGCCAGTTAATGCCTTTCAACTAGCGCTCGTTTACATCCTTGACCCACGGTCCAAAGGGTGAGCCGCCCAGCATCGCCACCTGCGTCTTTGCGCTAACCTCGTTGATCGCCATTTGCGGTTTACCGCCGGGATGAACGGGGAGGCGCAGAGGCCTTTTGCCCGGCGCCATAGCCATGACGGCGGCCATCGCGCGCGGCACGTCCATTGGGTCGGTTGATCCACCGCCGTCACGCAGAGCGCCCGAAACCAATTCGGGATAGGCTGCCTTGCGTTCATCCTCTGCTCGTTCCAACATTGGTGCAGTCAACTTGTTGCCATTATCCCAGATTTCGGTCGGAAAACCGCCTGGCTGCACCACTGTTACATCAATCCCATGCGGCACAAGCTCATAAGCCATTTGCTCGCTCATCGATTCCAGCGCAAATTTGGTCGAGGAATAAAGCCCCATGCCCGGCACCATCACTCGTCCGAGCTGCGACGACACATTCATGATGGTGCCAGCCTTTTTCGCCCGCATCGCTGGCAGGGCTGCGCGGGCCACGCGCTGTGGTCCCATAACATTGGTGTCGAACAACAGCTGCATGGCTTCCATGTCCTGTAGTTCCACCGGCGCGCCCGTGCCGATACCGGCATTGTTGATAACAACGTCCAGTGCACCGCCGTTCAGCCGCTCTGCCTCCGCCACAGCCTTGGTGACCGATTCATCGGAAAGCACATCCAGTTCGAGCACTGTCAGATCGGTGCCATCCTTGGCCTCCGCCGATAATTTGTCCGCTTCCGGACGTGGCATGTTGCGCATTGTCGCAAAAACCTTCGCGCCGCGTTCAGCATAGTGGAGAGCGCCCAGATAGCCAAAGCCGGAGGAGCAGCCCGTAATCAAAACCGCTTTGCCTGAAAGGTCAGCATCGCCCTGTGCAGCGACGGATTGACAAGCTGTCAAAGCAACACCGGTTGCGGCTCCGGCGGCGAGCATCTGGCGCCGGTTCATTTTGATATCGGTCATCGGGGCTTCTCCTTATCTGAATTAACCATCCCAATATCACAAAAATAGGTTATATATCCATTGCATAATAAGAACGCACAACAAGAACCGGGGGAGAACTATGCAGATATCCAAGGCAAGCGAGGCCGTGGGCGCGATCGTCGAGGATGTCGATCTGACATCGTTGAGTGACGACCAGTTTTCCAAAATTCGGCAGACGTTTTTCGAGTCCGGCGCGCTGTTTTTCCGCGATCAGAAACTCTCTCCGGAAGACCACATCATCTTTGCCGAGCGCTGGAACGACATAGATATCAACCGCTTTTTCACATCGGTTGAAGGCTATCCGCAAATTGCCAAGGTCTTGAAAGAACCCGATCAGGACGTGAATATTGGCGGCGGCTGGCACACCGATCATAGCTATGACGAAATACCTGCGATGGGCTCCATCCTCTATGCGCTGGAAATCCCGCCAAGCGGCGGCGATACCCTGTTCGCGGGCATGCACGCGGCTTATGAGGCGCTGGACGACGCGATGAAGACGCGGCTCGAAGGCCTGAAAGCCCGGCATGGCAACGCCCATATTTTCGGCAAGGACAGCGCTTATCAAAAGAAATTTGGCGGGCGTTTCGGTAATACCGAATCCGCTGTGCAAGAGGCGATCCATCCGGTCGTGCTCAGTCATCCGGAAACCGGCGCCAAGGGGCTCTACGTCAATCCCGGTTTCACGCTCAATATCGTTGATATGGCGGAAGAAGAAAGCAAGGCGCTATTAGCCGAACTCTACGCCCACATCTCCCAGCCCGAGTTTCATTTCCGCCTGCAATGGGAAGAGGGCATGCTCGCCATGTGGGACAATCGCTCAACCTGGCATTATGCGCTAAACGATTATCAGGGCCATCGGCGCTATCTCAACCGGATTACGGTGGCGGGCGTGCCGTTGCATTGAGCTATTATCTAATGCGGTCTGTAATGGGCTATATGTATTTTTAGCCTTCCGGCTTCACATAGCGCCCCATAAACAAAATGGCATCGGTCCGGCGGTCGCGGATCAGAAAAAAGAACGGATGATCTGCCTTGAATATAACAGGTTTGGGTTCTTTCTTTCGGGCACTTGCAGTGACGACGATCCCCAGAGCCGTCGCAGCAGCAGCCTCTGTGCCCTTTTCATCAACCTCCAAAAAGGTTTGATGAATAATCCCGTCTATCGCCAACGGCTCATCCGTCATCTCCGAAAAGTCCGCTTCATTGGAAAAAGGAATTTTCATACCCAGTCGAGAGATTGGCTCTGACAGCTCTGACTTCATCTCCAGTTTAAATTTTGGAAGGGTAACTATAGTTTTGACACTAAGTGTATTTTTCAGCTTTTCAATCCATTGAACGAGTGTTGTTGATGACATCAACGCCGCGAAAATGCCGCTGACTAGCAGTGGCCTTATGACCATTAGAACACCCCTTTTTTAGGGTATAATATCTAATATTTCAGCAGTTTTTCCAAAATAGATAGTTAATGGCCGAGATTATCAAAACGATCTGGTCGTCTGAGAACCCTATTGGAATGCTTGTCGCGTCGAAGCTATCCGATTAGAGACGGCGATAGATTTCTCTAATAATGACCTCAATGGGATTCAGAATGACGACCTAGAGGCTGTCTTAAGACAATGAACAGGACCAAAAATGACCCTCATCGGCCCCGCTTCGCACAGCTATTTCTCACAGCGGCTGCGGCTGCATTATGCTGATTGGGGCAATGCAGAAAAGCCGCCGTTGATCTTGCTTCACGGCGGCAAGGATCATTGCCGCAACTGGGACTGGGTCGCTCAGGAATTGCGAGACGACTGGCATATAATTGCGCCCGATGTACGCGGCCACGGTGACAGCCAATGGAGCACCGATGGTAATTACACGACCATGGCGATGGTCACCGATCTCGCGCAGCTGGTCCATCAGCTTGATCTGTCCCCGGTCACGATCGTCGCGCACAGCATGGGCGGGAATATCGCCTTGCGCTATACCGGCCTTTATCCCGATACGGTGCGCAAGCTGGTGGCGATTGAAGGGTTAGGCCCCGGTCCCGAAATGCTCGCCGAGCGCGAGAAAATCGGTCAGCTGCAACGCGTACGCAATTCGATCAAGGAAAAGCGCAACGCCTCGGGCCGTCAGGTGAAACGTTATGCGACCTTTGAGGATGCGTTGAAACGGATGCAGGACGCAAATGGCCATTTGTCCGATGAACAGGCCCGCCATCTCACTACCCACGCCGTCATCCGCAACGAGGATGGCAGCTATAGCTGGAAATTCGATCCCTATGTCCAGCATTGGGATAGTATTGATCTGTCGCAGGATGATATTCACGAGCTATGGAGCAACATCAGCTGTCCGACCCAATTGCATTACGGCGCGGACAGCTGGGCGAGCAATCCGGAAAAAGATGGCAGGATCCAATATTTTGGCGACAATGTGACGGTGAAGGAATTTGCCGATGCGGGCCATTGGCTCCATCATGATCAGTTCGATCAGTTTGTTGGCGAGTTGCGGGATTTCCTGTAAGCTTGTTTTCGTGATCGGAGCGGGATCGGGAGATGATTGAAAAAGCGATAGAAACACTAGGCAGCGAAACCGGTATCTGGTGGATGGCAGGTGCCTATTTCGGAATGGTGCTGGCAGAGCGGGTCTATCACCTGCTCAAAGGCAGCCGCTATGACAATGCCGATGCTTTGTGCAGCATTGGGCTCAATCTTTTGGGCAGCGTTATCAAGCTACTATTCGGACTGGTGCTGCCATTTGCGCTCTACATCCTCGTCTATGAAAATTTCCGGTTTTTCACCATCGACAATCTCGCGCTGGCGGCGCTGCTCGCTTTTGTCGTGCACGAGCTGTCTTATTATTGGGATCACCGACTGGGCCACCGCGTCGGGCTGCTCTGGGCGTTTCACTCGATCCATCATAGCTCGAATGAATTTAACCACAGTACGTCGGCGCGCGGATTTGTCCTCGACAATGTTGCGCGGGGACCGCTGGATGCCATAGCGGCGTTGATGGGCGTACCGCCAATTATCTTCCTGGGTGTGTCGGCGCTTAAAAATATCTTCGGTATCTGGAATCATGCGAGCTATGTCGGCGATCTGGGGCCAGCCGAACATGTGCTGGCAACTCCGCGCAATCACATGGTCCATCACGCCAACCAGCCGCATTATATCGACAAGAATTATTCCCAGGTCTTGATCCTATGGGACAAGCTGTTCGGCAGTTTTGAACCTTATCAGGAGCGCCCGGTGGTCGGGCTGGTTAGACAGGTCCATGACAATAATCCGTTGACCGCGCAATTTGCCGGCATCAAACAGCTTGCCGAGCGGATGAGCCATGCAGAGCGCTGGCAGTACAAGCTGCTCTATCTCTGGAAGCCGCCGGAATGGTCACATGATGGTGTGTGCCGAAGCGACTGCCCGAAATATGCGCTAACGCTGGAACCGGCGGAGTGAAAAACTAGGGCAAGCGCGTTTGGATAAGAGCCGCGACGCTTTCCTACAACATCTCTCCCATGATAGTGTAGTTGCTGCCTTTCCTATGTAGCGGCACATCAATCATCACATTGTGGATGCGCCATGAAGACTGGACTTGCAAAAATTTTTGGTCGATTCTGTGTATATTGCGTATAAACTGATCGAAATCGCAAAAAGCCTATCACATTTGATGTGATATTGCTCTGGACGCATCACATTATAATGTGATATCAGCGCTGCACAAACAACAGATAGGCAGCTTCCATGAGCAAGAGATTGATAGAACAACTAATCGAATTGATCGATTCCGGCAAGGAAACGCGTGCAGGCTTGGCTCGCGCTGCTGGCCTTCACGCCAATAGTTTAAGACGGTTGGGCGAAGACGACTGGAACCCGACGGCGGAAACACTCGGCAAGCTGGAAAAATACCTCGCCAGCGGCGGCAACAGCGTGATGGCGACCGCCGAAGAGATTATCAACGAAGCGCGCAATGGCCGCATGTATATATTGGTCGATGATGAGAACCGGGAAAATGAAGGCGATCTAATTATTCCCGCGCAAATGGCGACACCGGACGCGATCAACTTCATGGCGAAATATGGTCGCGGGCTCATTTGTCTGGCAATGGCGAAGGATCGGGTCGAAGAACTGGGCCTCGATATGATGAGTCAGAATAATCGCACGGCCCATGAGACCGCTTTTACCATCTCGATCGAAGCGCGCGATGGCGTGACGACCGGCATTTCAGCCGCTGATCGTGCCCGCACCGTGGCCGTGGCAATTGATGGCACCAAGGGTAAGAGCGAGATTGTGACGCCCGGCCATGTCTTTCCGTTGCAGGCGCGCAACGGGGGCGTGCTGGTGCGCGCCGGTCATACCGAGGCGGCGGTCGATGTGTCCCGCCTTGCTGGCCTGAACCCGTCCGGTGTGATCTGCGAGATTATGAAAGATGATGGCGAAATGGCGCGGCTCGATGATTTGATCGAGTTTGCCCAGCATCATGGAATGAAAATCGGCACCATCCGTGATCTGATCGCCTATCGTTTGCGCAATGACCATCTCGCCCAGAAACGTACCGAAGCGACATTTGAAAGCCGCTGGGGCGGCGAGTGGAAGGCGATTACTTTCTTCAACACGGCGACCGAGTCGGAACAAATTGTTCTGCAAAAAGGCCATGTCGATCCGGAGAGCCCGACCTTGGTTCGCATGCATGCAACGGCGATTTTCAGCGACGTGTTTGGCAAGACCGGTGCCCATAGCGGTACGCTGGCCGAATCGATGAAGATTATCGGGGACGCAGGCTCCGGTATCATCGTGTTCATCAGTCCGCGGATACCGGATTTCTATTCGCGCCAGGTCGCGCGCCTGAAAGGGGAAAAACCGGCCGATATGGATCAACTGCGCGACTATGGCGTCGGCGCACAGATCCTCACCGAACTGGGTGTAAGCGATATGGAATTGTTGTCCAATACCAGCCATGACCTGGTCGGGCTGGATGCCTATGGCCTGCGCATCGTCGGCCAGCGGGCAATACCCACGGCTGATGCGGCCAAAGAACTGGAGACTGCATGATGGCCAAATTCCTGATTGTCGAAGCGCGTTTTTACGACCATTTGAATGACATGTTGCTGGATGGCGCCAAGGCGGCTCTGGAAGCGGCCGGCCATGACCATGAAATCCTGACTGTGCCCGGCGCGCTGGAAGTGCCCGGTGCGATATCCATGGCGCTAGACAGTGACCAATATGACGGCTTTGTCGCCTTGGGCGTGGTCCTGCGCGGTGAAACCTATCATTTCGAAATTGTCTCCAACGAAAGCGCGCGTGGTATCATGGCGCTCACACTGGACGGGGCGGCGATCGGCAACGGGATCATCACCGTCGAAAATGAGGCGCAAGCCCTCGCCCGCGCAGACAAGGAACAGAAGGACAAGGGCGGAGAAGCCGCCAAAGCGGCCGTTGCCATGTATGAACTGGGGCAGAAATTTGCCGGTTGAACCGGTGACTTGCACGCTTTCCAAAAAGAGTCTTGACATCTAAACATTAGTGCTCTAAACATTATGACACTAAATGATTGAGAAAGAAACATATAGCGAAACGGTTGATAGCCATATCTCTGCTGCAGCAAGCAGTCAGGCGGATATGGTGCTGACCAGCTTGCGGCAAATCATTCGGGCCATTGATGTGCAATCCAAAAAACTTGCACGGGAAACCGGACTGACGACGCCGCAACATGTCGTATTGAAAGCGGTTGATGAGCTGGGCGAAGTGACCACGCGTCAAATCTCCGGGCATGTCAGCCTCAGCCAGCCGACAGTGACGTTAATGTTCGACAATCTCGAAAAACGCGGTCTGGTGGAACGCTATCGCAGCACCACAGACAAGCGAATCGTGCACTCCCGGTTAACCGAACAGGGGCAAGCCGCACTAGATGCCGCTCCGCCTCTGTTACAGGACCATTTTCTCGACCAGTTTGGTGATTTATCGAAGGATCACCGCGATCATATTCTCTCCGCGCTGACAGAAGTTGCGCGGATGATGGGGGCCGATGAGCTAGACGCATCGCCGGTCCTGACAATAGCATCTCCGCCCACTGCCCAATAAGTGGCAACAATGAGCGTAATGGTCAGCCGAAAGGCGGCCCAAAGATGCAAGATGCGTCACTAACCCGACTGCAGCGCTCCGCTAAGCGTGTGAGCGCGCAAAGAGAAAGGAACAGTCTATGACTACCACTATCGATAAATCAGACATTCGCGAAACGAACACCGACCTGAAACGCGACGACCGCGTGGACATGGCAGAAAAGCTCGGTGAAGTACTCGCTTCGACTTATGTGCTCTATCAGAAGACACAATCAGTGCACTGGAACGTGACCGGACCGATGTTTGTCAGCGTGCACAAGATGACCGAAGCGCAATATGAAGATCTTGCAGAATCAATTGATGATCTCGCCGAAAGGATTCGGGCATTGGGCGCGAAAACGCCAGTCGGTCTATCCACTTATATTAACGCAAGTACGATTGATGATCAGGTCGAGTGGGGCGATGTCGATGCCATGCTGACACAGCTGTCGAGCGACAATATCGCAGTGGCCAACCAGATGCGCGAATTCGTAAAAACCGCGGAAAAGGCGAATGATGTATTCACCGCCGACTTGCTCACATCGCGGATTGGCGCACTGGAAGAAGCATCATGGATGCTGTCAGCCAGCTTGTCATAAGCCAACTACGACCAGATTAAATAACAAAGGATCCTAAATGACTGTAAGAACAAATGAAGCGCGCCAAGGCATGATCGTCAAAAACATGCCAACTATTTTAGCGACGTCGACAATACTGGCCATTGCCGTACTATCGATTGCTATCGGCGTCTTCTAAACGGGATCTGATATTGTAGATGTGCAAGCATCAAACAAACTACAAGCCGCCTCTGCCTATCCGGCAGGGGCGGATTTTTCTGTATGTGCCATTGCCTCGAAAATATCGCTGAACGCCTTTTTCTGTTTGATCGCATCAGACAGGGTAAATCCGTCCAGATGGCAGAGAAAGGCCTCGACCGCATCAGCCAGCATGTGGGAAAGCCCGCAAATCGGCGTTATAACACAGTGATTTGTGGAACCCGGGCTACATTCGACAAACTGGTTAAACTCCTCCATCGCGCGCACCACCGTTCCGATGTTGATCTCCGCAGCCTCATGGGCCAGCATCAATCCGCCCCCGCGGCCACGCTGGCTGATAATGAAACCGGCACTGGCAAGCCGTTGCACGACCTTCATCAAATGGTTTTTGGAGATGCCATATGCCGAAGCGATATCATCAATCGTACAACTCTCTTCCTGCGTTGCCAGGAACATCAGGGTTCGAAGCGCATAATCGGTCTGTGTCGTTAATCTCATTAAACATGCATATTATATATTGCTTTTAACCACAAGCCGGATATAAGAAGTATATTGTATACCTGTTTAAGTGAGTCGAACCATGGTCCACCCACACACGATGGCCGCCCGTGAAGATAAAGCCGCCCATGCAGCTGCCCTGGGGATTACCGAAGTGCGGATTTCGGAGCTGGTAGAGCGCTTTTATGAAAAGATTCGCGGCGATGCTTTGTTGGGGCCTATTTTTGATGAGAAGGTCACCAACTGGCCGCCCCATCTGGCACGCATGAAGGATTTCTGGACGTCCATCGCGATTGAGTCAGGGCGGTTTCGCGGCAACCCGATGATCAAGCATCTGGCGATCTCGGACATCAAGCGCATCCATTTTGACCGCTGGCTTGCCCTGTTTGACGAGACGTTGCAGGAAGTAATGCCAAATGCGGGCGCGTGCCGATTTCTGTCCGAACGCGCGGCGCGCATCGCTGACAGCCTGATGACCGGGATTTCCATCCACCGGGACGGCTTGCCCGAAATCGCTCAGAAAAGGGGAGATTGACAGTGTTATCCGATGTGACCGATATGTTCGAACCGACACCATATCGTTCAACCCCTGTCTTCGATGAAACCAGCTTGCCGAAAGCCCTGCAAGCGGCCCACTGTATCAAGGCCGGTTCATGGGGTGTGCTTGAAGTGCTGAGTGGCCGTATCCACTATGTAGTGGAAGAGAGTCAGGTCACACACCTGATGTCGGCCGGCGATTGGCAGTTGATCCAACCGGAAGAATTGCACTATGTCACCCTGATCGGTCCGATGCAGATGCAAGTGCATTTCTATCGCGAAAAGCCGAATATCAAGCCAAAAATGAGCGAAGACTGATCAGGCGGTCTTTTCACCCCGCATCTCGGCCACTTCCTGTCGCAAGCCGCGTATCTCTTCCAAGATGACATCCCGCTGCGCGCTTTGCTCTTCGTCTGCCTCTTCGTGCATGGCATTGACAATGATTGCGATAAAGAGATTGAGTACGACAAAAGATGTCACAAGAACAAAGGGCACAAAAAACGCCCAAGCCCATGGATAGACTTCCATGATCGGGCGGACGATGCCCATCGACCAGCTTTCCAGCGTCATGATCTGGAATAACGAATATAGTGAAGCGCCGACAGAGCCGAACCATTGTGGGAAGGCTGCGCCAAATAGCTTTGTTGCCATGACAGAGGCGACATAAAAGATCAGGCCCAACAGCAAAATTACCGACCCCATCGACGGGATGGCTGCCAACAGGCCTTGCACCACTTGCCGCATTTTTGGCATCGCGGAAATAAGCCGAAAAGCGCGCACGATCCGCAATGCTCGCAATATCGCATAATTCCCACCCAAAGGAAGCAACGCGGCCGAGACGATCACAAAATCGAAAATATTCCAGCCGCTGCGAAAGAACCCCAGACGATAAACCAGCAATTTCAGCAATATTTCGATAACAAAAATTACAATCGCGATCTGGTCTAAAGCGATCAGAACAGGGCCAAAAGAAGCCATCACATCAGCAGATGTTTCCAAACCAATGACGACCGCATTGACCACAATGACTGCCATGATCGCATTTTGGAACCAAGCCGATTCGATCATGCTTTTGATCTTCTGGATCACCGCGCTTACCTTTTTTAACTTTGATTTCTGCCATTTGGCGACTTACGCTCAGTGGATCAAGTAAGGATTGAACGTCTCGCTCCACTTGCGTTTGGTCATCGCCTCCGCTATAGTTTCATTTGTAACTATATTGCTTCTGTTGATAAGGAATACACCCATGGCTGATCTTTTCGAAAACCCGGCAGGTCTGGACGGCTTTGAATTTGTGGAATTTTGCGCGCCTGAAAAGGGTGTTTTGGAACCGGTTTTTGAAGTGATGGGCTTCACCCGGGTTGCCCAGCATCGCAGTAAAGACGTGCATCTTTGGCGGCAGGGCGGGATCAACCTGATCGTCAATTATGAGCCCAAATCAGCTGCCTGGTACTTCGCGCGAGAACATGGCCCGTCCGCCTGCGGCATGGCTTTTCGGGTAAAAGACGCGCGTAAGGCCTATAACCATTTGCTGGAAAACGGCGCGGAACCGGTCAGTGTGGAAACCGGCCCGATGGAACTCCATATCCCGGCCATCCGCGGTATTGGCGGTGCCATTCTTTATCTGGTCGACCGTTATGACGGTGGGGAACGCGGCGAGTCGCTTTCCATTTATGATATCGATTTTGAATATCTGCCAGGCGTTGATCGTAATCCCGTCGGTGCGGGTTTCGATATTATCGATCACTTGACCCATAATGTTTATGGCGGCCGGATGAAATATTGGGCGGATTATTACGAGACGCTGTTCAATTTCAAGGAAATCCGCTTCTTTGATATTAAAGGTGAATATACCGGCCTGACCTCCAAGGCTTTGACAGCCCCGGATGGTAAGATCAAAATCCCGCTCAATGAAGAAGGTGAAGGCGGTAAAGGGCAAATTGAGGAATTCCTGCGCGAATTTAATGGCGAAGGCATTCAGCATATTGCGCTAATCTGTGATGATCTGATCGCCTGCTGGGACCGGCTCAAGAAGCTCGGCGTGCCGTTCATGACCGCTCCACCAGACACCTATTATGAAATGTTGGATGGGCGCTTGCCCGGCCATGGTGAAGATGTCAGCGCGCTGCAAAGCCGTGGTATCCTGCTCGACGGCACGACAGAGGGCGGTGAACCGCGTTTGCTATTGCAGATTTTTGCCGAAGCACAAGTCGGCCCAGTTTTCTTCGAGTTCATCCAGCGCAAGGGCGATGACGGTTTTGGCGAAGGCAATTTTAAGGCGCTTTTCGAAAGCATTGAGCGCGATCAGGTTGCGCGCGGCGTGCTGAATGTGGAAGAACCTGTCGCATGACTTCTGCACCCAATCTCTCCGGCATTCATCATGTCGCCTATCGCTGCAAGGATGCGAAGGAAACCACCGAATTTTATCAACGCGTCATGGGCATGAATTTTGATGTCGCCTTTGCCGAAAACGAGGTACCTTCGACCGGCGAATATGATCCTTACATGCATATTTTCCTAGATGCCGGCGGCGGCAACATACTCGCCTTTTTCGAGCTGCCGGAGCAACCCGATATGGGCAAGGATCCGAATACACCGACATGGGTGCAGCATATTGCGTTCAAGGTGAATACGCTTGATGAACTGCTGGCCGCCAAAGCGAATGCGGAGGCCGAGGGGCTCGAAGTCCTGGGCCCCACCCATCATGGTATTTTCAAATCCATCTACTTTTTCGATCCCAACGGACACCGGCTGGAAATCGCCTGTGATATCGGGACGGACGAAGAGATGAAGGAACTGCGCCGGGTTGCGCCCGAAATGCTCGAAGAATGGAGCCGCACCAAAAAGGCGCCACAACATGCCGCATGGCTGCACGAAAAAGCGCGCGACGAACATTAAGATGAGACCTCACAAACCGCGCTCATGCTGAGCTCGTCAAAGCATGAATGGCGCAAGACATCCAAATGATCATTGCATCCACCCTTCGACAGGCTCAGGGTGAGCGGATGTTGTTGGACTTACAGAAGGAATATCCTGCCCTATGAAACTCGCGACGCTGAAAAATGACACACGCGATGGCCGGCTGGTCGTTGTCTCGAAAGATCTCACCCGTTGCTGCGAAGCGAATAATATAGCCCCCACTCTTCAAGCCGCGCTCGACAATTGGGAAGACTGCGCGCCAAAATTAGAAGCATTGTACCGCGATGTTGAGCATCAGGCGGTGCCCTGCGAACGCTTTCATGAAAATGACGCACATTCGCCTTTGCCGCGCGCCTATCAATGGGCCGATGGCAGCGCCTATATCAACCATGTCGAGCTTGTCCGCAAAGCGCGCGGCGCCGAAGTGCCGGAGAGCTTTTACAGCGACCCGCTGATGTATCAGGGCGGCTCCGATGCATTTCTCGGCCCGCGCGATGATATTCCGCTGGGCGACCCGAAATGGGGTTGCGATATGGAAGGAGAAGTCGCTGTCATAACGGGCGATGTGCCGATGGGCGTTAGTGCGGACGAGGCTGCCGATCATATTCAGCTGATTATGCTGTGCAATGACGTGTCACTGCGTGGCCTGATTCCCGGCGAGCTGGCCAAGGGCTTCGGTTTTTTCCAGTCCAAGCCACCCAGCGCTTTTTCGCCTGTCTGCGTCACACCCGATGAACTCGGCGAAGCGTGGAAAGGATCGGTCATCCATTTGCCACTGCATGTCGACTATAACCGCGAACCATTTGGCCGCGCCAATGCCGGCGTCGATGCGACCTTCAGTCTGGCCCAACTTGTCGCCCATGCCGCGAAAACCCGCCCCTTGTGTGCGGGCACGATTATCGGATCGGGCACCGTGTCCAATCAGGATGCAGACGGCGGACCGGGCAAACCAGTTGCCGACGGCGGCCTGGGCTATAGCTGTATCGCCGAAATCCGGATGATCGAGACCATCGCCGATGGCGAAGCGAAGACGCCGTTTATGAGCGCTGGCGATACGGTGAAAATCCAAATGCTGGACGAAGATGGACACTCGATTTTCGGGGCCATTCGCCAGGAAGTCGTTGCGGTTTAGAGGAGAGGGTTTTTTGACCCCAAGCGCCGGACGCGGGCATCCGCCCGCTTGGCTTTCCTCGCATAAGCTCGGGCGCGCGGTCGCGCTTGCCTCGCTCCGCTCGGAACTAACCTCTCAAGATTCGCACCAAACCGACGCAAAGCGGAGGCAAGGGCGCCAAAATCAAATGGCGTCCACCGCGCCTTATGGGGCGCGTAGCCAAGCGGGCGGATGCCCGCGCCGGGCGCCTGAGGTCATATCAAACAGGCACCGCCGTCTCATACTTGATCCGCTCCATCGCGAAGCTCGCGGACACATCGGACAACGGAACAGCCTTGATCAGCTTTTTGTAAACCCGGTCATAATCGGCAACGTCACGCACCAGCAGCTTCAGCAGATAATCCACCTCACCGGCCATCCGATAAAACTCCACCACCTCTTCCACAGACGAAGCCGCCGCCGCGAATTTCTCCAGCCATTTGTCGCTATGGTCGCTGGTCCGTACCGCGACAAAGACGGTCATGCGCAACCCGACCGCTTCGGGGTCCACAATCGCCACCCGCCGCGCGATTATGCCGTCAGCCTCCATCCGCTTGATTCGCCGCCAGCAGGCATTGGTCGACAGGCTGAGCTGCGCCGCCAAGTTTTCGAGCGACGGGCTGGCATCCCGCTGCAAAGCCTTCAGGATATTCCGGTCGTTATCATCAATATTTTTCATATTTATATTCATAAATAGAATATTATCACATTTTATCGCCATTCCAAGAGAATAATGGCAAAGATATTTGACGAACTTGTTGATATTCCAACGCTTCAATCAGGGGGAATATCCATGCTCGATCAAGTTGGCAGAAGCTGTGAAGACAAATTCCGGGCGCTATCCGGGCTCATAGGCAATACGCCGATGCTGCGGATCAACGCGCGCTGCGACGGGCAGGATGTTACCGTCTACGCCAAAGCGGAAATGTATAATTTCTCCGGCAGCATCAAGGACCGCATGGCGCTGTCCATCCTGCAAAACGCGACCCGCAGCGGCGCATTGAAGCCCGGGCAGCGGATTGCCGAAGCAACCAGCGGTAACGCCGGGATTGCCATGGCGGCTCTCGGCACCGCTTTGGGCCACCCGGTGACCATTTTCATGCCGGATTGGATGAGCATGGAGCGCCGCGCCATTCTTGCCAGCCATGGCGCAGACGTGCGGCTGGTGTCCAAAGAAGAAGGTGGTTTTCTGGGTTCCATTGCGCTGGCCGAAAAAATGGGCGAAACCGAAGGCGCGTTTTTGCCGCGACAATTTTCCAACGAAGATAATTGCAATGCCCATTGCGCGGGCACGGCCCCAGAAATCTGGCGGCAGGTGCAAAGCGATGGCGCAAATCTGGGCGGCTTTGCGGCGGGCGTGGGCACCGGCGGCACCATCATGGGCGTGTCGCGTTATCTGAAGCAGATGGACGCCAGCATTTCCTGCCATCCGGTGGAGCCGGTCGAATCGCCCACGCTCTCCACCGGCTATAAAGTTGGTCATCACCGTATTCAGGGCGTATCGGACGAGTTCATTCCCGAGATTGTCAAGCTCGACCAGATTGACGATATTATCGATGTCAACGACGGTGACGCGATTTTAATGGCGCAAAAGCTGAGCCGGGTCTTCGGCCTGGGCGTCGGCATTTCCAGCGGCGGCAATCTGGTCGCGGCCATCCGGCTGGCCCTGATGCAGGAGCCGGATGCCGACGGGAACCGCAAAGCCATTGCCACCGTATTTTGCGACAGCAACGCGAAATATCTTTCGACCGATCTGGCAAAGGAAGAGCCATGCCGGGATTGTTATCTGACACCGCAGGTCGAACTGCTGGAGATGCAGACGATCCGGTAGTTTGGTTGCCGCGATCGGGCAAAGTTCACACGGTTCACAGGGTCTTTTTGCTGAGTTGATGGAGGTTGAGCCATGAAAAGCTCACATGGCTCACACCATATTTCGGGCAACTATTTCTGTACGGCTGTTGTTCCAAAGTTCACACAAATCACACCCCTCCAGATGGCGCAGAGACAATGCGGACGGTCAATATTCAGAGATGAAAAAGAGCGGCACTTTCAATATCATAGCGATCGCATTGTAGGAAAGCGCTTCGTTTGCTTTACCGGAACTTTGAGACACTTGACACAGCGCCTAGAGTGGCCCGGCATTGCAGTTAACCCTGAACTCCGCATCAAGCGCGGAGCACGAACCCTAACAACTATCCCAGCACCGCCTGATTGCGTTTGCCATCGGACGTAATCGTTACCTTCTCGCCGATCAAGTCAGTCTCTTCCGGCGCATCTTCCAAAAGCCCGATGCACGGCACCCCATTCTCATCCTGCAACCACAAAGTTGCGGCTCCGGCGATACCCTTCACGTAGGGCAAGGCGTAGCTTTTGATCACCCCGTTGCCCGACGCGAAATGGTCGGGTTTTGTGCCTTCATCCGGCGGCATATAATTGGGCGCAGCGATTCGGTCTGGTGACCAGCGGCCGGCCAAGGGCTGCGCGGCATAGATGCCCACCGATTCCTTGTTGATCGCGCCGCCATTGGCGGAAATCATGCCGGGTTTGCTGCCGTCCTGACGCAACGCCTGGACCAGGGCGACAATCGCATGGGTGCTGTAACTGTTACCGGGACCGCCAAAGAAACTCAGTCCGCCAGTCAGCGTATAGCTCGACAGGGGTCGGTCCGGCTGGTTCAGCGCCTCCATCACCAGAGACACCGCGACCGGGAAACAGCTGTAAATATCTATCGGGCCGATATCGCTGGCTTGCTGCTCGGCAAGATCCAGCGCCTTGCCCACTGCCCATTCCACGGCAGGAGATCGCGACAGATCCATCTGCTGGCTGATGATCGGGATACTGGCGTCCGCACCGCTGTGGAGATAGATCATCTTGTCCTCGGCCACACCCAGATCGGCTGCATGGCCAGCCGTTGTGACGATCACCGCACCGCCCAAAGCCACGGCATCTTGCGCCACCATCCAGCGGCGATAGGGATCGTTGAGCTGATAATTGCCGCCGCCATCTTGCAGCAATTCCTCCGCGCTCCAGTCCTTGGCAAATTGGGCGTGCTCGCGCGTGGAAGCGACCGAGGAGAATGCTGACCACAGCTCTGCCATATCTTTCGCATAGCTGGCCCGATCCCTTCCCAGGTGACTGCGGCGGGCATTTTCCAGCAGGCCATAAGCCATGGGCATAGAGATAATCCCGTGGCGAAATTCATACATGGTGAGCACCGGAAACTCAGTGCGTTTGTCGATAAAGTCGCGATCCGATGGCTGATTCCAATCCATCTCATGGCCCGCTTTCTTGGCGCGCTTGACTGTTCCGATGGATTCAGCGCCGCATAAAATAGCCGCCTTGATTTTGCCCTCATGAAGCTGGATCGCCAGATCATGCATATGTTTTTGCGGGCTTTGGCCCCCGACATCGCCATAGACGAGCTGCGCCGGATTGAGGCCAGCGGCCTGCGCAATCGCATCGGGTAGATTGTCCGGCGAGCCATAAGCATGGGGAACGCCGCTGTCATGAAACAGCCGGGTCGCAAGCAGACAGTCAATTGAAGCGCTAAGCTTGTCCTCGACCCCGCTATCGGCCAGCGCCGCCTCGACTGCCGCTGATGCCAAATCAACCGGTGAGGGCCATTCGATACCGAGTGATTGCTTCAAGGATTGCCCGCTCGCTTCTCCAACGCCGATCAATACGGGTGCTTGGCGGTCCGAAATTGTCATGACTTACTTATCCCTCAATTAAACAGTTCATCGCTCGATTAAAACTGATAACAGACAGGTATATTCATGCACCTAATAAATTGAGGACAGATAGATGAGCGGATGGCCGGAACTAAAATGGGATGTTGAACCAACGGGGCCGCTAAAGGGCCTCAAAATATTGGACATGTCCACCGTCGTTCTGGGGCCTTTTGCAACACTCAATTTTGCCGACATGGGCGCAGAGGTTATCAAGGTCGAAAATGACAGCGGCAAATTTCCCGGCGACATGATGCGTCATGCCGGTGATAGCCCAACCGGTGATCTGGGACCGATTTTCACCTCGCTCAACCGCAACAAGAAATCGATCACGCTGAATGCCAAGGAAGAGGCCGACAAGGCAGTGATAGTCGAGCTGCTCAAACATGCCGATGTGTTTTTCCACAATGTGCGTCTCGCCGGGATGGAGCGGCTTGGCCTCGACTATGAAGCGGTGAAGGCAATTAATCCGGGTATTGTCTATGTCCATTGTGCCGGTTTTGGTCAGGGCGGCGACTATTCGCACCGGCAAGCTTATGATGATCTCATTCAATGCTCTTCGGGTTTTGCTTCGCTGTTTGAGATGCGGGGTGACAGCGGACGACCGCTTTACATGCCGTCACTGGTCGCCGACAAAACCATTGGCCTGTTCGCCGTAAACGCGACGCTCGCGGCCATGTATCACAAGGAAAAAACCGGCGAGGGCCAGTTTGTGCAAGTGCCGATGTTCGAAGCCTTTACCTGGTTCAACATGGTTGAAAACCTGTGGGGTGAAACCTTCATTCCCGGCAATGGCAAGCTCGCCTACACGCGCTCGATCAATCCTAATCGCAAGCCTTATCCTACCAAAGACGGTTATATCGGCCTGGTCCCCTATAGCGATGGCCAATGGGAAACCTTCTTTGAACTGGGCGGCAAACCGGGTGTCTTTGATGAACCGCGTTTCGCAACCTATTCGGAGCGCACCAAGAACATCACTGCGCTCTACGCCCTGATCGAAGAAATCGCCTCAACCAAGACGACCAACGAGTGGCTGGAACTGCTCGACGAGCATAATATTCCGGCCATGCGTTATAACCAGATGACTGATGTGCTGAAAGATCCGCATCTTCAGCAAGTCGGTTTCTGGACCGAGCGCGAAGGCGAGAAGATCGGCAAATATCGCTCAATCAAACACCCCGTTCACTATTCCGCCAGCCCCGCCAATGTCTATGCCGACCCGCCGACACTGGGCGCGGATAATGACGAGATAAGAAACGCAGTCGGATTGCCGAAAGCGGATGACGCATCATGAGCGACACAGCACCGGTTCACGTCATGGCCAATTTCACCGTCCATGATGCAGAGACATATCGCATCTATGAAAAAGGCTTTTTCCCGATCCTGAAAAGACATCGCGGGACGTTCATCACCCTTGATGACGACAGCACCACCTTCGAAGGCAGCGCGCCACCGGAAGGACGCGTGGTCCTGTTCAAATTCCCGAACGCAGAAGCGGCAACGGCCTGGTATAATGATCCCGACTATCAGGCACTGTCCGAGCATCGCCGTGCCGGAACGGAGCTTAAATTCCTGACGATGTTGCACCCGATGCCGGGGCGGTAACTTTGTTTTGAGCATGCCGTCTATGGGAATATTGTCAGCTATCGTCAGGGCTTTATGGAGCCGGGACCTGGGGCAGAGCGCACGCGCTGGTTTGGAGCCGCTTAAACCTTAGCTGCGCGAATACATGAGGTGACGTAGCGCGATCCAGCGCAACAATCAGAATATTGTCCTCACATGGACCTTGAACTTCCTGGCTTTCGTCACAGTCAAAGTGAATTTCTCGGGGATTTGGTTGGAGTCCCCAATCAGTGTGGCCAAATCTACGGCATTGGGAGATGCGTTCCAGCAGGCCATTTACTGACAAAGGTTTGCGATCCAGTCCATAGGCATCGAAACGCATAGATTTCAAAGTGTCGGCATCTTGCGCAACGATTGCGTTCGCCGCAGCCGCAACAATGTCTCTCGCTTCAGCATTTGAAGCGCTCGCTGCCACTATGAGCGCGACCATTGCGCCAACCATTCTCATTCCAATATGTCCTTAAATTATCGAAAGGTGTAGTATCATGATCGTCGAATGTCGGCAAATGAACAAACTGGACGATCAAAAAAGTCCTGCTCTAACACCCCATGCCGCACCTTAGCAGACACGATACCGGAAACTACCGTGCCAATATCCCGGCCATCACCAGATCGACCGTCTGTTCCCGATAGGCATCGCGCATTTTTTCGTCGAAATCATCGCGGCCATAGCAATATTTCCAGACTAGCTTTCCGGTGAAGAAACGGTCGGCAGCACCAGTCACGGCAGAATAGAACAGGTCGGGGTCGAGATCACGGAACACGCCGGTTTTGATGCCGTCGCCGACAAATATCCCATAAGCTTCTGACAGCGGTTTCAGATATTTATTGGCGATATCGCGCGCGCCTTCGGGTGGCAAGTCGCGGATCAGGCGCATCGTCAGGCGGTGGATATAGGGATATTTATAATAGGTGTCGATGACCGCGCCGATATGATGGCGCAGCTTGTCTTCGGGCGGCATATCCTTGGCGATTAAAAGCCCGACATCCTCGACAATCTTGGTCATATCACGTTCGAGAATCGCTTCGAGCAAGCCGTCTTTATTGCCGAAATAATATTTGACCAGCGCGCTGTTGAGGCCCGACCGGACAGATAGCTCACTAAAAGATATATCGATCGTATCGCCTTCGCGCATGATCAGACTGGCTGTCTCGATCAGTTTTCCGCGCGCGCTGGCGCCGTCCATATCCCCGTTTTTGTCGGCCTGATTTTCGGCGCTCATGTTATTTCCCCTCACTCGGCGACCCTTTACCGACGCGGGCCGCAACTCAAGTGATTACTTATAAACAGGTTCGTCCCACCAAGGGAAGGTGTCTGGCATATTGGTCGACACTTTGTCCGGATAGGCCGGATCGCGTTTCTCCAGAAAGCTGGCTATGCCTTCGGCGGCATCGTCCGATTTGGCGCGGTTATAGATAAGCCGGCTGTCAATCTTGTGAGCCTCCATCGGGTGATCGGCACACGGTATTTGCCACAGCATCTGGCGGGTGAGCGCTATCGACACAGGCGCGGTATTGTCGACAATTTCCCGGGCCAGCGCATAAGCCGCAGAGAGCAGCTCGTCAGGCTTGTGGATCGAGCGGATCAGGCCGCCGTCGAGGGCTTCCTGTGCATTGAACACGCGTCCGGTCATGCACCATTCCAGCGCCTGCGGCCGCCCGACAATATGCGGCAAGAACCAGCTTGCCGCCGCATCAGGTGCAATACCGCGCCGGGCAAAGACAAAACCGAAACGCGCGGCGTCACTGGCAAGGCGAATATCCATTGGGAGCTGCATCGTTGCGCCCACACCAACCGCAGCCCCATTGACCGCGGCAATCACAGGTTTCAAACATTGGTAGATGCGCAAGGTGAGCTTGCCGCCGCCATCGCGCACCCGCGGATCGGAATAATCGTCCACCGGTTCGCTGCTGGCAAAGGGCTTTGCCCCGCCTTCGGGTGTCAGGTCAGCACCGGCACAAAAAGCGCGATCCCCGGACCCCGTCACGACCACTGCGCGGACATCGTCATCCGCATCAATTTGATCAAATGCGTCGCACATTTCCTTCAACATCGTATTGGTGAAGGCGTTCATTTTATCCGGACGGTTGATCGTGATCGTCGCGATATTGTCGGCGACGTCATATTTGATCTGGGTGTAGGTCATGGGGAGGATCCTGTTATATCAAACCCCTCCCACAAGAGCAGGAGGGGTTTTTAGATTACCGTGGTGCCATACGGATCGCGCCATCAAGCCGCACGTCTTCACCGTTGAAATAGCCGGTTTCGATCATGCACATGGCGAGCTTTGCATATTCGTCAGGCTGACCGAGACGCTTCGGGAACGGTACGGATGCAGACAATGCATCGCGCACTTTATCCGGCGCGCCAGCGAGCAGCGGCGTGTCGAAAATACCTGGCAGGATCGTGTTCACCCTTATGCCTTCGGCCATCAGATCGCGTGCAATCGGAAGGGTCATGCCAACCACGCCGCCTTTGGAAGCGGAATAGGCGGCCTGACCCATTTGACCATCTTCAGCCGCAACCGAAGCCGTGTTGACCATCGCGCCGCGCTCGCCATTGTCGTCAAGCGGGTCAAGCGTCAGCATGCCAGCCGCCGATTTCGCGATGCAGCGGAAGGTGCCGACCAGATTGACCTGAATCACGAAGTTAAACGCATCCAGGGGAAAATGGCTGATCGAGCCATCTTCACGGCTGCGCTTGGCGGTTTTGATCGCGTTACCGATACCGGCGCAATTGACTAGAATGCGCTCCTGACCAATGGCGGCACGCGCCTTTTCAAAGCCGGCGTCAACGCTGTCGTCTTCGGTCACATTAACCTTGCAGAAAACACCGCCCAGTTCAGCGGCCAGCGCCTCGCCCTTTTCTTCGTTCAGGTCGAACAAGGCGACTTTGACGCCTTTTTCCGCCAAGCGCCTTGCCGTCGCTGCGCCGAGACCAGAGGCACCGCCCGTTACGACGGCCGACATTGTGTTGTTGAGTTCCATATTAAGTCTTTCCTATTTATTTTGATCGTCATTCCAGCGAAAGCTGGAATCTCCTCCAGTATATTGGCGACCTTCAGGAGATCCCAGCTTTCGCTGGGATGACGGGTATTGTTGGTTAATTCAAACGTTCGATGATGGTGACATTGGCCTGACCGCCGCCTTCGCACATGGTTTGCAGACCATATTTGGAACCGCGATTTTCCATCGCGTTGAGCAAGGTCGCCATGAGCTTCGTGCCAGATGCGCCAAGCGGGTGGCCCAGAGCAATCGCGCCGCCATGGACGTTGATCTTGCTGCGGTCCGCACCGGTATGTTTCAGCCAGGCGAGCGGCACTGGCGCGAAAGCTTCGTTGACCTCATAGAGATCAATGTCGCCTATGTTCATGCCCGCACGCTGCAACGCGCGATCCGTGGCGAACAGCGGCTCCTCGAGCATGATCACCGGATCACCGGCGGTCACGGTCAAGTTGACGATCTTTGCACGCGGCGTCAGGCCATGGTCTTTCAGAGCCTGTTCGGAACAGACCAGAACCGCACTGGAACCATCACAAATCTGGCTGGCATTGGCCGCGGTAATCGCGCCGCCTTCTTGCAGGACTTTCACGCCGCCAATGCTTTCCATGCTGGCGTCAAAGCGAATGCCTTCGTCGACCTTGTGCATTTCTTCGCCTTCGGGTGTTTCCACTTTCACAGCGACAATTTCATTTTCAAACGCACCGGATTCGGTCGCGGCAATCGCCTTCTGGTGACTTTCCAGCGCGAAAGCATCGAGATCATCGCGGTTAAAACCATGCTTTTTCACCAGCATTTCCGCGCCCATGAACTGGCTGAACTGCACGCCGGGATAGGCTTCTTCAAGCCGCTCACTCTTGTTGGTGCCGAGACCTGCGTCTTTAAACAGCTTGAAGGTCGAACCCATTGGCACGCGCGTCATGCTCTCAATACCATGCGCCAGCACCATGTCCTGCGTACCGGACATCACGCCTTGTGCCGCAAACTGGATGGATTGTTGCGACGAGCCACATTGACGGTCAATCGAAACCGACGGAATGCTGTCAGGCAGTTTCGAAGCCAATACGCTGTTGCGGCCAACGTCACCGGATTGCTCACCGCCCTGCATAACGCAGCCGGTGATAACATCTTCAATGGCCGCCGCATCAAAATCATTGCGGTCGGCAATCGCGTCCAGCGTCGCTGCGCCGAGATCAACCGGGTGTACGCCAGCCAGTCGGCCGCCCCGGCGGCCACCTGCGGTCCGCACTGCATCTACAATATAGGCTTCTGCCATCTTCCTGCTCCTTAAAACTGTTTGAGAATCCAAAATTTAACTGAACGATTAAACCTGCGCCGCCCTAGCGTCAAATGAAAAAGCCGATCATCACAATAGTGATAACCGGCTTTGTTCGATCATAACCCGCCTTTTAGGTAGGGGCCTTAGGCAGGCACGTTATCTTTCTTGACCGTGATTACCTGTGGATAGGTGAATTCCAGCAGGCCTTCCTTGCCATATTCCGCGCCAAAGCCGGACTGTTTGTGGCCGCCGAATGGAGCAAATGGCGAGAGGTGGAGGAATTCGTTGACCCACACAGTGCCAGTTTCCAGCTGCTCGGCAATCTCGACGCCCTTGTCGGGATTGGCGGTCCACACCGCACCAGCCAGACCATATTCGCTGTCATTTGCGCGCTGGATCACTTCGTCTTCGGTGCTGAATTTCATCAGCGGCATGACTGGACCAAATTGCTCTTCGGCCACAATCCGCGCATCTTCCGGCGGATTGTCGAGGATCGTGATTGGCATGTAATAGCCCGGTACATCGGGGTCATGGTCTCCGCCGACGAGGAATTTATAGCCATTATCCTTGGCATCCTGAACCAGCTCAATGACACGGTCATATTGCTTCTTGTTCTGAATTGGTCCGACCGCTGTACCCTGCTGCGCGCCGTCACCGACTTTCACATGCTTGGCATATTCGGCAATGGCCGCGCTCAGTTCGTCATAAATATCTTCGTGGATATAGATGCGTTTTGCCGCGACGCAGATTTGACCAGCGTTGGTGAAGCTTGACCAGAAAAGTTGCTCGGCAACCTTTTCAACATTGGCATCCGGCAAGACGATGGAAGCATCATTGCCGCCCAGCTCCAAAGTGATCCGTTTGAGATCCTTGGAAGCGCCTTCCATGATTTTCTTACCAGTCGCGGTCGAGCCGGTGAACGTAATCTTGTCGATATCCGGGTGACCGGTAATGAGTGGCCCAAGGCTATCTTCACCGGTAATGATGTTAACGACGCCTGCGGGCGCAACATCTTTGATCAATTCCGCCAGCCGCAATGTCGTCAGCGGGGTAAACGGAGACGGCTTCAGGACAATCGTGCAACCGGACAAGAGTGCGGGCGCGATTTTCTGCACCGCCATCATCACCGGGAAGTTCCACGGCACGATGCCGCCAACCACGCCGACCGGAACGCGGCGTGTGCGGCTGAGCCGCTCTTCACTATCTTCATTAATCTCGTCATCAAGGTCGAGCGTCGATTGCGCGCCTGCCATCATCGACGCGCCCATAATCTCGCCCTGCGCCTGTGCATGGGGTTTGCCCTGCTCAGCGGTCAGCAAGCGGAATAGCTCGTCGCTATTTTCCTTGATCGTCGCAGAAATAGCCTGAACCACCGCGCGGCGGTCCTCTATGGACTTCTTGCTCCATGCTAGAAAAGCAGCACGGGCAGCGGCTACCGCCTGATTAAGCTCCGCTTCGCCGCAGGACGGCACCTGGCCGATAACTTCTTCATTGGCCGGGTTGACCACATCCAGCATGTCGGACGTGCTGATCATCTCGCCGTTGATGAGATTCTTATATTGGGTAACCATGTTGCTCTCCTTTGGGATTTTGCCGTGTTGTGTCTATTTTGTGTGTGTTTAGCCTATTACAAGTCTATCCGCGCCTGTCATTTTGATAGAGTATATCTAAGTGGTAGCGTTTTGAGCCCACCGACAAAACTCGATTTCGCCCTCTGGGGTTCTCCCGCTAGTTCGACCGTTTCAATCCGGTCGAGCAGTTCATTGAACAGGATCTTCATTTCCATCCGTGCCATGTGCAGGCCCAGACATTGATGCGCGCCGGCACCAAAAGCCAGATGGCGGTTGGGCGAACGGGCGGCATCAAATTTGCGCGGATTGTCGAACACGCGGTCATCATGATTGGCCGCGACATAGTTGATCATCAACCAGTCGCCCTCTTTAATATGCACCCCGCCAACCTCGACATCTTCCGCCGCGGTGCGCATGAAATGCTGCACCGGTGAGGTCCAGCGGATCGCTTCCTCGACAATGCCGGGCAGCAGATCACGGTCGGCTTTGAGCCGCGCAAACTGTTCCGGATCCTGCGCCAGCGCCATCATTGCACCCGCTGTGGATGCCGATGTCGTATCATGCCCGGCCGACGCCACGATGATATAATAGCCAGCCATATCGCGGTCGCTGAGATATTCGCCATCGACCTTGGCATTGGCAATCACGCTGGCGACATCATCGGTGGGATTGGCGCGCTTTTCTTCGGTTATTTTGGCGAAATAGGTTTCGAAATCGGCGACCGCTCCGATGACCAATTGGGTGATCTGTTCGGCCGTCATATTCGCCATGCCAGTCTTGTTGAGATCCTCATCCTGCCCGCCAAACATTTGCTGAGTCAGGAACAGCATGCGCTGTTCATCCGCCTCCGGAACGCCCAATATCTGCATGATAACGTGGAGCGGGTAAGGCGACGCTACCAGCGGGACAAAATCCGCTTCCGGCCCTGCCTCCACCAACCGATCGACCGTGGTCTTGGCCAGCGCGCTAATCTCCCCTTCCAGCTGCTTGAGGTTTTTCGGCATGAACCATTCCTGGGTCAGTCGGCGATATTTCGGATGGATCGGGGCGTCTAGCGCAACCAGCGAATTGACCAGATGCGGGCTGCCGCCTGTCACTGCTTTGACAATTTCCTCACCTTCGCGAAACCCAAACACCACGCCGCGCGGGCTGTTGAGGAACGTCTTATTATCTTTGCTAATCCGCATAACATCATCATAGCCGGTGACCAGCCAGAACGGATCATGCAGCTCGCCATTTTCGATCCGCGCAACCGGCATGTCCCGGCGCAACACATCAAATTTGTCTAGCAGGCCATCCCATTCGGCATAGGCGACAGGGTCAATAACGGCGGCGGCGATTTCCGCTGGAGCGCGTTGCGCACTATCTGCAATAGCCATGATGATATTCCTTCACTTGTCTATATATCGTGAAAAAGCGGGTGAAAGCCGACAACCACATCCGGCGCGCGTATATGGAGTGGTAGAATCATATAATTATCTGCGGGCTCACCCTGCGGCGCCAGGTGCGGAAATGGCTTAAATCCAAACTTTTTATAATAGTCTATATTGCCAACGAGAACGCAGCCCTGCGCTTGGCGTGCTTCAAGCAGGGTAATGCCCTCCGCTATTAGCTGCCTGCCGATACCCTGTTTTTGTAAAGACGGCTCGACGGCAACCGGCCCCAAGGCATACCAACCCGCTTTCCTGTCACTTGGAAAAGCCGGTGAAAAAGCGATATGGCCGACGACCTGTCCTTGCTGTTCCGCGACGAGAGAAATGACGAGTGCCCCGGCCTCCCGCAATGCGTTGATCAAATCCTGTTCATTGCCGCCCGCAAAAGGCATAGGTTCAAAAGCGCGCCGAGTGAGATCATATATCGCCTTTTGGTCCACCGGTTGCTCGGGGCGTATTGTGGCATTGACGATGGCCTCGTGACTCATGCGTTCGGCCTAAACAATCTTGCTGCCGGTCTTGCCCCAATATTCATCACGGAGCAGGCGTTTGTAGAGTTTGCCGGTCGCCACCCGCGGCAATTCGGCGCGAAAATCGATCTGGCGCGGAACTTTGACGCCGGACAATGTCTGCCGCAAATAGGCTTCCAGTTCCTGGGCAAAGGCATCACCCGCCTCTGCCATGTCCGCGGGTTGGACGACAGCAACAACCTTCTCCCCCATATCCTCATCTGGCGCGCCGATGACGGCCGCATCAATGATTTTCGGATGGGTGACCAGCAGATTTTCGATCTCCTGAGGATAGATATTCACACCGCCGGAAATGATCATAAAGCTCTTTCGGTCAGTCAGGTATAGGAACCCATCTTCATCGACTTTCCCGACATCGCCCAGCGAGGTCCAGCCATGTTTGTTATGCGCGGCTTTGGTTTTCTCCGGATCATTATGATATTTGACCGGCGCACCGCCTTCAAAATAGATTTGCCCTTCTTCACCAACCGGCACTTCGTCATCATTCTCATCGCAAATATGGACTATGCCGAGAAGCGCCTTGCCGACCGAGCCTTTATGCTCCAGCCAGTCTTCGGAATTGATGAAGGTAAAGCCATTACCCTCTGATCCTGCATAATATTCGCGGATTATGGGGCCCCACCATTCGATCATTTTTTCCTTCACCGGAATGGGGCACGGGGCTGCGGCATGGACCGCACATGTGAGGCTGGAGACGTCATATTTTGTACGCGTCTCTTCAGGCAATTTCAACATCCGACTGAAATGCGTAGGCACCCACTGGCTGACATCCACCTTATATTTCTCAATCAAGGAGAGTGCATTTTCGGGGTCGAATTTTTCCATCACAATGACAGTGCCGCCCATCTTGTGGACGGTCATGCACCAGCGCAGCGGCGCGGCGTGATAAAGCGGTGCAGGTGATAAATAGGTGCAGCCGGGTTGAAAGCCGAAAGCGCCTTGTGCCATCATCACCAACGCATTAGGCGCGGCAATATCTTCACTTTCCGGAAACGGAATACGTACGCCTTTGGGCCGTCCAGTTGTTCCCGAGCTATAGAGCATATCAGTGCCATGGCGCTCGTCGGCAATTGGCGTATCCGGCATGGCCGCCAAAGCGGGCTCCATGGCGCGATCATCCTCTGCACCATAAACATATTGCTTCACGTCCGGATTGCGGGTTCTCAGTTCGTCGAGCACATCCATTTTCGCGTCGGAACTCACCAATAGCGACGCCCCGCTATCGCTCAAAATATAAGAGGCTTCCTCTGCCGTCAGCCGGCTGGGAATCGCGACATAATAGAGGCCCGCACGCTGCGCACCCCACGCGAAATCAAAAAAATTCGGGTGATTGTCCAGAAAGACCGCCACCGTATCGCCGATATTCAGGCCCTGACTACGGAATAGCTGCGCCATGCGGTTGGTCGCTTTGTCTAGCTCACGGTAAGTTTCAACGGCGCCAGTGCTGGCCATGATGACCGCGGCTTTGTCGGGATTTTCCTGGGCATGCAGATAAGGATGCATTGGTTGCGTCTCTCCATTTGAGGCGACCGCCTTTGCCTCTTTCAGGCATGGCGATTCGCATTTTCCCCACCATGGTTTAAGCGCGCAGTTAAATCAATGGATTGTCTGACCGTCTGTCCATAGACGAAAAGAATAACCCCCTAATTCTCCACATATATATCCACAGGCACGCTGAGGTCCGCAAAGACACGACCAATCGACGCCATGCTGCCTGCACCCTCGCCAATGGCCTGCTCCAGATACATTTGCGATCCGGCGCCGTTGAGCAGTACCAACACTGTCCGTGCCTCACAAATCGCAGCCTTGGTGATTGTGACCAGCGGCGTATCGCCATTGTCAGGCATGATGCCGACAGCGCGTTTCTCTTTCGGTCCTTCCAGCGCTTCTTCGAGATCAGCGCTTTCGACCAGACCAGCGGTGCTGCCATCCTCACCCATGCCGAGCCAGATGAGATCTGGCGGCCATTTGGTATCCTGCAACCGCGCATCGGCCGCACCACCGGCGAGATGATAATCATCATTCTCGGTCGCAATTGGCAGAACCCGGGCACCGCGCGTCATAAACAGTTGCGCGAGGGTTTTGACATGACTGCGCGGATCATCAACCGGTACCAGATAATCGTCGGTCGGTATGATCGTGACATATTTCCATTTAATCTGCTGTTCCGCGAGCGCCTCTAGCACCGGCATCGCTTCATCGCTGACCGGCAATGCCAGCAAGGCCTCACCGCGCGCATCAAGTGCGCTTTCGATGATGAATTTGATATCGCCGACGACGGCTTCAATCATTTCAGCCCGGTCGTCAAAATCCCACCATTCGAGTTGTGAATCCTCACCTTCCGGCAAATCATCCAAATCCCATGACTCGTCTTCACTCATATTGCGTCCTGTCTTTCGGGTCTCTTGTTGAGGCTTCTAATCGCTGGAGAAATCAGCACAAGGGGAAATCCCGCTTTTCAAATGGGTAAGATTACGCCAATTAAAAGCAGAAAAGGCGTTTATGTCATGATCGAAAACTATATTTTGACCCTCACCGCAGAGGGCCGCGTCGGCCTGGTTGCAGGCGTCACCGGTTTTCTTGCAGAACATGAGGGCTTCATTATCGACAGTCAGCAATATGCCGATCTGGAGCTGGGCCGCTTTTTCATGCGCGTTGCGTTTCAGGGCGCTGGAGGCAAGTTTCCGGATAGCCTTGACGCCCTGACCGAGCAGTTTTCAGTGGTCGGCACCCGCTATGCGCTCGACTGGACCTTGGTCAGCGGAGCGGCGAAACCCAATATTGTTATCGCAGTATCGAAGGGCAGCCATTGCCTCAATGACTTGCTGCATCGTTGGAAAACCGGTGGATTGCCGGTGAATATTGCGGGCGTGATCAGCAATCACGAAAGCCTGCGCGACCTGACCGAATGGCATGATGTGAAATTTCACCACCTCCCGGTCACCAGCGACAATCGCGTGGAACAGGAACAAGCCATATTGGATGTGATGGCCGCAGGACAAGCCGACTATCTAATCCTCGCGCGCTATATGCAGATATTATCCGAAGATCTGAGCACCAAACTCGCCGGACGCTGCATTAATATCCATCACAGCTTTCTGCCGGGATTCAAAGGCGCCAAACCTTATCACCGCGCCCACGAACGCGGGGTAAAGCTTATTGGGGCCACCGCCCATTTTGTCAGCGCTGATCTCGACGAAGGGCCGATTATCGAGCAAGCGGTGGAGCGCGTGGATCACCGGGCGAGTGTTGAGGAAATGATCCGCATTGGCCGCGATATCGAGGCGCAGGTTCTGGCCAAGGCGGTCAAATGGGCGGGTGAACACCGCATCTTGCTCAACGGCAATCGCACGGTTGTGTTTCGTTAAATGGGTCTTTCAAACGCCGTTAGTTATTTGGTGGCTGCACTGGTTCGGGCACATCAAGCACGATACCCGCTGGCCGCAATATCGTTAGCGTAGCCGGCGCGCCGCTAACCTTTTCCTGTGTGGTGATATCAACCTGCACGAAATTTCCCTCTTCGGTCAGGCGCGCGCTTTGTGTCCAAGTCCAATTGAGACCGCCATTTTCTTCCTCGCCGCTGCTTTCACCCAGGCTCGGCGGGCGCGGATCGGTGAGTATTTCCACCGCCCGGTTGCGGACAACCGATTGGGCGACCACCCGCAGCTCCAGCTCCGCAGCATTACGGGTGGTATAGCCTTGCAGCCGGATCAGCGCGAGCGCGGCGAGGCTGAACACTGACAGTGCCACCAGCATTTCAATGAGTGTGAAGCCGCGTTCGCTTGCCCGTTTTCTTAAAAGGCTCATGGCGTTTGTTCCGCACCGGCCAATTGCACGTCCCCCATCGGTGCGATCACGATATCGCGCGCAAAATCTTTGTAGTTCAGGCGAACGTCGGCGCGGTCGCTCGGCAAACCAGTGCTTTCAAAACTGATCAGCAGAGGGCCGGCCTCACCGACTTCTGCGGTCACTCCGTTAGACCAGTTGGTCGACCGAAAGGGTTTATCCTCCATCACCGACCACGCGCCTTTGCGACGCTCCAGAAAGCTATAGCCGGAGGGCGTGACCTGCACCGCCATCGGGCGAGACTGCAATATCGCATTGTCACGCAGCGCCGCCGTGCGGGCCGCAAATTTCTGTGCATCTTGTTCCAGATCATTGCTGCCATCCGGGAAAGACAACACCACAATCGACGCCATCAACCCCAAAATCACTAATACAATCATGAGTTCCACCAGCGTGAAGCCAGTTTCATGATGATTGTGAACAGAGTTTCGGCGGGGTTTCATAACAATAGCTTATTCGGTTCCATCCGATCCCTCTCTTGCAGAAGCCGGGCGGGCCTGCAATGGATGAGCGAAGAGATATAGTGATTCAGGCCAAATAAACAGGTGGGAAAATTATGAGCGATGTCGTTCTCTATGACAAGCAAGACCGCGTGGTCACCATTACGTTGAATAAGCCGGAGACGCGCAACGCGCTGTCGACCGATCTTTGCTCTGCGCTGGTGGAGGCGATGAAAAAAGCCGATGCTGACAAGGGCGTCAGCTGCGTCGTACTCGCCGCCAACGGCAAAAGCTTTTCCTCCGGCGGCAATCTGCATGAGATCAAGGCAATGACCGCCGAGCAGAATATGACGCCCATGCAGATTGAAGAATGGTATCGTACCGGCATCCAGCGCATCCCGCTGACTATGGCCGAGATTTCGGTTCCAGTCATCGCAGCTGTCAATGGCCACGCGATTGGTGCTGGCAATGACCTGACCACCATGTGCGATATCCGTATTGCGGGCGAAGATGCGATTTTTGCCGAGAGCTTCCTGCGCGTCGGTATCATCCCGGGCGATGGCGGCGCATGGCTATTGCCGCGCATCATCGGTCAGGCGCGGGCGAACCAGATGCTGTTTACCGGCGAGTTTATCGACGCGCATACAGCGCTTGATTATGGCCTAGTATCAGAGGTTGTGGCGAATGATGATTTGCTCAAACGCGCTTATGAACTGGCTGAACAAGTCGTCGCTTTACCGCCATTGGCGATCCGCAAAACCAAGGAATTAGTGCGCACCGCGCAGAGTGTGACGCTGAAAGAAAATCTCGATCAGGCGGCTTTATTCCAAGGCGTATTGCAACAGCTTGACGATCATCAAGAAGCGATTGATGCGATCCTTGAGAAACGCAAACCAGTGTTCAAGGGGCAGTAGGGTGATATTGTTCGCTTCGTACCCCTGCATAGGCAGGGGCACCGAAATATTTGCGGGGGAACTGAAATGAATAAACGAATGATATTGGCGCTGGCAACGGCACCCTTGTTGATGGCCGCTGGCCAACCACAAGCCAACACCCAGCCAGTCGACACTCCACCAGCCTATACGCCACCGGAGGGCGTTGCGACCGCCGCGACAAAAGCGGCCAACGCAAGGGTCGCCGCACGCTTGCCACTGGCTGACCAGACCGATTTCGACAATGCCAATCGCGGCTTTCTGGCCAAAATTGAAGACGCCCAGATCCTGAATGAAGACGGATCGGTGGCGTGGGAGGTCGGGCAGTTTGATTTTATCAAAGACGTGGCCCCCGATACCGTCAACCCGTCACTCTGGCGCCAGGGCAAGCTGAACAGCATCCACGGATTGTTCAAGGTGCAGGAAGGCATCTATCAGTTGCGCGGCTATGATCTGGCGCAAATGACGCTGATCGCGGGCAAGACCGGTTGGATTGTCGTCGATCCGCTCACGACGCCAGCACCGGCTAAAGCCGCTTTGGCGCTGGCCAACGAAACGCTGGGACAGCGCCCGGTTCAGGCCGTGATTTTCACGCATAGCCATGGCGACCATTTCGGCGGCGTCAGCGGGGTCGTCTCTGCTGAAGAGCTACAATATGGCAAGGTGCAGATTATCGCGCCGCATGGTTTCCTGCGCGAATCCATCGGTGAGAATGTCCTGGCCGGAACCACCATGAACCGCCGGGTTCAATTTCAGTTCGGAACCAACTTGCCGGTCGGTGAAGCTGGTCATGTCGGCACCGGTCTGGGCCAATATTTGTCGAAAGGCGACCTGTCACTGGTGCCGCCGACCAAGACCATCAGCAAGGACGGCGAGACCCTCACCATTGATGGCATCACCTTTGAATTTATGGACGCTGGTGAGACAGAAGCGCCGGCCGAGCTGGTCTTTTACCTTCCCGAGTTTAAGGCCTTGCACACGGCAGAGGTGGTGACACGCAATTTCCACAATGTGCTGACGCCGCGCGGAGCCTTGGTGCGGGACACGTTGAAATGGAGTAAGGTCATTGATGCCATGCTCGCCAAATATGGCGAAAAGTCTGAGGTGCTGCTCGCCAGCCATCACTGGCCGATCTGGGGGAGCGAGAATGTTGAGAATGCGCTGAAAAATCAGCGCGGTCTATATCGCTATGTCCACGATCAAACTCTGCGGCAGGCCAATCAGGGTGCGACGATGCACGAAATTGCCGAGAATATTGGCGAGCCTCACTTCGCCGCTACTGATTTTGGCGTGCGCGATTATTATGGCACGCTCAATCATAACTCAAAAGCCGTCTATCAGCGCTATTTCGGTTGGTGGGATGGGGTTCCGGCCCATTATCATGAATTGCCACCGGTGGAAGCGTCGCAAAAATATGTCGCGGCCATGGGCGGTTCTCCCAAAGCCCAGTCCGTTGGGGAACGCGCCTTTGCAAATGGGGATTATCGTTGGGCTGCCACAGTCTTCAATCATATTGTTTTTGCTGATCCCACCAATGAAACGGCCAAGAAATGGCTCGCTTCCACCTATGAGCAACTTGGTTTTCAAGCCGAGGCAGGCACATGGCGCAACATTTATCTGTCGGGTGCGAAAGAGCTGCGCGAGGGCAATGACCGCGGCGAGGTTGTTGCGACCAACAATGCACGGGTGTTGAACAGCATTCCGGCAGTTGACCTGTTTGATGCGCTGGCAGCACGTTTCAATCCGGCGCGGATGAACAATGCCGGTGGTATCATCCAGTTCACTTTTCCGGATCGCGGCGAGGCTGTGAATGTTGATCTCGGCAAAAGCGTTATGTTCCCGCGCGACGGCACGACGGATCGCTCAATCGCCCAAATCACTGTAACCCGTACGGACTTTACCCGGCTGCTGATGCGGGAAATCACGCCGCGGGAATTGATCGTCTCGGGCAATATGAGAGTATTGGGCAATGTCGGCTTGATGGCGGCGATGTTCGGTGCGCTCGACCCGGTCGATCCACAATTCAATATCGTGACACCCTGAATTTTAACCCAGAGGCATTTTTAGATGCAGCGTTTCAATTTCCCTGTTATCCAGCCTGATCCGGCCCTTGAAGAATTGCGTGCTGAATTGCAGGCCTTTCTGAGAGAAGAGCGGGAGGCCGGTAATTTTCGCCCAGAGCCGGAATGCTGGATGGCCTCTTCCGATCCCGAATTTTCCAAGAAAATGGGCAAGCGGGGCTGGATTGGGCTGACCTGGTCGAGCCAATATGGCGGCCACGACAAGACGGCGCTGGAACGCTATATCGTGACCGAGGAAACCTTGCGCGCGGGCGCTCCAGTCGGCGCGCACTGGATTGCCGACCGGCAACATGCGCCGATGCTGATCGAACATGGAACCGAGGAGCAGAAGCGCGATATCCTGCCGCGCATTGCCGCGGGGGAATGCTATTTCGCCATTGGGCTTTCCGAGCCCGGCGCCGGTTCCGATCTCGCCAATGTCAAAACCAAGGCCGAAAAAGTAGAAGGCGGCTGGAAAATCAACGGCCAGAAAATCTGGTCCTCCGGCGCGCATATTTCGCATTATATGGTGGCCATTTTGCGCACCTCGCCAGCCGATGGCCGCAACCGGCATGTTGGTCTCTCGCAAATCATGATTGATCTCAGCCTTCCCGGCGTCACGATCAAACCGATTACTGATCTTTCCGGCGATGCGCATTTCAACGAAGTCTATTTTGAAGATGTGATCGTGCCGGATGACTGCCTGCTCGGCGAAGAAGGCGGCGGCTGGAAACAGGTGACCGGCGAGCTGGCGATGGAACGCTCTGGGCCGGAGCGGTTTTTGTCGAGCTACATCACGCTGGAAACAGCGCTCCATCAATTGCAGGGCAAGCTGGGATCGGATTCTCAGGCGCGTCTCGGCAAGCTGATCGCGAATTTGCGCACCTTGCGCGGCATGTCCTGGGGCATCGCCAATCTGCTGCATCAAGGCGTATCGCCGGAAACCGAGGCTGCCTTGGTCAAGGATCTTGGCAACCGATTGGAGAATGACCTCACCCTGCAAGTGCGGGCTTTGCTCAACGATCTGCCGGAGGACGAGTGGAGCGATGAAATGCGGCGTATCCTCAATATCGGCATATTGCGGTCCCCGCCGAATACGTTACGCGGCGGTACAACCGAAGTCATGCGCGGCATTACCGCGCGGCAATTGGGCCTGAGATAAGGGTAGCGCTGATGATCAATACAGAAGGCATGGTTGCTGAAACCGCAGCGAAGATTTACACCGACCTGTGCGGGCGCGAAGTACCGCATGAGGCGGCGGCTGGCCAATATCCGCAAGCCTTATGGGATGCACTCGCCGAAAACGGGCTGCCGCTCGCTTGGGTGAGCGAAGATAATGGCGGCTTTGGTGCCGACTATGATGAGGTCTTCGGCGCCATCTGGGTGTCCGCAGAGGCAGCCTCACCAGTGCCCTTTGCAGAAACATTGATCGCCAACTGGTTGCTCGACCGAGCCGGCGTCGCCATTCCCGATGGCGCTTCCACGTTCGCGCTTCTGGACGGCAATGCTGCCAGCGTCCCGTTCGCAGGCACAGCCGATCATGTGGCCGTCTATGATGCCAGCAAGAACGCCATTGCCCTCTACAAAACCGCCGACGCATCGGCGGCTGATGGGCAGGCCTTGTCACCCGATAGCGATACGCGTCTGGACTTCTCCACCGCGACACCCGTTGCGAGCGCCGCGACAAACCTGTCCCGCCGCGCCGTCGAGGCGTTGATCCTCACTGTCCGTGCGGTGCAAATGGCTTCCGCTATCGAAGCCGCGCTCAATCTTTCCATCGCCTATGTCTCGGACCGCGAACAATTTGGCCGGCCATTGTCGAAATTTCAGGCGATCCAGCATCAGCTCGCCGTTGCCGCATCGGAAAGCGCCGCCGCGACCATGGCCGCGACACAGGCCGCCAGCGCGCTGGCCCGCAGCGCCGATGATCCGGAAAAAGCATGGCATGAGGCGGTGGTTGCCAAAGTCCAGATCGGTCACAGCGTCGAAGCCGTCACCGTGCCGTTCCATCAGGTGCATGGCGCTATGGGCTATACGCAGGAATATGATCTGCATCACTATACCCGCCGTCTATGGGCCTGGCGCGACACATTGGGCAATGAGCATCACTGGTCCAAAACGCTCGGCGCAGAGCTTGCCGTAACGTCACCGGACCAGATTTGGAAAGGCGTGACAACCGGCGCCTGGATTGCTAGTTAATCGCGCGATTAAACCGATTCTCAATATAGGACTTACTGTCTCCAATCACTCCATTACAAGAGGACCAATCCCATGAAAACACGCATCACAGAGCTTTTCGGCATCCAGCATCCGATCATTCAGGGTGGTATGCATTATGTGGGATTTGCGGAACTCGCAGCGGCGGTTTCCAATGCCGGTGGCCTCGGGATTATCACCGCCCTCACTCAACCCTCTGCCGAAGCGCTGGCGAACGAAATTGCCAAATGCAACGATATGACCGACAAACCATTTGGTGTGAACCTGACCTTCCTGCCGGTGGTCAATTCCCCGGACTATGAGGGCATGGTCAAGGCGATTATCGACGGCGGCGTCAAAGTTGTCGAGACGGCGGGCAACAATCCGCAGCAAGTGCTGCCTGCATTGCAGGGCGCTGGCATTAAGGTCATCCACAAGTGCACCGCCGTACGCCATGCATTGAAAGCGCAGAAAATTGGCTGCGACGCGGTTTCCGTTGATGGTTTCGAATGCGGCGGCCACCCCGGTGAAGACGATATTCCGAACATGATCCTGCTGCCGCGCGCCGCCGATGAACTGGATATCCCGTTCGTCTCTTCTGGCGGTCAAGCTGATGCGCGTTCGCTCGTGGCATCACTCGCCATGGGTGCAGAGGGCATGAACATGGGCACCCGTTTCATCGCGACAAAAGAAGCGCCGGTGCACCAGAATGTCAAAGACGCCATCGTTGCCGCCAGCGAGCTCGACACCCGCCTCGTCATGCGTCCACTGCGCAATACCGAGCGTGTGCTGAACAATGCGGCGGTCGAACAGCTGCTGGAAATCGAGAAAGAAAAAGGTGCCGATCTGCAATTTACCGATGTCATCGAGCAAGTGGCGGGCGTCTATCCTAAAATCATGCTGGAAGGCGACATGGACATCGGTGCTTGGAGCTGCGGCATGGTTGCTGGCCTGATCAATGATATTCCAACCTGTAAGGAGTTGATCGACGGTATCATGAAAGACGCAGAAGAGATTATCAACGGTCGCCTCAAAGGCTTTCTCGCCGCCTGATCGTGGAGCCCTATCAGCAACTGAGCCGCTCCATTGCCGGCAAGAAAGCAATCGTCACCGGGGCAGCCAGCGGCATGGGCCGTGCGACCGCGCATCTGTTCGCCTCGGAAGGTGCGATTGTAGCCGTAACCGATCTCGATCAGGGGCGTTGCGACGCCGTTGTCGAGGAAATCGCGGCAGCCGGTTATAGCGGCTCGGCAGAGGCCTGGTCGCTGGATGTCAGCAATCCTGACATCATCAAGGCGGTGGTTGCCGATATCGCTCAGGCCTTTGATGGTATTGATATTCTGGTCAACAATGCCGGATTCGCGATTCCGGCAGATGTTGCCGAGGAAAGCTACGAAGACAGCTGGGAACCGACTCTGGCGGTCATGCTGGCGGCTCACCAGCGGATGATCCGCGCAGCCCTGCCTCATCTCAAGCAGGCCGAGCATCCCCGGATAGTCAATATCGCGTCAACCGAGGGACTGGGAGCCTCGCCGGGCAACAGCCCTTATGTCGCCGCCAAGCATGGCGTAATTGGTTTGACCAAAGGCCTTGCGGTCGATCTCGGCCGCGAAGGCATCACCGTGAACTGCATCTGCCCCGGCCCGATCCGCACCGGTATTACCGACGCGATATCCGAAGAGCATAAGACCATCTACGCCAAACGCCGGGTAGCGCTGCGCCGCTATGCCATCTCGGAAGAAGTTGCGCACATGACCTTGTCCTGCGTGCTACCCGCCGCCAGTTTCCTGACCGGCGCCGTTATCCCGGTCGATGGCGGCCTAACCATCAAGAACGCATGAAGCCTCCGGGATCGATCCCAGAGGCTTATGCTTGTTTCTGACCGTAGCTGCGATTAACGCGATATAGCATTGCCAATCACAGCTCCGATAATACCACTGGTCACACCGACCAAAATCGCATCATTGCCAGACCGAACCCAGCGATAACCGCGCGGCGCGGTTGCCAAACGATAGGCGCGGGGATTGTTTATCACGCGGTAGTTCACGGCATGGCGACGATCAAAACGCTGGCCTTTGGACCAACGCTGCTTGGTTGGCACATAGGTTGTGCGCACAACTTTCTTGGCCTTATTTCCTTTGTCCGTCGTCTTCTTGGTAACGACCCGCTTTCCGTCTTTAACCGTCACTGTCTTCTTGACTGTCTTATGGGTCGCGGCCTCAACCTGTGCGGTTACCATCGGCGATATGACCATTGTTGATGCAGCCAATATCATCAGAATCTTTTTCATCATAAACTCCTCTTCTACGCGGCGCCAACTGCGGCGTCGGAAACAGTTATGGCGAAAAACCGTCGCAGAGATTTGTCGGATTTGGAGTTTATTGTATCAAATTGTCGCGAGGAGACCGCGTTGTTCATCTGGCAATAAGCTTCGCCGACGTTTTGTAGTTGCGACCGACAAAGATCACGTTTGACAGCAAAGATCAATCTTTCCGGACATTGCGCTGACGCTCTACACTAACGCTCAACTCAAACACATCCGGCCGCGCATAATGACCGGCTACATCCATATCGAACTTGCCGCGCGTCCGGTCGTCCAAATCGATTTCAGCGGTTAGCAAAGTCTCTTCGCCGAATACCGGCCCAGCGACCACTTCGCCCGAAGGCGCGATAATGCAGCTGCCTCCATTGATCAGAACCGTATCAGGGTCATTGCCCTGGACCGCATCAAATTGCTCTGCGCCTAAACCGATCAGCGCGCGTTCCAGATATTGGCAGGCAGACAGGACAAAGGAACGGCCTTCCAGTGCGATGGTTTGCATCGTCGGGACCCATACCGGCCGGTCATCTACGGTCGACACACAATAGAAATCAGGCTGCGCGTCATAATAATAGCTCCGCAGCAGCGGCATGTAGTTTTCCCAGCAGATCGCGCTCACCAATCGCCCGGCGCTGCTGTCCATTACCGGCAGGTCGCTGCCGTCACCCTGTCCCCAGATCAGCCGCTCCATCGCAGTCGGAACCAGCTTGCGGTGGACGCCAAGCAGTGAGCCGTCACGTTCAAAGCCGAAGGTCGAGCAATAGAGAGTCGCGCCTTTGCGCTCGATGACTCCGACGACCACGGCTATATCATTGGCGGCGACCGCTTCGCTCAGCGCTTCAAATTCGGGCGAACCCAGTTCGACTGCATTGTCCGAATAGAGCCGGAACAATTCCCGCCCGGCATCGTTGCGCGATCCTACCCGAACGCCAAAATCTACCCCCTTGGGATAACCACCAACAAAAGCTTCGGGAAATACAGCCAGATCACTTTTGGCTGCTTTGGCTTCCGACAAAAGTTCTGCAAATTTACCGAGCGTCGCCGGCATATTAAAGGGATCGGATCCGGCCTGAACCACCGAGACGATACGACCTGTGGATGTGCTGCTCACGATTTGACCTCTTTCTGGTTTATGGAACGTCCCACAAAGCCAGAACAGAGCGCAGCGCCGCCACAAATGCAAGCGGCTGATCGAGCATCAGATGATGTTCCGCCTTGGGCACCGCAATCATCGGGATATGATCGCCGCCCAGTTCCCGCAGATAGGCAGCGCTGTCGGCGTCAAATAACCGGCTATTCTCACCATAGATAATGGCCAGCCGATGGGGCAGGTCGACAATCCGCTGAGGTGCCTGCCTCCATTTTTCCTGATCATTTTCACTGCGGTGAAAAACTTTGGGATTGAATTTCCAGGTCCAACCGCCTTCGACCTGTCGCATGCTGTGATAAGCCATATAGTCGAGCAGAAACGGTGTCTGCACATCCTGCGGCGGAGCAAGAATAAAGCGCCCACGCGCCGTCTCATAATCAGGATAGACATTGGTCGGCCGGTCTGTCTTTCCGGAGCCAGGAGGACCGCCGCCGCCTTTGAAATGGGCAGCGAGCTTTTCCGGCCGCATGATCATGAGGTCGCAGATTATCAGGCCACCAAACCTGTCTCCCGCCAATTCCATAGCGGTCAGAGCGACGCCCGACCCAAAGCTGTGGGCAATGATCTTTGGTTTCACTGGACCGGAAAAAAGGTCGAGCGCCTCGGCCAGTGCGACCATGTCTTCGGCGCGCTGGGTTCCCTCAAATACCGTTCCGATCTCGCTTTCGCCCATGCCGGCCAGATCATAGACGATAATGTCATAATCCTCGGCGAGAAAGGGCGCGATAAATGCAAAGCAGCGTGCATGGGCCAGAAAGCCATGCGTTAACAGCAGCGGCGGATTACCGCGTTTGCCCCAGCGGAAATAATGGACCTTCTGCCCACCCACCTCGACAAAGGCTTCCTCACGCGGAACGTCGAGCGCTTCGGTGAACCAGGACGGCAGGTCATGCTCGCCAGCCCAGAGATCGACAATATCTGTGCTGGCCGCCGGAACAGAATCAGACAACCGCAATGGCCTCTATTTCAATCATCAGATCAGGCGAAGCCAGCGCCGCACAGCCGATCAGGGTGAACGCGACTTGATTTCCGCCAAGAAACGCCAGTATCTCGGGGAAAGCTTCCGCACCCTTTTCTTCGGTATAATCGACAATGAACGCCCGCGCAGACACAATATTTTCCGGTCCTGCGCCAGCCGATGCCAAGGCCTTGCCGAGATTGCTACTCGCCATCTTCGCCTGTTCGGCCAGATTGTCGGGGGCCGGATCACCGCCGGGTGTCCAGGCCACCTGGCCGGAGATGAAAACCATCTTCCCGGGCGTACAAGTCGTGACCTGCGCATAGCCCATCGCGCCGGCATCCGGCAACGTGTCGGGGTTTATCCGCTGGATATCAGACATGATTATTCACCTTTCCAATCGGGTTTGCGTTTCTGTGCGAAGGCAAGCGACCCTTCCTGTGCATCCTTGGACATGAAAACAGGTCCGGTAATTTCGGCCTGCTTTTTCCAGGCTTCTTCGCTTGTCCAGTCATAGCTTTCGTTGATGATTTTCTTGGTTGCTTTCAATGCCAGCGGGCCATTGGCCGCGACTGTCGCGGCCAGTTCGATGGCCGCATCCAGCGCCGGACCATCGGTCAAGCGATTGACAAAGCCGACATCATAGGCGCGCTGGGCATCCATGAAATCGCCCGTCAGTGCCATTTCCATGGCGATGCGTTTACCGACAACCTGCTGTAGCTTGATCACGCCCCCCGCTGCCGCGACGAGCGAGCGTTTCACTTCTGGAATACCGAATTTCGCTTTGCTATTTGCTACACAAAGGTCACAGGCCAACGCCAGTTCCAGACCACCGGCCAAAGCATAGCCTTCCACCGCTGCGATAATCGGTTTCTCGGGGCCCTTCTCGGTAATGCCGCCAAAGCCATAGCCTTTCACAGCCGGTGTTTCCCCGCGCAGAAAGCCTTTCAGGTCCATGCCGGAACAGAATGTTCCGCCGGCGCCGGTGATAATCCCGGCGTTGAGGCTGTTATCATTATCGAGTTGCTCCATCGCCGCACGAATGCCTTCTGCCGCTGCCTTGGTCATCGCGTTTTTGGCTTCTGGCCGATTGATGGTGACGATGATGAAACCGTCCTGAATATCTGTGAGCACTTCTGACATTTTCTTCTCCTCTTGTGTATTCCCGCGAAGGCGGGAATCTATCTCCACTACCAATGGCCAGAGGCTCCCGCCTGCGCGGGAGCACAATCACCCTTTAATCGAACAACAGACCCGCCAGTTTCGACCGCTGATATGGGGCGTCACCGATCAGCGCGCCACTCATAATGGCTTTGCGGCGATGCAACTGGGCGTCGCAATCATGCGTGAAGCCAAAGCCGCCATGAAACTGGATCGACCGATCAGCGGCCTGGCTATAGCTGTCATGCGCCTGGGCCGCCGCCATCCGCACCGCAACCTCGCCGCGACCCTGCTCACCCCAACTGAAAGCGGCGCTATATAGATGCGTCCGCGCTTTTTCATATTCGACATAATTGTTGACCGTCGGATGCTTCAGCGCCTGATAACTGCCGATGATCTTGTCGAACTGCTTACGGGTCTTGAGATATTCCAGCGTGTAATCGATAACCGCCTGCGCGCCCCCCGTCATCTCGGCCGCGTGAATGAGCCCGGCTGCGAGTTCGACCTTCTCGATTATTTCGCGGCCACGGTCCGCGTCCAGTAGTGCGCTATCTGGCACAGAAACACCGTCCAAATTCAGTTCGTAGCTGCGTGCGGTCTCATCGATAATCTCTTCCCGCCGTAGCGCACCTTCGGGCAGCGCCGACCGTTCAATCAGGGCGAAACGCAGACGATCATCGATCATGACGGACGCGATGATAAGCTCCGCACTGTCGGCCCACAATACCAGTTGTTTCTTGCCAGCCAGAGCGATGCTATCGCCGCTGTGCGTCCCAGCGCAGTCGACATGGGCGAGATCCCAGTCACCATGATCCTCGCGCAAGGCCAGCGTAGCCGCCATGCCCTCGGAAATTTTGGGCAGCCAGGCTGCCTGCTGCGCTTCGGTTCCGCCCGCGAGCAGCGCCTGCGCCGCCAGCGTCGTCATGCCAAAAGGCGTGCTCATCAGATTACGGCCCATTTGTTCTGCAATCGGAACGACTTCCGCCATCGACAGACCCACACCGCCATGCGCTTCGGGTATCGCGATGGCGAGCCAGCCAAGCTCACCGACTTCCCGCCAAATCTCGGGATCATAGCCAAGATCATCATCAATTAGCGCCCGCACTTTTTCTACCGGTGACTTGTCGCGGCAGAAGTTGGTCGCGACATCCATCAATTCAATTTGCTCTTCGGTCGTGCCGATATTGCCCAGATTATCCATTTTTTCCTCTCATCCGCTCACCCTGAACCTGTCGAAGGGTCTTTGCCACCATGCTTCGACAAGCTCAGCATGAGCGCGGTTTTTTGTGATCCCAATCTATCGTGTCTTCGGTAAACCAAGCGCATGCTCGGCGACAATGTTGCGCTGGATCTCGGATGTGCCGCCACCAATGGTCGCGGAGAAACTGTTGAGATAGCTGCGATGCCAATATCCGTCATCCACGGCATTCTCATCGCCAACATAGTAGCCCGCCTTGGTCCCCTGAAAGCCGAGCGAGAATTCCGTCAGCTCGCGGATTAGCTCGGTCCGCGCCAGCTTGTTCATCAGCGGCAGGCCCATCGGCTTGTCCTGCATGAGCTGCGGCATCCGGCGGCGGGTATTGTTGAGATTAAGCGCCTGAATATCGATCATATATTGCGTCATCTTGTCGCGCATCACCGGATCGTCGAGCAGGGGCTTGCCATTGCGCATCGAGTTTTTCGCCAGCTCGACAATCTGCATGACATCCAGCTCCTTGACAAAATAGCCGCCGACCGGTTTGACCTTCGCGCCGCGTTCATATTCCAGCGTCTTCATCGCCATCGACCAGCCATTGCCCTCACCGCCAAACAGGCAGTCAGCCGAAATACGTGCATCGGTAAAGAAGGTCTGCACAAAACCATATTCGCCGGTCAGCTTCTTAATCCGGCTGGTGCTGATCCCGTCAATCTTCATCGGATTGAGGAAGAAGCTGAGGCCCTTATATTTATTCTCTGCCTCGAAATCGGTGCGCGCGAGCAGGATCATATATTTCGCCCGGTCGCCTAGGGATGTCCAGATTTTCGATCCGTTGAGGACATATTCATCGCCCTCTTTGACCGCTTTCAACTGGGCATTTCCAAGGTCACTGCCATGTTCCGGCTCGGAAAATCCCTGGCACCAGATATCCTCGGCATTGAGCATGCCCTTGATATAGGTCTGCTTCTGCTCCTCCGATCCCAGATCGAGGATCAGCGGCCCGGCCCAGCCATTGCCAATCGCATTGAGCATGATCGGCGCGTCATATTTTTTCATCGCCCGGGTCGCCGCGCGCTGGAAATCAGTATGCAGCCCGCCGCCGCCATATTCTTTCGGCCAACTGGCACCAAGATAGCCAGCCTCATAAACCTTGCGCTGCCACTCGCGCAGGAAATCAAACTGTTCGTCCGTTGACACCTCCATGAAGGTGAGCGGCAACATGAAACCGGGATCACGAACCGTGTTCTCTTTGAACCACGCATCGGCGGCTTCGCTATATTCCTTTAATTCGGCTGCATCGGGCTTGTCGGCCATGGGGCTGTGCTCCTGAGATCATCTTATCAATAGGGTCAGTGGCAGCACCCGCTGCCTTGCCCTAATTTGGGAATCAATTGCTATTAATTGAACGATTAAATTTGAAAAAGCAATGGTCTGAAATATCAGTCAGGAGAGCGACAATGGCAAGTGAACAGAAACATGTGATGTGCCGGGCCTGTCACGCCCATTGCGGCCTGATTGTCGATTTCGAAGATGGCGTTCCAGTCAAAACCCATGGCGACAAGAATAACCCTGAATTTGAAGGTTATAGCTGTATCAAGGGTCGGCAGCTCGTCAATTATCACAGTTTCGATACGCGTCTGTTGACCAGCTACAAAGGCATGAAGCACGGCCAAAAGGAAGCCGTCAGCTGGCGGGCCGCTGCGAAAGAGATTGCAGACCGGATCGAAGCGATTGTCACCGAACATGGCCCCGACAGCGTGGCATCCTATGTCGGTACCTTTGGCTATAACAACCTGAACGGACATGCTTTCATATTGGCACTGATGGATGCGATCGGTTCTACCTCTGTCTATGACAGCGTCACGATTGACCAACCAGGCAAGGGCATTGCTCGGGCGCTGGTTGGTCCGTGGCTGGCCGGTGCGCCGCGGGTTGGCGACTGGGATGGCTTGATGCTGGTTGGTACCAATCCAATCGTATCGATGAACGGCGGGCTTGGCATGAACCCGGCGAAGAAACTCCATGACGCCAAGAAGCGCGGGATGCAGCTGATCGTTATCGATCCACGCAAGACCGACAGCGCGCGTCAGGCCGACCTGCACCTGCAATGCCGCCCCGGCGAAGACCCGATCATCCTCGGCGCGATTGCCAAAGTGGTGATCGAAGAAGGCCTTTACGACAAAGATTTCGTCGCCAATGACGTCGATGGTTTCGAAGCCCTCAAAAAAGCCACTGCGCCTTTCGACCCCGCACTGGCCGCCCAGCGCGCTGACGTGACGGCCGAGGAAATCGTACAGGCCGCGCGCATGTATGGCAGCTGGAAAAAGGGCAGCATCAGCGTCGGCACTGGCCCCAATATGGCGGGCGGCGGCAATATTACCGAATATCTCAACCTGTCGCTGACATCGATCATGGGCCACTGGCTGCGCGAGGGCGATATCAACCGGCGCAGCGGTGTCTTTATGAAACCCGCTCCACCGGTTGCCGCCTCGCCCGGGCCGATGGATGCTTGGGGCTTTGGGCGCAAATTGCATAGCCGTGATCTCGAGCAGAGCATTTCAGGCATGCCGACCGCGGCGCTGCCGGATGAAATCCTCACGCCGGGCGACAAACAGGTGAAGGCACTCATCTGCCTCGGCGGCAATCCGATGCTCGCCTGGCCGGATCAGCTCAAGACATTTGAGGCGATGAAGGCGCTCGACCTACTCGTCTGCCTCGATCCGCGGATGTCGAAGACAGCGGAACTGGCGGATTATGTGATTGCGCCGAAACTGCACTATGAAGTGCACGGCAATACTGCGGCCCCCGAACTCTATGGCGGCTTTGGCGCTGGCTGGGGTTTTGAGAATAACTATGCACAGGCCAGCCCGCCGATCATGGATGTGCCGGAAGAGTCCGATCTGTGCGAGGAATATGAATTTCTCCACACGCTCGCCAGCGAAATGGACAAGCCGCTCACAATCAAGTCATGGGCTTTGGTGTCGCATCCTGATGAGCGGGAGGAAAAAGCCACGACCTTCGCGCCAGGCGAAACACCCGACCCGATTACCGCTTGGAGTGCCGCGCTCAACGGCTCTCCCGTTCCGGTTGCCGATGTCTATGCCGACCCCGAAGCCCAGAAGGGCAAGATTATCGACGCGCAGGCGCTGATGGTGCAGCCCAAGCCTGCGGATTGGGAAGGCAAGCTGTCGGTTGGCAACGCGGCGATGATGGAAGAACTGGCCGGCTATGCCGAACGGCTTGGCCAGCCGGTCGAAGAAACCGCTTTCCCGATGCGGATGATCGGACGGCGGATGACCGAAATCCACAACAGCAACTGGCATGAAGATCCGGTGCAGCGCAAACGCGTGCCGCACCATCCCGCTTTCATGAATCCGGAAGATATGGACGCGCTCGGCCTGAGCGAAGATCAACCCATTGAAGTGGAATCCGCACGGGCCTTTATCAGCTGCGTGGCCAAGGCGGACAAGACGGTGAAGCCGGGCTGTGTGTCGCTTCCCCATAGCTGGGGCACCAATCCGGACGAGAAGGAAGACCCCATGGGCGCTGGCGGCAATACCGGCAGATTGTCTTTCAACGACCGCGACTTTGACAGGCGCACCGGTATTCCGTTGATGAGCAGCATTCCGATCCGCGTAAGGGCGAAACAAGAGGCGCTCGAAGCCGCGGAGTAATCTCTCGGGATCATCCAGAGGAGTTCGTCATCCCAGCGCAAGCTGGGATCTCTTCGAGGGTGGTGCCTTGTCTTGAGGAAATCCCAGCTTGCGCTGGGATGACGCATAAAGGAACAGACATGACCAATCCCCTTTTCGATCTTACCGGCGAAGTGGCCGTCATCACCGGCGCGGGACGCGGCATTGGCGAAGGTATGGCCAAGACGCTAGCCGATGCCGGTTGCCATGTGGTGTGCGCCTCGCGCAGCATTGCCGAAATCCAGTCGGTCGCTGACGAGATCAACGCCAGCAATGTAGGCGGCCGCGCCATTGCGCAGGTCACCGATGTCACCAGCCGCGAGGATATGGATGCACTCGCCCAGCGCGCGGTCGATGAATTTGGCCGGCTCGACATCTGGGTCAATAATGCTGGCGGCTCACTGGTCTCCGCGCCGCTGACCGAGCTCGATGAAGCCGAATGGGACAAGACCATGGCGGTCAACCTGACGTCCGTCTTTCACGGCGTGCGCGCCGCCTGCAAGCATTTCGGCGAAGGCAGCCGGATCGTTAACACCAGCTCCATGGCCGGCCAGGATCCCTTTCCCGGCAGCGGCCATTATAGCGCAGCCAAGGCCGGCGTGCTGATGCTGACCAAAACGCTGGCCCATGAACTGGGGCCCAAAACCCGCGTCAACGCGATCCTGCCCGGCTTTGTCCCGACCGAAACAGTCAAGAAAGCGCTGAGCATGACGGACGAGGATTTTATCGGCTTCGAAGACACGCTGGGCCTGCCCGCCGGACGACTGGGCACGCCGCAGGATATCGGCGCGCTGACGCTTTATCTATGTGCGCCCGCATCGGAATGGGTGACGGGGCAATGTATCCGGATTGCGGGAACGCCTTGAACGGTTACGCACCCCTCAAAGCGGAAGTCAGCGTGGTGTGAAATGTTTACACCCAAGGCTGGTTTTTATGCATCATACTGACGACTAAAAACCGTGCAATATCAATCCGCTAATAGTAGAACTGGCTTCAGTGAGTGTGACCTTTCAAAATGGTGCCGACCAAGTTGCAACGCCATCGCATATTCCTCAATGTCAAAGAGCCGGATTGAATATAACCCATAAGAGGGGTTGTAGGAAAGCGATGAGGCGACCGCTTTATCTCCAAAGTGGACATTGCAAGTTGACTGCCTCACGTTACATTGATCGGAATGGCCAGATCGGTTTTTATCCTTGGTTCGCCAAATGCTGGAGATGGGACTTTGTCTCTCATATCCCTCAGTCGCATCACGAGAGCTATTAAAGAACAACAGGAAGTCTCCGACATTGTGTTGCTCGCAACAGGTGGTTTTGGCGCTCATTTCAACAAGACCAAAACTCCTCATCGTGAACTTGTTTATCGCCAACTAGAAGCGTTTGGTGCAGTTATTGATCGAGCAAATCCTAATGACCTCCTGAGCTCAAATACTGTTGAAGATATGACTCTAATCGCTGAATTCGCCGAATTGCGAGGCATATCTTCGTACGATATTGTAACATCGAACTTTCATGCTGCTCGTTGTCGTTTCATCTTGAAGTGCTTTGCTCACAGCCACTTGGTTAATGTCCTCACTGCAGACGATCCCAACGATCTAGATATCGAAATCGTTCAACACGAGGACAATGCGCTTACCCAACTAAAGTCTCAGGGCGGCGTATTTTTAGAAGGTATATTGCATCCTTATTCAGAGATGTGACACCTTCGACAATCGCAGGCCATCACGGCATGTCCGCTTTGTGATGAAAACCGACACCAGAAAGACTCAGATGGCAAATGAAGGCGTTTGGGTTCGAAGCAGTGAAGCATTTTCCTGAGTTTCGGATATATTATTGCAGTCGCTATCATCGACTAAACGGGCTTGTTTGATCGGTTGCACCAATATCAGACTCAAGAAATATCCGATAATCGCGCTAGCGCCATATCCAACAATTGGTGTGGGATATGCACCCATTGCCGCAGCCGCAATCAGGACAAACCAGCAAACCGCGAACGTGTAGTGGACCACAGTTCGCTCGTTTTTTGGAACAAATAGCACTGGGCAAACCAATGCTATGCAACCAATCCAGAGTAATAGCCCGATCATGATGTTGATATCAAAGGCTGTCCAAAGAATATGATCTACAAATGGTACCGCCGGCAAACGGTCCGGCAGAAACAATGTTGCTGCGAACGCGATCGCACAGAAAAGAACCGCGCTGAAAGTCCATTTACCTGGTCGCATCCAACAGACAATAGCAACTGCCACAAACAGCATCGCTGCCATCGCGCGATCAGGTTGAAGGGCCATTGCGGAACCAGCTAAAAGGACCGCCAATGTGGTCCAGAAATTTTGAATTCTCGCAAAGCTAAGTGCGATCAGTGGCAGAAGAATGAGGCTGGTTTGAACGAAAAAAGGCCCCACCAATAGCCACCGTCTTGCGTCTGCGATGGCGGTGCCAAACATAGCGGTGCCAAACAGACCTAAGGACCCCATTACCGCGATCACGGTGACAAAATTGCTTGTCATGCGTACAGACAGTTTCACAGCAATGGTCAACAAAATGCCAATGAACATCGCTGCTCCGTTGACGATTATCATTGTCAACGGAGCGCCGGAGACAAAAAGATAAGTCAATCCGATCAGGCACGCTATCGAGCCTGCGAAGAATGTCGAAAAAGTGAACCTATCTTTCATAATATCACTCCATGTTTTTTCCGGTGAGATTTTCAATTCCAAATGAAAGCGACAGCAGGCAATCAGACATCCCAACGCGAAAATTGCGGCTTCCCTGTCCTTGTCAAAGCATGAAATTTCAGCGCGCATGGCCTGCGCCCATTTTTTGCGATGATCGGGCGTCAGATGATCGATCAGGCGCATGATGCGGTCGCGCATCATAGGGATTCCGGTTTCAGCTGCGGCGCGAATGTTGAATCGTTTTCGTCAATCAGACTCTTCGCCAAGATACGGCCCGCCGCCGACAGACTATAAATATGACGCGGAGGCCGGCCCTCGACGCCTGATTCCTGCCAATGAGAAACAAGGATGCCACGGTCTTCCAGCCTAGCCAGCATAGGATAAAGCGTACCGGGCTTTATTCCGGCCATTTGCATAATCTCATAGCCATACAGCCCCTGAGGAGCATCAAGTAAGGACATTAAAGCCAATCTGGCGGCCTTTGAAGGTTTCCTCGTTTTTCGCATATTTGCTTATATCGATATATATCGAGTTAATGTCAATATATTGTGATGGGATAGATGGAAAAACCCAATCCAAGGTGTTTGCTCCAACATTGCAGCGTCCACTTTTGCGCCCTTAGCGGACTCTCGCTATGATTGTTGCGAAGCCTATAACTTGATGTCTAGTTGATGATAGGATGAACTGTTGGAATGGCCGCTTCATTTTTCGATCAATAAAGATGCAGCAGCGTGATTGTTACCAGATTTGAATCTAGTCTTCCAATATAGATATGTCTTTGGTTACGGTCAGAGTATAAACGATTTTCTTGCGATCCGCCTGGTGCGCATGCCCTTCCGGCCAGGCGAATATCTTCTTGGTCCTTTTTCAAACCTCTTCTTCTACTTCCGCATTGTCAAACTGCTCCAACTTGCAGGATGATATTGCGCCACTCTTTTCTTGGACCATAACAACGCGGGTGGAATGTTCGCTGTGAAACGGAAAGGATATTGTCTCAGGTAGTGTCCACTGCACCGCACTGGCCCATTTTCCTTCAGCTGGTTCTCCATTTTCATTCAATGCTGGCCGAAATCGACCGTTCATGCTCATTGACCGGCAGGTTTGGAGATCAAGCGAAGATGAGCCACTCGATCCCGTAACCACACATGATTTTACTCTACCGTTTGTTCCAATAGTCAACAGGAACTCAGTTCTGCCTTCTATGCCAAGGTTTCTAGCGTCTGCAGGATATTCGTTTGAATTTACCCAGGTTCCAGGGTTAGTCGCCGGTTCCGCAAATTTTGAACTTCCGACAGTCTGTGAAACCATTGCGATTGCAGTAATGAACGTAAACATCACGAATAAATTCTCCCGAGGAACTCATGGTCAAATACCGAGAATCTGAGAATTTGTCGATCAAATCCCGCACATCAAAATTGTACTTCTGGTAAAGCCAAAAGGCCCCGGAAACCAATCCGGGGCCCTTCATAAATTCGCTATAGCTTTAGCCTACCCCACCACAATCATCGCCAGCGACCGCGCGATTAGCGCAGGGGTTTCGACGCCGTCAATTTCCACCGTGACATCATAGGTCATCAGCCAGCGGCCCGGCTGTTTTTCCACTGCATCCACCAGCACATGGCGCGCGCGGACTTTTGATCCGGCGCGGACGGGGTTGAGGAAGCGGACCTTGTCATAGCCATAGTTGATGCCCATCACCGCGCCTTCGAGGCCCAGGGTCACGCCATAGGACATGGCCGGCATCAACGAGAGCGTCAGCAATCCGTGGGCGATGGTGCCGCCAAAGGGTGTGTTCTTGGCTTTTTCCTCGTCGACATGGATGAACTGGTGATCTTCGGTGCAATCGGCAAATTTGTTGATCCGGTCCTGACTGGCTTCAAACCATTCGGACACGCCGACTTCCTTGCCTTTCCAAGATTCCAGTTCTTCGGCTTTGATTATTGGCATGTTCTTTCTCCTCAATTTGGTTTTCTGACCTTTCCAGGCCGCTCTAGTCTCCCACCGCGCTTATGCTGAGCTTGTCGAAGCATAGTGGCAAACACCCTTCGACAGGCTCAGGGTGAGCGCGCGGGATGGCCCGGGAACAACCCCTCAGCCCTTCATGACTTCCTGCATCCGGCGGAAGAATTTGCCGCCCTGTCCGCCGCCACTGGCATATTCCTGCATCCCGGTTTCGTCGAGAATCTGATCGATATTTGCGGCAATGGCTTCGGCATTGCGATCGGCTTCCGGCAGCCAGATACCCTCTGTCTCAAGGATTTTTGCGGCTGCGAAACCGCCCGCTCCCGCCGTCAAAATCGTCTTCGATGGCGCGCCGTCGCTGCACAGATAGACCACGGCAGGCGTCACCGCTTCGGGAACCAGCAATTTCAAGGCTTCTTCCGGCATGATGTCTTCGGTCATGCGGGTGGCCGCGACCGGAGAGATACAGTTGGTGTGAATGCCTTTGCCCGCGCCTTCCTGATGCAGGCTGTTCATGATGCCAACCAGCGCCAGTTTCGCGGCGCCATAGTTGACCTGACCGAAATTGCCGTAGAGGCCCGTGGAGGACGTCGTCATCACGATCCGGCCATATTGGCGTTCGCGCATATGGTCCCACACCGCCTTGGTGCAATTGGCGCTACCGGTCAGGTGGACGTCCATGACAAACTGGAAATCTTCCATGCCCATTTTGTGGAAGCTCTTGTCGCGCAGCACGCCGGCATTGTTGACGAGAATATCGACATGGCCCCATTTCGCGATCGCATCAGCGACCATTTTTTCAACCGCTGGCATATCGGTGACGCTGCACCCGGCGGCCATCGCTTCGCCGCCTTCGGCTTCGATCTCTGCAACAACCTGCTCGGCCACGGTTGCGGAACCGCCAGTGCCATCACGCGCACCGCCGAAATCGTTGACGACCACCTTTACGCCGCGCCGCGCGAGTTCCATCGCATGCTGCTTGCCGAGCCCGGCACCGGCGCCGGTGACAATGGCTACGCGATCATTAAATTCTACTGTGCTCATGGGGTTTTCGCCTCTCGCTTTTCATAGGGATGAATATATTGCGCCGACGGATGCGCAATCAATCCAGATGAGTCAAGCCAAGGCGTGTGGATTCACTGGCCGATTCACCGCCCGATTATTTGGTGGCTTTCTTGCGACCCCTGCCTGCCGTAGCGGCAGGTTTGGTTATGCGCTTTTTTGGTTTTTTTGCCGCAGTCTTTCTCGGCCGCGGTTTTTTGCTCGCAGCCGTCTTTGCTTTTTTCGCCGCCGCCATAAGCGCCTTGAAGCTTTTCTCCGCCATCGCAACATAAGTGGCCGGATCAGGCAGCATTTCCCGATCTGCCGTAATCGTCAGCATCACATCACCGTGATAGCTGGTGACCGTGTGGAAAACGCCCATGCCATCGGTTGGCAATCCCATCCCGAAGGACCGTTTGAGCTCGGAACCGGCAAAATACATCGCAATCGGCGGGCCGGGCACATTGGTCACAACCGTGTTAATCTGCGGCAATGTGGTCTGCCCCAGCCCCATCCGCGAGGCCAGTTTGGTTGCGGCGGCGGTCAAACCGGCAGGCATGGCGCCGCTCAGTTCCATCAGGGCTTTGGCCCCAACCGCTTCGTTCATTTCCTTGGACCGGCTGGTCTCTTTGGCGACAAATTCCAGACGCTTGGCCGGGTCGGCAATATGGGTGCCCAATCCCACCTGCATCATCGATACCTGATTACCGCCCGCCGCATCGCCATTGCTGTCGCGCAGCGATACCGGCGCACCGGCTTTCAAGGTGACTTCCGGCAATTCTCCCTTGCTATCGAGATAAGAGCGCATCGTCCCGCCAACCACGGTCAGCATGACATCATTCACCGTTGTCCCCGGAAAAGCCGTCCGGATAGTCTTGATATCGCCCAGCGTAAACGCGGTCGCATCATAGACCCGGTGCGGTGACATCTTTTTGTTCAATCGGGTTTTGGGCACCGCAGTGGCCGCTCCCTCTTGCTGTTTATTCTCACGGGCAAAATCAAATATTTGCTTCGGTACCGGCAACAGTTTGCTCAGCGTTTTCAGTCCCCGTACCGGATTGGCGATATTATTGACCTGCGCCTTCGCCAAAAGGGTCAAGTCATTCGGCGGTGTTTCGGGTTTCCATTTGGTATCCCATTGGCGCGGCGTCATTTTCGCATCAGCATCATGAAGCGCCAATGTCATTTGCAATCCCGATTGCCCGTCCATCGCCGCGTGATGGAATTTGTGCAGGACGGCAAAGCTGCCCTTTGGCACGTCCTTCACATTGTCGAGCCCTTCAATCACCGTGAATTCCCAAAGCGGGCGGTTCATGTCCAAAGGCCGCGCATAAATTCGTGCCGCCTGAATACACAGCTGCCGCCAGTCGCCCGGTTGCGGCAAGGCGATATGACGGACATGATATTCGAGATCGAAATTCTCGTCCTCAATCCAATAGGGATGGTCAAGGTCCAGCGGCACGCGGAGCAGTTTCTGACGGAAAATCCGTGCGCCGTCCAAGCGGCCTTCAATATAGTGCAAAATATCTTTGAACCCGACCTTGCCGCCGGGAGCGGTTGACGGATCATAGATCAGCAACTGGCCAATATGCATCGGCGTGTTGCGTGTTTCCGTATAGGCAAACATCGCATCGAGCGCGCCCAGCTGTTCCATGATTATCCCCTCGTGATTCTTGTTGGCACGACCTTAAGTCAGAATGATTAAAGAAGCGAATCGGTTAAGCAAACAGCGCCAGGCAATTAATGCAGTTAGTTACTTAACGAGGCTTCACTTCTGAACAAGCGTGTGACTTTATCCAGCAAAGCGCCCGCCACCGAACGCCCTGTTGCTGATATTTCCACGCTGCCGGGGGTTAACTGCAACGCCTCGCCATCCTTGTAGGTTTTTTTCGAGGCGATCAGGCGCACACGGTAAAGCGCCGCACGGGGCCGCAGGATATTCTCGTCCTTGTCCGAGGCGATGGGACCGCCATTGACCGAGGCCAATATCGGCTGATCAATTCTCTCCACCGCATTGGTCGATTTCTCAACCAGCATCGCGGCCCGCGATGCCTGTACCGGATCATCGGGAATGAAGCGGCCGCGCGCGTCTTTGGATATCCGCCAGATATCGTCTTCACTGACATAGGCCTGAATATCATAGTCATCGGATGTCACAATATAGGCAATGGGCTCCGCCCCGCCCAGCCAGCGCCCGCTGTGAATATCCGGCGACAAATCCGTCACAATCCCTGCAATGGGTGCGCGCAGGATGAGCCGTTCACTGCGCAGTTCGAGGCCGCTGAGCTGATCCTGTTCCTGCTTGAGTTCCCGTTCGAGAACCATGCGGTTGGACAGATCAATCTCGTCCGCCGCGCCGCGACCAAATTGCAGTTGCAGGTTGGCAATTCTGACCTTGGTGGCCGCGATGGACTGTTCCAGCTCGGGAGCCGAGAGTTGGATCAACGGTGTTCCCGCTTTCACTCTTTCCCCATTTTTGACGAATATCTTTTCGATCTTGCCCGGATCACCGGCAACAATCGGGGATGCGCCAATAGGGGTTAACACGGCCGGCGCGCTGATATGGCGGTCGAGTGGCAAGAGACAGAGTAAAAGCGTTATGCCGCTTCCAACCAACAGCAACCGCGTCCGCGATGTAGCCAAGATCCGGTCCTTCATACTCGCCCAGACCTTGAATTCCGAAAGCACCGGACGGGCAATGAACACGGCAATTTCAACAACGAACAGGATCACCCCGAGCAGTTTGAAAAACAGCGTGTAGACCAACAGCGCAATACCGATGAACAGGAACAGGCGGTAGATCCAGGTCATCCACGCATAGACGATCATCCCACGGCGCAATCGGTCGGGCACCTGTTCGGGTGCTTCATCGCCCAAAGCAAACAGCATCTCACGCAGCCGCCAGCGGCCCAAAGCAAAGGCGCGTGGCTGCAGATTGGGCACTCCGAGCCAGTCGGACAGCACATAATAGCCGTCAAAGCGCATGAACGGATTGAGGTTGATCGCGAGGCTCATCACCCAACTGGTGGTCGCAAGAATGAAGGCAACGCTGCGGAGCATACCGTCCGGCAGCAGTACCCAGGCCATGGTCGCAAGGCCCGCGATCATCAGCTCGACCGTGACGCCGGCACAATCGATCATCAGCCGCTGCTTGCGCGAGGTCAGCCGCCACGCGCCGGATGTATCGGTATAGAGGACGGGCATCATCACCAGAAAGCTGACCCCCATGCTCGGCACCCGGCAGCCAAAGCGGGTGGCGGTATAGGCGTGGCCCAGCTCATGGAGAATCTTGATCACAAACAGGCCGATCCCATAGGCGATGAGACCCTGCCAACTGAAGAAATAGAGAAAGGATGCAAGGAAGCTGTCCCACTGGCGCGAAACCAGAAACAGGCCGGTGAGGGCCAGCAAGGCGAAGAAGGTCAGGGCCGGATAGGACCAGAGCGGCGCAACCTTGTCGATCGTTCGTTCCAGAAAAGCCGCCGGTTTGACAATCGGGATGCGGATGAACAGATAATTATCCAGCATCCATTTCCACCAGGCCTTTTTCGCCGTTTCCCGTTGCTCCGTAAAGCTCGCGACTGTGTCACCCATTGGTGTGACGGTGAGGCTGTTGGTCAGGGAAAAGTCGACGACCTGACCAAAGGCGTTGTTGATTTCTTCCTCGTCCAGACCTTCGGCGACAAGATCATCATTGACCTTCGCCAGATCACCGGATGCCCAGCGGGAGAGGATGCGATATTCAATTCTGCCCAATTGAAAGAACAGATGCCGCACCGGGTCAAACAGAGTCCAGCTGGGCGCGCCGGTAACCAGAGCCGCGCCAGGCTCAATCCGCAATTCTTGCCGCAATGGCGGCAATAAGGGCCGTTCCGGTTCGACAGACGCAGCGGCAGTCATAGGCCGATAGTTTGTCTAAAGCTCGCTATCGGGCGCTTGAGCAATGAATAGATGAGCGGCACCCACTCGCCATAAAGCTTCGCCGTGCCGCGCGAACCAATGCGCGGATTGCCCGAAGTCGGTTGGGCTGTCACCGCAAAAGCCAAAATGCCTTCCGCCGTCTGCCGTGCCTGATAACTGGCATGTTCCACCTTGCCCTCAATCGCCCAGAGTGGCTGCGCATCCAGCCAGACCTTCACGCGCGACCCGCGGTCTAGCGCCATCTGTTCGGCGGCGGGCAAGTCGATGCGCAGCGCGATCTGGCCTGGATCGGCCACCTGCAGGATCGGATCGCCGACATTGACCGCGCGCCCCTCCCAGTCGCGCCGGTCGCTGTAAATCGCCATGCCTGCGCGTGGCGCCTTTATCTGCGATAATCCCATAACATCATTAGCAAAATTATAGTCGGCCTGCGCCAGTTCATATTCCGCGCGCAGAGTGGCAATCTCGCGGGTTTCGTCATCCTCGCCAAAGGCTGTGCTGGTGGACCGGTCCACCCGCGCCTTGGCCACGGCCAGTTTTTCCTGCGCAAGTTTCAGTTCATTGGACAGCTTCACATCGTCAAAAGACACCAGCAATGCGCCTTCCTCGACCGCCGCATTGGGGGCGACATGGACGCGCGAAATGACGCCGGAAAACGGGGCGGCGACCATGAACGGACGCGCCGCGACCACTTCGACAGGCGCCAATGCCGTCATGCGAACCGGGAAGAGTGCGATAACCAACAGTGCAACCATCACGCCGATTTTCTCTTTGCGGCCAAAGCGGCCGATGCGCTTGACCGGCTTGTCTCCGGTCAGCGCCCGCCAGCTGTGCGAAACAGTTTCGGAAAGCCGTGTCAGCCGATAGCCTTCGCCTTCGCGAAACGGCGTCTCACGCATCACCAGCAGCCCGCCAAACACCTTTTCCTCGCTGTCGAGCAAAGGCTGCCAGCGGCATTCGCCATAAGGATATTCCGCCAGTGCCGGATCTTCGCTCATCGCGCCGAGGGTGAAATCATGCGGCCGGTCCAGCCCATCATTTTTGGCCAGTTTAGCAATCAGCTTTTCCATCGCCTGAATCAGCGGTGCGTTGCGGTCTACCGATGAAATGCTGGAGGCGCAGACGATATGAAAGTCGTCTCCAATGCGCGGCTGGCGCGCGATAAACATCTGCTCATAGGGCAGGATACGGCGCAGTTCGTTGGCAACATGATAGTGGAGTTCAGCGACGCCCGGCTGGCGGCGTACCTCAGCCTCAAATTGCAACAAGCTGGCGAGCATATTAGCATCACCGGATATCGGTGCTGCTCCCGAGGCTACAGGTAATATCGCAATAGGTGCAGGGTCGGAATCAGGAGGGCTGGCGGCCATCGGCTTTTGCTGCTTCTGATTTGGCTGCTTCAGGTTTGGCTGGGGCAGCGGACGATGCTTTTTCCGCCGCGCTCTGTGCTGGTTTGTCCGACGGTTTCACAAACAAGCCGGTACCGCTCATCCCAGGAAGGACTAGGCTCTCGGTTTTGTCGACATTGCCGGTGACGCGGATGGTCTTGCTCACCGGGTCTACCGAAGCGCCCAACCGGGTAATCTGACCCGTTACATCCGCACCGGTTTCGTCGATCTTGAAAGTGAAGTCCGCGCCGGGGCGCAGCCAGGTCAGCCAGTTACTGGGTACGATCAGCTCAACCTCAAGATCGCCGCCGCTCTGAATCGTCAGCAACGGTTGGCCGCTCGCCGCAATCTCTCCGCGACCCGCAATTTCTTCAACCACCGTTCCGGAAAACGGCGCGTAGACAGCGCAATCGGTCAGGTTTGCCTTGATCGCATTGGCTTCGGCATTGGCCTTGCCGAGATTGGCTTTTGCCACCGCGACCTCGTTTTTGCCAATCGCTTCATATTGGTCGAGTTCGACGTTTGTTTTATACGTCACATTATAGGCATTGGCCGCCGCCTGCGCAGCTTTCAACTCTGCGCGAATGGCTGAGCAATCAAATTTTGCGAGCAGCGCGCCTCTGCGGAAACTCTGTCCTTTGCCAAAGGGCATGGACGTAATCCGCGCGGTCATTCGTGATGCGACGGTTGATTCCTGCTTGGGCTTGATCACGCCGCGTACGTCCGGATCAGGCCTGGGTTCCGGCTTTTTCACCTCGGCTTCAGCAGTTTCTGCCGCTTTTTCTTCCGTGGTGCCCCTTGCCGCTTCATTGCTCGACCAATTGGGGCCATCGCCGCTACTGGCAACGCCCACGCCTATGGCTGCGGCCAGCGCAATGCCGCCACCCCAAAGCCATGGGGCTTTTGATTTTTCTTCTATGTCCGGAGTACCATCTCCGGTTTCTTCGCTCATCAGGGCTTCCTATTGATCCAGTGTCATCGCCGCTTCGCGTTCCTGCCACAAATTGGTCAGGGATGCGGTCAATGTGCTGACATCCTCACGGCCTGTCAGGTCGGGGGCAAAATCATCTATGCCCATGGATGCGAACAGATTGGCATAGGCATTTTGCGCCTCGGCATAGGCTATATCATATTTTACCTCTGCCACGAGCGTATTCATTTCCTCGCGCAACAAGGTCTGCTGGCTCATGGCCCCTGCCTTGTGGCCCGCGCGAATCTGATAGAGGATCTTGTCCTGCACCCGGTGCTGATGTTCAGCCGTCTGCAATTCTTCTTGCAAATGACCAAAGCGCGCCCGCGATACATGGACCTGTGTCATCACCGCCATGGTCAGCGCCAGTTCGCGTTGCCGCAGCAGATCATCCTGCGCGCGTATCGCTTTTTTCTTGGGGCCTATTTTGAACAGATTAAGCACATTCCAGCTCGCCTGCGCGCCATATTGGAACCAGTTATTGTTGAACAGGAAGTCGTTGGAATCGACATTCACGCCCAATATGCCGCGGAAACTTGGCAAGGCCGAAAGCAGTGCAGCATCCAGTTCCTTGCTGTTAATCCGCTGACGATAGCTAACCTCACGCAGCTCGGCGCGATTTTTCAGCGCGGTCATCATCATGTCCTCGCCCGAATATTTCACGGCGGGCAAATTCTCGGTGCGATCTGGCAATACCAGCGAGAAATTGGTGCCGGGACGCAGGTTCATCAAGGCGGCCAACTGCGCCTTGGCAACCACCAGCTCGCGCTGCAATTTGCGGATTTCTGCCTGTATCTGGACCAGTTCCCGCTGATAGGTGAGCGCAGTGAGCGGCGCCGACATGCGGCGTTCTGCAAGCCGTTCACTATTGTCGAGCGTGGTGCTGACATTGCCTTCCAGTTCTTTCAGCTTGGTCAGCAGCCGTTCGGCACTGACCGCGCGCCAATAGGAGGTGCGGACATCTTCGATAATCCGGTTGGCAACCTTGCGCCGGCGTTCCTGAGAGATCAAAAACTCATCCGCCTTTTGCTGCGAACGGACATAGGACAAGCCAAAGTCGAGCACATCCCAGCTGAGCGACAGGTCGCCGGTGAAAATATCCCGTTCGGATGAGGTTGACGGTTCGAGCGACTGACGCCGGGTGATCAAAGACAGCGAACTTGCACCGGAGAAATTATTCCGCCCGGCATAGCCAGCATTGGCCACGAGTTGCGGCAACATATCGTAGCGCGACAGGTTAAGCTCCCGGTTCTTGAGCGCCTCTTCCATCAGCTCGACCTTATAGTCGAGATTATATTTCAGCGCCCGGGCCATGGCTTCGTATAGGTTTATCGGCGCGGTCACCGGCTCCTGCTCGGCATCCACCGCAACGATATTCTCGCGCGCGGTCGTGTCGATCTGCGTTGGCGTCAGCGGCTTGGGATTAACCGCACAGCCAGCCAGTAAGGCCAATGCCGAAATACTCAGAGTGTGTTTCATGTACATTTTCTGCTTCCCCATCTAGGCCTTGCCCAATTAGCTTTTGAACGCAGCCAGAAGCTGCGCTGTTTCATCTGCGACACTGGCATCCGCCATTGCCATGGCGCTGCCCAGGGGAGCAGCGCCGTTCATGTTTTGAGAAAGCTCGCGCCCCTCATCAATCTGGATTTCCCCGGTTGCCCCTTGAACAATAACCGGAATTTCAATGACTTGGCCATCGGCGCGGATCGCCCGAACGATCAAGCGCACGGTTTCCGCGTCCACTGGCCGTTCGATAATCGCAAGGCCGCGGGCATCCATACGGATCCAGCCGGGCAGCGGGCTACCATCGCGGGTGCGCAGTTGATATTCGGTGATACGCGGATCGCTATCGGCCCCGATATCGCGGACCTCCATGTATATGACCCGGTCGCGAACGACGGATTCAATCATCACTTGGTCACTGCCGGTGGACAGCTGACGAACCGAAAAGCCGGTGAGACCTTCGACCAGGAAGTCACCGAAGCGGGGATCGAACAAACGGTCCGCCCCGAAACGCAGGTCGCGAATCTGGTCGAGCTGATCAACGACTTCGCCAATCGGGCTGCCATCGACATCCAGTTCACCCATGCCATTGAGCGGACGCAAGCCGTTCACTGCCGTCAACAGCGGCCGGCTTCCGTTCAGATCCGGCGTGTTGTTCAGCGACCGGAAGCTGTTCGCCGTATCATCAATGATCAATGGCGTGGTAATAAACTGGTTGACCGGGTTGACGGTCGTGCCGGGCAGTTCGCTGTCTGGATATCCGATGCCCGGATTGCCGAGCAATTCATTCACATTGGCATTGGCCTGCGTGACAATCACGGTCGCGGTGGATTCCACAAATCCGCCCTGCCCATCGCTGACAATATAGGTGATCGTCGCGACGCCCTGAAACTCTGGATCGGCAAAATGGGAAATTGTGCCGTCGGGGTTGATCACTACCGTGCCGATATCGACCTTGGCGGTGAACACGCTGAGCGGATCGCCATCTGGATCGGTGCCATTGGCAAGCACGTCGATTATCGTTTCTGCGCCGCCAATGCCGAACACTTCTTCATTGCCGTCAACCGGCACTTCATTGGTATTGCGGACGGTGACTGCGACGGTCGCCGTGGACGTTCCGCCATTGCCGTCGCTAATCGTGTAGGTGATCGTATCAGTACCGAAAAAATCGACATTGGGCGTGTAAGTGATCGTGCCATCTGGGTTAATGACTATGGTGCCGTTGGCCGCCGTCGCATTGGTCACGGTTAGCGGGTCACCATCCAGATCGACATCATTAGCGAGCACCGGAATGACCAGCGGCCGTTCTTCGTCGGTATCGGCAATATCATTGGCGGCTATGGGAGGATCATTGACCGGGCTGACGGTGACGGTGATGGTCGCGGTGGTAAAGCCGCCATTGCCGTCGCTGACCTGATAGGTGATCACATCGGTGCCGTTGAAATTGGGATCGGGCGTATAGGTGATCGTGCCATCGGGATTGATTGTCACAGTGCCGTTAGGCGATGTGGCACTGATAATGGTCAGCGGATCGCCATCAACATCGCTCGCGTTGCCCAGCGGCGACAAAGTGACCGGCGTATCTTCTGGTGTAGCGGCCTCACTAGGTACCACTGCGGGCGGATCGTTGACCGGCGTTACATTGACCGTGACCGTCGCCGTAGATGTTCCGCCCTGACCGTCGCTGACCGTATAGGTGATGGTAGTCGGACCGTTGAAATTCGGATTGGGTGTGAAGGTGATTGTGCCGTCAGGATTGACGACCACCATACCATCTGGCGATGTCGCATCAGTCACCGCCAGCGGATCGCCATCGGCATCCGTATCGTTGCCGAGCACCGGGATCGTGACCGGCGCATCTTCAGGCGTCGAGACATTGTCATTCACGGCCACCGGCATATCGTTCACCGGGTTGACGGTGATCGTCGCCGTCGTCGTGGCAAAGCCGCCATTGCCGTCCGAAACAGTGTACGTGATGGTGTCGGTGCCGTTAAAATTCGGGTTCGGTGTATAGGTTACGGTGCCGTCCGGATTGATCACCACCATGCCATTGGGCGCCGTTGCTGCCGTAATCGTTAACGGATCACCATCCGCATCTATATCATTATCAAGAACAGAAACCGTTATCGGCGTATCTTCATCGGTCTGACCGACATCCGGCGTTGCGATGGGTGCATCATTGACTGGATCAACCGTCAGCGTAACCGTTGCCGTTGCGGTGCCGCCATTGCCATCACTAACCGTGTAGGTCACGGTCGTCGTGCCATTGAAATTCGGATTGGGCGTGAAGGTCACAGTGCCATCGGGATTGATCGTTACCTGACCGTCAGGAGACGTCGCCCCTGTTACGGTCAGCGGATCACCGTCCACATCCGTATCATTGCCAAGCACATTGAGCGTGACAGGTGTATCTTCCGGCGTGGTCGCGATATCGTCAACCGCAACTGGCGCATCGTTCACCGGATTGACTGTCACAGCAACCGTTGCCGTCGCGGTGCCGCCCTGACCATCGCTAATCACATAGGTGATCGTATCGGTGCCGTTGAAATCTGGATCAGGGGTATAGGTGACGGTCCCGTCAGGATTAATCACCACCGTGCCATTGGGCGCGGTCGCGCTAGTCACGGTCAGCGGATCGCCGTCCACATCGCTGTCATTGGACAGCACGGGAATCGTCACAGGTTCTTCTTCTTCAGTGACCGCCGTATCATTGACCGCAACCGGCGGATCATTGACCGCACCGACGGTTACTGCAACCGTGGCTGTCGACGTGCCGCCATTGCCGTCACTGATCGTATAAGTGATCGTGTCGGTGCCGTTGAAATCGGGGTCAGGGGTATAGTCAATCGTGCCATTGGGCTGGATCACGACGGTGCCGTTGGCCGCGCTGGCCGTGGTGACGGTGAGCGTATCACCATCGGGATCATTATCATTACCCAGCACGGGGATATTGACCGGCAAGTCTTCAGACGTCGATGCGGTGTCGTTTACGGCCACTGGCGGCGGATTGGTGATGGTCCAGGTAAAGCTCTGGTCGACCGTGCCGCCATTGCCGTCGTCAGCGGTTATGACGACCGTATAGATGCCGCCTGCTGGTTGGCTCGCATTGCTGTCAATCGTGCCGGAGATGACACCGGTATTGGGATCAATCGAAAGCCCAAGCGGCAATCCAGCCGCGGTAAAGGTCAGCGTGTCACCGTCAACGTCGGAGAAATTGGCTGCCACGGGCACGGAAACCACAGCGCCATCAACGGCGCTACGCGGCGCGATCGGGCTGGCTACCGGATCGTCATTCGCCGCGCCAACATTGATTTCCACCGTCGCGGTGGAAGTGCCGCCATTGCCATCACTGATCGTATAAGTGATCGTATCAGGACCGTTATAGTCCGGATCAGGCATATAGTTCAGCGTGCCATCCGGATTGATCGTCACGTCGCCATTGCCGGCGGTCGCCAATGTCACGGTGAGCGTATCGCCATCAGGGTCCGTATCATTGCTGAGGACGTTGATATCCAGCGGCGTATCTTCGGTCACCGCTATCGGCCCATCATCATTCGCCACTGGCGGCGGATTGGTGACGGTCCAGCTGAACGTGCTCGACACCGTTCCGCCATTGCCGTCATCGGCGGTTATGGTGACGGCGTAAATACCGTCACCATCAGGCCCGCCCTGCGAAGCGGAGGGATTAATCGTACCGGTGATATTGCCTGCGGCATCAATCGATAGTCCGGGGGGCAGACCGGTTTCGGTAAAGGTCAGCGTGTCGCCATCCAGATCATCAAAGCTGCCGCTGACATCAATCGCTATAACATCCGCATCGGCATTGCCCAGTGCCGCAAGCGGCGTCACGGTTGGATCATCATTTTCAGCGCCCACGGTCACCGTCACAGTCGATGTGGAGCTGCCGCCCTGTCCGTCGCTAATCACATAGGTAATCGTATCGGTACCGTTGAAATTCTCGTCTGGTGTGTAGACGAGCGTTCCATCCGGATTGATCACCACCGTGCCATTGGGCGCTGTGGCTGCGGTGACGGTCAGGTCATCGCCATCCGGATCATTGTCGTTGGCCAAGACATCGATCGGCGCGCTCGCCGTATCTTCGGTGGTCGATGCGGTATCTGCATTTGCCGTCGGTCCGGGGTTTGTGATCGTCCAGATAAAGCTCTGCGTCGTTTCCTCACCGCCATCATCTGTTGCGGTGATTTCAACCTGATAGACACCACCATTGGCTTGGCTGGCATCGGGATCGACGGTGCCGGAAATTTCGCCAGTCATCATGTCAATCGACAAACCGGCAGGTAGATTATTGGCTGTAAAAGTTAGTGTATCGCCTTCCGGGTCACTGAACAAAGATCCAAAATCAGCGCTGACAGCATCACCGTCCTCATTATCGCGATCGGGCAATATGGTGCCGTCGGGCGCATCATTAACCGGATCAATGACGATCGTGGCAACGGCTGTAGCAAATTCGCCATTGGCGTCCTGAATCGTATAGGTGACGGTCGCCGTGCCATTGAAATCTGGATCCGGCGTAAAGTCGATCGTGCCATTTGGAAGGATAACAGCCGTCCCGTTTGTCGCCGTTGCCGAAACAATCTCGATCGGTGTCATCGGATCACCATCCGGATCAACATCATTGGTCAGGACATCGAGATTGATCAGCGTGTCCTCTGTGCCGGTATAATTGTCGTTGACTGCCCGCGGTGGTTCGTTGGTGATCGTCCAGGTAAAGGTTGTGCTTTCCGTCAACCCGTTCGCATCGGTTGCGGTAACGGTCACGGTATATTCGCCGTCCGTCACATCGGAAGAGGCTGTCGCGCCGGTCGTGCCGGTTACTTCTCCGGTAGCCGGATCAAAAGTCAGCCCGGTAGGCAGACCGGTAATATTAAAGGTCAGCGTCGCATCATCGACATCGCTAAAAGCTGATCCCAACGGGACAGTGATCGCTTCGTTGTTCGAGTCAAACAGATCGGGCAATCCAACCGTTTCCGGTGCATCGTTGACTGCGGTTATGGTCACTTCCACCGTCGCGGTCGCGGTACCACCATTGCCGTCGCTGATCGTATAGACAATCGTGTCGGTACCATTGAAGTTTGGATCTGGCTGATAGGTCAACGTGCCATCGGGCTCGATCACTATGGTGCCATTCGCGCTGTCGGCGGATATCACCGTCAGCGTATCGCCATCGGGGTCGCTGTCATTGGTCAGCACAGGGATGTTGACCGCCGTATCTTCGGCAGTGGTCGCTATATCATTGGCCGCAACCGGCGGCGGGTTATTCACCGTCCAGGTGAACACGGAATCTACCGTGCCGCCGTTGCCGTCATCGGCAGTAATTGTGACGGTATAGACACCGCCGCCAACCTGACTGGCATTCGGATCAATCGTACCGGTGATCACACCATTGCCGTCGATCGACAAGCCAGCTGGCAAGCCAGCAGCGGTAAAGGTCAGCGTATCGCCATCGAGATCTTCAAAACTGCCACTAACGTCAACCGAGATGACATCGGCATCATCGTTGACCTGATTGTTCAGCGGTGGATCAGCGGTCGGGGCGTCGTTGACGGCCACCACGGTGATTTCAACGGTCGCTGTCGAGGTCCCGCCATTACCATCGCTGATCGAATAGGTGATGATATCGGTGCCATTGAAATTGGCGGCTGGTGTATAGACCAATGTACCATCAGGATTGATAACGACCGTGCCGTTGGGCGCCGTAGCGCTGGTAACGGTTAAACTGTCACCATCCGGATCATTGTCATTGGCCAGAACCGCAATCGGTGCGCTCGGTGTATCTTCGTTGGTCGTCGCGGTGTCATTGACCGCAGTCGGAGCCGGGTTGGTCACCGTCCACGTAAAGGTGCCATCAACGGTTCCGCCATTGCCATCATCGGCAGTGATCGTAATCGTGTAGACGCCGCCATTTATCTGGCTCGCCTGATTATCAATTGTGCCGGTAATCAGGCCATTGGCAGCGATTGAGAGACCGGCAGGAAGGCCAGCAGCCGTGAAGGTCAGCGTGTCACCATCCAGATCGCTAAACTTGTCACTCACATCAACGGAAATGACATCGGCATCTTCGTTGTTGAGATTGGAAATCGGGATATCGACTTCTGGCGCATCATTGACTGGCGCTACCGTGACTTCAACCGTGGCAGTGGAGGTGCCGCCATTGCCATCGCTAATCGTATAGGTGATCGTGTCGGTGCCGTTGAAATCCTGATCGGGCGTGTAGGTAATCGTACCATCGGCATTGATCACCACCGTGCCATTGGGCGCGCTCGCCACGGTGACAGTCAGGTCATCTCCATCAGGATCATTGTCATTGGCCAGTACGGCGATGGTGATGGGCGTATCTTCATCCGTGGTGGCGCTATCATTGGTTGCGGTCGGGGCCGGGTTTGTAACTGTGTAGGTGAAGGCGGTAGAGACCGTTCCGCCATTGCCGTCGTCAGCGGTCACCGTGACGGTATAAACCCCGCCATTGAGCTGGCTGGCCTGATTATCAATCGTGCCAGTAATCAACCCTGTATCTGGATCAATCGTCAAACCCGCGGGAAGGCCAGCAGCCGTAAAGGTCAGGGCGTCACCATCCACATCGCTGAAATTGCCAGCGGTGGGAATGGAAGGCATTTCGCCATCAACCCCTGTGACATTGGGCAGCGGGCTATCCACCACCGGTGCGTCATTAACCGGCGCTACAGTCACTTCAACTGTTGCAGTGGAAGTGCCGCCATTGCCGTCGCTAATAGTATAGGTGATCGTATCGGTGCCATTGAAATCCGGATTGGGCGTGTAGGTGATCGTGCCATCCGGATTGATCGTAACCAGGCCATTGGAAGCCGTCGCCGATGTCACGCTTAGCGCATCGCCGTCCGGATCATTATCATTGGCCAGAACCGGGATAGTGACCGGCGTGTCTTCATCGGTGGTTGCGGTGTCGTCGGTGGCCACAGGTGCCGGGTTGTTCACTTCCCAGACAAAAGTCTGACTCACCGTCCCGCCATTGCCATCATCGGCCGTAACCGTGACATTATAGATACCGTCAGAACCAGGGCCGCCTTGCGAAGCGCCAGGATCAATCGTACCCGTGATGTTGCCCGCAGCGTCAATCGAAAGCCCCAGGGGCAATCCTGCGGCGGTAAAGGTCAGCGTGTCGCCATCGACATCAGTAAAATTACTCGCGACCGAGAGATTTATGACATCCGCATCATTGTCATTTTGTGGAGCGATTGGAGTCGCAACAGGCGCGTCATTCACCGCATTGACCGTCACCTCGACAGTGGAGGTGGAGAATCCGCCCTGACCGTCGCTGATCGTATAAGTAATCGTATCCGTACCGTTAAAGTCTGGGTCAGGTACATAAGTCACTGTACCATCGGGATTAATTGTCACTGTGCCATTGGGCGCATCGGCAGCAGTCACGTTCAGCGGGTCGCCGTCCACATCTGTATCGTTGGCGAGGACCGCGATGTCTACCGGCGTATCTTCATCGGTGGTCGCGCTGTCTATATTGGCAACCGGCGGATCGTTGACCGCATCAACCGTGACAGCAACCGTCGCCGTCGATGTGCCGCCATTGCCGTCGCTAATCGTGTAAGTGATCGTTGTTGGACCATTGAAATTCGGCGCAGGCGTGAAGGTGATGGTGCCATCCGGATTGATCACCACCGTACCATTGGGCGATGTCGCCGCGGTGACCGTCAGCGGATCGCCATCCGTATCGGTATCATTGCCGAGCACACCAATTGTAACCGGCATGTCTTCATTGGTGGTCGCAACATCATCAACAGCCACCGGTGGATCATTGACGGGATTGACGGTCACCTCGACCGCAGCGGTGGACGTACCGCCATTGCCGTCGCTAATCACGTAGGTGATCGTGTCGGTGCCATTAAAGTTGGCATCCGGCTCATAAGTCAGCGTGCCATCAGGATTGATCGTCACAGTGCCATTCAGCGCGGTTGCCATGGTCACCGTCAGCGGATCGCCGTCCGGGTCCGTATCATTGGTCAGCACTGTGATATTGACGGGCGTGTCTTCGTCGGTCGTCGCGGTGTCATTAACCGCCGTCGGTGCCGGGTTTGTCACTGTCCAGCTAAAGGTCTGGCTGGTGGTCAGGCCATCGGGATCAGTGCCCGTCACGGTGACAGAATAGACGCCGCCATTGGGTTGGCTGGCATTGCGATCAATCGTCCCGCTGATGATACCGGTAGCGGGATCAATGCTGAGACCGGCTGGCAGACCAGTGACCTCAAAAGTCAATGTGTCGCCGTCAAGGTCGCTAAAGAAGCTGCCCGTATCAACCGAAACAGCCTGATTGTCTTCATTGGTGACGTCCGGGATTGGCAAGGATTCCGGTGCATCGTTCACAGCCACCACATCGACGGTCAGCGTCGCGGTCGCAACGCCGCCCTGACCATCCGATACGGTGTAGGTGACCAGCGCCTCGCCATTGAAATTTTCGGCAGGCGTGAAGGTCAGCGTGCCATCAGGATTGACGACCACCGTGCCGTCCTGACTGCTCGCCGCAGTGATGGTCAGGGGATCGCCATCAGGATCGCTATCGTTGGTCAGCACCGCGACGGTTACTGGAGTATCTTCTGGCGTGGTGGCCGTGTCATTGACTGCTATTGGCGGGATATTCTGGATCGAATAGACAAAGGTCGTCGATACGGACTCGCCCGATGGATCGGTTGCCGTGACGGTCACAACAAAAGGTCCATTGACCGAGCTATCCGAAGCCAGCGTGCCTGTTATCAAACCGGTATCGGGATCAATTGACAAAGCAGGCGGCAGACCGGAAGCGGTGAAGGTCAGGTCATCGCCGTCTATGTCGTCAAAGCCTTGCGCCGTCGGGATCGATACATCGGCCCCATCTTCGCCATTTTGATTAGCCAGGCCGACAGTGGTCGGGCCATCATTCACGGCATTGACCGTGACCGTGACGGTCGCGGTTGAGAAGCCGCCTTCGCCATCGGTAACCGTGTAGATGATTGTATCTTCGCCGTTGAAATTGGCATTGGGCTTATAAGCCAGCGTGCCATCAGGATTGATTGTGACCGTACCATTGCCGGCCTCTGCCTCGGTAATCGTCAGCGGGTCACCATCGGCATCCACGTCATTGGCCAGCACGGTGACTTTAACCGCCGTATCTTCGTCAGTCGTCACACTATCATTGCTTGCCACGGGCGCCGGGTTGGTTACCGTCCACTCGAAGCTTGTGGAAACAGTTCCCCCGCGACCGTCATCGGCGTTCACAGTAATCGCATAGACGCCGCCATTCACCTGGCTCGCGCTGCGATCAATTGTACCGGAGATAACACCGGTTGCTGGGTCGATAGTGAGGCCCGCGGGCAGCCCCGTCGCAGTGTAGCGCAGGCTGTCGCCATCAGGATCGCTGAACGCGCCTGCAACCGGAAGGCTGATGACCTGGCTATCCAAATTGGTCTGATCGCCAATACTGCCATTGGTAGTTGGCGTGTCATTAACATCCGCGACAGTGACCGTAATCTCGGCCATTGAGGTTCCACCCTCACCATCCGAAATTTCGTAAGTGATGGTATCCGTACCATTAAAGCCCGGGTTCGGCGTGTAGGTGACCGTGCCATCAGGGTTGATCACCACATTGCCGTTTTGCGCGCTCGCCGCTGTGATGGTCAGATCATCGCCATCCGGATCGCTGTCATTGGCGAGCGGCGAAATCGTGACCGGCACATCTTCATCGGTCGATGCGCTATCATCAACGGCCGCCGGGCCGGGGTTGCTGACATTAAACGTGATCGTTTGCGTCGTTGTACCACCATTACCGTCCGACACTGTGATAGTGGCGGTATAAGTCCCACCACTTGTCTGGCTGGCGCTGTTGTCGATCGTGCCGGAGATAACACCGCTGTCCGGATCGATGGACAGCCCGGGCGGCAAGTCAGCCGCCGCGTAGGTTAGGGTATCGCCATCCACATCGCTGAAATTGCCCGCAACCGGAACAGAGATAACCGCTCCATCTTCGGTATCCTGCGACGGCAAAGCTGTGCCAACTGGCGCATCGTTTACCGGTGCAACCGTGACCGTAATCGTCGCGGTTGCTGTTCCGCCTTCCCCATCGCTGATCGTATAGGTGATCGTCGCGGTACCATTGAAATTGGCCGGCGGAACATAGTTGACCTGATTGCCAACCACGGTTGCCTGCCCGACCGACGCAGCGGCGGCGATCAGCGTAATCGGATCGCCATCAGGATCGGAGTCATTGGGCAGCACATCGATGAGAACGGGCGTATCTTCGTTGGTAGTCGCCGTGTCATTGACGGCGACAGGTGCCGGATTGGTTACGCTCCAGCTAAACGATTGCGTCGCACTAAGTCCACCAGCATCCGTCGCCGTCACGGCAACAGTATAGACACCGTTTGACCCGCCCTGACTGGCGGACCGATCAATGGTTCCGGTAATCTCCCCCGTATTGGCATCAATAGAAAGACCAGCTGGTAGCCCGGATACACTATAGTTCAAGGTCGCATCGTCGCTATCGGTAAAGCCGCCTGCCGTCGCGATGCTGATACCGCTATCTGCATCGACATTGGTTTGCGGCGGCAAGGAGCCCAAAGGTGTCGGTGCGTCGTTAACCGCAGCAACCGTGACTTCAACCGTAGCGGTTGATGTTCCGCCCTCGCCATCGCTGATCGTATAGGTAATCGTGTCCGTGCCATTAAAATTAGCATTGGGTGTGTAGGTTATGGTGCCATCGGGATTGACGACAACCGTACCATTGGATGCACTCGCCGCTGTTACCGTCAAATCATCGCCATCAGGATCATTATCATTGGCCAGCACGTTGACCGTGACCGCCATATCTTCATCGGTGGAAGCCGTATCATTGGCCGCCATTGGCCCAGGATTGGTGACAGTCCACGCAAACGTCTGGGTTGCCGGTGTGCCCTGAAAATCTGTTGCGGTTATAGTGACGGTATAGACGCCATTGGTACCGCCCTGACTGGCGCTATTGTCTATCGTGCCGGTAATTTCGCCGGTATTGGAATTGATCGAGAGACCCGGCGGCAGGCCAGCCGCGCTATAGCTGATCGATGGACCGTCAATGTCCGTAAAGCCGGATGCCGTGGCAACGCTGATTCCTGTCGCTGCATCAATATTGCTCTGCGGTGGCAAGGTGCCAACCGGCTGCGGCCCGTCATTCACGGCAACAACAGTCATATTATAGACCGCCGTGTCCGTCCCGCCCTCGCCATCGCTAATCGTATAGGTGATCACGTCATTGCCGTTGAAATTGGCATTGGGTGTATAGGTCAGCGTGCCATCAGGATTAATCACCACCGTGCCATTGGGCGCGCTTGCGGCGATCACCGTCAGCGGTGCATCACCATCGGGATCGCGGTCATTGGCCAGCACGTTGATCGTGGCCGGCGTATCTTCATTTGTCGAGCCACCATCATTATTGGCTTGCGGCGGCGGATTGGTAATCGTCCAGGCAAAGCTCTGGTTGGCGGACGCACCGTCCGGATCGGTTGCGGTTACAACGATATTATAAACGCCGCCCGAACCACCCTGACTCGCGCTATTGTCAATCGTACCGGTAATGGCGCCTGTATTTGTGTTAATGGACAGACCCGGCGGTAGCCCGGTCGCCGAGTAGCTTAGCTCACCAAAACCATTGTCTGCATCTCTAAACCCTTGCGACGTGTTGACAAAAATCCCCTGCGCCGCATCCACATTGCTTTGCGAAGGTAGGCTACCCACCGGCACAGGCGGATCGTTTACCGCCGCTATGGTTACGTCAAAAGTTGCGGTCGACGTACCGCCGCGCCCATCGCTGATCGTATAGGTAACGGTGTCGGTGCCAGAAAACCCGCTATTCGGTGTGTAATTTAACGTGCCGTTCGCATTGATAGTAACGGCGCCATTATTCGCACTGGCCGACGCGACAGAAAGGGCATCTCCATCGCCGTCAAAATCATTGGCGAGCACATTAATGCTGGTAATCGCCGTGTCTTCGTTGGTGCTCTGGGTCGCATCATTGACCGCTGTTGGCGGGTCGTTAATTTCCACGACCCGGATCGTCGATGTCGCGACGTTGGAACTGAGCGCCGCATTCGCAAAGCTGATATTGATGGTACGGTCCACTTCAGATGGCCGTTCTGTCGTGTTTTCAAAAGTGATCGCACGCAACGCAAGGCGATAATCCCTCGCGCTATCTGCGCCTGTCAACTCCACACCGCTATCCGTGCGTGTGTAGCTAATCCCCCTCACTGTGCCTGATGCCGCCGCCGAGCCATTAACCAGCAACCGGTCGCCAGCTTGCGCGTTGGTCAGCACAATGCTGGCGCTTTGCACTTGGCCATCGGGATTGGTAATCCGGACGTCCCGGTCCACAATGCCGACACTATTTCTGTTTTCGACGTAAGTGCCCTGATAACCCGATCCGCTAGAGGTACTGTCATTACGATCCAGATCCAACCGCGGGATGGAGATCGTTGTACCGCCACTACCAAGATTAAAATCCAGATCGCCATCATGGCTGAAACCCGCTGTACCGGCTGCATTGGGATTGACGTTATAGGTAATTGCAAAACTACTGGTGTCGAGCCAGTTAAAACGTGCCGCAGAACTAGCGTCACCGCCTTCATTTTGGGTGCCCGACGCGGTTACTTCACCTGCTATACTGGTATCAAATTCAATATCCGATGGTCCGGCATTTTGAAAAGAGGACAGGGTGTCTGTATCGACAGTGACCCACTCCCGGCTTCGTGAATCACCGTTCCGCCCGTCAATATCTGCCACCGTGAATGATACATCAACATCTACCGGTACACCGCTGGCCGTATAAAATATGTCCCACTGAATCTCGGCTGTAGCGGTAGTCCGGGGCCCGCTGGACACCAGCAAAAAGGCCGGATCGTCATCGCTGCCGCCAAATGGGCGATCAAAGCGGATCGTCTCGCCTTGCGTAAGAGAAGCAATAGTTGCGCGAATGGAAATCGACTGGCCATTTACCGTGCCGACATTTTCCCAAGTCCCGGTCGCTCCAACGGTCTGTCCAGCCGAGCGGTTGCCATTTTGATTAAAGCCGTTGCTGCCGGACGCGACAATATTGCCATTCGCGTCGCGCACGGTAAGAGAATCGCGCGGTGCGGAAATGGCTGCCGGTGCCAGCAACCCATCCCAATCACGCGCGACCAGTGACGCCGATTCCACCTGACCAAGCCGGTTTTCCAGCGTCCAGTCTCCGCCGCGCAATATGCTGCCGGTATCGTCGATGGAAGCCGCAATATCTGCACCCGTGGTCGCTGCGAGCGCGTTCATCAACTGCTGCCCCGCCTCGCTGCTGCCAACTTCGCAACCATAAATCAGAATGTCACCATCGGCAGACAATTTGGCACCAATGGACGCCAGCGAAGATGCCAACACACCAGATACTGACGCGCTGTCAATCTGCGTTGTGCCCAGCCAGAATACGCCCTCGTCACCATGGCTGACCAGATGGATGGCACCAATATTGTCGACACCCGCCAAAGCGGTCATGATCTGGTCGACGCCGTCGCTATTGCCATCAATGAAGACAATGACACCCTTGCCAGCCCAAGTATCGGCCAGCTCTTGATAATTTTCCACATTGGTGTCGATAAAAATATAGTCTTGCCCAGTCGCCGCCGCGCTTTCTCCGACCACGACATCATCGGACAGGGCCGGCTCACCAATATACAACACCCGATTCATGGCAAAGCGGGAGTCATTGTCATCTATGATGAAATAGTCCCGGAAGTTGGCCGGCCGTACACCCGGCTCTCTGATATCATAAGCGGCCGGCTCGGGCAGCGCTGCTTGCTTATAAACAATATCGTTCGGCGCCACGTCTGCAGCCGAGGGAGAATTTGAAATTGCACCATTGCCAACAGGCTCATTGGCAAATACTTCCTTTGAAACAAGTTGCTCTTTTACAGTAATATTCTCGGAAATATTTGAAGACAATTGCGCCGGGTCAACGGGTATAAGAACGGGATCATTATTCACAGGAATGGTAGCTACCGTTTCCACGATGGGCTGCGATGATTCTGACCCGTTTCCGACCGTAGAAAATGCCTCTATATCGTCTGATCCGGCCTCATCACCCACACCGTTGAGCGACGATGCCTCTGCAATATTGCTATTGTCTAAAACCGAGCTCATGCTGTCCGAAAACGGGCCTTGAACCGCTGGAACGGGCACGTTTACAGGTGTTAAGTCGGTATGATCCTCTCCGGTCTCCTGCTCGGACGTAATTGGCGGCGCCAAGCCGATATTAGGAATCGTATCACCAGTAAGGCCGTTACTACCGGCAGTAAAAGGACCGGCCGATGAAGAATCATTTTCCAACATATCAGCGGATGACAATGTGGCCGCCGCAGTAACGACTGCTGCGCCGTCAAACATCATTCGTGGCTCTAGAGCGATGAGATGGGATTGCGGAATCCGGGTTTGCTTGGCCATCTAACTCTCCGATATGAGCACATCATTATTATATCAGTTTTGTGCCGGTAACAGCTTGAAACAAAACAAATAGCCAATGCCCCAGACCGATTTGTTACCACAGGTAGTTAACAGAGATGTATAATATGCTGCAACCCCCAAAAACCCCGGACTTTCAGGGATAATGTAAAATCTATGCATGATAATCGCAGATTAGCGACGCCGATCATCTGAAATAGGATCAGGAACACAATATTTTACAATTTCTTGTAAAAAGAAGTCTAGACGATCTTTTTACATTATATCATCATTGCAGCGAATGGTAATTGCATACCACAAAATGATACAGAAAACACCAGATTTTCGTACTTCCCGACACCGGTCTATTTGAGAGAATTGTATAACCAGCCGTCTATGATCAGGTTGGATATTGTTCTGAAAAATGGTGCCAGAAGAGGACTTTCTATCCAGTACATCAAGCAATTGATATTAAAGGTTTTTATTCCAACGAACTGTAACAGTTGGATTATACGAATGTAATAGTTTTGGCAAGCACGTTGCGATGTGAGTTCTCAACAGGGACTCGAACTTACCTTATTCGCCGCTGCCTTCGTCTTCTAACGAGATGCCGAATGCCTTTACCTTACGCTCTCTCATTGGCGATTTTCTGCCTATCCTCCTGAGCGCTTCGGTAGCGGAAACAAGCAGGTCTTCGGCACCGTCGCGGTTTGATTTTCCCATGGCCAACAATGCCTCAATTGTAATCTTCAAACTGGGGCCGCTCAATTCCTCGAAGAACTTCTCAAAATCTTCAGGGGTCTGCTTAGACATCAGCACTAGATCATCATCATTCCATGGAGAATTGCTTCCAATTTGTTTTAAGACTTCGAACGGGTCTCTATGGTCTTCAAAATTATCCAATTTATTCGCGAGCGTTTGGCGCAACCCTTGGTCGATGTCATTATACCTCGCATAGATGTGGTTTTTAATATCGAAGAAATTTCGTGCTTCGCCATCATGTGCTTGCATGTACAAACCAATCAAGTTGTCAGCTCGTTCATCCGTATCATATTCTCTGAGCATATAAATCGCGCTGCTCAAGTTGGTTATTGAAACTTGAGCAATCGACTCGACAGCCGCACCATAGAGCGCCTCGATAAACTCATCATCTTCGGTGGTAAGCGAGCCATGGTACTTATCCTTCCAAACCTGGCTGAGCGAGCTGTCATTTCCAGATAATCGCCGGGTGTGCTGTAGTACCTCAGCCGCAGAGCGAAGTGCAGCACCGTCAAAATATCCCGCTTTGGCTCCGACTAAGATTATCTCATCCATCTCGTGAGACTCGAAGTACGGATAGCCTTTCAATACTTCAGCCCAAGGGTGTGACGGGTTTTCATTGTTCCCATCTTGGTCTCTCATTGCCTCAATAAGCGGATTATAACTAAAATACTCTCTTGTCGGCGGAGCAAATTCGGGCTGATGAATCGACCATCCGGTAGCAGTAAGAGTCGCAATCGCCTGCTCCAATACGATTTCGTCCAAACCCTTTAGATGATCGAGCAGCACGTCGGCCAAGCGTTCGATCTTCTTGATCACCCTGATATTGACTATCCCCAAGTCTTCGATCCGGGGTCGGATAAGATCTTGTGTCTTCCTATCGTCGGGCAATGCAATCTGAGTTGCTTCTTTAGGTGTCAGGTCGAAAAGGATTGAGAGGTCCGCGACCTTCTCTAATTGCGCGTTAAACTCTTTTTTTGATGCCGCATCCATTTGCTCGTCATTGAGCAATAAGACGACTTTGCAATTGCGCTCCTCCTTCAAAGAAGAGGCCAACCCCAAGACGTCCCTAACTTCGAGATTTTTGCCAGCTCGCTCAAGATCGTCCAAGCAAACGATCTGTTCGCGGACGGTGAGAAAGGAAGCCTTGGCCAGCACATCCACGGCGTTCTCGCGACCGAAAAGCGCAGCACCGAACTCAAGCGCAGGTTTTAGCTTGCGCGCTAGGCTAGAGCCGTTGGCCAAACGCGCGCCAAATGTTTCGATGTCCGGCCCTTTAGCAGCGTGTTTGCTCCCGACGGTATTTTCAAAAATGCTGTACCTAAGTTGGTCCAGCGAACCTAAACCGAAAAGCGATACGTAAGCGTAGTTTTCGAGGGCAACATTGCCTGCCTCAACGGCATCTGAAAGATACTGCTTCCATGCAAATGTCTTACCGACCCCCCACTTCCCCTGTATGCAAAGAACTTCGGGTTCTGTGCTCAACAAAAAACGGTCAATCTCCGCTCTAATTAGTGCTAAAGTCATTTCTCTCGATCGCCCATGGTGTTCGGTAATCTCCCTGTCCTCGCTAATCAGATGTTGGCTTCGAGTAACTCGATCTCTTCCGCGGTCAGGTCGAACAGTTCATAGACTTTCGCGTTGATCTCGTTTTCCGTCTGCGCGATTTCTGCTGTGAGCGCGTTGATTTGGTCCCGCGTCTCTTTGATCAGGTCTTCCCAATCGTTGCGGTCTTTCAACGGGATGTCGGCCCTGAGGGTCTTTTCGACCTCTTTTTGGAAGGCGGCGAAGTCGGGCAGCAGCCACCATTCTTTGAGTTTGGTGGAAAGCTTTGCAGCGGCTGGATCAGCAGCAAGATCAGGGATGCGCCGGTTGATGCTTTGTTGGAGCGAGTAGCGCTTCTCAGCAGCAGCCTGCGCGGCTTTGGCAAGTTTGCCGATAGCAGCTTTCTGTTCGGGTGTGGCATCAGGGATGGGGAGTGGCTCGATATATTGAGCCTTGAATCGGTAATAACCTCCTCTTGCTTTAGTGGTCTGAGAGAGCAACGAAAACCAAAGTAAAGCCGAGTTCAACAAGCCTAACAAGAACGGGTCGGAAGTAGGGAGGAAATAGCTCGTTGTATCATTTATCTTCGAGCGATTGTCGCAGAAGAATGTCGGGGCAGCAGCTATGTCGCGATAAATGATCTTCGCCCTGTGAAGGGCATCATAATAAGCGCATGAGCGCAGTTCCCACCAAAAAAAACCTTTGTCTGTTCTGCGCTTTAAGCTCTCTTCATGCTGTGCCAAATGCGCCCAGATCGCGGGAAATCGTCTCGCGAGTAATTGCTTGGCTTCATTCTCATTCACCGCACCGAATTGCTCGTTGGTCCACCCTTTGGGAAGCAGAATAAGGCTCTGCTCCGAATCTTCTTCTCGCCATTTTTGAACCGCTGCACCATCAATCCATGGTTTCAAAATATCAGACGATTTTGGATCTTGCGCAATCAACCGGTCCCGCGTTGCGCGGTCGATCACAAACGCATCATTGCGGCCCGTCTTGATGCCATAGAGCGGCGAGCCATAGATCTCTTTTAGCGTCTTGCGCCCTTTGACAATCTTGGCTCTCAGAGCGCGCAGTGCTGGCGATTCCAATTGCCACGATCCCGCTGGCAGCACCCTTTGCGGATAGGGTGCCTTGGCGGTCTCAAAACCATCTGCAAAGCTGCCTTTAGGCAATTCGGCGATGTTCCAGAATTGCAATTCGTGATCCACATTGGGCGCGCCTGCACGCATAGTCAGGATTGCGGGATAAGTTGTTACACCTTCAAAAATCTGATGATCGCCAAAATCGACTACATTCTCAATCGTGGCGCTCTTGCGCAGATACTCACGAAGTGGTGCGCCCGAACCAGTCTTAAAGAATGTGCTCGAGCTGATATAGCCCAGCCGCCCGCCGGGCTTCAAAATGCGTAAGCCGCGCTCAAAGAAGTAAGCGTAAAGGTCCGCAACACCGTGGTAGACTTCGAAACGGTCTTTTAGATAGGGCTTTAGTTCTTTGAGCAATTCCTGTCGCACATAGGGCGGATTGCCCAGCACTACGTCAAAGCCGCCCTCGGCAAACACATCTGGAAACGCCTCTTTCCAGACAAAGCCGTGCTCGCGGTAAGCATAGGAGCTGTCTTCTATCAGGCTATCGCCAACGCGCAGATTGCCATCCAGACTGTCCAGCACTTTGCCGCGCCGAGCGGTTTTGATCCAGAGCGATAGTTTGGCAATCTCCACGCTCTCACTGTTCACATCCACGCCGAACAGATTGTTGGTAAGGATTTCGCTGTCAGGATCAAACAGGTCGCGCCCGCCCGATAGTGCAGCAAGCTTGCCATTCACCCGCTCAAGCTCGGCCTTCATCCAATCGAACGCAATCACCAGAAACACGCCAGAGCCGCAAGCGGGGTCCACAATGCGTAAAGATGTTAGGCGTTTGCGGTAAGCCTCCCACGCTTCTTGCTCTGCACTTTTGCGCTTCCACTTGATCTCTTCATCATCGGCCAGCGCGCCCTTGGCAGCATATTCGACCAAAATGCCGTCAAAGATTTCGCGGCAATGGGTGCCTAGTGTCTGCTCAACAATAAATCGTGCGACATAGTCGGGCGTATAAACCACGCCATCACGCTTGCGCCGCCCGCTGGTGCCGCTAGTCTTTTTCTCGGCTGGTGCTTCGCCTAGCGCTTCGGCCTGCAATTGCTCCACATCAGCAATCGACTGCTCGAAAATGTGTCCGAGAACTGTGACTGAAATTTCGCTGGCAAAGTCATAGGCGCCCAGCCGCTTGAACCCCTCGCAAATGTCATCCGGAATCTCAAGCGAGCGGATAATAGGATCGCGGGCAAACAGACCGCCATTGTAGCGTGGTATCTTGAGCTGATCGGAGCCCTTATCAATCGCGGTGAACAGACCCAGGAAATTCTCCCAAACCGGTTTCGGATTGTAGGGGTCATTATGCTCGAAGGCGTTCTGGAGACTGTTATCTGGCACAAGGTTGTTATCTTCAGCAAAGGCGATGAACAACACGCGATCCAGAATGGTCTGACCTACGCTGATCGCTTCGAGCGGGTCCATGTCAGGCTTAGCTGTTTGCACCGCACCGATCAGATCTGATCGCAACATTTTGTAGTCAGCATAGAGCTCGTCGGTGATGTCTTTGTCTTCTGAGCGGCTGTCTGCCAACAATTGTTCTGTTTGACCCGTGAGCAAGTGTTCAGCGGCCAGCATGAGCATGAAGCGCTGATACTCTTCCGGCTGGTGCAATTTGGCGAGGTCAAAGCTCTCGTGGAATTGCCGCCCGTCTGCGTATGAGTAGAGCCGGATTTCGAGATAATTGGAAACCAGAATCCATTTTGTGCCGACATTGTTCGCAGCATATTCCCACGCCTGATCGATCGGGCTCTTGGCGCGGCCCGGCATGATCGCATCGAGGTCTTTGGTCTTTGCGCCTTTCAGCTCGAACGGGGCAATGATTTCGCTCGACTCAGGGGAGAACTGCCCTAGGGCGAGATCAACCTCGCCAGCTCCAATCGCTTTCTTTGATGCGACACTCCATTCCCCGCTTGAGCCAAACGAAATGTAATCCAAAACATCGCAGACAATACGTTGCTTAAAGGAGTCTTCAATTGCAGTTTCGTTCTGTGTTTGGATCGAACCATCTGCGATTGTCGCTGCCCATTCCCGCAAAATTTCAAGCTTGGCTTGATCGGCTGGTTCAGCGCGCTCGACATAACGGGCGATGGTTTTGCGATTGAAAAGCTGCATAGCTTATCGAACTAAATCAAACGCCAGCACAAGTACAACATAAGTTCCAACAAAGTCAGACCAACTAGTTTAGCGCCATTCAACCGTCGCGCTATCTCAACGGACGTCTAGCCAGCACTTCATGGCCTGAATTCCAAATAGTCACGCGCGCTAAGGCCTAACAACTCCAAGGTGCTGAGTTTCCCCAATACCCCCTAAGGTCGCTCATCAAGAATGAAGGCTCAAAAGTTGTAACTTATTAGCCATAGCTCAAAAGATATGTTGACGAGCCATTGATCCACTCTTATGAGCTAGCTTAACAGCAACACTAACTTATGAGCTACCTTATGCCACATCAGATCGCCTACTACCGAGTATCCACCAAGGACCAGAGCATTGAAGCACAACGTAGTGCGATGGGTGGGGCCTTCGACCAAGAGTTTAAGGACGAGGGAGTAAGTGGTGGAACCCTAGCTGCTAAGCGTCCCGGCTTTAATGCCTTGCTAGGTGCTGTGCGCAACGGAGATACAGTATATGTATATGCCGTTGATAGACTGGGAAGAGACGCACTAGATGTTCAGGCCACGGTGCGCAGACTCATTGATGCTGGAGTGACTGTAAACGTCCAAGGTATTGGTCCAATCGGTCGCGGTGCAGGAGAGATCGTTTTAGCAGTTCTCGCCCAAGTAGCAGAGATGGAGAAAAGGCGGATTGCAGAGCGCACTGCCGATGGCCGGGAAACGGCTAGAAAGGCCCTCGCAGCGACAGGAAAGACGCACAGGGGAAAAGACAGCCTTGGGCGTCCAAAAGCTCTCAGCGAGGCCTCTGTGTCCAAATGGCGTCAGGATGAAAAGGCTAGTATCCGAGAGACTGCTTTGCACTTCGGTATATCGCCCGCCACCGTGAAGCGATATTGCGCTGCCGTTCCGGCTAAGCTCACTTAGTTGGCGAGATTAATCTCAAAACCCATAACACAGCACGGAGTAGCTAGTATTGCTACCTCCTTTTCAAGACGGTAGGCGAGCGTTGATCGCCCTCTTATCGATACAAACCCTTGAGCGTCTTAGAAACACCCCCATTATCCCAAAACCAAGTATTAGCATTAGCCAACTAGCGGGTTCTGGCACAGCGGTAAGCACCGAGCTTTCCACCGTAGCGTTTAGTCCTACGAACAATTCCGTGTCTGCATTGAGCAGCCCATAGCTAAGGGTTTGCGCACCGAAGGCAGAGAGGGGAGCCAACTGTGAGATAAGGTCATTGTCCCGCGCCATTGCAGTAAAATCAAATGCGGAGAAGCCTAAGCTCTCCGAAATTTGTCCAGTTCCAACCTCAAAAGAATTTGTGTCTATGGGTACAAAGTCGAAATTGAAAAACCTGAATGACTGCGCATCGGTTGTGTCCACGACTACCCTGTCGTCCCAAAGTTGTAACGATGAGTTGAAATTGAACCGAGGGGTAAATTCTGTGGTGTACCCTCCAATGGATGCAAAGACCTTAGTGTTACTTAAGCTGTACACGTTCACCGTAGGGTCGGCGTCAAACAAGTCACTAAGCTCTGCCGTAGAGAAGTCCATTACCGCTTTCAGTTCGTATCTATCGCCTACTGCGATCTGACCGTCAGGAACGCTGGCGACTTCCCCATCTTGGCGCGCAAAAATGTCAGAGACCTTGCCCGTGACGGTCAAGATATGAGTAGCAGAAAACGCGGGGCTTCCAAAAACCAATAACCCCAATACAACGAGCAACCTTGGCAATTGATTCATATTTTCTCTACGAATTGTACAAATATTAAATAACGAATTACATTACTCAACAAATTGGTCAACATATTAAATTGATACCGTCTTGAACAACACATGGCCTGAAAAATTCAGAAGCGCGCGGAATATCTGTCTTGTTTTGTTCTGCTAATCAGTCCTATTCGAGCGGAATATCTTCCAAATCTACAGACACAGGTTTAATTTAGATGATCAAAGATACGCGGATTAAAGCAGCTAACATGGAACTCCAGTCGATATTGAAGGATGCAGCCGATCAATGGTTTGCCAACCAACCCGACAATGCGCGCTTGACTATGTCACCTGACAAAAGAGTTTATCGCGCTCGTCCAAAAGGTTTTTCAAAGGCAATCAGTAACGTGTGTGTTCTATTGGTTGAATCCACGCTCTTCCGCAGAAAAACAAACCAACAGATAGTTGAGCATCTACAGGGCCTCTTCTCAGGTTACCCGGTTTCAATCACCGTGCTAAATAAGCCGTTGTTGCCCTCTCATAAAACAGCCATTCAATCTGCACTCAACGGCAAAGGATGGAAGATTGATTTGGATAGGCAGAATACGCCGTCAAAGTTAAAGAGAGCCCTGAGGGCAATCGCAGCGGGACAAGAGGCGACAGATAAGAGAACTTTTGATGCTACCGTTATCTTCACAACCAGTTCGGTGATAGTAAACGATAGAGAATACAAAATTTCGTCCGAAGGTAGAATAAGAAAGAATGGACGATGGATTGCTGTCGATACACTGGAAAGTTTACTATCATCATCATAACTACGTTATATTTCTTTCTACCTGTAGAAAGTAGAAGAAAGTGTCCAAATGGAACTATCTGGCAATATTCACAGGCCTTCTCCGTCGGCCTTGTTGACAGCTATGCCCACATATTAGTTTTAATGCTCGGGCGTGTTAGAAGCCCTATTGCTGGCAATCTGAAGCGTTTCCCAAGCTATCATTACAGACTCATGGTCAATTGCTGGAATCGATAAAGAACCCTGTCCCGTCCCATAGATTTTAACCATCGAGACAACCGCTTTGGAAACCGAATTTGAGTGTTCCTGATACCTCGGATTGCCTATCGCAAATGTTAAAGCAGCGGCAGCATGGCCCACTGGCCCTAGTGATTGAGTGCTTTGACCGATAACCGCCACGGGAGAGTCGTCCCACGAGTCACGCATCATTGCCTCGACCAACTCTCGTTCAGCTAAAGCCTTGTTACCGGATAGCTGAAAATGACTAGCCAATAGCTCGGTGGCACCGCTCCGTTTTGACGGACGTTTAGATAGAATAATTACGAACGATATTAAAACCAGAACAAGCAGTAATGCAATTTCCATTAGGTCTTTCTCCAGATTTAATGGGTCTTAAATACCGTGGCCTATGAGTGCACATTCAGCAACTAAAAACATGTGCCGCGCCAATCGATCAAAACTGACAAAGATGGAAACCTTAAGAAATTGGGTGACGCAATTCGTGCGGCTCGAAAGGCCCGAGGATTCTCACAGGAGGCGTTTGCAGACGCGGCTGGCATCGACAGGTCACACATGGGTAAAATTGAGCGTGGTGAACGAAATTTGAGCGTTCTCAATATAATTCGCATTGCTTCCGCACTTGACGACCGAGCATCGGATGTTTTCCGCGCGGCTGGTCTTTAATCAGCCACTTCAAAGCGAGGGAATTTTGCAAGCTCTTCAGCTTTGAATGGCAACGATACGCTCCCGTAATCATCATTAACGGTACGACCCGAATGTCCCATAATAGCTAGCCTTGCTCGCTCGTTCATCCCACAACTAGTGCCGATAGTATTAAACAAGTGACGCCATCCATGGTTAGGTTTAACGCCGCTAACTCCAAGCCCTCTAACCCATTCAGCAATCTTTGAGCCCAACCTGTTAGCTTGCCGATTGATCGCATTGTCGGCGCTACGAAGACTAGGGTTAAAAAATAGTGGGCCATCCAGCCTACCATCAACAAAGGATAGAAAGCCCTGCTCTAACAGGTGCGCGTGCAAGGGAACCATTCGAGCCTCGTTAGTCTTAACCCTTCCTGCCTCTGGCGTTATTCGCATACACGGAATTCCCTCATGCGTTTGGATGTCTTCCTTTCGCAATTGGGTCACTTCTCCTACGCGAGCACCGCTATATGCCATAAGCCAAGGGCACCATCTAACGGCATTGCGAAAATCGTCCCTAGGTCGGCCCTTTAACTCTAAGAGCGTTGCAGAGAGGATCGTTCGCCATTCCTCATTGGTAAACTCCTTCTCCCTAAGTTTGGGTTGCTTGGGTAGCTTAACTCTAGTCACTTCGGTCGTCGGGTTCTTAGCTATTAGACCATCCCCTTTTGCCCATGCGAACAAGGCAGAAACAGAACCTAGATAACTACCATTTATTGTCTTGGCTGCGAGGGGCTTGCCTTTGTACCTTACCTTGTCCCGAAGATGGTTTCTCCAAGCGACAACTTGATCATGGTTAACTGCATTGGCATCGTCATGCCTTATAAAGAGGACTAGCGACTTTATATAAGACCTCCACTGAGCCATCGTTTTTGGGTTACGTCCAGCGACGGCAGCATACTGGTCAAAGAGACTTAAAATGGAGAATTTGTTGGCTAACGCTTCCTCTCGTTTGATCTCAGCTAGAAACTCTAACTCCTGCTCCCTCTGTTTTATCCTCGCGGCCTCTCCTCGCACTACTGCCCTCGCAGCATAGTCAAGATCAGTTTCCATGAGGTGATCATGTTCTTGCAGGTCTTGATAAGCCAATTTTTCTAACTCAAGTTGTTCCTCGCTTATCGCATAGTCAGCACTCGGCTTTCGTGGATTCAACTCGGTATCCAGCAAATGGTTGGGTTCCGACGGCTCGATCAATCCAGCCCGTGCATCAGATATGAGTTGATCCGTTTTTATTACGTGACTTGGAATTAGCGATTTAGCCGTAGCTCTGTCTTTGGTCCTCAACGACCAAACCCATTCGTCTTTGCGTTTGCCACTCGACGTCTTGAAAAAGATTCGAATGTCCAAAGGTATCGGCCTACGGAAATAATATACTGAACTGCGCTTTTGGAGGTATGTTGACATCGTTCTTCTCCGTTACATATGTAACAGTCAGCTGTCAAAAACCTTATATTTTCCAATGGTTTCTTGCGATTTCAACCACTTAAAAGTGACTGGTGCCCAGAAGAGGACTCGAACCTCCACATCCTTGCGAATACTAGCACCTGAAGCTAGCGCGTCTACCAATTCCGCCATCTGGGCCAACCGACTTGTCGTCGTGTAGGAGCGGGCGATTAGCGTTACAGGAGCGATATTGTCAATGATTCATCTACAATATCGGTGATCTAATGCTCAGCCGCGCGTGGACGGGAGAAATATGCTATCATCGATCGTAATAAAGTAGATTCGGATATTGCGCGCGAGCGGTCGGTCATGCAAAAGCGCGCGGAATGAATATCGGATGATAGCCTAGAAGAAACGGACATTAGGACTATGGCGCTCGACGGACAATTGGTTTGCATTTTTGGCGGTGGCGGCTTTCTGGGTCGCTATATCTCGCAACAGCTGTTGTCGCGCGGTGCGCGCGTGCGAATAGCGGAACGCAATCCTAAAAACGCGATGCATATCAAGCCGCTTGGCAATCTGGGACAGACGCAATTTGCCAGTGCGGATGTAACCAAGAAAGATAGCGTCGCGCGCGCAGTGCATGGCTGTGATGCCGTTATCAATCTGGTTGGTATATTGGACGGCGACTTTGAAACTGTCCATGTCACCGGAGCACGCAATGTTGCCGAAGCGGCAGCCGAGGCCGGATGCAGCACGCTTGTGCAAATGTCAGCCATCGGCGCAGATACCGGATCACCATCTCGCTATGGACGCAGCAAGGGGGATGCCGAAGAAGTCGTACTCACCGCTTTTCCAAGCGCAATCATCATGCGGCCGTCGATTGTATTCGGCCGCGAAGACCAGTTTATCAATCGTTTTGCGGGTATGATCCGGATGATGCCGATCGTTCCGATTATTGGCGGCAGCACCAATTTCCAGCCCGTCTTTGTCGGCGATGTAGCTCAGGCTGTTGCCACAGCGCTGGAAAATCCGGCGCAATATGCAGGACGGACATTCGAACTGGGCGGTCCCGAAGTCATCTCTATGGGTGACCTTAATCGCCGGATTGCCAAGATGACCAAGCGAGATCGCGGATTTATCGAGATACCTGATTTCGTCGCAGAGCTTATGGCAACTTGTACCGGCTTTTTACCAGGCGCGCCGATAACATCTGATCAATATAAAATGCTGCAAAAAGATAATGTCGTCGCAGAAGGTCAGGCAGGTTTGGAGGCTTTTGGCATCACGGCAACGCCGCTAGCCAGCGTTGCCCGTGGATGGATGGACAAATATACCACCCATGGCCGTTTTGGCGCGCGTGCAAAGGCGGGATAGATCGTTTCGGTAGCTAAAACCAGACTAGTAACGCAGCGCCCATGGCGACACGGTATATCACGAATACCATCATCGATGCCTTGCGCAGGAACTGCATGAGGAAAGTCATCGTGGCGAAGGCGGCCACAAAAGTCAGCACGCCCGTTATTAGCGCCTCCTTAAGCAGATCGCTACTGGCATCCATAAGATCGGGAACAATCAAAATACCGGCACCAGCGACAGCCGGGATCGACAGCAGGAAAGAGAAACGCGCTGACTCCACGCGGCTATAACCAAGGAAACGGGCAGCCGTCATCGTAACACCCGACCGGCTTGTACCGGGTATAAGCGCAAGAGCCTGAGCCAGACCGACAATCAACCCGTCTTTCAATGTCATATCCTCGAACGACTTAACCTGCCGACCTACGCGGTCAGCAATGCCCAATAATATGCCATAGATGATCAAATTAATGCCAACTAAGGTCGTGCTGCGAAACCCTTCCAAATACCCTCCGGTTTTGAGGAACAATCCAACGATGACGGCAGGAATCGTTCCAATGATAATCCACCAGAGCAGGCGCCGTTCTGCGTCTGCCTTACCAATGCCAATGGTTGCAAAGCCGCCCTTTCCCAAAGAAATGACATCCTTGAAAAAATAGGTGATGATCGCGAGCAACGAACCGACATGAACCGCAATATCAATCATCGGTCCCTGATCGGCATAGCCTGTGAAAACGGGAAGCAATATGAGATGGCCGGACGAGGAAATTGGCAAAAATTCGGTAACACCCTGCACAACGGCGAGGAGCAGCATTTGAATAAATGTCATGATGGAACCCGGAACAAGTGAAGGAAACCGACTTATAGAAGCGACATCTCCCTTTGTCGTCGATCAATTTAGGTCCGATATGATACTTTTATTGCTTGCACCTCCATGCCAGAACCCCAGAAACAGCTGAAACACGTTATATAGGTTAGTGATACTGTCCTTAATCGCTGTTTTTGCGTGACTCTGCCCCGAGTTTCGCCTATCACAAGCGCAACGCCCGCTCAGAAGGGCAGGGTCACCCTAATCGAAAAACATAAAAAGCGAGCGATCTGCATGCCAAAAGGCACGAAAAAATTGGATATGTTGAAATTTGTGGGTACCGGGCAAACCTATCCCGACAAGCGCGAACCGAAGCTGCGCGCCGAAGATTTTCAAGAAATTGCCGATCGCTATGCGCCCGAAAAGGCTGCGGAACAGGCGGCACGCTGCTCACAATGCGGCGTGCCTTATTGCTCGACCCACTGTCCGTTACACAATCATATCCCGGATTGGTTGCGGTTGACCGCAGAGGGGCGAGTTCGCGAAGCCTATGAAATGTCGAATCTGACATCGACCATGCCGGAAATCTGTGGGCGCATTTGCCCGCAGGACCGTTTGTGCGAAGGCAATTGCGTGATCGAATTTTCCGGCCATGGCGCCGTGACCATTGGTGCGGTGGAAAAATATATTACCGACACCGCCTGGGAAGAAGGTTGGGTCGAACCGCTGGTACCCGGAAAGTCTCGCGGCCAATCCGTCGGCATTATCGGTGCTGGCCCAGCTGGTTTGACCGCTGGAGAATATCTGCGGGTCGCCGGCTATGACGTCCATATCTATGATCGCCATGACCGCGCTGGCGGATTGCTGACTTACGGTATTCCCGGTTTCAAGCTGGAAAAAGATGTCATCATGCGGCGGGTCCAGCGGCTGAAAGACGGCGGCATCCAATTCCATGAAAATTTTGAAGTCGGCAAGGATGCGACATTGGAAGAGCTACGCACAAAGCATGACGCCATCCTGATTGCGACAGGTGTATATAAAGCGCGTGAAATCAAAATGCCGGGCGTTGGCGCGCCAGGCGTCGAGGAAGCACTCGACTTCCTGACTGCATCTAATCGCAAAAGCTTTGGTGATGACGTGCCGGATTTCGACAATGGCCGGTATAATGCCCAAGGCAAGGACGTCGTTGTGATTGGCGGAGGCGACACCGCAATGGACTGTGTGCGCACATCGGTCCGGCAGGGCGCAAAATCTGTAAAATGTCTTTATCGCCGCGACCGTGCCAATATGCCGGGGTCGCAGAATGAAGTGAAAAATGCCGAAGAAGAGGGCGTGGAATTTGTCTGGCTGTCTGCCCCCAAAGCGGTTGAGGGTACGGATCACGTCACGGCGGTGAAGGCGACCAAAATGCGTCTCGGCGCCCCTGATGCCAGTGGCCGGCGCGCACCAGAGGTTCAGCCAGATAGCGAATTTACGCTAGAGGCCGATCTGGTTATCAAGGCTTTGGGCTTTGACGCCGAAGAGCTGCCCAGCTTGTTTGATTGTCCCGATCTTAGTGTTACGCGCTGGGGTACATTGCGGGTCGATCACAAGTCGATGATGACCAATCTCGACGGTGTTTTTGCCGCCGGTGATATTGTCCGCGGTGCCAGCCTTGTGGTATGGGGCATTCGCGACGGTCGCGACGTGACCGAGCATATGCATAAATATCTGCGCGAAAAAGCGCGGGCGGAAAAACAAGCCGCCTGAACACCATTTTTCGGCCCGGTTAGGCCCCCATTCTCGGAGTTTTAGATGAAAAAATTCTTTGCGGTTACCGTCAGTTCGTTGGCTCTGGCTTTGAGCACACCTGCTACAGCACAAAATACTGACACACCAGATACAGCTGAAACTGAAACAGCACCAATCGACCCAGCCCGCCTCGAAGCCGCGAAAAGCACTGTCGATTATCTCTTCCCGCTTGGCACTTATGAGCGGATGATGAAGGGCACAATGGACCAGATGATGGACCAGATGATGATGAGCATGGGCAATATGCGCATGGGTGATCTCGCTGGGGCCGGCGGCGTTGCCAGAGACGATATGCCCGATGGCATGGGCGACAAAACGCTGGCAGAGATGGCCACCGAAATGGATCCGGCTTATGCAGAGCGGACAAAAATCTCGACCAAGGTGATAATGGACGAGATGGTCGATCTGATGATCACTATGGAACCGGCTGTCCGCGAAGCCCTGACCAATATTTATGCGCGCAAGTTCACGGTTGGCCAGCTCACTGAAATGAATGACTTTTTCGCTACCGATACCGGCAGTGCCTTTGCGCGAGACTACATGATGGTATTCGTCGACCCGGAAATGATGCAATCGATGATGACGATGGTGCCTGAAATGATGCAGGCGATGCCTGACATCATGAAAAAAGTGGAAGCGGCCACGGCCCATTTACCGCCCGTCAAAATGCCTGGTGCCGGTGATCCTTTCGGCTCGGTCGAAGACGCCATGGAAGATGCCGACAGCTCGGCTGATGCAGTGGACTTCGAAGATCCCGAAAACTGGTCGGCGGAAGATCGGGAGCTGGTCGATAAGCTCAGCGCCGAGTCCGACACGGCCTTTGAGGCATATTACGCCGCGCTCGAAAAAGCGCAGAAGAACGCCAAAGCGAAAATAGCAAATAACAAATAGACAGCAGCACGCAAAATCGCTGCTCTTACCTACCGAAATGAAACTGATATGACGCATCACTATCCAACGCCCGAACATAAGCGCCTTGCCGAAACCGGCATGTACCGGCCTGAATTTGAATCCGATGCCTGCGGCGTCGGTCTGGTCGCGGCAACTGACGGCAAGCCATCGCGGCGGGTGGTGTCTTCGGCGATTGATGCGCTGAAAGCGGTGTGGCATCGCGGCGCGGTGGATGCAGACGGAATGACGGGCGATGGCGCTGGCCTGCATGTCGATTTGCCGGCACGCTTCTTTGACGATGCGATTGCCGATAGCGGCCATAAAGTGCTTCCCAACCGGCTCGCCGTCGGCATGATCTTTCTGCCGCGCACGGATTTAAGCGCGCAGGAGACCTGCCGGACGATTGTCGAGGCGGAAATTATCGAAGCGGGCTATAAGATTTACGGCTGGCGGCAAGTCCCGGTCAATGTCTCGGTCATCGGTTTGAAAGCGCAAAATACCCGGCCGGAAATTGAACAGATCATGATTGCCGGACCGCTGCCGGACCGTCAAAGCATCGCCGAATTTGAAAAAAATCTCTATCTCATCCGCCGCCGGATCGAGAAAAAAGTGATAGCAGCGCAGATTCGCGATTTCTATATTTGCAGCTTGTCCTGCCGGTCGATCATCTACAAAGGCCTGTTCCTCGCGGAATCCCTGTCGGTCTTTTATCCCGACCTGACCGACGAGCGTTTCGAAAGCCGTGTCGCAATTTTCCATCAGCGCTATTCCACCAATACCTTCCCGCAATGGTGGCTGGCTCAGCCGTTTCGCACACTAGCGCATAATGGCGAAGTCAACACGATCCGCGGCAATAAAAATTGGATGAAGAGCCACGAGATCAAGATGGCGAGCCTCGCCTTCGGCGATCATTCCGAAGATATTAAACCGGTTATTCCAGCCGGGGCTTCGGATACGGCAGCGCTCGACGCTGTATTTGAGACCATTTGTCGTTCCGGCCGCGACGCGCCAACAGCCAAACTGATGCTGGTTCCAGAGGCCTGGCAGAATGAAGCGGATATCGATCCGGCCCACAAAGCCATGTATGAATATATGGCCAGCGTCATGGAGCCATGGGATGGCCCCGCCGCTCTCGCCATGACCGATGGCCGCTGGGCTGTCGCCGGCGTGGACCGCAATGCGCTGCGCCCCCTGCGGTACAGCAAGACTTCAGATAATCTGCTGATCATTGGGTCGGAAACCGGCATGGTTGTTGTCCCGGAAAGCCAGATTATCGAGAAGGGTCGCCTAGGCCCCGGTGAGATGATCGCGGTGGATCTGCAGGAAGGCACCGTCTTCGCAGACAAGGAAATCAAGGACAAGATTGCGTCCGAAGAACCCTATCCAGAACGGGTTAAAGGCTTCCAGACCATGGACGACCTGCCGCCCGCACCAGCCGATGCGGGGATGAATTTTTCCAAGGAAGAGTTAATCCGTCGCCAGACTGCTGCCGGACATACGCTTGAAGATATGGAAGTCATCCTCGCCCCGATGGTCGAAGACGCCAAGGAAGCGATCGGCTCAATGGGCGATGATACGCCGCTGGCCGTGATCAGCCTGAAACCACGCCAGATCAGTCATTTTTTCCGCCAGAATTTCAGCCAAGTCACCAATCCGCCAATCGACAGTCTGCGCGAACGCCATGTGATGAGCCTGCGCACCCGCTTTTCCAATCTCGCCAATATCCTGGAAAAGGACAGCCAGAATGAGAATGTGCTGGTACTCGACAGTCCCGTGCTCAGCTGCGGGGCGTGGGAGCGGCTGAAGGCGAGTTTTGGCGACGCTGTTGCCGAAATTGATTGCACCATGTCCAACACGGGTGGTGCGATCGAATTGCGCGATGCCATTGCCCGGATTCGCGAAGAAGCCGAGCAAGCCGTGCGGCAGGGCAAGACAGAAGTCTTCCTGACTGACGAAAATATCGATGAAGATCATATGGCGATCAGCATGATCATCGCCACCGCTGCCGTGCACACCCATTTGGTGCGCAAAGGATTGCGGGCTTATGCCTCAGTCAATGTCCGGGCAGCGGAATGCCTCGACACCCATTGTTATGCCGTGCTCATCGGCGTCGGCGCGACCACCGTGAACGCCTATCTGTCGGAAGCGGCGATAGTAGACCGCCATGCCCGCGGGCTGTTCGATGGTCTGTCCCTCGACGAGTGCATTGCCCGCCACAAAAAAGCGGTCGACGAAGGCTTGCTGAAAATCATGTCCAAAATGGGCATTGCCGTCATTTCCAGCTATCGTGGCGGCTATAATTTTGAAGCCGTCGGCCTGTCGCGCGCTTTGTGCAATGACCTGTTCCCGGGCATGCCGACCAAGATTTCCGGCGAAGGCTATGCGTCGCTGTTTATCAACGCGCAGGATAAGCATGAAGCGGCGTTTGAAGCAGCGGTTGTGCGATTGCCCGTTGGCGGCTTTTACAAACAGCGTGATGGCGGCGAAGCCCATGCGTATAGCGCGCATCTGATGCACTTGCTGCAAAGCGCGGTCGCGCATGACAGCTATTCCTCTTACCTGCAATTTTCGCAGGGCGTGCGCGAGCTGGAGCCGGTTTATCTGCGCGACCTGATGGAATTTAACTACGCGCCGGAACCAATTCCGATCGACGAAGTGGAAGCGATTACCGAAATTCGCAAACGTTTCAACACGCCCGGCATGTCGCTTGGCGCGCTCAGCCCGGAAGCGCATGAAACACTGGCCATTGCTATGAACCGCATTGGCGCGAAATCCGTGTCCGGTGAAGGCGGCGAAGAGAAGCGCCGCTATAAGCCCTTTGCCAATGGCGACAATGCGTCGAGCCCGATCAAGCAGGTGGCATCCGGCCGCTTTGGCGTGACGGCAGAATATCTCGGCGCCTGTGAAGAGGTTGAGATCAAGGTCGCTCAGGGTGCCAAGCCTGGTGAAGGTGGACAATTGCCCGGCTTCAAGGTCACGGAATTTATCGCCAAACTGCGCCACTCAACCCCGGGTGTCACGCTCATTTCACCACCGCCACATCATGATATCTATTCGATCGAAGATCTGGCGCAGCTGATTTACGATCTCAAGCAGATCAACCCAAAAGCACGCGTCTGCGTCAAGCTGGTTTCTGCCGCTGGTATTGGGACAATTGCCGCTGGCGTGGCCAAGGCCCATGCCGATGTCATCCTGATCTCCGGCAATACCGGCGGGACCGGCGCATCGCCGCAAACGTCGATCAAATTTGCCGGAACACCATGGGAAATGGGCCTGACCGAAGCCAATCAGGTGCTGACCCTGAATGGTCTGCGTCACCGCGTGAAGCTGCGCACCGATGGCGGTCTGAAAACCGGACGTGACATTGTGATCGCGGCGATTTTGGGCGCGGAAGAATTTGGCCTCGGGACGCTGAGCCTTGTCGCCATGGGTTGTATCATGGTCCGGCAATGCCACAGCAATACCTGCCCCGTTGGTGTCTGTGTGCAGGATGAAAAACTGCGCGAGAAATTTACCGGCACGCCGGAAAAGGTCATTAACCTCATGACCTATATGGCCGAAGAAGTGCGCGAGATACTGGCGCGTCTCGGCTACCGGAAGCTTGAAGAAGTGATCGGGCGCACGGAATTGTTGCGGCAAGTCAGTCGCGGGGCCGAGCATCTCGATGATCTCGACCTCAACCCGATCCTTGCCAAGGTAGACGCGCCGGATACCGAGCGTACGTTCAACCTGCCCACCCATCGCAATGAAGTGCCCGACAGTCTGGACGCCCAGATGATTGCCGACGCACAGCCGGTTTTTGAACGGCGCGAAAAAATGCAGCTGACCTATACGGTGCGTAACACGCATCGGGCCGTCGGCACGCGTTTCTCGGCAGAGGTCACAGCGAAATATGGCATGACCGCGCTGAATGAAGACCATGTCCATGTGCGCCTGCGCGGCAGTGCCGGTCAATCGCTCGGCGCGTTCCTCTGCCAGGGGATCACGCTGGAAGTCTTTGGCGATGCCAACGACTATGTCGGCAAGGGCCTGTCCGGTGGCAAGATTGTCGTGCGCCCAATGGTCAGCTCTCCGCTCGACAGCAAGGCCAATACGATTATCGGCAATACGGTACTTTATGGCGCAACCTCCGGTCAGCTTTTTGCAGCCGGCCAGGCGGGCGAACGGTTCGCGGTCCGCAATAGCGGCGCGGATGTGGTTGTTGAAGGCTGCGGTGCCAATGGCTGCGAATATATGACCGGCGGCAATGCGGTTATCCTTGGCGCGGTCGGCAACAATTTCGGCGCGGGCATGACCGGCGGCATGGCCTTCATCCTCGACCTTGATCGCAATTTTGAGAAGCACGCCAATCCCGAAAGCATTATCTGGCAGCGGCTGGATAGTGATTATTGGGAAGAGCATCTCAAATCCCTGATCGAAGCGCATCATCGAACCACCGACAGCAACTGGTCGGAGACCATCTTGCGCGACTGGGACCGCTGGCGGGAACGTTTCTGGCAGGTTTGTCCGAAAGAAATGGTCGAACGGCTGGATCATCCGCTGTCGGATAGCGAAGCAATTGAGGCCGCGGAGTGAGCCGGTCACAATGACGACGACAGCCAATGTTGTTGTTCAAAGCCTCACCGCCGCTGACGCCGATGCTATTCTGGATATCTACCAGCAGGGTATGGACACCGGCCACGCTACGTTTCAGGAATTTGCGCCAAGCTGGGATGAGTGGAATCAGAGTCATTTGCAAAAACCGCGTCTTGGCGCATTTGTAGATGCAGAGCTGGCCGGTTGGGCCGCTTTAAGTCCGACATCTTCGCGCTGCGTCTACGTAGGTGTTGCCGAAGAAAGTGTTTATGTCGCCTCAAAATTCGCGGGCATGGGAATTGGTTTAATGCTTCTGCAAGCCATCGTCGCTGCCTCTGAAGAAGAAGGTATCTGGACGCTGACCGCAGGGGTTTTTCCAGAAAATGAAGCAAGCATGAAGCTGCACCAAAAGGCCGGCTTCAAAACCCTGGGCCGAAGAGAACGGATCGGGAAAATGACCTTTGGGCCTCTGGCTGACCAATGGCGAGACGTTATATCTTTTGAGCGGCGTAGCGATGATCCCAAATTCGGTTAGCGTAAAATAGCTCGGACCAACATTCTGTATGTTCTTGTTTTGATCTCAACGTAGGCTATACTTAAATGAACAGCGGAACATTGTCTGATTCGCCGTTTGAGGAGCCAAAACCATGCCCAAAATCACGCCCAATTATCTCGAAATGAAAGCGACCGACCTTGGCGCCAGCAAGGCCTTTTATGGAAAAGCCTTTGGCTTTGCCTTTACCGATTATGGCCCGGAATATGCCGCTGTTGAAGGTGGTCCGGTACAGATTGGGCTCGCGACCGGACAAGAACCGCCCGCGCCCATACCGACCTTTGAAAGTGATGATCTGGAGGCAGCGCTGACACAGGTGAAAGCGGCCGGCGGCGCCATCGTCAAAGAGATTTTCGCCTATCCCGGCGGTCGGCGCTTTGAATGTCTCGATCCTGCGGGCAATCGGCTTGCCATTTATCAGGTCGCTTAATTTCGGCTTTCCGTGCTGGATTTACGCCAGTTTACGACCCTTGCTGAATGACTCTGCGCCGGTTCAGCTTTGACTCAGATCAGGGCTGCTAGACGCCAAGTGTCGTTGGCGAACAACGATGACTGTTTAGGAGGCTCAGCTATGCGATCACTTTTCTCTCTCCCTTTATTGGCCGTGTCGCTGAGCCTTTCAGTCCCCGCTGCGGCGCAGGATGAAGGCGTTGAATCCGAGATGATCGAGAAGCTCAACGATCCTGACTTTCAGGATGGCATGGTCACCATGATGTCGGGCTTTATGACGGCGATGATGGACTTGCCTATTGGCCAATTGGCAGCCGCTATGGAAAAAGCTGTCCCTGAAAACTTGGACGATGGCGAGACATTTTCCCACATTGATCCGGACGCAACATTGGGCGATCTGGCGACGCGCGATAATCCGGATTTCGACGCGGACATGGAAGGCAATATGCGCAAAGGCACCGCAATGATGGGCATTATGGCGAGTGAACTGGGCGCAATGCTGCCGCAGCTTAAGGCCATAGGCGAACGAATGAAACGCCGGATGGATGACCTCGAATAAGGTGAATGCCGGGCTTGGTTCGACAACCCAAAATATCCGTTCGTCCTGAGCCTGTCGAAGGATGGCTCAAAGGCGGTTTATGCAAATTTGCTCGCGCTCCGACCCCTAATCGGCATTTCCCGCATCAACCCCCTTCCCCCGCAACCCATTCCAGATTAACAGCAATAATATGTGGCAGTTATTTCAGTTTCCCCTTTGTCCGTTTTCGCGCAAAGTCCGCCTGCTAATGGGCGAAAAGTCGGTCGGCTATGAACTGGTTCGCGAATCACCATGGCTGCAACGGGACGAATTTCTGGATATGAACCCCGCTGGCCGGACTCCTGTCTTGCGACATGCGGAACGCGGTACGATACTCGCCGACAGCAATGCGATTTGTGAATATATCGAAGAGACCGTCGAAAAGACGCCGATGATCAATGGCACCGCAACCAACCGGGCCGAGATTCGCAGGCTGACAGCGTGGTTTGACGAACAATTTTATGGCGATGTCACTGCGCCGATGCTGTACGAACGCATGCAAAAGCGCATTGTCCATCGCGCGCCACCGGATGCCAAGATGCTCCGCGAAGCGATGCGGCGGGCCAATGTCCATCTCGACTATATCGACTATCTGATCGATCACCGCAGCTGGCTCGCCGGAGCAACCATGAGTCTGGCGGATCTGGCCGCTGCGGCCCAAATTTCGGTTGCGGATTATCTCGGCGGGATCGACTGGACCGGCCATGAGCAGACCAAAGCGTGGTATGCGATGTTCAAATCCCGGCCTTCTTTCCGGCCCCTATTGTCTGAACGCATGGAAGTGATTGCGCCGCCAAGTCACTATGAGAAGGTGGATTTTTGACGCGCCGCGCAATGCTCTAGCGTTCCGAAGCGTCAACCCCCGCGCAGGCGGGGGTCCATCTCCTAACCGCAATTCCTAGCGCAGCTGCCAAGTTTGCTGATTCGAAAAGACGATCTTATGGGAGATAGGCGCCCGCCTGCACGGGAGCACGGCATGAGAAGGCAGCACAGCGTAAGAATGCAAAAGGACAGGTTTCAGATTATTGCTGCTTCACCACTGTCATCAGATAGTTGAGCGCGAGATTGTCGGACAAGGAAAAACCGTGAGATGGACTATAGGATAGGCCGGTGGTATCAATCACTTTCAAACCCGCCTCGCCCAAAAGCGCTTCCAGCTCGCCGGGGGTGAAAAACTGGTCGTGATGATGTGTCCCCTTGGGAATACGCCCGGTCATCTCCGCCAGATCAACGAGCATCAGTTTCGACATGGTGGTGCGATTGGGGGTCGATAAGACCATCAACCCGTCATCCGCCAGCGCATGGGCCAATCCTGTCACGAACCCGTCAGGATCATCGACATGCTCAATCACTTCGAGCGATGTCACCAAATCAAAACCGCTTTCTCCAAACGCCTCAATCCCTACGTTCCGATAGTCGATATCCAACCGCTGGGGCTCTGCATGCGCCGCCGCTGCGGCAATATTTTCCGGTGCTGCATCCAGTCCGGTCACTTTCGCGCCCATGCGTGCCAATGGCTCGCAGACCAGTCCGGCCCCACACCCAACATCCAGCGCGCGTTTGCCGGTCAGTGGCCGCAAATGAGCCGCATCGACGCCAAAATGCCGATTGATGGCTTCCCGGATATAGCCCAGCCGCACCGGATTGAGCCGATGAAGCATGGCCGAGGATCCTTTCGGGTCCCACCAATCGGCCGCCAAAGCGCCAAAATGCGCCGCTTCGTCGGGGTTTATCGTGCTTTTGGTTTCGCCTGAAACGGCCATGTTGCTGGTGCTTGCGTTTGTCATAACGCCTCTTTATCACAGCCGACGCGTCGCGTTCAGACCCTTTTTCAACAGAAAGACAGATAAGTAGCATCATGGCACGGATAGTGATGAAATTTGGCGGGACGTCGATGGCGGGCATTGAGCGTATCCGCCGGGTCGCGCAGATCGTCAAGCAACAGGCAGATGCCGGACATGAGGTCGCGGTTGTCGTCTCCGCCATGGCGGGCGATACCGACCGGCTGGTCAATTTCTGCCGCGAAGCCAGCTCGCTTTATGATGCCGCTGAATATGACGTGGTGGTAGCAAGCGGCGAACAGGTGACATCCGGCCTGCTCGCGATCGCGTTGCAATCGCTGGGCGCCAAGGCGCGCAGCTGGCTCGGCTGGCAAATGCCGATCCGCACTATCGAGGCCCACAGCAAGGCTCGGATCGAAGCGATTGATGCCGATGCTCTCACCGCCTCCATGAAAAGCGGCGAAATTGCCATTATTCCAGGCTTTCAAGGCATTAGTCAGGATGGCCGGATTACCACATTGGGCCGCGGCGGTTCCGATACCAGCGCAGTGGCTATCGCCGCAGCCGTCAAAGCCGATCGCTGTGATATCTATACCGATGTCGACGGTGTCTATACCACCGACCCGCGCATCGTGACAAAAGCGCGCAAACTGAAAACCGTGACCTTTGAAGAGATGCTGGAGCTGGCCAGCGTCGGCGCGAAAGTGCTGCAAACACGGTCGGTCGGTCTGGCGATGAAAGAAAATGTACGTATTCAAGTGCTGTCATCCTTTACCGAGGATGGCGCGCCCAGCGCTGATGATCTGCCCGGAACGATGATCGTCAGCGAAAGCGAAATGGAGAAGGAAGATATGGAGCGTCAACTCATCACAGGCATCGCCCATGACAAGAATGAATCCAAAATCACTCTGACCCGCGTGCCCGATAAGCCGGGCGCTGTGGCCAATATCTTCGAGCCGCTGGCCAAGGCCGCGATCAATGTCGATATGATCATTCAGAATGTTGGCCGCGAAAAAGGCGAGACGGACGTGACCTTTACCGCCCCGACCAGCGACCTTGACCGTACCATGCAGGTGCTGGAAAAAGCGCAGGAAAGCATTGGCTATAACCGGCTGATTTCCGACACGAACGTCGCGAAAATATCGGTCGTCGGCGTCGGTATGAAAAGCCACGCCGGTGTGGCCTCCACGATGTTTAAATCGCTGGCCGATCGCGGCGTTAATATTCAGGCAATTACGACGTCGGAAATCAAGGTCAGCGTGCTGATCGAGGAAGACTATACCGAATTGGCGCTCAGGGTGCTTCACACCGCCTATGGCCTGGATGCAGAGGATGCAGCTTAACAATCTCCCTCCCCTTCAGGGGAGGGATTAAGGGAGGGGCTGTCTGGGCAAGTCTCGATAGCCCCCTCTCCCAACCCTCTCCCCTGAAGGGGAGAGGGCATTTAGAAAGAAACCCAATGACCCAATCCAAACTCTCAACCTTAATGCAGCGCGGCACCGACCTGCTGGGCAGCGAAACCGCCATCATGTGCGGCGCGATGAGCTGGGTATCGGAGCGCAATCTGGTGAGCGCCATTTCCAATGCAGGCGGCTTTGGCGTGATCGCTTGCGGTGCAATGACCCCGAATTGCTTGATACGGAAATTGCTGAAACCAAGAAGCTGACAAGCAAACCCTTTGGCGTCAACCTGATCACCATGCATCCCGATCTGATGAAACTGATCGCAATATGCGGTAATCACGGCGTCAGCCATGTGGTGCTCGCCGGCGGTTTGCCGCCCAAAGGCAGCCTTGAGGCAATCAAGGAAATCGGCGCAAAAGTGATCTGCTTTGCGCCGGCCATGGCGCTGGCCAAGAAGTTTATCCGCTCCGGCGTGGATGCCATCGTTATCGAAGGCATGGAAGCAGGCGGCCATATCGGACCGGTCTCGACTTCCGTGCTCGCACAAGAAATCCTGCCTGAAATAGCCGATCAGCTGCCGGTCTTTGTTGCCGGGGGCATCGCCCGCGGCGAAGCCATTGCCAGCTATCTTGAAATGGGTGCAAGCGGCGTCCAGCTCGGCACGCGCTTTGTCTGTGCGCACGAATCGATCGCGCATGAAAACTTCAAGAAAGCCTTCATGCGCGGCAATGCCCGTGACGCGATTACCAGTGTTCAGGTCGATCCGCGGCTGCCGGTCATTCCGGTGCGCGCGTTGAAGAATAAAGGCACCGAAGAATTTACCCGCAAGCAGATAGAGGTCGCCAAGCTGCTGGATGCTGGCGAGATCGAAATGGGCGAAGCACAATTGCAGATCGAGCATTTCTGGGCCGGCGCGCTGCGCAAGGCGGTGATTGATGGTGATGTCGAAAATGGCTCGGTCATGGCCGGACAGTCGGTCGGCATGGTCAAGGCCGAGGAAAGCGTTGCGGATATTATCAAGACGCTGACTGATGAGGCAGAAGCGGCACTGGCGCGTTAGAGATTACAAAGCCGGGCGGTACGCAAACTCTATCTGTCTTGCCTAAATAACACAGCTTGGGCATAGTGAAACGATGAACGATATTACCATCGACCCGCTTACAGAAATGGAGCAAGACAACGCGCGGGCCTACAATCAAGGCCTGACCCCGCTCCATCCGCCGCAGAAATCACTTATCCGTCTGAATACCGGAATCTTTGCCGCTATTTTGATCATTGCGTCGGTCGCTGTCGAATTTGGGATCCGCAATGAGCTTCCATTGGTTGCTGGATCGATCATCGGGCCTGTCGCTGCCTTCGCGCTTTTCCTTTTCGTCATGCTGCCAAACCGCATCTATCGCCGTTGGGGCTATGATATTGGCCCAGATGGACAAGGTAAGCAACTGCGCGTATTGCGCGGGTTTATGTGGCGGATCGACACGATCGTGCCGTTTAATCGCATCCAGCATATCGATGTTGCGCAAGGTCCGTTTCAGCGCATGTTCGGATTATCGACCCTGATCGTCCACACCGCTGGGACGCATAACAGCATCGTTACTCTACCAGGCCTCAGCACCCCGGATGCCGAAGCGATGCGCGACACGATCAAGGGTCATATCCGTCAAGACATGATATGAATGAAACCCCCGTGATTTCAGCAGAACCAGAAGTGCCAGAAACAGATGATGGCGAGTCATTCCGCCGACTGCACCCGCTCAGCATCATCCTGAAGTCCGTTGCGGCGATCGGCCAGAATCTGATCGCGATGGGCGTGCTCTATTTCAGCGTTTTCGACCGGAATCTAGCCTATACCGGTTTAGCAGCCATAGCCCTTTTGGCTTTCATTATCGGCATCACGGCATTGATTTGGTCGCGTTTCTCCTATCATATTGGGCCCAAGGAAATTCGCATCAAAAGCGGTTTGCTCAGCCGCAACAATCGCTCCATCCCGTTTGACCGGATTCAGGATGTCAGTCTGGAGCAAAAACTGGTCAGCCGGGTCTTGGGCCTCGCCACGGTAAAACTGGAAACCGGGGCATCGGCGGGCGAAGATGGCAAGCTCGATGCGCTGGCATTGGCGGATGCAGAAGCGCTACGGGACACGGTGCGCGACTATAAATCGGGCGTCTCCGCAATGGCGACAGATATAACCGGCGAAACGGCATCGACCGAAGATGCGGACGAACGGCCACCGCTTTTTGCCATGGACAACCGGCGCATATTCATTGCCGGCCTGTTCAATTTCTCCTTCATCCTGCTCGCCATTCTCGGTGCTATCGCCCAAAATCTTGACTTCCTGTTGCCCGATGACTTTTTCAACCCGTGGTATTGGGCGGAACAACTGTCGGAGCAAGATATGGTCAACGGCCTTAGCTTTTCGGCGCAAATTGCCGGAGCGGTCGGGGCGCTGGTTTCACTTATTGCAGTGGGCATGGGCAGCGGCATCATCCGCACCTTCATCCGTGAATATGGTTTTCGGCTCGACCGCGTCGATAGAGGTCAGCCTGGATTCCGTCGGCGGCGAGGGCTCTTTACATTGACCGACATGGTCATGCCAATCCATCGGGTGCAGGCTGCGATATTGAAAACCGGCCCAATTCGCCAACGCTTTGGTTGGTATCATCTCAAATTCCAATCCCTCGCCAGCGATGGCAGCGGGGAGAGTGACCATAGCGCCGCGCCGTGCGCGCAGATGGAAGAAGTCGATCCCATATTAAACGAAACGGGTATCACCAACGTCCCGCGCGATCTTGAATTCCATAGAGTCGACCCTGCGCTTTGGTGGCGTGATGCTATCATCATCACCATCGTGCTCGGCGCCGTTGCTGTTGGTAACGGCACCTTTGTTCATACCGGTTTTTATGCACTGATATTGCTCGCGATTCCGATTATTTCAGTGATGATATTGAACTGGCGGCATCATCAATATGCCCTGACGGCCAATCAATTATTCGTGCGGGCGGGCTGGTGGCGGCGTAAGCTTACAATAGTGCCGATCCGAAAAATACAAACGGTTGATGTCGGCCAGTCGCCGCTGGATCATCCCCTGGATCTGGCAACCATCACTGTGGGAATCGCAGGCGGATCATCCATGGCTCCGCTCAAGATTAATGATATTCCGATAACCACGGCCATGGCGCTGCGCAAAAAGCTAATTTGACCAAGATCAGCAATCATCGCGCTTGACAGAAGCCGTCGATTAATCAGGATAGCTGCAACAGATATTTTTGCAGGAGGGTATTATGCGCCGGGGACATTTCGCGATATTGGTTTCACTATCGACGCTGGCGATCAGCGCGCCGCTTCATGCTCAGAACAGCGAGTCTCAAAAGTCATCAGAACTGCATCAGATTATTGATGATTTTTGGGCCTATAATCTCGAGCAATATCCCGAATTTGCCTCATCGTTAGGCATTGATGATCCGGATGGCCAAGTTAGCGATTACAGTCTTGAGGCCGAGGATAAGCGAGTCGAAAAAGCCAAGATGTGGCTGACCCAGCTCGACAAAATCGAACAGAACAGCCTCTCAGAAGATGATAAAACCAACTACGGCATTCTCCGCCGCAGCCTTGCGGAACAGGTTGAGGCCAGTAGCTATGGCCAGCGCACGATCAACTTCACCAACCGCAGCGGTTGGCACCAAAGTTTTGCGAGCATGCAAAATAACCTGCCGTTCCGCAACGCCGAGGATTATCAAACTTACATCAATCGGCTGAAAAAATACGGGATGGTTCACCGGCAATCGATTGCCGTTGCCAATCAGGCGCTAGAAGGCGGCTATGTCCAGCCTTGCGTTTCGATGGTCGGCTATGAGACCAGCATTTCCGGACTGATCAAGGAAGACCCAAAGGAATCACGCTTCTTCGAACCGTTTAAACGCACTAAGCCGGAAGGCATGGATCAGACGGCTTTCGATAATCTCGCCGCCACCGCCGCGGAAGCGATTAGTACGAACATCAATCCAGCGCTGAAAGAGCATCTTGATTGGTATACCGGGCAATATGCGCCCAATTGCGCTAAAGAGCCGGGCGTCTCGGCGCAGCCGGGCGGCGACAAATATTATGATTTTCGCATTCGTCAGATGACGACCACCGAAAAGTCAGCAGACGAGATTCACAATATCGGCTTGTCTGAAGTCGCCCGCATCCGCGCTGAGATGGTTGAGGTCGCGAAAAAAGCCGGATTTGAAACCCGTGAAGCGTTCATTGAGGATCTCCGCACCAACCCGAAATATTATGCCAAGACGCCCGAAGAGCTGATGGAAAAAGTCGCGCGGGTGACCAAGCTGATTGATGGTAAAATGCCCTCAATCATCGGCAAGCTGGCGCGATTGCCTTATGGGATCAAGGAAATCCCGGCGGAAACGGCAGAAGGCACGACCACCGCTTATTATAATCCGGGATCGCCCGATGTCGGCATTGCCGGCTTCTACTATGTCAACACGTCCAAGCTGGACCAGCGGCCCTTCTGGGAAATCCCTGCTCTGAGCGTCCATGAAGCGGTGCCCGGCCACCATATGCAGATCGCCTTGCAGCAGGAACTCGACATGCCCGATTTCCGCAAGCACGGCGCGTTTTTCACTGCCTTTGTCGAAGGCTGGGGCCTCTATTCAGAACGGCTTGGCATTGAAATGGGCCTCTATGACACGCCAGCCAAAGATATGGGCCGACTATCCTATGAAATGTGGCGCGCCACCCGGCTGGTGGTCGACACCGGTATCCACAGCAAAGGTTGGAGCAAGCAGCGCGCGATTGATTTCATGACTGACAATACCGCCCTCAGCCCCGCCAATATCGAGGCTGAGGTGAACCGCTATATCAGCTGGCCCGGTCAAGCGCTGGCCTATAAAATGGGCGAGCTGAAGATCCGTGAACTACGCACCAAGGCGACGGAAGAGCTGGGCGCAAAATTTGATCTGCGCGAATTTCACGACGTGGTGCTGGGCCAGGGCGCGGTGCCACTAGACATTTTGGAAGCGCAAGTGAACCGCTGGATTAAAGGGAAGAAATAAGATGCACAAGTTTGGATTATGGATCGCTTTTGCTTCGCTCTTCATCAGCAACCCCGCTTTGGCGCAGGCCACGCCGGACAGCTTGGCCGATTCCGCTTTCACTGCTCTCAAAAATAATGGCTCAGCTGGATTTCTTGACGATATGGTGTCAAATGCTCCGCTTCTCGAAACAAAAATGGTAGAGAAAACAACTATTATAAACGCAATGGATCAACTGCTTTCCTATTATGGAAAAGTAGAAAGCTGGGAGATGATCCACGAAAAGAACGTATCCTCGAGATTTATTGAACGTGCATATCTGATATTTCTGGAAAAATACGCTATTCAAGTCACAATGCAGTTTTACCGGACGGGCGATGGTTGGACGACTACCAAGTTTTACTTTGACGACCAGATTCAGAAATTTCTGCCAGAGTAGCTATTCGTATATTATCGCCGGTCACTCATCATCCGCAGGAACCGGCGGCGGCGTTTCATCTGCTCCCGGTGGCACTGCCAGATCATTGCCAGCACGAGTCTCAGCATTTGAAGCCTCCAGCGCTTCGGCATCCTGGGCTTCCAGCCGCGCCCGTGCCTCAGCAGCACCGGCTTCGCGGGCTTCGCGCTGCGCTTCAATTTCGCGGAGGCGTTCTTCGACCGCTTCGGCTTCACCATCAATCCGGGCGAGGCGTTTCTGACGCTCTTCCTCGATTAACCGGCCCCAGTTGACCGTGTCATCCTGCCCTTTTTCGGCATAAGCCTGTTTGAGCAATTTTTGCGTGCAACCTGTAAAGCCGCCAGCACCCGAGGGGGAGCAGCTTTGCGTGCCGTCTTTGCCAACATATTCATAGGCTCTGACACGCTCTGACCATGCTTCGTTTTTGGCATCATTGGGATTGTCACGCAACGTCTCGGGAATCCGATAGCGTTCCGATTCCGCCTTGCGCGCGCAGACGACAATCTCTCCGCCAGTACTTTGTGGACAAGGATCATCGCCATAGATGACGAGCTGATTGACCCGGTCGCCGGCTTCATCCTGAGCCATTGCGGGGGCCGCAAGCATACCGCTTGCAAGTATCAGTGGGGCGAAAAAAAGAGCAGCTTTTATCATCATAATCCTTTGCCAGCGACTGAATGAACCCGCGCTGAAGGCCAATAATGCAGTCAGATACGTTTTGAAAGCCCTATTGCCACTTTGCACCCCAGCCGGATGGCCGCACTCAATACAGGATAGCCCGGCGTATCTTCCGCGCCTGATTCAATCGCGGTTTGCTTATGCTCCAGTTCCTCCTCGCGAAACTCCGCAATCTTACTGAGCAGCTCCGGATCATTTTCCGATTCCAGCTGCTCCAGCTGTTCCTTATAATGCAGGTCAATTTCGGTCTCCACGGCGGCGGTACAGGCCATTGCAGCGCGCGGCCCCATGATCGCGGTTCCGGCTCCAAGCGCGTAACCAGCGGCTTTCCAGAAAGGTTGCAACACCGTCGGTCGAACATTGCGTTCGACAATCATCCGGTCGAAAGTATCCAGATGCCGCTGTTCCTGTTCCGCCATGTGATGGATTGCGCTGCTATCAGGGGCATCATCACCCATAACGGCGAGCTGGCCCTTGTAGATTTGCGCTGCGCCATATTCACCGGCCTGATTGACACGGATCATTGATGCGATATCTGCTTTCGTTTTTCCCAGTGCTTCTTCAGCCATCTTGCGCGTCCTTTCAGGCGTGATCTTTTCGGCCCTTTGCCAACAGTACCAAGATGAGGATTGCGCCGCCCACAGACAAGAGAAAATTATAGCCAGCCAGCGAAATACCGAAGAGCGACCAAGGCGCTACATCACAACGCACCAATGGCGCGTTCATGATCGAATCGAGCATATCACCACCAGCAGGCACGTTGGTCGCGCAGGACGTAATCCCTTCCCACCAGCCATATTCAACCCCGGCGTGAAAGCCACCGATCAGCCCGCTGATCAATATTGCCAGTGCCGCATCCGCGACAATAAACTTCGATAATTTACGGCCGCGCACAGCTATCGCACCCAGCGCGAAGATGATCGCGGCCAGATGCGGCCACCGCTGCCACATGCACATTTCACACGGATAGAGACCAAAAACATATTCGCTGATCAATGCCCCGCCGAGCAAGGCAGAGGGTATGATCAGGGACAGCCACAGGGCTGCACGGGAAAGGGCCATAACCGGCGTCCTAGTTTTTAGCGGTGACCGGTTTTGCAGACTTTTTGGCTGATGCCTTGTTCATCGCCACTTTCAGCCCATCCGGTCCCAAACGCCCGATGGTCTGCAAAGCATAGTGCAATTGAAAATCCTCAATGCCTTTTTTCTCAAGCTCTTCGGCTGTTTCGGTGAAACGCGGATCATCCTTGGCATCTTCCTCCAGCACATCATCTTCAAGTTTTACTTCGTTGATCAGATGCTTGCGCAAGTCGGATTCGCGGAAGCGCGGGCGGGTTTTGTAGTCGGGGTCGGACAGCTGCGGAACCATGATATCCGGCTCAATGCCACCTTCCTGCACCGATTTTCCAGACGGTGTATAATAGCGTGCCGTGGTCAAGCGCAACGCCGAGGTATTGGACAGCGGCAGCAAGGTCTGCACCGATCCTTTACCAAAGCTGCGCTCGCCCATAACGAGACCGCGATGATGATCCTGCAGCGCGCCAGCAACAATCTCCGAGGCCGAGGCAGAACCGGCATCAATCAGAACAATGACCGGCAGGCCATTGGCAGCATCGCCAGATTTCGCAAAATAACGCTCAATATCGGACTTGCCGCGGCCGCGCTGCGAGACAATTTCACCGCGCGACAGGAAGACATCAGAAACATTGACCGCTTCGTCGAGCAGACCGCCGGGATTGGAGCGCATATCCAGAACATAGCCCAGCGGTTTCTTGCCAAGCGATTTGTCGATACTGGTGATTGCCGCCTTCACATCGGCCCCGGTGTCATTTGAAAAACTGTTAATGCTGATCACGCCGACCTTGTCTTTCACTTCCCAAGTGACAGGCTTCAGATCAATAATGGCTCGGTTCATCGATACATCGAAAGGCTTGTCACGACCTGGACGAACGATCGTCAGCGCAATAGGGGAGCCCGGCTTGCCGCGCATTTCCTCTACCGCCTCATCCAGCGATCCGCCATAAATCAGCGATCCGTTAATATGGGTAATATAATCACCAGCCTTTACACCGGCTTTGTCTGCTGGCGTGTCCTTAAACGGTGCAATCACTTTGACAGCGCCATCTTCCATCGTCACCGACAGGCCGAGGCCACCATAATTGCCGTCCGTTTGGGTCCGCAGATTTTCAAAGTCGCGAGCATCCAGAAAGCTGCTGTGCGGATCGAGGCTACCTAGCATGCCATTAATCGCACCCTTGATGAGGTCGGCGTCATCCACCTGATCGACATAATCCGTCCGCACCCGATCAAACACGCTCATAAACTGTTCCATCTCGCGATAGGTGTTCGCATCAACAGCAGAAATGGCGGAGGTGGTCGCGGGTAACAACGCCACAGTCAACACCAGAGCAGTGGCTTGCAAGAACGGCTTTTTCATAATCGGAATCCTGTGAGTCTCAATATACTTCGAATATAGGCGCGAAACAGCAATAATGCCAAGCACCTTAACCAACAATGACGACGCTGGGCTTTCCTACAGGATAGGCATTATGATAATTTACCGATTGCTCTTTCTCAATTTTAAATAAGATCCAGATCTTTTTCGGCCGTTACTTGGGGTGTCTGGACCACAGAAGCCCATCAAGCAATCAGGTGTGATGTGTGTGAACTTTGGTCAGAAAAATCTGATCCAGGCAATATTCGGCGCACCACGGGTCCAGCACTTTGCGAAGCACCCAGGACCTTGTACACTTTGTAAACTTAACCCGAAAATCGGCTAAAATGGGGCCCTAAGCTGCCTTATCGTCTGCCGTCAGTTCCAATGGCGGGGACTTTTTCGCCATATCGACGGTTGTCTTTGCCAGATTCGGTGATTTGGCGCTCTTATGCTTGAACTTGCCGTCCACATGGCCGCCTTGTTCAATCGTGACATTTTCATAAGCAACATCGCCGCCAATGCGGGCACTGGAACTGATCACCAGATCGCCCGCTTCGATCGAGCCTTCGACCGCGCCGGAAAGGCTGGCATTCTGGGCGATAATAGCACCCTGAATTTTGCTGGATGGGCCCTGTACGAGCGACAGGCATCTGATGTCGCCGATGACCTCGCCATCAATATGCAGATCGACTTTCGCGTCGATATTGCCGGTTATGGTAATGCCGTCTCCGATGACAGAGAAGCTTGATCCATTGCTTGCACTGCTTCTAGCCACGGCTGGAGCCTGACTTTTCGGCACGCTTCTTTGGTGCGTTTGTTCGCTGTCTTGCGACGGCTTGGACTTTGAGAACATCTGTATTTGCCTCCAGAAATGGTCGGGGGTTTACCGCTTTGCCATTCAACCGCACTTCAAAATGTAGATGTGTGCCAGTAGAACGTCCGGTGCTTCCCATAGCCCCCACTTGTACGCCTTGTTTCACTTTTTGACCAGTGGTCACATGAATTTTGGAAAGATGCGCATAGCGCGTCATCAGGCCGTTGCCATGCGTGACTTCCACCGTCTTTCCATAACCCGACTTCCAGCCTGCATGGGTAATCTTACCGCCTGCTGCCGACAATATCGGTTGGCCATGCGGTCCTTTGAAATCGATTCCGCTGTGCATTGCGCCGCCGCCGGTAAAAGGATCGCGGCGATAGCCATAGCCGCTCGACATCATCGTGATGTCTGCTGGCATCGCGGAGGGTATGGTGAGCAATGTCCGCTCCAGTTGGTCCATCCGCAACAAGGCGTTATTCAAACGCTCCAGCGTAGGGTGTAATTCTCTCTCACCATCAGCAAAAAAAGGAATATAGGGACCGCCGACGGCTTCTGTGGAAGATGCGGCGAACTTTTTAGGATTAAGCCCGAACTCGCGAATGGCGGCTTCGGCCCGTTCCGTGCGCTTCATCGCTGCCCGTGTGAGCCTTTGGGCAAAAGCAATTTGACGGGCTTCAAGCCGCGCAAGCTCGGCGGCTTCCGGGAACGCGGCGCTAATTTTTTTCGTGTTTTCCGAGAGTTTCTTCTCGGTCTCGGTCAGCGTTTCCGCTTCTGCACCGGCTTCTTCACCGATAAATTGCTGTGTGATCTGCTCGATGGCATCTTGACGCTGAATCAAATCCTGTGCGACGCCGTCAATCGATTTTTTATATTCGGCAACCCGGCTCTGACTGCTATTTACTGCGGCTTCTTTTTCCGCCAGCGCCATCCGCTCACTTGTTACGGTCAGCTGATTAACTGTCATCGCCAGCGTGATTATCAGCCAAAGGCCGACAATAGCGCTCACAATCATCGCGACGCGCTTTTGCAACTTCCCTGAAATCGTAAGGAATCGAACCTGTCCATTTGCGCGCATGAAAAATTCGCGATCTGTGAACATATGATCCAATCGGGCAAGGAGCCCTTCCCTGGTTTTTTTAATTTGCATGACCCGTTTTACTCTTACTAATCCCCGATCGGCGAGTAGCAGAGGGTTATTAACGGAGCGAATCCTGTTGACGCGAGTCGTGACGAGTCGAAAGAGGTCTGCGGTGAGTTGCAAAATTAATGTAAAATTAACCGACAGTAGTGAAATTTTTCGATTCGTTTGTGTTGTTTATCACTTTGTTGGCCATTTATTTTGACGCCAAATCGACTCCGATTTTTGCTTATCTGAAAGCCATAGCCATGCTAGCAGATGCGCATGAGTGATCATCAGCACCTTATGGCCGATATGGGCCAACGAGCACGCGCTGCTTTTGCGGCCCTGTCCAGCGTGACGAGCCAGCAAAAGGCAGCAGCTTTGACCGCAGCGGCTTCAGCATTGCGTGAAAACGAGACCGAAATTCTCGCTGCAAATACCAAAGATATGGAAAAAGGCCGTACTGAGGGGCTGAGTGACGCTATGCTGGATCGGCTGATGATCGACAAGGAGCGGCTTGACGCCATTGCGTCGGCGGTCGAGCAAGTGGCGTCGCTACCGGATCCTGTAGGAGCCATAATCGACCGAAATGAGCGGCCTAACGGTCTGATCATGGAACGGGTACGGGTGCCACTTGGCGTCATTGGCATCATTTACGAAAGCCGCCCCAATGTGACAGCAGATGCGGCGGCGTTGGGACTTCGATCCGGCAATGCGGTCATATTGCGCGGCGGGTCAGAGGCGATTAAAAGCAATCGGGCCATCCATAAAGCGATGGTCGAAGGCGTTGCTTCTGCTGGCTTACCGGAAGATGCCATTCAACTGGTCCAGACGACAGACCGCGCGGCCGTCGGGGCGATGCTAAAAGCCTCTGGCTTGATCGACATCATCATTCCGCGCGGCGGCAAATCCCTGGTTGCGCGCGTGCAGGAAGAGGCCCGTGTACCGGTTCTCGCGCATCTCGACGGCATTTGTCATACCTATATCGGTCGAGCGGCGGACCCGGACAAAGCCATTGCCATTGCGGTCAATGCCAAGATGCGCCGAACCGGCGTCTGCGGGGCGATGGAAACATTGCTGATCGATCAGGATTATCCCGCACCTGGCCCCTTGTTGCGCGCCTTGCTCGACGAAGGCTGTGAAGTGCGCGGGGATGATGCGATTATGGAGCTTGATCCCCGGACGGTATCGGCTGAAACAGAAGATTGGGACACGGAATATCTCGCGCCCATTGTGTCGGCACGGATGGTCGGCGGGATTGATGAGGCACTGACCCATATCGCTACCCATGGTTCGCATCATACCGATGTCGTGGTGACCGAAGATGAATCAGTAGCCAATCAGTTTATCCAACGTGCCGATAGTGCGATCGTCATGTGGAATGCCTCCAGCCAATTTGCCGATGGCGGAGAATTTGGCTTGGGCGCAGAGATTGGCATTTCAACCGGCCGCCTCCACGCACGCGGTCCGGTCGCGCTTGAAGGATTGACCACTTACAAATGGGTAGTGCGCGGAACCGGACAGGTTCGGCCATAATGCTTGCAGCGCTGGATTTCGGCCAAAAGTTGCTCGTTGTTGGCGGGGTGTTGAGTTTATTGGCGAGCCTCCTGCATATTGGTGTCATTATCGGAGGACCGGATTGGTACCGATTTTTTGGAGCAGGTGAAGATATGGCCCGGATGGCTGAAAAAGGATCGCTTTACCCGACCCTGATAACCATCGGAATTGCAGCTATTCTGGCAATCTGGAGTTGGTTCGCCTTTGCTGGTGCTGGACTGGTATGGAAGCCGCCACTGCTCCGAGCCGGACTCATCGCCATAAGCGCGATCTATCTGACACGCGGGTTGGTACTGTTGCCAATGACTTTGCTGGCTCCCGAGAAGATCAACGGTTTTGCCATCTGGAGTTCGGCAATTGTGCTGGTTTATGGATTATTCTATGCGGTCGGTACTTGGAAATCGTGGTCCGCATTTTGATGAAGACTACAGGCCTATTGGGTGGTTCCTTCAACCCTGCGCATGGCGCGCATCGTTCGATTAGTCTGTTCGCGATGGAGGAATTGGCGCTGGACGAGCTGTGGTGGTTGGTCTCTCCCGGCAATCCGCTGAAACAAGACGCCAGCGACATGGCACCGCTTGGCGCGCGGCTGGCGTCAGCGCAGAAAATGGCGCGGCGTAGCGCGATCCGGCCCACCGCGATCGAGCGCGAATTGGGCACCCGCTATACCTATGATACGTTGCGGGCGCTGGTCCGACGCTATCCGAAGCGGCAATTTGTCTGGATCATGGGGTCAGACAATCTCGCGCAATTTCATCGCTGGAAAGACTGGCGGAAAATAGCCCGTTTATTGCCGATTGCAGTTATCGCGCGGCACGGCTATGATGATGATGCTTTTGCGGCACCCGCAATGGCATGGTTCCAGCGCTCCGTCCGGCCTGCGAACCAGCGGATGAACTGGACTAACTGGAGTACGCCAGCGCTGACATTCTTGCGCTATCGTCCCGACCCCCGCTCGGCCACCGCGATCCGGATGGCCCGGCCCCATTGGCACAAACAATATGCAGATCGCTGCGTTCGCGACGCAGTGACACGTAAATTGGTTTGCCAGACAGATTGATAGGATTTGAATTGACGAAATCGAAAAGCAAAGCACTGAAACCCGCTACTTCGAAAGAAGGAAAGGCCGAATCAGATGCCCTATATGCTCTCGTGATGAAATCGCTAGACGATGATCAGGCACAGGATATTGTGACGATTGCGCTAGAAGGCAAAAGCAATATTGCTGACCATATGGTTATCGCTGAAGGACGGTCGACCCGGCAAGTCGCATCTATGGCGCAAAAGCTGGCCGAGCGCGTCAAGCAGGCAGGCGGCGAGGCACGAATTGAAGGTTTGGCCAATGCCGACTGGGTCTTGATCGATGCTGGTGATGTGATCATTCATCTCTTTCGTCCCGAAGTGCGCAGCTTCTATAATCTGGAGCGTATGTGGGCCGTTGGCGAAGAAGACACACCCGAAGCAGAGACGGCGGAAGCCTAGGCACGGCGGCTTAGTTAATCATGAGGCTCCATATAGTCGCTCGCGGGAAGGTTGGCCGCGGTCCCGAGCAGGAGCTGGTGGACCGTTATGTGAAACGCATCAGCTGGGACGTGCAGCTGAGCGAGCTGCCCGAGCACGGCGGAAAAACGCCAAAGGTTGCTGACCAAACGAAAATCATTGCGCTCGATGAAACGGGCGAAAACTGGACATCAAAGGCTTTTGCGAAAGTGCTGAATGGCTGGCGTGACAATGGTGTGCGGGAGGCACGTTTTCTGATCGGTGCAGCGGACGGCTTGACTAACGAAGAGCGCAATAGCGCAGACCATTTCTTTTCATTTGGCAAAGCCACCTGGCCGCACCTTATGGCTCGCGCCATGCTTGCCGAACAGTTATTTCGCGCGACCGCCATCATCGCAAATCATCCCTATCATCGGGAGGGCTAGAGCATGCTCCGCTGGCTTTTCATCCTTTTCGGTCTGGCCGCGATAGGTGCCTTTTGTGCCGCAGCACTGCCTGCACAAACCCCCGGGCCGTCACTGAACGAGGAACAGCGGGCGCTGGTTTCTGCCCGCGAGCAATCAGAAAAAGCCCGGCAACGCAGCAATGCCTTACGCCGTCAAGCAGAGGCCGCAACAAATGAAGCTGACCGGGTCAACGGCGAAGCCGCCGCGCTGGCAGCGCGCATACAGGCGGCAGAAGCCGATATTCGGGCAGCGCGGGCGCGCATCGCGATCGTCGAACGGTTGCAAGAACGCCAGCGTGCCCGACTGGCTGAAAAGCAAGGACCGGTGGTTCGTTTGACCGCTGCTTTACAAATGATGACGCGCAAGCCAACTGCATTGGCCCTGGTGGAACCACGGTCGCTAAACGAGCTCATCTATATCCGTTCGATCATGTCTACCGTGATTCCCGAGATAGAGCAGCGCACAGAAAGCTTGCGCAGCGAGGTTCAGCAGGGCGAAAAGCTGAGGACCCAGTCTGCACGGGCCATTGCTTCTTTGAACGAAAGCCAGCTGCAGTTAACGCAGCGGCGCAAACAGCTGTCCGGGCTGGAAGCCAACGAACGCGTCGAAACCCTTCAATTTTCCGACGATGCCGGTCTGGAACAGGACCGCGCATTGGCGCTGGGCGAAGAGGCGCGCGATATACTCGATTTGATGGACCAGATTCGCGAAAGTGGTGCAGTACGCGAATCGCTAGCCCGGCTCGACGGACCAATATTACGGCCGAATCAGAATGGTGCCGAGCCAGCACCCAGCCCGGCACGTAAAGCCAATATTGCCAATGCCTATCGATTGCCAGTAATCGGGGAAATAGTTACTGGACTGGGTGAGATATCCGACAGCGGCTATCGCTCGCGCGGGCTGACCATAGCTGTGGATCCCGGCGCGCAGATAGTCGCGCCGGCAGCTGGCCGGGTCGCCTTCTCCGGTCCCTATCGCGGCTATGGCAATATCATGATCATCGAACATGATGCGAACTGGACCAGCCTGATAACCAATATGGCGACGACCAATGCAGAAGTCGGTGATCAGCTTGTGCAAGGCGCGCCAGTGGGTCGGTCCGGACAGAATAATCCCAATGTGACCGTAGAGCTGCGCCGTAATGGCCGGCCGATTGATATTGCCGCTTTGGTAGGCTGATTTAAAGGCCTACGTGCTAATTGCGCGGTGCTTGGCGGCGGTAACTTAGTGCTTCTGCTACATGAATCCGCCCAATCTGCTTCACGCCTGCCAAATCGGCAATTGTCCGCGATACGCGTAAAACTCTTGTATAGCCGCGCGCCGAGAGGCGCATGGCTTCAGCAGCTTGGGCCAATAATTGTCGTCCCGCTTCATCTGGTGTCGCAAATTTTTCCAGCGCATCACCGTCAATCTCTGTATTTGTCCTGGCATCAAGGTCGGCATAGCGGTGACGCTGCAAGTGCCGGGCTTCAGCCACTCTTGCCGCAACCACATCAGACCCTTCCGCAGGCGGCGGCATGGTGAGATCGGCCGCAGACAAAGCTTCCACCTCAATATGCAAATCGATCCGGTCTAGCAGCGGGCCAGACACTTTCGCCTGATAGTCCGCAGCGCATTTGGGCGCGCGCGAACAGGCCAGAGCCGCATCGCCAAGATGCCCGCAGCGGCAAGGATTCATAGCGGCGACCATCTGGACCCGCGCCGGAAAGGTAACATGGGCATTGGCTCGCGCCACACTAACTTCCCCGGTTTCGAGCGGCTGGCGCAGCGAATCGAGCACCGCGCGCTGGAATTCCGGTAACTCGTCGAGAAACAACACGCCGAGATGGGCGAGGCTCACCTCGCCCGGGCGTACTTTCAATCCGCCACCAACTAAAGCGGCCATCGAAGCGCTGTGGTGCGGATGGCGATAGGGACGGGTCCGGCTCATCTGCCCACCCTCCAGCGTACCTGCGACACTGGCGACCATCGAAACTTCCAGAGCCTCTGCCGGCGACAAGGGCGGCAATATGCCCGGCAAACAGGATGCTAATAGTGACTTGCCCGAACCGGGCGGTCCGTTCATCAGCAAATTATGTCCGCCTGCCGCCGCAATCTCTAGCGCGCGTTTGGCAGTTTCCTGACCTTTTACGTCTTTCAGATCCGGTCCGTGGTCAGGCTCTGGGGCGGCTCCGGGATCCGGCGAGCTTAAAACGGACTGACCTTTAAAGTGATTGAGCAAGGCGAGCAGATCATTTGGCGCCAATATTTCCACATCACCGGCCCAAGCCGCTTCGGGCCCCTGCAAAGCGGGACATATCAGCCCGAGATGCTCGCCCGATGCGTGTAAAGCGGCGAGCAAAACTCCTGGCGTAGCCGCCAACCGCCCATCCAATGATAGTTCACCCACCACGACATAACCTGCCAAAGTCTCTGCATCGATAATTCCCATTGCGCCAAGCAGCGCCAAAGCAATCGGCAAGTCGTAATGCGATCCTTCCTTCGGCAGGTCTGCCGGGGATAAATTGATTGTAATTCGCTTGGGCGGCAATGACAGGCCCATGGACGCAATCGCCGCGCGAACTCGCTCTCGGCTCTCGGCGACGGCTTTATCGGGCAAGCCCACGACATTGAAGGCAGGCAGTCCCGGGGCAACCTGACATTGCACCTCCACTCGGCGTGCTTCCAGACCCAAATAGGCCACAGTGGAGACAAGTGCTACCATTTCAAACGCCTTATTTCCTTGTTGTAGCCCGTGACAGTGACAAGGCGAATCACAAGAGTCGAGCGGGAAGGAAGGCTTGGCCGGAACCGTCAAAACCACCCGCAATCATAGTTAACTTTATGTAAACCAACGGTTTCTATCTTTTCGCAACAGCTATCAGGCAGAAACAGCTTCATGGAACTGCGGATATATAACGAAGATACCGATCATCAGGGCGCCAAGGGGTCCTGGGCCAGTGGCCTTTTGACCATCATCTTTGCAGCTGCCGCCTTGTTCCTGCTGCCGGCCGGGCCAGCCCAGGCGGCGGGTTCCAGCATTACCGTTACCGAAACCGTCGAAACGTTCGAATATACGATTGTCGCGCCAGAACGGTCTTCAGATTGGACGTCCGCGCCTTCTTTGCAAACGCTGGGTCGCTATGGTCCTTTTCGAGTAGTCTCATCAGACACAGCGGAAATGTCCGGCACGGTTGATAGCGATTCTCCAATGTTGTTTCGACAGATGCTGAAACAGCATCCTGGCATCAAACGGATACAGATGATCGATTGTGACGGTTCGGTGGATGAGGCCGCGAATTTGAGTTTGGCTCGACAAATTCGCCACGCCGGGATTAGCACACATGTACCGGCACACGGCTCCGTACGGTCTGGTGCAGTCGAACTGTTCCTCGCGGGAGTAAGACATACCGCTGACAAAGGCGCGGAATTCGTCGTCCACAGCTGGATGGATGAAGATGGCAGAGAGGCCAATGACTATCCTCCAGATGATCCGGTTCATTCGGAATATCTGAGCTATTATACGGAAATGGGTATCCCGGCTGACAAGGCTCAGGCTTTTTACGCACTGACCAACAGCGTGCCTTTTGCCGAACAGCTCAAACTGTCCCGCAATGATCTGGCGCGTTTCCAGCTGCTGCACTAGCCACAATATCCAATAACAGATGTACGGAAACGGCGATTCTGCTCCGTCTTCCATTCATGCTATATGCATAAATTGGAACGATAATCGACCAGCAGCGTGATTTCTTCGACAACCCGGCTTGCGGGTAGCATTGCGATGCATCACATAGAACGTATGAAAGTGGATATGGACGAGAAACTGGGTAAAAAACGGAGGAAATATACATCGGGATCGCGATTCGCGCTTTCGGTGCTCGGCTTTACGCTGATGATCCTGTCGCCCATTGTCGGCGCTATTCCGGGACCCGGTTTCATCATTATGTTCCCACTAGGATTGGCGCTGGTGCTGCAAAATTCGCGCTGGGCGAAGAAACGCTACGTCGATTTCAAGCAGCGTTTTCCGAAATATGGCCAATGGACCGACTGGGCGATGCGCCGCAAACGGCACAAAGAGTTGCCCGATGATTTTGAACTGCCGATTGTAGGCAAGGTGAAGACCAAGTCCGAAAGCTGAGTTTTTTTGCCAGTTTTTTTGCCGAGTGCTCAGCCTAATGCTTGACTTTCCGCGGCTGCACACTTATCCGCAGCGACAACAAGACGGCCGCAGCTTATGGCGGCCTTTTTTATCGAAATTTTAGACGTAGGATAAACGCGATGAAGCGCACATTTCAACCGAGCCGCCTGGTCCGTAAACGGCGCCATGGTTTCCGCGCCCGCAAAGCAACTGTCGGAGGCCGTAAAATACTGGCTGCCCGTCGTTCGCGTGGCCGCAACAAGCTGTCTGCCTGAAGCATCTGCTCCGGCAGATTATAGGATGATGCGGTGACTGATCCGCGTCTTCAACCCATCAACATTGAAGTGATTCGGAAGCGTCCGGATTTTCTCGCAGCGAATCGCGGCAAGCGATTCGTAACGCCTGGTTTTGTTCTGCTGGCCCATAAGCGAAGCGCAGAGCATGCTATAGCCCCCAACACCATCCGCTATGGCATTACAGTGACCAAAAAAATCGGTAATGCAGTGGCCCGCAACCGGATGAAGCGGCGGTTTCGAGCGTTGCTCGCTGAATTGCTCCCACAATATGGTATAGTCGGCGCAGATCATATCATGATCGGCCGCAAGGAAGGCCGCAAACAAGATAAAGAGCGGGATTTCGCTGCGATAAAAACAGATCTGGAAAAAGCGCTGAAACATCTCGCGAAAAAACTTTAAAAACCATGCTGAGGGCGATTTTCATCTTCTTCGTACGCTGCTGGCAATGGGGCCCGTCGCGTATTTTGCCTCCGACTTGCCGGTACAGCCCAACCTGTTCAGCCTATGCGATCGAAGCGATCGAAAAACACGGTGCAATTAGGGGTAGCTGGCTGGGCGCGAAACGGCTATTGCGCTGTCATCCGTGGGGGGGCTCTGGTTATGATCCGGTCCCTTGAACGCATTAATATATAGAGGCAATGGAACAGGGCTGCTCTAGTCTTGCTTGGTGTAACATCAATCTTTAAGCCAGAATTTAGGAAAAACAGTGGACGACAAGCGTAATATCATCATGGCGGTCTTGCTAACCGGCATCATCCTTTTTGGCTGGCCGGTACTGATGGAAACATTTTTCCCTGACATGGTGAACAAGAATGAAGCGGTCGAGCAAGCCGACAGCCCAGGCAATGATCAGGCCGCGGCACCGACAGATGGCTCCGCGCCCGCTGTTTCGACGACACCGGGCAGTGCTGCAATCGGCGCGGATGCGGCGGCTGGCACCATCCGCAAGCTTTCGGTCGTACTCGCCGAAAATCCTCGTGTCGCGATTGATACACCGCGGCTCCAAGGCTCCATCAACCTGCAGGGCGCGCGGTTTGATGATCTGACGCTGACCGATCACACCACGGAGCTGGCGAAAGACAGCCCGCCAGTGCGGCTATTCGCTCCATCGGGTACCAAAGACGCCTATTTCAGCCGCTTTGGCTGGGCCGGAGATGGCGTGGCTGTGCCGGACGACAAAACCGTATGGACAGCCGACAAGGCCAAGTTGACACCGGAAACGCCGGTTACACTAAGCTGGGCCAATGAAACCGGACAGACCTACGCAATCACGTTATCCATTGATGAAAATTATCTGATCACCGCAGAGCAAAGCGTTACCAATCGCGGCGAAAACGCAATTGCGCTCAACCCTTTTGGCATACTCAGCCGCGTGCGCGATCTCGACAATGTCCCGCCAGGCGAAGCGGATAGCTGGACCATCCATATTGGTCCGATGGGCGTGTTTGATGGTATCGCTAATTTCGACACCGATTATGAAGATGTCGATGAAGCAGGCACCAACGGTATAGCAGCCGATGCAACCAAGGGCTGGGTTGGCTTCACCGACAAATATTGGCTCGGGGCCTTGATTCCCGTCAGCAATGCTAAAGTCGAAGCCAAGTTCCGCGCGGGTAGCGGCGACATTTATCAAGCGCAAATTGCCCGCGAAAATGCGCAAGTCATTGCGCCCGGCAAAGTGCTGAAGACCACCACACGCCTGTTCGCGGGCGCAAAGGAAACCGCGCTGCTCGATACCTATAAAGAGCAATATGACATCACCTTGCTCGACCGAGCAGTCGATTGGGGCTGGTTCTACTGGTTTGAAAAACCGCTTTTCTATCTGCTCGACTGGCTGTTTAAATTTTCCGGCAATTTTGGTGTCGCGATCATTTTGATGACCTTTGTCGTGCGCGGGATTATGTTCCCGATTGCGCAAAAGCAGTTCGCCTCGATGGCTCAAATGCGCGCTGTGCAGCCGAAGATGAAGAAAATTCAGGAAAAATATAAGGAAGACAAGCAGAAACAGCAGCAGGAAATCATGAAGCTGTATAAGGATGAGAAGGTCAATCCGCTGGCTGGCTGTCTGCCGATTTTTCTGCAAATTCCGATTTTCTTTGCGCTCTATAAAGTGTTGATGCTCTCGATCGAGATGCGCCATCAACCATTCACACTGTGGATCAAGGATTTGTCTGCGCCCGACCCACTTACGCCGGTCAACCTGTTCGGTCTGATCCCGTTTGATCCGCCGAGCTTCCTCGCGGTGGGTATCTTGCCGATCCTGATGGGCATTACGATGCACTATCAGTTCAAGCTGAACCCGCAGCAAATGGATCCGATGCAACAACAGATTTTCAGCATCATGCCGTGGATTTTGGTGTTCATCATGGCGCCCTTTGCCGCTGGCCTGCAGCTTTACTGGACCGTTTCCAACGTCCTTACCATTGCGCAGCAGAAGTGGCTCTATTCGCGCCATCCACAGCTGAAAGAGCAAATGGCCAAGGATGCTGAGGAAAAGGCCAAGAAAGCAGAAGAAGAAAAAGCGGCAAAAACCAACTAGGCCGCCCCCCTGCTCCGGGTTTGTCGTCCTGAACTTGATTACCTTCGGTGGTCTTTCGACTCAGGATGCACAGTGGATGCCGCGACTAAAATACTAGATCCTGAAACAAGTTCAGGACGACGGATCGATATTATGAAACCACTGCACCCAAAAATCTTTTCCGGACCGATTTCTTTCTTGAAATCTGCACCGCAGCTACAATTCTTACCGGATCCGACGGCTCCGGAAATTGCCTTTGCGGGCCGGTCTAACGTCGGCAAGTCGTCGCTAATCAATGCATTGACGGGCCGCAACGGGCTCGCGCGGACATCCAATACCCCGGGCCGGACGCAGGAACTGAATTTTTTCGACATTGGGGACACTTCAAACGGGCCGCCGATCTTCCGGATCTGCGACATGCCGGGCTATGGCTTTGCCAAAGCCCCGCCAAAAGTCGTTCAGAAGTGGCGCTACCTGATCAACGATTATCTGCGCGGGCGGCAAGTGCTCAAGCGCACTTTTGTGCTGATTGATTCGCGCCATGGGATCAAGAATACCGATGAAAATGTGCTGGAGATGCTCGACAAAGCGGCTGTCAGCTACCGGATCGTGATGACCAAGGCTGATAAGGTGAAAACCACCGAGCTGGAGGCGACCAAAGAAAAAGTCATTGCTGCGGCGAAAAAGCATCCGGCCGCACATCCCGAATTGATCATCACTTCTTCGGAGAAAAAGCAGGGCATTGACGCACTGCGCATGGCGGTGCTCGAAGCCGTTCAGATATAGGTTCAGATGCCAGTTAGCGTAACTTTCCTCATAAATATCGCGAATATCAGGATATAAGATTCCCGCTTCCGCTCTAATGACGAGTGCGTTAGGTATGTGTTTATGAAACTGATAATCGGAAACAAAGCCTATTCCAGCTGGTCCATGCGTGGATGGCTCGCCTGCAAACAGTCCGGGCTCTCGTTCGAAGAGCTCACCGTGCCGCTCTATGGTGAGGATTGGGATGAGATGCGGGTTAGCGAAAATTTTGCGCCATCCGGCGGCAAGGTCCCCATTTTGTGGGATGGCGAAAGCGTGATCTGGGACAGTCTCGCGATCATCGACTGGCTCGCCGACAAAACCCATCGCGACCGCTTCTGGCCCAAAGATGAGACAGCGCGTGGTATGGCCCGTTCGATGGCTGCCGAGATGCACAGCGGCTTTATGGCGCTGCGTAAACAGTGCCCGATGAACACTCGCAAGCGCTTCGAAGGGCTTCAATTCACGCTAGAGGTGGTTCAGGATGCCGCCCGTATCATGCAGCTATGGGCACAAGCACGGGCGCGCTTTGGCGGTGGCGGGCCGTTTCTATTTGGTACGTTTGGTGCGGTTGATATCATGTATGCACCGATTATTTCACGGTTCCAGACTTATGGAATTCAGGTTCCCGGCTTTGCCGCATCCTATATGGATACCATGCTCGGCCATGACTGGATGGTTCAGTGGATGGAGGCCGCCGAAGAAGAACCATGGGTAATCGAACATTTTGATGCACCTGAAGCGGCAAGAGGCTGAACCACAATATGAGCGACAATAGCGCCCTCGAGCTGGCCAAGCGGCTGATCGCCTGCCCGAGCATCACGCCTGCAACCGGTATCGTGTTTGACGAAATGGAAGCGATGCTCCAACCCTTAGGGTTTGAGGTGTCGCGCTTCATTGCCGGTGACAGGCCCGAGGACGAGGGTCTTGGCGGCGCGGTTGAGAATCTTTTCGCCATCCGCAGAGGTCCAGAAGGCGCACGCCATTTTGCCTTCGCGGGACATCTCGATGTCGTTCCACCCGGCGAAGGCTGGGGCAGTGACCCTTTTGTTCCCAAAGTCAAAGGCGATCTACTACACGGACGCGGCGCGGTGGATATGAAAGGCAGCATCGCCGCCTTTGTCAGCACCTTGCACAGCCTGCCTAGCGACCTCGGGACGATCAGCCTGATCATCACCGGTGACGAAGAGGGACCAGCGCGCTTTGGCACAGTCGCTTTGATGGATCTGATGGCAGAGCGCGGCATTACCCCTGATCTATGCCTTGTTGGAGAGCCCACGTCAGTGAACCAGCTCGGCGATATGATGAAAATTGGACGGCGCGGATCGGTCAATATGTGGATCACCGTCAATGGCACGCAAGGCCATGTTGCCTATCCTCATCTCGCCGACAATCCGATCACCAAGCTCGGTACTATCTTGAGCGAAATTGACGCACTCCAGCTGGACGAAGGCACCGATTGGTTTCAGCCGAGCAACATCGAATTTACCGACCTCAGCGTTGGCAATCCGGCGCATAATGTTATCCCTGCCAAAGCCGAAGGACGTTTGTCGATCCGGTTTAATGACCAGCATAGCGGAGATAGTCTAAGCGGGCTGGTGCGCGAAATTGTAGAGCGTAACGGCGGTGAGCTGAACCCGATTATTTCCGGTGAACCGTTTCTGACCCCTCCGGGAGAGTTGTCGGGGTTGATTGGCGAGGCCATTACCGAAGTGACCGGAGTGGAACCGGAATTGTCCACCACGGGCGGCACGTCCGATGCGCGCTTCCTGTCGAAAATTGTACCAGTGGTGGAATTTGGCCTTTGTAACGCAACCATGCACAAGTTGGATGAAGCAGTGGCGGTGGATGATCTCGATCAACTGGCAAAAATCTATGCGCTGGTTGTAAAACGCGCGCTTAGCTAGTTACTATCGCCGTCTTCGCAAAATAATATAAAGCGCCCCCGCCCCGCCATGACGCGGATGCGCGCGTCGGACCGCCGCGATATGGGAAGCGTGGCGAGATGCCGCCAGCCAATCCGAAATCGCCGCGCGGATCGCCCCGCGCCCGCCTTCACGCCGCCGTTGTTCCTCGCTGCGCGCTTTGCCGGTGATCAGTAAGATCGCGCGATGGCCTGCCGCTATGCTGAGTTCCAAGGCGCTATCCAGGCGCCCATGCGCTGATGATAATGTATAACCATGCAGGTCAATGGTAACGTCAGGCTGGACAACGCCCTTGTTCAGGCGCCGGTCCCAATGGCCATCAAGGCCTGCTTTTTCTGGAACAGCAACCTGTTCCTTCAACGGTATCGCCTTGGCCGAAACACCGCCAAAACTTTCCGCCGTAATTGGTCCACGTCGCTCTGGCAGCTTTTTCGCAACAGGTAGCGCTTTCACCCGACTCACACGTGCCTCATCCAGCGGCTTTACCGTTTCGATGACTTTCTGCCATAGCGCCTTTTCACCGGCGGTAAGGGGCCGGTCAGACATGCGGCCTAATTGCCTTGCTGGCTTTGAAGTAGCTTGGCAACGCTACCTTTGGGCAGGAAGATCAATGCCTGTCCGCGGGAAGACATACCGCCGGCAATTTGCGCTGCTTCTTCGCCTGCGCCCCAGAATGTATCAAACCGGTTTGATCCCTTGATCGCGCCACCGGTATCCTGCGCAACCCAAAGGCCATCCGCGATATTATGATCCATATCGAGGAAAACCGGCGCGCCGAGCGGGACAAATTTCGGGTCAGAAGCGACCGATGTACGGCCGACCACCGGATGACTCATCGCGCCCAACGGACCGGGCCCGGTGAGCTCGCGAAAGAAAATATAGCTCTTATTCTCCCGCATGATCTTGCGCCCCTCTTCAGGATTGGCACGCAGCCATTCGATAATGCCCTGCATATTGGTTTTGCCGTCGGCAAGCAGCCCGCGCTCACGCATCACGCGACCAATACCGGTATAATCGCGGCCGTTCTGTCCATCATAGCCGATCCGCATAACCGAACCATCAGGCATGGCGACACGGCCAGAACCCTGAATCTGCAGGAAGAAAAACTCTATATAATCCGACGCCCAGGCGAGTTCGAGACCTTTGCCTTGCAACGCGCCATCATCAATTTGCGCGCGCTCTTCAAATGGGACTAGCTTGGTGCCATCTACCTTGCCTCTTATGCGCTTGTCTTTCAGACCATCCGAAAACTGGCCGAGATCGACATCAAGCAGGTTGGATGGGCGCTTGTAAATCGGCACCTGACTGACGTTGCTCCGGACACGTGACCCTTGAATCTGTGGTTCAAAATAACCGGTCGCAAAGGCTTTGCCATCGCCAACCTGCACCGCTTCAAAATAGCCTTCAAAGAAACTGCGCGCGTCATTGTCCTGCCAAGCTTTGGCAGCCTCGCAGGATTGTCGCCAATCCTCGCCCTCTGTCAAACCGCTATTGTCGGTGCGACGAACTAGCGAGGAACAGCTGGTGCGAAAAGATTTGAGAGCAGCAGTGGCTTTGTCCGATTGCAAATTCAGCGATGGAATATCTGGGCCTAGAGCAATACCTGCTCCCGTGGCCCGGGTGTCATCATCGGAAACCGGGGTGATCTGTTCAGAGTCAACAGCTTCAATCGTACCCGCCGTCTGCTGGACGGGTGCTTGCCTGACCGCAGCGCGTGTCGGCCCTGATTGAGGAGATTGGGCCGGAACGTCGCCCTGCACCCACTCTCCGTTTCCAGCAGGTGCGCCGCGCGCCGCACCTTCAGGAATGATAGACAGCGAGCAAGCGCTCAGCAGCGTCATTGCGCCCAAAAATCCTCCGATTTTCATGATTATAATATTATGGCCCACGCAGGACTTACGCTTCGTCCGTCTCGTCGAGGATCCAGTTCGGGTCAGCGCTGGAAAGATCGCGCATGAAGGTCCAGACGTCATGCGTATCAACCGCATCGGTCAGCGATCCGCCGATCAGCTTGCCATCCTTGTCTTTCACTACAGCTGCGATATCCGCATCAAAGCGTACGGTGATCCGTGCAACGCGGCGATCATAATCGGCGTCGGCAATCCGCGCCTCTTCGATCCGTACGAGGCGATTTTCCAATATTTCGCCATTTTTCTCACGCGCTTCAATCGCGGAGACAAAGCTTTCGTAGACATCATCGTCACACAACTCTTTAAGCTGTTCACGATCTCCCGTCCAAAAAGCTTCCAAAATCATGCCATAGGCCGCTTTCGCGCCTTCAACAAAACGTCCAGCGTCGAAATTGCGATCAGCATTGATGATCGCGCGCATGCCCGATTCGGCAGCAGCGTCATAGATCATCGTGGGCTGCGGTGCAGGCGCGGAGGAAGCCGGTACGATGTCGGGAATAGGGCTATCCCGATTTTCATCATGGGCAGCTCGGTCCTGAGGACGCTTATCCAAGCTATTCTCTACGTTACGGGGGGTATGTTCCTGCTCATGGCCGGTACGTTTTCCCAAAACAGAATAAAGGCGCAGGCCCAAAAAAGCAGCTACCATCGCTAAAAGAACAATCTCGATAGTCACGATATCTCCAATATCTCAATTCCCTCCTACATAGGCAGGAACTGCGCCAGTTTCAAATGGCTTTCTCTTATTTGGCGCGTCTTTCACAAGCTATTGAGTGCTGTGGGGAGCGAATATCGACCGGTTTAGCCGCAAGTTTGTGAATATGGCCTTACGGAATATTACTGATGTCAGCCACTTATTCACCCCAAGGGCCGACATATTTGGGGCATTGCCCTGTCTTTAATCCCCTGCTAGGCGCGCTGCAAACGGGGCGTAAGAATGCTCCCTAACTTACTATACGTAATTTCCCGAAAGGATGAGCCAGATGGCTGATGAGAATGATAATATTACAACACCGGAAGCCGCAGCCAATGGCGCCGATAATCAACCAAAAATTGGTGTTATCTCGCAATATGTAAAGGACTTGTCGGTTGAAAACCCCAACGCCCCAGATGTATATCAATGGGAAGTCCAACCGCAGATTGACGTACAGTTTAATATTGGTTCCAAGCCAGTATCTGACGAAGTGAACGAAGTTGAACTAAAAATCGACGTTGTTGCTAAGGCAGACCAAGGAATAGCGTTTCAGGTTGAGTTGCTTTATTGTGGTCTTTTCGGTCTGCGTAACGTCACCGATGAACAGGCACATCCGTTTCTATTTGCCGAAGCACCACGGCTATTATTCCCATTTGCGCGCGCGATTGTTTCCGACGCAGTCCGCGATGCCGGATTCCAGCCGCTGATGCTTGAGCCGATTGATTTCACGGCCCTCTACATGCAACAGCGGGAGCAGCAGGCCGCGATGCAATCCGGAGAACAACCGGTTGGCAACGCCTGAGCATAACGCCTTCGAGGGCATGAATATGCTGCAGGTTCGCTTCAGGGCACGCCGGTGAATCTGCTAAAATCTACTGGAATCATTGCCGGTCTGACGATGGTCAGCCGCATATTTGGGTTCGTGCGCGATATCATGCTCGCGCGCGTGCTCGGTGCGGGAGCAGCAGCAGATGCCTGGCAGCTCGCATTTCAACTCCCCAATATCTTCCGCCGGCTCTTTGCCGAGGGTGCGTTCTCGGCGGCGTTCGTTCCTCTCTTCAACCGCAAGATGGAAGAAGATGAACAACGTTCTGCCGCGCAGAATTTTGCGATTGATGTATTGTCGGTGTTCGTCCCGATCCTGCTGATTTTCTCGGCCGTTATGATGCTGGCCATGCCCGCGATTATCTGGTTCATTGATGATTTCGGTGAAGGTGGCCGGACGAGCGATTTTTCCATCAGCTTAGCCCGGATAACTTTTCCTTATCTTGGCCTCATCAGCATCACGACCTTGTTCGCAGCGATCCTCAACAGCGTCAGCCGTTTTGCGGCTGCGGCGGCCGCACCGATCATGCTCAACATCTGCAAGATCACCGCATTGCTGATCGCGCTATGGATTGATGGTGGTGCTAATCCCCGCCAGACGGCCTATTTTCTCGCTTTCGCGGTGTCGATATCGGGGCTGCTGCAAATGCTATGGCTCTATTGCTGGGCACGTAAAGCGGGATTTTCATTCGCGATTAGAAGACCAAAATTCACGCCTGATGTGAAAGAGCTCGGAGTACTGATCCTGCCTGCGGTTTTTGGTGCAGGTATTTATCAGATCAGCCGATTTATCGACCTATTCTTCCTCGGCCGCTTGCCAGAAGGCAGCTTCGTCTATCTCGCCATGGGCGATCGGCTCAATCAATTACCGCTTGGTATTATCGGAATCGCGCTCGGCACGGCCATTCTGCCTGCCCTTTCCCGCTTCATTGCCAAAGATGATCCGGGGGGCGCACAGCGCCTGCAAAGCAACGCGATTGAGCTGGCAATGCTACTCACAATCCCCGCTGCGATAGCCCTGTTCTTTGCCGCCGGACCGCTGGTCACATCCTTTTATGTCGGCGGAAATTTCAAGGCCAGCGACGGCGCGACGACCGCCAGCGTGGTCGCCGCTTTGGTCATCGGACTGCCCGCCTATGTGCTGGTCAAAGTCCTGATCCCCGGCTTTTTTGCGCGCAAGGACACCCGGACGCCGGTTTATACCGCTGGCATATCACTGCTAATCAACATCACGTTGAACCTCATCCTGATACCGATTTACGGTATTTATGGGCTCGCACTGGCGGGGGCGCTGGCGGCTTGGTGCAATTGTACTATGCTCTACACCATGCTGCATCGGCGCGGTCATTATCGAATTGAACTGTCGCTGTTGCTGCGCATCTTGCGGATCACCCTCTCAGCGCTCGGCATGGCAATGGTGCTGATCTATGCCGTTCCGCTGGGCGAAGGCCTTTATGACGGCAATATCTGGCAACGGATTGGATCGATTACAGCGCTGGTCAGCGCGGGCGGTCTTGTCTATGCGGTGCTGGCATGGGTGACCGGCGCAGTGGACCGCGACAAGATCACCATGCTGACGAAGAAAAAAGCAGCCGAACAGGCAGGACAAGAAGGACAATGATCATGCGTACGGTTTCGGGCATTCAGCCCACAGGTAATCTCCATCTCGGTAATTATCTGGGCGCGATCAAAAACTGGGTGAAGCTGCAGCAGGAGTCCGAGTGCCTGTTCTTTCTTGCCGACCTTCACGCGATCACGGTCCCCAATGACCCGTCGGAATTGTCTGCCAATTGCCGCAACATGGTGGCAGCGCTTGTTGCTGCCGGCGTAGACACCAAAAAGTCGATCCTGTTCAATCAGGCGCGGGTGCCACAGCATGTGGAGCTGGCCTGGATGCTGATCTGCAACACACCGATGGGATGGCTCGACCGGATGACCCAGTTCAAGGAAAAATCCGGCAAGCACAAACAGCGGTCATCCTTGGGCCTCTACGGCTATCCGGTGCTGCAAGCGGCTGATGTGCTTATCTATCGAGCCACCCACGTACCGGTGGGTGAGGATCAGAAGCAGCATCTCGAGCTTGCCCGCGATATCGCGACCAAATTTAACAATGATACCGGACAGGACGTCTTCATCCTGCCCGAACCCTATATCGGCGCAACCGCCGCGCGGATTATGTCGCTGCGCGATGGTGCGGCGAAAATGTCGAAATCCGATCCGTCAGATTTGAGCCGGATCAACATGACCGATGATGACGACACCATCGCCAAGAAGATCAAAAAGGCGCGTACCGATGCTGATCCCCTGCCCGGTAAGTTGGAGGAGCTGGAAGGCCGTGCGGAGGCGACAAATCTCGTCGGCATATATGCTGCGCTGGAAGACAGCACCCCGCAGGCGGTGCTCGACCAACATGCTGGCAAGGGCTTTGGTGACTTCAAGCCTGCTTTAGCGGACCTCGCCGTGGCCAAACTTTCGCCAATCCGCGACCGCTATGAAGAGCTGCGCCAAGATGAAAGCGCAATTGATGCGATTTTGCGCGATGGCGCGGAGCGTGCACAGACATTGGCACAGCCGACAGTGGATAAAGCTTATGCGGCTTTGGGGCTGCTAAGGGGTTAGCTTGTCGGCGGTGGCGCAAATACTGGCGAAGACGGGCCCAGCGGTATTTCAAATGCGACCCAGAGCATGATTAGCGCCAATCCGGCACCGAGCAGCCACAGCGCATAGGGCAGCATCATCGCGGTCAGATTGCCAATCCCGAAATCCTTGTTCCAGCGCTGGCAGAAGACAAGAATCAGCGGGAAATAGACCATGAGCGGCGTGATGATGTTGGTTGCACTGTCGCCAACACGATAGGCGGCTGTAGTGGTTTCCGCGCTAACCCCGATCAGCATCAGCATCGGTACCAATATCGGTGCAAGCAGTGCCCATTTGGCGCTCGCCGAGCCAACGAACAGGTTCATCACAGCCACGAATATAACCACCAATGCCAACAAGATTGGCGCAGGCATATCCAGGCTTTGCAAAATTTCTGCCCCATGGACGGCGGTGATCAGGCCAAGATTGGACCAGCCGAACATTGCGACAAAATGCGCGACCATGAAAGCAAGCACCAGAAAATACGCCATGTCCGCCATGCTGTCGCTCATCATCTTAACCAGATCGCGATGGCTTTTGATGTTACCCACGCCTTTGCCATAGGCCCAGCCCGCAAGAAGGAAGAGCAAGAAGAAACCGCCGACCAGTGACTGGTAAAAGGGCGTGAACTGCGCCTCTGCCGAAGCGGTTTCATCGATCAGGGCGGTGCCTGGCCCGAAGGTCATCAATAGCCAGAGCGCGATCACACCCAATGTCGCCAAACCTGCGTAACGCAGACCACGTTTTTCGCCCTCTTCGAGCGGGCGATCTTGGGCATCTTCGGCTGGCTCGCTGTCATCGGCAACATTGGCACTCGGATTAATCGATCCGCTATAGGTTCCCAGACGCGGTTCGATAATCCGATCGGTCACATACCAGATGACCGGCAGGAAAACGAAGGTCATCACAAAGATAAAATACCAGTTGCCGGCGATATTAGCTTCCCAGTTGGGAAACACGGTTTCTGCCGCCGCCTGGGTAATACCGAATAACAGCGCATCGAGCTGCCCCGGAAACAGATTGGCGGAGAAACCGCCTGAAACGCCCGCAAAGGCAGCGGCAATACCAGCAATCGGGTTGCGGCCGGCCGCTGCAAATATGATACCCGCCAGCGGAATCAGCACAACATAGGCCGCATCCGCCGCCAGATTTCCGAGCATCGCCACCAGCGCCACAATCGGCGTCAGCAGAAAAGTCGGTGCGTTGCGCACACCCGCTCGCATGGCTGTGCCAAACAGGCCGGATCGCTCTGCTACCCCGGCCCCCAACATCACCACCAAAACATAGCCAAGCGGGTGAAAATGGGTGAAAGTCTTGGGCATCTCAACCCATAGCCGCCTGATATTTTCCGCCGAAAATAGGCTTGTCGCGGCAATTACTCTGCGCTCACCCGTTTCAGGGTCGACTTCAATCGGATGCACTGCGGCCCAACCCAGCAGGTCCGCGACGACCGACAAGGCAACAACAAACAATATCAGGTAGAAAAACAGAAAAACCGGATCGGGAAGCTTGTTACCTGTTCGTTCGATCCAGCCAAAAAAGCCCTTATTCAGACTTTGTGTCCCGCCATTTGTCATAGATCCTGATCCCCACCGCGTTGAAATATCGACCTATTCATAGCCATGCATGCACGGCAATGGTCAAGAATAATGGTGATTGGTAGATATCGTCTGTTGATGAACCGGACATGGCTCAACCGTCAAAAGCAACCCAAATATTGCGCAAACCCTTTGGCTTTTCCATCGCCCGCAAAGCATTTAAGGCGCTCTCCAAATCGAGGCTATAATAGGCAATCGCATTTTCACTTCGCGTCATCTCGGCGCCCAATGCAGCGATCAAGCCGGCTGCTTTTCTGTTTTCACGCAACACTGCAATATCCAGTTTGCTTAGTCCCTGCTCCAGACAGTTGCTGAACAAAGCCGCGATCAGCACCCGCGACACACCCTTGCTTTGATATTCATCAAGCACCGCTATCGCAAACTCTCCTCTCGCCGGGTCATCGGTACTTCTGATCGCATGGGCGGCTGCAATGGGCGGATGGTCATCCACATCCAGATTAACCACGCCCCAGGCAATATGGTCAATGCCGTCCACAGCTGACAGCTTCTCGACCACAGAGGCCGGGGCAATTTTAAAGCTTGAGAAGAAACGCAAATAGCGTGAACGATCAGACAATTCCATAATGCCGCGCTCAATCTTACCCTGATCAGATGGATGAATCGGACGTAGGCAAACCTTCATGCCGGAACGCAGCTCTGTTACAATCGAACAGGGGAGTTCGGGTACGTTCTCATGTTGCTCTGGCATGGGCCGCCTTTTGCAGGAAGGAAAAGATGATCATTGCGCTTATCAAATTCTGCGGAGCCTGGACAGGGAGACTGGCAGGGAAACAAAAAAAGCTGTCCTATCCGGCCAAGACTATGCCATTATTGAGGCAATGAACGAAACGATTCTACAAGGAGAGAAAAGATGGCCACCGCTGTGCAGGATACCGGTAGCGCGATGAATGTTGATGCCGGATTTAACATTCCTGATCCGACCACCATTGACCGGCTTGAAGGCAAAGTTTCTGACGCGGAATGGAAGTTGCGTTGTGATCTCGCAGCGACCTACCGGCTATGCGCAATGCATGCCTGGACCGATCTGGTCTTCACCCATATCTCCGCCCGCCTGCCCGACGAAGATGGCGAAGAACGGTTTTTGATCAATCCTTACGGTGTGATGTTTGACGAGATGACCGCGAGTTCATTGGTCAAAATCGATCTGGAAGGGAATATCAAGCAGGACACACCCTATTTTATCAATCCCGCCGGCTTCACCATCCACAGCGCAATTCATAGTGCGCGCGAAGATGCCGGCTGTGTGATCCATGTCCATACGCCTTATGGTATCGCGGTTTCAGTCCAGAAAGAGGGGCTGCGCCGCTACACGCAATTTTCCATGCAGGTGCATGAGGATCTCACCTATCATGACTATGAAGGTATTGCGCTGGACCTTGACGAGCGTGAGCGCCTGATTGCGGATGTGGGTGACAAGAATCTCCTGATCCTCCGCAATCATGGCACACTAACCGTCGGCAAAAATTGTGCGCTCGCCTTCCTGCGGATGTATTTTCTCGAAAATGCCTGCAAGACCCAAATCCTCGCGCAAGCTGTGGGCGGCGAGGAGCATTTGCATGAAGAACCGGAAGATATGGGTCAACGCGTGCACCAACAAACCGCACCCGCTTTCATGCCAGGTCTGGGTGACAATCTCGTCTGGCCCGGCCTCATGCGCAAATTGAACCGGACCAATCCGGGGTTCGATCATTAGGCAGCAAGCACTTTTGTAACTTTACCGCTTTGATAGTTGGTCTGACTTGCAAGGCGGAGCATTTTCGCTAAACCATCGCGATGGATATTATCTCAATTCGCGGCGGTAAAAAGCTGTCTGGCATCATTCCGATTTCTGGCGCTAAAAACAGCGCTTTGACCCTGCTGCCTTGCGCGCTGCTCACCGAAGAGCCGGTCACCTTGCGCAACCTGCCGCGGCTCGCCGATGTCGACAGTTTCGGTCATTTGCTCAATCAGCTTGGCGTATCAACAACTATCGAAGGCGCGCGACCTGAAGATTTCGGCCGGGTCATGACACTGAAAGCTGGCAAGATTACCTCGACCGAAGCGCCCTATGACATTGTCCGCAAGATGCGCGCCTCCATCCTTGTGCTCGGCCCATTGCTCGCGCGGGCTGGCGAATGCCGGGTATCGCTGCCCGGTGGCTGCGCAATTGGCAACCGGCCGATTGACTTGCACCTGAAAGCGATTGAAGCACTCGGCGCGGTAATTGAAACCACCAGTGGTTATGTGACGGCGCGTCAGCCAGATGGCGGCTTGCCAGGCGGGGAATTTACCTTCCCGGTCGTGTCTGTCGGTGCGACCGAAAACGCATTAATGGCGGCTGTGCTCGCCAACGGCGAGAGTCGTCTGAAGAACGCAGCCCGCGAACCGGAAATCATCGACCTTTGCAATATGCTTGTTGCCATGGGCGCCGAGATTGAAGGCATCGGATCATCCGACCTCACCATCCACGGTGTATCGCGCCTGCATGGCTGCACGTATCGCGTCATGGCGGACCGGATTGAAGCGGGCAGCTATGCCTGTGCGGTTGGCATTGCGGGTGGAGAGGTTGATCTGGTTGGCGCGAAAGCCGACGAGATGGAAGCAACCCTGGCTGCGCTCACTGAATCCGGATTGCATATTGAGCCGTACAACAAAGGCATCAAAGTTGCCGCCAATGGAACCTTGCGTCCGCTAACTCTCTCTACCGCCCCCTATCCCGGCCTCGCCACCGATATGCAGGCGCAGTTGATGGCAATGCTATGCATGGCCGATGGTGCGAGCGTGCTAACCGAGACCATCTTTGAAAACCGTTACATGCACGTGCCGGAGCTCAACCGGATGGGCGCGGATATCGAAACCAAAGGCCGCACTGCGGTAGTACGCGGCGTGAAGACAATGACCGGCGCACCGGTGATGGCGACGGATCTGCGCGCCTCGATGAGTCTGGTGATCGCCGCCCTGGCTGCAGAAGGCGAAACCCAGTTGCAGCGCATCTATCATCTGGATCGCGGCTATGAACGGCTGGAAGAAAAACTGGCAGCAGTCGGCGCGGATATCGAACGCATCAGCGGCGATTAATCCCAGTCGATTGGTCCCAGCGCCCCTGCGCAGGCATGGGCCTATCTCCTGTCCTCACCTGCCATCACCGTCGAGCTGGCGCGCTGTCCGTAATCCACGCGCCAAACCCAAAACTCCCATCCTGAGTTAAGCATGGGAGATGGACTCCTGCCTGCGCAGGAGCACGATTACCTAGCACTTATGGCAGCTTGCATGTCTGGCGCTTTTACCGTGTAATCTCTCCCATAAAGAGGAGAGGATGAGTCCATGTTTTCAGGACCAATAGAAGACCGGCTGGCAATCCGGGAATTGCATGACAGCTATTGCGACGCGGTATTGCGCACCGATCCTGATGACTGGGGCGCCTTATGGACCGAAGACGCGATCTGGTCGCTCATGGGCACCGAGGTTGTGGGCCGCGAAAATATCGTCAACCTCTGGAACGGCGCGATGAGCCAGTTTGATGCCGTCAGTTTTCTGGGTATACCGGGCAGCCTGGAAGTCACCGGCGACACCGCGACGGGCCGTTACCAAACCCATGAAATCCTGGTCGAAAAGGGCGAGCCGCGGATTGCCGGTGGCCGCTATGATGACGAGTTCGTCAAAATTGATGGCCAGTGGCTCTACAAAAAACGTATATTCAATGTCGTCGCGCAGCTCGGTGGACAGAAGCTTTAGGGGGAATAGAAAATGGCTAAAATACTGGTCGCAGCACATGTTGACGTGGACCCGGCAACACGCGAGGAATGTCTTAAAAAAGCGCAGCCCTATATCGATGGCGCGCTGAGTCAGGAAGGCTGTCTGTGCTACAGCTGGGCTGCGGACATGAATAATCCCGAACGCATCGAAGTGTTTGAAGAGTGGACGGACGAAGAAGCCCTCGCGCAACATTTCAAGGATGTGCATTATGCGAACATGCTTGCCCATATCGGTAGCTTTGGGCTGAAAAACGCCGTCAGTGCCAAATATCGCGTTGATGCCGAGGGTCCGGTTTACAATGCGGAAGGTGTTCCGACACCAGCTTTTGATTAAAACCCCAATAGGAATGATACCATGAACGAAGCGGTTTCAAAATCTCTGTTCCAGCCCGATATCCTCGTCGATCCGTTCGACTTTTACGAAGAGCAACGCGCCAAAAACCCGGTCTTTCTGGACGAAGCCAGCGGCGCTTACATTGTATTGGACTATGACCTGATATCCGAAGCCGTCGGTCGGTTAGACGACTTCTCCAATAATTTTACCGCGCTGCTGTCGGGCGGAAAGTCGGATGAAGAACTGGCCAATGATACCGAAATACAGGAGATACAGTCCAAAGGCTGGCCGCAGGTCAATACCCTGCTGACCGCCGACCAACCGGTCCACACCCGTTTTCGCAAGCTGGTCAATCTGGCTTTCTCGATGCCCAAGGTCAACAAGCTGGAAGACAGCATAAGGGAAATGTCCAATGAGCTGATCGATAGCTTTATCGACAAGGGCGAATGCGAATTCATGGAAGAATATGCCATTCCCATGCCGGTACGCACGATTGCCGTGCAGCTGGGGCTGGACGTCGCCGACGCTGGCACCATCAAACGCTGGACCAATGCCTTTGTGGACCGGCTGTCGGGTATGATGACGCGCGAACGGCAACTGGAAACCGAGCGCGAAGTGGTGGAATATCAGCACGCCCTCAAGGCCAATATGGATGCCCGCCGGAAAGAAACGAAAAGCGATATTCTGTCCGATCTGGTCAACGCCCAGGTCGATGGCGAGCGGCCACTGGATGACGCGGAATCCCTCTCCATAGTGCAGCAACTGATGGTGGCGGGCAATGAGACCACAACAGCGGCTTTGGGCGAAGGCCTGCGATTGTTCGCCAGCAACCCGGATCAGTATAAAAAAATCCAGGATGATCCGTCGCTCATCCCCAATGCGGTCGAAGAAGTCCTGCGCATGTCTAGCGGCTCTTCCGGTATCTGGCGGGTGATGCACAGAGATGCAGAACTGGGCGGCGTCATGCTGCCCAAGGGCGCAATGGTGATGATGCGCTATCATGCCGCCAATCGCGATCCGAAACAGTTTGAAAACCCGAACAGCTTTCAGGTTGACCGCAAAAATGCGCGCACCCATCTGGCCTTTGGTAAGGGCATTCATATGTGCGTCGGCAATATGCTGTCGCGCAAAGAAATGACGGTATCCTTTCAACAATTTGCCGAACGGATCGACAATATCCGGATCAGGGAAGGTGCGGAACTGACCTATCCTCCCAATATGATGCTGCGCGGATTGACCAACCTTCCGCTCACTTTTGATAAACGCTGATAACCGCCAAAGGGGCTGAACTATGGGTATGATGGACGGAAAAGTTGCGCTGGTTTCCGGCGGCGCGGAAGGCATTGGCGGGACGGCTGGTCGACGCTTTGTGGAAGAAGGCGGATCCGTCATGCTCGGCGATATCCAGCTGGAAAAAGCGCAAGCCCATGCCGCTGCTTTGGGTGACCGCGCAGCCGCCATCGCACTGGATGTCCGCAATCTCGACCAGTGGCATGCTGCGGTAAAGGCTACGCAGGACAAGTTTGGCAAGATAACGACCCTGTTCAATATTGCCGGAATTTCAGAGCCCGGCGCGGTCGATGATGTGGATCTCGACAGCTGGAGCCGAACCATCGATATCAATCTGAACGGCACATTTTATGGTTGCCGAGCAGCCCTGCCTGCAATCGTCGACAGTGATGAAGACGGATCGATAGTCAATGTCGGCTCCATGCTCGCGATGCGCCCCGGATCCGCCATGGCCGCCTATTCTGCCAGTAAAGGAGCGGTCACGGCGCTCAGCAAATCCCTGGCGCTGCATTGCGCGGCACAGGGGAATAAGGTCCGGGTCAACACCGTTCATCCCGGCGCCATTGATACCCCGATGTACCAACGTTATCTCGCCGCTTTTCCCGGAACCCATGAAGAGGCCGTAGTCGCCTTTAATTCCAATCATCCGATCAATCGGGTTGGTCAGGCGGAGGAAGTCGCCAATGCCATGATCTGGCTTTCCAGCGCAGGGGCGAGCTTTACCACCGCGAATGATGTCACCGTCGATGGCGGCGGCAGTTACCGGGAATAGGATCGGTCTAAGACAGATAAGGGCCGTTCATCACCCAAAGGAAAAGGGGCGGCCGAAGCTGCCCCTTCTTCAGCCAGATGTGAAATGCGATATTCTGGCGTCGGTAATCTCTTGCCGGATTAGCGGCCGTTGCTGGCAACAATATCAACCACGGTACCGCCACCGGAGCGGCTGTTGAGCGTAATCACATAGGCGCCATCGTCATTGCCGCGGGTTCCGCCCAGAACATGCTCGCTGCCGCGCAGCAGATATTCCGCGCTATAGCCGCCGCGTTTGGCCTGGGTGTAATAATAATCCACGACATTTTTCATCGGGCTGGCGGTGGAGAAGCTGACCACGCGTATATCGCATAGCCCGCCTTCAACGCCGGCCGCTTCCTTGACATTGGCCTTGGGATAGACCGGGAATTCCGGTGGCATCCGGTTGGCCCAGCCCATGTCATAGCTGAGCTTTTGATCGCATGTGCCTTTACCGCGCTGAGCCTGGGCCTTTGCGCCAAGGGTTATGCCCTCGGAACCAGCACAACTGGTGCATTCATCATCCGATGTCATATTACGCGGCTTGGGCGCGCTGAGCATCTTGCCTTCCAGCTGAGCGGTTGCATAAGCTTTGCCACCTTCTGGCGGAACCTTGCCGTCAATCGGGCCATTGGCGCCGCGAATGGCGTTGTTGTTGGCCTGATCAGTCAGGTTGGGATCCACCAATATCTGGTCTTCGAGCGCATCTTTCATCGCTGGATCAGCGGTCAGATTATCATCCAGCTCCGCCAGTTCCGCTTCATTACCTTCGTTGCTACCACAAGCCGCCATGGTCAGCGGCAAGGTAAATGCCGTCGCTGCCAGCAAGAGGGAACGGGATAGATGTGTCATGCAATATGCTCCTGAATATGCGGGACAATTGCACCAAAAAGCGTTAATTTTCTGTTAGGAAACGTGGTTAAACCGCCAACCTTCCGTTAACCACCTGTCCCAAAATGGGATTTCTAGCCAAAGCCGTCCGGGCCGTCTAATTCACCGAATCGAATGAGTCGCGACGTCAAAACAGCCGCCTGCCGATTGACCACCGCCTTTTGATATTCGGGATCGGTGACCATTTCCAGGAAGGCACCGCTATTGGGGTAGCGCGCGATGAATGAACTGTCCCATTGCTTGTCATCCGGCCCGATCACCATCGCCTCCATCTTGCCGCGCCAGATGATCGTGCCGCCGACCCGCTTGAAAATCGGCCCGCTGGTTTTGCCATATTCCTCATAGGCCCGCGCGCCGCTCCACCCTTGCGCCGCATTGGGGTGGTCGTCAGGATATTGGGCCTGTTGGTGAAATTGCAGCAGGTTGAGCATATTGATCGGAACATCGCGCGGCAGCGCTTTGAACGCATCAAAATGTTCTCGGCTCGGATCCAGATATCGGTCTTCGGCCATCTCCATGCTCTCCTCTCGTCGCAGATTATTGAAATTGCTTTCTGTTTTCGAGCCACTGTTCGCGCGATTGGCCCCAATCGTCAACCCGGGCGTCCTGATAGGGCTCTGGCAAGGCGGTTGGTCCGCGATTGGTCGACCCAAGCCGCTCGGCCAGCCGGATCGACGCGAGATTTTCCGGATCGATCGTATGACAGATGTCGCTCCAGCCGAGTGTATCGACCGCATAGTTCATGCTCGCCACAGCCGCTTCCAGCGCATAGCCTTTGCCGGCATAGTCGGGCGACACGCCCCAGCCCACTTCCGTGCCGGGCCAGCTATCGGGATACCAGGGTCCAATCCGGCCAATCCATTTATCGCTATCTTTAAGAATGAGCGAGAACATCGCATAGCCGCGCACGTGCCAAGCGCCGACCATGGCGCACAGGTCGCGCCAGCTTTCCGCGCGGCTCTTGACGCCGCCAATGAAGGTCATCGTGTCTGCGTCGGATTGAAACGCTGCCCATTCGTCAAAATCGTCAGCGTGGGGTGGCCGCAGGATCAGCCGCTCCGTTTCAATCCTGATATCCTTGATATCCATGATCGTCCTCCCTTAAGCGCCCCTGTTATCATAGGCTTATACCGATACAAGCCCTTGCAAAACCGGTGCACTATTCCTATAATACAGTTATGGCTAATCTAATTTCTATCCTCATCGGCGGCATCGCCCTCATTTTGGCTTTTGTCGGACTGGTTCCGTTGCTCGGCTGGACCAACTGGCTGATTCTACCGATTGCTGGCCTCGGTGCCCTTTTCGGACTGATTTCATCACGCAGCAGCGGCATGTATTTCTGCCTGATCGTCATGTGCATTTGCGCTTTCCGCCTCTGGATCGGCGGCGGGATTATCTGACGCCTTTCTGCACAGCGTAACCAACTGGCCTAAAAGACGTCTGCAAAATTCTACAAATTATACGCAAAATGGGGGTCAAATTCTGTCCAACCGTTTCTCTTGAGCGACAAGCTGAGCCCTTTCTGAAGCCGTCCAACAAGATACTGTCCTATTCATCAGCCGAAACATAACCCAAATGCGACCTTGTAGGACAGCATAATTATCAGCGCCCCAAACTAATTTATATTGCCACCCCATCAGCCCGGGCCTAGTCGCCTTGCTATGACAGGCCCAATATCCACTAGCCGACTGGGGATCCTGCAGGCGCTTCTTGCATGCTGCATCTGGGGTGTCATGCCGATTTATTTCAAGCTGTTAGAGAGCGTTGCCCCGCTCGAAGTCGTTGCCCACCGTATCATCTGGTCGGTGCCATTACTCTTTATCATCCTCTATTTCCGCAAAAATCTATCCGGTTTGCGTGCTGCCTGGGCAGCACCGAAAATACGCGGACCGTTGCTGGCCACCGCCTTGCTCATCTCGGTCAACTGGCTCGTCTATGTCTGGGCGGTGCAGTCGGACCATATTCTCGCCGCCAGCCTGGGCTATTTTATCAGCCCCTTGATCAGCGTGTTCCTCGCCAAAATCTTCCTCAAGGAAACGCTGAGCCGCAACCAGTGGATTGCGGTCGGTATCGCCGCCATTGGCGTATCCGTTCTGGCAATGGAAGCATGGCAGACCCTGTGGATCAGCCTCGCGCTGGCTGGCTCATGGGGGCTTTATGGCCTTGTCCGCAAAATTGCCGATGTCGGCCCGATTGTCGGCCTGACTATGGAAACCAGCTATCTGTTTCTGCCATTCCTGTTATTCATTGGCTGGATCACTTTTGGTACCACCGCGCCGACAACGACCACCCATTTCGGTGACAAGTTGACCATCGATATGCTGCTGCTCGGCGGTGCGATGGTGACCGCAACGCCGCTGATGCTCTTTGCCGCGGCGGTCAAGAAAATGAAGCTCAGCACGATCGGATTAACCCAATATATCGCGCCAACGCTGCAATTTCTGATCGGGACATTGCTCTATCGCGAACCGCTTACGACGTCGCATATCATCTGCTTCATATTGATCTGGATCAGTCTTGCGATATTCTCCGCCGACGCGATTTTCGGCAATGCCAGCAAGAAGGCGCCAGCGACCTAGTTTCTTTTACCCGGCAATCTGCCAACGCAGCTCTTGTCCCGCGTGAAAGGGCACGATCGTCGCGCCGCCCGCTTCGATCGTCTCGGGCACGGTGACTGCTGACCGCTGCAAGGTCACTGTGCCTTCATTGAGCGGCAGGCCATAAAATTGCGGGCCATGGATCGACGCAAAGCCTTCCAGCTTGTCGAGCGCGCCTTCTTCCTCAAAAACCGTGGCATAGCTTTCCAGCGCATAGGGCGCGTTGAAAATACCGGCACAACCACAGGCAGATTCCTTGGCATGAATTTCATGCGGTGCGCTATCGGTGCCGAGGAAATATTTCGGCGATCCCGATGTCGCCGCTTTGCGTAGGGCCAGCCGGTGCTGTTCACGCTTGGCGACGGGCAGGCAATAGGCATGCGGCCTTATGCCGCCCTGAAACATCGCGTTGCGATTGATATGGAGATGTTGCGGGGTAATGGTTGCGCCGACATTGGTACCGGCGGCATGCACAAAATCCACGGCATCGGCGGTGGTAATATGTTCAAACACCACTTTCAGATCCGGCAATTGATCGACAATTTTGGACAGGGTGCGTTCGATAAACACCGCTTCCCGGTCAAACACATCGACATCGGCATCGGTGACTTCACCATGGATCAAAAGCGGCATGCCGATAGCCTGCATCCGCTCCAGCACCGGCATGATATTGGCCACATCCGTCACCCCATGGGCGCTGTTGGTGGTCGCATTGGCGGGATAGAGCTTGGCGGCGGTAAAGACGCCATTTGCGAAACCCTGCGCTATGTCATCGGCATCCGCCGTGTCGGTGAGATAGCAGGTCATCAGCGGTGTGAAACCGGGATGATCGGATGCAGCGGCCAAAATGCGCTCGCGATACGCTTGCGCCGCCGCGGTATCGGTGACCGGCGGTGACAGATTGGGCATGACGATCGCACGGGCAAATTGCCGCGCCGTATAGTTGGCCACTGACCGCAACATATCGCCATCACGCAGATGGACATGCCAGTCATCCGGCTGGCGGATGGTAATCTGGTCGGGCGATTGATTCATGGTTCGGGCTTTCTTTTGGCGCTGAGCGTCCCTACCTAATCCTAATGACCGAAACCAGACTTAATGAGCGCGCCGTGATCCGCATTTCCGCAACCGACGGGACCGAGGACATTAGCGGCTTTCTACAGGGACTTGTGACCCAGGATATGCAATTCGTGCTGTCCGGAACCCCGCAATGGGCAGCGCTGTTGACCGCGCAAGGCAAGGTGCTGTTTGATTTTTTTCTGTGGGCGGACGGGCGCGATATCCTGATCGATTGTGAGAAGGATCATGCGGAAGCACTGGTCAAACGTTTGAAACTCTATCGTCTGCGCCGTAAAATTGGCATTGAGGTGGACGAGGGATTATCTGTGCATTGGTCGCGTGATGCCAGCGGACAGCCCGCTGACCCCCGGCTCGCTGAAATTGGTTATCGGTGGATCGCCCACAATGATTCTGGAACAGGTTCGGTTGATGCAGCTTACAAGGCACACCGCCTTGCTCTCGGCGTGACTGAGGGTCAGGACGAATTGGGCAGCGATAAAACTTTATGGCTGGAATGTAATGCCGCCGAGCTGAAAGGCGTCAGCTTCACCAAAGGTTGCTATGTCGGTCAGGAAAATACCGCGCGGATGAATTACCGGCAGAAGGTTAATCGCCGTCTGGTGGTCGTGCCGATTGCGCAAGCCGACGAAAAACGCCAGCGCATCGCTTATCCCGATCTCGGGCTGTCGATCGAACATCGCCGGGTTGACGATATCACCGATCTTGATCTGCCGGATTGGCTGGAAACAGCCTTGGCCAAACAGCCTGAATAACTAAGCCGCGTCGCCTTCTTGCGGTGTTTCGGCTTCGGCCGTCTTGGCTTTTACCGTGCGACGCTTGCGCGCAGGCTTCTTCTCTTCCCCATCATTGGCGCTATCACCACTGTCATCCGACTGGATCGAGATGGCAGGGGGCAAGGCGCTGGCATCAAGGCCATTTGATTCGCCATTGGCTTCTGCGACTTCAGCGGCCGGTTTACGGGGGCGGCGGGCCCGAACGGGTTTTTTCTCCGCTGGAGCGTCTGAACTGTCCTGCCTGTCTGTGCCTTTTGTATCAGAACGCTTTTTGTCTGAATTGGCTGCTTTTGCAGGCTGATCATCCGCCTTGGGCCGACGTCCGCGCTGCGGGCGTCCGCGATCATCCTGATCACTATTGTCATCCGCATTGTCATTGCGGTCATTATTCTGGCCGCGCTGTTCTTCGCGCCCGGCTTCTCTGGCCAGTCGCTGCTCTTCACGGCGCGCCTGGCTGTCTGCGTTCACCCGGAAATAATGGTCAGCAAATTGATGATAATATTCGGCATTGACGCGGTCGCCATTGACCTGCGCGTCCTGCGCCATTTTCTTGTATTTATCCAGCATCTGGGCGGCATTACCGCGCGCGCGATTGTCGATCCGGTTTTCCCGGTCAATACCGCCGCCACCACGATTATTCTGGTTGCGGTTGTTATTACTGTTCCGGCCACGGCGACGGCCGCCGGCCTGACGATTATTCATCAAATTCTGGGTGTCCTTATACCGTTAATATACTCGGTCTTTCCTGTTATCTAACCGCCACAAAGGCAGTGCCCGTGCCGCAGATCTAATGACCCACAGCAACCCAAAGAAGATAAATGATCGCCGGACATCAGCAATATTATCTATATGGGGGTAGGCCAGCGATTTTAGGGAAATTGCCAGAAATCATCTGGGCCTGAAACATCCTTAGCGCCTTCATAAGCCAAAACCAAGTGATTTTTACGAGACAGGGTCTCGCCGCAGGACAAGCAGCCGGTCATTACCGCCTAAATCCTGTTTGCATTCAACGGCATAGCCCTGTTTTTCAGCCAATATCGTGACTTGGCCGGCTTGGTCAAATCCGATCTCGATTAACGCGATACCGTCGCCCGCTAACAATGCATCCAAAGCCGGAATGATGACATGATAGTCGTCCATCCCCTGCGCACCGGCAAACAAAGCTTTATGCGGTTCAAATTCCGACACTTCGCGGGACAGTTCCGCCTTTGTCGATACATAAGGCGGATTTGCGAGAATCAGGTCAAACAGCCCGCCCAGTGATTGCGTCCAGTCCGCCATTGTCCAATCCTGCAGCAGGAAACGCGCGCGATCGCTGAGTCCCAAGCTATCGGCATTGTTATGCGCCATAGCAAGCGCGGCCGGGCTAGCATCCATTCCCACACCCCGCGCCTCGGGAAATTCGGACAAGGCGGCCAGCAATAGCGCGCCGCTGCCGGTGCCGAGGTCCAGGATATGTGTTGGCGGGTGATCGGTGCCGATTTCCACGGCGGTTTCGATTAAAATCTCGCTATCGGGACGGGGAATCAGGACATCGGCAGACACCTGAAACGGCAGACTCCAGAATTCCCGTTCACCGACAATATGCGCAACCGGTTCATGGGCTTTGCGACGTTCCAGCAAGGCCGAAAAACCGTCCGGCACATCCAGTTTTGGCAGGTCGAGAAGCAAATCCTGACGGCTGATGCCCAAAAGATGCGCCATGAGCAGTTCCGCGTCGAGGCGCGGCGTTTCGCTCACAGTTTCCAGTGCCTGCGCCGCTTGCCGCAATGCCGCGGCCATGTCAGCCATCCAGATTGGCAAGCCGGCTGGCTTCATCCTCGGCAATCAGGGCATCGACCATCTCGCCCAGCGCGCCGCCTTCGACAATTTCGGGCAGCTTGTGCAGCGTCAGGTTGATCCGGTGATCGGTCACGCGGCCTTGCGGATAATTATAGGTGCGGATGCGTTCGGAGCGGTCGCCGGAGCCGACCATCGCCTTGCGCGCATCGGCCTCTTCGCTTTGCACCGCATCGCGTTCCTGCTCATAAAGCCGGGCGGCCAATACTTTCATCGCCTGTGCTTTATTCTTATGCTGAGACTTGCCGTCCTGACATTGCACTACCAGTCCGGTGGGTAAATGGGTGATGCGAATCGCGCTGTCGGTCTTGTTGACATGCTGTCCGCCCGCGCCGCTCGCCCGATAGGTATCGATGCGCAGGTCTTCAGTGCGGATATCGATATCCACTTCTTCCGGTTCCGGCAGAATCGCAACCGTTGCCGCCGAGGTATGAATGCGCCCGCCGCTTTCCGTTTCGGGTACACGTTGCACCCGGTGCACACCGGATTCGAATTTCAGTTTCGCAAACACGCCCTTGCCATTGATATTCGCAACGACTTCCTTGAACCCACCGACTTCGGACGCATTGGCGGAGATCAGTTCGACCTTCCAGCCCTGCTCATCGGCAAAGCGGCTATACATGCGGTAGAGATCACCGGCAAAAAGCGCGGCTTCATCACCGCCGGTACCTGCGCGAATTTCGAGCATCGCGGGCCGATCATCAGCGCTATCCCGCGGCAGTAATTTCAAAGCCAGCGCATGCTCTGCCTTTTCAAGCGCTTTCTTGACGTCATCGACTTCATCGGCGGCCATCGCCTTCATCTCGGCATCATCACCGGCGAGCATTTCTTGCAGCCCCGTCTGCTCGTCACGCAGGCGCTGAACCTCAGCCGCGGCCTCGGCTACCGGTTCGATCTCGGCATATTCCTTAGAGACCTCGACAAATTTATCGCCATCGAGATTGCCAGACGCCATCATAGCCTGCAGCTCGGCAAAGCGCGCTTCGATCTGGGCGATGCGTTGGGGGGTTATGGTGGTCATCGCCACGCCTTCCTATCATCGTCATGCTGAACTTGTTTCAGCATCCATCGCGAGGCAATCGACGTTTGCGAAATTCGAGAAATAGACCCTGAAACAAGTTCAGGGTGACGATGTGCGTAACATGTGAGGATAGCCATCATCTGTCGTTACTATCCACTATAGGCGTCCCGAGAACTCTGCCAATTTTCGCAGAAAGTCCAACAAACTCCTCAAGATCTACGAAACGCTGAATGTAAAACTCCCCTCCAGGACTATCCGGCTCCCTTACAAATAGAACACCATCATGTCCTCGTTTTCGCGCCTTATCTACTTGTTTTTTAGGGTTCCCTTTGTAGCTCATTTCACAAGCCAGATTATTGCTTCTTAGTCTTTGCGTTACCTCTCGAGCCTTGGTTTCCAGTTCTTTTGAGTCGGCGACAACAGCAATTGAAACGCATTTCCCAAAATCTGTCAGCAACATACCCAACCGCTCAATCCCTGCCGCCCAGCCAACAGCGGGCGTCACCGGTCCACCCAGCGATTCAATCAAGCCATCATAACGCCCACCGGCGAGTACAGTCCCCTGCGCGCCCAACCGGTCGGTCACAAATTCAAACGCGGTATGACGATAATAATCGAGTCCGCGCACCAGTCGGCTGTTGCGCTCCCATACCACGCCGCAGGCATCCAGCCCCTCGGTAACCTCGGCAAAAAACTCTTTCGCCTCGTCCGACAGATAGGCGTCAATTTCCGGCGCGCTGTCGGCAATCGGGCGATCCTGGCGCTCTTTGCTATCGAGAATGCGCAGCGGATTGCGTTCCAGCCGGTCCTGACTGTCCTGGGACAGATCGGCTTTATGCGCCCGAAAATGTTCGACCAGCGCGTCGCGCCACGCATCACGGCTTTCCGCGTCGCCCAATGTATTGAGCTGCAAGGTCACGCCGTCCGATATGCCCAGTTCGTTTAAAAGCTGATCCGCAAAACACAGCAATTCGACATCTGCCGCCGCCTCACCCGCACCGATAATTTCGGCATCGAGCTGGTGAAACTGCCTGTAGCGGCCCTTTTGCGGGCGCTCATAGCGGAACAAAGGACCGTGCGTGGACAGCTTCAACGGCATATGCTGCTGCCAGCCGTTGGTCAGAAAGGCGCGGCTGATACCGGCGGTAAATTCGGGGCGCAGGGTCAGACTGTCACCGCCGCGATCCTCGAAACTATACATTTCCTTCGACACAACATCGGTGGTTTCGCCCAAAGACCGCGCAAAAACAGCCGTTGGCTCAAACACCGGCATCTGTACGCCCTTAAACCCGTAAAGCCGGCGCACGCGTTCAAACGTCTCCACGACATGGCTAAAACGCTCCTGATCTTCGCCAAATATATCCTGCGTGCCGCGCACCGGTTGCGGTGTTTGTATTTTTGCCATATCTGCCCTTTTACCTTGAAGGCGCTTTAGCCGGTGATGCGCAAAAGCGAAAGATGGCTTGTTTCTATTGCCAATATTAGTGTTTTTCTTGTTGGTCCACTGGACGCAGCCGCTAAAAAGCGCCATTCAGCACCGAAGAACAGTTATGAAGCCACGTTACAGGGGATAGAGTTAGTATGCGTCTGGTTGCATTTTTGGGTCTGTTTTCGGCCCTGTCACTCGTTTCGCCTGTCACCGCCCTCTCCGCCGCCATGCCAGATAATCTGAGCAAGCCGACCTATGTTGCTCCGGAAGATACGATTCCCAGAGCGCAGGATGTGGCTTTTCCCGGCACGATGCGCCTGATTGTCGATGCACGCGATAACAAACAGGGTGTGTTCAAGGTCCAACAATTTATTCCGATCTCCGGACTAAGGCGCCTAACTCTGCTTTACCCCGAATGGTTGCCGGGCAATCATGCGCCGCGCGGGGAGATTGAGAAGCTGACCGGACTGCGGATTTTGGCAGACAAAACGGATTTGGCCTGGGTACGCGATGATGTCGATGTCTATGCCTTTCATATCGATATTCCGCCGGGCGTAGAGGAAATTGAAGCGCGATTCCAATTCACCTCCGCCACCACGGCCAGCCAGGGCCGTATCGTCATGGCCCCGTCCATGCTCAACCTGCGCTGGCACCAGGTGTCTCTCTATCCTGCTGGCCATTATGTCCGACAGATTCCCGTGGAAGCGACCGCCATTTATCCAGATGGCTGGCGTGCGGCCAGTTCCATGCGCCCGAAGTCACGGCAGGACAAATCTGCCGGTGGGAACCGCGTCGCCTATCAAAAGACAGACTATGATACGCTGATCGACAGCCCGGTCTTCGCTGGCAAAAATTTTCAGACCTACCGGCTGAGCCGCCGCGTGCATCTGAATGTCGTGGCTGATGATGCCAAATTCCTCAAACCCAGAAAGTCGCACATTGCCAAGCATAGCAAATTGGCCCGGGAATCAGAGGCGCTGTTCGGCAGCCATCCTTATGACCGCTATGATTTCCTGCTCGCGTTGACCGAGGAAATGGGCAGCATCGGGATTGAGCATCATCGCTCTTCGGAAAATGGCGTGAACCGCGAATATTTCACCAAATGGAATGATGGACCGGGTCGCCGCAACCTGTTGCCGCACGAGATTGTCCACGCCTGGAACGGCAAATATCGCCGCCCCGCCGGCATGTGGACGCCCGATTTCCGTGAGCCGATGCGCGATAACCTGCTGTGGGTCTATGAAGGCCAGACGCAGTTTTGGGGCTATGTCCTTGGCGCGCGCTCCGGTCTTTATTCCAAACAGGATACGCTCGATGCCTTTGCCGCGATTGCAGCGGGCATGGACCTGCGCGTGGGCCGCCAATGGCGCCCGTTAATTGACACGACTCATGATCCGATTATCGCCGAACGCAAACCCAAACCGTGGAGCAGCTGGCAGCGGCAGGAAGATTATTATAATGAAGGCCTGCTCATCTGGCTGGAGGCTGATGGCATTATCCGGCGCGAATCGGGCGGCAAGAAATCACTCGAAAATTTTGCCCGAACCTTCTTCAAAGGCAAGAATGGCGACTATGGCGTCGTCACCTATGAACTGCCCGATGTGATCGCGGCGCTGAACGCCGTGCAGCCCTATGATTGGGCCGGATTCATTCAGGAACGGGTATACCAGACAACCGACGAAGCACCCAAAGACGGGCTCACCCTGGGCGGGTATAAACTGGTCTATAATGCGACAAAGAGCGATTTTATCAGCGCCAATGACAAACGCCGCAAACAGCTGGATCTCAGCCACTCGATCGGCATGGTGGTGAGCGACAAGGGCGTGGTCAAAGCGGTGATGTGGGACGGACCGGCGTTTAAGGCGGGCCTTAAAAACGGCCTCACGATCACGGCCGTGAACGGCAAAGCCTATACCGCCGAAATGTTGACCCAGGCGATCGAGGAAAATCGCGGGCAAATGAATAAAATCGAGATATTTGCGAAGAATGACGACCAATATAGCAATTTTTTGGTCGATTATTCAGGCGGGCTTCGCTATCCGCACCTTGAAAAAATAGTGGCAGACGAAACTGCCGGAGAGGGTGGCCAAATTGAAGGGGGCATTGACCGGCTTTTGAAGCCAAAAACAAGATAATAGGACCCAATACCCTATGGACATCACCCAAATTCCTATCGGCGATAACCCGCCGGAAAGCCTCAACGTCATAATCGAAGTTCCCGTAGGCGGCGAACCGGTTAAATATGAATTTGATAAGGCATCCGGGGCGCTGTTTGTCGACCGCATCCTGCACACGCCAATGCGTTATCCTGCTAACTATGGCTTCATTCCGCATACCTTGTCACCTGACGGTGATCCGTTAGACGCTCTGGTCGTGGCGCGCTCGCCGTTCATGCCGGGCTGTGTTGTGCGGTGCCGTCCGATTGCGGTGCTCAATCTGGAAGACGAGCATGGCGGCGATGAAAAGCTGCTCTGCGTTCCGATTGATGCCACATTCCCTTATTATCGCGCCATCGGTGAAGGCGGTGACTTGCCCGAGATCGTGATGCAGCAGGTTGAACATTTCTTTACCCATTACAAAGACCTGGAGCCCGAAAAATGGGTCCGTGTCGGCAAATGGGGCGATGCCGAAGAAGCGCGTCAGGTTGTGCTGGACGCGATCGAGCTGGCCAAAACAAAGAAATGACCCGGACGCATCTCGTGGCTGGACTGGCTTTGATCGCCAGTCTGGCCGCTTGTGCGACGCCCGAAACCCGCGTGCGCAACGGGTTGATGAGCGCGGGACTGTCGAAACCGATTGCCAGCTGTATGGCCGACCGTATGGTCGATCGCCTGTCCTACGCGCAAATCGACAAGCTCAGCCGCCTCGACAAGCTGCGCAAACGCGATCCCGGCGATATCAGCGTCAATGAATTTGTGAAGCGGACCAAGGCGTTGCAGGACCCCGAAATACTGGGCGTCGTGACGTCATCTGGACTGGTCTGCGCCGTTAAATAAGTCGGCCACGCCGATTCATGGCGCAGCAAATTTTGTGAGGAATTCAGCAACCACCGGACTTTTGTGAATCTCTGCTGCGGAAAAAGGATTGCCCCACCAGAGATTTTCATTGTTCGCCAACAGGATCAGGGTGAGCCGTTTTTCCGGTATTTTGAGATAGATGGCCGAATAGCGATCCGGTTCCCAACCCGAGTGCCAATAGAGCCGCTTGTCCTGCCAGTCTTGTGCAAACCATCCCCAACGATAGTCCCCGCGCGGCGGCAGTTTGTCGTCCGAGAATATCCGCCCCATCCAATCGGCCGAAAGCAGTTTTCCGGCATCCAGCGCGATATCAAACTGAGCAACATGTCGTGCGCTGGCTATGATCCCAGCCGCCGCGCGAAAATCATCATCCGAGTGACTGGCTTTTATATCGCGGCCATCCTCCTGAACGGTAAATGGCGGGGCCAATAGCCTTAGCGCCGATCCCCCGTCAGGATCATGCCAACCCAGCGCGACATTTTCCATACCCGCCTTCTTCAGGACATTGTCCCGGACAATGGCTCGCAGCGGCCTTCCGCCAGCTCCCTCTATAGCCCGATCGATACGCGCATAGGTCATCGGATTATAAACGAAGGCCGATCCAGCCGCCCCATTAACCCGCATGTTCAGGCTGTCCAAAAGCGATAATTTGCGCTCGCAATCCACCGGTTCGATAGCCGTTCCATCGCTGTCTTTGCCGCCACCGCCAAAGGGAATGCCGGAGGTTGAAAACCATCCGCAAAAATCCGCCCAGCGCGGATCGTTAGCCAGCAGCCAATCGAGATAGAGTCCGCCCTTGCCCGCCTCCGCCAAAATCGCGGTAGCAGCAATGGGCTTGGTGACCGACGCAATCCCGAAAGTCGTGTCCATGGTCGCTGGCACATCGCCTTCATCATCCGATGTTCCCAAAGCCTGTTCCCAGACCACTTCTCCATCTTTGACAATCACTGCGGTCAGCGCCCGAATGGATTGCTCTTTACGAAAGTCAGACAGGAAAGAGCCAAATTTTTGATAGCCTTCCATGTCAACCTTCTCCGAAGCCGATACTGTATCGCCGAGAGGTAATATGACAGCGATCACGGATATGAAAATACCTCTCAGCAGGCCTTTGCCAGTCATCGCATATCCTCTTTCGCCAATGGGGGATTGAAAATCATGAGAAGCGCATAATTGCACAGCTATACAGAGAAGCAATAAATATCATAAATCGGGGTGGAAATCGGCCCCTGACTGTGCTTTAGCCCTCCGCAAGACTCGCTAAACGAACATATAAGAAAGGCGCTGCACCGTCCCATGAACATCCATGAATATCAGGCCAAAGAACAACTCGCCAAATATGGCATCGGCATTCCTGCGGGCCACGCAGCTCTGACCGTTGACGAAGCTGTCGAAGCGGCAGAAAAATTGCCCGGACCGCTTTACGTGGTGAAGGCACAGATTCATGCCGGTGGTCGCGGCAAGGGCAAGTTCAAGGAATTGGGGCCAGATGCCAGCGGCGGTGTACGGCTGTCCAAATCCGTCGACGCGGTGCGCGACAATGCCACTGAAATGCTCGGCAATACGCTGGTCACCATCCAGACCGGCGATGAAGGCAAGCAGGTTAACCGGCTTTATGTCACCGATGGCGTCGACATTGCCGAAGAATATTATCTTTCCATGCTGGTCGACCGGGCAACCGGCCGGATCGCGATGATCGTCTCCACCGAGGGCGGCATGGACATTGAAGATGTCGCGCATAACACGCCGGAAAAGATCAAGACGATCACGATTGATCCCGCGCAGGGCTTTATGCCGCATCATGGCCGGTCGATGGCTTTTGCGCTCGGTCTTTCGGGTGATCTGAACAAGCAGGCGCAGAAGCTCGGCAAACAGCTTTATACCGCGTTTACTGACATGGACTGCGAGATGCTGGAAATTAACCCGCTCGTGGAAACCAAAGATGCGCAACTGCTGGTGCTCGATACGAAAATGAGCTTCGACGGCAACGCCCTGATGCGTCACCCCAACCTGATGGAACTGCGCGACGTGACCGAGGAAGATCCGGCGGAAGTCGAAGCTTCCAAATATGACCTCGCCTACATTAAACTGGACGGCAATATTGGCTGCATGGTCAATGGTGCTGGTCTTGCGATGGCGACGATGGATATCATCAAGCTCAATGGCGCCTTCCCGGCCAATTTCCTCGACGTGGGCGGCGGCGCGACCACCGAAAAAGTAACCGCAGCCTTCAAGATCATCCTCGCAGATCCGGCTGTAGAAGGCATTTTGGTCAATATTTTCGGCGGCATCATGAAATGCGACATCATCGCCGAAGGCATTGTTACCGCAGCCAAGGAAGTCGATCTTTCGGTTCCCCTCGTGGTCCGGCTCGAAGGTACCAACGTCGCCAAGGGTAAGGAAATTTTGGCGAACAGCGGTCTGCCGATCGTTTCTGCTGATGACCTCGGCGATGCTGCTAAGAAAATTGTTGCGCAAGTGAAAGACGCTGCCTGAAACGCTGCATAGGCACAAAGTACAGCTATGCAGCGCGTGTCTGATCACGCATGCTGCGCCGCAACATCGATATTTGACGTTTACGTGAACGTAAGCTAAAGCGTTCGCGGAAATATAAAGAAGGAAACAGCAATGAAAATCCTGGTGCCCGTCAAACGGGTCATAGACTATAACGTAAAACCGCGGGTCAAATCCGATGGCAGCGGCGTGGATCTCGCCAATGTCAAAATGTCGATGAATCCGTTCGACGAAATTTCTGTCGAAGAAGCGATTCGCCTCAAAGAAGCAGGCAAGGCAGAAGAAATCGTCGCCGTTTCGGTTGGCCCACAAAAGGCGCAAGAAACCCTGCGCACCGCTCTCGCCATGGGCGCAGACCGCGCTATCCTGGTGATGACCGACGAAGAGGTCGAGCCGCTGGGCGTTGCCAAGATTCTCGCGAAAATCGTGGAAGAAGAGCAGCCGAAAATGGTCATCACCGGCAAACAGGCGATTGATGACGACTCAAACCAGACCGGCCAGATGCTCGCAGCCTTGCTCGGCTGGGGTCAGGGCACATTCGCCAACACCGTCACTGTTGATGGCGACAGTGTCGACGTGAAACGCGAAATTGATGGCGGCTTGCAGACGGTCAAGCTCAACTTGCCTGCCGTGGTCACCACCGACCTGCGCCTTAACGAGCCGCGCTACGCGTCGCTACCCAACATCATGAAGGCGAAGAAAAAGCCGCTCGATGAGAAAACGCCCGCCGATTACGGCGTCGACATTTCTCCGCGCCTCACCACCACCAATGTTTCCGAACCGCCTGTCCGTCAGGCCGGTGAGAAGGTCGAAGATGTGGATGCGCTGGTCGCCAAACTCAAAGCTGTAGGAGCGATCTAGCGGCGAATAACCCACTTCCGCTCATGCTGAGCTTGTCGAAGCATGGTGGCAAACACCCTTCGACAGGCTCAGGATGAGCGCAGCGGGGGGTAAAAAGGATCTAAGGAGTTCAAACATGAAAACTCTCGTACTCGTAGAACATGACAATAGCGAAATGAAAGACGCGACGCTGGCCGTTGTCACCGCCGCATCGCAACTGGGCGAAGTCCATGCGCTGGTCGCCGGGTCCGGCTGTGCCAGTGTTGGTGAGCAAGCAGCCAAGGTTGCCGGTGTCAGCACCGTGCATGTCGCCGACGATGCCGCGCTGGCCAATCAATTGGCCGAAAATGTTGCGCCACTAGTCGCCAGCTTGATGGACAGCCATGACGCTTTCCTCGCGCCCGCCACCACCACCGGCAAGAATATCGCACCGCGCGTTGCTGCTCTGCTCGACGTGATGCAGATTTCCGACATTCTCTCGATCGAAAGCGAAGACACGTTCACGCGCCCGATTTATGCGGGCAACGCGATTGCGACCGTTAAATCGAGCGATGCCAAGAAAGTGATCACCGTGCGCGGTACGGCTTTTGACAAGGCCGCCACCGAAGGCGGCTCCGCATCCATCGAAGGCGTCACCGGCGCCGGCGAATCCGGGCTTTCATCATTTGTGAGCGAAGAAATCGCCAAGTCCGAGCGTCCAGAACTGACCTCCGCCAAGATCATCGTATCGGGCGGCCGTGCCTTGGGCTCTGCCGAAAAATTCGAAGAAGTCATCACGCCGCTTGCCGACAAGCTCGGCGCCGGCATCGGTGCGTCCCGTGCTGCGGTCGATGCGGGCTATGTTCCCAACGATTATCAGGTCGGCCAGACCGGCAAGATCGTTGCTCCAGAAGTCTATATCGCCATCGGCATTTCCGGCGCGATCCAGCATCTCGCGGGCATGAAAGACTCCAAAACGATCGTCGCGATCAACAAGGACGAAGACGCACCGATTTTTCAGGTGGCCGATATCGGACTGGTTGCGGATCTGTTTAACGCCGTACCGGAGTTGACCGAGAAGGTTTAAGCGTTTCGATAAATGGGATATTTTTATCCCGTTTGACAGTTTCAGACCCCGGCGTGAAAGCGTCGGGGTTTTTTGTTGCTTTATGAATAAACCAAGTATTGCAATAAGCTCATCATGGAATATTGTACCATCATGAATAAATTATTCTGCTTTATTGCTTCAATTATTGCGGGTGGCATTCTATTGAGCCAGCCTGTAGCTGCAAAGAAACAACCTCTGGTGCTCAAACCAAGTTCCAAATGGATTGCTAGCTATGACGACGATAGCTGCCGATTAATCCGTCAATTTGGCACTGCGGAGCAAAGCGCAACTGCTATTTTCAGCCGATTCGGTCCAGGCGATAGATTTCAACTCACGTTAGCGGGCGAACCTTTCAAATTGCGCAGCAGTTCACGTCCAGCACGATTACAATTTGGCCCAACGGAAGAAGTACAGGAGATTAGTTTCTTCGTAGGTAGTCTTGGTGAGGATATACCCGCGTTGATCTTCTCAGGCGGAATGCGGATAGCGGCAAACAGTGAAGCCGAAACGAAGGCTTTGAAAACATGGAATAAGAACTATGCCTTTAAGTTCGAGCCTATTAGCGCTGAACGTCAAGCGGCAGTAACTCAGCTTTCGATTGGGCGTCCGTTGCGACAGTCTGTTATACTTGAGGTAGGTTCGATGGAAAAACCATTTTCTGCGTTATCAACTTGTATTGACGAATTACAAACTCATTGGGGTATTGATGTCACAAAACACAAAAACCTGACTAGAGTAGCCCAGCCCGACGGCAATCCAGGTAGCTGGGTGAATGCAAATGACTATCCTACCGATATGTTGCGCCGCGGGCAGCCTGCTGTCGTCCAGTTTCGCTTGAGCATTGATGATACCGGCCAGATCACTGGATGCCATATCCAAAAGACGACTCGGCCAAAAGCATTTGATGACGCGGTATGCAAATCGTTGTTGAAACGGGCCAGGTTTCTGCCCGCCCTTGATACAGAAGGTAAGCCGATTGCGTCATACTGGCAAAGCACGGTGCGGTTTCAGATTCCAAGATAGTCTCAGACCCAGCGTCTTTTTTCTGAAACCTGGCGCTGATATGACGCTTTCATGACGGCTCAGAAATCCCCCAAAACCAAACCCGACAAACGCGAGGTGCTTGCGCAGGCATTGCTAGACGGGACACCTTTGACCGAACTGCCCGCTCGCTTTATCGCCGCCGGCTATAGCGAAAAGGCCGCCGCCTATGAGGCCGGGCGGGCGATGAAGGATCCGCTTTTCAACGCGGGCAAGCGGGTCAGTAACCGGCTGCAAAAAAGCCACTGGACCCTGGACAATTATCGCCGCCTGCATCGGGCTGACGCTGGCGATGGAGCGGAAATTCCTGTCGTCCAAACAATCGAACCGGATGCGTTTTTCCGCGACTATCATCATCGCAATCTGCCGGTGAAACTGACCGGGCTGGTCGACCACTGGCCGGCGATGCAGCGCTGGACGCTCGATTATCTGGCCGACAAAATCGGTGATGCAACTGTCGAGCTGCAGGGCCAGCGGCAATCGCGCGACGATTATGAAATGGCCAAAGACAACCACAAGCGCCAAGTGCCGTTCAGCGAATTTATCGCCCTGCTCCGCCAGACCGATAGCAGCAATGATTTCTACATCACCGCCTATAATGACACGGTCAACAAACAGGCGATGGCCCCACTATGGGAGGATGTGGGCGATATTTCACTGCTCCAATCGAGCGGCGGGAATGACGGCTTTTTCTGGATGGGGCCAAAGGGTACCATCACACCGTTCCACCATGATCTGACCAACAATCTGCTGCTGCAGATTTCGGGGCGCAAGCGTGTCACCATGGTCGCCGCCTATGATACAGCCCATATGCGCAACCACCTGCACTGCTTTAGCGAATGGACCTCGCCAGATGACATCCGCGCGCTGGGCGAGGCGGCGCCAAAGCTATGGCAATGCGATATCGGGCCGGGCGAGGCTGTGTTCCTGCCCGTCGGCTGGTGGCACCATGTCGAGGCGCTGGACCATACTGTTGGTATGTCGTTTACGAACTTTCCGGTCGATAATGACTTTTATTCGGATTATCCGAGCGAAGTGGAATTTTGAGGTCATTGTCCGTTTTTGTCTAGTCATCACTATTTTGCTGATCGCTGACACCCCCTAGATTGACCGGATGAGGAAAATGATTCTGTCCGCTCTTCTTGTTTTCAATCTACCGGCATGCGCTCAGGTTCAAGATGCGGAAACGCCTTATCAACCGTCGACTGAATGGGAGATAGGTTTGACGGAAGCATCCTGTGAGCTGGTTCAGGAGTTTGGTGACGGCGATGACAAGCTAATTTTCAAAATTGTACAAGGTGTGAATTTTCACAAAGCGGACTTGCTGCTGTCCGCTGACTGGCTGGCTAAGCTATCTGGGTCCGGGCTTATACACGCGAAATTGCAATCGGCCGATAAACGAGTTGCACTCAATGTCACCTCACGGAATAGCCCCGATAAAGGGCAATCGTTTTGGCGCCTGCATCGGATGGACATCAACGTTCTGGACAATGCTGCTCCCACTGATATCCTGACGATCCGCGAGAATAACAATTCCACGGTGTCGTTGCAGCTTGAAGGCTTGCCGGAAGCTCTAGAAGGGCTGAAGTCTTGTCAGCGTCAGCTAAGCCAAAAATTTGGTATTGGCCTCGAAGCAGCCACCAGAATATCGGCATTGCCACAACCTCGGGGCTATCCGGCCAATTGGACAAGACCGGATGACTATTCTCCCGATGAATTTGAAAAACTTCGCAAAGGCAAGACTGTTTTCCGAGTGCAGGTTGGACCAAATGGCAGAGCTACTGAATGTACTATTCTTGCAAGCAGCGGCAGCGCGGATTTGGATGAGAAAGTTTGCTTGAACCTGAAAAGGAGATCACGATTCAGGCCGGCGACCGACGATGCCGGCAATCCAATAGCCGGGCATTGGACCTCTGATTCCCACTGGCAGATACCGAGAGAGTAAAACTTGAAGGGCCGGGCTAAACCGTAAAGCTCTCCCCGCAGCCGCAATCGCCTTTGCTATTGGGATTGTTGAACACAAAGCCTGCCGTGAAATCATCTTCCTGCCAGTCCATGGTGGACCCGATCAGATAAAGCACACTCGGCCCATCCACGTAAAATACGCCGCCGGGGGTCACGATCTTTTCGTCAAACTTCACTTCCTCGGTGACGTAATCGACCGAATAGGCGAGGCCTGAGCAGCCTCTACGCGGGGTGGACAGTTTCACGCCAATCACATCTTCCGGCGCTTTGGCCATCAGGTCGGCGATGCGCTGTTCCGCCGCTGGCGTCAGGATGATCGCTGCGGGAATTTCGCGCGTTTTGGTTTTTACTTCGGTCATGTCTCAAGCCTTTTTTGCCAGAACAATGCTTTGCCCATTTTCGGGTCCAGTTGATAATCACCATAGCCCAGTGACGCATAAAGCGCTTTGGCCGGCATGTTGCCTTCTAGCACTTCCAGAGTGACTTTGCAGGCGCCGGCTTCCCGGGCAATAGTCTCGATCTCCGCGAACAATGCCCGCCCAACACCGGTGCCGCGATATTCTTTGGCGACCACTATATCGTGGATGTTGATCAATGGCTTGCCGCCAAAAGATGAAAATGTCGTCATCAGATTGGCCAAACCCGCAACCTCGTCACCCACATAAGCGAGCAAGGAAGATGCCGCCGGTGTCGCGGCCAATCCGGGGACGAGATTCGCCTGCACCTCTGGTGACAGATCTTCACCGCCGCCCATCGGGTCCATCGCATAGACGCGCAACATTGCGACAATGTCTGCCGCATGATCCGCATTGGCATAATCCGCGCGGGTAACGGTAGCGACGGGTGCAGCGTCAAGGGTCGCGGTGGCGGTCATAACATCCCTAGTTCGAGCTTCGCTTCGTCGCTCATCTTGCCGGGATCCCATGGCGGGTCCCAGACCAAATTCACTTCGCTATGGCCCACGCCCGGAACACTGCCGACCTGCATTTCAATTTCACCAGGCATGGATTCAGCCACAGGGCAATGCGGCGTGGTTAGGGTCATGGTGACAATCGCATGATTATCCGGCGTAATCTCGACGCCGTAAATCAGCCCAAGATCATAGATATTCACGGGAATCTCAGGATCATAAATTGACTTTAACGTATCGACGACGGCTTCATAAAGATCGCCACCCGCTTCGCCAGCCGGTGTTTCGGTTGGTTGCTGCGCTAGGAAACCTTCAAGATAATCGCGCTTGCGAGTCAGCTTGCTGGCATCGCTTTCGGCCTCATAGGGCGAAGGCGCCATTACCGGTGCAGCCTTTTCTTCAACTGCATCCTCGACTTTAGCCAAGGGTGGTTTTTCCACGCTATCGACTTCTTCGACCAATATTTTGCGTTCTTCGTTCATCTCTTTTTCCTACCCGAAAATCTTTCTCACCCGTTCGATACCCTTAACTAGGGCCGCGACATCTTCTGCATCGCTGTAAATTCCAAAGCTGGCCCGTGCCGTAGCTGGGACGCCCATATAGTCCATCAGTGGCTGTGCACAATGATGGCCGGCGCGGATCGCAACGCCACCCTCATCCAATATAGTGGCGACATCATGCGGATGCACGTCGCCGACCGCGAAACTCAATATGCCCATGCTTTTGTCGGGCCCGAAAACCTGTACGCTGTTAATGCTGGAGAGTGCATCACGCGCCATTGCCAGCGTTGCGTTTTCATGGGCAGAAATGACATCCAGCCCGATGCCTTCGACATATTGGATCGCGGCGTCGAGACCGACGACCCCGGCAATATGCGGCGTGCCTGCTTCGAACCGTCCCGGCGGCGGCGCATAGGTTGTGCCGTCAAAACTGACCCGGTCAATCATCGACCCGCCGCCCTTCCATGGGGGCATGGCGTCAAGAATGTCATAAGGCGCCCACAGCGCACCAATGCCGGTCGGGCCATAGATTTTGTGGCCGGAAAAGACATAGAAATCGCAGTCAATATCCTGCACATCGACGCGCACACGCGGTGCAGCCTGACAGCCATCGAGCAACAGTTTCGCACCGACTTTATGAGCGATGGTTGCCGCGCGTTTGGCGTCAAGCAATGATCCCAGCACATTGGATACGTGCGCCAACGCCACCAGCTTATGCCGCTCGGTCAGATTGGCTTCAATCCAGTCGAGATCAATCTGGCCATCGTCGGTAAGCGGCGCGACATCGATATGTGCTCCGACCCGCTCAGCCAGCAGTTGCCACGGCACGATATTACTGTGATGCTCCAGCTGCGACAGCATGATCCGGTCGTCTTTGCCGACATTGCTATTGCCCCAGCTTTCGGCGACCAGATTGATGCTATCGGTCGCACCACTGGTGAAGACGATTTCACTTTCGCTCGCGGCATTGAGCAATCCGGCAACCCGTTTACGCGCTGCTTCATAGGCCAGCGTCATATTGGCGGAACGTTCATATACGCCGCGGTGTACGGTTGCATAATCAGGACCATAGGCCCGCGCTATCGCATCCAGCACAGGTTTGGCTTTTTGCGCTGTCGCAGCGGTGTCGAGATAGTGCCAGTCGCCGGCTATACCGGGAAAGTCGGCGCGATGATTTGTCTGGATGGCAGACATTTTATTCACGTCAAATTCTCCAAAACCTCAAGCGCCTTACTCTCAATCACTTCGCGCGCCACATCATCGTCCATGCTGACGAAAGCATCGGCGATAAACGCCTGCAGCATCAATTTCTGCGCCAACTCCGGTGGCAAGCCGCGCGAGGCCATATAAAACAGCGCCTGCTTGTCGAGTTCGCCAACGGTCGCGCCATGGGCACATTTCACATCATCAGCGAAAATTTCCAGCTCCGGCTTGGCATTGGCGGTTGCCGTGCGGTCAAGCAGCATGGCCTTGACCGACTGCGCTGCATCGGTTTTTTGCGCATCACGCGCGACATTGATTTTGCCCAGGAAACTGCCGGTAGCTTTATCCGCGAGTACCGAGCGGACGACCTGATTGGATGTCGCATTGGGCTCTGCGTGAATAGTCTCGGTCACAATTTCCAATGTTTGGGTGCCCGAGCCCAATATCGCGCCGCCCAGTTCAAAATGCGCGCCTTTACCGAGCGTTACTTTGACCTGAATGCGGCCATAATCGGCAGCGCTTGCCAGCACATGCAAAGCGAAATTCGCGCCGTCTCCAATGGTGACATCAAGATCGACTATGCCCACACCGTCGATTATCGATAGCACAGAAATTTGCCGGGAAGCCGATTCACCGGCTGCGACTGCGATCTTTTCCGGCCCGTCAAGCTTGGGCCAGACAGCCTCAAGCGCCTTCAGGTCCGCATAGCGCCATGATTCATCACGCTTCGTTGGGAGAGGAAGCAACGCGCTCATGCGGCCACCGCCTCATAACCTTCTTCTTCAAGTTGCAAGGCGAGTTCCGGACCACCGGTCTTCACGATCCGGCCATCTGCCAGAACATGCACATAATCCGGCTTCACTTCGTCGAGCAGGCGTTGATAGTGGGTGATCAGCAAAACCGCCTTGTCGGGTTTCCGCATAATCGCATTAATGCCGGAACCGACGACACGCAGCGCGTCAATGTCGAGGCCGCTGTCGGTTTCGTCGAGTATCGCCAGCTTGGGATCAATAATCCCCATCTGCACCATCTCGTTGCGCTTCTTTTCGCCGCCGGAAAAACCGACATTGACCGCGCGCTTGAGCATATCCATGTCCATTTTCAGCAGGCCCGCTTTTTCCTTGGCGAGCTTGATGAATTCTGCACCCGATAATGGCTCTTCCCCGCGCGACTTGCGCTGGCTGTTGAGGCTTTCGCGCAGGAACTGCAGGTTCGACACGCCAGGAATTTCAACCGGATATTGGAAACCGAGGAAGATGCCCGCGGCGGCCCGCTCATGCGGATCAAGCTCCAGCAGATCCTGTCCGTCAAAGTTCACACTTCCTGCTGTGATTTCATAGCCGGGTCGGCCACCAAGCGCATAAGACAGGGTCGATTTACCGGCGCCATTGGGGCCCATAATCGCATGGATTTCACCTGCGTTCAGTTCGAGCGAAAGCCCTTTGAGGATTTCTGTGTCGCCAACTTGGGCGTGGAGGTTTTCAATTTTTAGCATTAGCCAATAACCTTACAATGTAATTCAATATAGCTGATGGGATTCGCAACATCGCCTTTCGGTGTAGCGTGATTTACCACTTCGATGACACGTAGAGGCGTTGAACTGCCTTGCTCATCCAATCCACCTCGATTATCCAAAATGACGCGTTCGCCAATCCTTGGAACCGTTTCAAATTCATAGTGGTCATCTACAATCATACTTCCATCGGTATCTGTAACTTCGACATAAATCCTAATCACCCGACGCTCCCCTCAAGCGAAATCGCCAACAGTTTCTGCGCTTCCACCGCAAATTCCATGGGCAGTTGCTTCAACACATCCTTGGCGAAGCCGTTGACGATCAGGGAGACCGCTTCTTCCTCGTCCAGTCCGCGTTGCTGGGCGTAGAACATCTGGTCATCGGAAATTTTTGACGTCGTGGCTTCATGTTCAATCTGCGCGGTCGGGTTCTTCACCTCGATATAGGGCACGGTATGCGCGCCGCAGGTATCGCCGAGCAGCAGCGAGTCACATTGGGTGAAGTTGCGGACATTTTCCGCATTCGCCCCAACGCGGACCAGCCCGCGATAGGTATTGTCGCTTTTACCCGCACTAATCCCCTTCGAGATAATCGTCGAGCGGCTGTTCTTGCCGTTATGGATCATCTTCGTACCGGTGTCGGCCTGCTGATAATTGTTGGTCAACGCGACCGAGTAAAATTCGCCCACGCTGTTTTCGCCGTTGAGCACACAGCTGGGATATTTCCAGGTCACGGCACTACCGGTCTCGACCTGCGTCCAAGAAATCTTGCTGTTTTTACCCTGGCACAGACCGCGCTTGGTCACGAAATTGTAAATGCCGCCCTTGCCGTTCTCGTCACCGGGATACCAGTTCTGGACGGTGCTATATTTAATCTCGGCATCGTCCATCGCAACCAGTTCGACCACCGCCGCATGGAGCTGGTTTTCGTCGCGCATCGGCGCTGTGCAGCCTTCAAGATAGCTGACATAGCTGCCTTCTTCCGCAATGATTAGGGTCCGCTCAAACTGGCCCGTATTCTCCGCGTTAATCCGGAAATAGGTGCTCAGTTCCATGGGGCATTTGACGCCCTTGGGAATATAAACAAAAGTCCCGTCGCTAAACACGGCGCAATTGAGCGTCGCGAAATAATTATCCTTCATCGGCACAACCTTGCCAAGATATTTCTTCACCAGATCGGGATATTCCTTGATCGCCTCGGAGATGGAACGGAAAATCACGCCCGCTTCTTCCAGTTCTTCGCGGAAGGTTGTTGCCACCGAGACACTGTCAAACACGGCGTCCACAGCAACTTTGCGCGCGCCTTCTACGCCGGCGAGCACCTTTTGCTCTTCAATCGGAATGCCGAGCTTCTCATAAACCCGCAGGATTTCCGGATCGACCTCATCGAGGCTGTTCAGCTTTGGCTTCGCCTTGGGCTCGGCATAATAATAGGCATCCTGATAATCGATCATCGGGATTTCAAGCTTGGCCCAATCGGGACTTTCCATGGTTTCCCACATCCGAAAGGCTTTCAGACGCCAGTCCAGCATCCACTGCGGCTCGCCCTTTTTGTCGGAAATGAAGCGAACCGTATCTTCGTTCAGACCTTTGGGCGCGAAATCTTGCTCAATGTCTGACGACCAGCCAAATTCATAGCTGCTCGCATTGTCGACTGCGGCTTGCGCTTCGGCATTCATCGCCGCTCGCTCATCTTGTTCCTGGATGTCCGTTTTCACTGCTTCACTCATAACGCTTGTTCCATAGTTTTCATTGTCTGCGCAGCTGGCTCCTTTGCCAGGCTTGCAAGGCTAACGTCGTTTAAGGCTTTACGAATGGTCTGGTTGATGATCCCCCAATGTGGTTTGACCATGCAACTGTCCTCCAGCTTACAGTCGTGGTTGCCATCAATAGTGCAGCTGGTAATGGCGAGCGGCCCTTCGACGGCCTCAACAATATCCGCAAGACTTATTGAGGCAGGGGGGCGTGCCAACCGAATCCCGCCACCAATGCCACGCGTCGATTCGATCAATCCCGCTGCAGACAAACGGCTGACGAGTTTCTGCGCAGTCGGCAGCGGCACGCCCGTTTCCTGTGCCAATGTCGATGCGTTGAGTTTACCCTCTGCCAACAGCGCAGCACCACAATGCCGCGAAGCAGCGGACATCAGGACAACAGCATAGTCGGCAAGGCTGGAAAGCCGCATAAAATCTCTCGAAATTCCTGTGATTCTCTAAATAGGACCTATTTAGTCGCATTTAGGAGAGATTGCAACTCTTGGTGCTTTCAACCTTGTGCAGGTAATATGCCTGAACTCATCGGCCAAAATCATACCGACTAAATATGGACGAAGCCCATATCTGCAGAAAGCCGCGCTGACATTAGCTGTTCTTATGCGCCGACAAGACGCTGACCATCTCTGTTCGGAAATTCAAAAAAGCAAAAGCACACCAATAGCAAATACCCAACCATTTCATGCCATCTTCGACCCAAAACATGATGTCTTCTGGCATCATTCTAGCAATGAACCCGACATTATCAACGACCGCAGACCCGCCCAGGAAGGCGAGTGACAATAAGAATACGGAACCGCTATTTTCCATTATCCTCCGGCGAAATCCAACTAGGTATAAGAGGATCATAGTTGCCAAGCCGACCATGATCAGTCGTTCAGGTATATGAAAATTATACGGCCCGATTGTTTCATGGAACTGAAAGGCGTCGTCGAACAACAGATAGACGGTTAGCGCAGCAGACGCGGCGGCATAGTTCATTTTTCTGGTTTGCTTCTGTAGTCGGTATAACAAAGTACACAGCGCCCAAATAGTTGCAGCTGCGGCCCAAAGAAAAAGTCCTAACGTCGACAACGCTCCGGTGATCGGGTGAACTTCAGCATAAGCATTAGGATCACGCGTCAACTGTTCCGCGCCAATCTCAGATACTGATGCGACAGCCACTAGCAAAATGAGCGGCATAAGCCCTGCAGCTGCAGTGATTAAATATGGCACCGCATATGATAGCCGTCTTTTCAATGCCCCACCATTGTTAAAACTCAAGATTATTAAGTGTCAGAAGTAAGAGGCGGAATGTGGCCTTTTAACAGGCCGCGCTGGTCAATCAGCGTAGCCGTTTCGCCTTCTGCCACGCGCAATTTGGTCGGCGTGGTCCCGGCGAAGAATTTTATCTCACGGATCATGTGCGATTGATCATAAAACGCATCTTCGAGTGCTAGCAACTCGTCTTCATTTTGCTCGGCATAAGCGCGTGCCGCGCGCAGGGCGCGATATTTGCGCGCGAGATATTTAGGCGCCATGCCATAAAGCTTGTTAACGGTCCGAAGCACTTGACGAGAGCTTTGGTCCGAGCGCTCCATCAGCGCACTTACTGGCGGAGACGGTTCGGATGACAGCCATTCATCGACCATTTTCGTGAATTGCTCCACCTCTGGTTTGACCCGGTGTCGCAAATCCCGAAAAATCCGATCGGCCCACGCCGTCATCCCATCTGCATTGTCGCAGCCCCGCAAAAGTTCCAGGCTTTTGTCGATCTCATCGGTGAATATCTTGCCGGCTGGCACAGCTTTATCCGCAAAATCAGCTGCAGATTTCTTGGTAAGCGCCGCCCAACCCGCGGGTAAAAGACCAACGCCGAACATGCGGAAAGGTCCCTTCACATCGAAATGCATCGCGCCCGTCGAGGGCCCGACCAACATCGCATCTTTGGCCGGATAGGTTTTTCCATCGGCAAAGCCGAGGTCAGCCGTACCGTCCAATAGAAACCGCAACTGCGCTATCGCGGCACGTTCATTGTCCGAGAACCTAGGATGCTCCACCTCAAAAAGATAATAGACCGAGACCAGATCCCGAACATCTTCTGCAGGCGCAAAATATCTTAAACTAACCAAAGCGAACCCCTTTTTTCCGGTTCGGGGGCAAACCGGAATTCCAATGGTTGCACGGTTATAGCGGAAAAAATAGGAAAAAAAACTGGCCTGGCTAAATAATTAGCCAAGCCAATAAGGAAAAGAAATCCTTAACGCAGAAACTCTGCGATTCGGGTTCTTTGGGTCGCGCCCTCTCAATGCACCCAAAGCGCCATCAGGATATTGGATAAAAACGACTGTTTTTTGTTTAATTTTTGACAGTTACGGCCAAGAACTATCTGGTTTCTATCGTCAGCGGTTAGCGGCAATCCAGCTGTTAACCCGCTCTTCCATGATATTCAGCGGCACTGGACCACTACGCAAAATAACATCATGAAAATCGCCCATAGTGAACTTGTCGCCTAGCTCTTTTTGCGATTTTTCCCGCAATTCCATGATTTTAAGTTTACCGATCATATAGGCTGTGGCCTGGCCAGGGTAGACGATATAACGCTCGATAGCTTTGCGAATATCGCTATCCGGATTGGGTGTATTGTCTGTCAGATATTTAATCGCCTTCTCGCGGCTCCAGCGCTTGTCATGAATACCGGTATCTACGACCAGTCGGCAAGCCCGCCACAATTCCATACCAAGCCGCCCGAAATCCGAATACGGATCGGTATAGAAACCCATATCCTTGCCGAGCTCCTCGGTATACAGACCCCAACCTTCGGAATAAGCGGTTATGCCGCCAAATTTGCGAAATGCTGGCAAATCACCCAGTTCGGTCTGGATCGCTAGCTGCAAATGGTGGCCAGGCAGGGCTTCATGATAAGCCAGAGCCTCAAGCTCAGTTTTCGACATGCCTTTTAGATCATAGAGATTGACATAATAAGTGCCAGGCCGGGAACCGTCAGGTGCCGGCCGCTGATAAAAGGCTTTGCCGGCGGACTTTTCGCGAAATGCTTCTACCGGCTTGATCACAAATGGCGCTTTCGGAAGCGTATTGAAGAATTTCGGCAGTTCTTTTTCCATCGCCGCCAGCTTCAGATTGGCTTCGGCCAGATAGTCCTCCCGACTGGTATGGAAATATTGATCGCTGGTCCGCAGATGCTCGAAAAAATCCTGCAAACTGCCTTCAAATCCAACCTGCGCCATGATTTTGCGCATCTCGCCATGGATACGCTCGACATTATCAAGGCCAATTTGATGGATCTCATCAGCAGTGAGATCGGTAGTCGTGTAATTTTTTAGCCGCTCGGCATAATAAGCAGCGCCATCCTTGAACCGCCATACGCCGTCACCATCAACGGCCATTGTCTGCTGTCGCTCCATTTCAGCAATCAGGCTTTTATAGGCCGGGGCCAGACTGTCGGTCAAAGCTGTGCGTCCACGGGCAATCAAATCAGCTTTTTCAGCATCCGGGATGGAGAGCGCGTTCACCTTTTTTTGCAGATCAGCGTAGATTGGCGAATCTTCACCTTCGTCAAAAGGCGCGCCGCTGATGACATTTTTGGCGTCATTGATGACGTAGGGAAAAACCCAATCCGGCACGATAATGCCGTCATTGGCCCGTTCAGCCGATTGCGCGACCAGCGAGTCAAAAAATGGCCCTGCTGCGTTTAGACGGCTGACATAGGCTTCGGCATCGGCCTTGTTGGTTACCCGGTGAATATTGATCATGAAGGCTGGAATCTGGCTCTGCGCGCCGTTCATCTGATCGAAGATATAGCTGTTCCGGCGAAACGGGAATGCGTTTTTCGAGCGCTCTGCGCGCGCCTGAAACAGGCGATAGCTAAGTTTGCTATCATCGCTAAGCTGACTCTCGTCAAACTCGGCTTCCATGACAACAAGCGCCTCTTGGCCTCGCTCATATTGCTCTACGGCAGCTGCATCGCTGGGATCATCAAGTTTGCCATAGTCCATATCCTTGATGCCGCGGTAAGATTTTGAAATCGGTGAATTGGCCAATTCTATCTGATCATAATCGTCAAAAAACGTCGACAGGCGAGCGTTGATGTCGCTGTCAGCTTCGGCCTGCTCCGTCTGTGCCTGCGCCGGATTCGCGCTCGCGCTCACAACCTCGCCGTCAGTGGGCGAACAAGCGGCTAGAAATGCGGTGGTAGTGAGGAGGACATATTTGGTCATTGCGATTCCCTTTATGGTTATCATACTGGTATCAGGTCGTTTTCCGATCGTAAATAAAGTCACGCAATTTTATTACAAAATCCATGAGGCGTGATTTTGTGGCAACAGGCTGTCTTACCGTCCTTCAACGCCCTCTAGCAAAATGTCGTCCATCGTCTCGCCATGCAAAACCGAAATATCCCCTGTCGCTTCCAGCACGACGGCGCGTACATCGGAAAATCGCAACACATTGGCTTCCCGCAATTTCGCGATAAGGTCTGCTCGCGAAACGCGGTGGCGAGTTAAGGCGCTCTCATCCACGACACCGTCCTGCATCAACAGCACCGGATTATTGTCGATAGCAGATTCCACCCTGTCCGAATTCTTGCGCAGTCGGGAAATTATATATTGCGCCAGGAACAGAATGATAATCGCAACCAGCGTTTGAAAAAAGTCAGACCATGACGTCATCGTTGCAGCGGTTGCCAATAACGAGCCCATCGCCACTGTAACGACAAAATCGAAAGACGTCATTTTCGAGAAAGACCGCAGACCTACCATCCGAACAAGAATGATAATCCAGACGAAGGCTATTATGCCCAGTACCGACCCTCGCAATACAGTGTCCCAGGCCGGTTCGAGTCCAAACATTGCCATGTCCTACCTATTCATTCTTCCTTGTACCAGTGTATCGACGACGTTTGGATCTGCAAGGGTAGAGGTATCGCCGAGTGTTGCGAAGTCATTTTCGGCTATTTTGCGCAGGATGCGGCGCATGATTTTGCCGGATCTGGTTTTGGGCAGTGCCGGGGTGAAGTGGAGATGGTCGGGGGTGGCGATGGGGCCGATCTCTGTGCGGACATGGTTTTTGAGTTCTGCGGTGAACGCATCATCTGCCTCTTCACCGGCATTGAGCGTGACATAGCAGTAGATGCCCTGACCCTTGATGTCATGCGGATAACCCACCACCGCGGCCTCTGCGACCTTGGGGTGGGAGACCAGCGCGCTTTCCACCTCGGCGGTGCCCATGCGGTGGCCAGAGACATTGATCACATCATCGACCCGGCCGGTAATCCAGTAATAGCCGTCACTGTCTCTTCGGCAGCCATCGCCGGTAAAATATTTGCCCTTGTAGGTGGAGAAATAGGTCTGGATGAAGCGCTCATGATCGCCGTAGACGCTGCGCGCCTGACCCGGCCAGCTTGCGGTAATGCACAGGTTGCCGTCGGTTGCGCCATCCAGCACAGCACCGTCATTGTCGACCAGCTGCGGCTGGATACCAAAAAACGGTTTGCCGGCGCTGCCCGGCTTCATCCCGTGGGCACCGGGCAAGGTGGTGATCATGATACCGCCGGTCTCTGTCTGCCACCAGGTATCGATGATCGGGGACTGGGCATCACCCACCACATCATAATACCAGCGCCAGGCCTCCGGGTTAATCGGCTCGCCGACCGTGCCGAGCAAGCGAAGGGAAGAGCGGTCATGCGCTTTGACCGGTTCATCGCCCTCCCGCATCAGCGCGCGGATCGCGGTGGGAGCGGTATAGAAGATGTTGACCTTGTGCTTGGCAACCACTTGCCAGAACCGGCCGTGGTCGGGATAGTTAGGTACGCCTTCGAACATGACTTCGGTCGCGCCGTTAATAAGAGGACCGTAAACAATATAGCTATGCCCGGTGACCCAGCCGATATCGGCGCTGCACCAGAAGACCTCGCCCGGCTTATAGTCAAAGACATAGTGGAAAGTGGTGGCCACCCATACCGCATAGCCGCCAGTGGTATGGAGCACGCCCTTGGGCTTGCCGGTCGAGCCTGACGTGTAGAGGATGAACAGAGGGTCTTCTGCGCCCATGGGCTCGCACGGGCAGTCTGATGGTACATCGGCGGCCACCTCGTGATACCAGTGATCGCGGCCCTCGGTCATCGCGATATCACTGTCTGTGTGGTTCACGACCAGCACCGCATCGACATCCGCCCCGTCTTTTGCGAGCGCGGCATCGACATTGGCCTTCAACGGCACGCCCTTGCCGCCGCGCAGACCGCCATCCGCGCACACCACAAACTTGCTCTCGCAATCTTCAATCCGTCCGGCCAGCGCTTCTGGAGAAAAGCCGCCAAACACCACCGAGTGGATCGCGCCAATGCGCGCGCACGCCAGCATCGCCACTGCGCCTTCCACAATCATCGGCATATAGATGGTGACCCGGTCGCCCTTGCCCGCGCCCAGCTTCTTCAGCGCGCCCGCCATACGGATCACTTCGGCCTGTAGCTCGCCATAGGTGAGCGTACGGCCCGCCGCGCCCGGATCATCCGGCTCAAAGATCAAAGCCGTCACATCCCCCCGGCCCGCCGCCACATGCCTATCAACCGCATTGTGACAAATATTAAGCACACCGTCCTCAAACCACTTAATCGCCACAGGATCATAAGACCAGTTGGCGATGGTACCCGGCACCTGCGTCCAATCCAAACGCTCCGCCTGCCGAGACCAAAAACCGTCCGGATCAGAAAGGCTGACAGCGTAAAGAGCGGCATAATCTGATGAAGAAGCGTGGGCGGTACTGGTCGCCTTGCTGTCAGGCTGGATCATATCGTTCATTTTGCTCTCCGGGAATCAGTTCTCTTTTATGAACACTCTAGCAGAGGAAACAAACATGCGCCTTAGCTTTGTTGACGTATCTAAGGCTGACGTTACGACAAGCTGGGCTATCAGACAGCCTCTTGCGCCGCCTTCTTTTGAACTATAGTTTCGAAAAACAGAGGATGAGGGAAAATATGATGCGCAAAGCACTTTTACTTGCAGCCTGCTCAGCAGCATTGACCATTTCAGGATGTAGCAAAGACGATGGTTCAAGTGGCTCTGATGCCGAAGTTACTAACACCGAATATCCCGAACAGGTTTTCTGGGGCGATACCCATCTCCATACCGACAACAGCATTGATGCATTCGGTTTTGGCACCCGGCTTGACACAGAAGCAGCGTTGCGCTTTGCCAAAGGAGAAGAAGTAACCGCCAGCAAAGGGGCAAAAGCCAAGCTGTCCCGTCCTCTCGATTTTCTGGTGATCGCTGATCACAGCGACGCGGTTGGCGCAACCAAAGCGCTCTACGAAGCGCCGCGTATTGCACTATTGGGTAATGAATTTTTGCTCCGCTGGCATGACATGATGCACGAAAGTGATGAAGGATCATTGCGGGTAACAGCCGAATTGATCGACGGAGCAGCGAACGGAACTTTGCCAGAAGGACTGTTCGATCCGGAAGAATCAGCGGATCGGATCAAATCCCTGTGGACCGAACATGGTGAGACGCTGGACGAATATAATGAGCCCGGCAAATTTACCGCCTTTCATGGCTTTGAATATACGCCCATGCCTGGTGGCGATAATCTGCACAGGGTGGTGATGTTCCGTGATGGATCGGACAAGACCAGCACGATTCTTCCGTTTGCCAGTTTTGATGCTGGCGACCCGGAACAGCTATGGGCTTATATGGGTGCCTATGAACGGGATACTGGCGGTAAAGTTCTAGCCATCCCTCATAACAGCAATGTGTCCAATGGCCGCATGTTTGCGATGAATAAACTGGATGGCAGCCCGATTGACGAAGCCTATATCAAAACACGTGCGTTGCGGGAGCCGATAGTCGAGGTTACCCAGATCAAAGGCGACAGCGAAAGCCATCCCTTCCTCTCGCCCAATGATGAATTTGCCAACTATGGTGATGCCGGTTGGGACAAATGCAACCTGAGCTGCAGCAAGGACATGCCTCCTGAAAGCTATGGCGGCAGTTACACCCGCGAGGCACTAAAGCGCGGCTTGGAATTCACGCTGAAAATGGGGGCCAATCCCTTCAAATTCGGCATGATCGGTTCGACCGATAGCCACACATCACTGGCAACAGCGGACGAGAATAACTTCTTCGGCAAGCATAGTGGTAACGAGATTAACAATAAGGACCGCGCTTTGGCCCCGCAGAATCTGGGCACACGCAAAGGCCGTTTTGGTTGGCATTATTTGTCCAGTGGCTATGCTGCTGTTTGGGCGACTAGCAACACACGCGAAGCTATTTTCGACGCCATGATGCGACGCGAAGTTTATGCAACCACCGGGCCGCGTATGCAGGTGCGTTTCTTTGGCGGGTTTGACTTTGCCGAGGCCGATACCGATGACCTGGTCAAAACTGGCTATGCCAAAGGCGTTCCGATGGGCGGTGACCTCACCGGTGGTGGAGGGAAAGCGCCAACCTTCCTAGTCTCAGCGCTGATGGACCCCGAGAGCGCTAATCTCGACCGGATCCAAGTGATCAAAGGCTGGATCGACGGCAACGGGAAATCTCAAGAGAAAATCTATAATATTAGCTGGAGTAGTCCCGATAGCCGTAAGGTAGGAGCCGATGGAAAGCTGACCGCCGTGGGTAACACTGTTGATCTCACCCAAGCCACTTGGGAAAATAATATCGGCGCGCCGGAACTGGTCACATGGTGGCAGGATCCAGATTTCGATGCGGGGCAAAATGCATTTTACTATGTCCGCATATTAGAAATTCCGACGCCGACATGGCCGGTTTATGACGCGCTGAAATTCGGGCTCACACTGCCGGACGATGTTATAACAATCCAGCAAGAGCGGGCTTATTCATCGCCGATCTGGTATACCCCGGCCGCTGCAACAAGCTAACGCGATAGACGCCCCAACTGCAGGGCTAATCAGGAGTATCATGCAGAGATGAAACTGCTGAAAGAACCGTTGGTCCATTTTCTAGGTGGGGCTTTGTTAGTGTTCGCATTTTTCTGGGCCACCGGCACAGGCCGCGATCCGGCGGATTATGAAATTACGATCCGCGAGACCGATGTTGCGCGACTAAAAGCCGGTTGGGTACAAAATTTCCGCCGCGCGCCCACGCCAGGCGAGTTGGACAGCCTGATCGATCAGGAGATCAAGGAGGAAATCTACTATCGCGAAGCCTTGCGTCTTGGCCTCGACCGTAATGACCCGCTCATTCGTCGGCGCCTGTTTACGAAAATGCGATTCCTCGACAATCAAGAGGGAGTGGACGACAATCCGTCGGACGCGCTGTTGCAAAAATGGCTGGATGACAATCCTGAAAAATATACTCAATCGCCCTTCTATGATCTGGAACAGATTTATCTCGGTCAGAGTGCTCAACAGTCCATTGCGGCAACACTGGATGGCCTGAACCAAGGCACTGTCAAACCTGATGCTGTCCGCAAACCGATTTCTCTGCCAACCGAATTAAAACAGGCCGATGCATCTGAAATTGCACGCCAGTTCGGGGAAAAATTTGTCGCAGGATTGAACACCATCGCTGTCGGTGAGTGGCAAGGTCCGGTGCAATCCGGCTTTGGTCAGCATCTCGTCAAAATCACGGCCAAAACAGCTGGCAAATCACCAGCGCTGGATGACGTGCGACAAGCGGTAGCCAACGATTGGCGCGCCGCACAAACAACCCGTTTGGAAGAAGCCGCTTTTGACAAATATCGCGCGCAATATGACATCAAAGTTACTGGCCGGGAATGAAGGCCTGTGTCCTTGCCATTGTTTGTTTCATCGGCTTGCTATTTGGGGGATCCGAGGTCCATGCCGATGAGCTGCGTCCTGCCTATGTAGAGCTGAACCAGATATCGCCAAGCGAGTGGACCTTGCTTTGGAAGGCATCTGCCCAATCAAGGTTGGGCCGTTCTGGGGATGTTATATTACCAGAATCCTGCCGCGCTGTCGGCGAAACCAAACGGCACTTTGTCGCATCGAACATTTTGACCAATCAAACACTCAAATGCTCCGGCTCCATCGCGGGGCAGTCCATTGGCCTTAAGGGATTGGAACTATCCACAACCGATGCGCTGGTCCGGATCGCGCCGCTGGACGAAGAAACACAAACGCTGCGTCTGACACCCGATGCGCCGGTAACCACAATCGCCCAAAAAGACGCCATCGCTAACGTTGCATGGACTTATACCATCATCGGTATCGAGCATATCGTGCTGGGCTTTGATCACCTGCTATTCGTATTGGCGCTTGTGCTGCTGCTAAAAGGCGGGTGGCTTGTTGCCAAAACAGTAACCGCTTTCACTATCGCACACAGCATTACCTTGATTGGTTCCACGCTGGGCTATTTGTCCCTGCCCTCGCAACCGGTTGAAGCCATTATTGCGCTTTCCATCGTTTTTCTGGCGGTCGAAATCGTGAAGGCACAACGCGATGATGGTCGAGTTGGCGCGCGCCTGTCAGAGCGCTTTCCATGGATCGTCGCATTCCTGTTCGGCCTACTCCACGGCTTTGGTTTTGCCGGTGCCTTAGCTGAGATCGGATTGCCGCAAGATGATGTTCCGATGGCGCTTTTGACGTTCAACCTTGGCGTCGAGATCGGGCAGTTGCTAATTGTAGCTATGGCCTTTGCTGTATTGGCTTTGCTTCACCGCTTTCAGCAGTCATGGTTGCAACCAGTCAAAACAACAACCTCCTATGCGATCGGTATTATCGCAACCTATTGGTTTATCGAACGGATGGTGGCTTGAGCGGCGATTATTTAATTTTGTCACTCAACTGCGAAATGCGCAGCTCCAGCGCTTTCAGTTCGCTCAAAACCGACAGCAAGTTCATTCTCTGGAAAATCCAGTTCTTCGAAAAACCAACCATCATGAAAAGAAGTATTACACCGGTCGACCATAATATTATTTCCCTTGTGTCGACGGCGTTAAATGCGCGCCAACCAGAATAGAAAGCGCCCATCGCGACAAAGAATGTTATGATCGTGATCAAATAGGACCAGAACCGCATCGGTCCCTGTAATGTTGCGCCCAACTGCTCAAAAAGACCGCGGCCATTTTCCAAGTCTTGGAGAAAAGCCTTGTCCTCCGCGCTGAGCGTTGCGTCCAGCTTGTCATCAAATTTTGTCATCACATATCTCCTTCATTATGTTCGTCATCTAGCGCTGCCTTTAACTGCCGACGTGCATGAAATAGGCGGGATTTTGCCGTACCGATTGCCGCACCCGTTACCTCGGCAATCTCCTTGATCGTCAAGCCTTCACCGAAATAGAGCAAAGCTGCGGTTCGGTGGTCATCGCTTAGGCTGTCAAAGGCTTGATCAATCGTAACCTTGTCTTCGCCGCGCGGCGCTACGGATAGTTCCGCATCTTCAGCAGCGACAGTATGAAGGCTGCGATGCTTCCGGTTTCTGCCTATCTGATCCGCGCATTTGCGGTGCAGGATCGTATAGGCCCAGGCGGGAAAGCGGGATGGATTGCGCAAGCGGCGCCAACCCTTGCAAATCCCGCTCCATGCCTCCTGCACCGCGACCCGCGCCTGTTCTTCATCACGCAAGAGCCGGTAGGCCGTCCGCATCAATCGCGGATGCCACCGCGCCGCCAATCGTTCGCCCGCGCGCCGGTCCCCGGCCTGAATCCGGGTCAGCAACAGCTCATCATAAATCCGGTCAGTATCGCTGTAGCGCATAGACATCCCAATGGCCTTTACCCCTATAGTCGGAGCAAAGTGCCAAAAGGTTCAATCTTAAAATCAGCTTTGCAGAAAATTTCCTACGCGCGCAGAGACCCTAGCCGGCAGGTGGCCGGTGGGCGCTGTCCGACCAGTCCTGTCGCGCGGCCCATTGTTCCAGCGTTTCAAACTCGACCTCGGGCAGGCGTTGCTGCATGAAATCAGTATTGACCCAGAATGGCTTGGTCTCTGCCTTATTATTATATTCGTAGAAGGCAGCAATGCCGGCCGACATGGTTTCGCGATTTTCTTCCGGCACATCGTCACCAAAAGCGCCTACTAACAGGTCGCCAAATTCTGTTGGCGTGCATGGATCATATTTAATCTCACGGCCAAAGACTTTGGACAATATTTCCGCGACCTGTGGCGGCTTGATGCGCTGCGGTCCACCGATGTTTAGCCATGATCCTTCAAAGTCGGGGCGATCCATCGCGGCAACCATGCATTTGCCTACATCGTCCAGGCTGATCCAGTTTGCTTCCAGATGCGCTTCATGAGGATAGACATAGCGGCTTTCATCCACGATGAAGGGCCGGGCCCAATTGGTCAGCAGATTGTCCATGAACAGCACTGAGCCAAAGACAGTTGCAGGCACGCCCGAACGAAAAATCGAGTTCACGGCAATCGTATTATTGCCATAGGTAAATGGGTCACCCGGGCGCTCTGGAATCCAGCTTGACGTGTTCCAGATAAAGCGTTTGCCGCCCGCCTTTTCAACCGCAGCAGCGACGCGACCCGTTAAAGTGGCCCGGTCCTCGCGCGCTTGCAGGGGATGGGTGTAGAAGACGGCGTCCGAGCCTTCAAAGGCCGGAACCCAGGTTTCCTCGTCGTACAGATCAAAGATGCGCGCTTCATCGGCAATGTTGCTGCCACCCAGATCAGGGGTTTCGCTGCGCGATAGTGCTCGTACCCTATGGCCGGTTGCGCCCAATTGCCTGATTTGCGCCAATCCCTGACGCCCGGTTGCGCCGACCACTGATACCAATGCCATCTCAAATCCTCCTTTATATCTGCAAAGGAAGGTAATCGCACAGGCACCGGCGCCCAACGCTCCATTTTATCAGGGCATTTTTGTTAGGATGCTTGCTCGTTCAGCATCCTCTGCCAGCGCTGCATACCGGTAATCCAACGCTCCGGATCACTGCCCTTTTGCTTGATATAATCAGCCACTTGCGGATGCGGCATGATCAGGAAGCGTTCTTCTTCAATGGCATCAAGCGTGATCTGCGCCACCGCTTCTGCCGTCAACATACCGTCTTTCTCCACGGTCGATGTATCGATGCCTGCCGTCATCGCGGTTGCCACGCCTTGCGGACAAAGGACCGAGACTTTCAGCCCATCGTCGCCATGGGTGATCGCAAGCCACTCTGCGAAACTGACAGCCGCATGTTTAGTCACGGAGTATGGCGCCGATCCAATTTGCGCGAGGAGGCCAGCCGCAGAAGCCGTGCTCAGTATATAACCGCCACCGCGCGCCAGCATTTTCGGAACCAAGATTCGGGCTGCGCGAATATGTGCAAGGACGTTGATGTCCCAGATTTTCTGCCAGCCATCATCCGCAACCTCTACGCCGCCTTCCATGATGATCCCGGCATTGGAAACGAACAGATCGATAGGGCCGATGTCACTTTCTACAGTCTCGATAAGCGATGCGATGTCCGCTTCTAATGACACATCCGTTTGTATCGCTGTTCCGCCAATATCGCCCGCAACAGATTGCGCACCGGCCAAGTCGCGATCAGCACAGACGACATGTTTCGCACCTGCGGCCGCAAAGCGACGCGCCATAGCGGCACCAATTCCGCTCGCGCCACCGGTTATGACGATGATTTTGTCTTTGAGATTCATAAATGGGATGTCCTGTTCAAACTGTTTTGCAGGACATTAGGGGAAGGATCTGCCAATATACAAGCGGCGTCTGGTTTTTATGATCAACCCTGTTCAAGCACTTGCCAGGCCGTCGCACTGTCATAGACAAAACGCTCTTTCATGATGCCGTCGGCTGACCAGATTTGATGGGAAATTTCATTAAGCCTACGCGTAACGCCATTCTTGTCCGTCGCGTCGAACGTCCACATGATCATGACATGATCGCCGTCTACCAGCACGGTTTCTGGTGGATGGGTTTTCATTTCTTGTAGGCGATCCATTGCCCGCTTCTCATGCGCGATCAGGTTATCCCGACCCCGCCGCGGCGGTTCTCGGTTTTCCTGCATCGTCGCATCGACATGGTAAAAGTTTTTAATGGCATCGGCATGATCGCCATGCACGACGGCTTGAATAAATTGATCTACTCTCTTGCGGCTTGGCATGGATTCTCTCTTTCTATCGGTTTCTCTATTCATCCAGCGCGGCAAGAATGTTTTTCAGGCCTATCGCTAATCGTTCCGCATCTTGCGCATCGATATTTTTGTCGAGCACAGCGTTTATCTTGCCAAATGGCGCCTTAATATCGCTCAACGCGGCCAATCCTTTTTGCGTTATGGCAAGTTCCCAAGCCCTGCCATCTGACGGCGATCGTTTTCTGCTTATATAGTCTGCGGCCAATAGACGGCTCGCCATCGTCATGACGGCACTTTCTCTTTGCGACAATTTGTCGGCCACAAAGCGTTGTGTAACCGGTCCGTCTTTCGCGATTATCGACAAGGCCGCTGCTTGCGCCGTTGTCAGGCCAGCCGAGACTTTCAACGCGCCGTCTGCCCGTTTTTTTAAGCGATGCGCCACCAGTTGCAGCAAAAAATAGAGACGATGCTCTGACGCTGACATCCCTTTTCCTTCAATATTGACTCCAATATAAGTTTATTACTACACATATGTAGTTTATTTGCAAGAGGAGATAAGAATGGGCGCGATTGATGTCTGGTCACAAATGACTACCGAGCGCATGGCCAAAGCCCCTTGGCTAGAGACCTTGCTGCGGTGGACCGATCAGTCCGGGGATCCCTTAATACCCTCTACTGAATCCACTTTGCAGGCGATGGATGCGGCGGGCGTGGATATTTCCCTATTGTCAGCCTGGCATGGCCCACAGGGGTCTCTGATCAGCAATGAAGAAGTCAGTGATCAGGTTGACAGCGCACCAGACCGATTCCGCGGCCTTGCAACGGTGGAACTAACCAACCCCATGCAAGCCGTCCGGGATATTCGGCAATGGGTCGATGGCAAAAAATTTGTCGGGGTACGAGTCGTTCCCTGGCTTTGGGATTTGCCGCCCAATGACCGCCGCTATTATCCCGTCTATGCCGCCTGCGTTGACCTAGACGTCCCGTTTTGCACACAGATCGGGCACACGGGGCCGCTATTGCGATCGGAAACTGGTCGGCCCATTCCCTATCTGGAGGATGTTCTGCTCGATTTCCCTGAACTGGTTGTCGTGGCCGGCCATGTCGGCTTTCCGTGGATTGATGAACTGATTTCCCTGACCATCAAGTTTCCCAACTTTCATGTCGATACATCCGCTTATGCCGTTCATCGTCTTCCCACCGATTTTGTCAACTTTATGAAAGGCATGGGATCCCGGCGCGTTATGTTTGGAACAAACTGGCCGATGTTGTCGCCAACCCAATGCTTAAAGGAACTAAACCAGCTGGACCTGACGCCCGAACAACAAAACGCCTTTTTGTTCGGCAATGCCCGCCGGATTTTCAAACTTTAAGCGGCGGGACTGCCTTTGTCTTTGCCCATCAGAGATTCAAGGCTTGGAGGATCGCGTCCCAGGAGAGAAATTTGAAATTCTGGGTGTTGTCGCCATTGTCCCCGTCTTGCGCAACGAAGATACCGCCGGAATAATCGGGTCCGAAATCACCCAGCATCAATTCTATCCCGTCGGTGTCCGATACTGTATCAATAACACCATCTTCCACAATGAAGCGCGTGCGAAACTGTCCGGATGGCAGATCATAAATCGCAAAGCTGTTGTTGCCTTGACTTGACGCCAGCAAATATCCGCCACGCTCCCCGTCCGGAGCCAGCGCTAATCCCTCCACATCCGCGACCAGTTCACCCTCTGCAAGAACAGCAAAGCGGAGGGGTTTAGGATCAGGCCGCCTCAGATCATAGGACCAGATTCCGACATTTTCCTCCCCGACATAGAGCATACCCGTCCGGTCATCGACAACGCAGCCTTCCGCCTGCGTTTCCACCTTGAAAGTCCGCTGCACTTCGATGGATGGCGCACCGTCCGAAAGCGTGACAGACATTTCAATAATGCTGCCCTCTTTGGTGATAATCATAGCGCGCAAATCGTCTGCGCCCAGCACCCCAAAACAAAATCCATAGGCCTCACCGATTCCTATCACGGTGTTTGCCAAAGGCACTAGCGCGGCATTCTCGCTGTCCAATGTATAGAGCGCGAGCCGCGGCACTTCGCGGTCGCGCCGGTCACTGGCCCCAACCAATATGACATCGCCAGAAGCGGTCGATACCGTTCTGATATCAATATTATTCACCGCTTCCGCTGCAAGAAACGACTTTTGCCGGCCCTGCAAATCATAAACATGGATGCCTGCCTTTTTATCTGTTCCGATGATCAGGCTTTGCGACGGATCGTCCGGGTTCCGCCAGATCGCCGGGTCGTCGGCCGCGTCATCGCCTACCGTCCCGACACTTTCCGTTTCAGCGACAGCGGGTATGGCAACGATATCCGGCGTCGGAGCAGCATCTTCGCTGCACGCTGTTACCAAAGACAATCCGGCTAATGGCAAGAGTGGCCATGCTGTTAAACCGCGCATCAGAAGTTCATCTTCGCGCCGAATTTGGCGGTCCAGCTATATTCTTCAAATTGCAGCAAACGGCGGCGATCATCGCGGTTCTGATAGGCAAAAAACGGCTCGTCATTGATATTCACCCATTCGAGGAAGAATTGCAGATTCTTGTTCACTCGATATTTGGCGCTGGCATCGAGCTGGAAATGGCTAGCCACTATCCGATCATCTTCGGCCGACGCGCCGATTTCATCAAGATACTTGTCACGATAAGTCCCCGCCAAACGAAAGCTGAACGGTCCCTTTTCATATCCCAGTACCGCATTTAATGTGTGCTTGGAAGATGCGGGGAGAGGGATGTCCCGACCATCATCGAGCGTACCCTCAGCATCGGTATAAGTGTAATTCACCTGCACCAAAAAGCCGTCAAGCGGCGAAGGCAGGAAGGTCAGAGCCTGACTGAGACTCAACTCGACACCCTTGATGGTCGCGCTGTCGCCATTGATCGGAATAACCGCTTCTTCAAACGTAATGCCATTAAATTCGCCGCCATCTTCGTCAAAGGAATCAACGATAAAATCTTTGACGTCCTTATAGAAGAAATTGGCAGAGATCGCGCCATTATTGCTGAAATAATATTCTGCTGACGCATCGAAATTCCATGCGCGATAGGGGCGGAGATCGGGATTGCCAAAATTGCCTTCATTGTCATCACTAAGTTCAAACCGCGGTGCCAAGTCGGCAAGATTGGGCCGCACGAGACTGCGATAGGCAGCGGCGCGGAACACCAGATTGCGCTGCGGTTCAAAACGGATGTTCAGACTTGGCAGCCAATTGTCATAGTCATTGGAAAACTGTACCGGCGTTATGGTTGGTCCCTCTTCATCCACACGATTTCCGCTCAGATCGGTTTGGGTGTTTTCGTAACGGACGCCGCCAACCACTCGCAGTGTATCGCTATCCCACCGGCCGAGCAGATAACCAGCAAGTATGTCTTCATCAGCTACATAATCGCCTGCTGCAGAGTCAAAGATCGAATCTTCTGGCTGCAAAGTGAACAGGTCAAAATTTTCGAAGAAAAAATCACTCGCGCCGCGCAGGCTAGGGAGCGGACTGATATCTGTGATGCGATAGGTCGGAAAACCGAGCACATTTCCAAGATTATACGTTCCGGTTTCATCCTCATAAAATTCAACGTCGAGATTATAGGATTTTTCCCGCCAACGCCCTTTGAAACCGGCCTGGAAAGTGAAATCACCACTACCCATGGCAAATTGACGGCCAATATCAAATTGTGCCGCATATTCTTCATCTTGTGCATCGGAACGTTTAGTAAATTCGATTTCATCCAGCCCATAGCCTGATGGATCCGTGGCAATATCCCCGCCGCTGCGATATTCAAAAAGCGGGATTTGATTGTTGCTATAGTCGAATAGCACATCAAGGCCCTCGCCTTGAAAACCTCTGATAAAAACTGTTGGGTCAACCGAACCATCTTCCAGTTCGCTCGATTTCGCCCAGCTTGCAGAATATTCGATGGTCCATGGACCCGTATTGGTTTCCCCGCCCAAGGCGATGGAACGGATTTTCTGTTCTTCCTGACGATCCTTGATATCACGCTCAATCTCAATTTCGCTTTCGTCCTCAGGGTTTTCCAGAGTTGGCATAAAATTGGGAATTGCGTCCCGCAAAATTACGCTGTTTCGATCTACGCCCACCACGTTAGCATCACCGAGCTTGAATATATTGCGCCGCCGGAATTCCTGATCATCAAACTGACTGTATATTCCGCGTGCATATAATGTCGTGTCATCGCTGGCCCGAAAATCGAGGGAGAGAGACGCACTGATCCGTTCCCGCTGCACATCATAATCGCGATATTGAACCTCTTTGGCGTAACCGAAACCTTCATCGGTTGTGGTCCAGTCTTCCGCCTCAACATTATCGGTTTCAAACCGGCGATTATAGTAAGATAGTCCCCCGGCGATGCCCAAATTGTCGCTTAGACGCGTGGAAAAGTCGATACTCGCTTTGGGAGAGGCGACGTCGCGCAGATCATTATAGCTGCCTTCGACTTTAACCGACAGAAGGTCTTTCTTACGGTCAAAAGCGCTGACTGTATTAATCTCAATAGATGCCCCAATCGTATCGCCATCCATGTCGGGAGTAAGTGACTTTTTCACCTCGATCGATTCAATCAGGTCACTCGAAATCACGTCGAGCGCGACGGATCGGATGTCGGATTCCGGCGAGGGCAATCGCACACCGTTAATCGAACTGCTGTTGAGATTCGGGTCGAGCCCGCGGACCGAAACAAAACGGCCCTCGCCCTGATCGTTTAGGACATTGAGGCCGGGCAAGCGGCGCAACGATTCCGCCACATTTTGATCTGGAAACTGACCGACGGAATCGCGCGTCAAAGCGCTGACCACACCATCTGCCGCACGCTGACGGGACAAGGCGCTGGCTTGATTAGCCGCCTGCCCGACAACAAGAATTTCATTCCGGCCCATAGCCTGCATGACCACATCAGTCCGGACGTTGCCGGTCTCTGGAACATCCACTTTGATGGTGACCATATCGGCCCCGATATAACGGGCTTCAATCGTATAGCTACCCGCCGGAACATCTGGGAAACGATAGGCGCCGCCACGTCCAGATCGGGTGACCCGGTCCAATTCGACAATGCGCAGTTCGGCCGATTGCAAACCCTGGGTCGCACTGCCTTCGCTGACCGTTCCAATAATCGTGCCGGCCCATACAGATGTCGGCATGGCAACGCTAGCGAGCAAAGTGGAACAGATAGCAAGGCGGCGGATATTTTTTTGTACGGACATTTTAAAGCTCCCTCGATTTGAGGGTGCCCTAGGGACTGCTTGTTCCAAAAATATGCGTAGTTCGTGACGCTGCGATGACGATGTTATTGCAGTTTTATGGTATCACGGGTCTCAGCCAGCCGCGAAGCTATATTCTCCGCCTTTCTCAAGGCCACGTTGATAGGCTGGCCGGGCTTGCAGCCACTTAACAAATGTGGCCAGCTTCGGATGGGTTTCCGAACGGCCCTGAGCAATTGCCACCTCTGCGGGAAAGCTCAACATGAAGTCGGCGGCGCCCAGCTTGTCGCCCATAAAATGGCCAGACGACGAAAGTTCGCTTTCCATGAAGTCAAAATGACTGGTGAGCTGTTCGTTGATCCGCGGCATAAGCGGCGCACCGGCTTCTTCTAGCCGGCCCACGTAAAGGTTTAGCAAAATCGGTGTCATCGCTGAGCCCTCGGCAAAGTGCATAAGTTCGAGATGGCGAATATAATCATCCGTCCCGCGCTCTGGCACAAATTGCTCGCCGCCGTGATGTGCGCAGATATGTTCAACGATGGCGCCAGATTCGATGATCATGCGCCCGTCATCCTCGATCATCGGTGACTTGCCGAGAGGATGCAGCGCGGTCAAGCTAGGCGGTGCCAAGTTGGTTTCCGCATGACGCTTATGGTAGCGGATTTCATAAGGCCTGCCGATTTCTTCGAGCAACCATAATATCCGCTGGGACCGGCTATTGTTGAGATGGTGGACGATCAAGGTCATTTTGGGCTCTCCGGGAAATATAGGTTTATCATGTTTGAAACAGCGGCTACTTATCTCCCTGCATAATGCTAATACGATAATATCCTAGGATTTTATTCGTGATAGCGTTCCCGAAGGCTGCCGGAGAATGGGATCGATATGACCTCAGAAACACCTATCACAAAAACCTACATCACTGCTGATGCGTTATTGTCGGACAGCTTTCGGCTCGGCATGCAGATATTGAAGAGCGATTTCTCTCCGACCCATATTGTCGGCATATGGCGCGGCGGCGCACCGGTTGGAATTGCGGTCCAAGAAATATTGGAATTTCACGGCGTCTCGACAGACCATATCGCGATTAGAACTTCCTCTTATTCCGGGATTGATAAACAGGAACGGTCCGTGCGGGTGTTCGCGCTTGGCTATCTAATTGATACGCTGAACCCGGAAGACAATCTGCTCATCGTCGATGATGTGTTTGACAGTGGCCGCAGCATTGAAGCATTCTTGAAAGAACTGAGCGAGCGATGCCGTCACAACATGCCGAAGGATGTGCGCGTTGCCACTGTCTACAGCAAACCGTCCCGCAACAAGACCGATTTGCACCCTGATTTCTTCATCCATGAAACCGAGGATTGGCTGATCTTCCCGCATGAACTGGATGGACTGACCAAAGAAGAAATATGCGCAAATAAATCGGATGCTGCGATCATTTTTGACGAACAAGAAATCCCCAACCCTGTCATGATAAAGAGCTAGATATGTCTTTTGCATCCCCCGAACAGCGTCAAGCCTTCATTGCCGGTATTCCGAAAGCCGAACTGCATCTGCATATTGAAGGCTCGCTTGAACCGGAGATGATGTTTGCGCTGGCACAGCGCAACGCCATCGATATTCCTTTCGCTTCGGCGGAAGAAGTGCGCAAGGCCTATGCCTTCTCAAATCTGCAGGATTTCCTGGATATCTATTATCAGGGAATGAATGTCCTGCGCACCGAGGAGGATTTCTATGACCTGACCATGGCCTATTTTCGGCGTATCCACGCTGACAATGCCATACATGCCGAGATATTCTTTGACCCACAGGGCCATACCGAGCGCGGGGTTGCCTTTTCAATCGCAATAGACGGCATATTGCGCGCATTGGATGATGCGCAATCGGGCCTGAATATATCATCGCAGCTGATCATGTGCTTCTTGCGCCACTTAAGTGAAGAAGATGCGCTCGCAACGCTGGAAAAGGCAACGCCTTATCTCGACAGAATAGCCGGGGTTGGGCTTGATTCATCCGAACTCGGCCATCCGCCTTCCAAATTTACGAAAGCCTTTGCCAAGGCTAAAGCCCTTGGCCTCAAGGCAGTGGCCCATGCCGGCGAAGAAGGGCCACCGGATTATGTCTGGGAAGCCCTCGACGTTTTGAAAATCGAGCGGATGGATCACGGTAACCGGTCATTGGAAGATCCTCGGCTTGTTGAACGCCTGCGAGACAATCAAATGACGCTGACCGTCTGTCCCTTGTCCAACCTCTCTCTGTGCGTCGTGAATGACCTCAGGGACCATCCTCTGAAAAAGATGCTGGACCTTGGTCTGCGTGCCACCGTCAATTCCGATGACCCGTCCTATTTTGGTGGATATCTCAATGATAATTACGAGGCGACCGCATCTGCCCTGGACCTCGACAAGGATGACATCGTCGCATTAGCCAAAAATAGTTTCCGCGGTTCGTTTCTCGACGAGGAGGCAATTAGTCGGTCTCTCCGCGATATTGACGACTATGTTGCGCGATTTGATGGATAAACGGGCTGAACCGAAGTCGCTCCATTGGAAATCTGGGCTTTTTGCTGTTACTGCGCAGGAATATGATCCGAATGACCGAGGAACGAATATATGAACCAAATGGATGATCAATCAGGTTGTTCTGACACCATATTGGTTACCGGCGCAGCGGGATTTATCGGCCACGCGGTTTCTCAACAGCTGATCGCACGCGGAGAGAGCGTCATCGGCATCGATAATCTGAATGATTATTACGATCCGAAGCTGAAAGCGGCGCGGCTTGAAAATTTGCAGGAATTGCCAGGGTTTCAATTTGCGGAACTGGACGTCTCCGATGCCGAGGGCGTCCGTAAACTGGTGGAAGATAACGGCGTGAAACGCATCATCCATCTCGCTGCACAAGCCGGCGTGCGCTATAGTATTGAAAATCCGTTTGCCTATCAAAAGTCCAATCTGGAAGGTCATTTGAGCTTGCTTGAGGCAAGCCGTCATACGCCTGATTTCGAGCATTTGGTCTACGCCTCCTCCAGCTCTGTCTATGGCGATAAGCCGATGGGCGGAGAGGGGTTTACCGAAGAAGAGCCCGCGGTTGACCCGGTATCTCTTTATGCCGCCACCAAACGCTCCTGCGAATTGATGAGCGCATCCTATGCAAAGCTTTATGGCTTTCCACAAACCGGCCTACGCTTCTTCACCGTTTATGGCCCATGGGGGCGGCCGGATATGGCCTATTTCGGCTTTACCAAAAAGATTCTAGCGGGCGAGCCCATTGAAGTTTACGGCGAAGGCAAAATGGCACGGGATTTCACTTATATTGATGATATTGTTGAGGGCATTTTAGGGTCGCTGGACAATCCACCAGCCTCTGGCGAACATCGGGTATTGAACATCGGTGACAGCCGGCCGGTCGGTCTGATGGACATGATCAAGGCTCTGGAACAGGCTCTCGGCATGGAAGCAGAGAAAATCATGCGGCCCATGCAGCCCGGCGATGTCACAGCGACCTATGCTGATGTGTCCAAGCTCCATGCGCTGACCGGTTATGAGCCGAAAGTCATGCTGGAAGATGGCTTGAAACGCTTTGTCAGTTGGTATCGCGACTTTTACGGCAATCTGCCGCCGGACTGATTATTGAGTCAGATATTGTCGCCGGTGTGAGCCGCGCATGACCTGTTGCGCGACGAGACGAAGCTGCTCATTCACCGCTTCATCTGCGCAGACACCGTCTTTAAAAATGCCGCCCGAGGCGTTTATTCCAACGCCCAATGGCGTTGGCCAACCGCGCAGCGCATGAACGATTGACCGCATCGCCGCCAATGTCGAGCCGGTGGCTTGCCACCCATAAGCGGTAACGATCAGTCCAACCGGCAAGCCATCAAGATATACGCGCTCATCACCGGCGGTTTCCTCGATATAGTCGACAGCATTTTTGACCAGGCCGGAGATCGTACCGTGATAGCCCGGGCTCGCCAGGATTATGCCATCGGCACGGCGAACGGCTTCGACAAGCGCCTTGCCCGTTTCGTTTAATCCCGCCGGGTCAGAACGATAATGTGGCAGGGCGCAAAGCTTGGCTGATCCAAACAATTCCGTTTCAGCGCCAGCATCGGCAGCGGTCTTTAGCGCAATTGCCAATGCCTGTTCGGTCGAGCTGAATGGGTTGGTCGTTCCACCAAGGCCCAGGATAAAGGGTTTGTCGTCGTTTTTCGCCATGGACACTCTTAACAAGCCTTTTCAAATAATTGCAACGGTCAACTATGGCGCGAGATCATGGTCAAAAGAACAGCTTGCAGGGTCTGGTCAAGCCGTGTTTTAATTGACCGATTAAAACGAATTCGTTATCGCGACCGGCGATGACAATGATGATGAACCGCTAAATATTGAAGGATTTCTCCGATGCGTAAATTTACCGAAGAGCAACATATGTTCCGCGATGCCTATCGTCGCTTTCTCGCCGATGATGTTGCACCGCGGATGGATGAATTCCGTGAGGCCGGTATTGTTGACCGTGAAATTTTCAAGAAAGCAGGGGATCAGGGTTTCCTGATGATCTGGCCGGATGAAAAATATGGCGGTATGGGCGATGATGATTTCCGCTACGAGCAGATCATCATCGAGGAAACCACTCGCGCAGGCTGCGCCGAGTGGTATAATACGCTGCACAGCCGTTTGGTTGGCCCTTATTTCAAGAATATCGGCAACGAGGAACAGCGCGAACGCTTCCTGCCCAAATGTGTGAGCGGCGAAACCATATTAGCAGTGGCAATGACCGAGCCTGGTGCCGGTAGTGACCTGTCCGGCATGAAGACGACCGCCACCGATAACGGCGATCATTGGGTCCTGAACGGCTCCAAAACCTATATCTCCAACGGCATTAACGCGGATGTTGTGATTGTCGCTGCGAAAATAGCGGGCGTCGATGACAAGCATGCGATGGTATTGCTGATTGTCGAACGCGGTATGGAAGGCTTTGAACGCGGACAGAATCTGGAAAAAATCGGGCTACATGCGCAGGACACGGCGGAGCTCTTTTTCAACAACGTCAAGATTCCGAAAGAAAACCAGTTGGGCACACCGGGCAAAGGCTTTATCCATCTGATGGAAGGGTTGGCCGAAGAACGGCTGATCGCGATGGTCGGCTATGCCGCCTCTGCCCGCCGCGCCTTTGATGTGACGCGAGAATTTGTCATGGAGCGTGATGTCTTTGGCAAGAAACTGTCCGACATGCAGAACACGCAGTTCAAGATGGCCGAGATGGATTCCAAGATCGACATGCTGCAGGTCTACGTCGATCATTGTGTTGAGGTCCATAACCAGGGCGGGCTCAACGCCAATATCGCCGCCAAGGGCAAGATGCTGGGCAGCGAAATTGAATGGGAAATGGCCGATCTCGGGCTGCAGCTGCATGGCGGCGCGGGCTATATGAAGGAATATGAGATCAGCCGCATCTTCACCGATGCGCGGATGAGCCGCATCTATGCCGGCAGTAGCGAGATCATGCGTTATATTGTCGGGCGGGATGTCTTCAGCCAGAAATATCAAAGCATATTGGAGTAGAAGAAATTCATCCCGCAGAGGTAATTTAACAGAGAATATTCTTCAGCGACTCCAAAAATCGATTGATATTCTCTGATTCATATGTTAATAATTTTGTCAAGTGGATTGGGAGAACTCGGTCGGCGTTATAGCCTCGGTGAGAATCACCGGGGCTTTTCGCTTTCTAATTTGGATGTATCTTCAAGCCCCAACCTTCGTAGCCACTGCCCAAGTTATCCCGGCCACCCTCGCAATAGAACTTTGTTTTGAGCACTTCAAAAGCTCGGTTTGGCTGATCGGGGCGCATATAATGAATGCCAATCGGTCGGGCCACCAAGTCAGCGAGTTGTAGGCCAGCCGAATTGACCTTTTTATCGGCCAAAATAATCTCGAATGGCAGCTTATTTCCAGAACTGTTGGATCCAGCGCAAATTCGGCGAAACTCTAACTCCAGCTCTCTATCTTCCTTAGTGCCTCTTCGTTCAAAAACGATATGAGTCTCGTGGTCCTCCTGACCTTTCTCCGCGAGCAGATCCGCGAGCGTTTCGAGACAAAAACCAAGCGCTACATGATATGGATTAGATTCCTCTTTATCATCAACACGGATTTTTCGTTTATCAATTAAACAAGAAATTAGAATGAAATTGCTCTCTTCGATGACTTCTGTGAGACTCTCCATAAATTGAATTTTTGCCTCTCGATCACGGAATCTAAAAACTCCTTGTTCTTTTCTAATATCCCGTTCGTGAAGTATTACGATGTCATGGCCAAACTCATCGAATTTCAGTTTTTCGATCGCCGAAACGACATTTCGTACATAATTATCCTGATAGAAAACACAAAATGCTAAAACGAAGACGGGATACTTCTCATCTACTTTATCAAGTGAGTGATCACCACTTTCATCAACGTAGACAATAAATTTACTGCGACTGCATTCGTCCTTAGGATTTTTGCTCTTTGCCATGAAAAATATTATAGCAATTGATGATATTGTTGAAAAGTCACTTAAATTTAGTTGGTTGCCCGCTTAACTGTGACACAAGCCCAAAAGCGAGCAATACAATTGCGACTTGACGTTTACGTAAACTGCTTGACTGCGCCCCGGCGCAACATTAACTATGCACTTAACAGTCCAGACTTAATCAAAATAAGGAATATCGCATGACCGAAGCCTATATTTATGACGCTGTGCGCAGCCCGCGCGGCAAGGGCCGCAGCGACGGCAGCCTGCACGAAATCACCGCTCTTGATCTCGCGTCCCAGGTGCTCGCTTCGGTCAATGACCGCAACGAACTGGACGGTCATGAAGTGGAAGATATTGCTTATGGCTGTGTTTCCCCCGTTGGCGAACAGGGCGCAGTGATCAGCCGCATGGCCGCGCTGAAAGCTGGTTATGCCGACACTACTTCCGCAATCCAGGTCAACCGCTTCTGTGGTTCCGGCCTCGAAGCCGTGAATATCGCGGCGGGCAAGGTCAAATCGGGTGAAGCTGATCTCGCCATTGGCGGCGGCGTCGAATCCATGTCCCGCGTGCCGATGGGCAGCGACGGCCTGGGCGGCATGGCCGACCCTTCGCTGGTGTTCCAGGAATATTTTGTGCCGCAAGGCATTTCCGCCGATCTGATCGCCACAAAATATGGCTATAGCCGCGACGATGTCGATGCCTATGCCGTGGAAAGCCAGAAGCGCGCCGCGAAAAGCTGGGAAGAAAAGCGTTTTGCCAAATCGATTCTGCCAATCAAGGACGTGATCGGCGAAACTGTTCTGGACCATGACGAACTCATGCGCCCTGAAACCGATATGCAGTCTCTGGGTTCGCTTAATCCTGCGTTTCAGATGATGGGTGAACAGATGCCCGGATTTAACGATGTCGCGATTTTGAAGCATCCTGATGTTGAGAAAATGAACCACGTCCACCATGCGGGCAACAGCTCGGGCATTGTCGATGGCGCCGCCGCTGTGCTGATCGGCAACGAAGAAGCAGGCACGAAATATGGCCTGAAACCGCGGGCGCGGATTGTTTCCATGGCGTCGATCGGATCAGAGCCAACCATCATGCTGACCGGCCCTGAATTTGCCGCGCAAAAGGCACTCAAGCGTGCGGGCATGGAAGCCAGCGACATTGATGTGTGGGAATTGAACGAGGCATTTGCCGCCGTAGTCCTGCGCTTCATGGAAGCGATGAATGTCGATCATAGCGATATCAATGTGAATGGCGGCGCGATTGCCATGGGCCATCCTTTGGGCGCCACCGGCGCGATGATCCTTGGCACGGTGCTGGACGAACTGGAACGTTCGGGCAAGCAGACCGCTTTGTCGACGCTGTGCATCGGCGGCGGCATGGGCATTGCGACGATTATTGAACGGGTGAACTAGAAAATCCCGATTGTGTCCCCGCGAAGGCGGGGACCTGTTGCGCTAACCTCAAGGAGACTCCCGCCTGCGCGGGAGTACAGGAGATAAAAACATGACTTACGAAACACTCACCGTCGATATTGACAGCGATGGCATTGCCCTTGTCACCATCGACCTTCCCGGCCAGTCGATGAACGTCTGGAATGAAGGCCTGATGACTGACTTCCCGAAATTCGTCGATGAACTGATTTCCAATGACGACATCAAAGGCGCCGTGATCACATCGGGCAAGAAATCCGGCTTCCTTGCCGGTGCCGATCTCAACATGCTCGGCTCTTCCAAGGCCGAAACCATGAAAGAGGCATTTGATCAGGCTTGGCAACTCAACAGCGTGCTCCGCAAGATGGAAACCGGCGGTAATAGTGCGAAGGACCTTCTGAAAGGCAAAGCCCACGCCAAGCCGGTTGCTTGCGCGCTTAACGGCCTCGCCCTCGGCGGCGGTCTCGAACTGGCGCTTGCTTGCCACTATCGCGTTTGCGCCGACAATCCGAAACTGCAACTTGGCCTGCCCGAAGTGCAAGTTGGTCTGCTGCCCGGTGGCGGCGGAACCCAGCGTCTGCCGCGTCTTGCCGGTTTGCAAGCGGCTGGTATGGCGATCATGATGGGTCAGCCGATGAACCCGCAGGCTGCGCTCGCACAAAAGATTGTTGATGAAGTCGTTCCTGCTGACGAAGTCGTCGCCAAGGCGAAAGCGTGGGTCAAAGCCAATCCCAAAGCATCTGCGCCTTGGGACAAGAAGGGCTGGAAATTCCCCGGAGGCGCTGGTTCCATGGATCCCCGCGCCGTGCCGCTGTACCTCGGTTCGTCGGCCATGGCGCTGAAACAGAGCAAGGGCAATTACGAAGCGGTCAAGGCGATCCTGTCCTGTCTCTATGAAGGTTCGATGTTACCCATCGACACCGCATTACGCGTCGAAAGCAAATATTTCACCAAACTGCTGAGCGGTCCGCAATCCAAGAACATGATCCGCACCTTGTTCGTGAATAAGCAGGCCGCCGAAAAAGGCGCCGCGCGTCCCAAGGACGTGCCGGCTTCCGACCTCAAAACTGTTGGCGTGCTGGGCGCAGGCCTGATGGGCTCGGGCATTACCCATGTGACAGCCAAGGGCGGCATGAATGTCATCGTCCTCGACCGTAATATGGAAGAGGCACAGAAGGCGATCGATTATAGTCAGAAGATTGTCGACAAGGGCGTGAAGCGTGGCAAGATGAGCCAAGAAAAAGCCGATGCTTTCATGGCGCGGATCACCCCGACCGATAATTATGACGATCTGAAAGATGTCGACCTGATCATCGAAGCGGTATTTGAACGCCCCGATGTCAAAGCCGACGTGATCAAGAAAACCGAAGCAGTCATCGGCAAGGATGTGGTTTTCGCATCCAACACCTCGACGCTTCCGATTACCGGTCTCGCGAAAAACAGCGAGCGTCCCGATCAGTTTATCGGCATGCACTTTTTCTCACCGGTTGAGAAAATGCCCCTGCTGGAAATCATTCCCGGCGACGAAACCGGCGACAAGGCATTGGCCGTGGCGCTCGATTATAATGCCAAGATCCGCAAAACGCCGATTGTGGTCAAGGATGTGCGCGGTTTCTACACCAACCGTGTGTTCCCGCCTTATGCCAATGAGGCAATGCTGATGGTTGCCGAAGGCGTCAAACCCGCACTGATCGAAAATGCGGCCATTGCCATGGGCATGCCGATTGGCCCGCTCGCCATTGTCGATGAGACGACCCTGCAACTGGGTTACGACATCATGACGTCAACCAAGGAAGAAATGGGCGACACCTATGTTTCCAGCGGGACAGAGGATCTGATGGAATTGATGGTCAAGAAGATTGACCGTCGCGGACGCCGCTTTGGTGGTGGTTTCTACGAATATAGCGATGATGGTTCCAAGAAATTATGGCCTGGTCTCAGCGAGCATTTCCCGCTGGCAGAAGAACAGCCCGATGTTGAGGAAGTCAAACAGCGGTTAATGTACATCCAGCTGATCGCGACGGCCCAATGTTTCCACGAGGGCGTTGTGTCCGATCCGCAATCTGCTGATCTCGGCGCGATCTTCGGTTGGGGCTTTGCGCCATGGACCGGCGGCCCGATGAGCCATATCGATACGATGGGCGTCGATAATTTCGTGCGCACCGCCGACAATATGGCCCAGAAATATGGCGAGCGGTTCAAACCGCCGATGAGCTTCCGCGAAAAAGCGGATGCGGGTGAGAGCTTTTACAAAGCGGCCTAAACGTCGTCGATAATCACGAGTATTGTGCCCCCGCGCAGGCGGGGGCCCATCTCCTATATTACCATCTTGAACCGCCGGTAAAAGTACAGCGCGATATTCGATTTATCGCCTGCCTTATCTGATTGCTTTGTAACGCACCCTTGGGAGATAGGCTCCCGCCTGCGCGGGAGCACAAAGGCGGATATTTTTAAGCGTCCATACCCATCAATAACGGGTTGATAAGTGACGCGACTTGACCCAAGCTGGTTTCAGGAGAGACCAGTATATGACGGCTGACAAAATCATTCGCATCGGCGGGGCCAGCGGCTTCTGGGGCGAATCCGATATGGCGGTGCCGCAATTTTTGCAGGCGGCGGAAAACGGGCAAAAGCTAGACTATATTGTTTTCGATTATCTCGCCGAAATTACCATGTCGATCATGGCGCGGGCGCGGGCGCGGGCCAAAAATCCCGACATGGGCTATGCGACCGATTTTGTCGCTGCGGTGATCAAGCCACATATTGGTGCCATCGCGAAACAGGGCATCAAGTTGATCTCCAACGCCGGCGGGACCAATCCCGTCGCTTGTGCGGCGGCTGTTGGCGCTGTCATTGCCGAGGCCGGGCTCGATCTGAAAGTCGCGGTTATTACCGGCGATGATCTCACGTCTCGCGCAGCCGATTTTGCGGACGCCCGTGAGATGTTTTCAGGCGAAGCTTTTCCCGCTCCGGAAAATATTGCCAGCATCAATGCCTATTTGGGCGCCTTCCCAATCGCTACCGCCCTCAATCAGGGGGCCGATATTGTCATCACCGGCCGCTGCGTTGACAGCGCCGTTACACTTGGCGCCTGCATCCATGAATTTGGCTGGAGCGCGGATGATCTCAACCAGCTATCCGGTGCCAGCTTGGCCGGACATATATTGGAATGCGGGCCACAAGCAACCGGTGGCAATTTCACCGACTGGGAAAGCGTGGCGGGCAGTATGGACAATGCCGGCTATCCGATTGCGGAAATTGCCGCCGATGGCAGCTTCATTGCGACCAAGCCGGAAAGCACGGGCGGGATCGTCAATATCGGCACGATCGGCGAGCAGATGCTCTATGAAATTGGCGATCCGCAAGCCTATATGCTGCCAGACGTCATCTGTGATTTCAGCGCCGTGGCACTGGAACAGGTCAGCGAGGACCGCGTATCGGTTACCGGCGCACGCGGCCACGCAGCGCCTGATAGGTATAAGACCTGCGCCACCTATTCCGATGGCTGGAAGATGGTCGCGCCGTTTTTCTTCATCGGCATGGACGCGAAAAAAAAGGCAGAGAGTTTTGCCGCCAATGCCCTGAAGCGCACGCGAGCGAAATTACGCGCCTCCAATGCTGGTGATTTTGATGAGGTGCTGATCGAAACACTGGGCGATGACAGCCATTTCGGGGCCTTTGGGCAGGCAGCTGAAACCCGTGAGCTGGTATTGAAAATCGGCGTCAAACATCGCGATCCCAAAGCGACCATGTTGCTGCTCAAAGAAGCAACCGGCATGGGCCTCGCGACGCCGCCGGGACTGGCGCTGTTCGCTGGTGGGAGACCCAAGCCCTCACCGGTGGTGCGGTTATTTTCGCTGCTGGTGCCAAAATCGGAAGCATCGATTTCGGTGACGGTTGGCAATGATGGTCAGGAATTTACCGAAACCAAAGGCACGACATTTGACGCTGCGGGGATCCAGCGACCAGACCCGCCTGCTCTGCCCGTTGGTGACGGACCCATGACACAAGTGCCGCTGATCGACCTCGCCTGGGGCCGGTCCGGAGACAAAGGTGACAAATCCAATATCGGCATTTTGCCGCGCGACAAGAGCTATGCGCCCTATATCTGGGCAGCGCTCGGCGAGGACATCGTGCGGGAACGCTTTGCCCATTTCCTGACGCAGCCCGATGATCCGGCCAGCGTGGAGCGTTTCTACATGCCCGGCACCGGCGCGATCAACTTCCTCCTCCATGATATTTTGGGCGGCGGCGGGGTTGCATCCATGCGCAATGATCCGCAGGGTAAAAGCTATGCCCAGATCCTGCTCGCCGCTCCCGTTTCCATACCGCAATCACTCCAGTCCTCTTTGGCTAAGGCGCTCTGACTATGCCCCAGTTTAAATCGAAAATATCCACCAGCTCCGACAGCTTTGCCCAGAACCGCAAGGATATGCTAACGCTGATCGAGCATCTGCGTAGTCTGGAGAAGCGGGCTGTTGAAGCATCAGAGAAACGCCGCCCGACTTTTGAAAAACGCGGCCAGCTGACCCCGCATGAGCGGCTGACGCGCTTACTCGACCCCGGCATGCCGTTTTTGCGGCTGTATAATATGGCCAATTATCTCGTCGAAGATGATAATCCCGACACCAGCATTCCGGGCGGCAGCGTGATCCTTGGCATCGGCTTTGTCAAAGGCGTCCGCTGCATGATCTGGGTCGATGACAGTGGCATTCGCGCGGGCGCCGCAACAACGGGTGGCTGGGATGCCAGTAAGGGCGCCCAGAAAATGGCGCAGGAACTGAAGCTGCCCTTCATCCACCTGGTTGAAAGCGCGGGCGCAAACCTGATGGAGTACAAAGTCGAGCTATGGGCCTATGGCGGGATGCTGTTCCGCAACCTCGCCTGGCTGAGCGCAGCGGGCATTCCCACAATGGTCGTTTTGCACGGTCCGTCGACCGCAGGCGGCGCCTATATGCCCGGCATGTCCGACTATGTCATCGGCGTGCGCGACAATGGTATGGCGGCGCTGGGTGGCGCGGCGCTGGTTCATGCGGCGACCGGCGAAGTGGCCGATGATCGCGAACTGGGCGGAACCGAAATGCATGCGAGCACCACCGGCAGTGTCGAATATCTCGCGGATGATGATGCGCACGGTATCGAGATTGCCCGCGATACAATGGGGCGGATTGACTGGAACAAGAACACCGCACCGATCCGGCAGAACGACTATGCCGAACCCGTTTATGATATCGACGAAATTGCGGGCATCGTGCCGACGGACTATACCATTCCCTATGATGTCCGCGAAGTCGCGGCGCGGATTGTCGATGGATCGGACTTTGAGGAATTCAAAAGCCGCTATGGCCCCGGCACCGTCTGCATGCAGGCGAGCATCATGGGCCATGCGGTCGGACTGATCGGCAATAACGGCCCCTTCGATCCGGAAGCGGCGGCCAAGGCGACGCACTTCTTCCAGCTATGTGACCAGTCCGAACTGCCGATCATCTTCCTGAACAATACTACTGGCTATATTGTCGGCAAAGAGTCCGAGCATAAGGGCATGATCAAGCTGGGCAGCAAGATGATCCAGGCCGTGTCCAATGTCCGCGTGCCGAAATTGTCGCTCTATATCGGTGCCAGCTTCGGTGCCGGCAATTACGGCATGAGCGGCGTCGCTTTTGAACCGGATTTCCTGTTCTCATGGCCCAATGCGAAAACCGGTGTGATGGCAGGCGCCTCGGCCGCCAATACCATGAGCCATGTCGCGAAGGTGCAGGCCCAGCGTAAAGGCGTGGAACCGGATGAAGAAGCCATTGCCAAACAGAACCAGCGCATCCGGGATATTTTCGAAGCGCAGGAAAGCGCTTTCTTCACATCCGGCCGTGTGCTTGATAACGGTGTGATTGACCCGCGAGACACCCGCAAGGTGCTCGGCTTTGCGCTGGAGACAATATTTGAGTCGCAGAACCGCACGCTGCACCCCAATGCTTTCGGAGTGGCGCGGATATGATTTTTTCTACTCAACGTTTTTTGTTCCCCCGCGAAGGCGGGGGTCCATCTCCCGCCGTTGTGGCTGACCGGATAGCAGGAGATGGGCTCCTGCCTGCGCAGGAGCACACAGCATGACGAACCTCCCTAAAACAAACACTCTCGAACTAAAACTCCAGCAGGGTTGGCTCACCATCTGGTTCAACCAGCCGGACAATCGCAATGCCCTGAGCGACGCCTTGGTGGCAGACTTAGCCACTGTATTAAAAGGCGTTCGCGATGACCGAACGGTCAGGGGCATCACCTTGCGTGGACGCGGCGGGGTGTTTTGTGCCGGTGCGGATTTGAAAAATTTCAAAGAGAATTTTCAGGCAAGTGGCGACCGCGACGCAACCATCACCATGTCGATGGGCGCTGCCGAAATATTCGACTTGGTCAATACCGCACCACAAGTGGTCATCGTCCTGATCGAGGGCGCAGCCATGGCGGGCGGCTTTGGCCTGTCCTGCTGCGCCGACGTGGTCATCTGCGAATCCGGTGCGCGTTTTGCGATGACCGAGACCGCGATCGGGGTGACCCCGGCACAGATATCGCCTTTCGTTATTCAAAAGCTTGGCTATGCCACCGGCCGCCGGTTGATGCTGACCGCTGCGCGCTTCGACGGCACGCAGGCGCATGAACTTGGCTTTGCCGATTTCATTTCGGATGATGTTCCCGGGCTTGAAGCCATCGAGATGCAGCTCAGGAAACAGGTGCTGGGTGCTGCACCGGGCGCTGTGGCCGCAACCAAGGAACTGCTTGGCCAGATCGCGGGCAAACCACGCGAAGAGGTCATCCGCCTCGCCGCCGAGAATTTTGCCGACCGAATGGTCAGCGACGAAGCCAAAGAGGGCGTCGCCTCCTTCTTTGAAAAGCGCAAACCCAATTGGGTCGTGAAGCCGGAATGATAAACCAACACCACCTCGTCATCCTGAACTTGGTTCAGGATTCAATACCCAGTGATCGAGAGGAGATCCTGAAATAAATTCAGGATGACGAATATCATGAGCAAACACATATCTACCCTCCTTGTTGCCAATCGCGGCGAAATTGCCTGCCGGGTCATGCGCACCGCCAAAGCGCAGGGCATTAGAACTGTTGCGGTCTATTCCGATGCCGATGCCAATGCACCCCATGTTCATATGGCCGATGACGCGGTGCGCATTGGTCCTGCGCCGGTCAATGAATCCTATCTTATGATCGACACCATCATTCAGGCCGCCAAGGACAGCGGCGCGGACGCCATCCATCCCGGCTATGGCTTCCTGTCGGAAAATGCCGCTTTCTCGCAAGCCTGTGCCGATGCCAATATCATCTTTGTTGGGCCACCGGAAAAAGCCATTGATGTCATGGGTGACAAGGCACGATCCAAGCGCGCAATGATTGCGGCCGGTGTGCCTTGCGTCCCTGGCTATCAGGATGATGATCAATCCGATGCCACATTGGTTGCCGAAGCCGAGAAAATCGGGGTGCCGCTGATGGTCAAGGCGGCCGCAGGCGGTGGTGGACGCGGTATGCGGCTGGTTCACGATCAGGCAGAGGTGCCCAATGCGATCAAGCTGGCGCGATCGGAAGCGGAAAATGCCTTTGGCAATGGCGAGCTGATTCTGGAAAAAGCGATCATCAAACCCCGCCATGTCGAGATTCAGGTTTTTGCCGACAGTCATGGCAACACCATCCATCTGGGTGAGCGCGATTGCTCGGTCCAGCGGCGGCACCAAAAAGTCATTGAAGAAGCGCCCTGCCCAGTCATGACCGAAGAACTGCGCGCCGAAATGGGTGTTGCGGCCGTGGAAGCGGCGCGAGCAGTGGATTATCGCGGCGCGGGGACTGTGGAATTTCTGCTCGATCAATCCGGCAGTTTCTACTTTCTCGAAATGAACACGCGGCTGCAGGTTGAGCATCCTGTAACCGAGGAGATAACCGGTCTTGATCTGGTTGCCTTGCAATTGAAAGTTGCCCAAGGCGAGCCGCTGGATATTGCGCAGGATGATGTCACTCTCACCGGTCATGCCATGGAAGTACGGCTCTATGCCGAAGACCCGGCCGATGATTTTCTGCCCAGCACCGGCCATATTGATCTCTGGAAACCGTCGGCCAATGCGCGCATCGACAGCGGCATCGCTACGGGCGGCGAGGTTTCGCCCTTCTACGACAGCATGGTCGCCAAAATCATCACCCATGGTGCCACCCGTGAAGACGCCCGGCGGCAGATGGCAAAGGCACTGGCCGAGACCGCCCTGTTCGGTCCGAAAACCAACCGTGACTTCCTGATCGACGCGCTCGGCAAACAGGATTTTGCCGACGGTCAGGCAACCACCGCTTTCATTGCCGAGAATTATGGCGAAGAGGGTGTTGATCTGGGCGCGCATGATTATACGACATTTGCCATTGCCGCCGTGCTCCAGCACAAATTGCGTCAGCAGGCGGCGCATAAACTGGCGCTCAACGTCAATCCAGAAATGCTCGATTGGTCGAGCACTGCGGATCTGAAAACCGTCACCCAATATGCGAAACTGGCGGAAGCGACCGAGACGGATGGCATCATCCACGTCCATGTTCGCCAGCCCGGCCATTATCATGTGGATGGCGCAGGACAGGAAGCGCAGGTGGAGTTGCTCTCCATAACCGGAGATACAGCGAAACTGCTGGTCGACGGCCGGACGGTCGAAGCGATTTTTCATGCCGATGGTCGCCACCTGCACCTGGCCTTGCCGGACCGGTCCCTGTCGGTCACCGACATGACCGGCCTCAGCGCCATGGAGGATATGGCCGGCGGCGGCACCGTGGTTGCCCCGATGCACGGCCTATTACTTGAGATACTCGTCGAGCAGGGCGCGGCTGTGTCAAAAGGTGACAAGCTTGCAGTGCTGGAGGCGATGAAAATGCAGCATGAAATATTGGCGGAAATCGATGGGACTGTTGAAACTGTCGCCGCTGCCGCCGGAAACCAGATTGCGGCCGATGACCTGATCATGGAAATTACCGCTGATGAGGTGAGTGAAGAGGACGACGCGTAATGAAAAACCCGATTTGCGACATGCTGGGAATTGAGTTTCCTCTGGTCGCTTTCAGCCACTGCCGCGATGTGGTCGCTGCCGTTTCCAAAGCCGGTGGCATGGGGGTTTTCGGCGGTGTCAACTGCACGCCCGAAACGCTGGAAGAAGAACTGAGCTGGATTGATGATCATGTCGACGGCAAGCCCTATGGCCTGGATATCATTGTCCCCAACAAGGTCGAAGGCAAAGGTGAACAGATCGATGTCGATACCACATTGGCGATGATTCCCGACAAACATAAACAATTTTCCAAGGACATCATGGCGCGTCATGGCGTCGATCCCGGTGACCTCGAAGAGCTTCGGCGGGAACATGCAGTCGGTGCAGATAATCTGCGTGGCGGCAATGCAGGGGCCTTGCTGGAAGTTGCCTTTCGGCATCCGATCAAGCTGATCGCCAATGCGCTTGGCATTCCGCCGCAAGTCATGACCGATATGGGCCGGGAACATGGTGTGCCGGTGGCGGCACTTATCGGCACCAAGGAACATGCGATGAGCCAGGTCGCCGCTGGTGTCGATATCCTGATCGCGGTAGGCGGAGAAGCAGGCGGTCATACCGGCGATGTCGCGACGATGGTTTTGATCCCGGAAGTCTGTAATGCGTTGCGCGATATTGGTGATGATACACCGGTGCTGGCTGCGGGCGGTATCGCCACCGGATCCCAGATGGCCGCTGCCATGGCCATGGGCGCAAGCGGCGTATGGTGCGGATCGGTCTGGCTGACCACGGCAGAGGCAGAGACCAACCCGGTCGTGAAGGAAAAAATGCTCAGCGCCACGTCGCGCGATACGGTACGGGCACGCTCCCGCACCGGCAAACCATCGAGGCAATTGCGCTCTCCCTGGACCGATGCCTGGGAGGCGGAAGAAGCGCCGCGACCCCTGCCCATGCCTTTGCAATCATTGGTGGCCGAACCACCGCTCCGCTCTATCGACAAATTGAGTCAGGGCGACAATCAGGGCGCCAAAGATCTGGCAACCTATTGGGTTGGCCAAGGCGTCGGCCTGATGAACCAACCAATGTCCACCGCGCAGGTTGTCCAAGGATTCAAAGAAGATTTTATCGCCGCCTATGAAAGGCTTGCGGCGAATTTAGAGGAGTAGCTTACTCATGAATTTGCGCTCACCCTGAGCCTGTCGAAGGGTGATTTCCGAACGGTTTTGATAAGATGCTTCGACAAGCTCAGCATGAGCGCGAAGGGATATAGGAGATGAGATGGCAGAGGTGACAGCACAGCAGCCGCTGGCCGGGATCAAGGTCGTGGAATTTTCGACGATGATTACCGCGTCCCTCGCCACGATGATGTTCGCACAGCAAGGGGCGGACGTGATCAAGGTCGAACCGCCCGGCATTGGTGATCCGATGCGCTGGCTCGGCAGCCGTAAGGAAAGCATCTCCGGCCTGTTCAACAATTGCAATCGTGCCAAGCGCTCAATCACGCTGGACCTGAAAACCGAAGAGGGCGTTGCCACCGCGCGCAAGCTGTGCCTCGATGCCGATATTGTCATCCACAATTATCGTCCCGGCGTGATGCAGCGACTGGGCCTCGACAGCGGAAGTCTGCGCACCGAAAAACCGGCTTTGATCTATTGCGCCATTACCGGTTTTGGTCGCGACGGGCCGATGGCGGATCGCCCCGCCTATGATCATGTGATGCAGGCCATGGCCGGTTTCATGGGAACGCAGGGCCATCCTGACGGCTTTGCCTATGTGAAGACTTTGCTCTGCGACAAGCTGACCGCCTATACCGCAGCCCAAGCCATAACGGCGGCGTTATTTGCGCGCGAACGAACCGGCGAAGGACAACATATCGACCTGTCCATGCTCGCCAGCTGCATTGCCTTTCTGTGGCCCGACGGCGGTATGCATCTGACTTTGATGGACGAGGACGCTATGCATGCCGCACCCTTTGCCGACTATTATCAGATGCCGCTGCGTACTACCGACGGCGCCATTGCCTATGCCGCGATGAGTGACGAGCATTGGCAGGTCGTGTTCGAAATGGTCGGCCGCGAAGATCTGAAGTCGGAAGAAAAATATCAAGGTCTGGAAAATCGCAGCATGCATATGGCCGAGCTAGCGCAGATTGTATCAAGTGAGCCACCTTTACATGACACAGATACGATGATTGCGGGCCTGACCGAAGGCGATGTGCCCGCCGCGCCCTGCCTCACCCTCGATCATGTGAAATCGCATGCGCAGATCATAGCGATAGAGGCTTTTGAGGAACAGGATCACCCGCTGCTCGGCACAATTCACAATGCCGCATCACCATTGCATATCAATGGCCGGAAACTGCCTACCACTGGGCCCAGCCCCGCATTGGGCGAGCATAATGAAGAAATATTGCAGGAAATGGGAAACACGTAATGATGGAACAGGCTCAGGATTTTCTCGACGAAAGCGAAGCGATATATGCGCTCGTCAAAGACCTTTCTGACCAAGAGATGGAACAGGAAACCGGTTTCAAGGGCTGGACGATCAATGCCATAATCCGCCATCTGCATATCTGGAACATGGCGGCCTATTGGTCGCTCACCGAACCGGAAAAATTTCACGCCTTTTTCAAAGAGGCAATGACTGCGATGAAAGAGAACGCAAGAAAGGGCCAGACATCCATGCGCTTTTTCGAGGCGGATTATCTCGACAATCTATCCGGCGCGGATCTCGTCAAGACATGGCGGGACTTCTATCAGAAAATGGCACCGGAATTTGGTGCAGCCGATCCCGCCATGCGGGTCGAGTGGGCTGGCCCTTCCATGAGTGTCCGCTCTTCCATCACCGCGCGGTTGATGGAAAACTGGTCGCATGCGCAGGCTATTTATGATGTGCTCGGCCTCAAGCGCGAAAATGCGGATCGCATCCGCAATATCGTGATGATCGGCCTCAACACCTATGGCTGGACATTCAAGGTCAATGGCGAAGAAGCGCCGCAGCCTGTGCCTTATCTCAAGCTTACTGCCCCCTCCGGTGCAGTCTGGGACTTTGGAGAGGAAAGGGAAGAAGAGCGGATTGAGGGTTTGGCTGAGGAATTTTGCCAAGTGGTTACCCAGACTCGCAATATTGCGGATACCAACCTAAAAGTGACCGGTCCAAACGCAACCCGATGGATGGCTATAGCGCAATGTTTTGCTGGCGGCGCGGAAACCCCGCCGGCGCCAGGGACGCGTTCTATCAAAACCGGTTAAATAAATCTATCGGGTCTATCTATTGTACATTGCCTTTTTCCGGCTATGTTCAAAAGAAAAAGGAGAGATTCGATGAGCTGGCAAATGGCCGATATCTGGGAAAATATTGCTCAGGCGATTCCTGACAAACCCGCAATTGTGGACGGCGACAAGCGCTATAGCTGGGCCGAATATGAACAGCGAGCGGCGAAGCTGGCACAGGTCTATACGGATCACGGCCTGAAGCCCGGCGCGAAACTCTCCATCTATGCCTATAATTGCGCGGAATATATGGAGGCGCAATTTGCCGCTTTCAAAGCGCGCATCTGCCCGGTCAATGTCAATTACCGCTATCTTGAGGCAGAGCTCACGCATGTCATCAATAATAGCGACAGTGAGGCTTTGGTATATCACGCCCAGTTCGCCCCGCGTGTCGCGGCGATCAAGGATCAACTGGAACATGTGAAGCTTTTCCTGGAAATTGATGATGGTTCCGGCGAGCATCTCGAAGGCGCGGTGGATTATGAAACGGCTTTAAACGCCGCTGATCCGATGCCGGTCATCCCACGTTCCGGCGAAGATCTCTACATGCTCTATACCGGCGGAACCACCGGTATGCCCAAGGGCGTGATGTATGATCACCAGACTTTTTCCAGCGCCTTGTTCACCAAAGGCTTTGAGATGCGGGAAATGACTCTGCCCGAAGGCGCCGAAGGATTTGGCCCGTTGGTTCAAGCACTTCATGCCGCAGGCGCCACCAGTCGCTCCATCCCTGCCTGCCCGATCATGCACGGTACCGGCATGTGGATCGGCGCGATGATTCCACACGCGCTCGGCGGCTGTGTCATCCTGTTCAACAACCGGCATTTCGACCCGCATGCACTTTGGACATTGGCGGATAACGAGAAAGCCACCGACATCACGATCGTCGGCGATGTGTTCGCCAAACCGATGCTGGCCGCGCTCGATGATGCCAAAGAACAGGGCAAGCCCTATGATCTCTCATCTATCCAGATGATTGGCTCTTCGGGCGTTATGTGGTCAGCCGAGGTCAAAAAAGGGCTGCTGGAACATATCGAAATGGTCATCGTCGACAGCATGGGATCGACCGAAGGCAGCATGGGCGCATCGGTTACAACCCGTGAAAATGCGGCGATTGAAAAGACCGCCACTTTTGAAATGGCAGAAACCACCAAGATTTTGACCGAAGAGGGCCGCGAAGTAAAACCCGGTTCAGGCGAAATGGGCATGATCTGTAACGGGGGAATGGTCCCGCTTGGTTACTATAAGGATGAAGAAAAAAGCGCCGCGACGTTCAAGACATTTAACGGCGTTCGCTATTCCATCCCCGGCGATTTTGCGGTGGTCGAGGCCGATGGCACCGTGACGCTGCTGGGCCGCGGGTCCGTCTGCATCAATAGCGGCGGGGAAAAGATTTTCCCTGAGGAAGTCGAGGAAGCGCTCAAGACTCATGACAGTGTTTATGACTGCCTGGTCGTCGGCGTACCTGATGACCGCTTCGGCGAGAAGGTGACGGCTGTGCTGTCCGTAACGGATGGCCATACGCTTGATGAAGCGGCGCTACACGATCATGTTCGCGGCAAGCTGGCCGATTATAAAACGCCGCGCGCGTTTCTTGTGGTCGATGATGTGCCCCGTGCCGCCAACGGGAAACCTGGCTACAAGGACGCGAAGGATATCGCGCTGAAAATGCTGCAACCAGTCGCCGCTTAGGGCTGCCAGTCAAATTCCCGATGATAGCGCGGGATGAAAAGCTTTTTGCCTTTGATGGCGGATGTCAAAAACGGCCCGGTCACGCCAAAGGGCAGTACACTCGCGCCTTTATCCGGCCCCAGAGGCAGTAATATCAAAGGCTTGGGCCATGGTTTGTAGGGCCTCACATCCTCGATCTGCTTGCCGCCGATATGGGCTTTCAGGGCCTTTTTCAGCCATCCCACCTGACGCGTCAGCCCGACAATTGTCATCGTGTCACCGGTGCTCGCAATATCGCCGACGATAAACAGATCAGGATTGGCGGTGGGCCTGAGCCAGCCGTCAACCTTTGCGCGGCCATCATCATCAAAGATCACGCCTTGCAGACTCTGCAGCAGACCCGTCTCCGGTTTCGCACCGATAACGGGAATCACCAGATCCGCATCAATCGGGAAACCGTCAGACAGTTTGATGGTGTTCTTCGGCGGCACAAACGGTTCGTCCGTCCGTTTCAGTTTCTTGATCCGCTCGCCCAAGCGCACCTTCACGCCCAGCTCACCCAATTGCCGTTGCATCGAGCGACCGAGCTTTGCCGGATAGCCGGGAAACAGATTGTCATCTGCCGAGACCAGCGTGATCTGTTTTTCCGGTCGTGCAAAAGCCAGTTCTCCGGCCAGTTCGCTGCCGACAGCGCCCGCACCAACAATCGCGATATTCTTCGCCTTGTCGATTTGCATGATCACGCGCTTGGCCTTGGTCAAGAAGGCCCCGCTATCGTCTCCCTGCATCTTGAACGGTGCTGCATAGCTCGAGCCCGTGGCGATGACTGTCATATCCCCGGCAATTTCGGTCCCGTCTTCCAATATCGCGGTGTTGCCATCCATTGCCACAACCCGGCCACGAACAACCCGGCCATTTTTCAGCAAACCGTCATAGGGTATGACAATCTCGCCAAGCAGTTCAGGCCGCGCGAGCGCGCGGATCATAGCGACATTATGGACCCATTTCTCGCGCGGTTCGATGAGGGTCATATCCGCATGCTGGTCGAGCTCTCTGGCGAGCATTGTACCGGCATAACCACCGCCAATGATAGTGATTTTTTTGGTCATAAGCTGTCCAATATGATGGTTTTGCAGCAATGGACACCTCTATTCGGTGTTCGCCATTGACGATATCGGTCTTATGTCGCCATGTCCTGTCAATGCTTGTTCAACTCATCCACAATCCGGCTTCTGGCACCCATCATGAACTACGCCTCGGCCTGCTCGCGCAGGCCTTTGAAGCGTGCGGTGCGAAGATCGTCATGGGCACAACCCAAATAGATGGTCGCATGGTGCTTGCTAACGACACCGACCTTATCTGCGTATCTGGTGGGGACGGCACATTGCGTCTGGTCATAGCGGCGATGCAAAAATCCGGGTCGAAAACGCCTCTGTGTATTTTTCCCGCAGGTACGGTCAATCTGGTTGCGCGGGAAATTGGCTATGCGTCTGAGCCAGAGCAATTTGCGAGAGAGGTCATGCGAGGATATCTAGCGGGGTCCAAGGCGCGATTGAGAGAGCCGGTCGCCGCCAGCAATCATGGTCCCTTTGCTGCTTGCCTTAGCGCCGGTCCCGACGGGGTTGCCGTTGCCAGGCATTCCCCGCAACTGAAAAAACGGATCGGTCGCAGCGCCTATGCCTGGTCCTTTGCCAGACTATTCACACGCTGGCCTCGGCAACAATTTTCGCTGGATGTCATCGCAATAGATGGATCACAAAACAGCCTGTCATGCGAGGCCTTTTATATTGCCAAGGGTCGCTATTTTGCTGGGCCATGGTCACTGACCCCAGAGGCTGGTTTGGGCGAGAATGATTTCCACTTGATTACGCTGTCCCATGCCACACGCTGGAATTTCCTTCGCTTCATGGTTTCGATAGCGCGCGGAAAAGATCCCAGGAAACTATCCTTCGCATATTCCTGCCGTGCTCGGAAAATTGCTATAGAACATGTCGAAAACACCAAAAATATTCAATATTTTCAAGAGGATGGAGATAGCATGGCGCTTGCCCCCAGTCGGATTATAATGACCGACCACGTCGTGGAATATTGCCTGCCATTGGACCATTAGGCCCGGCCATCTCGCTTCAGGCAGCGTGACAATGCTCCGCGATCATCTCGACCATTACCGGTAATTTGCTTGGCGGCAAGTCATGGCCCATGCCATCGACAAGCTCGAGGCGAGCATTGTTCACGTTGGCTGCGATATCCTCCCCGCACGGATGGGGAATAAGCGGGTCCGATGTGCCATGAATAACCATTGTCGGAGCGGATATCGCTTTGGCTTTGGGCCGCAAATTGCCGGTCTCAATAATGGCCGCCATTTGCCTCTGACGGCCAGCGGGATAAAAACTGCGCTCCAGAGCTATTTTCATCAGCGCCTTGCGTTCTTCTTCTCTCGCCCGGCCCTCTTCCGAGGCAATGATTGAAGAAAAAGCCATGCCGGCAATCAAGGCTTCGTCAATCGTTGTTGCTTTTGCCCGGGCGGATTGGATCAGCCCTTTGCGAACCACGGGATCTGCGCCCGGCAGGCCCGGCGCGTTGGTGGAGGACATGATCGGTGTGAGAGACAGAACCCGGTCCGCATGATCCGCCGCGACCAATTGCCCAATCATGCCGCCCATCGAAGCGCCCACAATATGCGCTTTTGCAATATCAAGCGCATCCAAAACGCCAATTGCATCTCTGGCCATATCACTCAAATTATAGGGCGCCAGATTTTGATTAGGGAAAAATCGTTTTGTGAAAAGCTGCCGAAGCGGCCCTGGTGCAGAAACGCCATCACATTTGTAGGACAGCCCAACATCACGATTGTCAAAAGTGACGACGCGAAAGCCAGATTCAACCAAGCCATTCACAAAATCCATCGGCCAAGCGATAAGCTGTGTCCCATATCCCATGATGAGCAGGATCGCAGGATCGGCGGCTTTGCCATGATCTTCGACTTCAATATTAATACCATTTGCGGTGACTTGCATATTCTCGTCCTGATTCTACTCTGAGCTCTCAAACAGCCCAAAAGCTTAGCAGAACAGCGTAAACGCACAAGACACGATCAGGGGAGCCATTGTTAAGGCGCACTATATGTTAAGGGTCAGGCGATCCCGCAGAAGCCCCGGTCGGGACATCACCGAGTTTCGCCATTACCGAATCGGAAGTCGCCACAACAACGCCTAGCTTGGCGACCTGATTATCATCATCAACCACCGCCCGGATATTCACTATCGGCGAGATTCCAATAGCCTGCGCGGACAATTTCTGAACACGCAGCTGATAAGATCCATAGGGCACACCTTCAAACAGGAAGAACCCATCAAACTCACTTTGCGTTTCGTGAGTTACGCGGCCGTTAACATCAAGCAATTCCAGACCGACACCCGCCAACAGTCCACCGCCCTTGCGGATCAGAGTGCCTTCAACCTCACCCGCGCTGACAAGCGGTAACTCGACGGTCGCGGCAATACCAGGGCGCGGCGTTACGACAATACCGGGAAGCGCCGGCTGAACATAAGGATCAGGCAAGCTGCTGGTATCTATGCCAATCAGAACCGGTCGGAACGGTTCGAGATTATCAATGATCGACTGTCCCTTAGCATTGGTTGGCGTCAGCGCAGTGGATTTACCGGCTGTCAGTTCCACATTTTCGACCAGCTCTTCTTCGGCTTGCCTTATTCCATCACGGTTTTTGTCCCGATAGACAATCGCTAGCGCCTGACCGCTATTGGCGAGCTTGTTATTTGAGAAACGGAATTTGCCATTGCGCGGATCAGGACCCAGACTGAAAGCAAGGTTCAATCCGGCGGCCACAGAACCATCTGTCGCGGCTTCTGCGCTAGCGGTCAGTGAAAATTTGTCAAAACGACGGATTATCCCAATTCCAGCACGGCCGCGATCGAGCCCGACATCATAGCCAAGCTCTGCGCGCCAGTCAGCCCGGTTTCCTGCGCGCCATTCGCCGGTAAAATTAACCCTTTCGAAGCGTTTCTCTGGCGCGATCCGGTAAGTTGCTTCGCCGCGCAACCTGATCCCGGAAATACGGCCATTGGCCAAAAGCCGTGCCTCTGCAATATCGGGTAGATTGGGACCCAAATCGTTGAACCGTTTTTCCCAGTTTAATTCACCTGTGAGCGAAAAACGCCGCAAGTTCAGTGATGCGCGACCGGTTAAATCAAGAGAGGACCGCCCATCCGATCGTGTTTCATATTGCGCGTCAATATGAAAGGGGACAATCTTGCTGCCCAGTTTGAAATTATGGTCGAGCGAGAGGCTATGCCTGCCGTTCACGTTTTGTTCAATTTGATCTGACCGAAAATTGCCTCGTGCCCAGATAGTCTCGGCTGTAATGAACGTGTTGCCGAGCTCACCAAGCAGTTGACCGCGAAAAGCGGTGCCCTTTTCGAGGTCAGATGATACAGTCAGCTCAACGAGTGTCGGCCCAACAGCCCGGCGAACTGACCCCTCGACATAGTTGCGGCGTACACCGTCGATCTGCAGACTGAATAGAGACGCTGCGACCGATGTTTTCGCATTGAGCCCCCGCTCTATACCGAAACCGCCACGCCAACCGGCCTGTTCAATCGGCAGAAAGGAATTGAAGTTGATCAGATCCTTACCAGCCTCTTGTCCGCCCGCCCAATAGTAGGTTTTGCGCGGTGGAATCGAATCGAGCCCAACAGGAACCGACTTGCTGTCCCTGCGAACTTGGCCTTGTGGGCCATAGAGCACGACTTCAAAGCGATTCTGACCATAAAGAAGCGGTACATCAATAAATTCATACCGGCCATCCGAGCGGGTTTCCGCAAAGGCCAACAATTGTCCGTTGCGGTATAATTCCGCATCCCAACCCTCTGGCAATTCGCCGCGAAAACTCGTGCGGTCAAAGTTATCGGGCCGATCAACGGGGCGATTGGTGATTACTGCCCCTCGGCCGACTGTGCTTTGGGACACAAGCGGGGTCGAAAAGGTCGAAACATCGCCCAACGCGAAGTGGGTGGCCTTGAGCGGTCCTAAAAGACCGCCTTTGGGATCTGTGCGATAGGCCCGGACGCGCAGGCTTTCCGGCACGCCTTGGTCATCAGACGATAGGCGTGCGTCAAAAGAGGCTTTTCCAACTTCTCCAGAAGCAAATAGCTCGTAGCGCACATCGATCTGCCGTCCGGATCGTTTGTCGCGCAGGCCACCAGCAGAAACAACAGCATCAACTGATGGTGTCCGCCATAATTTATACGGTTCGGTCGATTGCGGCAGGCTCGACAAATCAAAACTGCGACGTGGCCGGATTTTCGCCGCCCGCTCTTTGCGCTCCAAGGCCAATTGGAATGGCAGTTTCCTGTTCGATTCGATTGTCAGCAAGGCGTTGGACAGATCTGGAACCAACGGCAGGTCTAGCCAATTGGAAAGGGTTTTAACGTTTACGCACCAGCCCTCTGGCGTATCGTAAACATCCCCAGGGGACAGTTTTTTCCTGTCGTTCACCTTTTGTACCGTATTGCTATCTCGCTCAACGGTCAGTGTTTCTCGCTCGGCAAATATCCAGCCAGTTGCGCGGCGCGACTTTTTATCCAACCTAATGGGTACATCCAATGCCATGATGACATCGCCAAAGTCTACGCAAACACCATTGTCCGTTTGGTAACCGCGTACGCCGTCACCAAGGCGGTATTTACCGGAGCGCAGATCGAAAAGTAGCGCATCATCGTCATTTGCCGTCCATGATGACTGGCTATTCGACGATCCCACCGGTGCGGCCTGCCCCATAACCGGCGATGCCGCCAGGATCGTGCTGATCCCGGCGGCCATTGCCAGCGATTTGAAACGCTGGCCGATTATGGAAAGGTGCTTTTTCATCATCGATATTCTGACTGCTTAACGTTCTGAAGTCAGCCTAATATACTGATATTAGGTACTATCTTAAAACAATCTGGCTTTTGGTAATCAAACCACCGCCAGCATTATCAGGTTCATAATATTCAACAGAAATCGCGCCTTTAAGCTTGGCAGCAATGTCTGCTGGTACCGGCAAAGTGACCTTACGTCGCTCAACTTCAGGATAAATGGCAATACCGCGCGCCACCAATATCGGCTCGCTTTCGCCCTGTTTGCGTACGCGTATCTCGCCATAGGTCGAACGATCACCAGTTCGGCTGAGGTCAAAAGCAAAGGCCTGTCCATTGCCGCTTGTTTCTACGCGCGCATTGGCAATTCCTGCCGTAGCCTGCAAATTTCCCTGACGAATTATCACCGGAATGGTTACGCCATATATGGGAGTCAGTGCGATGGTGAAGCCACCGCTCGTGCTTTCCAGCTCCGTGACTGCTTTCGCTTTGGGGATGGCGCGAAACAGCAGATGTGCGCGATATTCGCCATCGGGCAGATCTTGCGGTGGCCGTATGCCCAAGCGAATGGCCTGGGGTTGGTTGGGCGGCAATGTCACCCGTCGCGGGGCGTACCGGATCATCTCTTTGGCGGCCAGTTCAACCTGATTGGCTTCCTCGGCACTGACATCCTTAAGCTTACCCTCCGCCGTCATTCTGCGCAGCTCAAGAGAAACGCGATAAGTCGCTGTTTCTGAACCGATATTGTTCAGAATAACCTCTGTACCGCGCTGCCCATCAAGAACAATGCGCGTTGGCGCAACCAGGAGATCCCCGGCTGCATGCGCTGGCATATTCGGAAGCAAAAGCGCCGAGCCGATTATGGCAAAGCCGGCATAAAGTTTGTTGAATCGTTTGAGACCGCTGGTCTTCATCATTGTCTCCGGTTTGTAAATATTCCGGACTTGACGGCTAACCGCCAATATCCCCACATCGCTCACTATGGAGAAAGAGGGTTACCAAAGCGCTAACCACAGCAAATAATCGCTGTAACATCACTATAAGACAAATAGTAAAAACCCGCCTGCAACCTGTGTTACAGACGGGTTTCTTGTTCTTTAACCAGTCGACAGTTTGTCGACCTAGCTAATGCTTATTGGTAGTTGACGGTCACGTCAAAGTTACCAAGATATGCGCCATCGGCTTGGTTTGCACCAACAGCCAAGCTTCCGCCTACCGAGAAAACATCGGTTGCAGCAACGCCAGAGATGGTCAGCGTGGTAACGCTTTCCGTCAGCGTTGCGACCATGGCATTACCACCAGCGTTGGTCAGCGTAACGTTTGCATCGGCATCGATGTCAACAGTCTGGCCGGTTGTACCAGCAACGGTGAAACCAGCAGCGGTGGTTGTGCCTGAGCAAACCAGAGCAGCGGCGCAGGTAACGGCGCCAGCGGAGTCTACAACAACGGTGCCGGCGGTAGCGCCGGTAACGATGGTTGCGAAATCAAGATCTGAAGTGTTGGTTACAGTAACCTGTTCCAGGATATTGGCACGCGCATCAGCAGAAGCCGTTGCAGCGTGAGCAGCGTTTGCACCCATAACGGAAGCCGCAAGTACGGAAGAAGCCACAACGGCTTTGATAAATTTAGACATATTTTCTGGTCCCTATATATAAACTACTAGACGAAAGGGCGCCTACGGTGCGTCTAGCCAAACCCACTGGCCAAACGTCGCTATACGCCAACATTCGAGATTGCTTATCGACCAGAAAGGATAAGGCTTTGCTGCCAGCCATGGTTAAAGAATTGTGAACCAGTTAAATGTTTGAAATATTTTGATTTAACTGGTTGAGTTTACAAATTTTTAGATTTGAGAGTCAAGGATATGCCATCAGAATCATATGAAAAGGCGGGAAAATTAAATATGTTCGCCGGTTAAACGCTGACAAATCAGATCGAGCTGGTCGAGATTGCTATAATCTATTGTCATAGACCCCGCGGCTGCCTGACCCTTAGATTGAATCGTGACCTTCAGGCCCAAAAGATCCCCCAAATGGCTTTCTACCGCGCGAATATCGGCATCGCTGTCACCGATGCCCGCTGATGGTGGCTTGCTCTTACGCCGCGATCCACCCAGCGCCTTGCGCACCAGCTTCTCTGTATCCCTTACCGAAAGGCCCTGCTTGACCACCTGTTGGGCCAATTCCGCCGAATCCGGCGCGTTAATCAGCGCCCGGGCATGGCCCATGGTCAGTTTTTCTTCGCCAACCAGCGTCCGGACCGATTCGGGTAGCTCCAGCAACCGCATAAGGTTAGCGATGTGGCTTCGTGATTTACCCACCAGTTCCGCAAGCTTCGCTTGGCTATGGCCGAAGTCGTCTTTCAGCTTCACATAAGCCTCAGCTTCTTCCACAGCATTCAGGTCACGGCGCTGCACATTCTCGACAATCGCGATTTCAAGCGTTTCCGCGTCATTGAGACTGCGAACAATTGCTGGAACCCGATGGAGCCTGGCGCGCTGAGCTGCTCGCCAGCGACGTTCGCCAGCGACAATCTGAAAATTCTTGCCATGAGGGCGGACGACAATGGGCTGAATCACACCCCGCAGCTTCATACTGTCGGCCAGTTCATCCAACGCTTCATTATCAAACGTCTGCCGCGGCTGATCAGGATTTGGACGGATATCGGAAATCGCTATAGAGCGCAGCCCATCGGTGCGCGTTTCTGGGCTATCATCATCGATTTCGGTTTCTGGTGCCTGAATCAGCGGCTCTTCGCGCTGAATCTCGCCAAAAAGCGAATTTAGCCCCCTGCCCAGTCCGGTAGCTTTTTTGATTGCAGCCTTTTTCGGCAATGGAGCTTCCTCTTCTTTCGCCATCATGCAGCTACCTTCCGTTCTGGCAGACGAGAGATTAATTCCCGTGCCAAATTAATATAGGCTTCCGAACCACTGCACCGATGATCATAAATAAGAGCGGGCAAACCATGGCTCGGAGCCTCGGAAAGCCGCACGTTTCTAGGGATTACGGTATCGAATACGACATTGCCAAGACAGGCTCGGACATCATCAGACACTTGCTCGGTCAGTTTGTTGCGGCGATCATACATAGTGAGGACAACACCCATTACCGACAAAGCGCGGTTGAAACGGGCTCTTATGCGCTCCACTGTCTGCAACAACTGACTGAGGCCTTCCAATGCAAAAAATTCGCATTGCAGGGGCACCAAAAGCGATTCCACCGCGACCATAGCATTAAGTGTCAACAGACCTAATGATGGCGGACAATCGATCAGACAAATATCCCACTGACCGTCATCCCCGGCATCCAAGGCCTTTTTCAACCGATGTGTGCGTTCTTCAAACTCTACCAGCTCTACTTCGGCGCCAGATAAGTCAACAACAGCCGGCACGATATCAAGGCCCGGTACGCGCGTACTGATGACGCAATCTGCCAACGGTGTATCTGAAACCAGGAGGTCATAGCTGCTATGCGTGCGTTCTGCCTGGTTCAAACCAAGGCCTGTGGATGCGTTGCCTTGCGGATCAAGGTCGATCAGCAAGACTTTCCAACCACTCGCAGCAAGAGCGGTCGCCATATTAATGGCTGTGGTCGTTTTACCGACGCCGCCTTTTTGATTTGCTATCGCTATCCGGACCATTTTACGCAGAACCCTTCGCTAAGCTGATATAAATAAACGTTTTCAGCCTATTCCCACCAATATTCCCGCTTCCGGGTCGGTCAAACTTTGTTCCACGTGGAACATTTTTTGCCGTTTTGGCGATAGGCCTTTTAACTCCCTTACCGCATTTTTGCCTTTTGGTAAGAGCCAAACCGTATTTTCTGTGGAAAACCGGTGAGAAAGTGACAACAGTTTTTGCAACGGCGCAAAAGCCCTGGCGCTTATAACATCCACAGGATGGCTTTCGACATTCTCCAATCGGTCGCCAAAAACCAACGCTTTTTCGGTAAGTCCCAGCTTTGTTACGACAGATTCCAGAAAGGCTATGCGGCGGGCCCGCGATTCAACCATCTGCACTTTATAGTCGCCCAATATGGCAGTGATGATCCCTGGGAAGCCTGCCCCGGTCCCCAGGTCCATCCAAATTTTGTCGCTTCCGTCCTTCGGTGCATGGAGCAACAGTTGCGCGCTATCTACAACATGCCGATCCCAAACATGGTCGGCGCTCGATTTGGATATCAGATTCTGGTGCTGCATCTCTTCAGCCAGAAGCGCTAGAAATTGCTCGAGCCGCTCCCATGTTTCACGTGAAACATCAAAATTTGCGCGCAGCCAGTCCTGCGCCTCTTGCTCCGTCATAGTCCGATCATGCCGCCAGGGTCTTGGCTTCTCGGCGACGGGCATGAACGAGGATTGCGGCCAATGCCGCTGGTGTAATCCCGCGAACCCGTGAAGCGGCAGCCAGTGTTTCTGGACGTGCGCTCTTCAAGCGCTCGACCATCTCATTCGACAGTCCGGCGATTGCGGCATAATCAAGATCATCACCCAAGCGTATCTGTTCATTCGCTCGCAGGTCTTTAAGTTCCGATTCCTGCCGCTGCAGATAAGGCGCATAACGGGCATCTTCCTCAACTTCGGCCAGCAACACAGAGTCCACATCTGCAACAGATATGCCCAGCTCTTCCAGCGCCGCTATGGAAATGTTGGGGAAACGCAGCCAGTCGAACAGAGATTGTTTGGTACCATCGCGGCGAACCTCAATGTCCTGATCCGCAATAACCTCACAGCTATGGACGGTCTGCAACTCTTCCATAAGCGCATGGCGCTGGACTTCCCGTGCATCAAACCAACGCTGTCTTTCTCCGCCCAAGCAGCCAATGGACGCTGCCACCGGACTAAGCCGGGTGGTCGCATTGTCGGCCCGCAGGCGCAGGCGATATTCCGCACGCGCCGTTAGCATCCGATAAGGCTCGGTCACGCCCTGCAGCACCAGATCGTCAATCATCACCGCCATATAGCTGGTGCCGCGATCCAGCTCCGGAGCAGCCTTTCCCTGAATCGCACAGGCCGCGCCAATGCCGGCGATCAGGCCCTGTGCCGCGGCTTCTTCATATCCGGTTGTACCGTTTATCTGACCGGCACAATAAAGGCCGTCCAGATCACGGACCTTTAACGACCGATCCAAAGCCCGCGGATCAATATGGTCATATTCTACCGCATAGCCCGGCACGATGATTTCGGCTTTGGACAGGCCGTCCATGGTCCGGACAAAGGCCTCCTGCACATCGGCAGGCAGAGAGGTGCTGATACCGTTGGGATAAACCAGATTGGTGTCGAGCCCTTCCGGCTCTAGAAATACCTGATGGGAATCCCGATCAGCGAAGCGGTGAATCTTGTCTTCTATTGATGGGCAATAGCGCGGCCCCTGCGCATCGATCGCGCCACTGAACAAAGGCGAGCGGTCGAGATTGTCACGAATAATATCATGGGTCGCTGCGCTGGTCCGGCTGACGGCACAGAAAATCTGTGGCACGTCTCGCCGCGTTGAAAGCGGTGACATGGTCCAGTCATCATCGTCGGAAGGCTGTTCGGGGAGTGCGGCCCAATCTATCGTCCGGCCATCGATGCGCGGCGGCGTTCCGGTTTTCAGGCGCGCTATCGGGAGGTCGGCGTCGCGAATCTGCTGACCCAGAGACACCGCACTGGCCTCCCCTGTCCGTCCACCCGCAACAGTTTCTTCGCCGCGGAACAGTTTTCCGTTTAGAAAAGTTCCAGTCGCCAATATGACAGCGGACGCGGTGATCTTGCTTTCATCTGCCAAGCAAATTCCGCTGACCGTCTGCCCATCAAAGATCAGCGACGCAACCTCGCCTTCGACAATGGACAGATTGTTCTGCGCATCCAGCATATGATGGATGGCGGCTTTATAAAGCTTACGATCTGCCTGGACTCTCGGGCCTTGCACAGCGGCGCCCTTGGACAGATTGAGCATGCGGTAATGGATGGCGGCTGCATCGGCGGCTCTTCCGATCAAGCCGTCAAACGCGTCAACCTCTCGAACCAAATGCCCCTTGCCCAGGCCGCCAATGGCCGGATTGCAGGACATCGCGCCGATGCTGTCTTTGGTGAAACTGACCAATGCCGTGCGCACGCCCATGCGCGCAGCCACAGCGGCAGCTTCACAGCCTGCATGTCCGCCACCGACGACAATAAGATCAAAATCACGATTCATGCTGTGCCCATAGCGTAAGGCGGGTTTCAGGTCAAAATGATCTCGCCCGTTGGAACAAGATTGAAATATGTTCCACGTGAAACAGTCTATTTCCCGATGCAGAATTCCCCGAACAGGGTATCGAGCATGTCTTCGGTGCTCGCCCGTCCTGTCAGCACATCGAGCGCCGCGCGGGCCAATCGCAATTGCTCGGCGATAATCAAATAGTCTTGCACTTCGGATATCTGATGGAGACTCACCTGCGCTTCCGCCAGATGATCGGCCTGACGTTTGTTGACGCTGACCTCGTCACCACGCGGGACAATATCTTTCGCGCGATCCACCAGCAACGTCACCAGCGCATCCATCCCGGCACCGGCTACCGGAGATACAGAAAGAACGCCGGAAGACTTTGGTTGATATTCGGCATGATCCTGGCGCGATGCAATCTCGACCAGATTGGGTGCCTTCGGACCCTCCCCTTCCGGACCGAGCCACAATATCAGATCCGCTGTATCAAATTGCTGGCGCGCGCGATCAATCCCTATCCGCTCTATTTCTTCCGCCCCTTCATCGCGAACACCGGCGGTGTCGATAAACAAAAAGGGTATGCCCTTGATCGCAATCGGCACCTCAATCACATCGCGCGTCGTTCCCGCAATCGGAGAGACGATCGCCGCTTCTCTTTCGACAAGCGCATTGAGCAAAGTTGATTTGCCGCTATTGGGCGGACCGCCCAAAACAACCCGAACCCCTTCGCGCAACTTTTCTGCGCGCGGGCGATCCAGCATGTTTTTCATTTCAGTCGCCAGTTTAGCGGCTGCCGATTGGACTACAGACAATTGCGCGGGCGTCACATCGTCTTCGTCGGAAAAATCGAGCTCTGCCTCGACCATGGCGGAAAGGCGCAAGATGGTGTTTTGCCAATCCTCCACCTTTCGCGAAAGCGCTCCGCCTGCCGCCTGAACCGCGGAACGGCGTTGTAGCTCGGTCTCCGCGAAAAGCAGATCGGACAATCCCTCAGCTTCCGCTAAATCCATACGCCCATGCGTAAAAGCCCGGCGGGTAAATTCCCCGGGTTCCGCTCGACGCAGTCCGTCCATATTTTCAAGTGCGGTTTCCAGCGCGCGAATGACAGCCCGGCCGCCGTGGCAATGAATTTCGGCCAGATCTTCACCACTCGCGCTACCTGGTCCCGGGAACCATAATATAAGAGCCGTATCAAGCAGTTCGCCACTGGCCGGGTCGGTCAGTTTTGCCAGACTGGCACGTCTTTCATGCGGCACGGAGCCACTCAGAACGCGCAAAACACCCGATGCTTGTGGACCGCTAATCCGGATGACACCGATGGCCGCCGGTGGTTGCCCACTGGACAATGCAAAGATAGTGTCAGCCGCGGACATTATTTAACTATTTGATATCTAATCTTTTTTCTTGGTCGAGGAAGATTTTCCGTTACCGGCACCCATCGCCCCGCTCACGAAGGAAGAGAACATCTTTATACCGGCCTCACCCATGGGGGCGATAATCTTGGTGAAATTCTGCAACTGCTCTACCGAACTGGCGCCCTGGAGGAATTTAGACAATTCTTTCACATAAGTTTCGTTGAGTTTTGCGACATCCGGCAGACCCATCATGCGGCGCGCTTCTTCGGGTGTGCAATCCAGCTCTACGGTTACTTTCATATTGGCTTCCTCTTATAATGTTGTTGAAGCGAAGTTCCCCCTCACCGCAACAGATGATGTTCCACCTTGCCACAACAGGATATGGGGATAATGTGCACCAATAATCAAGTCATGATCAAAGGAGCGCAAGAAAATGGATGAAATGAAACCGATTAAAACGCTGAGCGGAGAAGCAGAATTTCCATGCTATGTCGCCAAGCCAGACGGTGAGGCCAAAGCGGCAATCATCGTGATTCAGGAAATTTTTGGTGTGAATCCGGGCATCAAGGCGAAATGCGATCATTGGGCCAAGGCCGGATATCTCGCCGTTGCGCCAGATCTGTTCTGGCGGATCAACGAAGGCACTGATCTTGATGCTGATATTCAGGAAGAATTTCAGGTCGCGCTCGATCTCATGGGCAAATTTGATCAGGATCAGGGCATCAGAGACATTGAAGCGGCGATTCATTTTGCCCGTGAAAGCGTCAATGGCGGAAAAGTCGGCTGCGTCGGTTATTGTCTGGGCGGGCGGCTCGCCTTTATGACGGCGGCGCGTACGGATATTGATGCCTCTGTTGGCTATTATGGCGTGGGTATCGATGGCCTTTTGGGCGAGAAAAACGCGATCGCGCATGATGTCATGCTGCATATCCCCACCTCCGATGGCTTTGTACCGGCTGATGCACAGGCAGCAATGCATGAAGGGCTGGACGACCACCCGAAGGTGACGCTGCACGATTATGAGGGGCTGGATCACGGATTTGCCGCTGAATTTGGGACCCGGCGCGATGAAAAGGCGGCAAATCTGGCAGACGAACGCACGGCCGCCTTTTTCAAGGCGCATTTGGCGTGAGCACCCGGGACAATTTAAAAGCCTGGCACGCCCGCATGGCCGACAAAAGCGAAGCCGCGCTAAGCGCGCAACTCGCCGACAATGCGGTATTCCACTCCCCCGTCGTGCATACGCCGCAGGCCGGAAAGCCCATCGTTATGGCCTATCTGCTGGCGGCGGATAATGTCCTGGGGAATGATAGTTTCCGGTATATGCGAGAGATTATCGACGATGGCGCCAATATGGCGATGCTGGAATTTGAGCTGCAATTGGATGATATTCAGGTCAATGGTGTCGATATCATCAGCTGGAATGACGACGGCAAAATTCAGGATTTCAAGGTCATGGTCCGCCCATTACAGGCGATCAACAAGGTCTGGGATGAAATGGGTAAGATGCTGGAGAAGATGAAGGCCTAGCTACATGCCAATTGTATTACATACTTCTTCTAGTATTTTTTCGTCATGAGTCCAATTACCTGTACGTTGCGGTTCGTACATCTCGACGACAGGAGCTAGTTCCAGAATAAGATCTGATACACCAACCATAAATGAAAAAGCTAATTGGCGGCTTTTGGTTAAATCTATCATCTGCTGGTCATTGTTGACAAAAATGACCGATTCTTCAGATATCAGAAATAAAGAGTTGCCGGTCTTCGCGAACAACTCCGCTGCGGCCCTGTTATTAGGCAATTCTTCCTCTTTACATAAGTTCTGAAGGACCTCTTTCACCCTTAAAGGGCGAATTCCGATATCCAACATTTTCTTAATTGCCCGTAGTACAATCAAATCTCTGAATGTATACTTTTTGACCTTGCCGTGTCGTCGGTCTTCCCAATTTTCTCGAATGAAAATTTCAGTTCGTTCCAAGTATCCAAGCATATGCGGTTTTGAAAAACCAGCAATCCTACTTATTTCTGCTGCGTAATACTTATCCATTTACTGAGTATTGCACAAAACTCAGTAATTCAAAAGTAGAACATCATAGGAACTCAACATATAGTCGGAAAGAAGGAGCATAAATACTATATAAGGTGGTTTTAGCTATGGTTGTTGGTAAAATTTGGTTTACAAATCTTAACGATTGGCACGGTCAGCTATTTGACAGTGAGACTGATACAGAAATCGGAGAAGTTTGGTCGGCACCTCAACGCGGTGCCGTTATAGGTCAAATGAGCAATTGGATTCCTCTAACCCACCTCCAATTTATCGATGTAGGGTGGCCTTAATCTGCTCCCCATCTGCCTTAAAACAGCGTCATCATCCCTAGTTTAGGATCGACGATACCGTCATAAATCATGCGCCCAGCGACCCAGACGATCACCGCCAGACCGATATAAGCTATCCACTTATACCGCTCGATATATTTGGCAATCACATTGGCCGCGAGACCCATTAGCGCGACCGATAACAGCAATCCGACAACCAATATGCCGGGATGCTCGCGCGCGGCCCCAGCAACGCCGAGAACATTGTCGAGGCTCATCGAGATATCGGCTGCTGTAACCGCCCAGACGGCTCCCCAGAATGTCTTGGTAGATTTCACGCCGCTATGTTCGTCACCGGCAATTTCTGGAGAACCGGGAGACTCCCCTTCATGGAAAATTTCACGCCAGAAATTCCATGCCACCCACAAAAGCAGCAAACCACCAGCAAAAATCAGTCCCACGATCGAAAGCAGCATGCTTACCGCGAGCGCAAAAATGATCCGCATGATCAAGGCTGCGCTGATACCGATGATAATCACCTTGCGGCGCTGATCTGGCGGCAGACCACCGGCCAGCGCGCCGACCACAATCGCATTATCGGCCGCGAAAACCAGATCGATCAAGACCACCTGGCCAAAGGCCGCGAGTGCTTCCGGCGATCCGATATTCGAAAAATCATGGACAATCGCTGCCCAAATATCGGCAGGAGAACCGAGTCCGTCGGGCAATGCAGCGGTCAGTATAAAAAGAAGATCAATCATGAAAAAATCGAAGGTCCAAAATAAGTTACGGTCGGCATAGGGTCATAAAAGTCATGAAGCAAGGCGCGCCATTGGGGATATTCCGGAGACTTGCGAAAGCCGTCGCGATGGGATTCGACCGAATCCCATCCGACCAACAACAGATATTGGTTAGGACCGTCTACCAACGGACGAACTTCTATCGACTGAAAGCCGGGCTGAGCTGCAATAAGCGGCTTTGCCTTTTGCATCGCTGCGACAAACTGATCGGACTGCCCCACTTTGACCTGCAGCAAAGCCTGTTCCATAATCATAACTGGCCTCTGCTCCCAGCCGCGCTCAGAGGGAGCGCACCGTTTGAATCTTCCTATTGATTCATGCTGTCGAAGAAATCGTCGTTGGCTTTGCTGTCCTTCATCTTGTCGAGTAGGAATTCCATCGCGTCGATCGTACCCATTTGCATGAGGATACGGCGCAGCACCCACATTTTCTTGAGCTTGTCATCCTCGACCAGCAATTCTTCCTTACGTGTACCGGATTTGCCAACATCCAGCGCCGGGAAGATCCGTTTGTCGGCAACTTTGCGATCCAGCACGATTTCGGAGTTACCGGTGCCTTTAAATTCTTCAAAGATAACCTCGTCCATCCGGCTACCGGTATCAATCAGCGCGGTTGCGATGATGGAAAGCGAACCGCCTTCCTCAATATTACGCGCGGCACCGAAAAACCGTTTCGGACGTTGCAAAGCATTGGCATCCACACCACCGGTCAGCACCTTGCCGGAGCTTGGCACGACCGTATTATAGGCGCGGCCCAGACGCGTGATAGAGTCGAGAAGAATGACAACATCATGCTTGTGCTCGACCAAGCGTTTGGCTTTTTCAATAACCATTTCAGCAACTTGCACGTGGCGTGTCGCCGGTTCGTCAAAGGTGGAACTGATCACTTCGCCCTTCACTGAGCGCTGCATATCGGTCACCTCTTCCGGCCGTTCATCGATCAGCAGAACGAGCAGATAAACTTCCGGATGGTTGTCGGTAATCGCCTTGGCGATATTTTGCAGCAGAACGGTTTTACCTGTCCGCGGCGGTGCCACGATTAGGGCACGCTGGCCTTTGCCTTGCGGCGAAATAATATCGATGACGCGGGCTGACTTGTCTTTGACCGTCGGGTCGAGACTGTCGAGGGTCAGCTTCTCATCCGGGTAAAGCGGGGTGAGATTGTCAAAATTAACCCGGTGACGGACCGCATCGGGCTCGTCAAAGTTGATCGCGGTCAGTTTCGTCAACGCGAAATAGCGTTCGCCGTCCCGCGGCGCCCGAATTTCGCCTTCGACCGTATCGCCGGTGCGCAGGCCGAATTTACGGACCTGGTTCGGTGAGACATAAATATCGTCAGGGCCGGCGAGATAATTGGCTTCAGGCGAGCGCAAAAAGCCGAAACCGTCGGGCAGCACTTCAATTGTGCCGAGGCCCATGATCAGTTCGTCCTGATCCGCGAGTTCTTTCAGAATCGCGAACATCAGATCCTGTTTGCGCAAGGTAGATGCGCTTTCAACGCCCAGTTCTTCCGCCATGGAGACGAGACCAGCGGGCGATTTTTCTTTTAGTTCTTTTAAATGCATGGAGGTTTATCCAAAAATATTAGGAAGTTATTTTGTTTTTGCATGTGTGCAGCATATGCGCCGTCAAATTTTCACATGAAAGGTAGCCCGGACGGGCTTTAGCAGTCAATTACGCTTGCTGGACGACCCTGTCAAATGTAGTTTCGTAAATTACAGCGTTTCGGAAAAGACCATGGTAGCAGCTAAAATAGCCCCAGAGAACAAATTTGCATTTGATCATCCTCCAGAACCAGATGTGATGATTTGGTTTGTCTTGGCTATTCTGATGGCCATTTTTGTCTCAATGCTAGTGATTTTTGCCAAGAACATGACAACCAACAGCAAGAGCATTAAGTTGAAACCTGAAAGATATGCTCTCTGGACGAGTTATCTAAAGACTGCATCAATATGCTCACTCTTGATAGGATTAATTGGTTCCTTGATTGGTGTTTATCGTACACTCATCAAGATGGCGATGTTTGAAGTTTATAACTTTGAGGGATCAATAGGACCTATTGGAGAAGCGTTGATTTTTCTTATAATCGGAATTGCAATTGCTTTCCTTGGATATGGTCTTGAATTTATCGGCCGATGGAAAGGTGTAGCAGCCATGAACAAATAGTTTAATTTCTAGAACGGTTTTACGATCACCAAAATTACAATGATCGCCGCTGCAATGCCAGGCACTTCATTGACCAGTCGCAATTTTTTGTCGGTCATCGTCCGCTCACCGCGCGCCAGCTTTTTGACATAGCCCATCATCCAGCCATGATAGCCAGAGAGCAGCAAAACCGCGAGCAATTTGGCATGGAACCAGCCTTGGCTGAACGCGCCGATATCGTAAGCGAGAAACAGACCCAAAACCCAGACAATGATCATCGCAGGGTTGAGAATGATCTTGCGCAATTTTCCCTCGCGCTCAATCCATTTGCCGTCTTCTTCTGATCCGACCGCGCTTTCCTGATGATAGACGAAGAACCGCGGCATCATGAACAGACCGGCCATCCAGAATATGACGAATATAAGATGGGCGGATTTTAACCAGAGATAGAGCATGGAAAGATATTCATTCATTGCCGGACAAGTGTAAGCAGCTTTTCCACATGTTCAATGGGTGTGTCCGGCAAAATCCCGTGGCCGAGATTGAAAATATGCGGCCGATCTTCAAACACTTGCAAGATATGACGCGCCGATTTTTCCAGCGCGTCGCCGCCAGCGATAAGGGCGAGTGGGTCGAGATTGCCTTGCAGCGGGAGATCCGCTGGCAGATTTTTATGCGCCCAGACCGGATCGACCGTCTCGTCCAGACCAATGGCATCAGCGCCTGTTTCTTGGGCATAAGCGACCAGCTTTGCACCTGCTCCTTTGGGGAAACCGATAACCGGCAAATCAGGGTGCACCGCCTTTATCCGCGCTATAATTTCTGCATTGGGCGCAATTACCCATTTTTCAAATTGCGCGGGCGATAACGTCCCCGCCCAGCTATCGAATAGTTGTATCGCATCCACGCCCGCGTCAATCTGACCGAGCAGATAGGTCACGGTGTTTTCGATAATCGCATTGATCAATTCTGAAAAAGCCGCTTCGTCCTTATAGGCATAGCGCCGCGTGACCGCCTGATCCTTGCTGCCTTGCCCATGGATCATATAGGTCGCGATGGTCCAGGGGCTGCCGGCAAAGCCCATGAAGGTCGTTTTGTCATCCAGCTGCGCAGCGACTTGTCGAACTGTATTGTAAATAGCTTCAAAATGCTCTGGAGCAGCCTCTAGAGAGGACAAAGCCGCATCGACTAACCTTGGTGACAGCCGGGGTCCTTCCCCCACCTCAAACCACAGTTTCTGACCCATGCCATGGGGCACGATCAAAATGTCGGAAAACAGGATCGCCCCGTCAAAATCAAAGCGCTTAATTGGTTGAATCGTAACTTCCGCCGCCGCCTTTGCATCATAGCAAAGCTCCAGAAATCCGCCTTTTTGTGCGCGTAATTCGCGATATTCCGGTAAATAACGCCCGGCTTGGCGCATAAGCCAGACCGGAGTCTGAGACGTTTTTCTGCCGTGCAAAGTTTCGAGCAGGATTTTCTGGGAGTCGGTCGCGTCAGGCATAAGATAAGGGTCACCCAATATAATAATATAGTATATTTAAAGAATCTTGTTGATGATGATAGAACGTGGATAGCAGAGGTAAAGCGGGTCTACCGCGATTACAAACAGATTGACAGATGGCTGTTAACGAAAAATTTACCGATTCCCAAATTTGATCCCCATTATCCACAATCTGTGGATGAAAATTGTGAAACTTGACCGGCTGTGGATAGAAATCGGGATGATGGGGATCGAAATAGCAGACCCAAAAATCCCGCATTCATCCCTTGCTTTATCCACAATGAAATCACAGGGTTGCGGGCATGAATCGTTTACATCTTCACATGCTGTCCGACTCCACTGGTGAGACGCTGGAGAATATCGCTAAAGCGGCGTTGGCGCAATTTGATGGGGTCGAAATCATCAAGCATTTCTGGCCGATGGTGCGCTCCGAAACGCATTTGAACCGGATATTGGTCGAGGTGGCGGATAATCCCGGTCTGGTGATCTTTACGTTGGTCAACAGTGATATCAGAGCGCGGCTGGAGCGGGAATGCCGTCATTTGGGACTTCCTGTTGTTCCGGCGCTCGACACAGTTACCGATGCTTTGTCCAATATGCTCGGCCAAGAGGCGAAAGCACGTCCGGGCCGGCAACATATATTGGATGCGGCCTATTTTGCCCGGGTCGAGGCGATCCAATTCACCATTGCCCATGATGACGGTATTGGCTGGGAGAATTGGGAGGAGGCGGATATAGTCCTGGCCGGCGTATCACGAACATCCAAAACACCAACATCCATCTATCTCGCCAATCGCGGCTACAAGACCGCCAATATCCCAATCGTTCCGGAATCACCGCCGCCTGAGGCTCTTTACCGGTTAAAAAATCCGTTGGTTGTCGGTTTGGTCGCCGGGGCAAGCCGGTTAGTTCAGGTGCGGCGTAACCGATTACTATCGCTTAATCAGGCACCCGAAACCGACTATGTCGATGAGGAAAAGGTGAAGGCAGAAATCCAATATGCGCGGCGGATGTTTGCTGACAATGCCTGGCCGACGATCGATGTGACCCGGCGCTCGATTGAGGAGTCCGCTGCGGCCATCATCAATTTTTACAATGAACGCCATACAGAGTTGAAGGAAAAGAGTGCCATTGATGAGTGACGCTTTGCCGGACCCTATGCTGATTTTAGCCTCCCAGAGCAAAGCGCGCCGGGCCATGCTGGAAGCGGCTGGGGTGACGATCGAAGCGCTGGCACCCAATGTCGATGAAGACGCGTTGAAAGACGGCTTGCGGGCCGATGGTGTAACCGCGCGAAATCTGGCTGACGCTTTGGCTGAAGCGAAGGCGGTGCGACTGTCTCGGCGTATCGGGGTGGCGCTGGTATTGGGCGGTGATCAGGTTCTCGCTTTGGAAGATGGCGCAATGCTCGACAAGCCGTCTAGTCCAAATGATGCAAAAGCCCATTTGCGGCTCTTGTCCGGCAAAAAGCATAAATTATTCAGCGCTGCGGTGATCGCGGATCAGGGGTCGCCCGTCTGGCGGCATATTGATATCGCAACCTTGACGATGCGCAGTTTGAGCGGCGCGTTTATCGATAGCTATGTCGATGCAGAATGGGATAATATCCGCCATTGTGTGGGATGCTACGAGATTGAAGGGCGCGGGGCGCAGCTTTTTTCCGACATTAGAGGGAGTCAATTTACGATCATGGGTCTGCCGCTTCTCCACTTACTAGACTATTTAAGGGTCAGAGGGGTGATACCATCATGACCAATAAACTCCCTTATGCCGAAGTAATTGGAGATCCGATTGCCCATAGCAAGTCGCCAATCATCCATAAATTCTGGCTTGAGAAATTGGCTATTAATGCCGATTATCGGATGTTCCACGTGAAACCCGATGAGCTGGGGGATTATATCGCCAGTCGCCGTGATGACCTCAATTGGCAGGGCTGCAATGTGACACTCCCTCATAAACTGGCGGTGATGGATCATGTTTCTGATCCGGGAGAAATTCGGGCGTCTATCGGAGCAATGAACACTATCGCACGGACCGAAAGCGGCGATCTTTTTGGTACAAATACGGATGCCGGGGGTTTTTACGCGCCGATAGCGGAGGTGCCGCTGACCGGTCAGGATGTGGTTGTCATTGGTGCCGGTGGTGCGGCCCAAGCGGTATTATTCGCCTTGTCCCGCATTGATGTAGGATCTGTCACGATGATTAATCGCAATGTCTTGAAGGCGTCGGCTTTGTTAGCGCGCTTTGGGCTCAAAGGACAGGCTTTGGAACATGGTTCTGTCTTGCCCGCTGCCCGGCTGCTGATCAATTCCAGCGCACTCGGTATGACAGGACAGGATGAGTTAACAATCGATTTGGGCGGACTGCCTGATGACGCGATTGTCTATGACCTTGTCTATACACCAATTAAAACGAAGCTGCTCAAAGCCGCTAAAGCACGGGGTCTCGACACGGTGGATGGATTATCCATGTTGATTGGACAAGCCGCAGTGGCCTTTGAAATTTTCTTCGGTCAGGCACCACCACTGGAACATGACGAAGAACTTAGAAAGCTGCTTCTGGCATGACTGGACCGATGATCATTGGCCTGACCGGATCAATCGGCATGGGCAAATCAACCGTAGCCCAAATGTTTGCCGATGAAGGCGTGCCGGTTTTTGACGCCGATGCTGCGGTTCACATTTTGCAGGGACCTGGCGGCGCGCTGGTAGAGGATATTGAAGCTCTGTTTCCTGGCACCACGAACGAAAAGGGTGTGGATCGGCAAAAGCTTGGTGCCGCCGTGCTCGGCAATGCGGAGGCGCTGAAAAAGCTTGAAGCCATTATTCATCCGGCCGTTGGCGCGATGCGGTCCGAATTTATGCAAGCGAATCGGGATGCACCGATGATTCTCTTTGATATCCCGCTTCTGTTTGAAAAAACTGGTAAAAAAGCAGTCGACTATGTCATTGTGGTGTCTGCGACGGCAGAGGATCAACGCGACCGTGTGTTAAACCGTTCCGGCATGACGGCGGAGAAGTTTGAGACAATCAAGGCCCTGCAAATGCCGGATGAAGAAAAGCGCAAGCGGGCTGATTTTATCATCAATACATCGCAGCCGTTGGATAAAACGCGGCAGCAGGTGCAAAATACAATAGAAAAATTAAAAGCTTCCCTTGCGTAACCGGAAATTGAGTCCGATATTATATTTATGCGAGAGATAATTTTCGACACTGAAACCACCGGATTTGACCCTCAAAGCGGCGACCGGATGGTTGAGATCGGCTGTATTGAAATGATCGACCGAGTCGAAACCGGCAACAGTTTCCATTGCTATTATAATCCGCAGCGTCCCATGCCGAAAGCGGCAGAGGAAGTGCATGGGCTTTCCGATATTTTTCTGTCTGACAAAAAACTATTTTCCGCTGGCGCAGACGAATTGTTGGAATTTCTCGGCGAGGCCAATCTGGTCGCGCACAATGCACAATTTGATTTTAACTTCCTCAATGCCGAACTGGTTTTGTGCGGCAAAAATCCGATTTCGCAATTTCGTATGGTCGATACACTAGCCATTGCCAAAGTGAAGCATCCCGGCGCCAAATTGTCCCTTGACGCGCTATGTAGCCGCTATGGTATTGACCGTAGCCACCGCGTCAAACACGGGGCTCTGCTTGATGCAGAATTGCTAACCCAACTTTATATAGAATTGACCGGCGGCCGTCAGATCGGCCTGAGTCTAGCGGACGATAAAGTAGATTCTGGATCCGATAAGCGGCAACCGTCACGAAAAGAAGCGGCGCTGCGCCGCCAATTTATTGCACCGCGGCCACATAGCGCCAGCGCGGAAGAGCTGGCGCATCACGCCGCTTTCATGGAAGGGATAGAAGACCCGCTTTGGGCCAAAACTTGACGGTTTAAATATCTTTTCCTGCCGAATAATAATAAGATTGCGCAACCATAATGGAGAAAAAATATGGAAATTCGTGTTTCAGGACATCAGGTGGACACCGGCGACGCTCTCCAAAGCCATGTTGACGATCGAATGAATGCGATAGCTGCAAAATATTTTCCCAAGGCCCTTTCCAGCCATGCGACTTTTGGCAAAGCGCCCCATAATCATTTTCAATGCGATATTGTTTCCCACATTATGACCGGCCTGATGCTGAAATCAGAGGCGCGGGCTGGCGATGCCCATCAGGCGTTTGAGCAGGCGGCAGACAAGATTGAAAAGCAACTGCGCCGCTACATGCGCCGCCTCAACGACCATCATGTGCAAGCGCAATATGCCGCCAAACAGGAAGAGGCAGCTTACCGCGTGTTCGACGTTGGGGATGAAGAGGTTGAGGCGGAATCCAATTCCGAAGCACCGGCTATCATTGCTGAAACGAGCACGGATATTCCAGAGGCAAGCGTTTCCGACGCCGTGATGATGATGGATTTGCGTAATACCAGCGCGCTATTGTTCAAAAATGCTGGAACTGGATCGCATAATATGGTTTATCGCCGAACAGACGGCACTATTGGCTGGGTCGAACCGCAGAAATAGCGCCACGTTTCGCCTTTAAATCTCCCAAATAGCCAAATTCTTGGCGTATTTTTGGCGGAACATATTTTTGATTAGCTGCATCTCGTGAAGGCAATTTGCCCGCCATGATGTTCCGCGTAGTAACAGTTCGGGCCTTTCGGCCCATGAGGATAGAATGAAATATTTGTCAGTTCATATCGATGCCGCCGCTATATTGGCGAGTTCTACCGCCATGTCCAAACAAGAGATTTTCACAACCCTGGCCGAAAAAGCAGCAGGTAGCTACGACCTTGATGCTCAGATGGTGCTTGATCGGTTAAATGATCGAGAGTCTCTGGGCTCCACCGGATTTGGTGGTTCGGTCGCCATACCCCACGCCCGGATCAAGCAGCTCGATCATAGTGTTGGGCTCTTCATTCGTCTTGCGCATCCTGTCGCTTTTGATGCCCATGATGGCCAGGACGTTGATCTGGTCTTTGGACTATTATCGCCGGAACAAGGCAGTGCCGATCATCTCAAGGCTCTTGCCGAGATATCCCGCTTCTTACGCAATGAGTCTGTCGTTTCGAAGCTGCGCGGCGCCAATTCAGAAGATGCGCTCTATGTCTTGCTAACTGGACAACAGGACCAGCAAGCAGCTTGAGCATGGCTTCGGAGACTGATCCAGAGCAGGCACCAGACGGATCGCACGAACATTTTCGTGCCCTGGAGCGGCTCTACAAAGAAGCGCCCATCAACGCATTGTTTGAATCGGATCTTGAGATCACCGATCGCGGTTTTGCACGCATCACCTTTGCGGTTGATGAGCGGCACTATCACGCAGCGGGTGCTGTGCATGGCACGAGTTATTTTAAAATGCTTGACGATGCGGCCTTTTATGCCGCCAACAGCTTGGTTTCTGACCGATTTCTGCTGACTACGGCCTTCAATGTGCTGTTCACCCGTCCGCTAAAGTCGAGCACCGTGACGGCCGAGGGGCGCTGGGTGAGCGGAAAAAGACGGGTTTTCGTCGCGGATTCGCGGCTTATTGACGAAGAGGGCGAAGAAATTGCCCGCGGGACTGGAACATTTATGCGTTCTCACATTCCGCTCGCTTCTCTTCCTGGTTACAAGCGGGATATATGATCGAACCGCGGCTGTCTGCGGAGATGATTGTGCAGTCTTTGATCCGGAAAGTGAATCAGGAAGGCGGCTTTGGGGCGGTGATTCGAAAGGGCGACCGGATTTCTGGCGCGATCCTGATAATATGCATCGAAAAGGGTAAAGATCCGCGCCTTCTGGAGAAAATGCCGAGTCTCGACGGTCCAGCAATTTGGCAAGTGATTTGGCCGCAAGACATTGAAAAAGAACAAGTTTTGGATGATTATTTAGAACGCAGAACTGGTTTTGATCCCGATTTATGGTTAATTGAACTGGACATCCCGGATGCGGAACGACTCATCGCTCAAATGACCTGATTTGATTGACTTTGTTGCACTGCACCCTATTTCGCGACCAACTTTGAAGCGAAGGTTGTTCCAAGGGATTGTCCAACTGGACATGGAATAAACACGCAGACGGAGGGAACAGGGATAAGCTGTTGGTTGGTTTTTACGCTTATTTATGCTGGTTTGGCTAGCACTGGACTCGCCGCATAAAATAACAGGTTTATGAGTAAAATTTTTAAAACTGCGAGCGTGGTTTCGCTTGCATTCTCTGCGGTCGCCGCTCTCGCAGTAACCGATGCATCATTCGCATTAGAAGCGAATGATGATACACCCGAGATGGAAATCGTAATCGATCCGGACATGCTGGATTCCGATGAGAATACACCCGGTTTCGAAACGGTAATTTTTGGCGAACAGCAGGAAGTTGTTTCCGAAATCCCGCAGGATGTCATTGACGCTGATCGTGAAGCTAACGAAGAGCGGGCTGCAGTCGAGACGGTTGATTTCACGAATGATGGCGCCAGTTCGCTGCGTCAGCTCGTAAAACAGCAATCTGTAGACGGCGCGCTGAGCGAAGAAATGCAGTGCCTCGCTGGAACCGTGTACTTTGAATCCAAAGGTGAAACGCTCGCCGGCCAGCTTGCCGTAGCACGTGTGGTCATGGCGCGGGCCGCATCTTCACGCTTTCCGGATAGTCTTTGTGGCGTTGTTTATCAGCGCAAGCAATTTTCTTTCATCCGAGGCGGTAAAATGCCGCGGATTAACAAAGGCCACCGGCATTGGCGCAATGCTGTAGCGATTGCCAAAATCGCGATGAATGACGGCTGGAAGAGCCCTGTTGAAGGCGCTTTGTTTTTCCATGCGCGCTACGTATCGCCTGGTTGGCGGCTGAAGCGCATGGCAACGATTGATAATCATATATTCTATCGGTGATTTGGTCATCAAAGAGATTTCATAAAGGCTCCCAATTGGGGGCCTTTATTTTTGGTGGTGAATGACGGACTAAATCGAACAAGCGCTTTTTTGAACTGGGGCTACAGACAGCGCCTCTTCAGCATGGCCGAAAATGTTCAGTTCCAGCCAGCGATGGACTGTGATTTGTGTGAACTTTGGAAGAAACTAAAGTGTTTCCAAGGCAACATCGCCAATATCGACCTTGAAAAGCTGCCAGGCATCAAGCGACAATGGGTTTGATACTGTCCGAAAAAGATAAGCGCCTTTCTTTTGTTCTTTTTATGTTCTACTCTTCCTTCATGATGATGGAACCTAATGATTCGCCTTCCCCCGCTGCTGCTTTGGCCCCTAATCCCGGACAGATGACGGAGAAGACCGATGTTTTAAGCGGGGCAGCTGCCGTTGCTCGCGGCGTCGCCAGGCTTTTTTCCAGGCACGATATCATGGTGTTATCCGAGGTCAGTTTACCGAACAGAAGGCGCGCAGACTTGATGGGCGTCGATGCCAAAGGCCAGATTGTGATCGTGGAGATAAAAGTCGCGCGAGCGGATTTGTTGGGTGACGATAAATGGACTGAATATCTCGATTTTTGTGACCGGTTCTATTGGGCTGTCCCTGGTGAACTGGATGCCTCACCGCTGGAGCGTCCCGATTTCCTGCCGGAAAGGGCGGGTTTGATTATCGCAGATGCCTATGACGCAGAAATGGTCCGGTCAGCTGCTACCAATGCATTATCGCCAGCACGCAGAAAGGCCGAAACGATGAGGCTGGCGCGGCGATCAATGCAGCGGCTTTCTGCGGTTAACGGCTGGATCGATCCGCAAGCACGGGAATTTTATTGAATGGAAAGTTGGTTAGCAGCCTAACCCTCTGGTCCGAAAAACCGTCCTTCGCTCTCCGGTTTTTTCTCCGCATCCGCTTTTTCAATCTCGTTTAATATAGAGGCAGCACGACGATCACGTGTGGCGTAGTCACGGGCAGAAAGTCCGGCCAAGGTGTCAGGGCGATCCGGGTCAGCGCCGTTCTTCAGCAACAGCCGCGTCATTTCTGAATCTCGTAGCTGCACCGCGCGGATCAAAGCCGTTTCGCCTTGATTGTTGGTCTGATTGACATCGGCATTTTTGGCCAGAAGGATTTTTGCGCCTTCAACGAAACGCAATTGCGTGGCCAGCATTAGCGGGGTTGTTCCCTGCTTGTCCCGGAGATTAGGGTTAGCGCCCTTTTGCAACAAAAAGCCTGCCCAAGTAGCATCACGGCGTGCCATTACGATGTGTAGTGCCGTCTCGCCAGTGGATACATCCCTGGTGTTGACAATCACGGTTCCCGGTTGGTTCAAAAATTTCGTGGCCTCGGTTCCATCACGGTCTTTAACCGCTTTCAGGAAATTATAGCTGCTGGAAAATTGTGCAGTGGCCGCGTGAGGAATAGCCAAGGAGCACATGACCATGAGACCAACAAAAAAGTTCTTGATACTGCTCTTTTCCACGTTGGCATCTTTTGCCGGTGATATTTTACTGTTGCCCCAAAACATAAACATTGCCCTATCCAGATTTGACGCTCGAATTGTCTTCCGGCAATAGATTGCGTCAATTATTGGTTGAATATTATTCCGTAGCAGACCATGTCTGGCCGCATGATGAACAAATTTCTATCCGTTTTCTCAGCCTTTCTTCTAGTGTCGCTGGCGACGGGCTGCAACCCGGCTTCTTCGGAAAATGCTAAAACAGAAGCGCCGCTGGCTGGCGCCAAAATTGGCGGAAGCTTTACGCTGACCAATCAGGATGGCGGGCTAACGTCCGATGACGATTTTAAGGGCCAGTATCGCATCATATATTTCGGTTATAGCTATTGTCCCGATGTTTGTCCGGTTGATCTTGCCAACCTGATGAATGGTCTCACATTGGCCGAAAAGGCGGATCCGGCGCTCGCGGATAAGGTGCAGCCGATTTTTATCACCATCGATCCCGAACGCGACGGCCCTGAACAACTCAAGCAATATGTAGATAATTTCCATCCGCGCCTAATCGGACTGACAGGCAGCGTTGACGCTATTGCAGCCGTCGCCAAGAAATATCTGATCATTTATAATAAACGCGAAAGCCCGGGCTTTAGCGAATATCTCGTCGACCATAGTCGGCAAGGCTATCTTTTTGGACCGGAAGGTGAACCAATTGCACTTCTTCCTTTTGACGGAACGCCGCAACAAATTGCCGATGAAATCAAGCGGTGGATGAAATAGATAGCAAGGCTCCTTTTTGGGAACAGCCGCTCGACAAGCTGGATCGCGCGCAATGGGAGGCTTTGTGCGATGGATGCGGAAAATGTTGTTTGCTGAAAGCGGAAGATGAGGATGATGGTCAAATTTATATGACCAATATTGCTTGCAAGATGCTGGATATGCAGAGCGCGCAGTGCAGTGATTATCGCCGCCGCCGTTTTTATGTACCAGATTGTGTCCGATTGACGCGCAGCAAGCTTGATACATTTTCCTGGTTGCCTGACAGTTGTGCGTATAAGCGGCGTGCGCGGGACCTCCCCCTCCCTGAATGGCATTATCTGATTTCCGGTGACCGCGAGACCATTCACGAGACGGGAAATTCTATTCGCGGAAAGGTTATTACGGAGGTGGAAGCTGGGCCGATTGAACAGCATATTCTCGATGAACCGCTCTAGCCCCCGTTCTGTCTCGACAGATCAGGATGAACTGGAAATCGAATTGGCCGGGCGATTTTATCCCCTGCGCATTCGCAAATTGCGGCAATCCCGTTCGATCGCGGTCTCAGCTGATATCGTCAAAGGCGAAGTCCGTCTTACGATGCCCCGCTATGCCAGTACTGCTCAAGCTTTGCGTTTTGCTCAGTCAAAATCCAATTGGCTTGCAGGGCGCTTTGCTGATGCTCCGCCTCCGGTTCCGATTATTAACGGTACCGAACTGGCCTTTACGGGCGAAAGCCACTTTGTTCGTTGGTCCAGTAATTTCAGCCGAAAGCCATTGAAAATAGACGATGAAATAAGAGTTGGCGGTCCAGAAGAACGCATTGAAGGGCGTGTCATCGATTGGATGAAAGATCAGGCGCGATCCATTTATGCCGATGATCTCAGCTATTATTGCGATAAGGCTGCGACTGAATTGCCAGCGCTTTCCATTGGCGATGCGCGGCGGCGTTGGGGAAGTTGTTCCGGGCGCAAGGCTATACGGCTAAGCTGGCGGTTGGTCATGGCCCCGCCCATGGTGCGCCGTTCGGTCGTTGCACATGAAGTCGCCCATTTGCGTCATATGAATCATAGTCCGGCATTCTACACGTTGCTTGATACGATATTTGAGGGCGAACGACGCGCTGCTGACCGTTGGCTTAAGCAGCACGGATCTGCTCTCCATTTAATCGGCGCGCCGACTCACAATATATAAACTGTCAACCGCGGGGGCGTTGATTCATTCTTCCGTAGGTTTTGGCAGAATAGAGACCGGCGCATCCGGTCTTGCGGGCGGTCGAGGGTCATCTTTTGGTGGTCTATTTTCGCTTTGCTGAGGCTGTCTAGGTTCATCCGGTTCGCCCCGGCCCAAAACCGAATCTATCCATCCTTGATCCAGTTGCGGTGGATCATCTTCGGCCTGACCGCCCTCTAAATCATATTCGAAACCTTGGCCTGATTCTATCGGCATGCCGTTTTCGTCGACATAGATTCCATCCTCGGGTGCGCCGTATAATTCTTCTTCATCGGGCTCTAACTGCCAGTCAGGCAATACTAGTTCTGTGTCGAATTTTTCAACTTTCCGCTTGGCAACAGCAACTTTCATGAAAGAGGCGAATGCAGAGGCTGGCGCGCGGCCACCCTGCAACCCGCGGACCGCTTTGGCGTCATCCCGGCCCATCCAGACACCTGTGGTCAAACCGCTTGAAAAACCCAGAAACCAGCCATCTTTATTGCTGCTGGTCGTTCCCGTCTTGCCTGCCACTGGTCGTCCTATCTGAGCCGCTCTGCCAGTACCGGCGTTGACCGCTGTCTGCATGAGATCTGTAATTCCAGCAGAAACCCAAGGGTCCACGAGCACGCGGCTGCCGTCAAATTTGCTTTGATACAGAACATCGCCTTTCATCGTACTGACTTTGGTAATCGCATAAGGCGTGATTGCTATGCCCTTTGCGTTAATCGACGCAAAGGCTTTGGTCATTTCCAGCAGCCGAACGTCGGAAGTGCCGAGCACCATCGACGGGTTTGTGTCAATCGGCGTACTGATGCCGAACCGCCGCGCCATATTCGCAATTGTCGATGTACCGATATCATTGCCGATAGCCGCAGCGACCGTGTTCTTGGAGTAAGCGAAAGCGCTGCGCATCGAGATATCGCCAGAATAATTTCCACCACTATTGCGGGGCTGCCAATTGCCGATCTTGATTGGTTGGTCCGTAACAATGTCATTGGGCGTATATCCCGCCTCCAAAGCAGCCATATAGACAAATACTTTCCAGGCCGAACCCGGTTGGCGTACGGCCTGGGTTGCGCGGTTATAGTTGGACGTGACATAGTCGGTGCCGCCAACCAGCGCGCGCACAGCACCGTCACGGTCGATTGCCACCAATGCGCCTTGTGCACCAGCAGGAACGCCGGTTTGGATAGCGTTGGTGGCAGCCCGCTGCATGCCAAGATCCAATGTGGTCCACACTTCAATCGGCTCGACGGTTTCATCGATCAGCAAATCCAGCTGTGGCAACGCCCAGTCTGTAAAATAGCGAACACTATTCTGCCGCGGTTCGGGTGCCATTTCGACGGCGGTTGGCTCTGTCTCCGCTGCCTGGGCCGCGGTTATCGCCCCCGCATCCTGCATAACCCGCAATACGACCGTTGCGCGGTCGATTGCCGCCTGTGCATCGGCGGTTGGGGAATAGCGTGATGGTGCCTTGACCAAGCCAGCAATAATTGCCGCTTCGGCAAGGCTCAATTCGCTTGCACTATGGGCGAAAAACCGGCGAGAGGCCGCATCAATCCCATAAGCGCCGCCGCCATAATAGACTTTGTTCAGGTAGAGTTCCAAAATTTGTTCTTTGGAAAATTTTCGTTCCATGGCCAGTGCCAGCAAAATTTCGCGGCCTTTACGGCCAAAAGTGCGGCTATTGTTGAGGAAGATGTTGCGCGCCAGTTGCTGGGTAATAGTTGAGCCGCCTTGCGCCCAATGGCCGCGTTCAAGACGGACCTTCAGCGACCGTGCAATACCGATTGGATCGACACCCAGATGGCTTTCATAGCGCCGGTCTTCCACCGCGACCATAGCGTCGATCATGACCTGCGGAATTTCTTTATATTCCAGCCATTGTCCATAGCTGGGGCCCATAGAGAAAAGTTCACGACCACTTACATCAAGCACGCGGATCATTTGTCCGTTGGGAGACGATTTTAGATCTTCATATCCCGGTAGAGAGGACCGGATAACGGTAACCGCGACAGCAAGCGCGATAAATCCCAGCAAGCCGGCGACGAAGCTGACTTTGACTATCCGAACCAGCCATTTGCGAACCGGTCCTGTTTGTGTGCTGCGTTTTTTGCCCCGCGCCATATTATCCCATTCACTATACGCTTACTCTGTGCGCTTGTAGCGTGTTATCGTCTTACTGCATGCTGAACGATGGTGGACAGCAAAAGCTAGATTAAGTTTGCGAAACGCCAATCAGGTCTCTTTTGGTTCGAATTCCAGCGCCGCGCTGTTCATGCAATAACGCAGGCCATTTGCTGCTGGACCATCCGGGAAAACATGGCCTAGATGCCCGTCGCAAACGGTACAGCGGACTTCAATACGGCGCATGCCATGGCTCAAATCCTCAATTTCGGTCACCGCTTCGGCTTCGGTGGGCTCAGTAAAACTCGGCCACCCACACCCGCTATCGAATTTTTTTGCTGCATCAAATAATTTGGTGCCGCATCCTGCGCAAAAAAACTCGCCATCGCGTTTTTCTGCGTTGAGCTCGCCGGTAAAAGCACGTTCTGTACCCGCTTCGCGCAGCACATGATATTGCTCGGGAGAGAGTTTTTCGCGCCATTCCTCGGCGCTTAAGGTGATTTTTTCCATGATGTTGAAATGGGGCGGAAAGGGGTGGGCGTCAAGCGGTTCAGGGTTAAGTTTACAAAGTGGACAGGGTTCTTTCCTGTGGGCCGCGTGATTTCAGCTTACTGCCTTCGCGGCAGAAAATTTTGATGTCCGGTTCAAAGTTCACACAAATCACAGTCCATCACATCCTGCGAGCTTGACGTCTTCGGCCAAATTGCCGACCCATAAATTATCATGAAATAATCCTTGTAGGAAAGCTCTAACCTGCCGATTCTGACCTTGATCATTAAAAATTAACCATTTTTTGAGGCCTTTGCGGCAAAATGAAGCTGTGGTGATGATTTATGCGAAAATCGGACTGGTTCTTCCGGCCTTACTGCTGGCCTGGATAGCGGCTCAGCCTTACGAGGCGGCGGCACAATGCCGTCTGTGTGCCGCAGCGCCAGATCGTGTACCTTCCAAAGCCTCTTCTGGCGAGACCGAGACTCCGCTTAATATCGAAATCACCACCAATCTCGACTTTTCTCGGCTCGCTTTGCTTAATCGGGCTGGCGGCGAAGTCGAGCTTGATCCGGAGTCAGGCCAGCGCCGGTTTAGCGGCGGCATTACCGATCTTGGCGGACTATCACTGCACGGCGAAGGCCGTTTGACTGGTGAGCCGGGACGACTCGTCCGTGTACAATTGCCGGAAAGGATCACGCTAAATGCTCCGAACGGTTCGACGGCTGACTTGGTTAAACTCGATACCGATCTGCCGGCACAGGCGCGGTTAGACCGGGATGGACGGCTCACCTTTTCTTTTGGTGGCAGGCTGCGCGTGACCGGTAGCGCGAGCGGCCAGTTTCGTGGCCGGATTGCCATCACCGCCAATTATGAGTGAGATAACACGGCGCAGGGCCTAACGAAGCCCGGCACTTTTTCTGGCTTGTGCTGCCTTGCGGGCAATGGTCAGCAACTCTTGCTCTACCAACACATGTTCTGGCTGACCGCTGCTCTTTAAAGCAATTTCCAGCGCCAATATTCGTTCAATCAATCGCGCAATATGGTTGGAAGACCAGATGTTAAGCTGCCGCGCATAATTGTCGCGGTCTTTCCAGAACACGCTGGGGTGATTGACCAATTTTCCGATATTGGATCCCTGATCCGCTTTACTGCGCAGTTCCGCAAGTTTGGTCAGGTGCCGCAGCATCAAGCGGATCAAACCAACTTCGCTAAAGCCAGTGGTGCTAACAGCCGCCAATTCAAAGGTGAGCTTTTTGGTGTCACCGCCAATGGCTGCATTGATGAGCAAGCCAAGGTCTTCTTCGTCATTTTCTGCGCCCAGTAGAGTAAGCAAATCCAGCTCGGCCGCCTGTGGGTTGTCCGGTGCTGCATCCAGGTAGAGCGCGATTTTCTCTACCTCCAGCTTCGCGAGTACCAGATCATTGCTGGTTAGTGCAGCAATAGCAGCCGCCATATCGCGGGACATTTGCACCCCTTCATCGCGCGCCATTCCCGATATCGCGGCGACGGCGTCGCCTTGCGATGTTTCGTAACAAGTTGCGATCAGGGCATCGGGAGCGGCTGCAATTTTTTTGGCCAAGGCGGTTTTGTCGGCCATACCCGCTGCAACAATGAACACCGGATCGCCTTTGGTGTCGCTTTCCAGCAGATTTTCAATCGCTGCGGCCGCACGCGCGGCTTCGCCGCTGTTCAGACGCACCATGATGAATCTTTTGTCGCCGAACAGGGAAGCCGATGTGGCTTCGTCATTCAGCCGCGCCGCGCTTTCGGTCAGATCGGCTATGGTAAGGTCCACTCGTTCCGCCGATTGTGCGAGCGGTGCGGCTAGTTCGTTGGCCAAAGCCTGACAGCGCGTCGCATTGGGGCCGCACAAGACGGCAAGCCTTGTGGCATCAGGCGCTGCATGAAAGCGGCGCACGATTTCATTGTCTTTGACTTTCACGGCGTTATTCTCCTGCCGCTACCATTAGTTGCTGCTGTCAATTCTCATCGGCGCTGGCCTGTTCGCGAGCAAATAGGGAGAGCCTTTTGACGATCTGGTCTGCGACGCGGGTCGACAGGTTTTCTAGTGCTGTTTCCTCCGCGGCAACGGTTGCATATTCAGAGGATACCACATCAATACCCGCATCAGAGCCGGCCGTGGCGTCCAGGACCACCTTGCTATCGGATAAGCGGACCAGTTGATAACGTGCGCGCAAAGTACGGCGCTCGCGGGTGATGCGGTCGTTGCTGCGCACACCAAAACCGGCAATTTTATCGTCCAGTTCGACAATCAGGCGATATTTGGCTTCGCTGCCTTCGAAAGTAGAAAGCTGGTCATTCAACGCATTGCGCATCAGCCAGCCCGCTTTACCCTGAATGGGTTCCACCGCGACATCGCCCAGCTGCGTTGCCACGACCCCGTTGGAGCCACCGGAGTAGAGCGGCTGTAGACCACAAGATACGAGCATCGCGCTCGCTAACAGCAGCACAGAAATTTGGCGTATCCGCATCATATGACGATATTGACCAGTCGGTCGGGCACCACGATCACCTTCTTTATGTCCGCTCCATCAATGGTACGCTGCACCTTCTCGGAGCCAAGTGCAAGTTCCTCCAGCGCCGATTTGTGGCTGCCCTTCGCCACGACAATGGTGTCGCGCAATTTGCCGCGCACCTGAATCGCGATGGTGACTTCATCTTCGACGAGTTGGCTTTCATCCACCTCTGGCCATGGCGCATTGGCGATCAGGTCGCTTTCCCCGAACAGCGCCCATGCCTCTTCGGCGATATGCGGCACCATTGGTGCAACGATCTGGGCGAGCGATTTTATGGCGTCATGACGATCCTTCGAGGGCGCAGCTTTTTCAATCATATTGACCAGCTCAAAGACCTTCGCGACCGCTTTGTTGAAGGACAAGGCTTCGACATCTTCGGCAACACCGGCAATCGTCTGATGCAATTTGCGTTTCAGTTTCTTGTCTTCGCCGGCGGGTGCTGGCTCATCCGCGATTCCAACAAATAGCCGCCAAAGCCGCTGAACAAAACGCCAGCTGCCTTCGATTCCGGCTTCCGACCAAGGCAGGTCACGTTCCGGCGGGCTGTCGGACAGCATGAAGAAACGCACCGCATCCGCGCCATATTGGTCGATGATCGGATCGGGATCGACGACGTTTTTCTTTGACTTCGACATTTTTTCAATGCGGCCGATTTGAATCGGTGCTCCGCCGGATGATTTGAACACGCCGCCTTCGCGGTGGTCAATTTCGTCCGGGCTGTAATAGACGATTTGATCGGCTCCGGTCTCTGCGTTCTGAACCGTTTCGAAATAGGTTTCGTGCGTCACCATGCCTTGGGTGAACAGGCTTTCAAAGGGCTCGGCAAAATCAAGCTTGCCGATCGACGCCAGCGCGCGAGTCCAAAAACGGGCGTAGAGCAAGTGCAGAATCGCATGTTCAATGCCGCCAATATATTGCGAGACGGGCATCCATTGTTTGACCGTATCGGCGTCAAATGGCTGGTCATCCGGCTGGCTGGCAAAACGCAGGAAATACCAGCTGGAATTGGTAAACGTATCCAGCGTATCGGTTTCCCGCCGCGCCGCTTTGCCGCATTTGGGGCAGTCGACCCGGCTCCACGTTTCATGGCGTTCCAGCGGGTTGCCGGGAGTGTCAAAGCTGACATCCTCGGGCAGCGTGACTGGCAATTGATCTTTCGGAACCGGCACCGCTCCGCAGTCATCGCAGTGGATGATCGGAATCGGTGTGCCCCAATAGCGCTGGCGCGAAACGCCCCAGTCGCGCAACCGCCATGTCGTCTGGGCTTTGCCCCAACCTTCGGATTCGGCCTTGTCGATCACGGTCTGCTGCGCGGTTTCGATATCCATGCCGTCGAGCACGCGGCTGTTCACCAGCTTGCCGGGGCCAGTGTAGGATTCGTCATGGATAGGCGCGTCTTCGTCGCCTCCCGCAGCGACAACGCGAGTCACGGGGAGTGCATATTTGCGGGCAAAATCGAGGTCGCGCTGATCATGCGCCGGCACACCGAAAACAGCGCCGGTACCATAATCCATCAACACGAAATTGGCGACAAACACCGGCAATTCCCAGGACGGATCCATGGGATGGACCGCTTTCAGGCCGGTATCAAAGCCCTTTTTCTCCATCGTTTCGAGTTCAGCTGCTGTCGTGCCGGTTCTCTTGCAGTCCTCGCAAAAGGCCGCAAGCATTTCATCATCTTGCGCCAGTTGCTGGGCCAGCGGGTGATCGGCCGACAGTGCGATAAAGCTCGCCCCGAAAATCGTGTCCGGGCGCGTGGAGAAAACTTCAACCGTTTCAATATCCTGCTGTTTCTCCGCCAGCGCAAAATGAAATTGCAGGCCCTGAGACTTGCCGATCCAGTTTTCCTGCATCGTCCGAACTTTTTCCGGCCAGCCTTTCAGGTCATCAAGACCGCTGAGCAGTTCTTCCGCAAAATCGGTAATCTTTAAAAACCACTGGCTGAGCTTGCGCTTTTCCACCGGCGCGCCGGAACGCCAGCCTTTGCCGTCAATCACCTGTTCATTGGCTAGCACGGTCATATCGACCGGATCCCAGTTTACAGCCGATTCTTTGCGGTAAACCAGACCGCCTTCGAACATATCAATGAACAGGGCCTGTTCCTGCCCGTAATAATCCGGTTCACAGGTGGCGAGTTCCCGGCTCCAGTCGAGTGCAAAACCCAGCCGTTTTATCTGATCGCGCATTCCCGCAATATTGGCGCGAGTCCATTCGCCGGGATGGACCTTCTTTTCTATCGCCGCATTTTCTGCCGGCATGCCAAAGGCGTCCCAGCCCATCGGATGGAGCACTTCAAAGCCTTGCATCCGCCGAAAACGGGCGAGCACATCGCCCATCGTATAGTTGCGGACATGACCCATATGAATGCGGCCAGAGGGATAGGGAAACATTTCCAGCACAAAGCTGCGCGGCTTGGGAGAATTGTCATCGGCCTCGAAGGTGCCGGTTTCGGCCCAACGGGCTTGCCAGCGTTTGTCCGCCGATAAAGGGTTGAAACGCTGATCGGTCATGCTGGTCCTATAAATATGTGGCCCGTTTGAGCGGGCTCGTCATTGGATTAGTTTGTGGTCAGGGCACCACGCCGCAAATCGCGCGCTTTGGTCAAAATAATCTGTTCCAGCTTTTGCGTGGTCGCGGCCTTTACTGGTGCATCGACCCACGTGCCGCCATTGCGAACTTGCCGGGATGCGGCGACGCGTAGGGCATCCGCGCGCAGATCCTGATCGAGGATTGAAATATTCAACTTCATCCGCTCCGAAGGGTTTTGCGGATTCACATACCAGTCGGTCAGAATCACGCCGCCATTGCTGTCAGTCTGGGTCAGCGGCATGAACGACAGGCTATCGAGTGTCGCGCGCCACAAATAGCTGTTCACACCAATGGTGGTGATCTGCGATGCCGCCAGATCAGCTTGCGGCCGGTCTTTACTGGCGCAGGCGGAGAGGCCAGACACCAATATCGCGGCCGAAAGACCGAGTGCCAAAGGACGCATTTTCGCGGCGGATACAGAAAGGCGGGACATGTACAAGCTCCTCATTGGCAATCTGACGCACCTCTTATAGGGCGCCACATGCCGGTAAATCTTATTTCAACGCTCTCTATAATTGCTTTGCCGCAGGGGGCAAGCCAAAGCGCAACATTTTGCTCATGTGGAGCCCTGCGTGAATAGCAGTTGAATAAGCTGGTCGAGTGGAGGCGCGACAGGGTCAGGACGAGCGAGTCGATAATCGTTAGTTCAGCTTTGATATATTAAATTATCGATCAATCGAATGCGAAACCGTAACCGATCTGCAACAGAAACTGTCTAGTTCGAAAAAATCGGACAGAATCAGCAAGTTGACTCGTGTTATCGGTAAAAATTTGATATGCCTTGAAACAACAAAGGGGAAAATACCGTCGTCATGAAGAAAAATGGCAATCTTTTGGGTTGGTTAGCCGCGGGACTCGCGGCTTCTGGTCTTGCCATGACTCCTGCTTTGGCGCGCGTATTGTCCGGTCAAAGCAATGCGGTATCGCTAAACACTATCGGATCTTTTACGACGGCTGGCGCTGATCCTGAGTTGGCCGCGAGTTTCAAACGCAATAGTTTGGGCGGCAAAACGCAATTCAAATTTACACCTGCTGGCGGAAACACAAGCGGTGATCGCGCCGTTACTGTTGTGGTTCGTCAGGATGCATCCAGCAAAGCAATCTCCATTCGAGAGAATATCGCTTCAGCGGCTCCGGGCGCAGGCGTGCTGACGCCAACCAAAATCACACAGACATCTTTTAGCCTTGGCACAGCCAAAGGGCTTAAGAGCTTTGCCATTCCGGTTAAGAAGCTGGGTGACAATCTACCAGACCTGTCTGAAATTGGTGCGGGCATGGATAGCGACGAAAAAGATTCTGGTAAGAAGAGCCGGTTTAATCCGCGGCTATCTATTGATGCGAAAACGCCACTTGGCGCTGCACCAGGTGCTCTGAGAGCGAGTGAAAAAGACTATTCGCTTGATCTGGGTGGCAGTTATTCGGTGACACGCAATCTTGATGTGACCGCTGGCGTTCGTTTGAAAAATGAGCGTGATCGCATGGCCCCATTGACCGATTCGCGGCAGGACAGCCAAGCTGTTTACGTTGGAACGCAATTCCGCTTCTAATATTACGCTGTTTCAACAGGCTGACTTCCAAAAAGCTAAAACCTTATGTACTTAGTGCATCGATTGCCGCCCAACCGTGGGCGCCGAGATGTTCCCGCTGTTGAAATCGCTTCATGTTCATGCCGCCAAGCAAGATTACCGGTTTGTCGCATAATGCAATGAGGTGTTTGAGTTGCATGTGGCCCATCGGCGTTTGATCGGGATGGGACCGAGTTGCAAAAGCCGGAGAAAGAAACAGCAAGTCTGCACCACCATGTTTTGCTGTCATGATTTCTCTGGGATTATGAACCGGCGCGCTGTGAAGCAAGTCACCAGTCTTGTGTCTCTTCCATTGCCGTCCGTGGACACCGTCTGCACCCCATTGCTGTGCCAATGCCGGAGCATCCGCGAGGCTCAAGATATGATCACCCCGCCGTGCGCAGTTTCTGATGCTCTGAAACCGCTTATATCGTGCATCTTTATCTAGATGATAATGGCGAAAGATAATGCCGCTACCTCTAGGCAGATTTGCGATCGATTTTTCCAGCGCCGCATCATTACGCTGATCGGTCATCAACCAGACTTGCGGATAAAGATCGGAAAAGCAGGGGTGGTGCATGCGGATCACCTGCCATATAGGCGGCCAATAGCCAATTGAGAAAATTGTATGACGCAAATGATCGAATCCAATGAGCGGCTGAATGCCATACAGGAGCAAATCGCCAAAGCGGCCAAGCTGGCGCAGCGTGAAGCTCAGGATGTGCGTTTGATCGCTATATCGAAAACCCGTTCCGCCGATGAGATACGGCCATTGCTGGATACTGGCCATCGGTTTTTCGGTGAAAACCGGGTGCAAGAGGCCGCCGCAAAATGGCCGGCTTTGCGCGATGAATATGATGATGTGAAAGTGCATCTGGTCGGTCAATTGCAATCCAACAAGGCGGAAGATGCGGTGCAGCTTTTTGATGCCATCCATTCGCTGGATCGCCCGTCTCTGGTCAAGGCTTTGGCAAAGGCGATGGACAAGTTGGGGCGACGCATTCCCTGTTTCATTCAGGTGAATATCGGCGAGGAATCACAAAAAGGCGGTTGTGCAATCAGCGATCTGCCAGATCTGGTTGAATCAGCGGATGCCGCTGGAATAGAAGTGCCTGGCTTGATGTGTGTGCCGCCATCGTCAGTCAACCCAGCGCCTTATTTCGCTCTTTTGGCTAAGCTCGCCAAAGACCATGGCTTACCTCGCCTCAGCATGGGGATGTCGGGTGATTTTGAAACTGCAATCAAGCTAGGCGCGACGCATATTCGGGTTGGAACTGCTCTATTCGGCTTTCGCACCTAGCTGTCGCTTTTGGCATCTCCGTTTTTCTCGGCCTCTTTGGCGGCGCGATCGGCTTTGCGCTCCTCGGGCGTGTCCGGCGCTACAAAACTGATCACGACATCGCCTTCTTCAATAACAGGTCGGGTTTCCGTGGCGAAAAATAGCAAGCGACGATCTTCTTTCAACAGCGCAAGGGGTTCCTCGTCCGTTTCCAGATTTTTGCGATATTCTTCGGCCGAAAAAACTTCCGTAATTTTGGTTTTGCTGAACCGCCAGCCATCGCGTTCGCGGTCGAGTAAGCTGTTAAAATCTGCACCGGATTCAAACAATATCCGCCCATGGCCGACTTTGCTCTTCGCTTTGCCGCGGCTGTCATTGGACAAGCGGGTAATCTGGTCAAATCCCATTTCCGGCCCGAGATCAGCAGTGATCAGCTGGTTTTGACTGTCATTGTCGGTCGCCACAATCATGTGTTGAAATTCGCCTAGTTCGACATGATCATTATGGGCCTCGTCCAATATATCGCCCTGATGAACTTTTAAATCTTCGTGTCTGGCGCGACGTAGCGCAAATTGGCTCGTGTCCGCTATGAGCACGTCGATATCCAACGACTTCAATATCTTTCCTAGCGCCACAGACCATCTGGTAGCACCGACGATCAACACGCCTTCGCCCTTGCCTTCATTAATACCGAGCTTGTCCGCAACCCAGCCAGCGGAAAAGCCGTGCGCAAAGATTGTCGCAATAACGACCGCAAAGCTGAGCGGCACGAGCGCCTCTGCACCCGGTAAACCATAGTCGACCAGACGAATGGCAAATAGGCCGGTAATGGCGACCGCGACGATACCGCGCGGGGCGATCCAAGCAATGAATAGCCGCTCTCGCCAAGGCAGTGAGCTGAATAACAATCCGATCAACACCGATAAGGGTCGGACTACGAACAACAACAGGATGAGGAAAACGATAAACTGTGGCTGGAATTGTTGGACCGTTTCCCAATCGAGGGTAGCGGACAGAATGATAAAGACGCCGGAAATCAGCAAAACCGCCAGATCTTCCTTGAACCGGTGCAGTGCCTGGCTGGAGTAGATCGGCCGGTTGGCCATCACCACACCCATGACCGTGACCGTGATCAAGCCAGTTTCATGCATGATCAGATCAGCAATGACAAAGCCGCCAATCACGGTTATCAGCAAAAACGGCGCTTTGAGATATTCCGGCACATGGCCGCGCGGGAATAGCCAGGTAATCGCATAGCCCAAAGCCGCGCCGATCAGACCAGCCAGAAAACTGGCCGCCAGCACGTCCATGCTGATCGATGCAATATTAGCATTGGGCCCTTCATAAGTAATATACGCATAGATTCCCACCGCGAGCAGTGCGCCAATCGGATCATTGACTATACCTTCCCACTTCAGCACGTTGCGCACCCGCGATGGCACGCGTAATGTCCGCAACATCGGGCCAATGACAGTTGGCCCAGTGACAATCATGATACCGCCAAGCAGCGCCGAAATTTCCCAAGACAATCCAGCACCATAATGCGCTGCACCCGTGCCCAGCGCCCATGCTATGGGTCCGGCAATGAAAATCATCATGAACACCGCGCCGCCAGCCTGGCGAAGTTCTCGGAAGTTGAGACTCAATCCGCCTTCAAACAGGATAACCGCAACCGCTAGCTTGATGATCGGTTCCTGCAGGGCACCAAAGTCCCGTTCAGGGTCAATGATACCCAATATCGGGCCAGCAATGATGCCAACAATAAGCATGAGAGCGATAGCCGGACGACCTGTGCGCCAAGCGACCCATTGTGCGCCAATGCCCAGTAGGCCAATCAACGCAATTTTCACCATTAGCGAATCAACAATAATCATTTGTAATCTATGCCGTTTCTTTGGGAGTTATGCAAAAAATCATATTCCCCAGGAATGAATGTCACGCAAAATGGTCGATAGCCTCTTCTACAACGCTATAAATAGTAGAGAGTTGCCTGTCAGTGATACAATAAGGTGGCATGATGTAAATGCTATTGCCAAGCGGGCGCAGCAGAACACCGCGCTCGGCGAAAAAGCTTAGCAAAGCGGGGCCGAGCGCCGACATATAGTCGCCGTTAGTATCGTATATCTCAAAGGCCAGAATCGTGCCGCATTGCCGTATGGCAGAAATATTCTGATGCTTGGCTAGCTGCCGCGCAAAATCATGGTGTCGTTTTATGATGTGATCGATCCGCTGCTGCACCGGCTCGTCTTGCCAGATCTGTAAATTGGCGTTGGCCGCAGCGCACGCAATTGGGTTAGCGGTGAAGCTGCTTGAATGAAAAAACATCTTGGCCCGGTCTTCCGAAAAATGCGCGTCATATATCGGTGCGGTTGCCGCCGTGATGGCGAGCGGTATCACACCACCGGTAAGGCCCTTTGCCATGCATAATATATCCGGCGTTATGCCTGCTTGCTCACAGGCAAATACAGTTCCCGTGCGGCCCCAACCTGTCATGACTTCATCGGCGATGAACAGCACATCATGTTGCTGGCATATACGATGCATCTCGGCGAGTATCTCGGGCGAATAGATCTTCATGCCCCCTGCCCCAAGGATCAGCGGCTCGACGATCAGCGCGGCTGGTGGATTGTTCTGGTCGGCGCAAAAGGCGGTCAATGCATCAAGCGCAGCTTGCCCACAGCCTTGGTCGGGAAACGGGATCGAACCCACATCAAAGAGCAGCGGCGCATAAGCTTGGTTGAACACGCCGCGCGCGCCGATTGACATCGCGCCGATGGTATCGCCATGATAGCTATGGTCCATGACCAGGATGCGATGCCGATCCTGACCCTGATTGTGCCAGAAACCGAGCGCCATCTTTAGCGCGACCTCAACAGCAGTCGACCCGCTGTCGGAAAAGAAGATATGATCGAGTGTTTCAGGCAGGAAATCGGATAGGCCTTTTGCCAGTTGCTGGGCCGGTGCATGCGTCCATCCCGCGAAGATAATCTGGTCGAGCTGTGCGCTTTGCTGCTGTATCGCGGCGACAATTTTGGGATGACAATGGCCGTGGGTCTGGACCCACCAGCTGGAAATGGCATCAATAATCGCGCGACCGTCGTCAGTGTAAAGTATTGCTCCTTCGGCCCTGACGACCTCGGGGATCGGCTGTCCAAGACCATGCTGTGTAAATGGATGCCAGATTTTTGCAGTCATTGGGCGAAATCCGTTAAGTCAAAATGCTGGTGAAAAACGGCCGAAAGAACAGGAGCGGATAGATTTTCAATAATCGGCAGACGACCGAGCTGTTTCACATTTCCAATGCGGCAGATGGTGTCCTGACTATCGGCAATCTCTTCGCCTATAAAGGCAATGCCATGTATCGGAACGCTCCGGCTGCGCAGTGCTTCGATTGTCATCAGGCTGTGATTGATCGTACCAAGCTTCGTCGATGCGACGATGATGATGGGGCATTCCCAAAGCGCAAATAGATCAGCATAGAGGAGAGTATCGTTGATCGGCACCAGCGCGCCGCCTGCGCCTTCGATTACCAGCGGCCCATCGATTTGCGGGATGTTCAAATCATCCGCTGCTATCCTAATACCGTCCTTGGCCGCCGCAAAATGGGGTGATGCCGGAGCGTTCAACCGAAAATTTTCCGACAATATTCTATCATAGCTGATCCCGCCCAATCTTGCGACTGCTTGGCTATCCGTTTCGTCATCAAGACCGGCCTGTACCGGTTTCCAATAATAGGCATTAAGCGCTGCAGTCAGTGCGGCGGCAAAAACGGTTTTGCCAATATCGGTATCGGTGCCGGTAATCACGAATTTCTGGCTCAAGCGGCATATTCCCTATTTTGTGCTTCGGTTAAAGCGTCGGCTAACGAGATGATATCCTCTTGCAAGACGTTTAATGTGAGGGATAGCCGCAGACGCGCGGTTCCGGCGGGCACGGTCGGCGGCCGTATGGCGCGGACATCAAAGCCCCTTTGCTGCAAAGAGGCGGCTATCTGAACGGCGGCACTGTCGTCACCTATGATGACCGGAAAAATCTGGCTGCCTGCTCGCGACGCTGGACAGAGAGCGCCGAGCCGGTGTTCAGCGACGGCTATATTATTGTGCAGCTGCGTCTGTAGCGAGGGCTTTGTCGCAATATATTCTATCGCCTTGTGGACCAGATGCGCGGTGAGCGGGCTAGGCGCAGTTGAGAAGATAAAGGCCCGGGCGCGGTTGATAAAAAAGTCGCGCAGGACCGACGGCATGGTGATCAATCCACCTTCGACTCCCATGGCTTTGCCGCAAGTACGCAAGACGATGGCATTATCCTGATTCTCCAGGCTGCCAGATAAGCCAACACCGCCTGTGCCAAATACGCCGACCGCATGGGCTTCATCAATGATCAACACGGCGTCATTGGCATTGGCAATATCGGCAATATCGACAAGCGGCGCTTGATCGCCATCCATGCTGTACAAGCTCTCCACAGCAATCCAGACCATTCCTGTCCCTCCCGAGTGGCGATAGGTGGCTATCTGGCTTTGCAGATCGTTCAGATCATTGTGCCGGAAGCTTTGCGTCTCGGCGCGGCCCAGTTTCATGCCGTCATGGCTGCTCGCGTGGATCAGATCGTCATAAAGAACCAAATCATCGGTTTGCGGCAAAGTAGAGAAGAGAGCGAGATTGGCCGCATAGCCGGTGCTGAAAAATAAAGCCGCCTCCGCGCCATAATGGGAAGCGGCAAAGGCCTCTAGCGCCTCATGCTCGGGATGATTGCCAGCCAATAGTCGCGATCCACCAGAGCCATGCGCTATCCCTTTGTCGAGCGCCGCATGGGCAGCGGTTTTCAGAAACGGGCTGCGTGCGAGTCCGAGATAATCGTTGGACGAAAAATCCTTGCCGGGCAGACCGATCAGGGTGCGTTTGCGGCCCGCGCGATCAAGCGCGTCCAGTTGCTGGTGAAACGGTTCGAATCGCGACATCGCCGCGCTGTTAGCAGTCAGTTGTTGGCTATGGCCAGCGGTAATGCGAGTTGCGCTTTTTGCATGGGTTCCTGCTGTGATTGAGGCTGCGCAGGCGCGAAGCCAAGATCAAAGCGCACCAGCTTTTCCCTGACAGCTATGACCGCTTCCGCAGGTCCCATAACCGCAGTTTCAATAGCCGGATGATTGGCTTCTAACCCGCCTGTTAATGCACCAAAAGCGGGCATGATGAGATGTTTCTCCGCTTTGACAAAACAGCGCCGCGACACGTGCCGTCCGCGCACTGGAACCCGCAATTTGGGATGAAAATGGCCTGAAATTTCGGGAAGCGTGGTATCTGCCGTCGCTTCATGACGCAGCGCGAGTCCGTCGCCAACCCATTCTGCCATTACGTCCCCGCCCCATAAGCCGCTGACATCGCGGTCATGATTACCACTGACCCATATCCACTGGGCGTTTTGGGTCAGTTGCGACAACAGATTGGCCGCCTCACTTTCTAACCGGGCTTCGCCTTCATCATCATGATAGTTATCACCGAGGCAAAAGACTTTTTCCGCGCCGGATGCGGCAATCAGCACGGCCAGTTCGTCCAGCGTTGCGCGGCTATCGTAGGGCGGGAGCATCTGTCCCTGGCGCGCATAAAAGCTCGCCTTTTCGAGATGCAGGTCGGCCACCAGCAAAGCCTTTTGCGCTGGCCAATAGAGCGCTGCGGGAGCGACCACATGAAATAGGTGATTGGCGAACGAAAGGGGAACCATCGCTCTGCTATGCGATGATCTGTTGGTCCATGCAAGCGGGAAGGGTTGGAATTTCACCGTGAGGCCGACTATATGCGCGCCATGACGGAATCAAATTTTTCTTACAAAGTGGCAGCACTCTATCATTTTGCGGTGGTCGATGATCCTGGGGCGTTAAAGCCAGAGATACTGGCTGCCTGTGAAGCCAATGGTTTGAAAGGTACGATTTTACTCGCGCCTGAGGGGATTAACGGCACGATCGCCGGTGAATCGAGCGGTATAGACGCTGTTATTTCTTTCCTAAGAAGCCTCCCCCAATTTGCTGGGTTAGAGGTCAAATATTCGGCCGCTAATGACATGCCGTTCTTGCGGATGAAGGTGCGGCTGAAAAAGGAAATCGTGACCATGGGTGTCAACGGCATTGATGCCGCACGGGCTAAGGGTGATTATGTCGACCCGTTGGACTGGAATGCCATGATTTCGGATCCCGATACGGTCGTGATCGATACGCGCAACGCCTATGAAGTGGCGATTGGCAGTTTCGAAGGCGCGATTAACCCCGATACCGAGACGTTTCGGGATTTTCCGACCTGGTTTGATGATTTTGCCAAGCAATTGCAGGAAAAATCCGACAAACAGCCTAAAATTGCTATGTTCTGCACGGGTGGAATACGGTGTGAGAAAGCCACTGCCTATGTGAAGGCGCAGGGCTTTGACGATGTTCATCACCTGAAAGGCGGTATCCTCAAATATCTTGAAAATGTGCCGGAAGAAAACAGCCAGTGGAATGGCGATTGCTTTCTGTTTGATCAGCGGGTCGCCGTTGGCCATGGTTTGAAGCAGAGCGACTACGATCAATGCCATGCCTGCCGGATGCCTTTAAACGCTGAAGAGCGAGCTTCGGAAAGATATGTACCGGGAGAAGCCTGTCCGCATTGCTATGACTCTCGGACCGAAGAACAACGCGAACGTTATCGCGAACGCCAACGGCAGGTCGAAAAGGCCGCCCAAGAAGGCCGCGAGCATCTGGGAACGATATGAGCGACACGCCGATCCTCTACAGTTTTCGGCGCTGTCCCTATGCGATGCGAGCACGCATGGCGCTGCTGATCAGTGAGACGCCAGTCCGATTGCGTGAAGTGGTGTTGCGCGACAAGCCAGAGGAAATGATTGCGGCCTCACCCAAGGCGACCGTCCCGGTATTGGTTCTGCATGATGATAGCGTCATCGATGAAAGCCTGGCGATCATGCATTGGGCGCTGGCAGGGCATGATCCGGATGGATGGCTGGAACAGGAAGAAGCGGGCCGTGAGTGGATTGCCGAAACGGATGGCGAGTTCAAGACCAATCTCGACCGCTATAAATATCCAACACGATACGAGGATGTCGACCCGATGGCTCATCGCAGCGCGGGCTTGAGATTTCTGGAGAAGCTTGATGCGCAATTGTCAGAAAAGGGTCAATTGCTGAGGGATAAGCCCAGCCTCGCGGACCATGCGATTTTTCCCTTTGTCCGGCAATTTGCCAATAATGATCGCGCTTGGTTTGATGCACAAGCCTTGCCAGCGTTGCAGGCATGGCTGGCGGGCCATTTGCAATCGGACCTGTTCCTCACGGCCATGAAGAAATACCCGCAGTGGAAAACCGGTGATCCGGAACCCTTATTCGGGACTCAGGACACTAGGATCTAATACGCGTATTTCTGGGCTGTTCAAATTGACGCCTTGTATCTTTCGGCAGCAGGAAATGGATTTTCCGTTTTTTGAAATCGATGGCGACCTGATCAAACTTACGCAAAACATCCATACCCAATAATAGCGCTGGTTTCTTGGCCATACCCAGCCTTTCAAAAGGCGGAGCGTCTGCAAAGGCCACAGGCAAGCTATCAAATTGGGCGCGGCCAATGCGAAAATCGCGAGCCGTGCCAAACTCGACGCCCAACGTTTGGCCGGTCACGGCAATGAGGCTGTTCTCCTCACCCAGTTCTTTGGCACGTTTTATCAATCGCTTTTTCAAGACGAGATTGGCGATGGAGACCTGAGCCCCGGTATCCACAATCACATTTACTTTCAGGCCGGAAATCGTGGCTTCAGTAAAGATAAGCTGTCCGGATTTGCGCCGGGCGGTGACGACAATCTCACGGCTCGATGCCATGGACCGCGGTTCGGCCGTGTCTTCAATCGCAATCTGATTGGCAAGAAAATCGAACAATATGCGCTGGTCTTGTAAGCCGTCGAGACCTAAAATCCCGTCCGCGCCAATATGCCTTGCCAGCAGGACCGGCGCAATCAGGCTGTCATAGCTTTTCTTGCCGAGAGTGAGTTCCGGCACATAGACCATATCGACCATGCTGCTGCCGGCGATACTCATAAGTTGCGCTGGTTCTTCCGCATCCAAAGCCAGGCGGGTCGCGATTTTTCGCGACAGGACCGTGCGTTCTGCGCCGGTATCAATCACAAAGGAAAACGGCCCGCGGCCCTCGATGCTGACGGGTACGGTCATCCGCCGGGCCCGGTCTTCATCTATCGCGACAATTTCATTTTCCGGCTTGGTCAAGCTGCCGGGCTCGATCGATTGGCCCATGGGGACCGGATAAGCCAAAGCCAGAGCAGAGGCCACAATTGCGGGGATCAGGCTTGTGGAAAACAGGGGCATCTTACTCTCCGGATATATTTTTATCGTTTTACTATACCACCAACGGGTCTGTAACCAAAATCAGCTTATGACGCGTCTTTGGGAAGCAGGAAATAGATTTTGCGGTTAGCAAAATCGATCGCCATCCGATCAAATTTTCGCAAGGCATCCATGCCGAGGAACATCGCAGGCTTCTTCTCCAGCTTCAGCGCAGCAAAAGGTGCTATGTCGGCAAAGGCAATAGGGATAACCCCAAAGCGCGCGCGGCCGATATGCAGCTCGTTGGCAACACCATAGTCGGCGGCTATGGAGCGGCCGGTGACATCGACAAGATTAATCTGCTGCAGCGCAGAGCGTTTCATCCGCAGGCGACGCTGCAACGCCTTGTTACCAATTGACAGCTCTCCGCCGGTATCGATGATAACGCTGACTTTGATCCCGGAAATTTCAGCATTGGTAAAAATCAACTGGCCAGAACGCCGCCTGGCGGTGACGACAATTTCGCGGCGGGAGCGGGCTTTCCGTTTTTTGGCCGTGTCTTCAACAGAGATGGTGTTGTCGATAAAATCGAAAAGGATACGTTGGCCTTGCAGGCTGTCGAGACCCAGTACGCCGTCAGCTCCGATATTGGTCGACCGAAATGTCGGCGCGACGATGCCGCCATAGCTGCGGGTGCCCAATGTCAGCTCGGGGACATAGACGGTCTGCACCACTGTGCTTCCGGCCAATGCTATGATATTGACTTCATCTTCCAGTTCCAGTGTCAGACTGCCAGCCACTTCTTTGGATAATATCGTGCGTTGAGCCGCGGTATCGATAATGAAGTCAAAAGGGCCGCCGTTTTCGATGCTAACTGGCACGGTCATGCGAGCCATCCGGTCTTCGGCAATGGTAATTTGTTCTGCATCGGGTTGGATGAATTGATCCGGCAGCCGGTCAGCCAAGATCGCTTCAGGCTCAACAATTTCGGGGATAGCTGCCGATGCTTCCGGCAAAGGCACAGTCGGTTCCGCGATTTGCAGCGAGAAAAGTAGCGGCGCTGCGGCACCTATGGAGAAGAACATACTCATGAATGTACAGTTACTCTAATTTTCGACTGGCGACAAATGGCCTAAAGGGCAGGAACTCTAGTCGCCGCGCATGGCCTCTTCGATCAGGCCTTCCGCCTCAATCAACAATGCGTCATCGGTGGCACCCTGAGCCACATGTTCGCGGCCGATCATCACCAGCACCGGAACGGAGAGCGGGCTCACGCGGTCGAGCTCAACATGCACCATGGAACCGGCTGCCCGGTCAAGCAAATCGCCCAGCCGCGCGACATCGGTCATCCGTGCTCGCGCATCGGCCCAAGCCGCCTGCATCAATAGATGGTCCGGTTCATATTTGCGCAGCACATCGAAAATCAGATCGGTTGAAAAGGTCACCTGCTTGCCGGTTTTGCGTTTGCCGGGGTGTTGCCGGTCGACGAGACCGCTGATCACGGCCACTTCGCGAAAAGCGCGTTTGAGCAGATAGGACCCTTCGATCCAGTCGAAAAATTCCTCCTCCAGTATATCCGCACTGAACAGCGGCACGGGGTCAGTCACTGGCTCCATGCTCCAGCAGGCGAGCGCATAATCATTGGCGACAAAGCCGATTGGTTTCAGTCCCCGCGTCTCCATCCGCCGCGTTAGCAACATGCCGAGTGATTGGTGCGCGTTCCAGCCTTCAAAGCTATAGGCCGTCATGTAATGCAGCCCCTTGTGCGGGAATGTCTCCACCAGCAGTTCGCCAGGTTCTGGCAAACGCGAGCGATGGTCCTGCATTTCCAACCATTCGCGCACATCGTCTGGGAAGCGCGCCCACCCTGCCCGGTCGGTCAAGAAGCCCCGCACCCGATCTGACAAATGAGTGGTCAAAGGCAGACGTAGCCCCATATAGCTGGGGATCATCGCCGCTTTTTTGGTGGCGCGGACAATGACATCGGACGCGTCCAGCTTGACCAGTTCCAGGCTCATGCCCGCGAAAAAAAAGGTGTCGCCGGGGCTGAGGATCGCGGCGAAGCTTTCCTCCACCTTACCGAGATTGCGGCCATTTTTGAACCGCACATTCATCATCGCAGCATCAACGATAATTCCGGCATTTAGACGATGCTGAGTCGCAAAGCGCGGATGAACAAGATGCCATACGCCCTTGCCATCGCGCCGCAGCCGTTTGAACTTGTCATAGGCTTTCAGCGCATAGCCGCCGTCTCGAGTGAAGCCCAGCACACGGTCAAACGTGTCTTTGTCGAGCGCGCTATAGGGCAGCGAGGATTGCAGCTCATCAAGCAAATCATCTTCCTGAAACGGGGCTGCACACGCGCAGGTCATGACATGTTGCGCCAGCACATCGAGCCCGCCCGGGCGAAACGGCTCACCGTCACGCTTGCCTTCATTAACCGCATCCAATGCCGCCTGCGCTTCCAGATATTCAAAGCGGTTGCCAGGCACCAGCAGCGCCTTGGACGAAACATCGAGCCGGTGATTGGCGCGGCCTATGCGTTGCAGCAACCGGGAGCTTCCTTTGGGTGCACCCATCTGGATCACGCAATCAATGTCGCCCCAATCGACCCCAAGATCGAGCGAAGCCGTGCAGACCAAAGCGCGCATCTTGCCCGTTGCCATGGCGTTCTCAACCTTGCGCCGTGCCTCTTTCGACAAGCTGCCATGATGCACGCCGATCGGCAGAGTGTCCTCGTTAATTTCCCACAGTTTCTGGAAGATAAACTCCGCGAGAAAGCGCGTATTGGTGAAAACCAGCGTCATCCGGTTGGCCTTGATCTGCTCCATCACCTGCGGAATGGCATAGACGCCGGCATGCCCGGCCCAGGGCACACGGATCTTGTCGCCGTCCGGGGTTTCGGGGATCATGATCGCAATATCGGCGGGCGCGCCCTCTTCGCCGAGCACATGGGTTACGGTATCGATATCGCCATAGGGTGCCAGCCAGGCGCGAAAATCATCAGGATCGGCGACCGTAGCGGATAAGGCGGCGCGGCGCATATCGGGTGCTATTTGTTGCAGCCGTGCGAGAGACAGCGAAAGCAAATCGCCACGCTTCCCGGATGCAAAGGCATGCACCTCGTCGATGATCACATGCTTGAGCTTGGCAAAGAGCGTGAAACTGTCTTCCTGACTGAGCAGCAGGTTGAGCGACTCTGGCGTTGTCAGTAATATCTGCGGCGGTTTAACTCGCTGGCGCGCCTTGCGATTGGCGGGCGTATCGCCGCTGCGGGTTTCGACCTTGATCGGCAGCTCCATTTCGTCAATCGGCGTCAGCAGGTTGCGCTGCACATCGACCGCCAAGGCTTTGAGCGGAGAAATATAAAGCGTGTGGAGGCCGTCAAAATCAGGCTGTTCTATGAGGTCAGCGAGCGTCGGTAAGAACCCCGCCAACGTTTTGCCTGCACCTGTCGGAGCGGTCAGCAAGGCATGCCGCCCTGCCCCGGCCGCTTGCAACATTTCCATTTGATGCCGCCGCACAGTCCATCCGCGCGCGGCGAACCAATCGGAGAGAGGTTTGGGAAGGGCTTTGCCACTCATCACATCATCATAAGCAGGGCGACCGGATTATCGAATCATTTTCGTGCGGCTCAGATATCTAATATGTCCCAATCGCTGCTTCAATAAGGTCGAGCGTATGTTTGCGTACAGCCATCTTGTTTGCCGCATAGGCCCGTCCAGGGAGCTTGCTCAGCAATTCGGCCTGTTCTGTGGCGGTTTTCGAAACCCTATCGGGGTCAACCAACATGTCGATATATCCGACGTCCAACGCTCCAGCTGGTTCATAAAGCTGTGACTGGATGAGCGCTTGCGTCAGTTTGCGACTATCCAGACGCGCTTTCGGCAGCTCGATGGCAAAGACCGGCAGGTCCATATTGTTAATCGTCTCATTTGCCCCAAAGCGGAACGCGCCATTTGCGCCAATGCGGGTATCACAAGCCAATAACAGAAACGATCCCATCGCGATGGCATGGCCATTACATGCAGCGATAACGGGAACCTGGCTGCCATAGACTTTGAGCAGCATGTTGCTGGCCTGATCCAGCAGTTCGCCAGAGCGCGCCGCCCCTTCTGCTGCCAGCCATTTGAGATCAAAGCCGCCGCTAAAAATGCCTTCACGACCAGATATGACGATTGCTTTAGCGCCGCTTTCCGCTTCTTCAAACTTTGCGACAAAGTCTGTCATCCAATCAGGATTAATCGCATTGGCTTTGCCATCATCCATTGTCAGATAGGCAATATCGCCGTCTATTTTCACCGTAATGCTCATATGAGCCTCCACATCCAAAATTTAATCAATCGATTAAATTTGGCCGGAAAGCAATTATTATTTGTGGCAGCAATGCATGGCGACCTATCGTTTCAATTCCGCCATCAATCCAAATAACTGTGTCACATCGGGCGGTGCCGTGTCACCGGCATATTCCCGATACAGGGTAGACACATTGACTGCGATCCGTTCGCTATCGCCCCAGCTGGAGAAATCCCCTAGCCTAATGTCATGCGCTGCATCGCGTACCGAAAATCCAGCATCATAGCGCCTGCGCGCCTCACCATCGATATAGTGCAGATAATCCTGAACCCGCCGGACACCGGCCTCATCGGTGACCGGGCCATGACCCGGAACAATAGTTTCAGGTTTCAAGTCAATGATATGATCGCAAGCCGCGATCCAGTTGGACACCGGCCCGGCCCACATGATCGGTGTGCCTTCGATAAACAGGATATCGCCGGTGAAAACAGTCTTGTCATCGGGCACATGGACCAGCACGTCGCCAGCGGTGTGCGCGGGACCGACTTCGATCAGATCGACCTGCTTGTCGCCGACCTTCACGCTATATTCGCCGCTAAACGTCTTGGTCGGATGTTTCTCCGCGACATCGGTAAAATCGAAGCTGCCGAAAATGTCGACCAGATACTGCCCTGTCGGCCCCATATCCTTTGCCTGCGCCATGATCGCGGCCAAAGCGGGGGCAGGCAATTCGTCCATTTCCCGCGCGCTGGCGTCTGAGGCAATCACTTCGGCATGTTGGCACAGACCATTGCCGTGACAATGATCGCCATTGGCGTGGGTGTTGACGATCGTGCCGATATCATCTGCGCCCACGCCCGCCGCATCGGCCATGATAGCCAGCATGTCACGCGTCAGGCTAGCATCGAACAATGTGTCGACCAGCAGCGACTGATCACCATCAGTAACCAGTCCCGCATTGGACCAGCCCCATCCGCCATCAGGCTGTAAATAGGCGAAGATGCCGTTACCGGTTTCGTACAGGCCTTTCTGGAAGGATATAATGTCCATTTTACCTCTCGTTCTAGTAGATTTCCTGGATTATTTCTTTTTGGCAGTTTTCCAAGCTTTTGAACAGAGGGCGGTAAAGGTAGGCACACTGCAATATGGTGTAAAATTAAGTGTCCGGCGCGCGTTGAAGTGCAGAGCAGGTATCGGCTTTTATATTGAGCGGCCGCCTTGTTGTGTCCGGGCCAATATTGTTTTACGACCGCGACTGGAAAAATATGAAACAATCAGACCGCCCGCAATTTGGAATAGAACGGCTTTTTGTGCTGGCATTGGTGGTGTTTATTTCACTGGCCTTCGCTTTGCTAATCGAACCTTTTTTCGGCGCGATTATGTGGGGCGTTGTGGTCGCGGTTTTGTTTCAGCCGGTATATAAGAAAATATCAGGCTGGCTGTTCCCACGGATTAATCTGGCCGCTTTTTTAACATTGATCCTGGTCATCTTACTCGTCATTGTCCCCGCCATCTTGCTTGGCATGGCATTGATGGAAGAAGCGACCAGCGCCTATGCCAGCATTCAATCCGGGGAAATTGATTTTGGGGGAGCATTGTCTGCCATTGAAAATAGCTTGCCGGCTTGGGCGCAAAATCAATTGGCGGCTTTCGGCTATGGTGATCCGGCAACGATCCGGCCTCAGATTGAAGAAGCGATCGGCAGCAGTCTTGAATTTTTAATCGCGCAAGCTTTCAACGTCGGTCAAGGCGCTTTTCGCTTTTTACTCGCGCTTGGTGTGATGCTTTATCTTACCTTCTTCCTGTTGCGGGACGGGCGCACTTTGGCTGCGCAGATTGAGAATGTTGTTCCGCTTTCCGAAAGCAAAAGCCGCATCTTCATCGACAAGTTTTTTGTCGTGATCATTGCGACAATCAAAGGCAGCTTCGTTGTAGCATTGCTTCAGGGGACCATCGGCGGTTTGATTTTCTGGGCACTGGATATTCGTGGAGCGTTGTTATGGGCCGTGTCGATGGCGATATTATCTCTTATTCCGGCTATTGGTACAGGCTTCATATGGGTTCCGGTTGCGATTTATCTGCTTGTCACGGGCTCTATCTGGCAGGGCGTTGTGCTCATTCTCGCGGGAATATTCATTATCAGTATGGTCGATAATTTGGTCCGCCCGATATTGGTCGGCCGCGAAACGCGTATGCCGGATTATGTGGTGCTGATCTCCACATTGGGCGGTCTTCAATTGTTCGGTTTCAACGGTATCGTCATCGGCCCGCTTCTGGCGGCGCTGTTTATTGCGGTCTGGCGCATTTTTGCCGAAATGAACAAGGCGGAGCGCGAACGTATTGCCGCGATCAGGCGCGCAAATGATAAGTTAGCGCCATAGTGAGGCAGTGCTTCACGGCTTCGGTTGGAATGGCCTGATCCACATCAAAAACGATGGCGCGCGAGCCTTCAAATGTCAGAACATCACTATAAAGCTGCTTATACCGTTCCACCAGATTTGTCTGGCAATGCACATAGATGGCATATTGGCCATCAGATTTCTTGTGCCGGTTGATACGGACGGTCGTGCCTGATTTTGTTGCCGAGGTGAGATAAGCTGGCTCTCCCCATTTCAGGGTTTCTTCCAGCGGGCCGATCGCAGGATTATCTGCAGCAGTGTCAAAGATAAGGGCCCTAAGCTTTATTAGCCGCGCAGCCGTTGCTTTTGGCAGGTTGTCGAAAACCAGCTGTGTCTGTGGAGGTATGTCGGCGATCATGGCGTCATCCTGCTTTGGCCGATTCTGAAATATTGTTAGCTGTCTGGCGTTATCGCATAATGACGGTTTTGGCCAATATCAGAAACTTAAAATTGCTATATTGTGTCACCTGTCTTTTTTCTGTTTATAGTTTTTAGACTCGATGGTTGCTCACAATATCAAATACTGCAAAAGTTAGAGCAGATTCTTGATATTGGCCGGAAGGGCATTGGTGGGCACATAATGGATATTTCAGACAAAATCGTCTTACTAACCGGCGGAAGCGCGGGTATCGGACGCGAAATGGCTCGTCAGTTGCGGGAGAAGGGCGCGAGGGTGACGCTGACAGGGCGCAATCCTGAACGGTTGTCAACTATGCGTGAGGAGGGCTTTGACGTTATCGAGGCCGACCTCTCCAACGCGGCAGGCGTAGATGCATTGCTCGCCAAATGGGGGAGCAGAGACATTGATATCCTGCTCAACAATGCCGGTCAGCTTGTCGACCATGACTTTCGCGAAGGCAATCCGGTTGCCGATGCCGCCGATGATTGCATCTATGCTAACCTTAACGCGCCGATCCGACTGATTACCGGCCTGATGCCAGGTTTACGCGCTCGGCCGCAAGCAGCAATCGTCAATGTTACCTCGGGACTAGCCATTGCACCTGCCGCCCGAACGCCAATTTACTGTGCAACCAAGTCGGCACTGCGATTTTATACGCTTGGTCTGCGCGAGCAGCTCAAAGACACCAAGGTTCGCGTGATTGAGGCGCTTCCGCCTGTTGTTGACACGCAGATGAACGATGGCAACCCGACAAAGAAAATGTCACCCGAAGAATGTGCTCGGCAAATTATTGTAGCGATCGAGGATGATCAGGACGAAGCAAATATCGGTATGACCAAGGCTCTGCGCATAGCCGAGTCGATCTCACCTGCCCTTGCGCGGAGTATCACATTGCGGTTTTGACTTTCGAAATACTATAGCGGACCAAAGCTGCTAGTGCCCAACAGTTTCTCCGCGCTCCAAACCGGATAATGCCAATTGCTCGTCAATCTGAGCCATTAGTCGCTTAAGGCCGTCTTCCGACTTCGCTTCTGCCCGCGCCACCAACACATCTTGCGTATTGGATGCGCGAAGCAGCCACCAGCCATCTTCGGTGTTCACGCGCGCGCCATCTGTATTGTTGACGTCTGCGCCATCGGCGGCAAGCCGTTCCAATATCTCGTCAATCACACTGAACTTGCGGCTTTCATCAACCTGGAACCGCATTTCCGGCGTGTTGATCATCTCGGCCATATCGCTACGCAACTGGGTGATGCTCTTGCCGATATTGGTCGCGGCTTGGATCAGGCGGATTGCGGCATAGGGCGCATCGTCAAAGCCGTAATAATCATGCTTGAAAAAGACATGGCCGCTCATTTCGCCGGCCAGTGGTGAGGAAACTTCTTTCATTTTGGATTTAATAAGGCTGTGTCCGGTCTTCCACATTAGCGGCTCGCCGCCGAGTTCTGCGATCCGGTCATATAGCGCCTGTGAAGCCTTCACATCGGCAATAATCGTGGCACCGGGTTCGGATTTCAATACGTCCTCGGCATAGATCTGCAGCAGCTGATCGCCCCAGATCACCCGTCCTTCGCCATCGATCGCGCCAATGCGGTCGCCGTCACCATCAAAAGCTACGCCGAAATCGAGGTTTTTCTCCGCGACAAGCGCTTTGAGATCGACCAGATTCTTCTCTTCCGTGGGATCGGGATGATGATTGGGAAAACTGCCATCGACGTCTGTGTAAAGAAGATGATGCTCGCCGGGCAAGTTGGCGGTGAGCTTTTCGATAACCGGCCCAGCCGCTCCATTGCCAGCGTCCCAGCCGATTTTCATCGCGCTTCCAGTGAAATTCTTGGTCAGGCGCGAAACATATTCATCGATAATATCAATGCGTTCGATGCTTCCTACCGCATCACCAGTTGGTGTATCCCAATCGCCACTCGTCGCCATCGCGCCGAGCTTCTGGATATCCGCGCCAAAAAAGGGTCGCCCCTGAAATACCATTTTGAAGCCATTATAATTGGCGGGATTATGGCTGCCAGTTATCTCGATTCCGCCTTGAACCCGTTCTAAGACGCATTCCGCATAATAGAGCATGGGCGTTGGTCCCATGCCGATTGAAACAGCATTGACCCCTGCGTCATTGAGTCCCTCGATCAGAGCGTCTTCGAGCATTGGAGAGCTGGTTCGCCCATCATAGCCCGTGGCCACGGCGCTGCCGCCTGCCCGCGCAATCAGCGTGCCGAAGCCCCGGCCGATTGCATAGGCATCATCTGAACCCAGCGTTTCACCGATGATCCCGCGAATATCATATTCGCGCAAGCTGGACGGATCGAACTGGTGGGATGTGCGTGCGGTCATGAATGATTTTTCCTTTGGGAAAGTTGCTATTTTGGCGGGAAGTATTGAGCGCTTGATAATATAAAGGCCGCATCGCAAAAGCTAGCCCCCGTATAGTTTTCGTGTCGCACCAGGCGGGCGGTTTAGCGGTGATTGATAGTCTCCAACTCCTCCAGCAAAATATCCCGGGCCCGATTAATTTGGCGTGCCGTCTGCTCGTCGCCGCCGCGGTCGGGATGATGTCGGCTGAGACATGCGCGCCACGCGCTGTTGATTGCCGCCTGATCGGCGTTGTCTGAAACGCCCAAAAGGGAGCGTGCGCGGACCAGCTTGAAATTGCGAGGCTTGCGTTTCTCTGGCTTGCCAAAGGAAATGCCGCCCAAGAGCTTTGACCCGCGCCACGCGGCGGCGGCAATTAAAAGCCCACTGCCCATGATCCAGTTGCCTCCGCGCAGCAAATTCACACTCAGTAGCGCGATTGCCACAGCCATCCAGTCATTGGCGCTCATCGTCTTTGCCCGGCCGGACAGGACTAGTGCAGCGATGACCAAAGCGCTGAGGACCAGCATGAACGTCATGGTTCAGGCGACCAGCTGAGGTTTGCCAAAGTTTGGCCGTTCGCCCTCTGGCTGCGGTAGGGCAAGATGTTTGATCAACTCGCGCAACTCCTGACGCGCGGCGATATGGCTGGTAGCAAGCCGTCCGAGATGCTTTTTGTCGAGCATAGTCAGCCCAGCTGGGAATAGTTCACGATAGATAACCCTCTCGCTCAGTCCCGGAATCACCCGAAAGCCGACACGCTGTGATAACTCGGTCAAGGCAGAGATAACCCGCTGCATATTATGCGCCTCGACATGCTGGGTTCTATTGCGAAGCACTACCCAATCAATCGTCGTACCGTCCGCTTTGGCTCGGGCCTTCCGAGCTTCCCAGATAAGTTCGGCATAAAAGCTGAGTTTGCGGACTTTGAAGGTTTCCGGGTCTACCTGTCCGATCAGATCAAAATCGACAAAGCTGTCATTAATTGGCGTGACCAGCGTATTGGCGCGGGTCGCGACAAAGCGGGCAAATTTATCGTCCCGGCCTGGAGTGTCATAAAGCAGATAGTCAACGCCGTGGCTCATCCGTTCAACTAACTGCTCCAAGCGAGCCAGATTGTCATGCTCAAACACTTCGAAATAGGGTTGCGGAACATCTATGCTCAGCCGGTCCATCGTGGCTTTGCGATTTTCGAGGTAGCGGTAGAGCGTGCGCTGGCGCGGATCGAGGTCGATCACCGCGACTTTATGCCCTTGATAGGCAAGCGCGACGGCAACATGCACCGCAGTGGTGGACTTGCCGGTCCCGCCTTTTTCATTGGCGAAAACGATATGATGCGCTTTGCTATCGGTCACTTGCTTTTGCACCCCTAGTTGACGGAAATCTCGGCTTTTGTCGTGACTCTGGCAATTCCCGCTAATTGCTGTTGCGATAGTTGGACCATCGCATCATAGTTCGCAAGATGTCAGGCGTAAAATCTAATGATGTTTGAGGCTTCATGCAAATTATAAGAAAGCTCAGCCCGCTTCGTATTGCTCTGCGAGAGTTGCGGCAAAGCAGATCCAATCTGGGTTTGATTCCGACTATGGGTGCGCTTCATGCTGGGCATATGCATCTGGTTGAAACCGCTATGAAGCAATGCGATGCCGTTATAGCCTCGATCTTCGTCAATCCTACACAATTTGGCGTGGGCGAGGACTTGGACGCCTACCCGCGGCAAGAATCAGCAGATGCCGCGCTTTTGGAGGCTGCCGGTGTGGATCTGCTCTGGGTGCCAACTGTCGATCAGGTCTACCCCGATGGTTTTGCCACAAATATCAGCGTGAGCGGGGTCAGCGCTGGCCTATGCGGCGGATCGCGGCCTGGTCATTTTGATGGAGTGGCGACGGTAGTGGCCAAGTTGTTCAACCAGATCAGACCGGATGCCGCCTTTTTTGGCGAAAAGGACTATCAGCAGTTAGCAGTCATACGCCGCATGGCGCGTGATCTTGATTTTTCGCATGATATTATCGGCGTGCCAACGGTTCGCGATGCGGATGGTCTCGCGCTATCGTCACGTAACGCCTATTTGACGCCGGAACAGCGTGCGCAGGCAGTTGCTTTGCCTGCCACCATGGGTGACGCCGCTGAAGCAATCGTAAAGGATGGTGACATTGAGGTCATTTTGCGTGATGCGAAGGTAAAATTGCTTTCATCAGGCTTCCACAACGTCGATTATTTTGAGCTTAGAAATGCCGAAACACTTGAAAATATGGCTATTTTTGATCAACCAGCCCGTTTGTTGGCCGCAGCGCATATCGGCAGCACCCGATTGATCGACAATATCGCTGTAACCTAAAGCCTGTGCGGGATGCGTTAACCTTGCAAAAACATGTAAAATGTCGGTTTTTTGACGTTTTGGAGGTCCAAACAGCAAGTTTTTGCCGGACTTGTTAACCATTCTTTTAAGAAATTGCTGTGAAAGTCCATCCGTCGCCAAATGAGGCGCAACAGGAACAGGGACTTGAAGACTATGGGCAATAGCATGAAAAGCGCAGCCTTTTTGATAGAAAGCCGGCTCGCAGAAGCGGCACGGGGCAGCAGCAATGCATATTTTGATCTCGGTGTAATCTATTCCACCGGTTCGGAAGGTGTGGACGTTGATCTGATCGAAGCACATAAATGGTTCAATCTGGCATCGCTATCCGGCCACGATGAAAGCAAAGTCTGCCGCGCAGAGATTTCACTCGAGATGACCGCCCGCGAAATTGCCGAAGCACAGCGCGAAGCCCGCAGCTGGTTGCAGGAAACCTCGCGCCGCGCCGCTTGATTACCTAGAGTATAAACACCGCGCTCACCCTGAGCGTGGGGCATGGAATTAACCGGATTTCTTGAACGGTCCCATTTCGGCCAGAAATTCGATATCGGCGGCAACCGCCCGCCGTTCCCGGTCCAGATAATCGGCTATGGCCGACCGAAAGCCGGGATCAACAATATAATGAGCGGACCAGGTTGGCACGGGTTGATAGCCACGTGCCAGTTTATGGCTGCCCTGCGCACCCGCTTCCACATATTTCAGGCCCCGCGTGATCGCCGCGTCAATTGCCTGATAATAGCAAATTTCAAAATGCAGAAACGGCACATCGCGGCTACAGCCCCAATAGCGGCCGTATAGAGTCTCTTCGCCAATCACATTCAGCGCGCCTGCAATCGGGATGCCGTCCTGAAGCGCCAGGATCAACAACAGCTTTTCACCTATTTTCCGGTGCAGAAGATCAAATGCGGCGCGGGTCAGATAGGGGGTTCCCCATTTGCGCGCGCCCGTGTCCTGATAAAATTCCCAGAAATAGTCCCAATGCTCATCGGTAATGGCATCACCCGAAACATGAATGATTTCGACCGCTTCCTGCGCCTTTCGTCGCTCCTTTTTTATTGCCTTGCGCTTGCGGGATGACAGGGCCGCGAGAAAATCGTCAAAATTGGTGTAACCATCGTTGCGCCAGTGGAACTGGCTGTCTGCGCGGATCATCCATCCGGCTTCACGGAAAAAATCGAGCTGGTTTTCAGCTACAAAAGTCGCGTGGACCGATGAGATACCATTACTGGCTGCCAACTGTTCGGCAGCGCGCAACAGCGGTACAGCCATGGTTTCGTCCTTCAGCAACAGGCGTGGTCCCGGCACAGGCGAGAAAGGGGAAGCAATCTGGATTTTCGGATAATATTGCCCGCCGGCATTTTCAAAGGCATGAGCCCATTGCTGGTCGAAAATATATTCACCCTGACTGTGGGATTTCAGATAGCTGGGCAGGCAGGCCGCTATCTTGCCCGCGTCATCCTCGATGACGATGGGCAGTGATTTCCATCCTGTTCCAGGGCCCACGCTGCCCGATTCCTCCATCGCTGACAGGAAAGCATGGGATATGAAAGGATTGGCCGTGCCAGCGCAGGCATCCCATGCTTCTGCAGGCAGGCTGGCGATATCATCGGCTACGCGTGCAACAATGCCGGGAGATGTGCCGGTTGGCGGTGAAGGGGAATCAGACATGAGCTATCATATTATCAGGTCTGCGGTATCTCATAAACCGGTTCGTCGGCATGAAGGTTTGCCGTTTTCTCCTGTTGCGCTGTGCGGACGGTCCAGGTGACGACGGGCAGGCCTCTCGTGCGGTTGGCAGCAGCAAATGACGACGGAAAGTCCCGCACGTCATAAGCCAGAAAATCCGGTTTGGCCGTCCACAGGCTTTGATGCCGCGCGATCCGCCCTTTCAGGTTTTTGCTACCTTCCTCGGTCACCACCAGTCCGCGCACGATATGCGCCGCATTTTTGCGAAACCAGGCGGATACCAAAGGATTGAATGACATAATCGCCGCTTTTCCCGTATAGCCCTCAAGCGCTCGACGCACCGAAAGGCAAAGCGGGCCAACGCGCATATCGTTGGATTTAATCTCAATCAATATTGGTACTTGGCCAGCCACTTGCGCCAATGTGGCGCGCAAGCGCGGGATTTTGCCATGACCTTCATTCAGATCGATCTGGTCGATGTCGCTTGCGCGCATTTTTGCAAGCTGGCCTTTTCGCGCCGTCAGCCGGCTCAGCTCAAAATCATGGAAAACAAAGGCAGTGCCATCTTCGGCGGCCTGCACATCACATTCAATGCCATGGCCCAGTTTTATCGCTGCATCAAAGGCCGCAGGGCTATTTTCCAATACACCCTTGCCGTGAAGTCCGCGATGGGCATAGGGCTGACCTTTCAGAAACGCGACCCGGGCCGATTCGGGTGCCGGCGCCAGCAGCGCATCAAGCCGGCTTGATAGCGACAATAGCGTCCACCTCTACCGCAACGCCCAGCGGTAGCGAAGCGACACCAACTGCGGCTCTGGCATGTTGTCCGGCAGCACCGAAAATGACTTCCATCATATCGGAACAGCCATTGGCCACTTTCGGATGGTCTGCATAGTCAGCTGTGCTGTTGACGAAGACGCCAAGCTTGACGATCTGGTCAACCCGGTCGAGCGAACCCAAGGCCAGCTTTATCTGCGCTGCAATCATCAAGGCACAGGCTTTGGCCGCTTGCTGCCCTTCTTCAAGGGTCATGCCATCGCCGAGCCGACCGGTAATCAGCTTGCCATCAGCCATCGATACCTGACCGCTAATGTGCAAGAGGCCGTTTACTTCGACGGCCGGGACATAGGATGCGACTGGCGCAGCGGCTTTGGGAAGCTCTATGCCCTTGTCGTTCAATGCTTTTTCAATATTATCTGTCATGGCGCTAAATCAATCATGTCTTCGCAAACTGGTCAAGCTCTTCCGGCGTCAAATCAATGGCTGGGGCCGGTTTTCCAGTCTCAAATTTATCGATAATCCATTCAAGGGCATCGGACCAAAGGTCTATGCGGCTATGCGCGGCAGGGTTGGTCTTGATATGCTTGGTCAATATCGGTTCGCCAACCATCTGCAATCGCCAGACATCAGGCGCGTGTTTGGCGACGCTGCCATGCTGATGCCCTAGATCATCGACAAAGACCGTCACACTGGGGTCATGGTCAGCGACAATTTTCGCGAGCGGTTCACCTTTGCCGCCTTGATTGCAATAGACCGGAAAATCGATGCCGACGGCTCGCAATTGCTCGGCGCGGGCTTCACGGCGGTCGTCGAGCAAATTGGTGAGGATCACAACATCAGCTGTTTTCGCGAGCTTGTTTATCGCTTCCACCGCGCCATCTATTGCGCCCTGCCGATACATCTCACTGTCAAAAAATTCCTTTAGCATCGGCCAGACGGCATCCTGAGGCACCAATGTACCATCATGTTTGTGGCGCAGGGCGTCGACAAAACTGCCAGATTCAAGATCGAAATTTATGTGCTTGTCAGCGTCCAGCCATTCACGGAAAGGCACAACCATATGCAGTAAAACTTCGTCGCAGTCGCTGATAAGGAGCGGCTTTTGACTCATGAAAAATCTCCGGGATTGTTTAGGTAATGGGCTGCAGCAGCCAGTTTATCAGGAGAAACACCGATAGATTCCGCGCAAGCAACGAGATCGGGTTCATGGTTGGCAAGGAAACCCAAGAGCGAGGACAGCATTGCCGGGTCTTCCAAACCAGAGCGTAATTCTCTGGGATCCAGTCCAGTTAACGCCAATAGTCGTTGGGCGCGATCTTCATCCTGCAAGACCCAGCCAAGCGCCTTTAGCGCCAATATTTCGGTTTCTGCGGAGATATTGCTATTTGTTTCCATTCCGGCTTTCGCCTAAAGGGTTAACTGGGCGTTTGGAAGGGGCAAGTCACACCGTGGCAAAAAGAGTTCTGGTCGTAGAAGATAATGAGCTGAACCTGAAACTGTTCTGTGACCTGCTGCGCGCGCATGATTTTGTCGTCGAACCAGTTAAGGATGGCCGCGAGGTAATAGACAAAGCCCGCAGTTTCGTGCCTAATCTGGTGATTATGGACATCCAGCTCCCCCATGTGAGTGGACTGGAACTGATCGAGCAAATCAAAAGCGACGGGCAGCTTAAAATCATCCCGATTATGGCGGTTACGGCCTATGCCGGTAAAGGCGATGAAGACCGAATTTTGAGCGCCGGGGCTGAGGCTTATGTTTCAAAGCCTATATCGGTGGCGAAGTTTATCGAATCGGTACAGGGCGTCCTGCAACGGTAATCACAATTCAGATTTTCAGATTTTTCGCAAAAAGCGCTTATTTAATCTTCGCTTCTTTGAACTCGACATGTTTGCGCACGACCGGGTCATATTTCCGCTGCACCATTTTTTCGGTCAAGTTGCGCGGGTTTTTGCGGGTTACATAGAAAAAGCCGGTATCCGCCGTGCTGACGAGTTTGATTTTTACATTGGCTGGTTTCGCCATGGCGCATTCCTTAAAAGCAGATTTTCGAAAGTGCGATTTGCCCAAAAACCTGGCGCAATCCGCTGTAATTGAGCGCGCTAATGCTGAAAGTGACGGCGATTGTCAAGAAAAAGCCGCTATCCACTCGGTAGGATATTTTGGCCGAAACTGTCAGACCGTCATTTACTGCCCTTTAACCATATTTTTGCATGGTAGGCTGGTAAATAAGGCATCTTTATGGATCACGATCAAAACTTACTCGTTCAGGCAGAAATGCTTGCCCTACTGGATGGCATGCCATCTTCTTTGGTGGAAAAGCATCCTGTGCAATTTCTGATGCATCTCGATCAGGTGCGGCAGAAGGCTGTACAACATCATTTGACCGCGCTGCACGATTTAAGCTGTGCGTGTGAATCTGCGCTGCAGCAAGCGTTGCAAAGCGGCACAGGTGTTCTTGTGGCAGACTCGTATCTTGCAGCCATGCGAGAGGCATTGAAATGTGGACCGATTACCGGCGTCATGGCCGAGGCTTTACTGGCGAATGTGGCGCTACGTCTGGGCGGGCAGCCTTAACGGCCGATCTTTGTGGATGCTTTTCTAACTTCCCTATTTGCGTTGCTCATCGCGGAAATTGGTGACCGGCCGCAGATATTATGCGCGGCTCTGGCCATCCGCTATGGCCGAGTAACACCCATAATCTGGGGTCTCGGATTGGCGACATTGCTCAATTGCTTGATATCTGCACTGGGTGGTTCGGTGGTAAATCAATGGATTAGCGAGGAACCGTTACGGCTCTTTTACGCTCTCTCTTTGCTCTTTGCGGGATTTGGCATGGTGCTATGGCGGCGGCCTGTTGATCTGCTTGAAAAATGGACTTTGGGTCCGTTCTGGACTGCCTTTCTGGGTCTTTTCATCTTGCAATTCGGTGACAAAGGGCAGTTTATATTGGCGGCGACGGCAGCGCGGACTGATGCCTGGGCATTTGCCGTCGCCGGCGGATGGGTCGGTGTCATGTTGGCCTGTGTTCCCGCTTTATTGTTACAAGAAAAGCTCGCCGAGATGCTGCCTATCAAGTCCATTCGCTATATTGGCGGCGGCATATTTCTGATGATTGGTACTGCAATGGTGCTAAGCGCATGGGGCATAGTCTAGTGATAAAATATCGATTGATTTTACAGCATATATCGGAAAATCCGATGAGACAGAGCCATGTTATCCGTTTGCTTCGATCAGACTGGCTTCTTATATCGTTTTCATAAACCACTTAATGTGATGGAGATTGATATGACAACTGGTGACAATGCGAGAAAAGCGCTGGCAGATTCGCTAAATGCGGTTTTAGCAGATAGCTACGCGCTCTATTTTAAAACCAAAAACTTCCACTGGCATGTGTCCGGCCCCCATTTTCGCGACTATCATCTGATGTTCGACGAGCAGGCCGCGCAAATATTGCTGACGACGGATATGATAGCCGAGCGGGTGCGGAAAAATGGTCAGCGAACACTGACATCTATTGGCGATATTTCCAAACGACAAAATATAGCCGATAACGATGCTGACAAAGTGTCCGCCGATGACATGCTCAAAGAGCTTCGCGAAGATAATTTGGCGCTGGTGGGAAATTTGCGTGCGGCCAAGGAGCTGGCTGGGGAGGCCGGTGACAATGCGACAGATGGTATGCTGGACGACTGGACCGATCAGGCTGAGCAGCGTGCTTGGTTTCTGTTAGAAAGTTCTCAAAACGCGTAATTCAGCCACAACAAGCCACAACAAAGGGCCAACGAATTAATCATCCGTTGGCCCTTTTGATTTTTGTTACCTATCGGCAAAGATAGCGAACGGTTAGCTCGCCAAATTCCACAATATCAGTAGATGATTATTTGGAGATCAGATTAACAGCTGCAGTTTTACCGCGGCGATCAACTTCCAATTCAAATTCCAGTTTGTCACCTTCTTCCAAACCGCTCATACCCGCTCGTTCCACAGCCGAGATATGAACGAATGCATCGGGTTGACCATCATCACGCTGGATGAAGCCAAAGCCCTTCATACTATTGAAAAACTTGACGGTGCCGGTTGCTTTTTCACCCGTCAACTCACGTTGTGGCGGTCCACCGCGATCTTCCCGCGCTGCCGGTTCTGCCACTTCGATCAAATCGCCTTCAATTTGAATATCAGATGCGGACACTTTTCCACCGCGATCGACCAGAGAGAAACGCAGGCCTTGACCCTCGGCGAGGCCTTTCAGGCCAGCGCGTTCGACTTGGCTGATGTGAACAAACACATCTTCACCGCCAGCATCCTGCACAATGAATCCAAAACCCTTTTGGGCATTGAAGAATTTCACCTTGCCGGTGCTTTCGCCAACAACCTGGTCCGGCATCCCGCCTCCATGGCCGCCGCCGCCACGTTGCCCGCCGCTATAACCGGTATCTGGTCGTGTATATCGTTCTACTGGTGGACCGCTATCGCCTTGGTATCCATCAAAATTTTCATCACCAAAGCTATCACGCTTATCCCGGCCTCTGCCACGCCGGTTTCTATCAAAACCCATTCTTGAATCGTCTTTCACTTCGTCCGATAAATCAAATCAAATGTCGTAGCGGACGATGGCACGAGCATTTTCTTACGCGAATCCCTATATCGCGCAGCATAACTATATAGAAAAACCAAGGCTTATGCGAATAAAAATCCGCACAGGGTTAATTTCTATTCAATCTCGCTCACGCGCGAACAGGTTATCTAGAATAGCCATGTCTTCGGATCGTCGATTGGCTCGTGTTTTTGAGCTTTCAAAAGCGCGAGAATCGAACGAACCAAAACCCAAATCGCTAGGGCAATGAGCAACGGTATTCCGATCAGGATGATGGATAAAATAGCACCGATTACACTGCCAATAAGACCGATTACGAAAGTCATGATATGAAACTGCAAATGGCTTTCTTCCCAAGTGCCGGCGACTTCGTCTTTCCAAACAAAGGCAAGAATGACGCCGACCAGACCAGTTATGCCAACGATGAAGCCTGCTATGTAAAGCAAAGAAATAATGGTCGCTTTGTTCATATCAAACCCGCTTGAAGCCGGCGGTGGTGATTGGTCTGTCATCTTATTCTTCCCCTTTATCCCTGCGCATAAAACACTATAGAAACGGCAATCTTGTTCTTGCTGTTTGGTCCATGCTGCGGCAGATACTATAACCAATGGAAGTATTTTTTGAAATAATTTCAACACTTGCCGTGCAGGCTGCACAGATTGCGCTGGTTTTGATACTGGTCATTGGCTGGTTTACTGTGTCTCTACCCAAGGAAAATTTTATTCGAAGTCGTTCAGTTCAAAAAAAGCGGCTATTCATAGCTACTCAATCAAGCCACACCCAGAAAAGCGAGACATAATGGCCGTATTTTTCCACGAAGAAGATTTGCCCGAAGGCGTATTAGGCACCGGAGCGGTTGCCGTTGATACCGAGACTATGGGCCTCCAAACATTGCGCGACCGGCTTTGCTTATTGCAAATATCAGATGGCAATGGTGATGAGCATCTTGTTCGTTTCAATCCTGATAGCGACTATAGCGCCCCTAATTTGAAGCGGATATTGGCCGATCCGAACCGGATAAAATTATATCATTTCGCTCGTTTCGATCTGGCGGCGATAGAATATTATATGGGCGTGATGGCTGAACCGGTTTTCTGCACGAAAATCGCATCCCGGCTAATCCGTACATATACTGACCGGCATGGTTTGAAAGAGCTGGTCAGGGAATTGCTTGGTCAGGATATATCCAAACAACAACAATCCAGCGATTGGGGCGGTCCTGAATTGAGTGATGCACAGCGCGATTATGCGGCATCCGATGTTCGTTTCCTTCACCGGCTGAAGGATGAACTCGAAATCCGGTTGGAGAGAGAAGGGCGGACGGCAATGGCTCAGGCCTGCTTTGACTTTTTACCGCACCGGGCGCGTCTTGATATCGCGGGTTGGCCCGAAACAGATATATTTGCCCATGCTTGAATTTTCCCCTGCTTGAATTTTCCCAACCCTGAAGATGCTACAAGGTTCAGCCTTCATACATTCTAACCGGTGCCCTAAATATAGATAAAGATGACCGTCACGACCGAACATATCAAAACGAAACGCCAGCAGTTTGCTTCGCCCGGCGGAAGCCATGATCGCAATATCCGGTGGCTACGGGTGTTGTTGCCACTGGGCGTCGGTGCTTTGGGGGCATTGTTGGCACTCGCGCCTTTCACCATGAGCGGGGAGCTGAGCTTTGTTCTCGACAAGGATAGCGTCGATGTCGCGAAAGAACGCATGCGCGTGACCGAAGCCCTTTATCGCGGCGAAGACAGCCAAGGCCGGCCGTTTTCAATCAAAGCAGGATCAGCGGTTCAAAAAAGCTCACGTGAAGCGGTGGTCCAGTTGAAAGATCTCTCAGCTCGGATATTGTTGAATGATGGCCCGGCCCAGATCCGGGCGGGTGAAGGCCGTTATGATATGGACCGGGAAGATGTCAAAGTACCGGGGGCCGTTCAGGTGGAAAGTGCCAGCGGATATCGGCTGACCACGAACAATGTGACGGTGGATTTGAAAGGCCGGACTTTGAAAAGTGATGCTCCTGTCGAGGGGCGGACCAATATCGGAACATTTCGAGCAGACAGCCTGAAAGCCAATATGTCGGAACGCACGGTGACGCTGGATGGCAACGCGAAGTTGCGTATCGTTCAAAACGGATTAAGAGTTCAATAGATGATCAAAACTTCCTTTCTTGCGGCCTCCACTGGTGCGGTGATCGCCACTGCAGCAATCATTGCATTTGCAATGCCAGCCCCTGCACAGGTTTTTGGCGGTCATAACAGCAATGCTCCGGTAAATTTCGACGCCGGCCGGATTGAAGTGCAGGACCGGGCCGACCGTGTTGTGTTATCTGGCGCCGTGCGGGTCGAACAAGCCGGGCTTGTTTTGAACTCCGCCCGGATGACGGTGGCCTATCGAAACACCGGCGGGATTGAGGTCGACCGGATTGATGCCTCCGGCGGCGTGACCATTCGGAAAGACGGCGATACAGCGACCGGCAATGTTGCGATTTATGACTTGAACCGGCGTCTTATAACGCTGGTAGGCAATGTCACACTGACGCAAGACACCAATCGATTGTCCGGCGGGCGTGTGATTATCGATCTCGCCTCAGGACGGTCAACAATTGATGGTCGTTCGGCCGGTGGGTCAAGTACTGGAACGCAAAATTCCAATGGCCGTGTTTCAGGTACATTCACTGTCCCTCAACGCAACGATTAGATGCAAGCCAATATGGAGTGAGGTTAATTTTCGGATCGGCCTGCTCCATGGCTGAATGTGTTGGTAAGCGTTAGTCAGACCCGCAATCGCGCCAAAAAGAACCATTTTCGATCAATCATGCATAAAGCTTGCCAATTTCGAGTAAATTGGGCCATGTTGTTAACCATTACATAATCTAATCGGGTTCAAACAGGACCGGAACCAAAGGACCACAATGAACGACGCGACCACAATTGAAACATCAGCCATGGCCGATCGCGGTTCCGCAATGGCAAGCGATGCGATGGAGCACGGCCTTGCGGTTGTGTCGATTGCGAAAAGCTATGACAAGCGTTCCGTATTGTCGGATGTGTCGCTTTCGGTCGGGCGAGGCGAAGTTGTCGGGCTGCTCGGCCCCAATGGTGCGGGTAAGACGACCTGTTTCTATTCGGTCATGGGGTTGGTGCGACCCGATGCCGGTCGGATCATGTTGGATGGTGAAGATATTACGCCGCTCCCAATGTATCGGCGAGCGATATTGGGGCTCGGTTACTTGCCGCAAGAAACATCGATCTTTCGCGGAATGACGGTTGAGCAGAATATCCTCGCCGTCCTCGAAATGGTGGAAAATGATAAAGCCGTTCGCGCTGAAACGCTCGACCGGCTGCTTGACGAATTTGGTCTTACCAAATTGCGCAGTTCTCCGGCGATGGCATTGTCCGGCGGTGAACGCCGTCGCTGTGAAATTGCCCGCGCTTTGGCCGCAGACCCCTCGATCATATTGCTTGATGAGCCGTTTGCCGGAATTGATCCGATTTCAATTTCCGATATTCGCGATCTTGTCGTGCAGCTGAAGAATCGCGGCATCGGCGTTTTGATTACGGACCACAATGTCCGCGAAACGCTGGATATTGTTGACCGCGCCTGCATCATTTATGATGGCCAGGTCTTGTTTGCGGGCAGCCCTGAAGCGCTGGTCAAAGACGAAAATGTTCGGCGGTTATATCTGGGTGAGGGCTTCGCTCTATGATCAGGCGCCCCATGATCAGGAAACGGCCAGAATAATGGCTTTGGGCCCCCGTCTTGATCTGAGGCAAAGCCAGTCATTGGTGATGACGCCGCAATTGCAGCAGGCGATCAAGCTGCTGGCTTTGTCTAATCTCGAACTCGAAACTTATATTGCGGAAGAAATTGAGAAAAACCCGTTGCTCGACACTGGTGAGCTGAACGCTGACGCAAAGAATGATGATGCCGGTGATAATGGTGCTGACCTTCCTCCGGAGCCGGGAACCCAAGGGAGTGACGAGATATTGTCCTCTGGTCCGGCTGAGGCCGAATCCACTCTGGATATGGCGGATAATGCTGATCAATTTTCCAACAATAGCCTGAGTGAAAGCGATGGTGCATTGGACGGGGGCCTTGGTTTGAACGGCACGGCTTCCTCGGGTAGCGGTGCTGTTGGCGGGGAAGCCCCTGATTTTGAGAATATGCTGGTGGCCGAAACAACACTGGCGGAACATCTCATGGAACAAGCCGGGGCGATATTGTCGGGTGCGGATTTGTTTATCGCCCAACATCTGATCGATCAGATTGACGAATGCGGCTATTTGCAGGCTGATCTGCTGGAATTCTCCCATCGATTGGGCGTGCAGCTGGATGATGTGAAGCGTATCCTGACCGAGGTCCAGAGCCTGGAGCCGGTTGGTGTTGGCGCTCGCGATTTGGCGGAATGTCTTGCGCTTCAGGCGAAGGAAGCGGATCGCTATGATCCGGCGATGGCGCGGTTGATAGACAATCTCGATCTGTTAGCCAAAGGGGCTTTGCCACAACTGAAACGCATGTGCGGTGTTGATGATGAAGATCTGATGGACATGATCGCGGAAATTCGCGCCTATGACCCCAAGCCGGGTTGCAAGATTGGCGGCGGCGATGTGCAGGCGGTTGTGCCGGATATTTTCATTGCCGAGCGCAGCGGAAAATGGCTGATCGAAGTCAATAGCGCGACGCTGCCCAAGGTGCTGGTGAACCGTACCTATTTCACCGAACTGAAAGACGGGGCGCAGGATAAGGCGTCCAAGGAATGGCTCAATGACTGTCTTGCCGATGCGAGCTGGCTGGTCAAAGCGCTCGACCAGCGGCAGCGCACCATCATCAAGGTTGCAACCGAAATCGTGAAGCAGCAGGAGAATTTCTTCCGCGAAGGGGTGGCGCATTTGCGGCCTCTGACGTTGAAGAATGTCGCGGACAAGATCGAGATGCATGAATCGACGGTCAGCCGGGTAACGTCCAACAAATATCTCTCCTGTTCTCGCGGCACGTTTGAGCTCAAATATTTCTTCACCAGCGGCATCCAGTCATCAACCGGCGGAGAGGCAGCTTCGGCGGAAGCGGTGAAGAGCCATATCAAGGCGCTCATCGATAACGAGGATCCCAAGAAGATCCTCTCTGACGACAAGCTGGTCGCGCTGCTCAAGGACAAGGGCTTTGACATTGCCCGGCGGACGGTCGCCAAATATCGCGAAGCCTTGGGGCTTGGCAGTTCGGTGCAGCGCCGCCGGCAAAAGGCGCTTGAGGGCAAGGCGGCTTAGGCAGGTCAAATCAACAAACCGCGCTGGGTAAGGCCGCGCTCAGGCTGAGCTCGTCGAAGCCGCCTCTGAGGCCCTTCGACAAGCTCAGGGTGAGCGCGGGATGGGGGCAGAACATCGCCGCACATTACTATCTTCACTCTCCAATCTCCTTCCGTAACACCACAAATTCCAGTTCTTGCGTCTTCGGCAGGCCATAGCGCGGGTCATCAAGCGGGAACGGGCGCCGCTCGCCGGTTTGGCCATATCCCCGCCGTTCATAATAGGCGATCAGATCGGCGCGCTGGCGGATGACGGTCATTTCTATCACCTGCGCCTGCCAGTTTTCGGCAACATAATGTTCCGACGCATCCAGCAATTTCTTGCCCAGTCCGCCCGCTTGGCGGTCGGGGTCAACCGTCAGCAGGCCGAGATAGGCCACTCCTTCTTTGACGCGCATGAGTTGCACGCAACCAGCCATATCAGCACCGTCCATAGCGAGCAGGATGACCTGATCCTCATCCGCCAATATTTCCCGCAGAGCCTCCAAATCGGTTCTCTGCCCGCCGAGTAAATCGGCTTCGTGCGTCCAGCCGCGCTTGGCGCTGTCTCCCCGATAGGCGCTTTCCACCAAGCCGTGCAGGGCAGGGAGGTCTTCAGCGCGCGCGGGCCGCATGGTCTCTTGCAAGCCCATGATCGTCAGCCGCCATCCGCCAGTCGCACGCCTTCGGCTTCGATCTGGTCATCATAAATGAGCCGTCCGGTGACAATCACGCGTTTTTCCACTTCATCAATCGGCGTGCGGAGCAGCTCAAGCCGATAGCGCCGGCCATCATCGGATTGCAGCGCAAACCCGCCATCATCGCGGACGAGCAAGCCGGAATATTCGGCGTCGCCCAGATGCTCATTCATCATGACCGGGCCTCTCCTTACGCCGCAGCCAGCAATGTTTCGCTGAGCTCCCAGAGCCGTTCAGCGTCGTCGTCATCGCACGCATGCGGTGCGACACAGCTATATGGCGGAGAATTTTCGTCCATCAACTGGGCAACATCGCAATCCTCACAGTAAAGCCCGTGCTTGTCGTCCAGCAGCGGCGATGTCGCGGCCCACAGGCTGGTGGTGCAACCCTGTGCCGGGGTTTTAAAGCCGTTTTTCGCCAACTCCGATGGTTCGCCATCTTTGTCGAGCCAGCCCAGTTCGATCTGCTCCTCCACCGGCAAATGGCGTTGCAGCGGCGTGAAAATGCCGCCCGGATGCACGGAGAAAGCGCGTCCGCCAAAGCTCTCCATCCGCCGGCTGAGCGCATTGGCGAACAGGGCATTGGCGCTCTTGGACTGCGCATAGGAGGTCCATTTATTATAGTCGCTCTTTTCGAACTGAATATCGTCCCACAAAATGCCATTGCGTTTATGGGCGATGGAAGACAGCGCGACGACGCGTGGCGCTTCGGCTTTTTCGAGCAGGGGCATCAAGCCTTTGGTCAGGGCAAAATGACCCATATGGTTGACGCCAAACTGGCTTTCCCATCCGGGTCCGACACGCTCAAGCGGCGTCGCCATAATCCCGGCATTGTTGATCAGCAGGTCCAACTGACTCAGGCTGCTACACATGGCATCGGCAAATTTCCGCACCGAAGCAATGTCCGACAAATCCATCGTCGCAGAAGAAACATCGCCCTCCACGCCCGACAGATTGTCGGCTGCCTTGGCCTCATCGCGCACCGGCACGATAACTTTCGCACCCTTGGCGGCCAGCGCCCTTGTGGTTTCCAGGCCAATGCCGGAATAGCCGCCGGTGACAATTGCGATCTTGCCGGTCAGGTCAATGTCAGCCAGCACGTCCTGCGGTTCACTCTTCGCCGGAAAGCCGGAGCCAAGTGGTTTCTGATCTGCTGCTGCCATTTGGAAAAATCCTTCTATTCGGGTTTATGCCCCACTATCTCTGACACCGGCATATAATCATAGCCCAAATCTTCGGCCACCGCGCGATAGGTGACATGGCCGTTCCACACGTTCAATCCCTCGGCGAGATGGATATCGTCACGCAAGGCCGCCTCCCAACCCTTGTTGGCAATGGCCAGCGCATGGGGCAGGGTGACGTTGTTCAGCGCATAGGTGGATGTCCGGGATACCGCGCCCGGCATATTGGCGACGCAATAATGGACCACATCATCGACAACATAGGTCGGGTCCTGATGGGTCGTCGCCTTGGACGTTTCAAAACAGCCGCCCTGATCAATCGCCACATCGGCCAGCACCGAACCGGGCCGCATGGTCGAGAGCATATCGCGGGTCACCAGCTTGGGTGCTTCGGCTCCGGGGATCAACACCGCGCCGATGACCAGATCCGCCTCAGCGACACATTCGGCCAGATTGGCCTTGTTCGAGAATCGCGTTTTCGCCCGCGCCTCGAAATAGTTGCCGAGTGTTTCCAGCACTTCGGGATTGCGATCAAGGATGGTGACGTCCGCGCCCAGACCAGCGGCCATTTGCGCCGCGTTAAAACCAACCACACCGCCGCCAATGACGGTGACCTTGCCCGGCGATACGCCCGGCACGCCGCCGAGCAATATGCCGCGGCCGCCATGGGCTTTTTCCAAGGCTGTCGCGCCCGCCTGTATCGACATGCGTCCCGCAACCTGGCTCATCGGTTTGAGCAACGGCAATCCGCCCGAGCCGGTAACGGTTTCATAAGCAATACAAATGGCTTTGGATTTGACGAGATCGGCGGTCTGCTCCGGATCGGGGGCAAGGTGCAGATAGGTGAACAAAATCTGTCCCTCGCGCAGCATCGCCCGTTCGGCGGGCTGGGGTTCCTTGACCTTCACGACCATGTCGCATTTTTCAAAAATCTCGGACGCCTTGGCGGCAATGGTTGCGCCCGCATCGACATATTCGGCATCCTCCGCGCCAATGCCCAGACCGGCGCCGGTTTCGACCAGCATATCATGACCATGGGCGGATAGTTCCCGCACCGATTCCGGCGTCAGTCCAACGCGATATTCATGGTTTTTCACTTCTTTCGGGGTACCGACACGCATGGGGAGGCTCCTGTTTTTGCCGAGTCTTATCCGCGTCCAATATCAGTAAAATGTGACGTGCGCGAGTGGCTTGCGTAATATAATTACATCACTCCGCAACTTTTCTTATCGGCACGGGAACGGTGCAAATATTCCCATAACCACCATGGGCCTCAATATATTGCAGCAGCGACGGGCTATAGCTGGCGAGATATTCATAGCGCGGTTGTTCGGCCAGAGGCAGCTCGCTCGCCAGACGCACCGAGGTGATCGGGATATACTGTGACTTGTCGGCATAAAATCCGCCCGCAGCCGTGCCAAGCGGCAGGTTGGTGACATGCTCCAGGCCATCAATCACCCGTCCGACCATGCCAAAGGTCATGTCCAGGCTACGCGCCGCTTCGCCCGTGATGATCGAGATTTCCGCGCCGGTGCCGGCATCGGGCGGATCATAATGGGCCGGAGACAAGGACCCGCGGCAGGTGATCGGAAAGGCCTTGCCGTCCTTGGTGCCAATCGGCCAGCCTGCGCCAAAGCCGACTTTCGCGCCATAGTTTTCATAGATTGTCTTCATCAGCGGCCGGATTTCCGTGCCCTGATATTCGTTGCTGTAAGCGACCGCCGCATCCAGCGCGGCTTCGTCCGTAGCGCGCTTGGCACCGAGCGCCGCGTTGAAATAGTCGCTCTCCGGCACGGTTTCGAGATTCTCGGGAACCTGCTTATTGTCGGGATTGCCGCCAAATTGGGTGACGAAATCCTTGGAGACACGGTATATTTTCGTGCCATCCCACCAGCGCTGGGCGGCAAATTTGCGAACATTGCGAACATGCGCGCCCGAAAGCTCGGCCGGGACCAGCTGAATCACCGCCTGACGCTTATTGCCCTCGGCATCATCGGGCAGGGTGAGGATCATCAAATCGCGAACCGGAATCGGCAGCCAATGGTCGGCGGGCGCGGCTGCCAGTATCTCTTGCGGCGTGGGCGCGGGTTGCTCGATGGCGGGATCATCTTGATCTTGCGCGATGGCGGGGGCGACGGGCAGCAGGAAAGCCGACAGGGCTGAGATGCTGCTGCGAAGACAGGCGCCCGGCAATGCAAAATTTTTAAAATTATACATCAGGGTCACACAGGGTCACACCCCCTAAAGCGGAAAAATCTTTGCGCCCGGAAAGGGCTGAAAAAAGCGGGTCAGCGGCTGGTGGAGCCATAAGGATTGATGAATGCGTCATGGGAGAAAGCTAGCCGATTTGACCCGATGTAGGAAAGGGGAAAAGCACTTGGTCTGTGCTCCTGCGTAGGCGGGAGTCCATCTCCCACCGTTGCGGCTAATCGATGGCGTCCGAGATGGCCCCCTGCCTGCGCAGGGGCACCAGGCCTGTAGATTATATCTCATTCTTCCGCCTTCACCCGCCGCACCGGCACCGGAATATTACAAATATCCGCGCCGCCTGCCGGTTTGATAAAAAACGGATCCCGGCGATTGGCGCGGGCATCGGCATAGCGCGCGAAAGGTTTGCTTTCGGTGCTGAGATATTCAAATCGGGGTTGTTCGGCCTCTGGCATATCGGTGGCGATGCGGATCGACTGGATCGGCACGCGCTTGCTGGCATCGGCATAAAAACCCAACTTGCCCTTGCCGCGCGGCAGGCTGGAAAGATGGTCTATGCCTTCGATTATCCGTCCGACCACCGCGATATTGCGGTCCAGATGGCGGGGCGCATGGCCGATGACGGTATAGAGTTCCGCACCACTGCCGGTATTGGGCGAGAGGTTGCGACCTACACCAACCGCGCCATAGCAGTGGACGGGCCAGAATTTTGTATTGAGCGTTTCGTCATCGCGCTTGCCGCCCACGGGCCAGCCTTCAGCAAAGGAATTAATGTCAGAGTAGCGATCCGCCATCCGAGCCATAACAAAGTTGTTGACGTCTTGATCTGGATCTCGATCTTTCCCGAAGATATCCAAATGACCCATATGAAGACGCGCTATAGACATGGCAGTCTTGATAAAAGCAATTTGTCGCTCGGTAGCACCTTCAAAGCCTATTGGGCCCGCGAAATCGGGTAGTGTCGGGGTGGTATACTCACTCTCCGGCACTTCAACCAAGCCCTCCGGCAAAGCCTTCTGCTCCACCTCTCCTGATTCCGGATTGTCGTAGCCGGCATCGCCCCATTGCACGACATAATTGTCCTGCACCCGGTTGATGCTGGTGCCGTCCCAGAATTTCGCGGCGGCGAGTTTGCGGATATTGCCGATCCAGCCTTGCGAGAAAGGCGGCGGCATCAACTGGATGATCACGCGGCGGGTGTCTCCCTTCGCATCCGGGGCCAGATCCATGACCAGCAGATCGCTGGCCGCTATGGCTTTCCAGTCGCTCGCCGGGGCCGCATCGACTATCGCATTGGGGCTGGGAAACTCCTGTTTTGGTGGCTCTTGCGCCGATAGAGGAGACATGGTGAGTAGCGCAGCCAGAGGCGCGAGCAGGATATTTTTTCTCATCCGAGCACCCTAACCCCAACCAAGCTCTTGCGAAAGAGCGTTTCGCGCACTAGGGGAAGCGTCGCTGTCAGAGTTTCGACCAACCAGATGATTCTGATAAGCATTGCGGAGTCGTGGCAGAGTGGTCGATCGCGCACGCTTGGAAAGCGTGTATAGGGCAACCTATCGAGGGTTCGAATCCCTCCGACTCCGCCATTGCCATGATATAAGCCCCTGTTTTGTAGACATTAACTATGTCTTGAGTATCCCGTAAGCCTTTTTGATGGCCATATAGCAGTTAATGGACGTTGGCTGTGAGCATCCAACCATTCTGGGTGTTTCACTTGTCGACTTTATGGCATGATTTACATTACACATTGATGCGCAGTTTTTAACTGCACCTGATTTTAAGGGAGATCAGGAGTTTAATTGGGGGCTCATATCATGAAATCTATGGCACTTGCCGTAACACTTGTTGTTGGTCTGCTGGGACCAACGGAAATTAATCCGTGCGCGTCTGGCGCTGCGTTGGCTCAGACTTCTGCTTGCTGCAAGGTTTGCCGTAAAGGCAAAGCCTGCGGTGACAGCTGTATTGCTCGTGACAGAACGTGCACTAAGGGCAAAGGGTGTGCGTGTAACGGCTGAATTAGCCGCCACTTTTAGATTGCCAGAAAAAGCTCTTTCAGCTTCGCAACTTCCGTCACGGCATTATGCCGTTCCCGAACCCGTTCGCGCGCCCGTTCGCCCATTTCTATCAGCGCGCTGTCGTCGAGCTGTAAAAGCTGTTCCATCGCGCCGGCAAGTCCCTCGGCATCGCTTGCATATACGAGAAAACCCTCGCTGCCGTCTCTTACGAGTTCCGGAATACCCGCGACATAAGTGGATATGATCGGCCGCGCGATTGCCATCGCTTCCATGATGACGACCGGTAAGCCTTCTGCAAAACTCGGAACAACCAGAGCTTTGGAGGTGCCCGTAATCTCCCTGATTTCGGCACCGCTTTTCCAGCCAACAAGCGTGATCGATTTTTCCAGACCATATTGCGCGATTTCTCGCTCGATTTGAGGACGCATTTCGCCATCGCCAATCATTGTCAGTTCAAATGACACATCTTTTTCAGCAAGCAAATGGCATGCCCGGATCAATATGATTTGTCCTTTTTGTTCGGCGAACCGGCCAACCGTCACCAAATGCGGCGCTGCTGGCGGATTTGAAATGGTGCTGTTGATAAATTCGCTGCCGAGCCCGCAATGGATGATGTTGACCTTTTGCCAGTCCTGCTCGCGGGCAAATCGAAAGATTTGGCTGCGCCCAAAGGCTGATATGGCGGCGACAAAGCGCGCCCGCTTTACTTTTTCGCGAAGATTGAGGCTATGGGCTTTGTCAAATTCTTCGGGGCCATGCACGGTGAAACTATAAGAGGTCTGTCCCAACGCACTGCACAACATACCCACTTCGGTAGCATTTGTACCAAAATGACAGTGCACATGCGTTACACCGGCCTCGCGCATCTTGCCGAATAGCATGCAGGCTTCAGCCAAATAAACAAGGTGTACCATCATCGGGCGTTCGCTGGCGCGGCCCATTTTTAACGCCAGTTTACATGCTGACAAAAGCGCGCCCGGCCGGGAGAACAGCATCTTGATAAAACCCATGACCAGCGGCCACAAACCGCCCCGCAAAAGGTAGGATGTCTTGCTCCGTTCAGCCAAATCCGCTTCATCCGCGAGCTCCGCATCCCATCCGCGGACAGAGATTCGGGTCACATCGAAACCCTGTTCCTCAAGTTCCAGAATCTCGTTTCGGATAAATGTGTGGCTGATCGTCGGATATTGATTGACCAAATACGCTATTTTGGTGCGATCAGCGGGATCATCATTTGCATTCATGGGGCAGGCTTTCAAAAATTTGCTGATTCCGGTTCTAGATAATCTTGGCCGGATTGCCGACGGCCGTTTTGCCGTCAGGCACGTCACAAAGCACCACCGCCGATGCGCCGATATTGCAATTGTTCCCGATACGAATGTCGCCCAATATCTGTGCATAGGCGCCTATTTCGACATTGTCGCCAATATGCGGAACGCCGCCGCCGTCCATCCGATTGCCGATTGTCACGCCCTGACGCAGCGTACAGCCTGATCCCAGAACGACTCCCGGATTGATAAAAATACCGCCAAAGTGCCAGATCCTTAGACCCGGTCCGACGCTGGCTTCTTTCGGCAGGCTGATACCAAAGAGCGTTTCGACAAACCGAAACGACAACCAGTATAGTTTTGTCCCGAGCCATTTCCGAAAGCCGCCATTGCGCCTGTCGACAGACCGGCCATAACGATAGACCTTGATGGCCCAAAGCGACTGTTCCTTCAGCATGGGACGTGCGCCATCCACTCTTTCCAAATCCGACCGCCAGTCGTTGTCGCGATTTCTGAGGGCCAATGGAATGATCCTTGTATTTGCCGTGGTTGCCATGTGGTAGCTCAACTTAGAGCACGCATTGTGCTAAACAACACAGTAACGAATTTAGATAGTTAGCGTCAAAATATAATTAATTTGCTCGACGCCGGTGACTGGCCAACAATCAAGCGGTGCAGCAGGCGGTGATCTTTGACGGTGCACCAAGTGACATGTTTCTAAAACCCGCAAACTTTGCAAAAAGACATTGTCGGATCGGCTCTTCTGACCGGGGGAATGGCAGAAGAGGAGCTATAAAGGGTGGGTCGCAAACCGATCCGACATCGGATTTCTTGCTTTTCGAGGGCAATATCTCATCCGCTTCGCAAAAATATAGGTGATAGCAAAATATTGTTGAATGCCGTCTTCTGGTTCAACGCGGCTTCAGAACCAAAGATGCGCATCTGTCGAGAAACTGGTGCGGTCGAGAAGACTCGAACTTCCACGGGGTATTAACCCCACAGCGACCTCAACGCTGCGCGTCTACCAATTCCGCCACGACCGCACTGTCATTCGAACCGGGCCATAAGCCCTTGGTAGGCGCGTGCCCTTAGCAAAGGGTGGATAGGCCCGCAACAGATATTGTTGCTGCGGATATTGCTGGAGCAAAGCCTTAACGCACCGTACCAAATTGTCTCTTTCTCGTACAATTTCATTCGCTTCATCCGTTTTATAGGGGAAGAGAACGGGAAACAGGCGCATTAACCTTTTATTTACCTTGTCAGAGGGCGGTTTTGCGGTCTTTTCTATGTTTATGCGCAACCGCTTCCCTGTTTTGACCATGCTGGCCTTTATGCTGGCCAGCACTCCCGCCACCGCGCAACAGGCCTCACAATCTGGCGCGCGTACGCAGGTCACGGCCTCCGCACGCATTATCGGCGGAGAATCGATACGTTTTGGAGCGACCGTGCCGAAGGGACCGGCGAAGCAAGGGTTGAACGGCAAAAACAGCCAAATATTTCCGCTGGCTCGCACGCGCGGAGAAATCCTTCTCAAGGGCGGGCCGCATGTGCTGGTAACCGAATTTCACTGACCCACGGGCTATTATTGCCCCCATAAACTATTGGCTTAGGTCCCCTGAATAACCGCTATTCGCGTGTTACGTCCGCCCAGCCGACTTCCAGCTGGCTAGCGGCACGCGGCACATCCAGTTTGGCTTCGTTAAAATTGATTCTTGCCCCGGGCGCGAGCGATTTGGCAGGAGCCTTCATTTTCCAACTGTAAACAATCCGGCCGCTGGCATCGCGCAGGATGACCAGCATGGATGGCACCGATTGTTCGGTATCGGACGGATTGATGATCGTTCCGCTGGCGGCGAAATATTCCGTACCATCCTGTAGCGTCCGGCGATCCTGTTTCTCACTCAGTTCGATCAGTAACGGGGTGTCGTCCACGGACGCCATTTGATAGTTTTTAAACAAGTTTGATGGACCGAACGCATAAAGCGCACCGCCACCAATGATGACAAGACTTGCAAAAGCAATGGCTGCTATGGTCCACAATTTGGCCGGGTTACGGCGCGGTTTGAACGGGGGTTCGTGGGCGAAGCTGCTGGTTTCTGATACAAAAGGCGGTGTTGCTGCGGCAGTTGGTGGCGGAGCCGGTGCGGCTGACGATGCGGCCGAAGAGGACCCGGGCGATGCAGCTGACGATGACACCGGCGAAGTGGCGGGAGGTTCCGAATGGCCCGGTTGGTCCGGCGTTGCAGATTCGGGAGCTTGTGGGCCGTCAGACCGGGAAGCAGGAGCCGCGCCCGGCAAGGGTTGCTGGGTCGGCGGGGGTGTTTTGACCGGTTCCGGCGGAGCCGCTTCCTGAAACCAGTTATGACGGCATGACGCGCAGCGCACGGACCGGCCGGTCGGGCCAATCGCACTGTCGGGCACGAGATAACGTGTCTTGCAGGCCGGGCAATTCAATATCATGACGTTCTTCTAAACACGGCAATCCATGAAACTGCAAGTCTGCGCTGCATGCTTTTGAGACAAGAGCCTTTTTTTCCGCGTCTTGGGGCCGGTTTGATCGGCTCTGCGATACGCGGCAGTTGATTTCAGGGGAGGTAACGTCCTATTGAAGCGGGGAAATATTTAGCGTTCCACCTGATCAAATGATTTGAAAAATCCCGATGAATGAAATTGTTCAATTTGAAAATGTTGGCCTGCGCTATGGGGCGGGCGCGGAAACGCTGTCAGACCTCAGTTTCACGCTCTATCCGGGCAGTTTTTATTTTCTGACCGGTGCTTCGGGGGCCGGCAAGACATCGCTCCTGAAACTGCTCTATCTCGCGCAGCGGCCCAGCCGCGGTCTCATCCGGCTATTTGGCGAGGATGCCGTGACCATGTCGCGAGAACGCTTGCCGGGGTTTCGGCGGCGTATCGGGGTGGTATTTCAGGATTTTCGGCTGGTGCCGCATCTGTCGGCCTTTGATAACATCGCGCTGCCGCTGCGGGTTTCGGGGGTGAAAGAGAAGGATCTTACTACACCTGTCGCCGAAATGCTGGACTGGGTCGGCCTTGGTGACCGCGCAGAGGCGCGTCCCGCCACCTTGTCTGGCGGAGAGCAACAGCGCGTGGCGATTGCCCGGGCGGTGATCGGGCGGCCCGAAATATTGGTGGCTGATGAGCCAACCGGCAATGTCGACCCTGAAATGGCAGTGCGGCTGCTGCAGTTGTTTGAGGCGCTCAATACATTGGGTACGACCATTGTGGTGGCCACGCATGACATACACCTGCTTAGCAAAGTGCCGGGAGCGCAGATGATGAAGCTGGAAAAGGGCGGACTTTCCGATCCAACCGGTTCCTTGCGCAATCCGCCCTTGCCGCGCGACAGAGCCTAGAGACGGCCTGATGCTCAGCTTGTTTGTCATCCCCGGCCATGATCGCCGCCTGATCCCGGAGGGACGGCTTTCCGGCCCGATGCCGTGGGTGATTGCGATCATGATCTTTCTGATGGTGCTGGCAACGGCAACCGGGCTGGCCTTTGCCGAGGCAGGGCGCAATGTTTCCGATCAACTTTCCAGCCGGGCGACGGTACAGATTGTCGAGGCTAACCCCGATCTCAAAGCACGGCAATCGAATGATGCGGCGGCGCGGCTGCGGGGTATGGCGCTGGTTGAGGAAGTGCGGGTCTTGCCACCACAAGAAATTGAAGACCTGATTGCGCCATGGCTGGGACAGACGGCTGGCACGCAGGACGAGCTGGAAGCCGGCAGTCTGCTGGAAGATATTCCATTGCCTGCACTTATTGATCTGAAACTGGTGCGTCCTGCTGGTCCAAAAGAGCTGGACGAATTGCGGGCGGCGGTCAGGCCTTTGGCTGACAGCGCGCGGGTGGAACCCAGTAGCGGCCTGATTGCGCCGGTCATTGCGCTCGTTCAATCGCTGCAATGGATTGCTTTTGGCCTTGTCGCCTTGCTCGCCATGGCAACAGCGGCGGCGGTGATTATATCAGCGCGCGCAGCGCTCAACACGCATAAGGAAACCATAGGGGTCATCCATTTGCTGGGCGGCACCGACCGACAGATTAGCCGCCTGTTTCAACGGCGCATTGCGCTGGATGCGCTGCTCGGCGGGATATTGGGCCTGATTTGCGGCACCGCAATCATCCTGCTGCTCGGCATGCAGTTATCGGCTCTTGGGTCAGGGCTGGTGGAATCACTGGGCCTCTCTTGGTATAGCTGGTTGATTATCGGCGCCGTTCCGATATTGGGAATGACCCTGGCCATGGTGACTGCGCGGATGACAGTCATGGGCGCGCTAAGAAAAATATTGTAGTCACCTTTTATGATCCTTCGTTCCCTCTGTTTTTTGCTGCTGTTCTGGATGATCGGGTTTGTTTGGTTTGCCGTCGATTTGCCGCGCCCTGCTGCGGACGACGTGCGGACAGATTCGATTGTTGTGCTAACCGGCGGTCCCAAGCGGATTGAACATGCGTTGCAGATGCTGGAGGCAAAAAAAGCCGGATATTTGCTGATATCGGGCGTCGATCGCGATGTAAAACCAGGGGAATTGGCGGTTGAATATGATCGCCCGGATAGCCTGTTTGAATGTTGCATCGATCTTGGGCTCCAGGCCGTGGACACGCGCTCCAATGCTCTGGAAACTGCACGTTGGACAGCGCGGAGGGAAGACGGATCGCTGCGGCTGGTGACATCGGACTGGCATATGCGGCGGGCGAAGCTGGAACTGGAACGTGCGGTACCAAGAGATATCAAGATCATCGCCGATGCTGTCCCCAGCGCGCCCTCATTGGGCACCTTGTTCAAGGAATATAATAAATTTCTGATGCGCCGACTGGCGGCCTTTGCCGGGGTTTAAGTCATGCTAGCAAAGATCCGCTCAATCCTGTTCATTCCGCTATTCTACGGCGGATCGACACCGATCATCATCATGGCGTTTATCGTTGCGGTATTTTCGGTGCGCGGCACCCATTATATGGCGCAGCTATGGAGCCGCTATCACTATCTCTGTGCGCGCCTTGTTCTTGGCATACGCGTTGAGATCAAGGGCGAAATCCGCAACGAACCGCTGCTTTACGTCTTCAAGCATGAGAGCATGTTCGAAACGATCGACTTACTGCGGATTTTTGACAAGCCGGTCGTGATTGCCAAAAAGGAACTGCTGGTTATCCCGCTATGGGGCTGGATTGCCAAAAAGCACGGGCTTTTGGGTATCGACCGCAATGGCGGCGGCGCGGCGATGCGTCAGATCATTAAACAGGCCAAAAAAGCAGTCGCGGAAGGCCGTCCGATCGTTATTTTTGCAGAAGGAAGCCGCGCGCACCATGGGCAGCGACCGGAATTGCAGACAGGTTTTGCCGGTATCTACAAACTCATGGGCTTGCCGTTAGTGCCGGTAGCCCTCGACAGCGGGGTTATTTCGCCGCGCGATACATTTGTCCAGAAAAGCGGGGTCATTACTTACGCTGTGCAGGACGAGATTGAACCGGGTCTTGATCGCGATGATATTCGGGACCGCGTGCATAACGCGATTAATGTACTGAATGATTGATCGCAATATTGCGGCGATTAGATTTTTCAGGACGAAACTGGTGACGCCCGGAAAAGAATGTCGGGGTGGACCTGGCCCACCCCGCGCATCTTATATGCCGTCAACGCTCTTGCTGACCATGATATTCACGGCAACGCGGCGGTTCTGTGCCTTACCTTCAGGGGTGTCATTGCTCGCAATCGGATCAGCTTTGGCCATCCCGGTGGGCGTCAGCATACGATACGGCTTCCAGCCGCAGGCTTGCTGCATATAGTTGACCACACGGCTGGCCCGCTTTTCACTCAGCTGTTGGTTAAATTCATAGTCTCCAGTGGAGTCCGTATAACCGACAACAAGCAATAGCGAGTTTTCCATCGCTTCGGCTTGGGCAGCTGTGTTGCACAGCTCGGCCTTATCCTGCGCGGACAGCACGGCCTTGCCTGTATCAAAGTTCACATTTGTCGTGCCTTTAATATTATACTTATCGATATCACCGACGCGGCCGCGCAGTGCTTCGGTTGCCGCTGTTTGTTCGGCAAAGCCCTGAGCGGTACCGTTGCGGATCATGCTGGCGGTTTTGAGGTCGTTGTTACGCAGCTTGATCTTGCTCGCCACCAGGTTATCGCCCCATTCTACCGTTTCCACCGTAACTGGCAGACCGTTGAGCAGCGAATCGGCACCAAGTTCGCTGCGACCAATGCCCAAAAAGCCTTTGCTCGCCCGGATTTGAGTGGCTTCAGCAACAGTAATGGCCGTATTGCTGCCGTTATCGCTTGTGACTTGCATTCTGTCAGCGTCACGCGCGGAAATAAAACCTTCAATTTCTGGACCTTCTGGCAAGCCGGACAGATCAGCCGGAGGTAAACCGGTTACAGTAATATCGCTCTCTGACTCTGGCATGTCCTGCTGCGCAGACACGCTGGTCGGGACTGCTACAGCAAGTGTAGCAAGCATTAGTGTGATTTTCGAACCTTTGGAAATGTCACTCATAAATTTTCTCCTTCAAACAATAGCGTTTGCCCCGCATGGCTGTGGTGTTTCATCTGATCGGACCGGAGATGGTCGCTCATCTGTCAGGCTCCCTTAAACCCGCACCACAATATGAGGCGGCACCGATGCCGCACATGAACATATCGATTGCCTGAGTGGTCAGATCATCCTTTCTGGCGCATGAACGCAGCCGGTATGACCACCTGTTCTATGGATAATCCGAGCGGATCGTGCGACGAACAGTTATCAGCTGTGCCATATTGGTGCACGATCACGCGCCTTGGCGCGGCTCATAATGGCACAAGCATCATAATTGACGAAGGAATGCGAATATAGGCTTCACCTCTTTGAAAAATAATAATATTTTCTCAAGATCAAGCGGGGTCATAGCTGCGGAGAGATTGGTTTTCAGCGTTGCGGAAGCCCGATATTCCAAGAGAATCATGCCATCGCTCCATATCCGCCGCTGATGCAGGGTGACGGCAACCTGGATTGAGCAGAAAAACCTGGCTCTGGGCCTATTCGTGACTCCGGCCAAAGTCGGGCGCGGCATCGTCCTGGCCCTCTTCGATAATGCGGCGGCGGATGGCGCGGGTTTTGGTGAAGAGGTCAAACAGTTCGTCGCCCTTGTCCCAGCGGATCGCGCGTTGCAGGGCGGTGAGGTCTTCGGAAAAACGCTGCAGCATTTCCAGCACCGCATCCTTGTTCGACATGAACACATCGCGCCACATGGTGGGGTCGGACGCCGCGATCCGCGTAAAGTCGCGGAAACCGCCGGCGGAATATTTGATCACTTCGCTGCGCGTGACGTCTTCAAGGTCGGATGCGGTACCGACAATCGTATAGGCGATGAGATGCGGCAAATGGCTGGTTACCGCGAGCACCAGATCATGATGTTTTGCATCCATAATTTCGATATTCGCGCCCAGCTTTTCCCAGAAGGCGCGCACGCGTTCGATATCACCTTCCTGCGCGTCATCCGGCGGGGTCAATATGCACCAGCGGTCGTTGAACAGCGTCGCGAAACCGGCGTCCGGCCCGCTATGCTCGGTTCCGGCCACCGGATGCGCGGGAATGATCCGGGCACGGGGCAGGGCGGCTTGCAGCGAAGCGATCACATTGCCCTTGGACGATCCGACATCGCTGATAATCGCGTCTTCGGGCAGGTCTTCTGCCATGTCCGCGGCAATTGCCGCCATGGCGCCAACGGGCACGCACAGCAGGACAAGATCGGCGTCAATGACTGCCGCGCCAGCGCTATCCGCAACATCATCACAAAAGCCAAGCTCTTGCACGCGTGCACGAACGGACGGGTCCGCGTCATAGCCGGTGATGCGCGCTGTTGGCATGCTGGCCTTAACGCCATGAGCAATGGAAGATCCGATCAGGCCAAGACCGATAATCGTGATACTCGCAAAAGGCAGCATCAGTTGGCAGCTTCCAATATCCCGCGCAGGGCGTCCATAAAGCCGCGGTTTTCTTCTTTGGTGCCGATGGTGATGCGCAGCCCATTGACGAGACCCTGTCCGGGCAGCCAGCGCACAACATAGCCTTTGTCCATCAGAGCGTTGTTCGCTGCCTCTGCCGAGAGCGCGCCTTCAAACAATACCAGCAGGAAATTGGTATGGGAGGGAATGACCCGCAGCCCGTGATTGCCCAGCGCTTCAATCTCGCTGGTCATCCAGTCTCGCCATAGGCGGTTATGATCGCGGCTGTTTTTTATGAAATCATCGTCGGCCAATGCTGCCAGCGCAGCCTCCTGGCCAGCCGTTGTGACATTAAACGGTTGCCGGATACGGTTCATCGCGTCGATAATCGCCGCAGAAGCATAGCCCCAACCAATGCGTTCGGCGGCTAGCCCGTGAATCTTGGAAAAGGTTCGGGTGATGAGGACATTGGATGCCGTTTTGGCCAGCTCCAGCGCGCCATCATCTTCATCGCTTTCCAAATATTCGGCATAGGCACCATCCAGCACCAGCAGAACGCTGCCAGGCAGCGCGTCATGCAGACGCTGCACCTCGGCCGCGCCGATTAATGTACCGGTCGGATTATTGGGGTTTGCCAGATAGATCAGTTTGGTCCTGTCGGTGACCTTGGCGAGTATCGCATCGACATCTGTGCCATAATCGCTGTCATCGGCAACCACTGGTGTCCCGCCATAGCGCTTGGCGGCAATTTCATAGACCGCAAAGCCATAGCGCACATAGATGACTTCATCGCCCGGTCCGGTGAAGGCGTTGGCGACCAGTTGCAACACATCATCGGAACCCGTGCCACAGATAATCCGCGCAGGATCGAGACCATATTTGGCCCCTATGGCCGCGCGCAAGGCATTGGAACCGCCATCGGGATAGCGATCCACGCTGGCGGCAGCGGCTTTCATCGCATCGGTCGCGTCCGGGCTGCACCCCAGCGGATTCTCATTGGCCGACAATTTGATCAGCTTTTTTCCATCATCGCTGCCCGCTTTGCCGGGGACATAAGCGGCTATGTCCAGGATCCAGTCTTTTGGCTGTGGTGTTTGATTTCCCATAACAGACTCTCAATGCTTGTATCTGAATATGCAGCCGGACTAGCCGCCACAGCTTGTCAGTCAACCGCAATATCGTTTGACCGGCGGCGAATCGGGCCTTAGCCACTGAATTTATGAGTGAAGATGCGCGTTTTGGATTGGATAAAAGCGTCCGTTTGCTGGGCCCGTTGCCGCTGGATAGTGGCGGCGAACTGGCACCTGTGGAGCTTGCTTACGAGACTTATGGCGCGCTCAACGCGGATGCCAGCAATGCGGTTCTGATTTGCCACGCATTGACCATGGATCAATATGTGGCTTCCACCCACCCGCTTACCGGCAAAGGTGGCTGGTGGACGGATATGGTTGGTCCGGGGAAACCTGTCGATACCGACCGGCATTTCGTCATCTGCGCCAATGTGATTGGCAGCTGCATGGGCTCCTCCGGGCCTGCGACCATCAATCCCGCCACGGAAAAACCTTGGGGGATGGATTTTCCGGTGCTGACCATCGCCGATATGGTGCGCGCGCAGGCGTTGCTGCTCGACCATCTCGGCATTGCGTGCCTTCATGCCGTCATCGGCGGGTCGATGGGCGGAATGCAGGCGATAAGCTGGACCGCGCTTTATCCTGAACGGGTCAAATCAGCGGTGATTATCGCGTCTGCCGCGCGGCATTCGGCGCAAAATATCGCCTTTCACGAAGTCGGACGGCAAGCGATTATGGCCGACCCGCGCTGGCGCGGCGGGGCTTATTATGCCGATGATGATCCGCCGAGCAGCGGCCTCGCGGTGGCACGCATGGCCGCGCATATCACCTATTTGTCCGAAGCCGGTCTGACTGAAAAATTCGGTCGGCGCTTGCAGGACCGGGAGGCCAAGACATTCGGCTTCGATGCCGATTTTCAGGTCGAAAGCTATTTGCGGCATCAGGGGATCAGCTTTGTCGATCGCTTTGATGCGAACAGCTATCTCTATATCACACGGGCGATGGACTATTTTGATCTGGCCGAGGCTCATGGCGGTACGCTCGCGCATGCGTTCAAGGGATCCAAGACGCGTTTTTGTCTGATCAGCTTTGACACCGACTGGCTTTACCCCACCAGTGAATCGCGGACCATCGTGCATGCACTTAATGCAGCCGGGGCAGCGGCGAGCTTTGTCGAATTGTCGAGCGCCTTTGGCCATGACAGCTTCCTGCTCGAAAATCCCGAGATGAACCGGATTGTTGACGGGTTTTTGAAAGCGGGGGAGAGCCTGTGAACAAGCTTCGCCCTGATCTGCAGATTATCGCTGACAATATCAGCCCTAAAGCCCGTGTGCTCGATATTGGCTGCGGCGATGGCGCATTGATGGCGGCCTTGCGCGATCAAAAGCAGGTCGATGCGCGTGGTCTGGAAATTGAACCGGCCAATGTGGCCAGCGCCGTGAGCAAGGGCCTCTCTGTGGTGCAGGGCGATGCCGATACGGATCTGTCCGCCTATCCCGATGGCAGTTTCGACTATGCGATCCTGAGCCAGACATTGCAAACCACCCACCGGCCCAATGCTATTCTTGAAGAATTGCTGCGCATTGGCAAGCAGGCCTTTGTCAGCTTTCCGAATTTTGCCCATTGGCGCGTGCGCATGTCGCTGCTCGTCGGCGGCCGGATGCCGGTCACCCGGCTATTGCCGCAAACCTGGTATGACACGCCCAATATTCACCATGTGACGATTGATGATTTCCGTGCATTGGTGCGCGATGCCAATCTGACGCAGCAGGGGGAATGGTTCCTGAGCGGTGATAAACAGACGAGCCGGGCGATGGCTAATCTTCTCGCCGAACATGCGGTTTTCTTGTTGCGGCGGTAAAGCAATTAAGCCGGGTTATGTTTCTCTAGAAATTGCTCCAGCTGATCCAGCCAGTCCTTGCGGTTCTCGAAGTCTTTCAAGCCATGGCCTTCTTCTTCATAGGTGACAAATACGGCATCCGCATCGCGATCTTCAAGCTTCTCTTTATATAGCGTAAATTGGCTATATGGCACTCTGCTGTCCTTCTTACCGTGAACGAGCAGGATTGGCCGTCTCAATTGATCCACTTTCCGGACCGGTGAGACATCATCAAGGTCGAAGTCATCCTCTCCTTCGACCGTTTTTCTCCATTTCTTACTGTAACGGCTCTTGAAAAACTGACGATCATAGCGCAGTTGCTTGTTAAAATCTGTAACGCCTGCAAATGACGCGGCGCAGCGATAACGCTCAGGATTGCGGGTTGCACCCCAAAGAGCGGCATATCCACCATAGGACGAGCCAACGATACAGACCCTCTGGGGATCAACAATCCCCCGCTCGACCAACCAGTCCATGCCGTCATCCAGATCATCTTGCATGGATCGGCCCATTTGCCCTTCGCCGAGCTTGTAAAAACTTTCTCCATAGCTGCCCGATCCGCGGAAATTGGGCTGCAAGACCACATATCCGCGATTGGCAAGAAACTGCACTTCCATGTCGAAATCCATCGTATCGCGCACGCCATAGGGTCCACCGTGAGGCATAATCACCAGGGGCAGTTTCGCTGCGTTTTGCCCTTTGGGAAGTGTCACATAGGCCGGAATCTTTGTGCCATCGCGCGCCGTATATGTTTCATATTTGGTTTCCGCCATAATGGTGGGATCAATCCGGTCGTTGACGCCGGCAAACCGGTCCATTTTTTTGGCCGCTGGTTCATAAAGATAATAGCTGCCCGGATCCTGTGGGGAGGTTGAATAGATTATCATCTTGCTTTTGTCGCGGGTGGAGGAGGAAATCCACACCTCTTGCCCCGGCAACGACCGGTCCAGTATTTTTTGTCGCCCGGCAAAGTTTTCATCAAACCAGTGAATGCGATCGCGAGAGTCCGTGTAATAGGCGGCTTCGAGCGCGGTTCCGTCATCACTGAGCGAGAATCTGGTCACGTCATTTTTGTCGTGGTCAAAGACCTTCTCACCAATCTCTCGCGTCAGCAGATTAAATTTGTACAAGCCAAAGCGGCCCGTTTTCTCATTCGAAAGAACATAACCGTCATCCGAACCGGCAAGAATGTTAAACCCATCCAGCAATGATTCCTGTTCGTCATTGACGACCTTCTTATCCTTTACCTTGTCTATACGTTTAAATGGGGAATCCCCTGTTCGGCGATAAAATACCAAGGTAGAATTGGCGCGATAGCTCAATCCCATGCGAACAGTGCCTTCATTGTCGGCAATCCAGTCCCAGACTTTCATCTGTTCTTTCACCACCTGCTCGGCTTGATTAGTGGCCAAGTCTATTTTGTAAACCGAGGGATATTTATAGATGGATTCCCTGGTCTCCAATAAAAGGAAACGTCCGTCATGATCTAGATGCAGGATATTGTCCCCATCCGGTGCGCCTTTTTCAAGGCCAATGAAACGCGAGCCTCCGCTATTTGTGTCTATGAGGTACATCTCTACCTGACGAAATTCGTCACCAAGATAAGTGCGGGGCCCGTGATATTCCTTTAGACTGGAAACGCTGAATAGGACTTGATCATTACCTGCCCAGCGATACCAATTGAGATCGGTATCTTCTGGCATTTGTTTGCGGAAAGATTTACCTCCAGATAGCGATCGTATGGTCAGGTAGGATTTTCCATCCGAGTTTTGCCGATACACCATTTGTGATCCGTCAGGTGATAGTTTCGGTTGATAAACATCACCCTCGGCCGCAAATATTTCTGTTGGAATTTTTTCAACTGCAGCAACTGATGGTTGAACCAGCCCAATATTCAAACCGAAAATAAGAATAGCAAACAAATGACTTGCGCGCATTAATACCCCCAAAATGACACGAAAAACTATATCAATGGCAATAGAGGTAAATCACATCTATTCAACTATAGATTATTTTCTAATAAATCTTCCTTAGCCAAGCTGGATACCCCCTTTGGATAACAGCCAATGACCAGGGCTTTCTTGTTAACTCAATGAAAGTCAGCCGCGAATTTGAACGAGATTAATTTATATCCCGGCACCCTGTGGAGGATAGACATTTGTGTCGGGGTCCTGATGCTCTTTTTTGGTGGTTTGCCTTTCTTCTTGCAGCTTTTTCACAATAATTTTTGCGGCAAAGGAAACAGCGGTGGCTGCGAGGCTTCTGATGATAAACTTCTTGGTCATGTCCATACTCCGTGAATTTTATGTCTGTTCTTTTTACGCTGGGCCGCCGATTTGGTTCCTTGGCGACGGTAAAAATCCCAGATTGTCGGGCTAATTTGCTGGCAGAACGCGACATCTTCCTGTTAGAGTATCGGAGCAGTAACCGATAACGCAGGAGCAAAATTTGGATTGGGCTAGTTATTGGGATATCGCGAAGCCTTATGTTGGATTGGTGATATTATTTGCCTTATTTACAGCCTTTGTGGGTGAGCGCCGCCCGCCAGCGGTGACCGCAGTGGTTGCTGCTGCTTTGATGATGGTGATCGGATTGCTCAGCAGCGATGACATGCTGTCGGTCTTTTCCAATCCTGCGCCGCTGACGATCGGCGCGATGTTCATTTTGTCGGGTGCACTGGTCCGGACAGGAGTGATCGAGGCACTCGCCGGCTTCGCGGCGCGCAAGGCGGAAACCCGGCCTTTCATGGCGATAGGCGGGTTTCTGGGCGGAACTTTTGCCTCATCGGCCTTTGTCAACAATACCCCTGTGGTTATCATCCTGATCCCGATCATGCGCAGAATTGCCAAGGTATCGGGCATCGCGGCTAGCAAGCTGCTCATTCCGCTTTCCTACATCTCGATATTGGGTGGCAGCCTGACTTTGCTCGGTACATCGACAAACTTGTTGGTCGACGGTGTTGCTCAAGAAAATGGCCAGGCCGCCTTTGGCTTGTTTGAAATAACCCAAGTGGGTTTGATTGCCGCGGTAACCGGCATTGTGATGATCGCAATATTAGGGCCGCTATTTTTGCCAAAGCGGGATAGCGAAAGCCTGGCCGACCAGATACCGGCGTCGCAATATCTGACCGATATACGGATCGACGAGGAAAGCGAATTTGTGGGCAAGAAAATTTCCGACATTGGCGCTTTTACGCCGTCGGGAGTGGCGATACTGGGCCGCCGGGTCGGCACTGGTATTGATCGGTTTCAGTTTGCTGACCATGTCGTGATTGGAGGGGAAACACTGGTGGCTTCTGTGACCCAGGAAGAGCTGTTATCCCTCGCAGAAATTGATGGTATCTTATTGGGTTATGCTGGCGTCAAGCAACCAACGATTCCGCTGGCTGACGAACATACCCGGTTGGTTGAGTTGGTAATTGGACCGTCCCATCGATCAGTCGGCAAGACCCTCCCCAACCTGCCCTTTTTATCCCGTGTACCTGCCCGTGTTCTCGGCCTTTCCAGACCACGCCATGTCGCCGGACCCACATTGGCCGATGCGCGCATCCGGCACGGTGACAGTTTGCTGGTACAGACCGATGACCTGTCTGTTGGGGTCTTACAGGAAAATGTCGATCTGGTGCACCTGGAGGAACCGGATGCCAAAGCCTACCGCCGCCGCCGCGCGCCGGTCGCCATCCTCACACTGGCCATCATCATCATTGCGGCCAGCCTGGGCGTCATGCCCATCGCTGCACTCGCGATGCTGGGCGTGGCAGCCGTCTTGCTGACCAAATGTATCGACAGCGAAGAGGCGTGGGGGGCGATAGACGGCAATGTGCTGGTGCTGATCTTCGCGATGCTGGCGGTGGGCAAGGGGCTGGAAAATGCCGGAACGGTGCAACTGATTATCGACACGCTGCTGCCGCTGCTCAACATGATATCGCCGCTCTGGCTGATCATCGCGGTCTATTCGCTCACCTCGCTGCTCACCGAAACGGCGACCAATAACGCGGTGGCTGTCATCATGACGCCACTGGTCATCGGCATTGCCGAGCAAACTGGCGTGGATGTCCGCAGCCTGCTGGTCGCGGTGATGTTCGGCGCCTCGGCCAGCTTCGCAACGCCGGTGGGCTATCAGACCAACACTCTCGTCTATACGGCGGGCGCATACCGCTTCTCGGATTTTGTGAAAATCGGCCTGCCGCTTAATATCGGTGTAGGGCTAGCGGCCTGTTTTGCGATCTATTATATTTTTTGAGATTGACATTGTACGATAATCGGTACATATTTTACAAATGTTGATGGAAAACTTTTCAAACGCTCGTGCCAATCTAAAAGCGCTGATGGACCGTGTTGTCGCCGATCGTGCGCCGGTAAAGATCACGCGTCAGCGCGGAGAAGCAGTGGTCATGATAGCCGAAAGCGAATGGGCTGGTATGGAGGAGACGATACATTTGTTATCCTCTCCCGCCAACGCCAAAGAACTGTTAGAATCAATCGCACAACTTGATGCCGGCGAGGGCCAGGAACGTGAGCTAATTGACCCATGAAGCTCGCCTTTTCCGAAAAGGCTTGGAATCACTATCTTTACTGGCAAGACAAAGACCGAAAGACGCTCAAGCGTATCAACGCTTTGCTGGAAGAATGTCGGCGGCACCCATTTGAGGGCACAGGCAAACCCGAACCCTTGCGCGGCCAGCTAAAAGGCTGGTGGTCGCGGCGGATTACGCAGGAACACCGACTGGTTTATCGGGTACGCGGCGAAGGTGGCGCCCAAGTGTTGGAAGTGGCGCAGTGCCGGTATCATTATTGAAGAAATGAAAATGTGGAAGCTGTTGCTCGGACCTTATTGGCTGCTTTGCGCATCTCATTTCTACATCGCAAGCCTGCTTAGCCCACTGGTTTCGATACCTGCCATTTTACTGACATTTTTCAGCATGGTCGCAATGCTCTTCGGGGGATTTCGATTGTCAAATATCACAGAACAAGCAGTTGTGGTCCGAACTGTCGTTCCGTTCAGCATATGCGGCTTGATAGCCTATTTGATCCTGCTCCCCGCTGCGTTGATCACCGCTCCCTCGTCGCGCTGAATTTAATCTCCGGATTGCGTTCTTCCTGATAATTCACATCCCACGCGGATTTGGCGAGGAATACCAGATTGTCGTCGCGATCCTTGGCAAGGCTGGTCTGGTTGATATTGGCGAAAGCGTTCAGCACCTCATCATCGCCGCTGATCCAACGGGCGGTTTCAAAGGGAGCGGGTTCGAGGCCGGCCTCGACCTTATATTCTGCTGACAGGCGGCTCACCAACACTTCGAGCTGCAACTGACCGACCACGCCGATAATCCAGTTGGCGCCGATTTCGGGATAGAAAACCTGCACGACGCCTTCTTCGCTGAGGTCATCCAGCGCCTTGCGCAGCTTCTTGATCTGTGTCGGATCTTTCAGGATCACACGGCGCAGGATTTCCGGCGCAAAGTTCGGCAGGCCGGTAATCCGCACCTGATTTTTTTCGCTCAGCGTATCGCCGACCCGCAATGTCCCGTGATTGGGAATGCCGATAATGTCGCCGGGCAGCGCGGTATCAGCAATTTCGCGGTCCTGCGCGAAGAATAATATCGGACTGTGGATGGCAATCGGTTTGCCAAGCGCCGAAGGCGTCAGTTTCATGCCGCGTTTAAACTCGCCGGAGCACAGCCGCATGAAGGCGATGCGGTCGCGATGCTGCGGATCCATATTCGCCTGAATCTTGAAAATGAAACCGGTGACATCTTTGCTATCGGGTGCAATCGGAGCGGGTTCCGCTGGCTGTGGCCGCGGGCTCGGCGCATAGTCAGCGATCGCTTCGATCAGCTCTTCCACGCCAAATTGCTTGAGCGCAGAACCAAAGAAAACCGGGGTGAGGTCGCCATTTTGATAAGCTTCCAGGTCAAAGCTGCTATAGCCGCCTTGCGCCAGTTCGCCTTCGCTGGTGAGCCGTTCCAGCGCTTCGTCGCTCAGCACATCGGCGAGCTTGGGGTCGTCCAGCCCCTCAAATTGCTGAACCTTGCCATCATAATTTTTGCTGTCGCCATCGGGTTGGTGCAGCTGGTTGCGATTGAGGTCGTAAATACCCTCAAACTGCCCGCCCATGCCGGTAGGCCAGCTCATCGGGCAAACATCGAGTGCCAGTTTATCGGCGACCTCGTCGAGCAGTTCAAACGGATCGCGCCCTTCGCGGTCCACCTTGTTGACAAAGGTAATGATCGGTACGCTGCGCAACCGGCACACTTCAAACAGTTTCAGCGTCTGCGCCTCAATCCCGCTGGCAGCATCAATCACCATGATCGCGCTGTCTACGGCGGTCAGCGTGCGGTACGTATCCTCGGAAAAATCCTCATGCCCCGGTGTGTCGAGTAGGTTGAAGGTAATGCCGTTCCGTTCAAACGTCATGACCGAGCTGGTCACGGAAATCCCGCGCTGCTGCTCGATCTTCATCCAGTCGGACCGCGCACGCCGGTTATCCCCGCGCGCCTTCACCTCACCCGCCAAGTGAATCGCCCCGCCTTTCAACAGAAGTTTTTCCGTCAGGGTCGTTTTACCCGCATCGGGGTGAGAGATGATGGCGAATGTACGTCGGGGATTGGTCCGGCTCATCTTACCCTCTTAGCTCCGCGCCCAGTTTCGCGGCGCTGGTGACGACTTTGTCCGAAACGGCTTTCAAATCCTCCTCCGTCAATGTCGCATCCACCGGCTGCAGCGTGACTTCCACCGCCAGCGACTTCTTGCCTTCACCAACACTGGCCCCTTCGAACAGATCGAACAGGCGCGCGGCGGTGATCAATTTCTTGTCCGCGCCTTTCACCGCCCGAACCAGATCGCCGGCGGGTAAGCCCGCATCGACGATGAACGCGAAATCGCGGGTTACGGCTTGCAGCGCCGGCGGGGCAAAGGCCGCGCGCATGTGGCTTGTGGCTTTTTTCACCGGAATGGCGTCGAGGAAAATCTCGGCAGCGACAGCCGTGCCTTTTAAACCCAATGCCTTGGTCACGGACGGGTGTAGCACGCCATAGGCGGCGAGAATTTTCTTTGGCCCCAGACGCAGCGTGCCGGATTGGCCGGGGTGATAATGATCACCCGCTTCGTCAAAATCCATCAGCTTCTCGGTTGGTGCGCCAGCGGCCTCCAAAATCGCAAGTACTTCGGCCTTGGCGTCAAACGAATCATATTTGGTCGCTGCACCGGATTGCCAGCTGCGCGCCCGATTCTCGCCCGCCAGCACGAAACCAATGGTCTGATGCTCGGTGGATTCGAGATAGCGGCGCCCTACTTCGAACAAGCGAATGGACGATGCACCGCGATCGGCGTTACGCTGGGCAGCGGCAATCAGACCGGGCAGCAGCGAGGGGCGCATGACTTTCAGGTCTTCGCTGATCGGATTGGCAAGCGACCAGGTGCCGCCGCCAAAGGGCGCGGCTTCCTTGTCGGAGATAAAGCTCCAGGTCACGGTTTCATTCAACCCGCGCGCGGCCGCAGCGCGGCGCGCCTTACGCTCGGCCAGTTGCTCCGGCGATGCCGTGGGTTTGGCGACGCCGGGCTTGCGTGGCAGTGGCGTGGAGGGAACGCTGTCCAGCCCCTCAATCCGAACGACTTCCTCGACCAGATCCTGCCAGCCTGCGACGTCACGACGCCAGGTCGGGGGCGTGACATTCCAGCGGGGAGCATCACCCCCATCCGTATTCCCGCGTAGGCGGGAATCCATCTCCACCGCCTCGCCAGCTGCAGCTTCGGGAGATAGGCTCCCGCCTGCGCGGGAGCACAGCGATACCTGAAAACCCAGCGCTTCCAATATGGATTTCTGTTTTTCCGGCGCAACATCGATACCGCCCAAAGCAGCACATTGCTTGGGATCATAGCTGATCGTGGGCATATCCGTCGGCGGTGTTCCTGCGCGGGTTATGTCGCTGGCCTTGCCGCCGCAAAGCTCGAGCACCAGGGCGGTCGCAATATCAAGGCCATCGTCCAAAAAGGCCGGATCCACACCGCGTTCGAAACGCTGGCGCGCATCGCTGGTGAGCATCAGTTTCTGACCGGTTTTGGCAATCGAAGCGGGATCGAAATAGGCGCACTCGATCAGGACTTCGGTGGTGGACTCTTCCGACCCGGTGTCGGCACCACCCATGATGCCGCCAATGTCATGCGCGCCATTGTCATCGGCAATAACGGTCATGCTTTCATCAAGCACATACTCTTTGTCGTTCAGCGCCGTCAGTTTTTCGCCCGTTTTGGCCTTGCGCGCAACCAGACCGCCGTTGAGCTTGGCCACATCATAGACGTGCAATGGCCGTCCGTGATCGAGCATCACATAATTGGTGATATCAACGAGTGCGTTTATCGGCTTTTGACCTGCGGATTTCAGCCGCGCCTGCATCCAGTCCGGTGACGGACCATTAGTCAGGCCAGTTACCGTGCAGCCATAAAAGGCGGGACAACCTTCCGTATCATCCGTGTGTACATCCGGGCCAGCGCCACTGCGCGCCACGGAATCGATATCCAGTGGCTTCAGCGAGCCAACGCCCGCCGCGGCCAGATCACGGGCAATGCCGCGTACGCCCATACAATCCTGACGATTGGGTGTGATTGCTATGTCCACAATCGGGTCATCAAGCTGTGCATAATCCGCATAGCTTGTGCCAACTTTCGATGCGGCATCGGCGGGCAGTTCGATGATCCCGTCATGGTCGTCGCCCAGTTCCAGTTCCCGCGCGCTGCACATCATGCCAAAGCTCTCGACCTCACGGATTTTCGCGGGTTTCAGCGTGAAGTCACTGCCCGGAATATAGGTGCCGGGCGGGCCAAAGACGCCAACCATGTCCTTGCGCGCATTGGGTGCGCCGCAAACGACCTGCCACGGGTCATTGGACCCATCATCAACCTTAAGCAGTTGCAGCTTGTCCGCATTGGGATGCGGCCCGGCTTCGATGACCTTGGCTACACGGAACGGGCGCAAGGCATCGGCAGGGTTCTCCAACCCTTCCAGTTCCAATCCGATTGCTGTCAGCTTTTCGGTAATTTCGGTCAGGCTTGCATCTGTATCGAGATGGGCTTTGAGCCAGCTTAGCGAGAACTTCATGCGCCCACTCCTCCGCTTAACGTCGGTACATCGAGCGCGTCAAATCCATAATGCTCCATCCAGCGCAGATCACCGTCAAAAAACGCCCGCAAATCGTCCATGCCATATTTCAGCATCGCCAGCCGGTCGATGCCGCAGCCAAAGGCAAAGCCCTGCCAGATATCGGGGTCGAGCCCGCAATTGCGGATGACATTGGGATGGACCATGCCGGAACCCAGAATTTCCATCCAGCCGCCATTGTCGCCGCGCGGATCACCGCCGATTATACGGCGGCCTTTTTCGACCGAGAAGCCGACATCGACTTCTGCCGAAGGCTCTGTGAACGGGAAATAGCTTGGGCGCAGGCGCAGTTCGATATCGTCCCGCTCGAAAAACGCACGAACAAAGGTTTCGAGCGTCCATTTGAGATGACCCATGTGAATATTCTTGTCGATCACCAGGCCTTCGACCTGATGGAACATCGGTGTGTGTGTCGCATCGCTGTCGCTGCGATAGGTGCGGCCCGGCGCGATAATATATATCGGCGCGCCCTCACCATCAGTCTGTTTCGCCACATCCATCATCGTGCGGATTTGCACGGGTGAGGTGTGCGTGCGTAGCAATTTCGGCATGCCCTTATCGTCGGTTTGCGGGAAATAGAAGGTGTCATGCATCGCGCGCGCCGGATGGGTTTCCGGAATATTGAGCGCGGTGAAATTATGCCAGTCATCTTCGATTTCCGGACCGGTAGCAACCGAGAAGCCGAGGTCGGCGAATATTTCAGCCAGTTCATCCATCACCTGCGAAACCGGATGAATGCTGCCCTTTGGCGCGCTTGGCGGCGGCAAGGTCATGTCGAGCTTTTCGGTCGCAAGCCGTGCGTTCAGCGCTTCCGTCTCAATGCTGTCCTTTCGCGCGGCAATCGCATCGGCCACGGCCTGACGGGCGCCGTTGATTTTGGGGCCTTCACTCTGGCGTTCTTCGGGCGTCATTTTGCCAAGCGTTTTGAGCAGCAGCGAAATCTCGCCTTTCTTGCCCAGCGCAGCAACGCGGATCGCTTCCAAAGCATCGCCATCACCGGCCGCTGCTATCTGTCCGAGATAATTCTCTTTAATTGCTTCGATGTCACTCATATTCTTACCCTCCGTCATCCCAGCGAAAGCTGAGATCTCATACCGGAACCGTTCTGCCTCCAAGAGATTCCAGCTTTCGCTGGAATGACGATGTCCTTTTCTGTTGCCCGTCTAGGCAACCCGCTCGAAAAACCCAATAAAAAAGCGCCGCGAGATTGCTCTCCGGCGCTTCTTTGAAATTATATAAACACTTAAGCTTTCGCTAGAGCATCCTGCGCCTGTTTGATGAGGCCGCTAAACATAGCAGGTTCATTCATCGCCAGGTCGGCCATGACTTTACGGTCGAGTTCAATGCCAGCAAGCTTGGTTCCGTGAATGAATGTGCCGTATGTCATACCTTCTGCGCGAACCGCAGCGTTGATACGCTGAATCCAGATGGCGCGGAAAGCGCGTTTCTTAACTTTGCGATCGCGATACGCATATTGGCCGGCTTTTTCGACCGCCTGCCGCGCGACGCGGATGGTATTTTTCCGGCGGCCATAATAGCCCTTCGCCTGTACCAATAATCTTTTATGTTTTGTACGAGTGGTCGTACCCCGTTTTACACGTGCCATTTTCTATATCCTTGAATTTTTAAAGCGATGGGATCTTCGGTGCTATTAAAGCCCGTAAGGTGCCCATTTCTTGACTGTCCGCGCATCGGCATCACACAATTTCTTGGTGCCGCGCTGCTGACGGATATATTTGCTGTTATGGCTCATCAAACGGTGGCGTTTGCCGGCTACGCCGTGCTTTACCTTGCCGGTTGCGGTGATTTTGAAGCGCTTCTTCACACCACTTTTGGTCTTCAACTTGGGCATTTTGGTCTCCTTTAAAAGTACCGTTACGGACACATGTGGCAGCCCAACACTGGCCAGTGCGTCACATCGGAAGGGCGGCAATAGCTAGATTCGCCCGAAATGCAAGAAATAAAGCAGTTTCATCGCCGCTTTGTGCAGCGTTTGGTCAGGCAGCGTTACAATTATCTTCCGAGTCAGGGTCTTCGGGCCTGTCCATAGCCTGCAGGGGGCGACCCAAGGCCTTGGTCCGTTCCCGAGCACCAATGCCAAAAATCGGATGCGGCTGCGCCATATATTGTCTCGGTGTGAGTCCCATGAAGCGTTTGAAGTCGCGATTGAAATGGGCTTGATCATAATAGTTGAGGTCGACGCATTCGCTCCAACTTTGTGAAGGGTTCATTAGAGCTTCGCCCAATGTGCGGACAAAACGCTGTCGCCGCAGCAACAATTTGGGCAGAAAGCCAAAAACGCGATTAGAGAATCGGCTCAGCTGTTTGGCATCCATGTCGAGACGTTCGCACAGCGCACCGACGCTATCAATCATGGGGTCGGTGAGCGCAAGATGTGCGGCCTCGATTAGCTCCTCTTCCGGATCGGCTGGCGCCATCGCTTCGAGCAGCAAGTGATTGCACGTATCGACCATCTCTGATTCGAATTCCAAGTTCCGGATGGCATTCCAGATTTCGGCAAATAGCTCAAATTTATGGGCTGCTTCGGTGTCTATGACTTTATTGGCCCAGCGGGATGCCGGTTGCCCGACAAATTTGTACCAGCCCAGCGGTAATAGGCCAAAAGCGGCAATATGTGCAGATTTGCTCGATATAGGTGCCGCCAGACTGGTCGGTCCCGTCATGGCCGCCCGAGGCGAATCCTGCGGTTTTTGATCAGGGGCCATCATTTTTACGCTTCCGCGATAGATATAGCGGATGCTGGCCCATTGCGGCAGGATCAGGTCCGATATCTCCGACTCGTCCGGGCTCTCTATCTCTGAAAAATAATAGGTGGTCAGATAACGTTGCAGCGGCGGGGGCGGCGCTACAAATCGTGTTTTACTGACGGGCTCTAATGGTTGCATGCAATTGCCTCCAAGACGTCATCAACGCGGGATTGGTCCCCAATAGCCAATACATGGCCGTCCGATTCCGCATGAAGCGGTTCGCCATTCCAATCGCACATCATCCCGCCCGCGCCGTCAATTATCGGGGCCAGCGCGGCAAAATCGTGCAGCATCAAACCCGCTTCGCAGACGACATCCACATGCCCGCTGGCGACCAGTCCGTAATTATAGCAATCGCCGCCATAGATAATCTTGCGCGGCGCCACTTTGCTGGCAAGACCCATGAAATGCTCGGCATCATTCTCGTCAAATTGATGCGGCGTAGTGGTGGCGAGCACGGCGTCTTTCAGGTCCCGGCACCGCGCGGATTTCGCCGCTGAGCCGTTAAACGTGGTTGGTCGTCCGACCACGCCGACCCAACGTTCGCGTGCTATCGGCTGATCAATAATCCCGATAACCGGCCAGCCATCTTGCATCAGCGCGATCAGCGTGCCGAAAATCGGCCGACCAGCAATGAAACTGGTGGTGCCATCAATCGGATCCAGCACCCATTGACGGGAAGCGCCTTCGTTTATGGTGCCATATTCCTCACCGATAATGCCGTCTTCCGGACATTCGGTTTCGATAATCTTGCGCATCGCGGCTTCGGCGGCGCGGTCGGCTTCGGTTACGGGCGTGGAATCACTTTTTGATTCTTGATCAAATTTTGCGCGGAATAACGGTCGTATCGCTTCTCCGGCAGCTTCAGCAAGTTTTTCAGCGAGGGCAATATCTTTGGGGGTCATTTGTCTAGTGTACCCCGGACTTGATCCGGGGTCCATCTCCCGGCGGTGCAAAATTTGGAACCGCGGGAGATGGACTCCTGCCTACGCAGGAGCACAGATCAATCCCACAGACTGGAAACACTCGTTTCATCAGCAATTCGCTTAATCGCTTCGCCCAATAGAGGCGCTATGGTCAGGTGGCGGATCTTGTCCGAATCCTTGACCGCCTCGGTTGCGCCGATGGAATCGGTGATCACCAGTTCCTTAAGCCCGCTATCATTAATCCGCGCCACCGCCCCGCCTGATAATACGCCATGTGTGATATAGGCCACGACTTCGGTTGCGCCTTTTGCTTTCAAAGCGTCCGCAGCATTACACAGGGTTCCGCCGCTATCGACTATGTCATCAATCAAGATACAAAAACGCCCGGAGACATCACCGATGATGTTCATCACTTCTGATTCACCGGCCCGTTCGCGGCGTTTGTCGACGATTGCGAGCGGTGCATTGTCGAGCCGTTTGGCGAGCGCCCGGGCCCGCACCACGCCGCCAACATCTGGTGAGATGACCATCAATTCATGGCCGGAAAACCGTGCCTGAATATCGGCTGACATAACTGGCGCGCCGTAAAGGTTGTCGGTCGGAATATCGAAAAAACCCTGAATCTGTCCTGCGTGTAAGTCCACCGATAGTACGCGGTCCGCACCCGCTTCTGTAATCAGGTTGGCGACCAGCTTGGCTGAGATAGGCGTTCTTGGGCCCGGTTTTCTGTCTTGCCGCGCATAGCCAAAATAAGGAATGACGGCGGTAATACGTTTGGCAGAGGCGCGGCGCAGGGCATCAATGCCGATCAACAGTTCCATCAAATTATCGTTCGCCGGAAAGCTGGTTGATTGCATGATGAACACATCTTCACCGCGCACATTCTCGTGAATCTCGACAAAAATCTCATCATCTGCAAAGCGTTTCACGCTGGCATCGGTCAACGGAATATCCAGATAGTCGGCTACGGACTGCGCAAGCGACAAATTGCTGTTGCCGGACATGAGTTTCATTGCGTGGCTTCCCCTCGAGAAGGCCAGCCATTGCATCAGAATCGCGGACCCTATGTGAATGATTCGCGACTCTGTTAGACAGGTGCGCCGCAAATCAAAAGCGCCTTTTCGTCAAATCCAGCCCGTTTGTTTCAACTTTGTGACATAGGCGCGCGAAACCGGGACTTCCAGCCCGCCGGATAGCGACAGGCGCAGGTTCCGTCCCTCTCGTTTTGACGTCACTATGGCATCGCGCGCGACCCACCAGCTGCGGTGGACCTGCATGCCTTCTTGCGGTTCCATTTCCTTTATCGCGTCGCTGAGCCGAAGTAACAGCATTTCGGTACGTTCAGCAGCATGTACGCGGACATAATGATCTTCGACGCCCAGCGCGATGATCATACCTGGAAAGCTCTGCGGTAGCCGGTCATGCAATTGAGTTCTGACGAGTTTGATTGGCTCTGAGGCTGGCACTATTTTGCGGTTGTCCGATTGGATAAGGTCATGGTCTGCTTGTTCAACGGCCTCGTCCGGCCCAAATAACAGCCGCATGAACAGGAAAATACCAAAGCCTATCGCTCCACATTGCAGATAGAGCAGCACGAAGCGGTCACCAAGAAAATCAGGATCAAACCGCATGCCTGAAATAGCGAAACCGATGAGGAAGGTCAGCGGCAAGGTGGCGACCGCTGTCGCCATTAACTCAGCTGCCCAAACCGAAATGCCGATGCTCTCTCTTAGCCACCCGGCGCTAATCGAAACGGGCCGGAAAATCGCATAGCCGACGATGATAAAGCCGACCCAGTAAGCGAGGCGCAGCGCTACCGGCATGGCATAGGTGCCAAAGGGACCCAGAAACCCGAAGATGAGCCCAATGAGCGCCATGATCAGCAATTCGACGGCAATCCATTGGGCCGACCACTTTGTTTTACCGTTACTCATCGTTACCCCCCAATTGTTGCCCCCTGCCCATTGACGCTTCGTGAATGGGCAAACCTTAGGTTTTCGGCGCGTTCTACGAATAAGCCACAACCAACCGCGTAAGCAAGCTGGAATTAATGTCCTCGATGATCAATCTCGTTTCCAACAACGATTACAAACGAGGAATGAACAATGGCTAAGCCGGAAAAAGCAATAGAATCAGATGTCCAGAAAAGAAGCGGATATCATATTCAGAATATCATTCTGGTTGTTGGTGCCACATTATTAGCAACTCTGGTTTTGATGGCATTATCGTCCCTGTCCGGCGGTTTTGCTTACAACGCACAGACCGAGGCCTTGCAACAGCGCTCAATGAGCCTGCCGGTCAAGCTCCACTTGGCGACTGTCATCCCTGCCATTCCATTGGGCGCTTATGTGCTGTGGCGCAAAAAAGGTGACCGGCTCCACAAGCATATGGGACGCATCTGGGCTGTTTTGATGGTCACCACTGCCATTGTGAGTTTCTGGATCGGCCGGCCCGGCACTGGCATTGCCGGAACCGGGTTCAGCTTCATCCATATTTTCTCGGTCGTGACGCTGGTGTCCATTCCTTATGGTATCTGGCAGATCCGGCGCGGCAATGCCCAAGAGCATTACCGGGCGATGCAGGGCCCTTATATCGGCTTGCTGATTGCAGGACTATTTGCCTTCATTCCTGGCCGGGTCTTGGGGTCGTTAGTTTTCGGTTAAATCATTTCGCACAATTCATTTGCCCCATGCAGCGCTGCTTTCTATCAGAGCGAGATGACAGCACAGCTTACCATTACCCTCGCGCAGATGACCCAAGCGGTTGGTGATCTGCGCGGCAATGCCGACGCGATGATCGCGGTTTATCAGTCAAAGCCGGATAGCGACCTGGTCGTGTTCCCGGAGCTGCAGCTGATTGGCTATCCGCCCGAGGACCTGGTGCTGAAACCCGCGGTGGTCGAGCGCGCTGAAACAGAATTGCAACGATTAGCCGGCGCCACAACAGGCAGCGCGCCAGCAATGTTGGTGGGATCAATTTTCCGCGAGAATGGCAATCTTTATAATGGCATAGCCTTACTTGAAGGCGGTCAGATAAAAGACGTACGCTATAAGGTGGAGCTACCCAATTACGGCACGTTTGACGAAAAGCGTCTGTTTGCTTCTGGCCCCATGCCAGACCCGATAGATTTTCGCGGCTGCAAAATCGGTTTGCCAATTTGTGAGGATGTCTGGTTTCCAACCGTTTGCAAACATCTCAAAGCGCAGGGCACGGAGATGCTGATTTCGGTGCATGGCAGCCCTTATGAAATTGAAAAAGACGACCGCCGATTAGGCCAAGTTGCTACGCAGCGTGTGCGAGAGACGGCGCTGCCCTTGCTTTTCCTCAACCGCATTGGCGGGCAGGATGAAGTCGTTTTTGATGGGGCGAGCTTCGTCCTTAACGGTGATACGAGCGTTATGCATCAATTGCCAGATTGGGATGAAGCGGTTGTCGATACCCATTGGTCCAAAGGCGCTGACGGTTGGACTTGCGCTCCAGGCGAAATCCACAAGCTCGATGATCATCCCGCCGATATTTATAACGCGATGATAGTTGGCTTACGCGACTATGTGAATGCCAACCGCTTCCCTGGCGTCATATTGGGATTGTCTGGCGGCATCGATAGCGCGCTGTCTGCGGCCGTTGCCGTTGATGCTCTCGGCGCGGACCGGGTGTGGTGCGTGATGATGCCGTCACGCTTCACCAGCCAGGAAAGCCTCGACGATGCGGCAGGCTGTGCCGAGATGCTTGGCACGCGGCTCGACACGATTTCAATTGTGCCGGCGGTCGAAGGATTTGACGCCATGCTCGAAGGCAGTTTTGCCGATGAAGAAGTGGATATCACCGAAGAGAATATTCAGTCGCGCATCAGGGGCGTGACCCTGATGGCGATGAGCAACAAATTTGGTCATATGCTGCTGACCACCGGCAACAAGAGCGAGATGAGCGTTGGCTATGCGACCATCTATGGCGATATGGCCGGCGGATATTCGGTGCTTAAAGATGCTTATAAACTGACCTGTTTCAAGCTGTCGGAATGGCGCAACCGCAACAAACCGTCCCTTGGCATGGGGCCAGATGGTCCGGTTATGCCGGAAACCGTCATCACCAAACCGCCAACGGCCGAGCTGCGGGAAGACCAGAAAGACAGCGACAGCCTGCCTGAATATGACATTCTCGACCCCTTGCTTCACGGCCTGATAGAAGAAGAGCTATCGGTATCCGATCTGGTTGAACGCGGCTTTGATCGCGAAACCGTGATACGGATCGAGAAATTGCTCTATATAGCCGAATATAAACGGCGTCAGGCGCCGCCCGGCGTGAAACTGGGCACCAGAAACTTTGGCCGTGACCGGCGCTATCCCATCACCAATGCATTTAGGACAATATGACCGTAAAAACCCGCTTCGCGCCCTCTCCAACGGGCCATCTTCATGTCGGCAATATCCGCACCGCGCTCCATAACTGGATGTTTGCCAAGAAACAGGGCGGCGAATTTCTGTTGCGGCTGGATGATACCGACAAGGAGCGTTCCAAGGAGGAATATGTCACCGCGATTCGCGCTGATCTGGCGTGGCTCGGCATCCATCCCGATAGCGAAGAGCGGCAGTCCGCGCGCTTTGACCGTTACGAAGAGCGGTTCGCGGAATTGCGAGCGGCGGGCCGGGTTTACCCCGCTTATGAAACGGCGCAGGAACTCGATCTTAAACGTAAGGTGCAGCTTGGGCGTGGAAAGCCGCCAACCTATGACCGGGGCGCACTCGATCTGACCGAAGTACAAATAGCCGCGTTTGAAGCCGAGGGCCGCAAGGCGCATTGGCGCTTCAAGCTGGATCACAATACGCCGATAGAGTGGACGGATCTTATCCGTGGCGACCAGCATTTTGATCCTGCTTTGCTCTCTGACCCGGTGATCCGGCGCGAGGATGGCAGCTGGCTCTATATGTTGCCCTCCACCATCGATGACATGGATATGGGCATTACCCATGTCGTGCGCGGTGAGGATCACGTCGCCAATACCGCAGTCCAGATTCAGATGTTTCAGGCCTTTGGTGCCGACACACCGGAGTTTGCCCATGAAGCCTTATTGGTTGGCACGGAGGGCAAGCTTTCCAAACGATTGGGGTCACTGGGCGTCGGCGGTTTTCGTGAGCGTCACATCGAGCCGCAATCGATTGTGGCGCTACTCGCTCGCATCGGTACCAGTGACCCGGTTGAACCCATTGCCGACGTTATGACGCTAGTAGAAGGCTTTGATTTTGAACGATTTGGACGCGCGCCAGCGCGTTTCGACGAGGAAGAGCTGGCGCAGCTGAACCAGAAGATCGTGCATCTTTTGGAATATATTGATGTAAAGGATCGCTTGCCGAGCGCTATGTCCGCCGAGGCTTGGGCGGTCATTCGCCCGAATTTGCATGATATGGGCGAAGTGGAGCGATGGTGGCAGGTGGTAACAGGGCCTGTGGCCGCCGCGGAACTTACCGCCGAAGACGTTGAATTTTTGGGGCAAGCACACGCGGCATTGGAGAATCTAAAATGGTCGGAGACCATCTGGAAAGACTGGACGGGAGCGCTGAAGGAAAGCACCGGCCGCAAAGGTAAGCCGCTGTTTATGCCGCTACGGCAAGCGTTGACAGGGCTTGGGCATGGCCCGGACATGGGCGCGCTTTTGCCGTTAATAGGCCGGGAATCCGCTCTCGAACGGCTGAAAAACGTCTCTTAATAGGCAGGTTCATAATCCGCTGTTTCGTGCCAGGTAGAGCACCAGAAATCCCATGCCCTTGATTTATATATGTAATAGTATAACATAACAAATGACGGTGCGGAACTATAGCGCCACATAATGGGGCAACTGCACTGTCATCCGAGGAGACGGATGAAAGGACAGACTTATGAGCTTCACATCAACTTACGCGCAGAAACCGCCCAATTATAAAGGGGTCGGCATGGCCGTCGGGGTACATGCTTTGATCATCGCCGGGATTATGGCGATGCCAGGCATTGATTTACCCGGGAAACTGCCGACTGTTATCGAAACATATGACGTCAAAGTGAAGCCGGAGCCGATAGAAGTTCCACCCGAACCAAAGGATGTGCAAGTGGAAACGCCAATGAAGGCGCAAGATACTGTAAAAGTAACGCCGATGGTTAAGCCGCCGATATTCAACGATCCGCCGGCCCAAGCTTTCAACACTGTTGAGAACGGGATAGATTTTGGCGGCCTTGGTGATCGTACCGAGATCCCGGTAACGCCCGTTGAGGCGATCCCTGATCCAGTCATCGCAGATGCCAGGCTTAACACGCGCTATAGCAGCCAGTTTCAGCCACCCTATCCCTCCGGCCTTTTGCGAATGGGTGAAGAGGGCATGATAACCGTGCGCGTGCTGGTGGGAACAGACGGCCGGGCCAAGCAAATCGAGCTGATTGATAGCCCGCATGAAGGATTTTGGACCGCGACCAAACGGCATGCGCTCAAAAAATGGCGGTTTGAGCCCGCGACCAAGGATGGAGCCGCCTTTGAAAGCTGGATCACCCTGAAAGTCCGGTTTGAGATTAATAGCTGACCCTTAAAGTGATAAGATCAGCCCTGCAAAGCGGATATTCTGCCGCTTCGGGGCTGGTCATCCCGGCTTTTGCTCCCTATTTAGCAATCATGAAGATGTTAAAAGATGTTTCCGTCGGCGGCGGTTTGAAGGACCTGTTCACCATGCTGCGGCGTAGTCCCAAGGAACAGGCCATGCCTGCGCTCCTGGCGTTTGCGTGTTCCGGATTCATTTTCTTTCTCTTCATCATCGACCCGAAGATCAACACAGATGTCTATGTCCCGCAAGAAGTTGTCTATGTAGAAAACTGGTCATTGGAGCGCTCCGACGAAGAGATTATGAGAGATCGTTGGGCGGTGCAATGCCTCAAAGACAAGCGCGATGCGAAACGGCGCGATGCGATGAAATCATTGGGCCGAATGTCCGGTATGGATGTCGAAGAAATTGAGCGCCAGGCCGAAGCGGATCGGGTGGCTCGCGGCGAAATAGAAGTTGAACGGCCCGCTGATGTCACATGCTAGCTGACAATGACGATGCCCGTTTTATGGCTGCAGCCATAGCATTGTCCGAACGCGGCCGCGGCCGTACGGGCGATAACCCCAATGTCGGTTGTATCATTGTTAAAGACGGTATCATTGTCGGTCGTGGTTGGACCCAGCCCGGCGGGCGGCCTCACGCCGAAGCTATGGCTTTGGAGCAAGCGGGCAAGGCCACGAAGGGCGCCGACATATACTGCACGATGGAGCCATGTGCACATGAGAGCAAGCGCGGGCCGACTTGTGTCGATCTGGTCAAAGAAGCCGCACCTGCGCGGGTCATTGTTGCGACTCTCGATATTGACGAGCGTACGCGGCGACAAGGTATTGACCGGCTTGGCGAATCCGGGATTTCGGTATCAGTCGGAGTATTGGAACAGCAAGCGCACCGCGCGATGGCAGGTTTTTTCACACGGATGGAAAAAGGGCGTCCCCATGTGACCCTAAAACTCGCGATGTCACTGGATGGTTGCATCGCCATGGCTGACGGCACTAGCAAATGGATTACCGGTAAACGGGCGAGAGCCCATGCCCATCTTGAACGGGCGCGTTGTGATGCTATCTTGGTTGGTGCAGGTACGGTAGTGGCCGATAATCCCGGACTCGACGTTCGCCTGACCGGGCTGGAGGGCCGATCACCCCAACCGGTGGTCCTCGGCAAAGCAGAGGTTGCAGACCATTGGACCGAAATTTCGGAACCGGAAGCCATTGCGGAGCTGGACCAGACAAGCTGGCTGTTAGTCGAAGGTGGCGCTGCGACTGCGGCGTCCTTTCTGAAGGCTGACCTCGTCGACCGGCTACTACTCTATCGCGCGCCAATTATGATCGGCGGCGGCCTACAAGCTATTGGCGATATTGGACTCGGCAGTCTTGACGTCGCCCATGGTCAATGGGTTCGGCTTGATCGCCGTGATCTGGGGCAGGATATGCTTGAGTTATATGAACGCGCCGCCTAGGTTCTTTTCTTCCTTTTAACAGCGCAAATTTTGCAAAGGCTTCCCATGTTTACAGGCATAGTTTCCGATATCGGCACGATCTCCAAGGTGGAAGAACGCGGTGACCTGCGGCTGGTGATATCCTGCCACTACGACATGAGCGGCGTTGATATTGGCGCTTCCATTGCCTGTTCCGGGGCTTGTTTGACAGTCGTAGACAAGGGATCGAACTGGTTCGCCGTGGATGTTTCGGCTGAGAGTATATCGAAAACCGCGGAATCCATGTGGGCGGAAGGGCGGAAGCTGAATCTCGAACGCGCATTAAAAGTGGGCGACGAACTGGGTGGCCATATTGTGACCGGACATGTTGACGCCGTAGGTGATGTGGTTTCGGTGGAAACAGAAGGCGATTCACATCCGATCCGTATTCACGCGCCTAAGGAAATCGCGGCCTATCTCGCGCCAAAGGGCTCGATTACAGTTGATGGCATATCTCTGACCGTGAATATGGTTGACGACCAGCCGGATGGCAGCACGATTTTCGGCCTGAACATCATACCGCATACAGCGAGCGTGACGACTTTCGCCGACCTGAAAACCGGCGACCAGGTCAATCTGGAGATTGATATATTGGCGCGCTATCTCTCCCGGATGGAGAAATTACGCGCCGTTACCGCCTGATTATGCCTTAGAAGGGCAGCCATTTCTGCTTTTTGCTGAACTTCATATAGCCCACATTCGCGCCTAGCCTTAGCCCTGCACCCAGTCGCACCGGGATCAACACTTTGTCGCCGCTGCGTAAATAGCTCACGTGAAAGCCGCCAACAAAATAGGCCGCGCCCTCCCCCGCAGGAAAGCGCTGATAGAGATCTTCGGTGTCATAGAGATTGTAAACGAGCACGAAGCTGTTCGCTGCATTGCCCCCGATATCGAAGCCGATGGATGGCCCGGTCCAGTAAACCGGTTTTTCGCCTTCAATTTTATGATGCAATTTGCCAGACCCATAGCGCAGACCAACCACAAAGGCACCAGATGCCTCACGCCCTGCGATATAAGCATTGGGGCGGCCCTGTTTTTTCAGAATATCCTCAATAACACCAGCAAGACCCTTGGCACCTTTGCCAAACACGCCTTCGGCTGCGCCGATCAAATCATCATCCTGGTAAGTGGTCGCTTGATCCACATTGGCAATCGCATTGCCATTTTGATCAGTATTATTTTGATCATAGCTGTTTTGGTTTGCAGGATCGTCGTAATTCGTGCCGTCGTCAATCGTCCCGGATTGGTCCAGATCGCTATCAATATCACCGTCTACATCACTGGTCACGGTAGTGTCTTGCTCGGACACCGGCGCTTCAAAATTCCCGTCATAATCGGGATTGTCGAGATCAGCATCTATGGCGTCATTGGGATCAATCGTCTGGACCTGCGCAAAAGCGGGAGACATGGCCGGTGCGCAGGAAAGCGCGGCGACAGCAAAAAGGCCAAGCAATCTCTTACCGAGAGTCTCGCGGGTATTTTTTTTCACAAACATTTCCTTTGGGCACGACTTAGACATGGGTAAACTCCTTCCCATACCAGCCGCTTCTGACCATGGCGTTTCGCGATGACTAGGCAATGAACGGACGACGACCCGAGTCGATTTTGCGGCCTGTTGAGTGTTTTTGTGGGTTTTCGGTTCACAGTTGATTGAATTTGTCCGGATTAACTGGCTTCGCGCCTTTTTTCCGTTGCCTTATGCCATCGTCACTATCGCAGCCACTTTACCCATTGCAGCCGGTGCAATGCCCCGTTATAGCGCATGGCCTTGGCCAAGCCAGTCATGCGGACACGTGGGTGAGCGGCTGAAACCACCTCCCTGCTAAGGAGGCAAGGGCCTCACGGTCCTTCGAGGGTTCGAATCCCTCCGTGTCCGCCACTTATATTATCCCAGAAAGTCTCATATTATCCCTAAAGCAATGATTTTGCTTGATTTTTCGGCTTATGTGATTTTCATATGTTCTTATGATGTTCCACAAAAGCCCGCAATAAGTGTGGGACAGATTGTGGGACAAATATGGAAAGGTGATAAAATGGGAAAGCTGACTGCAACAAAAATTCGTAAGCTCAAAGAACGCGGAAATTATGGCGATGGCGACGGATTGTTTCTGAGAATAGGGGATTCGGGTAAAGGCTATTGGGTTATTCGCTGCCAGATTAATGGACGACGGCGTGATATTGGCCTTGGTTCACTCAGTCTTATGTCATTGGCCGAAGCTCGTGAAGCAGCCTATCTGATCCGTAAAGACATCCACAACGGCCTTGATCCGATTGCCGAGCGCAAAAAAGCGAAGCTTGTCATTCCGACCTTTAGGGACGCTGCGAAACAGGTCCATGCCGAGCGTCGTGTCGCCTGGAAGAGCGGCAAGCACCAAAAGCAATGGATGACGACGATCGAAAAGCATGTTTTTCCCAAAATCGGCGATCGGCTAGTCAATGATATTGAAGGACCGGTTATACGGGATGTACTGGTCCCGATATGGCTGACAAAACCAGAAACAGCGCGAAGGGTAAAACAGCGGATCGGAGTTGTCCTCGATTGGGCCTATTCCAATGGTTTGCGTGCTTCTGAAGCACCTCTCCGTTCGGTAGGGCGCGGTTTGCCCAAACAACCGAAGAAGGATAACCATTTTGCTGCAATGCCTTATGAGGAAGTGCCAGAGTTTCTAAAATATCTGCATACCAAGGAAAATGTGAGCCGTCTGGCGCTGGAGTTCCTGATTCTGACTGCTACCCGTTCTGGCGAAGTACGCGGCGCCACGATGAATGAGATCGACAGCTGCAACCACCTGTGGACAATCCCAGCCGACCGCATGAAAATGGGTAAAGCGCATACAATCCCGCTGACAGCGAGCGCACTAGATGTTCTGGAACGCGTTCGGCCCTATTTCGCTCCGGTTAGTAATCTGATTTTTCCAGGGAAAAATGTGAAACGACCGCTGTCCAATATGACTTTGATTAAGGTGCTGAGAGTTGCGGAACTACCGTATACTGTACACGGTTTTCGATCCTCATTCCGCGATTGGGTCGCGGAGCAAACCAGCTATCCCGGCGAGGTTGCCGAAGCAGCTCTAGCACACAGCATAGCAAACAAGGTAGAAGCAGCTTATCGCCGCACCGACTATCTCGAAAAGCGGCGGCCTTTGATGCAGGACTGGGAGCGATTTTGTATCGCTGGTTGAATTCCATTTCAATGGTTTCCCATTTGGAGCTTCAAACTGTTTTGTGCGTGTGTGAAATAGTTTTACCTATTGTAGTTTTTAGCTGGCAAGCCGAAGATCGCTGCTGGCCTTCAGATTATTCGGCTGGTCTGGCCAGATGCCGCGCGTGTCGTAAACGACTTTATCGGCCCGCTCGTCCAGCGGAATTGATTTGAACATATCATGATCGGTTAGCGTGATCATCACGGGACAGCTTTCTAGAGCCTCGTCAATATCTACCAACTCTGCTCCCGTACCTTCAAATGCAGCGGGTAGTTCGTTAGCATAAGGCTCTACTACCTTGACCCGTCCGCCATAGCGCCGCGCCAGCTTGGCTGCGATCTTTAGGGCGGGGCTTTCCCGAAAATCATCGATATTGGCTTTGAATGCCAATCCGAAACAGGCGATTGAGACGCTGGGCAATTCGTCAATCATCAAGGATGCCTGCTCCAGAACGTGGCCAGTTTTGCCATCATTCACCTCGCGGGCGATGCGGATAAGCGGCGTATGATCTGGTGCACCGTGGACGATGAACCAAGGGTCAACAGCGATACAATGCCCGCCCACGCCGGGGCCAGGCTGCAATATGTTCACGCGCGGATGGCGATTGGCGAGGCGGATAACCTCCCAGACATCCAAATCCATCTCATCAGACACAATGGAAAGCTCGTTGGCAAAGGCGATATTCACATCGCGGTAACTGTTTTCGACCAGCTTTGTCATTTCCGCGGCTCGCGCGTTTGTGGTGACGCATCCTCCGCGGACAAAGCGGCGATAAAAATCCAGAGCCTTTCGGGCACAGCGCGGCGTGATGCCGCCAATGCAGCGATCATTATTGGTCAACTCCTCAAGTATCTTGCCGGGCAAAACCCGTTCCGGACAATAAGCAATCGCAACATCCGGTATGTCATTGGTCAAGCCTGGTATCTTGAGATCAGGACGGAGCTTCGCGATCAAATCCCGCATCTTTTCGGTCGTTCCGACAGGAGATGTGGATTCCAATATGATCGTATCACCAGCTTTTAAAGCCGCCGCGACATTGGTGGCAGCGTCCATCACATAGCTCGTATCCGGCACATGATTATCGCCAAAAGGCGTCGGAACCGCGATAACAAAAACGTCGGCGGCCTCAACCTGCAACGAAGCCCGCAAGGTACCGCGAGACACCACGCCTTGCACCAGGCCATCGAGGTCCACTTCTTCGATATGGATTTTGCCATTATTGATCGTGTCAACGACATGAGCCGTCACATCCACGCCAAGGACCGGGCATCCTGAACGCGCGATGATGGCGGCGGTCGGCAGGCCAATATAACCAAGACCCAGGACGCAGACGGAAGGTTTCTCGTCGGAAAGCATGATCGCAAAATCTCCTATATGCGCCCGATAGGACGCAATTGTTCACAATCTGCGTAGTCAAACATCGTAAATAATTAGGTAATGTCGTCAGATTCTCTGGGATATGGCTCGGAGTTTCATGACACGAGGCTTTGCTCGATTACATCAGCAATCCGCTCACTGGCCTGGCCATCTCCGAAGGGATTATGGGCCTTTGCCATTGCATCATAATATCGCTCATTATCAAGCAGCTCGTACGCTTCTTTCAAGATCAGGTCTTTATCGGTTCCCACCAGCTTGGCGGTGCCAGCTGCAACACCCTCGGGCCGTTCAGTCGTATCGCGCATTACCAGCACCGGTTTCCCCAATGCCGGTGCTTCTTCCTGCACGCCTCCGCTATCGGTCAGCATGAACGTGCAAGCATCTAAAAGTGCAACAAAATTGGGATAATCCAACGGTTCGATCATGGCGACATTGCTCAGACCACCCAGCGCATCATTCATGATGGCCCGGACATTGGGGTTGAGATGGACCGGAAAAATCAGCGCCACATCATCCCTGCCCGCAAGTTCGCGCAGGGCAGCAGCGATATTGGTCAAGCCATCGCCAAAATTCTCGCGCCGATGGCTGGTCACGCCGATTATTTTCTTGCCCGACAATCTTTCAAACAGAGCCTTTAGATCGGCATCCAAAAAGTCTTTTTCCTGACTTTTTTGCACCGTGGCTAACAATGCATCAATCACCGTGTTGCCGGTGACGCTGATCTGATCCTCTGGCACATTTTCTTTACGCAGCGCAGCGGCCGACGTCTCTGTGGGCGCAAAATGCTGATCGGCAATCGTGCCAATAATCTTGCGGTTCACCTCTTCCGGCCAGGGATGATAAATATTATAACTGCGCAAGCCCGCCTCAACATGGCTGACGGGAATTTTTCGATAATAAGCCGCGAGCGCTCCACACATCGCTGTGGCCGTATCGCCCTGCACCACCACACGCTGCGGTCCGATCTCATCCAGAGTTTGACCAATACCTGCCAGTACTCGACCGGTTAACTCGTCGAGGCTTTGATCTGCACGCATCAAATCGAGGTCATAATCCGGCACGATATCGGTAATATCCAGCACCTGATCGAGCATTTGGCGATGCTGGGCCGTGACGCAGCTGATATTTTGCAAGGAGCTGCGTTTTGACAGGGCTCGGACGACGGGGAACAGCTTAATAGCTTCCGGTCTTGTTCCGAAAATCGTGACGACTTTCGGTTGCGATGATTTGCGGATTTCCATAGTCAATTCGCTAACAACTTATGCCTAAAATTTTTATAACATCTGATATCGGGCGTGGTTCTATAGTATATTCCATCTTTTGTTATTGCGATCCGGTGAAAATTATAAGCCAGCCTATGTTAATATTTTAACATGTCTGCATGACAAGCCGAACCGTCAAATCGAAACATTTGGAAAACACCGCGAAGTCGTTTATTAGACCGCAGTCACTTTTGACATTGCGGTTCGACTAGTCTGGGATTTAGTAAAATCGAAACTATAACCGCCTTTGTAACCTCCACATTGGAGAGAATAGCAAATATCTCGCGCTGACAGAAACAGGTTATCGTGCTGCTCTTGGATATGATCCTTTGCATCCAGTCGATATGGATAGCCTATTCGTTACACGTTGACGTCTGGATTTATTGGGATTTGGCAATTAAAAAAGTTGTGCTTGCCGCGCTATTGATGATGATGCCGATAATCCACTTCGTCGGCGTTTACGATGCGATTTTCCGCTACGCTGGATCCGGTATGATGAAGACCTTGGTAAGGGCTCTCATCCTCTACGGGGTTCCCATGGTCGTCCTTTTTTCGGTCATTGGAATAGCAGGCGTTCCAAGAACAATTGGTGTGATTCAACCGATTATTTTCTTTATAATGGTTGGTTTCTCTGGTGTTATAGTGCGATATTTGATGGTTGATATATTAGGGCGCAACCGTTTTGGCGGACAGGTTAAGATGGTCTTGATTTATGGTGCGGTCAATGCGGGTCAGCAGCTGGCGTCGTCCATGCGCTCTGAGTCAGCCAAGAGATTGCGAGGCTATGTTGATGATGACCAGCCTCTGGATGGCCAAAGCTCGACGGCGACAAGATTTTCTGGAGCGGTAACCTGCCGGAAATAATCAACAGATATGCGGTTACTGACATCCTGCTGGCTCTTCCGAACATCTCCCAAAAAAAGCGTGCTATTGTTGATCAGATTCAGAAGTTCAAGGTCCACGTCGAAACCCTGCCAAACATGAAAGACATCATCGACGGTAAAGTGTCATTCAACGATATCCGTGAGCTGGATATCGAGGACTTGCTTGGCCGCGAAGCAGCCTCGCCGAATGAACTGCTGTTCGGCCGGACAATAGTTGGCAAGACGGTGATGGTGACCGGAGCGGGAGGTTCTATTGGTAGCGAACTTTGCGGGCAAATTACAAAATCCGGGGCACGCCAACTCATATTGTCCGAGCTGTCAGATTTTTCACTCTAAGCTATTGAAAAAGAGCTCAAAAAACTATCTCAAGCAACATGGCTCTGAAAATATGGAGGTCATTCCTGTGCTGGGGTCGGTGACCGACGCAAATCGTGTGGAGGAAATCCTCGCGTTGCGCCGTGAGGGAGGCAGCGCGTTGCAGCCGCTCTCCTACTAAAATCATCTCTTTGCTGGTAAAGCGCTCGTGGCCGCGCGCATCTTTGCCTAGTGCAATAATATCCGTTGCATTTTTACCGCATGCATCGCCGCATCAAACTGCTCCTTCCCGCCGGAATGGCGGTATACGAAAATGGCAAGATCGCGCTCGGTAATGGTCGCCTGCTGTTTTTTAATAGCTTCCAAAGCAATACCGGGGCTGGCGATAATCTTTGCGCCGTTGCGCCTTGCAATGTCGGCATGCTCGGCCAGCCGTTCAGCCTCCAAGGCCATGCCCGGACATTCTTGCTCCGGCAGGCCCGATCTTGTTCTGCGGTTCCAGATCAATGCCCTGATCTTCCCATGACCGGTGATCAATTTGCACATTGATGTCCAATGATACTAAACGCGCGTTGACATGGCCCGTCCAATGCTCGCGCCATTGCTGTACCAGCGCAGTCTTGTTCCAGTCGCGCACCTTGGCGCCAAAGCCGTCTTCGTCAACTTCGCGCATGGTCAGCATGACATGGGCATGGGGCTTGGCCAGCCTGTCTGCGCCCATATCCCAATGGACATTGAGATTGGCGATCATGCCCTTGTTCACAAACTCGGCTTTTACAAAATCACGGGCCAGATCGATGCCTTGCTGTTCCGTCATCTCGCGCGGAATGGCAAATTCCACTTCACGGGCAAGCTGGAAGTTCCTGCGTTTCTACGTGGCCTCGATGGCGTTCCAAAGCCGCTCGCGGTCCGACAGATGATCCGGCGCACCCTCCCGGCAGCAGCACTTCACTATGCACCAGACGCCAAAGAGCTGGATCCGTTGGCGCGCGAAATGATTTTTGCGGAGAAACGATAGATAGCCATCAGGACTATTCATTTGCACTCTTCAAGCGAGGTCGGTACGATGTATAAGCGCGCCCTCCCATGAAAAATTCCCGTGCGGGACCGGCACGTATCACACCGTTCCGGCAACCCTGCAGCGTCGCGCACAGACTTGTTCTATAGTGTCTTCATCACACGCGCCGACAAGCTGGATGCGGACATGCTGGCGGGCGTATTGCTCGCCGCCGCGCAAAGCAAAGATACCGGTCGGCAGGAAGCGTGGCGCAGAAAAAGGCGCGTGCGTTTTTTACAGCCCCTCCCGCAGGGTGGCTCGTAACGGTAAAACGAACGCGCCGAGCAATGAAGCAAACGCAGGCTATGGTGCACCGGCCTAAAGCAAGCCAGCGTCGCACTGACAAAAGGATTAGGTGATGAAACGCCGGGAGCGCACCCGCCGTCTGATTGAACTGGGCGGGTAGGTACAAGCGCCGGACTGGTCGAACTCACCGATGATGGCCGGACCATGATTTTTGGCGCGTTCTTGCGAATGGCCGAATTGCTGTGAAGCGAACGCGGCAACGAAGTGCGGTTGCTCTGGCAACGAAACGGCAAGCGAACGTTTGAGAGTGAATGATTAAGCGGTCGTCAATCAAACCTTCTACTATGCTTTGACAGTTAACGACTACAATGCCTGAATGGCAGCAAATACATTCAATTATCCGAATAATCTCACGACACCTGAACAGATATGTCTATTGGCCGAAGATTATCGCAGAAAACCAACCATCATGATGGCGTAGACTGTGCTTCTTTTATCTTGCAGTTTAAAATCATATCCCATCAACTTATATTTTTTCCGCCACTCAGACTGGCAGATTGAAACGTCGATCAAATCATTGCCACCAATCCGTCCAGAATAATTCGCAAAATAAATTTAAGGGTCGCGGATGGAGGCGGATCCATTTTTGATATAGTAAGTTTGTTTTGATGGAGATGTCTGCAATCTTATGTTGGCGAATCTAATGAATATGCTTGAAAGGTTAAAATACGAGGGCTACTTGCAATCGACTTATCAGATTGCCTTGGAGTCCGAAAAAACAATTGCAGACTAAATCTAATCCTTAGTTTTGTAGGTATTTAGGCCATGAAAATCTCAAAAAGAACTCTGAAAACGTTTATGGAAAAACTGTCTGCACCAGAGATTCGTTTCTATGCGTTTATGATATTCTTTGCCATAGTGTTTTTTACTGGCGGCGGTGCGCGGGATGACATCCAGTCGTTGCTTATGCTCCGGCCGCTCGCTGTTCTATTTTGTGCCTACGCGCTGGCTGTAAAGATTCCCGGGCAATGGAGAGAACGTTTATTCCCAATATATATTGCTTGCAGTTTGTTAGCACTAATGGTCTTCCAACTGATACCCCTTCCTCCATCCATCTGGACCGGATTGCCGGGACGACAAATTTTCTCGGATATCGCAAATATTGCCGGAATTGAACAGCCTTGGCGACCGCTGTCGCTGTCACCATCTAGAACTTTGAATAGTTTGTTTTCGCTTGCAGTTCCTATCGCAGCGATGATGCTTTATCTCAACCTCGATAATGAATATCGGAAGCGTGCGATCCCTGTTATTATCATTTTATGCGCAGTTAGTGGGCTTTGGGCTGTGTTCCAAATGGTCGGTCCATCGCGTGGACCTCTATACCTCTACCGAATAACCAATTTTGGAAGCGGAGTTGGTCTTTTTGCCAATCGAAATCATCAAGCTGTGGTGCTTTCCTGTGCAATCGTAATGTTGGGCTGGTATGCTGCATCCCAAAAACCCAACGCTAAACTGGCGGTATTAAAGCTTTACGCAAGCATCGCGACTATGCTTGTTTTTATCCCACTGATTTTTGTGACAGGGTCTCGAGCGGGCTTGTTGTTGATGGTACCGAGTTTGTTATTTGCTCTATTTTTCATCTATTTCGGACGATATAATTCACGCAACGCTCGTCGACAGAATCGCCCTCGAAATCGAAAACAAAGGTTCGTTTCGCCGCGCCAAGTCATTTTATTTGTAAGTGGCTCTGCAATCATTGGTTTTGCAGCGCTGTCCGTTATATTTTCCCGTTCACTAGCATATGACAGGCTTTTTAACAGTGGTGGCATCAACGAATTGAGGATACAAGTATTGCCGACGCTAATTACTATGATCAGGGATTATATGCCTTGGGGGAGTGGCTTTGGTTCATTTGAGCACGTTTACAAAATTTATGAACCACTGAAATTGCTCAATCCCAGCTACTTCAACCAAGCACATAACGACTGGCTTCAATATCCAATTGAAGGAGGAGCCGCAGCCGTTTTGATTGCTGTTCTTGGTGGCTGCTGGTTCTTGATACGTCTCACGCAATTAGCTAAAAACTGGCGATTCTCCCGCCATGAAAAGTATGCCGCAATAATGTGTATTTCCATAATGCTGTTTCTTCTCGCTGCAAGTATTGGCGATTATCCTCTTCGAGTACCTTCAGTAATCGCCTTATTCGCGGTTCTAGCTTGCATTTTCAACGATAGCGTTCGCGCTGTTCAGCTAAGCGAAATGAGGCAATTACAATAACTAACAATAAATTATTCTGGAAATCTAATTCGCGAACCATGAATGGTTTACCTGTGGAATCTCTTCGTCTAACGATGATCACTAAATATGGAACTTATATGACGATTATAAACCGCTTATTGCTGCTGTTTTTTCTATTACTGCTGCCTTCATGCGGGGGCCAGACGGTGCTAGGCGAAAGCCCTAACGTTACCCTTGTGTCCAGCGAGGGCTTGCCCGAGCCTACTCGTGTTGATTTGTTAAGTTCTAATCGCCCTTACCTGATTGGGCCTTTTGACAAGCTGAAAATTGACGTTTTCGGGATCGAGGATTTGAGTAAGGAAGTGCAGATTGATGCCAGCGGGCGTTTGTCTTTTCCTCTCATCGGAGTTGTGAGAGCTTCCGGCCGTACACCGGGAGAACTGGCGGATGAGTTAGAAAAAAAACTGCAAGGCCGCTATGTCCGAAACCCGCAAGTAACGATCAATCTAGAAGAGACTGTTAGTCAGGTCATTACGGTTGATGGACAAGTTTCCAAACCCGGACTGTACCCAGTTATTGGCCGTATGACACTGATGCGCGCGGTTGCTACGGCAGGTGGCACAGGAGAGTTCGCAAAGTTGAATGACGTGGTTATTTTTCGGAACGTTAATGGGCAACAACTAGCAGGCCTGTACAATCTAAAAGCCATTCGCCGGGGAAATTATGGCGACCCAGAGGTTTTTGCTAATGATGTAATTGTAGTGGGTGATTCTCAGGCCAAGCGCTTGTTCCAGCAGCTCATTGAAGCCTCACCGCTCATAACAACACCGCTAATCATATTGTTACAAAGAAGATAATATGATGCGATGTCCCGGGAAAAGAATATTTGTATGATAGACGAAAAAGCAGCTGTATTAGTACCAGATCCGTATAAGGATCAAGAACAAGTAACGCCAATACTATTGCAATATTGGCAGGCGGCTCATCGATACAAACTCGCCATTGCGATAATTGTAGCAGCCTGCATGGCGCTTGGAATCATCGTGACGCTGCTGATGACGCCTTATTACAACTCGATTTCACGGATTGAGATTAGCCGGGATCAGGACAAGGTCACCAACGTCGAAGGTTTGCAGGCCGATGATAGTGGCAGCCGAAACCTGGAATTTTATCAGACGCAATATTCGTTATTGGAAGCCCGCTCACTGGCCGAGCGCGTTGTTCGCGCTCAAAATCTCTCTACACGCGATAGTTTTTTTGAAGCCTTTAATGTCGATCCTAGTGATTCTGGCATGCTGTCTGGAAGTGATAACATACAATCTGCCGCTCAGCGAAAAGAACCACTTAAACTCGCTATCGAACTGTTACAAAAAAACATTACTATCTCACCAATTCGTGGTTCTAGCCTCGTAGACGTTGGCTTTCAAAGCCCTGACCCCCGACTATCTGCCGAAATAGCTAACGCTTGGATTGAGCAATTTATTGCGTCCAATATGGATAGGCGCTTCAATTCAACGGCAGACGCGAGAAATTTCCTATTGGAACAGCTAGATGAGCTCAGACAGAAACTGCAAGATTCTGAGCGTAATCTTTCAACATATTCTGATAAAAAAGAAATTATTACGCTTTCATCAGAAAAAAATGACAGCGGAAAAACAGTGTCGCAGAGAACACTGGCATCAGCAAATTTGGAGATGGCTAACGCCGCACTGGCAGAAGCGATGTCTGACCGCATTATTGCCGAAAGCGAAGCTCGCCAGAGTTCCGGGAATGAAAACGCTCTTACAAATAGCGCGCTCAACAATCTTCGTGCAGAACGTGCGAAGGCTCAAGCCGAATATGCCAAACTCGCGGTTCAGTTTGAGCCCGAGTATCCGGCGGTAAAAGCTATGGCATCTCAGATTACAGCACTTAGTCAAAGTATTGTCGCGGAAGAGACGCGCTCTCGTGCAGGAACTTCCGCCCGATATAGAGAGGCTGTCGAACGAGAGCAAAAACTGCAAACTGAGGTCAATCGACTGAAGCGTCAGTTTAGTGGCGAACGCCGAGATTCAATTCAGTATAATATTTTCCAGCGGGAAGTTGATACGAACCGGCAACTTTATGATGGTCTGTTACAGCGATACAAAGAAATTGGTGTCGCCGGTGTCGGATCAAATAATATTTCAGTTGTCGATCGTGCAGAGCCCGCGGAGGAACCCTCCAGCCCAAACCTTCTGCTGAATTTAGCTTTGGCACTGCTTGCAGGTGTTGGCCTAGCCGTTTCTTATGTCTTAGTGCTCGAGCAAATTGACCAGACAGTGAAAGATCCGGCTGAGCTCAAGTCCAAATTGGGCATTGCTTCACTTGGTTCCATTCCTGATTTCGATAAAGAGGACATTTTGCTTAGCCTTACCGACAAAAAATCAGTGGCTTGGGAAGCCTATCTTTCGATACGCACCAGTCTCGGTTTTCTGACAGACCATGGTGTCCCGCGCTCTTTTCTGCTTACCAGTACACGTCCTAATGAAGGTAAGAGCACCTCTGCATTCGCTCTCGCGGCAGTCCTAGCCAGCGCTCGAAAGCGTATTTTGTTGATCGATGGCGATATGCGTAATCCATCTCTGCACAAAATGCTCGGATCCGATAATGACGCCGGATTGAGCAATTTTCTGTCAGGCACCAACGATTTGGAGCAACTAATATCTAAAAAGACAGCGCATGAATTTGATATCATGACAGCTGGCCCTATACCGCCCAATGCAGCCGAACTTCTTAGTGGTCCGCGCATGAATGAACTGGTCGCAAAGCTTAACGAAATATATGATACCATTATTATAGATGCTCCCCCCGTTCTTGGGCTGGCAGATATCCCGCTTTTAGCCGACTCAGTGGAAGGCGTGATTTATACTATCGAAGCAGGCGGAGTGAAACTACGTGGCATCCAGTCCGGGCTGGAGCGAGTACGTAGTTCACGTGCGCATGTATTTGGCGGAATTGTGACAAAGATTCAATCGCAACATTCTGGATATGGTTATTCTTATCAGTACAGCTATGGGAGCGAGCAAGCGGTAGAAACTTGAAACAATTGGCGATGATATATGTTATCTGCACTTCTTATATTGAATACCATTAAATTCCAGTTGTTGAGGTCATAGAGTTATGCTGAGAAACATTCTGCTATGGATTGGTGCCATATCTCTCGCGCTTGTGTCGAGCTTAGCGGCATTAGGATCGATTACTAAAACCAAACGTCCTGAACTGGCATTATCGCTCCAGCCAACAAATGGTTTCGCAGCAGAAAAAATGGCAGTTGAACTCGTTATCGGGCGGATAGTTAAGGATCGAGGCAAATTTCCTGATCAAATCAATCCTTCATGGTATAAACTAGCTTTGCAGGCCTTCGAAACCGAGCCAGTCTCACCGGCGGCGATCGCTGTAATCGCTCTGACGAAAACTGGGAACGTACGCCGATCCCTTATGGAAAAAGCCTTTAATCTTTCAAGACGCCAGCAATTAGTTACGGGTTGGATGATCGCCGACAGTGGATCACGGAACGATATCCCATCCATTCTCCAATTCTACGATACCACCCTCAGAACAAGCACGTCGTCTGCTGGCACAATTATCCCGGTAATGGCAAATGCCTTGGAAAACGAGAATTTTGTTGAGCCTTTTGCTGCGATTTTATCTGTTAATCCGCCTTGGGCTGACCTTTTCTGGGCAAAGGTCGCGGCTACACCTATTGCGATCACGAATGCTGCCGATCTACGTAGGCTGTTATATAAAAAAAATGACCAAAACGAGGATTTTCGGGATAACTCTCTGATCAACGCACTGGTAAATAACAACCGTATTGGAAAGGCAGAACAACTGTATATGCTTTTCACCAATGCGTCCGGAGATGACCATCTCATTCGAGATAGTGAGTTCAATTCGGAGCCTGTCTATCCCCCATTTGACTGGCAACTTTTCTCTACTGGGGAATATGGAGCTGCCATAGGGAAGGGCAGATTGAATCTAAGCGCTATCCATAACTCTGGAGGTTTGTTCGCACGGCAGCTTGTAAAGCTGCCCAAGAGGATTCTTGATATGGAAGTCGAGGCTGCGCGAGACATACCAGAGAATGCCGAGTTATCCTTGGGGCTATCCTGCGCAGAAGACATTAAAAATAGACCTAGTGAAATAGACATTCCACTAAAAGAAAGAATAACTACACGCAAAATCAGTAACCAAGGATCACCTTGCGAATATTATTGGGTAAGTATCTCGGGGAGATCCTCAGATCACGGTGATGGATTTGATATTGCAATTACATCCGTTTCGTTGCGCAACCAGTAGGGGGGACTTTGGTGAAGCGTCTGTTTGATATACTCTTAGCAATGGCGTTGTTCGGTCCGGCCGTAATTCTGATATTTTTCGCTGTAATTTGGATTAGGTTAGAGAGTTCAGGACCGGCCATCTTTAGACAGATTCGTGTGGGCAAACATCAAAGACCGTTTACGATGCTTAAATTAAGAACGATGCAATCGGGTACTGGTGACCGGGCTTCCCATGAGACATCCGCATCACATATCACAAGAGCAGGGAAATGGTTGAGACAAACTAAGGTCGATGAACTACCACAAATTTGGTCTGTCTTTATCGGTGACATGAGCTTTGTCGGTCCGCGACCATGTCTACCAATACAGAACGAACTTATCGACGCACGAGAGCGTTTAAATGTATTTTCTGTTTCGCCTGGAATTACTGGTCCGGCACAAATCGCGAATGTTGATATGTCCACGCCCGAAAAACTAGCAGATATAGACGCATTTTATGTAGCAGAACGATCATTTGGCCGCGATCTTGGCTACATCTGGAATACAGCGTTCGGCAAAGGGAGAGGTGATGCGATTAGTCGATAAAGGCCAAGGCAACTATAGCCTGTTTTATACGAAACAATCGCTCACTATTTGGTCTTTCAATTGTTTCAGTAAGGCCGCATCGTAATTTCAAACGCCTCGCGCATTGAATAACTCGGCACGTAACCCGTCTGCCGCTTAAATTTAGCATCCTGATAGCAAGCATCGTCTAGCAAGCTAGATGCGCGGCTTCTTAGAAGCAATTTTAGTATAGGTTTAACTATTGGACCAAGGCTAAACGTCCTTGTTCCTTTGCCGGCAATAGTGGTCATAAGGTCATAGATTCTAGCCGGGCTTAGAGGCTCATGATCCACTGTTATGTAGATTCCCTCAAGCTGCGCTTCGATCGCTGCTACTACCGCCCCCGCAAAATTATCTATGAACATGAAATGACGAAGGTTGCTTAAGTTTGCAAATGGTAACGGCAATCCATTCAATGCACATTTTCTCAGTATTCCAAAGACTCCACCGGCTTTGGCTCCATATAAAATCGGTGGACGCAAGATACATATTTTGATGCCGCTGTTGCCCAAATTTCGCAACCGTTTGTCACCTTCAAGTTTAGTGTGGCCATATTCAGAATTCGGACTTTCAACATAATCTTCGGTAATCCATTCTCCTGGTTGACTGACGCTCCCGATTGCAGCGACACTGCTAATGTGTAGATACCCATCAGTAATACAATCGTGTAATTTATCGTATAATTCTGCGGGTAGATGTGTATTCGCTCTACGGTCCACAGCATTGCCAATGCGAGTGCTACCCGCGCAATTTATTACCCAATCACATTGACCTAGCGATAGCCGAAGATCTTCCGGTTTTTGTTCTAGCTCAGACCTCGTAATAACATGGACTTTATGACCCCGCTTGCGTATGGCGTCGCGGATTGATGACCCAACAAAACCGGAAGAGCCTGCGATTGCAATTTTCATTTGGTCGCTTTCCTAAGTGACATTAGAATTGAATTCTTTCAGCTATAGAAGCGCGATAGGCCACTTTTTATCTCGTAGCTTTTTCAACTTCCGGCTTGTGTTGGTCAAGTTCATCTAACAAGAAATCCGAAAGGTTCGAAATCAAAAATGTCTGTTATATTGATCAACGGATCTCATCCCGACTACCTCATAAATTTACGTGGTCCTCTGATATCTGATCTGATTGCTCGTGGACATGTTGTCCATGTCACATCTCCCAATATAAGACACCAAGAATCGGCTGCATTATCGTCTCTTGGTGCCATATCACACAATGTGAATCTTGAAAGACGAAGTCTCAACCCTTTAGCAGATCTAAGATACCTCTTTGACATCGTATCCTTGATAAAAAAGGAGAAGCCGGATTTCGTCCTTGGTTATACAATAAAACCAAACATCTGGGGAACCTACGCGGCGGCCCTATGTCAGGTCGATTCCGCTGTAATGGTGACTGGACTCGGATATGCGTTTGTTCCCACTGGAGGTACCAAACAACGTATCGGTAAAAAGGTCATCCACAAGCTTTATCGACTTGCAACCAATAAGAATAAGGCGGTGATTTTCCAGAACACTGACGACCGAAACGATTTCACCGCACAAGGTTGTCTAAGTGACATTAAAAAGGCGAAAGTTGTGAACGGGTCAGGTGTCGACACAGATTATTACTCGCCGACCCCGCTTCCTGAAAAACCGGTGTTCTTGTTGGTTGCGCGGTTGCTTATATCGAAAGGAGTTAGAGACTACGCGACCGCAGCCGTTAGTATTTTAGCTAAACGTCAGGATTGCCGCTTTTTGATTGCAGGGTTTTTGGATAATGGCCCCGATAGCATAAGTCAGGAGGAATTGGACTCGTGGATTTCCAGCGGTATCGAATTTGTTGGTCATCTCGATGATGTTCGACCAGCGATTTCAAGTGCCAGTGTCTATGTTTTACCTTCCTACCGTGAAGGAACGCCCCGCACTGTACTGGAAGCTTCGGCAATGGGTAGAGCGGCGATCGTGACAGATGTTCCTGGCTGTAGGGAAACGATAGTCGATGGCGAAACAGGGTATTTAGTACCGGTGAGAGACGCAAACGCTTTAGAAGCGGCTATGTTGGCTTTAGCAAATGATGCAGACTTACGATCAAAGATGGGGGCAGCTGCTCGAGAGTTTTGTGACGAGAAGTATGCGGTTGGAAAGGTAAACGATGCCCTGATCGGCTACCTCGGTCTATAGCATGGACGTTCGCGGGTATTTTTTGAAATGTAATAGTAATTCAAATTCAACCGATATAAGGACGTCCAAGTTATTCAGAATCGCTTTTTAAGGACAAGTCATTGATGACGAGCATCGACTCAAGTTCCAAAGTGTCAGAATCTTTTTTAAAACTCGTCAGTATGCAGCAAAGGACTTGGCTAATAACCGGAGTTGCCGGTTTTATTGGATCCAATCTTCTTGAGACGTTGTTGCTTGCGAACCAAAATGTGCGTGGCCTAGACAATTTTTCGACAGGCTATCAGGCCAATCTGGAAGAGGTTCGAAAAAATGTCGGCGGAGATAATTGGTCACGCTTTCATTTTACAGAGGGTGATATATGCTCTTCTGACATTTGCCTGAATGCGGTGCGTGATGTTGATTATGTCTTGCACCAGGCTGCTCTGGGATCTGTGCCCCGCTCGTTGGCGGACCCTCTCATGACCAATCAAGTAAATATCAACGGTTTTCTCAATATGTTGGATGCTTCAAGAGTGGCGGGCGTAAAGAGCTTTGTCTACGCCGCATCCAGTTCGACTTACGGTGATGAACCCAACTTACCCAAGATCGAAAATCGTATAGGCAACCCTCTATCGCCTTATGCAGTCACCAAATATGTGAACGAGCTTTATGCGGGCGTCTACGCGCGAAGTTACGGTTTCAAAGCAATTGGCCTTAGGTATTTCAATGTTTTTGGGCCACGACAGGATCCGAACGGCGCCTATGCCGCTGTAATACCGAAGTGGACTGCGGCGATGATCGCGAACGGGGATGTTCACATCAACGGCGATGGCGAAACTAGTCGTGATTTCTGCTTTGTAGCAAACGCGGTGCAAGCCAACTTACGCGCCGCATTGTCTTCAGAAGACTGCCATAACGAGGTTTACAACGTAGCGATTGGCGATCGCACGACGCTTAATGATCTTTTTAATGCGTTGAAAGAAAGCTTGGCTGAATTACAAATTCACTATGCAAAAGAACCGGTTTATACCGAATTTAGGGCGGGTGACGTCCGACATAGCCAAGCGGATATCAGTAAGGCACGGGAGAAGATCGGATATGAGCCCACACATCGGATTAAAGACGGTATCAATTCTGCTATGCCATGGTACGTGCATAGTTTTCATGGTGAGACCGCATAAACCCAAGCAGGAAATCTGAATGCAAGAGACAATTGTCGTTCTTGGCCTAGGTTATGTAGGCCTGCCCGTCGCGGTCGCTCTGTCAAAAGAATTTGATGGTGTCGTTGGCTTTGACACGTCCTTGAGACGCGTAGAATCTTTGCAATCAGGCCACGATTGGACAGGAGAAATTTCGGATGATGATCTGTCCTCTTCATCACTAAGCATTACCAATGATCCCGATGTTATTGCCAAAAGCACTTTTCTGATTGTGACTGTTCCAACACCAATTGATGCTGAAAACCGACCTGATCTTGACCCAATCCGCACTAGCTGTGAGATTATCGGTCGAAAGCTTAGAAAAGGATCAGTCGTAGTTTTTGAATCAACGGTTTACCCTGGTGTTACCGAGGATATTTGCGGCCCGCTGTTGGAAAAACTTTCTGGCCTGAAGCGCGGAGAAGACTTCTTTTTGGGTTACTCACCCGAACGCATTAACCCCGGCGATAAAGTGCACAGATTGGAGACGATCACAAAAATTGTCGCAGCAGAGAATGACCATTCACTCGAACGCGTAAAATCCGTTTACGGCCCTATCATTGAAGCCGGACTGCACGTCGCACCGACCATCAAAGTGGCAGAAGCGGCAAAAGTGATCGAAAACACGCAACGTGACCTCAACATTGCTTTGATGAATGAACTAGCGTTGATTTTTGATTTGCTGAATATAGACACTAGCGACGTTTTGAAAGCTGCGGGTACGAAGTGGAACTTTCTTCCATTTACTCCTGGCCTTGTGGGCGGGCATTGTATCGGTGTTGATCCCTATTATCTGACATCTGTAGCCGAGAAAGCAGGGTATCGGCCCGAGGTTATTTTGGCTGGACGCCGTATTAATAACAGTATCGCAAGCTATGTTGCGCAAAAAACTGTAAAGATGCTTACCCGCGCAGGACACAATCTAGCTAGTGCAAAAATTGGTATTTTTGGTCTAACTTTCAAACCAGATGTGCCTGATATTCGAAATTCCAAAGTTCCAAATATCGTTCGAGAGCTAGAGGAATTCGGCATTGTAGCGCTAGTCCATGATCCATTAGCCAATCCCAAAGATGCGAAATCTGAATATCAAATCGATCTGTGCGGCATCGAAGATATGGGTTCGTTGGATGCGATCATTCTCGCTGTAGCGCATGATGAATATAAGGAAAATGCTGATGCCATAAAGGGTTTGCTCAAAAGTGATGGCGTAATCCTAGAAGTGATGCCCGTTTTTGATAGAAATAAGATGGCCGATAGCGGCAATAGCTGGCGACTTTGAGCATTCACTGTGAAAGTAGCTGCGGTGTTTGAAGCTGTTGGCCTCCGATAGAAAATGAATTATCGAGGTAAAAAAATTGGCTTTATTCAATTCCAGGCCATGCTGGCTTCTGCGAAGAAATCGGATTTTGCCAGAAATTTGAGTTGGCAATATGTTGCGAATATTGGTGTAGGAGTTTTAGGGGCCCTATACCTCCTATTGGTAGCGGCTAATTTGGGCGCTGCCGAATTTGGTCTTTACAGTATCGTAATATCGCTGCCGACCATCATCTTCCTAATTTTAGATGCGCGAATGCAGGAAGCCTATATTTACTTTCATGCACAACAGCACAAGAAAACGATGCATCCTCTTCTTGGTCCATTGCTTTCAATTGAACTAGCCTTACGCCTTTTGTCCCTTCTGCTCGGGTTGTTTTTTGTCGCCTTTGCAGGTCGGTTGCTTCTTGACCCGCAGGGATTAATCCCGGCCGCCGCTGGCTGCGTGTTTATATTTTTGGCAAAGACCACCAACGGCTTGACTACGGGCATGTTACGTGTGGCAGGCAAGCTGGATCTCGTGGCAAAAACACAATTGATGGATTGGACGCTACGTATTGGTACTATCGGTATTTTATGGTCTATCGATCAGATAACTATATTGAACCTGATTATAGGCCAGGCTTTATCAGGTCTTGTGTTCAACCTGTTTATGTTCGTGCAAGCGTCTCGTACAATAGATGGACCTTCGAAGATCCCGAAGCTGGCGGACATGGCAAGTAGCTGGAATTTTTTCCGGGACAATCGGCGGATATTTCTAAGCAATCAAGTAACCAACGCGTCAGAGTCTATAGCAAAGGAGCTCGACGTCATCGTTATTTCACTATTCGTCGCGCTTCCCACTGTTGGGGCGTACAAATTGGCAAAAAGCTGCGTTTCTATAATCTGGCGGCTTGGGGATCCCATCTATATTGTTATCATGCCGAGATTGGCGGAATTGGTCGCTGCGAATCGCTCGGCTGAATTGATGGCCTTGGTAAAAAAACTCAGCCTTGCGCTCCTAGCGCTTGGGCTATTTCTCTATCTCGGTGGCATCTTTGGCGTCTGGATAGTATTCACATATCTTTATTCCGCAGAATTTGACCAGGTTCCGACGCTATTTTTCTGGATGGCTTGGGCAATTTTCGTCACATTACCGATTATCTGGGCGCACCCGCTTGCTGCGTCTCATGGCCGACCAGACTTGCAAACCGCTGCAAGCGTTTCTGGAAACTTAATAGGCCTTTCGGTTATTGCAGTGGGTAGTGCCCAATTTGGTGCAAATGGTGCCGCAGTCGGTGCTGCCACCGCTATGTGTTTGCCAATGGTGATTTGTGTCATCATATTAAGAATCAAAGGATATCTCCATGCATGACCAGCATCAAACTGAACTGTTGCATATCCATCTGATCTTAAGCGCCGAAAATTCGGGTTGGATTATCCAAAAAATGGCTGAAAGAATAGCGGAGTTTGCTGGAGAGTTTGGAACCACCGTGACGATCTCTGATCAAATAGATCCCGAGGCTTCGGTCAATCACTGGATGAGCTACGCGTTCGCTAATGTACCGCAAAGTACACCCGCGACGATGATGATCACACATTTGGACGACCCGTACAAAATACGACTGGTGCAGTCAGAACTCCAAAACGGAATAGATATTGGGATATGCATTTCCAGCCATCATCGAGAATTTTTATGTGAACAAGGCGTAGATGCATCAATGCTCGCGTTCGTCGTGCCGGGCCATGATTTTGTAGCAAAGCCAAGGCGCATAGTCGTAGGGCTCACAACTCGGCTCTATCCAGATGGACGAAAACGGGAATTCATGCTTGAGAAGCTTGCATCAAAAATATCGCTTGATAGCATCCGCTTTCGTATTTTTGGGGCTGGGTGGGAAAAGATGATACCAAAGCTTGAAAGTGCTGGAGCTGTGGTAGATTATTTTCCTGGGACCGATGATTATACTAACGATTATCTAGAGATGGTAGAGGCCATCCCGAACTTTGACTATTACCTTTATCTGGGTAGGGATGAGGGTTCATTGGGAACGCTGGATGCGCTATCGGCTGGAGTAAAGACGATCATCACGCCTCAGGGGTTCCATTGTGACTTGCCTGGAGGCATATCCCATCCGTTTTGGGAACAAGAGGAACTCGAGGCGGTTTTCCAGAAGATAATCGAAGAACGGACTGAGCTTACTAATGCCGTGGCTAGGTTCTCTTGGCGCGAATATAGTCGGCAACATATACTTTTATGGCGCTCGCTCCACGAAAATAAGCATAAGAAATATATCGCTCAAGCTATGACAAAGGACAAATCGGATCAGAGCCTAGTCACCGCTAGGCACGAAAGCCGAGCTGACTTGTTCCTTAGACTTTTGAGTTACAGGCGTATCTTGTCTGCAATCAGCCATTTACCATTTTTGCATGGATTAAGGAAATGGTGGAGAACCAGATGATCGCGAAAGGTGGATGCATGAATTGGAATGTGCGGGACGGATAACGCGTTAGAATAGTAGATCTGAAAAGGATTTGCGATCAAGCGCATATCAGCATTAGCTGTAATAGTTGAGCACCACCAATCAGTCGGATCACATTATTTTATCGGAGCTTTTTATGAACCCTGATTCCTGTCCAGTGGGAGAAATCCCAGAGGCCCCCTATTTCTTCGGTGCATCATTATTACCGATGCCTGAAACCGATGATCCTTTTGATACAGCAGGCTGGATTTCACATTGCGAAGCTTATGCATCCATTTTTTTGAAAAGATGAGCAAGAAAACTAGTTTGCGTGGATTGGTCAAAAATATTGTATATGGCAATGCACATATCGACTCGCATTTGGTGCCATTGCTCAAAATCATAAACAAAAAAATCGATGAAACCGGTGCCGCCTCTGTTTTGGATATCGGCGGGGGTTTTGGAGATAACTACTTCATGATCGCAAGCGCGTTGGGAGCAAAGGCCAATTGTTTAAGCTACCACGTTGTTGATAATGCACGAAGTTGCAAGCTGGGAGTATCGTTATTTCCGGAGGTAACCTATTCTACCGACATCCCTGAAAGCCAATTCGACATTGTGGCAGTGGTCGGAACTCTTCAATATATTAAAGAATGGCAGGAAGCTATTGCGACACTAAAACAACGGGCACATATATTATATGTCGCACGAACGCCCATCAGAATTTCAAATCAGAGTTTTTATACACAGCAAGCAGTCTGTCCTGAATATGGTGAAAGTGCAATGCGCAAGGTCGGTGTCGCTAACTTGAGTGTCATCAGCAAGCATGATTTGATGAGTGAGATGTCAGATTGGCAAGTCGTTCTGTCAAAGCATCATCGTGATTACGCAAAGCATTTTGGAAGGCTACCAAGCGACTATCGGGATGTTGCGTATATCAATTTTGCATGGAAGAATGGTGAACCTGCAACGGATAACTGAGAAACGTTACTTGTTGCACAGCTTGAGCGTCGCAGGAGTTTTATTCCTGCTCCGTATTTTCTGTCTCTTTAATCGTCCGATATATCAATGAAAATGGACCTGGTCAGAGGTTTCACACCACATCAGTTCTTAGCCCATCTTGCGATGATGCCTTACGCGTAAAGCATGGTAAGCAAGCCAGCAATTCATGCGCTTTGTTATCGATAGTTGAGCTGACAACAACGGCTGCAAGCGCCGTTTCTTATGCACCTAAAATGCTAGGTCTGTCGGCACGAATATTACCGTCCACAATTAAATTGATACTGTCCGCTGTAGACCCGTTGATAGTACTATTTATCGCAACAATATTTGTTGAAAGAGAAGAAAAATCAACACCACCCCCAAAAGTCACCGTCCAGTCTTTTAAAATCAGATTGTTACAATCATAAAAACCATAGGCGGATGTCGTATTGGTTATAACTGAATGACCGATTGTCATGTCACTACAGCTGGAAAAGAGTATGCCGCCGATTGGATTCCCCGCATCCAGTGCCATTGACCCAACGTTACCTGTCACCCGAACGCCAAACAAACCGCCGGTCACCTCAATACGCCGAATATCGACTTTAAGCATTTCTGTATCAGAGCGCAGAATATAACGGGAGTTATCGTGCAAGATGCCTACAAGAAGACCTATGCTTAGAGTTCCAACAGGGTCCGTGCCCAGGTGCAGTATCACGGATTTATATGTTGTTTCAGCCGTGCCAACTGCGCTAAAATCAACTGTTCCAAAACTGATATTATCGGCCTTACGACCAAGTTTTACAGCCACTCCGTCAAAATTCTTGATTTTGAGTGTGTCACAATGGAATGTCCGCACATCGTCTATAGCTAGAGCAAAATCATTGGATCCACTGTGACCGGAATATGCTGGTGTGCTGTTAATGATCCTGTTGCCCGACAAATCCAATGTGCTGAAACTTGCATTCTCATTCTGAACGGCCACATCGGCAGAAACAACCTGCACGCGCGATCCGTGTACATGACCAATGTGCCAATTATTGGGTTGATATAGGCCTTCTGCATTGGGCTCGAGATCCACATCCTTATATCCAACCCCGCCTGTGGCACGTACAAAACCAACCTCTCCTTGACCCCCAGATGCTGCAAAAAGACATCTGAGGATATTGCTTCCGACTACTCCCTCGATTTGAATATTGCGGGAAATTTCTGCTGCTGAGGTAGATCGGCCATATATGTAGACCACGTCGCCCCTAATATCCGTTCCGGTAACGACGCCTATCTTGATGTTCTTCCCAGAAAGCACTTGTATGCCGTGGCAGAATTCATCTGTGTCAGTGGCGATATTACCTCTAATCGACAGGTCTCCAATAAGAATGTCATCACCAGTTATATTGAAAACGGGGTGGTCACCAGGAATTCCGGACTTTTGAATAAATGTATTGTTGTCTGTAACAATCTCGTAGCCAAAGCCATCTAGCGTCAATGTACCAATCAAATAGCTGGGCGACATCGCGCGAAGCTTCAATTTATGCCTTTTGACGTAATTAATGGCATTTTGCCAAGCAGCAGTGTCGTCAGCAATGCCATTACCTGCAGCTCCAAAATCCTCCACATTAACCTGTCCGAATAGTTTAGCGTTAAGAATATGCTTAACTTCCGGCGCGACTTGCAGGTCAGCTTCTTTGAAAAACGCCGAAGAAGATAAAATCGAAAAAGCCGTCTTCAGGAATTCTCGTCTATATTTTTCATTCTGTCTCATTGGCAATAAAATAGTGAAATTTTTGAGTAAAGCGAGCGGTATCGTGCAGGTAGATAGGTCATATTGAACGGATATATTGCCTCCTATTTTTTGTTGAACACTTTGTCTATCAGACGCAGAGGAGGGATAGACCACGCAATCGACTGTAGGAAGCGCAATGCGGCGTATAGAGGCAATACGCACAATCAAGCGTACATTGAATGAAAACCACTTGGGGCACTAAGAAATCCATTTGGTCGAGAAACAACTCGATCTGCCGACTTGAAAATTATATAATCTAACCAATAAATAAGGCCCTGCAATTAATACAACAACCCCTGCACATCTAGTTGAGGTCAAGACAGATCTTTAGGTATAGCAAGAACATAGTGCTTAACTACACGCGCGGACTCCTATCACCATCGATTTGTATAAAATAGAGGTGGAACAAGATAAATATATGGCACTGCTATGATCATGTAAATGACGAGCGCAAATAACCGGTTTCTTATAGTTAGCGTTGTGTATTTATTCAGATTGGCAAAATCTAGAGCCACCACTAATGTAAATACTATAATTAACCTGTTCAGAAATGGGAAAAGAAAGGCGGTTGATAGAAAGAGAATTGTTATATTGGTCAGGTCGATAAGCAAAACCCTGTTGAAAACCTTTCCTTTTTCAAGGTGAGTGTAAAATATCACCAAAAGTCCGGCTGCGAAACTGCGTAACCCCGTTGTTTTAATATCTTGTAAGTCAGCGCCGCTGCGTTCTCTTATTCCCTCGTCGTACAGCGAGGCCAAGTAAAACAGCGCGACGAGCAATATTGGGATATAAGGTTTTCTCTTTGCGAGGATACCGCCCATTAACATCACTACATGCGCAAGGCTGGATAATAGTGAGATAACACCCAATGATATATAACTTCTATTATATTTCGAAAGAAGCCATGAAAACAACAACATTGATAGCGCAAATCGAAAAGATGAAGTATATAATGTCGAACTTAATGCTATAATTACGCAAAAGACATCTGTTCTTTTTATTTTTATATAGAGCAGAATTGCGAGTATTGATGCCGCCAAACCTTCCAGAATGAGCCAGATACGGAAGCTCTGTGATATACTCACCAAGAAAACATGGATAGGTTCAATCTTCGTGAGCGTGTATAAACTTGAGCCAGTTTTGAGGGACAAGAAATGGAAATATGAGGCATAATTACGGGTGTCGGAATTATAATTCTCTGGCCTAAAGCCACCTACCATAAAAATTATTATAGCGAAGATCAGAACAATGCTTCTGATAGGCGTTCTGAAAAACGCTATCCATACTGCCAGAGAAGCCATAATTGCGATCTGAAGAAAGATCTCAAGGTTGAGTAGAGTTTCCGCCCTTATCGTTAAATCAAGCAATTGCTGTCTTCTTTTAATAGATAGGCATCATAGTGTGACCTACGCTGCTCGGGCGATCGACAGCGCGTTCCAGCTATCATCTGTTAGCACACTATCCATATCGGGAAAAGCGCTCATGGATATGCTCTCGAAACCGCAGGCTTTCAACATCATCTTAAACTCTTGCGGAAAAAAATAACGCATTCGATGAGTCTCCTGCGTCTCACCGGAAAATTGGCCATTTTCAATATTCCACAGTCGAAAGGAAACATCGGCGGTATGGTGAAAGCTGTCTACGTGGGTCGAGGCTGCGCGTATCGTCTGACCCTTTGGTGTCTCCAGCACGCGCACACGTTCGTTAGGACGCACTGCAAGAACGGCAGGCCCATACCAAAAGTCACACATAAATAACGCACCAGGTTTAAGATGACGGCGGATATTCTTTAGACCGGCCAACAAATCGTCGTTGGTTGTAAGATAACTGACGACGGCAAACATCATAGTGACCATATCGTAATGTCCATTAGCGTCAAAATCGCGGGCGTCGCCAACTATCCATTTTGGTTTATTCGTCAGAATGCTGTCGGCCGACTTTTTTTCAGCTACGGACAGCATATCCTGAGATATATCAACGCCAGCGCAATTATAGCCTCGCGATGCCATTTCCATAACATGGCTCCCCGTCCCGCATCCTACGTCCAATATGGAGTCTGGCCTGGAGCCAAATTTTGTTGCCACCTGTTCAATGAGGTCACATTCGCCCTTATAGTCCTTCTCAGTATATAAAGTATCATATTGATTGGCATAGATAGTTTGGAAAACCGACATATTTAATGTTACCCAGTTTAAGCTAGAGTTTCACGAACCGCTTCGCTTACGATCTCAATCTGTTCATCGGTGATCGCCAAGCCCGAAGGCACATATAGTCCCTTCCGAGCAATCCTCTCGGTTACCGGGTAATTTTCACCTATAAATAGCCCCATATCATGAAACACCGGTTGTTCATGCATCCCGAGGAAAAATGGCCGAGTTTCGATATTCTTTTCCTTGAGGCGCGCTGCGAATTCAACGGCGTCCATCTTATGACCTTCGCCCAGAAGGATAGAATATACCCAGAACACATTCTTTGCCCAGTCCGATTCCATTGGCAGTTGGATATCCTCGATATCCGAAAGTAAGGTGCTATATTGGTCGGCGATAGCACGTTTTCGATCAACAATAGTTTCTATCCGCTTTACCTGGTTAACGCCTATGGCCGCCTGCATGTTGGTCATACGGAATTGATGGCCATGCTCGGTATGTAAAAAGCGCCGATCTGGTCGGAAGCAGAGATTGCGTAGCGATCGTGCTTTTTCAGCATAGGCTTTATTGCTGGTCACCACCATACCGCCTTCGCCAGTCGTAATAAGCTTGTTTGCGAAAAAACTGAATGTTGCGATATGCCCCATCCCGCCGCAGGTCTTCCAAACGGGGTCCGGGCCGTCCCGTCCCGACAGATATTTCGCCCCATGGACCTCAGCGGCATCTTCGATGATGACCAGTCCATGCTTGCTGGCAAGCTCTGCAATCGGATCCATGTCGACCGGGTGGCCAAACATATGAACAACCATGATTGCCTTTGTCCGTGGCGTGATCTTTTGTGCGACTTGATCGGGAACCATGCCAAACGTCTTCGGATCGCAATCTACCAGAACCGGCTTCGCTCCTGCGCGCACAACACTGGAGGCACAGGAGATGATTGTATAACTCGGCATGATAACTTCATCGCCCGCACCGATGCCGACTGCCTCAACGGCAACCTGTAACGCGGCTGTTCCATTGGATACCGCAATACCATGGTCCTGTCCGCAATATGTGGCCCAGTCGCTTTCGAACTGATCTACATATTTTCCAGCGGACGAAATCCATCCGGTATCAAAGCTATCCTTCAATGCCAAAAAATCTTCCGGCAGAAGCGCTGGTTCGTTGACAGGTATCCAGGTCATAAGTTCAGAATCGCTCCTTGTCGGCATCACCTGCGTAGGGGCCTTGCTTGACCTCAAACAAAACCGTGTCGGACTTCATCCTGAAGCCATGGCCTCCACCTAGAAGCAGTATGATTGCACCTTTTTCTAGGTCTCTTACGGCAATGAATTCTCGCTCAGAGTTGAAGATATCGATCTGGCAGCTACCTTCGCGAACGATGATGCACTCTGTTGTTCCTTCAACCTTACGGGTAATGGGTAAGTGGACATGGGGTGTGATTTCTTCGCCAGCCTTATACACTATCATGCCCATTTGTTGTCCGAAATCATGTGGTGTCAAGAACTGCGTTTTTTCAGGTCTCCACTGCGGACTAATGATATAAGCAAGCGGCGTATCGCCATCCGAGATGATCTCTAACGGATTTTCCAAGTTTGCCTTTGTCACTAGAACAGACTTTTTCGTTGCTGTTTTTGCGACCGTATTTCTGCCTGCGCTTCTTCTAAATCGCAACGCGCCATTTCCGACACAAGCTCCTTGAAACTTGTTTTAGGTGACCAGCCTAGCTTTGCTTGTGCCTTAGCAGGATCCCCCAATAATGTTTCGACTTCGGTAGGCCGGAAGTAGCCAGGGTCCACTTCAATAATGCATCTTCCATCTGGGAGGTAACCTTTTTCCTCAACACCGGTCCCTTCCCAACGGATTTGCATGTCCAGTTCGGCTGCTGCAGCCTCAACGAATTGGCGAACTGAATATTGAACACCTGTCGCTATCACAAAATCATCCGGCTTTTCTTGCTGCAACATGAGCCATTGCATCTCCACATAGTCTTTCGCATGTCCCCAATCGCGCAGCGCGTCCATATTTCCCAGAAACAATGCGCTTTGCATTCCAAGCTTTATCCGCGCTAAGGCCCTTGTAATTTTGCGAGTTACAAATGTTTCGCCACGCACTGGGGATTCATGATTGAACAAAACACCGTTGCACGCATACATGCCATATGCCTCTCGGTAATTAACTGTAATCCAGTATCCGTAAAGTTTGGCAACAGCGTAAGGCGATCGCGGATAAAAGGGCGTTGTTTCCGTTTGTGGTGTCTCCTGCACTAAACCATAAAGTTCAGAGGTTGAAGCCTGATAAAAGCGTGTTTTTTCCGCTAGACCGGATATCCGTATTCCTTCCAAAAGCCGCAGCACGCCTAGCGCATCAGAATTTGCTGTATATTCTGGTTCCTCGAACGAAACCGCAACATGACTTTGAGCAGCCAAGTTGTAAACTTCGTCAGGCTGCACCTGCTGAAGTACCCTCAGAAGGCTGCTTGAGTCGGTCATATCTCCATAGTGGAGCGTTAAGCTTCCGCCACTCTCGTGAGGATCGGTATAAAGATGATCTATCCGGTCAGTGTTAAATAAAGAGGTGCGGCGTCTGATCCCATGGATATGGTACCCCTTCTTGATCAGAAACTCGGCCAAATAGGCGCCATCTTGGCCAGTAATGCCGGAAATTAGGGCTGTTTTCATAATTTACGCTTTAATATACTGTTTGGTTGACAGGATCGGCTTAAGAGCGCCCGCTCTAGGTGACTTAGAATTGTTAATCAATTGCATTTATCCGTTAGGCAAAGGATCATTTCTCTTCCCAATCTTGGCCTAGGGAGTTTCCCTATTTCCATCGACGATAAGAGATTGCAGTCTATACCATTCGGCGATATTAATTTTAGCAGCAAGACGTAGCGATTTGAGATCACCTGGTCTGATAGGTGTGCAGGATAAATTGAGGAATTTCTAATTGTAGAGATAAATAATCTGAATAACCTCAAACCGCTTACCATAATACTACTTATAACCACTAATCCCCTAAATCTCATCCACCAGCTCCGCCAATGTCGCCAAACACTCGCGCGCCAGCAGCTTGCAGCGTTCCGGTGACCAGCCTTGTTCGCTATCCGGCAGGTCGCGATTGTCCTTGAAAGGCATCTCCAATGTCATCGCCACAGCGCCAAATCGCTCCGCCACCTGGTTGGTAGACATGGAGAGATTGGCTTTGCCTTTGGCTGCGGTCGGATAGCCAAGCTCGGTCTGGAAATCGGGTGTGCGAGCCGCCAGGCGGTCGCGATAAGCGTTATATTTGCGGCCCATCTCGTCGGTCCAGCTGGGTATCCCTTCAAATCCTGCGATAAACACCGCTGGAATTGCCTCATCGCCGTGCACGTCCATCGCGAAATCGACGCCGCTTTCGTCCATAGCGTTCCGGACGCACAGGACTTCCGGGCTTTTTGCTGCGCTCGGCTCATGCCATTCTCGGTTCAGATTTGTACCGACGTGATTGGTTCGTAAATGGCCTCTAAACGAACCATCCGGGTTCATATTGGGGACGATATGAAACTGGCATTGCTGCAACAAAGCACGGGCATGCGGGTCGGCGGGGTCGGCGAGCATTTCCAATGCGCCTTCCATCCACCACTCGGCCATCGTTTCACCGGGATGCTGGCGGGCGTAGAGCCAGACTTGTCTATCGCCTTCACCCATTGTGAGGCAATCGATCGGTTGTCCCTCCAATGAATGACCTAAAGTCCGGCATGTAACGCCCTCTACCGATGCCACTTCAGCAATCAGATCATGATGGCGATCAATGCTATAGGGTGCAAAATAGGCGAACCAGACTATATTACTGGTCGCGGTGTAGCGGATCGCGAGCTTGCCTGTGTCTTCGTCATAGTGACTGTCCGCGCGGCCCCAATAGTCCCGGTCTTCGCTGACACAGGCGTTATATCCCGGCCATCCTTGCGGATAAGCAGAATCTTTCAAGCCGTTGATATTGAGTTCGAGCGTGTCCCCAATTTCGCAAGTGACGCGAAAGTGGAACCATTGCAAAAACTCGCTGTCTTTGTCTTTCTGGATAGACAGTTCGGCCTTGGTACCGGAAATGTCATGGATGTTAATGTTTCCGCTATCGAAGGCGGCGGTGATCTGCATATTTTTGGTGCTCATGGCACTCTGATAGTGGTTCCCGACTCTCCGGGGAAGTCCCTGAATAACGCTTCGGCCAATTTTGAGGCTGCGAGACCGGGCTGTGACGCGGGTGAGCCATCTTTGGCTTCAACGGAGGAGCGCCCTTCCCAAACGGTCTCGCCATCGGCGCGGCGGGTAATGCGGACGGATAATTCGGTCGCGATTCTATCTTTCGGCTTGCCGCTCAGATTAATCCCGATACCCAGACCGACACCGGAGCCATAGCTGCCGGTGCTACCACCGACACCGACCGACACGGGAGACCGCCCGCCGCCAGCCAAAAGGCGGCTTTGTTCAACCGAGACGCGTGCAACATATTCGCCATTGGCAGCATCTGTGCCCGGATCGGAAAATCCAACTCGTTGTAATTCGCGCCGGACCGCCGCTTCATAGGTGCTTTGTTCCAATACCCTGCCCTCGGTCGCTTCCGATGATGATATGATCGCGACTGTTCCGGTGGTGATCGGTGCGTCCTGGGCATTGTGAAAGCGGGTGACATTCACCGGCGGCGTTGTCGCGACACAAGCAGTCATCGATAGAGAAAGTGCGGCGATCCCGATAAGTTTTTCTAGTGTCATAATTTCCAACTCCCGACCAACTGTGCGCTATCTTAGCCCAAATTCTGAAACATGAGCGTAAATAATTGCATCCGCATGGCTCTATGGTTAACCGAATGACGACTTTTCCCCGATATAGCCCTGAAATATCGGATTTCTGAGGAGAAAATATGCCAGATCGCTTCACAATATTGGTTACGGGCGGAGCCGGTTATATTGGCAGTCATGCCATATTGGCTCTGAAAGATGCGGGATGGCCGGTTGCAGTGGTCGATAATCTAACAACGGGTTTTAGGTGGGCAGCGCCGGATGATGTGGCCTTTTATGAAGGCGATATTGAAGACGTAGCTTTGGTAACAAAAATCATAAAAGAACAGGATATCGGCGCGATCATGCACTTTGCCGGATCGATCATCGTCCCGGAATCTGTCGAAAACCCGCTGAAATATTACCATAATAATAGCGCCAAAAGCCGCAATTTGATTGATGCAGCCGTGACTGGCGGGGTCAAGCATTTCATCTTTTCATCGACCGCAGCAACCTACGGCATTCCCGAAGAAAGCCCGGTAAGCGAGCAAACGCCGCAAGTACCGATTAATCCCTATGGCATGTCCAAATTAATGACCGAGAATATGCTGCGCGACGTGTCCGCGGCGCATGACTTTAATTTCTGTGCCTTGCGTTATTTCAACGTCGCGGGCGCCGACCCCAAAGCAAGAACCGGTCAATCGACCGCCGGTGCCACGCATCTTATTAAAGTCGCTGTGGAAGCGGCTCTGGGTAAGCGCGATAGCGTCGCGGTGTTCGGGACGGATTATGATACGCCCGATGGTACTGGTGTGCGCGACTATATCCATGTTTCCGATCTCGCCGCCGCTCATGTGCTCGCGCTGGAAGCCTTGATTGCTGATCCTGATGAGAATCACTTACTTAACTGCGGTTATGGGCGTGGATTTTCGGTGCTTGAGGTGCTCGACGCGGTGGATCGCGTCACGAATCTCAAGATTGCGCGCCAGTTGGAGGGCCGCCGCGCGGGCGATCCCGATTCGCTGATTTCGGACAATCGCGCGATCATGAAACGCTTCCCGTGGCAGCCGCAATATGCGGATTTGGATAAAATTGTGACCCATGCCCTGGCCTGGGAGCGTAAATTGGGTGAAATTCGCGGGGAATAAGTCGGCTCCATGCTTGACTTTGGCCGATCACAACCCTAACTGCACCGTCTGCATACGGCTTTGCCCGTTTTCAAGAAATTTAAATTATTAAGGCGTGGTACCAAAATGAAAGTCCGCAACTCTTTGAAGTCGCTCAAAAACCGTCATCGGGACTGTCGCGTGATTCGTCGTCGTGGCCGCACCTATGTGATCAACAAAACGAATCGCCGGTTCAAAGCGCGCCAAGGCTAAATTCGTTTCGTGGCAGAAGTGACTGCCATTTCCAAAATTGATACGGTTATCTTTGACATTGGGAATGTGATTTCCCGATGGGATATCCGTTTCCTCTACGAAAAACTGATTGATGATCCGCAGGAACTGGAATGGTTTCTGAATCATGTCGTTACGCCAGAATGGCATTTTCAGCATGATGCAGGACGGCCGTTTATCGAAACCAGTCGCGAATTGATAGCGCAGTTTCCCGATCATGCAGATCTGATTTCTCTGTTTCAGTCGCGGTTTAATGAAACCAATCCCGGTGAGGTGGCAGGCGTTGCTGAATTAATTCAACAGCTGCATGGCGCTGACATCCCTTTATTCGGTATTTCCAATTTCTCGGCGGAATTTTGGCCGCATTTTCGTAAGGGCAAGCCTGTCTTTGACCATTTCCAGGACATTGTGATCTCTGGAGAAGAGAATTTGGTGAAGCCCGATGCTGCAATTTACGAACTGGCGCTCAATCGGTTTGGTGTTTCAGCTAAACAATGCCTGTTCGTTGATGACCGGCTCGACAATATCGAAGGCGCCGAGGCGCTGGGGATAAAGGGTCATCATTTCCAGGATGCGGCTTTGCTAGAGGCGGAACTAAAAGCACTGTCCCTACTATAGCCGCGCCTGCTCTGAATCAGGGCGTGTAATATGTCGGCGAACCGGGGCCTACGGGCAATCCCAGCGCAAACACCCAGACAAAGAAAAAGACCGACCAGCACAGAATGAAGAAGATCGTATATGGCAGCATCATCGCGATCAAAGTGCCGACACCGAGATTCTTGTCATAACGCGTCGCCCAAGCCAGAATCAGGCCGAAATAACTCATCATTGGGGTAATAATATTGGTCGTCGAATCGCCGATCCGATAGGCCGCCTGTATCACCTCCGGCGCATAGCCAATCAGCATCAGCATTGGCACGAAAATCGGCGCTGTAACAGCCCATTGCGCCGATGCCGAGCCTAGCGACAGGTTGATCAGCGCGCAGATCAGAATGAAGAAAAAGAAGATCGCAGGACCAGTCATTCCAGTGTCGAGCAGGAACTGCGACCCGGTGACCGCGGTGATCGCGCCCAAATTGGTCCAGCCAAAAAAGGCTACAAACTGGGCGGCAAAGAAAACCAGCACGATATAAAGACCGAGGGATGCGAGCGCTTCGGCCATCGCGTCAATCACATCCCGGTCGGTTTTCATGGAGCCGACGACGCGGCCATAGGCGTAACCGGTGACCACAAAGAAAATCAGGATCCAGACGACAAAGCCTTTGAAGAAGGGGGAGTTGATCCGGTCGCCGGTTTCCGGATTGCGTAACACGCCCCAATCCGGGAGCAAGGTCAGCGCCATCAAGCCAAGGACACCCAACAGCGCGATGCCGGCCCAGCGTAAGCCCTTGCGCTCTTTGTTACTTATTGCCTCCATCATCCGGTCGTCCAGAATGGTGGGGTCCGCGCCCGAGGGATTATATTTGCCCAGCTTGGGCTCTACGATGAAGATCGTTACCAGCGAGCCGATGGCCGTAATCAGGAAAGTCGATCCAACCATGAAATACCAGTTGGCCGTTGCCACAACCGTATAATCCGGGTCGATCAAACGCGCCGCTTCCTGCGTAATCCCGGCCAGCAACGGGTCGATCGTGCCGATCAACAAGTTGGCGCTATAGCCTCCCGAGACGCCGGCAAAAGCCGCAGCCATGCCCGCCAGCGGATGGCGGCCGAGAGCATAGAAAATCGCGCCGGCCAATGGGATCAAAACAACATAGCCGACTTCCGAAGCCGTATTGGAAACAATCCCGGCGAAGACAATCGCGACCGTTACCATATGGGGCGGTGCCGACAGGACCATGGAACGCACAGCCGCCGATAGCAGCCCTGATTTCTCTGCCACACCGACACCGATCATCGCCACCAACACCACGCCAAGCGGGGCAAAGCTAGTGAAGTTGGTGACGAGGTTCGTGAAGATACGCCGCACGCCATCGCCATCGAGCAGGCTGACCGCCCGGATCATGCCATCTTCCGCCACGCCGGGAGCGCCAGCCGGGCGGGGATCGACAACTGCCAGACCCATCCAGCCCAACAGGCCGGACAAAAAGACAATGCCGATTGCCAGTATGGCAAATAATGTCACCGGATGCGGTAGCAAATTACCTAGCCATTCGACGCCGTCGAGAAAGCGGGTAAAGCCGTTGCGACGGGGCTCAGCCGCCTGCTGCTGGCCATCAGCCATATCTGGTCTCCAGTTTATCGCGCATCCAAGACTACCGCGACTGGAGAGAGGCCAGCGCGAACAGAGCGAAAGACTACATGAGACCGGTACGAGATTTCAAGAAAGAAGATAATATGTCATCGCCAGAGATCCTGATGAGCAGGATTTACAGGCCGCAACCCATTCAACCCCGCTTCAGTTCGTTCCCTGACAACCGCACGACATGCAGCAGGTTGGTCGATCCCGGCGTCCCGAACGGTACGCCGGCGCAGACAATCAGCCTTGATCCCGCTTTGCCTAGCTTGTGGCGCATTGCCATGCGTTTGGCTTTGGCTATCATCTCCTCGAAATCACTCACATCACGGGTGACAACAGCATGGGCACCCCATAGCAGGCCGACACGCCTCGCCGTGTGGCGATCGGGCGTGAGGACGAGCAGCGGGACCGACGGACGTTCGCGGGCCATGCGCCGCGCAGTGGACCCGGATTTGGTGAAGCAGACAATGGCGGATGTCTTGATCGTCCGGGCAATATTATAGCTTGCGGCGGCAAGGGCATCGGCGGTTGTTTCATCCGGCACGGTTTCTGTAAAATGGACACGCTCGGCATAGGATGCGTCGCTCTCCACCTGCATTGCAATCCTGTCCATCATGGTTGCGGCCTCAATCGGCCAGTCGCCGACAGCTGATTCCGCAGATAACATGATCGCATCAGCCCCGTCATAAATGGCGGTGGCGACGTCCGAAACCTCGGCCCGGGTTGGGGTGGGCGACGTGATCATCGATTCGAGCATCTGGGTCGCGACGACCACGGGTCGGCCCAATTTACGGGCAGCAGCAACAATTTTTTTCTGCAACGGAGGGACCTGTTCAGGCAGCAATTCGACGCCAAGATCACCGCGCGCGACCATAACCGCATCGGATAGCTCTAAGATTTCTTCGAGCCGGTTGATGGCTGCAGGTTTTTCGATTTTCGAGAGCAAAGCCGCTTTGCCGCCAATGAGGCGCCGCGCTTCGGCTACATCCTCAGGCCGCTGTACAAAACTCAGCGCGATCCAGTCGACATCCTGATCCAGCGCAAAGGTCAAATCCTTGCGATCCTTGTTCGTCAGTGAACTCACTGGCAGCACCACTTCGGGAACATTCACACCCTTGCGGTCCGATATGGGGCCGCCGACAATCACTTTGGTCTCGACACTTTTGCCGTCGGTTTTAGTGACTTCAAGGCGGATTTTCCCGTCATCGAGTAACAGCGTATGCCCAGGTTCCAGCGTTTCGATAATTTCCCGGTGGGGCAGATTGACGCGTTTAGCATCGCCTTTGGTCTTTTGTAGGTCGAGGGTGAACTTCGCACCGGTTTTCAGTTCAACCGGGGCCTTGGCAAAAGTACCGATACGCAATTTCGGCCCTTGCAGATCCGCAAGGACAGTAATGGGTCGCCCAACCTTCTTTTCCAGCGCGCGGATCGATTTCACGTTTTTGGCATGGGCGGCATGTTCGCCATGGCTCATGTTCATGCGAAAGGCGTCGACACCGGCCTTATACATTTTCTCGATCATTTCCGGGCTGCCGCTGGCCGGGCCAAGGGTGGCAAGCACCTTTACTTTGCGGTCGCGAGAGAACATATGCGCTGCCATCGAAAATTCCTGTATTGGTGCTTTAAATCCACGCCTGTTAGCGCCAAATCATGACAGGATAAAAACAAAAAGCAACGGAAGCATTTCACATGACAGAACAAATTTCTGATGCAGCGGCTGCGGCGGCCTTTCGCCGTCTGGTCAAGCATTTGCAGCACCGCCATGATGCGGAAAATATTGACCTGATGGGGCTTGCCGGTTTTTGCCGCAACTGTCTGGCCGACTGGGTGCTGGAAGCAACCAATGATGCTGGCGGCAATATGACCAAGGAAGAAGCGCGTCAGGCGATCCATGGTATGCCGTCTTCAGAATGGAAGAAAAACTACCAGACCGAAGCGACGCCGGAAAAGCTTTTGCGGATGAAGGAAAGCGTAGCCAAAAACGCGCCTAGCAATTAATAGCGACGCGGATTAAAGACGGCATCCGAATCTGAACATAGTATTTCTAGGGAATTTGAGAATGAGCGAAGGCAATGTTGCCGCAGACCAACTGCGTCTGTTTATCGAACGTATCGAGCGGCTGGAAGAAGAGAAAAAGGGTATCGCGGATGATATCCGTGATGTCTATTCCGAAGCCAAATCCACCGGCTTTGATGCGAAGATCATGCGGCAGATCGTGCGTCTGCGCAAAATGGAAACCCATGACCGTCAGGAAATGGAAGCGATACTCGACACCTATAAGTCGGCCCTTGGTTTGGGATAATCAATAGACTAACATCCCCGCTTTAAAGGCGGGAGAGCATATATGATTACGACCACAACCCCCAGTATCGAAGGACGCCCGATACGCGATTATCGCGGCATTGTTATTGGGGAGGTGATTGTCGGGGCAAATCTGTTTCGCGATCTGTTTGCCAGCATCACCGACATTGTTGGTGGCCGGTCCGGCAAATATGAAAATGTCCTGAAGCGCGCGCGGGATGAGGCTTTGTTGGAAATGCAGGCCGAGGCAGCGAAACTCGGTGCCAATGCAGTAGTTGGCGTTGACCTTGACTATGAGGTCGTGGGTGAAAAGGGATCGATGCTGATGGTATCGGCATCGGGCACCGCTGTCGTTACCGACTAGAGAAGCTCTGGCCGTGTTAGCAACACATAGACCAGCCCGCTGGTTGCGATCAGATTATACGCCATGTGCATCACAATATTGGTCCACCAGCCATAGCGGATTCTGGCATAGCCCCAGATCAGGCCGCCCACCGTCTGCGGCAAAACAAAGGGGAGCAGTGCGGCGGGATTGTCACCAGCATAGTTGAAGATATGCACGGAGCCGAAAAGCAACGCCTGGATCCAGAAGATCAACGGGAAAATCCGGACATACCATCTCGGTACCGGCCGTTTCCAGAATGCGATCACACAGATCAGAACGGCACCGGCGATAACGGCCAATAAAGGCGCTGTCCCCATGGCAGCGGGCCCGGGCCATCCCAGTTGCTCATAGCTATATGTCAGGGCCATCCACAATATGAGGCCGAAAAAGGGGATCAGGAGTCGCGGCGAACCGCTGAGCCAAGACCGGAACATCAGCTCTTCGACAATTGGCCCGGCAATCACGACGATGAGCAAGAGCTGCCAGACCGGGCGCTGGAACAGGCCTGCCATGCTGTTAGACATGGAGACATCGAAGGCGAGCATGATCGGGAACAGAACAATCGCGATTGCCGCAACTATCATGCAATTGATCAAGAAAAGCCAGATAAGGTCACTTGGTTTTCCGGTCATTTGCCCGGTCATCTGAACATCGTTATCCGGCAGTTTTGGCGCGCGCAGAAATGTCAGCAGATCGTGTGTTGTCGCCGTCAGACGGCCGGTGGCCCATCCAATGGTTGAGTTGGGTTCGAACATGCGGCAAAGAGCCTCAATAACAATAATTCAGGTACGGACGAATCATATGGCAGGCCATAGTAAATTTAACAATATCAAGCACCGCAAGGGTGCGCAGGACAAGAAACGCTCGGCGCAATTTTCAAAACTCAGCCGCGAGATCACGGTGGCCGCAAAATCGGGCATGCCAGATCCGGACATGAACCCGCGTCTGCGCCTCGCGGTGAACAACGCTAAAGCGGTTTCCATGCCGAAAGATGGCATACAGCGCGCAATCGACAAGGCCTCGGCCAATGAGGGCGATGATTATAACGAGGTTCGCTATGAGGGCTTTGGCCCGGGCGGCGTCTCGTTGATTATCGAAACCCTCACGGATAATACCAACCGTACCTTTACCAATGTCCGCACCATCATGTCGCGCAATGGCGGCAATGTCGGCGAGACCGGGTCGGTCAGTCACGGCTTTGACCGGGTCGGCTATGTGCAATATCCAGCCGAAGCGGGCAGCGAGGACAAGGTTCTCGAAGCTGCGATGGAAGCGGGGGCGGAAGATATTTCCTCTAGCGAAGACGGCCATGAAATCTGGACCGCGATGGAAGATTTGCATGAGGTTGCCGGCGCGCTGGAAAAGTCCCTTGGCGAAGCGGAAAGCGTAAAACTCGCCTGGCGCCCGACAGTGCAGGTGGAAGTGGATCAAGAGCAGGCGGAAACGCTGCTCAACCTCATCGATTTGCTGGAAGAAGATGACGATGTTCAGACGGTTTGGGGCAATTATGATGTGTCCGACGAGATTATGGAAAAACTGAACGCCGGGTGACGGTGGGCGCATGATTATCCTGGGCCTCGACCCCGGCCTTGGCACCACCGGCTGGGGCGTGATCAGCGCTGAAGGCAATCGGCTGTCGCATATCGCCAATGGGCAGATAAAGACCGATCCGAAAATGCAATTGGCCAGCCGGTTGCTGAAGCTTGATCTGGAACTGACCGATTTGCTGCTGGAATATAAACCGGATGCGGCAGCGGTTGAGGAAGTGTTCGTCAACAGCAATCCGCAAAGCACCCTGAAGCTCGGGCAAGCACGCGGTGTCGTGCTGCTCGGCGCATCGCGGTCGGGGCTTGAGGTCGGCGAATATGCGGCGCGGGCGGTCAAGAAATCGGTCGTCGGCGTGGGCAAGGCGGATAAGGATCAGGTGCAAGCGATGATCAAGATCCTGCTGCCGGGGGTGAAGCTCGCTGGGGCGGATGCCGCCGATGCGCTGGCCGTGGCGATCACGCATGCCCATCATCGTGGGCGTTGAATTACACACTGCGCTCAGGCTGAGCTTGTCGAAGGTCCGGCTCTGCGCTAACCCTTCGACAGGCTCAGGGTGAGCGCATTTTTCCATATTCCCGTCATCCCAGCGAAAGCTGGGATCTCCTGCAGATACAGTGCCTAACGTGATGAGATTCCAGCTTTCGCTGGAATGACGATGGTTTTTGGGTAAGAAGAAACCATGATTGCAAAACTCACCGGCATTATCGACGAAATCGGCACGGACAATATCGTGCTGGATGTAAACGGCGTCGGCTATCTGGTCTTCGCCTCGTCGCGGACCATTACCGCCATTGGCGGGGTTGGCGATGGCGCGACCATCTATACCGAAATGCAGGTCAGCGAGACCGACATGCGCCTGATGGGCTTTGCTTCGGGGTCGGAGCGCGACTGGTTCCGGCTGCTAATCTCCGTACAGGGTGTCGGCGGCAAGGTCGCGCTAGCAATCCTCTCCGCACTGGAAACGGCAGAGATATCCCGCGCGGTGGCCACCGGCGACAAGGCGATGGTTGCGCGGGCCAATGGGGTAGGGCCGAAACTGGCGCTGCGCATTGTCAACGAGCTGAAAGACAAGGTCGGCGGCATCGCAACCGACCCGATAGTTGGTGCCGGCGGCGCGATCCATGCGCCGTCGAATAACAGCGCTGATGCGGTGAGCGCGCTGCAAAATCTGGGCTTCAAACCGGCAGAGGCGAGTGCAGCGGTGGCGGCGGCCGATGCCGAGGCGGGTGAGGGCGTGACACTGGATGCGCTGGTGCGGTTGGCGTTGAAGAAGGCGGCGAAGTGAGGAAGATATACCCTGCTTTAGGTCCCAGTTATCGTCACCCTGAACTTGTTTCAGGGTCTATTTCTCGGATTTCGCAGGTCGTGCTTGTCTCGCAATGGATGCTGAGCCGCAAGGCCACCGAAGGTAAACGAGTTCGGCATGACGGATTGGAGAACGGTTCAAGAGATGAAACAAGGACATCAGTTTCCAATCGGCGGCAAACCCAGATTCACCGCCAAATCCACCCATTGCGGGTTTTCCGATTCAATCAGATTGATCTTCCAAGGACGGTGCCAGTTTTTCAATTGCTTCTCGCGCGCTATAGCATTTTCCATATCATCAAACATTTCAAAACGAACGAGACGATGAACAGCATATTTGGACGTGTGACCGGGCGTAAGGTTGTTGCGGTGCTGGTAAAGGCGCTTCAGCAAATTGGTAGTCATGCCAATATACAAAGACCCATACGGCTTGCTAGCCAATATATAGACGCAAGGTTGCTTGGCATCGGGCATGGTCGGTTTATAGGATCGCCATGGACCCTGAAACAAGTTCAGGGTGACGCATTTGGAGGTATTGGCCGTTACTGATAATCCGCATCTTACGCCGCAACGGCAACCGGAAGACATCGACGCCGCGCTGCGCCCGAAATCACTCGACGAATTTATCGGACAGGAAGCGGCGCGTTCCAATTTGCGCGTGTTTATTGAGGCCGCGAAAAGCCGTAGTGAGGCGCTGGACCACACGTTGTTCTTTGGCCCGCCGGGGCTGGGTAAGACCACGCTGGCGCAGATTATCGCGCGCGAACTGGGCGTCGGTTTTCGCGCCACTTCGGGCCCGGTCATTGCCAAATCGGGTGATCTCGCGGCGCTGTTGACGAACCTTGAAGAAGGCGATGTGCTGTTTATTGACGAGATTCATCGGCTCAATCCGGTGGTCGAGGAAGTGCTTTATCCGGCGATGGAGGACCGCGCGCTCGACCTGATCATTGGCGAAGGACCATCGGCGCGCAGTGTGCGGATAGATTTGCCGCAATTCACTCTCATCGGCGCGACAACGCGGCAGGGGCTTTTGACGACGCCACTGAGGGATCGGTTTGGCATCCCGGTGCGGCTCAATTTCTACAGCGTCGAGGAACTCGAAAAGGTCGTCCACCGCGCGGCCAAATTGCTGGATCTGGGGATCGCGCCCGATGGCGCCACCGAAGTCGCGCGCCGCGCGCGCGGAACGCCGCGTATCGCTGGCCGCCTGCTCCGCCGGGTGCGGGACTTTGCCAATGTGGCTGGCACCGCCACGGTCGATCAGAAAACCGCTGACGCTTCCCTCACGCGGCTGGAGGTGGACAGTATTGGGCTGGACGCGATGGATCGCCGCTATCTTCATATGATTGCGGATATTTACAAAGGCGGGCCGGTCGGCGTCGAAACGCTGGCAGCGGGTCTAAGCGAACCGCGCGATACGATCGAGGAAGTGATCGAGCCTTACCTTATCCAACTGGGTCTGGTGGCCCGAACGGCGAGAGGCCGCGCACTCAATGATCGCGGATGGCAGCATCTGGGGCTGAAACCGCCACCGGGCAAAGAGGTTAATGGGCAGCTGTTTGACTGACTTGCTCCTCTCCCCTTGAGGGAGAGGAAACGGAGACTTGGCAGCTTGCTGCCTAGTCGAGTTGGAGAGGGGGCTGGCTTGGCGCACACTCTCCACCCCTCTCCAAGATTTTCTAGCGAACAAGTTCGCAAGTAAATCTGTCCTCTCCCTCAAGGGGAGAGGAATTAAACTACCCCAATCTGCCCCGCACTTGCCCACGTCGCGTGGGTGCCGCTGCTAATCCGATGCGGCAGGATGATCGTGCAGACCGGTCCGGCTGAAATGTCTTTTGCATCGACAATGATGCACTCGCTGCGGTCCTGCGCCATGTCGGTGATAAAGCTGATCAGATAGCCGTCATCCTCTTCGGTCGCCCCCGCACGCGGAATAAACGGGGCTTCCGAACCAAAGCGGTCATCGCCAAAATAGAGACGTTCCGCCGTACCGGTTTCCAGATCATGTTTGACCACACCGTTGAACAGGAACCAGCCGGGATGACCGGTGACGCTATAGACATAGCGATAGGGGCTGCCGGCCACCTGCTGGTTGAACATGCCGAATTCGACTGGATAGTCGTCGAATAATGTCTCTTCGCGGGTCTCGCCGGTTTTCAGATTGAACCGCCAGCGATGGAGTTCGGGCTGAAAGCTGTGCAGATCAATGCTCGCGCCCATGCTTTCATAGCCCGCCGGGAAATCGGTCAGCGGCGGCGGTACCGGCTGGTTCTGGAAATAGCCGTCGAGGACAATCTCGTCGCCATCCTCGAAAGCATTGGCCCAGTGGAGAACGTAGGTCGGTTTGGCACTAAACCAGATGATGTCTTCCGGTTGTCCCATGCGTGGGATCACCCCGAACCGCGTCGGCTCATCGGGATGATAGGCCGGGACATAAAGATTCTGTTCGATCAGCTCCGGTTTCCAATAGAGCGGGCAGTCGTTGAAGATCGTGTAATTTTCGGTGAAGGCCATATCATGCGGCAGCCGCGCGCCCGGCAGTTCGATGGGAATGAAATGCTTCAGCTTATCGTCCGCACCGACCACGCCATAATGGAGATACGGCGCTTTGGTGCTGTAATTAAAGAATAACAGCTCTCCGGTTTTCTCATCCACCTTGGGATGGGCCGAGATGCCGTCTTCCGGAACCCAGTCTGCCGTACCCAGCGTTTCCAGCGTTTCCGGGTCGAGCTGATACCCCTCACCGCACTGATAAAAGGTGGAGAGGATTTTTCCGGCATGGACGACAACATCGGTGGAGCTGCTGTCCTTGACGCTGCCATGCGCGCCCCAGCCGGGTCGTTTGGAATCGCTGGGTCTGCCCATGATCCCGGACCATAAAGGCCCGCCTTCGGCTTGCTCCGCCGCAAAGCCTTCGGTGCGGACAAAGCGGTTGCGATAGCTGGCCTTGCCATTCTTGATGCGCAGGGCGTGGATCATGCCGTCGCCATCGAACGGATGATAGCGGCCAATACTGTCATGCACCGGGTTTTCGGTGTTGCGGACATAAACGCCGTCTATGTCCGTCGGAATTGTCCCGATGACTTCGAGTCTGTCCGCGTCCAGCTCTTCAAAAACCGGTGTCCAGGCGCCATTGCGATAGGGATGGTCATTTTCCCCGAGCGTGGTTTTGATCTGGTTCACCGCTATATTCATCAGTCCCTCAAAAGTTCGTTAATACCTGTTTTGGAGCGTGTTTTCGCATCGACCGTCTTTACGATCACGGCGCAATAAAGCGACGGACCGGGGACGCCATCAACATTGGCCTTGGGCGGCGTTGTGCCGGGTACAACCACAGCATAAGGCGGAACCTCGCCCATGTGAACCTTGCCCGTTACCCGGTCGATTATCTTGGTGGATGCACCGAGATAAACACCCATGGAAAGCACTGCGCCTTCGCCGACGCGCACGCCTTCGGCAACTTCGCTCCGCGCGCCGATAAATGCGCCGTCTTCGATGATGACCGGACCAGCTTGTAGGGGTTCAAGTACGCCGCCAATGCCAGCGCCGCCGGAAATATGCACATTCTTACCAATCTGGGCGCAGCTACCAACCGTTGCCCAAGTATCAATCATCGCGCCGTCATCGACAAAGGCGCCAATATTGACAAAGCTTGGCATCAACACGGTGTTGCGGCCGATATGGGAGCCGTGGCGGACGACTGCACCGGGGACGGCCCGGAAACCAGCCTCGCGGAAACGGTTTTCGCCCCAGTCGGCAAATTTGCTTGGTACCTTATCCCAATGGTTTGCGCCGCCCGGACCTTCGATGATCTGATTGTCGTTGAGCCGGAAAGACAGCAGCACCGCTTTTTTCAGCCATTGGTTGACCACCCATTGGTCACCCTGTTTCTCGGCAACACGGGCGCTGCCATTGTCGAGACTGGCCAGCGCGGCGTTGACCGCATCACGTTCCGGCCCCTGGCTGGTGATGCTCAGCGATTCCCGTTTTTCCCAGGCAGCTTCGATGGCGGTCTTCAATTCAGTGGTCATAGCGGTGCTTCTTCCCTGTTATTCTAGAGATTGGTAACCCAGCTTTCCAAGTCGGGTATTTCATGATCGATATAGTCCGGAGCATGATCGCGCGCGCCCCATTCCGAACCGGTATTGACCCAGATAGTGGTCATGCCCAAATCTTTCGCCGGACGCAAATTGCGCGCCATATCCTCGACAAATAAAGACCGCTTCGGATCAATGCCGGTGGTGTTGATCAGGCTGTGATAGGCGGCTTTTTCGGGCTTGGGGATCAGATCCGTGGCAACGACATCGTGAATCTGGTCAAACAGTCCGCCAAGCCCGCGATTGTCCAGCACGCGTTCAGCATAGGGCCGGTCGCCATTGGTAAAGACGAGCTTTTCGCCCGGCAACGCGGCAATCGCGCTGTGCAGGTCTGGTGCATGGGACAGGCGGCTCATGTCAATATCATGGACATAGTCCAGAAAATCCTGCGGATCGGTACCATGATGGTGCATCAGCCCCGCAAGCGTGGTGCCATGATCATGGAAATAATTTTTCTGCACTTTGCGCGCCTCGGTGGAATCAATGTTTAGCGCGCGTTCGATATACTCGCCCATTTTAATGTCGATGAGCGAAAACAGATCACATTCCGAGGGATACAGCACATTATCCAGATCAAAAATCCAGTGGTCGATATGGGAAAATTCCGGTGGCATGGTCACAAGCGCCTAATCACTCCGCCGCGTGTCCGCAAGCGCTGATCGCTGTTAAGCTGTCGGTAAGCGCTCCGTACTATATAAGCAGATGCAATTGGGGAAATGCGTGACATGATAAAAAGCAAGCGGTTCGGCAGAAAACTGTTTTACGGATCTTCATTATTGCCGCTCGCGATATTGTCTGCGTGCGGCGGTGGCGGCGGTTCCAGGCCATCACCAACACCGCCCCCTCCAACGGCGCCGACGCCTACACCGACGCCGACTCCCACTCCTACGCCAACGCCTACACCCACACCGGCCCCGCCACCGACCAATTTTGATACGGCGGAATTTCGACGCTCGGATGGTCCCAATCAGCATGGCGCTATTACAGCCTATAATGCGGGGGCCACCGGGGACGGCATCATAGTAGGCGTCATTGATAGCGGGATTAATCCCAATAGCGCGGAATTTTCTGGCCGGATCCATCCTGACAGCGCCGATTTCGCTGGCAATCGCGGCATTGGCGATGAAGGCGGCCATGGTTCGGCCGTGACATCGGTTGCCGCCGCCGGTAAAAATAATGTCGATATCCACGGCATTGCTTTTGACAGCGACATATTGGTGCTGCGCACCGATAGCCCAGGAAGCTGCGCGATGGATGATCCCGATGATCCGGACGATGACGGGTGCAGTCACAATAGCGGTGCGATTGCATCGGCGATTAATCAGGCGCGGGTCAGCGGCGCGCGCGTGGTTAATATCTCATTAGGCGGCCCTGATATTTCCAACACGGTGCGTAATGCCATTTCCAACGCGGCCGCGGCAGGCGTGGTGGTTGTGGTTTCCGCGGGCAATGACGGCGCAGCAACGCCGGACGGTTTCGCCGCCGGTATCGCCGACAGCGGAAACGGTCATGTCATTATCGCCGGGTCTGTCGGGGCTAGCGAGAATATCTCATCCTTCAGCAACCGGGCCGGCGCACAGTCGGCCAATTTTCTGAGCGCATTGGGCGAGCGGGTGCAGGCGGATGATAATGTCGGCAGGACTTTCTCATGGAGCGGTACATCCTTCTCCGCGCCGCAAATATCCGGTGCCGTCGCGTTGCTGGCGCAGGCCTTTCCCAATTTGACCGGCGCGCAGATTGTCGATCTGTTGCTCACCAGCGCGCGTGATGCCGGTGATGCCGGGACCGACGCGATCTATGGTCGCGGTGTGCTTGATATAGCCGCCGCTTTTCAGCCGCAGGGACAGTCCTCGCTTGCCGGTGGCAAGGTTGCGGTCGATCTGACCGCGCCGGGCGGCCAAACCTCGGCAGCGATGGGTGATGCCGCGCTGCAAGGGCAGAATGTCGGCGCCGTGATTCTGGACGGCTTTGATCGTGCCTTTGCACTGAATCTGGCGCATGATTTGAAAGTCGCGGTGCCGGAATATAAATTGACCGGCGCGCTCAGCGGTGATCGTCGCAATATGACCGCGTCCAGCGATGGCGTGCAGATCGCCGTGAATATCGGACGCACGTCTGTTGGATTGATCGACCGCGATAATCTGACTCTGTCGAACAGCAACGCCCGCAAGGCGCGGATGCTGGCGGCGTCGGTCATGACGCACGTGTCACCGGAGATGAAGGTGGCGTTCGGTTTCCGGCAAAGTTCGAGCGGTCTGGTCGCGCAGATGCAGGGCGCTCGCTCGCCAGCCTTTCTGGTCGCGCCAACGCCGAGCAGCGAACGCGGTTTTACCGGACAAGCGAAAAGCGCCCTTGCGCTGCGCCGTGAAATTGCCGGTTTCGGACTGACCGCAAGCGCAGAAAGCGGAGCCGCTCGTGTGAATTCGGAAGAAAGCCGGCTGGATGATCTGACAGGGCAAGATCATGAGCGGTATCGGTTTAGCGGCCTTGGCTTGGCGATTGATCGTCAATTCGGTGCGGCATCACTGAGCATCGCGGCGAATTGGCTCAGCGAAGGCGATAGCATATTGGGCTCGCGCTTTGTCGATACCATCGGTGCACGCGGCGCGCAAAGCTGGTTTGTTGATGGCCGCGCTGGCTATGATATCGGCAATGGCTGGCGTGCCGGAGCCAGCTGGCGACAGGGCTGGACGCAAGTGGACAGTGCCAGTCTGGTGACCGGCGGGACGCTCAGGACATCCAGTTTCGCGGCTGATATCAGCAAGGCGGGATTATTCGGTAGCTCTGATCAGATCGCTTTGCGTTTCGCGCAACCGCTGCGGGTATCGTCGGGCGGGCTCAATCTCAATCTGCCGGTTGGCTATAGCTATGAAACGCTGCAAACCGAATTTGGCCAGCGCACGCTCAATCTTGCTCCGAAGGGCCGTGAACTGGTCGGTGAACTGGCCTATGCAACCTCGCTCTGGGGCGGTTATTTGAACACCAACCTGTTTTGGCGGCAGGAACCCGGACATTTTGAGGCGTTAAATGATGACTTTGGTGCAGCCGTGCGGTTTCAGCTGAAATTTTGAGGGGAGTTTTTGTTTATTTTACCTCAGGCGCCGGGCGCGGGCATCCGCCCGCTTGGCTTTCCTCGTATAAGCTCGGGCGCGCAGTCGCGCTTGCCTCGGCTTCGCGTCGGACGATATTCTTTAGGGTGAGAACAGGGGGCTAGCTCTCAATCTGTGCTCCGGGCGCAGACCCGGAGCCCAGGATGGCTGCCACGCCGGTCTACCCTAGGCTCCGGGTCTGCGCCCGGAGCACGGCAGCGATGAATGTTGGTGAAGCCTTAAGTCCGCCACCAAACCGACGCGAAGTGGAGGCAAGGGCGCCAAAAATCAAATGGCGTCCGCTGCGCCTTATGGCGCGTAGCCAAGGCGACGGATGTCGCCGCCCGGCGCCTGAGGTAAAATAAATTACGCCCGTGCACCCGTTTCCTCGTCCATACTCGCGCTATTGTGGCGCAGCGCTTTTAGCACGGTGTCCACAATCCCGTCAGCATCCAGACCAGCCTCGGCATATTGCAGGTCGGGCTTGTCCTGATCCTGAAATATATCCGGCAAGCGCATGGTGCGGATTTTAAGGCCCGCATCGGTCAGGCCGGTGTCGGATGCCAATGTCAGGACGTGCGCACCGAGGCCGCCAACGGCGGCTTCTTCAACGGTCACTGCCACTTCATGGGTGGTCAGCAATTTGCGGATCAGATCTTCGTCCAGCGGCTTGGCAAAACGCAGGTCCGCCACGGTGGTGCTCAGCCCTTTCGCATCGAGCCGGTCAGCGGCTTTGAGGGCCTCGCCGAGACGCGCGCCGAGCGACAATATGGCAACCTTGCTGCCTTCGCGCACGATACGGCCCTTGCCGATTTCCAGCTTTTCGAGCTTCTCCGGTATCTCCACGCCCGTGCCATTGCCGCGCGGGTAGCGAAAGGCAATTGGACCCTCGTCATATTCCACTGCGGTATAAGTCATATGGGCGAGCTCGGCTTCATCCGACGCCGCCATCACCACCATGTTGGGCAGGGTCGCGAGATAGGTAATGTCAAAGCTGCCCGCATGGGTGCTGCCGTCCGCGCCAACCAGACCCGCGCGGTCAATCGCAAAGCGCACCGGCAGATTCTGGATCGCCACATCATGTACGACTTGGTCATAAGCGCGTTGCAGGAAGGTCGAATAGATCGCCGCAAAAGGCCGCATCCCTTGGGCAGCCAGACCAGCCGCAAAAGTCACGCCATGTTGTTCGGCAATGCCAACATCAAAGGCGCGATCGGGATGGGCTTTCGCAAATTTGTCGACACCGGTGCCGCCAGGCATCGCGGCGGTAATCGCGCATATACGGGGGTCGCTATCGGCCAATTTGGCGAGGGTTTCGCCAAACACATTCTGATAGGCCGGCGGTCCGCCACCCGGGCCTTTGTCCTGTTTGCCGGACACCACATCAAATTTGGCGACGCCGTGATATTTGTCCGCCGCTTCTTCGGCAAATTTATAGCCTTTGCCCTTTTCGGTGACACAGTGGATCAGCACTGGTCCCTCGGCATTATCCCGGACATTTTCGAGCACCGGGATTAACTGGTCCATATCATGGCCGTCAATCGGGCCGACATAGTAAAAGCCGAGCTCTTCAAACAGGGTTCCACCCATAGCCATGCCGCGGGCATATTCCTCTGCCTTACCTGCCGCCTTGTGGACACGGCGAGACAGCTTGGCCGTCATCTTGCTGGCAAATTTCCGGATGCCGAGATATTCGCTGGAAGAGACCAGCCGGGCGAGATAGCCGGACAATCCGCCGACAGGCGGTGCGATCGACATGTCATTGTCATTGAGAATAACCACCAGACGGTTGCCCGCCGCCTGCGCATTGTTCATCGCTTCATAAGCCATGCCCGCGCTCATCGCGCCATCGCCAATGACGGCAATGCCGCGACCCGGTTTGCCGGCCATTTTATTGGCGACCGCAAAGCCCAATGCGGCGCTGATCGATGTGGAGCTATGCGCCGCGCCAAAGGGATCATATTCGCTTTCGCTGCGCTTGGTGAAGCCGGATAGCCCGCCGCCCTGACGCAGGGTGCGAATCCGGTCGCGGCGGCCGGTGATGATCTTGTGCGGATAGCATTGATGTCCGACATCCCAGATCAAGCGATCTTCGGGCGTGTTGAAAACATAATGGATGGCGGCAGTCAGCTCGACAACGCCGAGCCCAGCGCCCAAATGGCCGCCAGTCACGGAAACCGTGTCGATAACTTCGGCGCGCAGCTCATCGGCAAATTGCCGCAGCTGCTCCGGTTTCAATTTTCGCAGATCCGCTGGCAATGATACGGTGTCCAGAAGCGGTGTGTTTGGACCTGACATGTGTACTCCCTGTTTCGTCTCAGTCTTAGCGCTACTGGCCGCTAATGTCGAATGTCTATGTCGTTCAAAGAGCAGGAAATCCCTGAACGGGGGCTGACGCAAAAGCGCGCCTAGCTACATTTCTGACAGATGCCGCGCACTTCGATGACCGGGCGGATCGAGCTAAACCCCTGTTCCTGGGCGACACCGCGCACTTTTGCGGACAGGGCATCATCATCAATATGGGTCGCCTCTCCGCAGGTATCACAGACCAGAAACATGCAATCATGTTCACAGCCGGGGTGGCTGTTGGCAAGATAGGCATTGGCGCTTTCCACCCGCATGGCGAGGTTTTTGGCGACGAATAGGTCGAGAATCCGGTAGACACTATTGGGCGCCACGCGCTTTCCGCGAGCGGTTGATACCAGCTCGGCTATATCATAGGCCGAGGCCGGACGCGAAAAGCCGGCCAGCGCTTCAAAAATCGCGGCCCGCGTATCGGTCCATTTCTCGCCCGCCGCTTCCAGATTATGGCGCGCGGCGTCGGCGAGAGACTCGCCGTGATGCTCGTGATGATCATGTTTTCCCATAAGTGTAATTTAGGGGGTTTGGTGAGAGAGGGCAAGGGGAGGAGAGAAATGTGTCCGCCGCTCGAAATGAAACGCTTATTTTGAGTGCAGCGTGGGTGGAGAGATATTGTGTTTTTTATTAAACCTCAGGCGCCGGGCGCGGGGAGAGGATTCCTTATAAAACCTCAAGCGCCGGGCGCGGGCATCCGCCCGCTTGGCTACGCGCCATATGGCGCGGCGGCCGGTCGGCCTTGCCTCGCTGCGCTCGGTTGTATGACCTCTAGATCTGCGCCAATCCGACGCATAGCGTCGGCAAGCGCGACCGCGCGCCCGAGCTTATGCGAGGAAAGCCAAGGGCACGGATGTGCCCGCCCGGCGCTTGAGGTTTAATAAAAGAATCAATGCGTCGCGCGGTAATTCAGGTCATGCCCCAGCGCCAATATCCCGACGCCCACCATCGTGAAAATGATTTCCGCACTGCCATGGTCGCCCTGATGCCCGATGGTGATCGCGCCGGCCATGATACCGAGGCCCAGCCCGCCAATCGCGGCTGGCATGACATAGCCATGATCGATGACACCGCGGCCAAGCGTAAACATACCCAAAGCAATCGCAATGCCTATACCGATTTCATGCACAATCGGGTCAAGTAATGCGCCCGCTGCAGAAGATAGCAGCGCAACAAACACCATCGTCGATATGCAATGGACGAGACAAAGGCCGGATACGAGCACCGCAATGCGGTCCCATAGTCCATCCTTGGCCAGCAGGCCGTCTTTGTTCCAAAGGTTTGATGTCGTAAACACGACTCGACGTTCCAATCATTCGGTTGAGCCCTGCTGATATAGGCTTGACTGTGTTAAGATACAACATATCATTTGTACCGGTGTGCTAGTTTTTCGGCTTAAGCTGCTACAGCCCCATATTTGCGCTATTCCTGCCCGTTACCTTATCCCCCGCGGTCATCCTGAAACACGTTCAGGATTACGAAACGGATGGGTGTAACAGCGGACAGCAGCCCCACCTGCACTAAGTCCCGTAGTCCGCGGCTCTTCGTGGCTCTTGTCTTCACGCCCAAAAAGCATCACATAGCGCCCATGACGAGCTCGACCATCTCTGCCATGCCGTCCGCGCGGGGCTCTGCTGCCAGGGCGGTTGCCCTTTCCAACTGGTTGTTATCCGTCGCTTTTCTGGTTTTCATCATGGTGATTGTCGGCGGGATCACGCGGCTGACCGAATCAGGTCTCTCGATTACCGAGTGGAAGCCGATTATGGGCGCGATTCCGCCGCTCAATGACGCAGATTGGCTGTCGGAGTTTGAGAAATACAAACAAATCCCGGAATATATCGAGATTAGCGGACCGGCGGGGATGACGCTGGCGGATTTCAAGTTCATCTATTTCTGGGAATGGGTGCACCGGCTGTTGGGCCGGGTTATCGGCTTGGCTTTTGCTTTGCCATTTCTCTATTTCGCCCTGAAACGCGCCATTCCCAAGGGCTATGGCTGGCGCCTGACCGGTTTGCTGTTCCTCGGCGGTTTGCAGGGATTTATTGGCTGGTGGATGGTCAGTTCCGGCTTGTCGGAACTGACGGATGTCAGCCATTTTCGCCTCGCGACCCATTTGTTAATGGCCCTGTTCATTCTCGCCTGTCTGGTCTGGACGGCGCTCGATTTGCGGCGGCTTGCTAACGGCAATGCAACCCCGGCGCGGATGACCGGCTTTGGTCTTGCTGTCGCGCTGGTGCTTTTCGTCCAACTGCTATTTGGCGCCTATGTCGCGGGTCTCAACGCGGGCTATGTCTCCAACACATGGCCGTTGATGAACGACAATCTGGTGCCTGATGGCATCGACTTCACCTTTGGCGCTTGGGCGGCTCTCAACAATGATCCGTATCTCACCCATTTCATCCACCGTTGGTGGGCATGGGTTGCGGTCGGCTTTCTGGTCGTGCTGGCCCGGAAAATCCGGGGGCAATCGCGGATGGCATCGATTGCCATTCACAGCGCGTTCGGAACCCAGATATTGCTGGGCATTGCAACCGTGATGACCGGCATGGATATCACACTGGCGGTCCTGCATCAGGCGGTTGGCGCACTGGTTGTCGCGGCGACGGCATGGGGTATCCATGTGCTGGGCCGCGACGATGGCGCCTTTTCAAGGGCATGACAGACCAGCCGGTCCTTATCTACACGCTGTTCGGGGCCAGCGCAGAAGCCAGGCAAGTCGCCAAGACGCTGATCTCCGAAAAGCTGGTCGCCTGCGCCAATCATTTTGCCCCGGCAACCGCGCAATATGTCTGGGACGGCGATTTTTGCGAGGATGAGGAATATCCGGTCCTGCTCAAAACGACGGAAAGCCAAGCGAAAGCGGCGATGCAACGTCTGAAAAAACTCCACAGCTATGACACGCCCGCCATATTAAGCTGGGCCGCCGATGATAGTGATCCGGCCTATGCGAAATGGCTTTCCACACAGTTGGAAGAATAGCTGCGGTATCATTATACCCGTCAGCAAAACCGCAGTTTCGCTTGACTTGAAGCGAAAACGGCGTCAATAGCGCCTCACCAAGGCCGGGCACCAGCTCGGCTTTTATCATTTTGATTCGTCGCCCTCCCTTGTGGAGGGCTCCAAAGGAGCCAAGCCCATGAAGGCTATCACCAAACAGACGCAGTCGGTCAAACCCGCAGACGTTGAAAAGAAATGGCATATTATTGATGCCGAAGATCTGGTTGTCGGCCGCGTTGCCTCGATCATCGCCAACATCCTGCGCGGCAAGCACAAGCCCAGCTACACTCCGCATGTCGATTGCGGCGATCACGTCATCGTGATCAATGCGGGCAAGGTGAAGTTCACCGGCAACAAGACCAAGCAGAAAGTCTATTACAAGCACACCGGTTATCCCGGCGGCCTGAAAGAGCGCACAGCGGAAAAAGTCCTTGAAGGTCAATTCCCTGAGCGTGTTTTGGAAAAAGCGGTGGAACGCATGATTCCAAAAGGCCCGCTCGGCTTTGCGCAGATGCGTGCTTTGCACCTCTTCAATGGCACCGAGCATCCCTATGCCGGCCAAGACCCACAGCCGCTCGACGTGGCTTCCATGAATCGTAAGAACAAGGTGAGCGCATAATGGCTACCGATACAAAAGAAGGTGTAAAAACCGATCTCGCTGATCTCAAAGACATTGCTGGCGACGCTGTCGTAGCGGCTCCTGCTGCTGATGCCGCTGCTGAAGAAGGCACAACCGAAACGGTTGAGCCACCCGTATCCACCATGCCACTGCGTGAGCAGGAGCTGGACAAGTTCGGCCGCGCTTATGCAACTGGCCGCCGTAAAGACGCGGTTGCCCGTGTCTGGCTAAAGCCCGGCAAAGGCAAGATCACCGTCAATGGCCGCGACCAGGAAACCTATTTCGCGCGTCCAACCCTGCGTCTGGTTCTCAACCAGGTTTTCGCGATTACTGAGCGTGAAGGCCAATATGATGTTGACGTTACGGTCAAAGGCGGCGGACTTTCTGGCCAGGCTGGTGCCGTGAAACATGGTATTTCCCAGGCCCTGACCAAATATGAGCCAGCCCTGCGCGCCACGGTTAAAGCGGCAGGCTTCCTGACCCGCGATAGCCGTAAGGTTGAGCGTAAGAAATACGGCCGGGCGAAAGCGCGTAAGAGCTTCCAGTTCTCGAAACGCTAAACCAAGTCATCATCGCAATCACGAAAGAGGCGGCCCGCGGGTCGCCTTTTTTATTGCGCTTTTCATATATTTGTTTGTGCGCTAGCCCATGATCGATATTTTTGAACGGAGCTATACATGCAGTTTGACGACGTTATTCTCGGTCGCCGCAGCATACGCGGATATAAGCCAGATCCCGTTGCGCGGACTCTTATCGAAGAAATTGTCGGATTGGCGATGCGCGCGCCATCATCAATGAATACGCAGCCATGGAATTTCTATATCATTACCGGTGAACCGCTGGAAAAGATTCGCAGCGGCAATACCGAACGGATGCTGGCTGGCGTACCGCAATCGCGCGAATTCCGAACGGGCGAAGCTTTTGCAGGCCAACATCGCGACCGGCAAATCGGTGTTGCCAAGCAGCTATTTTCCGCGATGGAGATTGCACGCGATGACAAGGACGCGCGGCAGGATTGGGTGATGCGGGGCTTCCGTCAATTTGATGCGCCGGTATGCGTGATCATAACCTATGACCGGGTTCTCGACGGCAGTGACGATACGCCGTTTGATTGCGGCGCGGTGGCGACGGCGCTCGTCAACGCGGCATGGTCGCGCGGGCTTGGCACCGTGATCAACAGCCAAGGCATCATGCAATCGCCCGTGGTCCGCGAACATGCCGGGATCGCTGATGATCAGGTGATCATGAAAAGCATCGCGCTAGGCTGGCCAGACGAAAGTTTCCCGGCCAACGCGGTGGTTTCCACACGAAAATCGGTTGATGAAGCCGCTGTGTTTGTCGGTTTCGAGAGTTAGGGGATGCTGATGGGGCGTCAGATGCGATATCCCATTCCTTCTATGAATACGGCAGCGACATGATTGCACTGAACGAGCATAGATTGGAATTTGAAGCGCGGGGTATCACCAAGTGCGACGGTTTGGCTTCAAAAGCGGATGCTATTGTTGCGCGTGATCTGATCTATGAGATCGCCGCAGAGCATAGCTTGCATCAATCGACTGGCTGGCAGCGCTCTCAAAGCAGGTTCGGTATACCCAAGCCGTTTCGCGCAGCAATCAATGCTCTTAATCATGCAGATCACTTCCCAAATTTGGTCAGCGAGGAGCTGGTGAAGGTTGCGGAAGGTTTGCTTGGCGAACCTGTTCGACCGTTGGCACCCGGACAGCAGATCCTGTTCACGCTGCCGGAAGCTGTCTCATGGTCAGTCCCAAATGATGTCTGGCATGTCGATGTCCCGCGGCTCGGCGATCTGGGGCCGTCTGGCGTGCAGATGTTTACATTTCTCGATGACGTTCAGCCGAAAGGTGGTGGGACACTTGTACTAGCTGGGTCTCACCGGTTGATGAACAATTCGCACCATCTTCGCTCGAAAGAACTAAAGCGGTTATTGGGAAGAGAGAAATATTTCCAATCGCTTTTCGATGCGAACCGCAAACCCATTACACATCTGGAAGATACCGCAGGGTCCGTTGATGATGTCGACCTAGAAGTCGTGGAACTTACCGGCCAAATTGGTGATGTGTATTTCATGGATCTGCGCATGCTTCATACGCCCGCCCCAAATTCCGCCCAAACCCCGCGGGTGATGCTAACTTGCCGCCTCCCAAGAACAGCTGTTGCCGCAAAATTGTTAGATCAAGGTATTTCCTAATTAACTTGGGAATTGATCGGACATAGGATGGGTTGTAAATCACAAGAGTAAACCGGCTTTGGCACGAGGTACATTGGAAAGGAATGGTGATGCTCCCTTTATACGCCGCGCTTTTGGTAGGCCCGCTATCAACGCCTGTCATAGCGCGAGATGACCTATGTGCGGAAATGCGGAAATTCGAATCCACTACAAACGCGCAATTGCCGAGGCAGATTGATCAACTGACCGAACTTATCCAGGTTCGCGGCAGTTGCGATGGGAAAAGCCTGACTTATGTGAAGCGACTTCTGACCGATCCAGCATTGCTTAATGAGGGATGGCAAAGCCGGAAACAGCGCCAGCATACCCAGCTTCATTGCAATGCACAGGGGCTGGCTTCGAAAAGCGGATGGACAGCGATCGATATCTTGCAGGGTCCAGATTACACCTACATCACGACATTCAAAACCCAGCCATCTGACTGTCTCGGCTGAACCTCGCTCAGCGTTCGGATAGCTTGCAAAAAGGTCTGACAGGGCTTGTTCTGTTGTGAGCATTCCACATCAGCCCTTTCCTACAAATAACCAGATAGGTTATCTTCTGTGTTCCCCTCATAGAACAAGGAACAGCAGATGACCGACCACCCAACATATGAACAATTCACCGATATCCCCGCCGCCGATGATCTGGCGCAGCCTAAGGAACGCCATGATGGCTGGTCGCCGGACCGGCAGGTGGTGTTTCTCGAAGCCTTGGCAAGAACCGGTAATGTCAAAGCCGCCGCCGCCTATACCGGATTGTCGCGCGAGAGCGCGTACAAGCTCAGGCGGCGCCCCGATGGCCGGGCCTTTGCCCGGGCGTGGGATGCGGCGCTTATCCATGCGCGCGATATCTATCAGGATGCGCTGCTCGACAAGGGGCTGAATGGCTGGAACGAGGCGGTATGGCATCAGGGCGAGGAAGTGGGCATGCGCACCCGCTGGAGCGCGCCCTTGTTTCTGGCCGCCATGGCGCGGCTCGACAAGATGGCGGATGGGCTGGATGTGGCGGGCAAGCCGGCACGGGTGGCAGCAGAGCATTTTGATGATTTGCTCGACGGCATTGGCAAGGGTGAGGATTGCGCAGCGCTGGTGGACAAGATTGAGGCGTCTGGTCGGATGGCAAGCGCCCCGAGCGATGCGCGGTCCAACAGCGATTTGCTGGCGGCGATCACTCTCCATAGCGAACGCGAGACAATCCAGGCGATGGCACCGGAGGATATTGATGTGTCGGACCTGGATGTCGCGGATTGTGAGGACTGGGATGATCTCCAATGGGAACGCGCCGAGCGCAGCGGGTATTTGGAGCGCAGCGGCTTTTATGAGCAGGAGGAAGGCGAGGATGCCGAGAAGCAAGAGCCTGTGAGAATTGTGTGAACTTTGAAGCGTGACATGGAGAAATGATGGTGCGAGAATTGTGTGAACTTTGGGAAGGGAAGATAGTCGGGCCAAGCTGGCGGTTGGTGCTCCGCACTGGATGCGGAGCCCAGGATGGCTGCCACGCCCGTCTACCCTGGGCTCCGCATCAAGTGCGGAGCACGGTTGGGTGAAAGGCCGGGAGAAACCCATGTGATCTGTGTGAACTTTGAGGGCGCGCCTTTTGCCATCGTCATTCCAGCGCAAGCTGGAATCTGCGTGCAGCAGAGCGGCAGGTTTTGAGGAGATCCCAGCTTACGCTGGGATGACGGGGGGTGATGGGGGTGTGAATGGTGTGAACTTTGGAAGGGTGTTTTAATTGGGCGTTGGGCACCCGGCGCGCGGGAGTCTTTATTTAACCTCAGGCGCCGGGCGGGCCCATCCGGGCCCTTGGCTACGCGCCAATAAGGCGCGGCGGACGTCATTTGATTTTTGGCGCCCTTGCCTCCGCTTCGCGCCGCTCGGACTAGTGCTGTGCATCGGTTTGGTCTCCATTCTCTCCCCTGGAGGGAGAGAAAAGACTTGGCTTGGCAGCTTGCTGTCTAGCAAGTCTTAGAGAGGGGGCAGCGACAATCGCAGCCCTTGGTGGGTGCCGCCCACCCCTCACCAAGTTTCGCTAGCGCCCCTGGACAAGCTCAGGGACGCAAGCTTCACTTTCCTCTCCCTCAAGGGGAGAGGAGCTTTATAAACCCTCAAACTCCGACAACATTGCCAGCATCCCTTCCGCTGGCTAAAGCGCTGAGAAATAATAAAGGTCTTATTCTATGAAATGGCTTATCACATTGGGGCTATTGGCAATTGCGGTCGGGGGCTTTGCCTATTGGTTTTTCTCGCAGCCTGGCCCGCAGCAGCTGGACATGGTCAATAATATCATTCCGGGCGATCGGGATGCGAAGCTGTTGGTAAACGGTCAGGTCTATGATGAAGAGCTCGGCCTGGGCCTGAATATCTGGGCACCCACCAGGGTTTCCGATCAGCCGTTGCCGGTTGTGGTGTTTATCTATGGCGGTGGCTGGCGGGCGGGGTCAAAGGACCAATATGCCTTTGCCGGACGGGCGCTGGCTCATCGCGGTTATCTGACGGTACTCGCGGACTATCGGCTTTATCCCAAGGTGAAGTTTCCCGAATTTCTGGAGGACAGCGCTAAGGCCGTCGCCTGGGTGCATGATAATATCGCGGATCATGGCGGCGATCCGGACCGGATATTCCTGTCGGGTCAGTCGGCGGGCGCTTATAATGTCACGATGCTCGCGCTCGACCCGCAATGGCTGGGGCGGATGGGCAAGACGACCGATCTGATCAAGGGCGTGGCGGCATTGGCCGGTCCTTATGATTTCTATCCGTTCAGTTCCGAAACCACCAAGAACAGCTTTGGCTCTTTTCATAAGCCTGAACTGACTCAGCCGGTTAACTTCGTGCGGGCCGATGCGCCGCCGCTCTGGCTCTCAACCGGGATTGATGACACTGAAGTGAAGCCGCGCAACAGCAGGATATTGCGGGACAAGATGCTCGAAGTGGGCGGTGACGCCGAATATGTCGAATATCCCGATATGGATCATATCGAAATCATGATGGCTATCTCCAAACCGTTTCGGAACAAGGGCCCGGTGCTGGATGACATGATCGCGTTTTTTGAAAGCCGCCCATGACAGATGAAAATCCCGGTGATGCTGCGGTGCTGGCACGTGCTGACGCGATCGTGTTGGCCGGGAGTCGGCCCGGCGGTGATGCGATGGCGGATAGCCGGGGCATCGCCGTAAAGGCACTGATTCCGGTTGCGGGCAAAGCGATGCTGGCTCATGTCACCGACGCTTTGCTAAGCCACTCGGCGATCGGCAATGTGCATCTGCTGGCGCAGGATTTTAAACCCTTTTGGGCCGATTCCGATACACAGGGACTGGCAGCGAATGGCCGCGTGATGGTGCAGGAGAGCGGGGCAACCATTGCCGTCTCGGTAGATGCGCTGCTGAAAAGGGAAGATGCGCGCTATCCGCTGCTGATCACCACGGCGGACAATGTGTTGTTAAGCCAAGAGATGATCGCTGATTTTCTGAACGCAGCGACAGCATCGGACATTGCCATTGCGGTTGTGGAAAAGGACGTGTTGCTGCGCCGCTATCCGGCATCCCGGCGCACGTGGCTGAAACTGCGTGGCGGTCATTATAGCGGGGCCAATCTGTTCTATTTCGGATCCCCGCAGGCGCGCCAGATTTTACGCTATTGGGCCGAGGTCGAACAGGACCGTAAAAAGGGCTGGAAAATCCTGACGATATTCGGCCCGTGGCTGTTGTTTTTGGCGGTGACCAGAATGTTGACCGTTGATCAATTGGCGGCGCGGGTTGGCAGGAAGCTGGGCTTGACCATCAAGATCGTCCCGATGACGCAGGCAGAGGCCTGCATTGATGTGGATAAGGAAATCGATCTCGCGATGGTGGAGCAAATTATCGCCGCACAAACAAAGGTTGCCGATATCTAGCCCTTGGCCAGATTTCTGCGAGCGGCAATCCCGAATAGAAAGAGCCGGATGACGGCGGCAACCAACATCGCACCGGCAGCGCCTGTCGCGCCATAAAATTGCAGACCCAGAAGCAGCAGGGTGATGAACAATATGGCAATAGTAGCTTGCAAGACCAAAGCCGTGCGGGCGCCACTGCCGGATAATAATGTCGGCTCATATATCGCGCCAGCAAGGTCAACCGAGGCAGCGGCTGCAAGCAGGATGAGCAAGGGATAAGCTGGCAGGAACTCGGGTCCCGACATGTAGAACAAGGCGGGTTGTCCAATGGCCACGACAATCAGGATGACCGTTCCACCCGTGATGAAAAGCATCCGGGTGGCTTTGCGGAACAGGGTCTGCATTGCCTCGGCCCCCTGTTGCGCGCGGGTCAGGTTGACCTCTGCAAAGATTGCTTTTGACAGCAATGTGGAAATTTTGGTCATCGCGACGCTAAGCTGGCTGGCGAGCCGGTAGAGCCCGGCGGCAGTGGGTCCAACAAAATAGCCGACGATCAACAGAGCGACGTTCTGGGACAGTCCGGCCAAGGTCGAGCCCAGATTGGATATCAATAAAAATTCCCCAAGCCCTCGATTTTCCCGGACCGCTCGCTTTGCGCCGAACAGGTTTCGCGGTGCCATGACATCCCGGCTTTGCCAGGCCGCGAACAGCCAATAGCCAATGGCATGGATGACTTCTGACAATGCCCAGACGGCAAGGAAGTTGATTAGACTGGGCTCGGTGAACCAGACGATCAATGTGCCGATTAACCGGATTGTCGGAATAATGGCTTCGGCATATGCCGCCAGATCAAAGCGGTTTTCGACCCGCAAAATCCCGGTCGGTGTGGATTTTATCGACAGCAACATGACGAGTGCAAAGACCAGCGCGCTCTGTGCCAGCTCCTGATCCCAGCCGAAAAAGGGCGCGAGCCAGGCGACCGCGAAATAGGCGAGCACACATCCGGCCGCCGCTCCTGCAATATCGAGCAGGGTACATAATCCGACCAGGCGGCCGAATTTCTGCCGGTTCTCTCCGCCCTTGATATGGCGCGCGCCGAAACGGATGACGACCTGCCATGTCTGGAACGTGACGATGAGGGCGATGGCCTGGGCGGTGCCGGTGATCAGGGCAAATTGACCAAAGCCCGCGACGCCGAGTGTCCGGGTCAATATCGCAAGGTAGAACAGGCTCAGGATCCCGCCAAAGCCCTTCCCGCCAAGCAGCCAACCGGTGTTGGTGATGATCCGCTGGATTCCGGTTTTTTCCCCGCTGGCCTTACCCGGTTCGATTACGGCCTCCTCAGCCATGGTTAAGCGTGCATTCCAAAACACTTCTGTAACCGGATGTTACAGGATTGAGCTTTGATGACCATCGTTCTAAGTGTCTCCCCAGTTCATCCCTATCCCGATAAAGGCCAATTGCCAATATGATCGACAAAGTAATAATATTGAGCGCGGGTCAAGGCTCGCGGCTGCTTCCGCTGACCGCAGAGCGCCCCAAATGCCTGATCGATTTTTCAGGCAAGAGCCTGATTGCCTGGCAGATAGAGATGCTGGCCGCTGGCGGGGTTAGTGAATTTCATGTCGTCACCGGTTTTATGACAGATATGGTCGAGGCCGAACTGAAAACGCTCCAACAGACCGGACTCAATATCACCATCCACTTTAATCCGTTCTACAAAGTGGCTGATAATCTTGGCAGCTGCTGGATTGTGCGCGATATCATGGATGGCGATTTCATGATCCTGAATGGCGACACGTTGATTTCCCCGGAGATTATCGCGACGGCGCAGCAGACCGAGAATTGGCCGATTACGGTGACCGTGGATATCAAAGACGATTATGATAGCGATGATATGAAAGTGTCGCTCAGCGGTGATCGGCTGACGGCTATCGGCAAGACGCTGACGGCGGATCAAAGCGATGCCGAATCAATCGGTTTTCTGGCGTTTCGCGGCGAAGGCGGGGCGTTGTTCAAAGAAAAGGTGCGCGAATTTATGCGCACGCCCGCTGGTGTGGAAAACTGGTATCTCAAGATTATTGATGCGCTGGCCCCCAGCGAAAAAGTCGGCACAGTGTCGATCAAAGGCCATGACTGGGCAGAGGTGGATTTCCTCAATGATGTCGAGGCCGCAACCGTGCTTACCGATCAGTGGCTGGCCCGATCAACGACGGGCTAGGTCCGGTTAATCCGCAAAACCCGATTTCAGCCAGGCGGCCATTCCCGATATCTGGTCGTCGGATAGCTTTGTCGCATCACCCAGAGCAGGCGGACCGGGCCATGATGTGTCTTCAAAGCTCTGCCCCATCCATTCTCGTTCGCCCTCATAGCGCGGAATGAGGTGAAAATGGACATGAGGGTCGACCATCATCAGCATGAGCCAGTTGAGTTTTTGATGCGAAACCAGATTGGTCAACACGCCTGCAACGTCGGCTGTAACAGTCTTGAGCTCGGTAAAATGGGCGGGGGACAGGTCGCCGAAATCCTGCGCATCGGATTTGGCGGCGACGATAAGCGAACCCAATGTTACTTGCGCGGGGCGAAGCAGGACGACCCAGTGGTCATAGTCGCGGACCAATGTCGCCGGATAGCCGAATTTCTTGATGGTGTCGTTGATCATGTCGCTTTTCCTATTGCTGGTCCTATTCTTGGCCCTGTTCCTGCTCCAACCACGATATAATCTCACCGCCGCGCATTTTTATCAAGGCCGCCTGGAATATCTGAACCATGTGAACAGCAAGGGAAATTAATGTCCACCAAGCGACCGCCAGCAAACCGATATCGGGGCGGCCAAAGATCATCGAAGCAAACAGCAATACCATATTGGGGTTCCGCCGCGCGGTGATCAGCCGGAACCAGCTATCCCATGGCCGCCAGACATGGATGTGCTGATCGAATGCGCGCATGAATATGCCCTCGATAATCCGTTGCAGGACATAGCCGCCGATGATCACAATCAGGGCCAGGCCCAGCTGGTCTTCGGGCAAAGCCAATCCCACAGCGCCGAGGCCCAGGGCCCAAGCGACCCACCAGAAAGGCGGATGAACAAGGTCCAGGCCATGATCGAAAATATTACCCCAAAAGGAAGACGTAATAGTACAGCGCGCCAATTTGCCGTCGACCGTGTCGAGCACCATGAAGACAAATCCCGCGGCCATGCCGCTCCAGAAATAGCCGTAATAGAACAGGAATGGTGCCGCTATGCAGCCCACCGCACCGATGGCGGTTACCATATTGGGGGTCATTCCAAGGCGCGCAGCAAAGCGTGTCAGGACCAATGCCAGTTCAGGCCAAAGATATTTGGTCAAGATATCAGTGACGCCTTTATAAGCACCAAAATAGCTTTGCCGCTCGATGTCCTTCACCGTTTCCGTGGTCAGCTGACGAACAAAGGGTGTCTCCAATTTGCGCAGTTGGTGATTATAAACACGCGGGTTTTCAGTATATTCGACGACTTCAGCTTCGGCGGGCACGCTCAATCCAGCCAGTCTTTCAGCATCGTCATCGTTTTGAACATGCCCGAGAACCGGTACTCCCGCAACGGTTATCACCATACCGGGATGTCGCTGGATATGGCGCATCCAGAGCGGGTCAAAGACATAGTCAAGATTAACCCAAATCCGGGCGGCGGCGCTTTCCAATTTGGCCGCAAGGCGCCTCGCGCGCTCCGCATTTGTCATGCCCCAGATTAATGTATCATTTTCGCCATACAGTAAAAGAGTCACACCGTTTGCGGTCTGCATATAAGATATTCCTGTAGTGCTTTTCGAATGACGGGGCTGATGGTCGCTAATATCAACAGAGACAACCGATTAACAAGCAAATTGGACATTTTGGTATCGAAAATGAGGCAAAAGAATCGAATCCCGTCGAGATACCGGGATTATCAAAAATGTGAGCGACTTCAGTTTTCCTGGTTTTTCAGTGCTTTTCAAGCATATAACCGGCTATTTCAGGCATTGAAATCAGGCAAAAACTGGCTATATCCAGTGTTCAAACGTAATTTTTAACGCGACACCTACTATTTCGCCAAGACAAGAGATTATCGATGGCAACGTTCACGCTTCCAAAAAACAGCAAAATCCGCAAGACCGGTGAAGTGCATGAAGCGCTTAGCGGGGGCAAAACCCGGGCGTTCAAAGTCTATCGCTATGATCCGGACAGCGGCAAAAACCCGAGCTATGATACGTTCAAGATCGATACGGATGATTGCGGGCCTATGGTGCTCGATGCTTTGATCAAGATGAAAAGCGAACAGGATTCTACCCTCACGTTCCGTCGGTCTTGCCGCGAAGGGATTTGCGGATCCTGCGCGATGAATATTGACGGCAAAAACGGTTTGGCTTGCACCACTGCAATTGAAGATTGCAGCAAAGAAGTAAAAATCACGCCGCTGCCGCATATGGAAGTGATCAAGGACCTCGTTCCCGACTTCACCCATTTCTACGCGCAATATGCCTCGATTCAGCCGTGGCTGAAAACGGTTACGCCGACGCCATCGGGTAAAGAGCGGCTGCAGTCCCCCGAAGATCGGGCGAAACTTGATGGCCTCTATGAGTGCATTTTGTGCGCCTGTTGTCAGACCAGCTGCCCGAGCTATTGGTGGAATAGCGACAAGTTTCTCGGCCCTGCTATCCTGCTGCAAGCCTATCGCTGGCTGGCCGACAGCCGTGATGAAATGACCGGTGAGCGGCTCGATGAACTGGAAGATCCGTTCCGTCTCTATCGCTGTCACACCATCATGAACTGCGCCAATGCCTGCCCGAAAGGCCTGTCACCTGCCAAAGCGATTGCCGAGATCAAGAAGATGACAGCGGCTCGCGAGGTTTGACAATTGGCTGGCGACAAGCTGATGGCTGACGCCGACCCAGAATTTTTTACCAGCGACCCTGATCCGGATCATCCGGGTTGGTTCCAGTGGAAATTGAAAGACCCCGAATGTTATAACAGCTTTTTGGGCCCCATGATCGTTAGGCGAGGCGGCGATGGTATCCCCGACACGACTGCACGGGTTCGCATGTTTCCCGAGCGTCAGCATCGCAACCTGGGCGATGTGGTGCATGGCGGCACCATGATGGGCTTTATCGACTGCGCTCTGTTTGCCGCGATGCGGGTGCTGGATATTGGACCATCTGGTTTTGCCGTGACATTGGAGTTGCAGACCCATTTTATCGGGGCCGCGCGGCTGCATGAGCCGCTGGAAGCGCAGGTGGAAGTTGCCCGTGAAACCGGTCGTTTCCTGTTCCTTCGCGGTCTGGTGGTGCAAGGCGACGGTCAGGAAAATATGGCCTCTTATACAGCCATCGTCAAAAAAGCACCGCCGGCCAAAAAGACACCCAAATGACAGACTTTTATGCGGCGTATCAGGCGTTGATAACAAATGGCGAGTTGCGGCCGGATGCAGATCAGGACAGCTGTGCCAAACGTCTCGCCACGCTGCAGAAAGAGCTGGAAGCGGTGCCGCCGCGCGGCAGCGTGCTGTGGCGCATGTTTTCCAAGAAACCCAAGCCGCCGCGCGGCGTCTATATGTGGGGCGGCGTCGGGCGCGGTAAGTCGATGCTGATGGATCTGTTTTACGACAGCCTTCAGATTCACCGCAAGAAACGCGCGCATTTCCATGAGTTCATGCTGGATGTGCATGCGCGATTGAATGTTGAACGCAAGAAGGAACAAGGTGATCCGATCCTTCCGGTCGTTGCAGCTTTGGCGGAGGAAGCACGCTTTCTGGCCTTTGACGAAATGGTGGTCAACAATAGCGCCGACGCGATGATTATGTCGCGCTTGTTCACCGGTCTCGTTGAAGCTGGCGTTACGTTGATCGCTACCTCCAATCGACCACCGGTTGATTTGTATAAAGATGGCCTTAATCGCGAGCATTTTTTACCTTTCATTGATTTGCTGGAAAACCGGCTCGATGTCATCTCGCTCAACGGCCCGACCGACTATCGCCGTGAACGACTAGGCGGGGTTGACCTCTGGCATGTGCCCAATGGCGATGCAGCGACCAAGGCGTTGAGCGAGGCTTTCTTTCGCCTGACCGACTATCCACCGGAAGATCGGGCCCATGTCCCCTCCGAAGAACTGCCGGTGCAGGGCGGCCGGTCGATGCATGTTCCTAAGGCCTTGAAGGGCGTCGGTGTTTTCTCGTTCAAACGGCTCTGTGCCGAAGCCCGGGGAGCCCCGGATTATCTGGCGATTGCCCGGCATTTTCACAGTGTTATCATCGTCGGTATTCCTATCCTGTCCAAAGAGAACCGCAATGAAGCGGCGCGATTTGTGACCCTCATCGATGCGCTCTACGAATATCGGGTCAAGCTGCTGGCGAGCGCTGACGCGGAACCCGATGCGCTCTATCCCGAGGGCGACGGGTCATTCGAATTTGTCCGCACCGCCTCCCGGCTGGTCGAGATGCAGTCGGATGACTATCTCGCTCTGGGTCATGGCACGGGCGAAGCGCTCTCCCAATAAATATGCTCGTGCGCTCACCCAGAGCCTGTCGAAGGGTGACTGCCACCATGCTTCGACGAGCTCAGCATGAGCGCAGAGGGTAATTACAACAGACTCAAACTGTCGAGATCGAGCGCCATTTGCGCGGGGCGTTCGGCCATAACTGCGAACATCCGGTCCCCGCGATCCGTTTGCTCGACATGCAGCGATGCGTTGATCGCCATGATGAAGCCGGCAAAGGCATGACGGCGATATTCCTGCCAGAATGACTCAAAATCAAACGGCATGCCCCATTCCTCTTCACGCCGATAGAGATAGTCTTTCACCAATTTTTCCTCATGCTGGCGACGCATCGCTGGATCCGCAAAGCTGGTCCCGATCATATAGGCAACATCATTGGCAGGGTTACCGAATGTGCAAGTCTGCCAGTCCACTAAGGCAGCCAATTGTCCATCTTCATAAAAGAGAATGTTATCCAGCCGCATATCACCATGGGTAATGGTCTGTTCGAGAGGTTCCTGTCCGACATAGGACCCGATCCGATCCACCAGTTGCTGGCCAATATCCAGTATCTCAGGCGAGAGGAGATCGGCAAATCGCTCTTTGAAAACGGGATAGCCATTGGTCAGGGTCTGCTCGGTAAACGCCACATTCTTGGCGGCATGGTGCAGCCATGCGAATTTCTCAAAACCACCATCTGGCCTGAAGCTGTGGAGGTCAGCAGCTTCTTTCAGAGTCGTTTCAACCTGGACAAGTGTTGCTCCTGCCAATTGATCGCCTTGCTCCGCCGGTGCCATGTCTTCCAGCATCAGGACAAATTCCTGTTCGTTGTCGGCAATCGCAGCGTGGTAGCATTTCGGGCATTTGACACCAGAGCCGCCAGCCACATCGCGGTACCAACCCACCTCCATATCATAGAGATGGAAAATGGCGGCCGCACTGCGGCTGATCTCGTCGGCGCTTGGACATTTGGCGATGAACGTCGGCGGCCGCGTTAACGCATCATAGCCTTCCGTCCACTCGCAACGAAAGCGATAGCTGTCACACACTTGCCCCGTTCCAACCGGTTTGTAGGTAAGAGATGTTAGAGCGCCTGCGGGCGCACCGAAAACCTTCTCGACAAAGGCTTTTCCAAAATCTTCCGGCCGGAGCGGGAATTCCGCGCTCATGGTGCGGGGTGCAGCAGGTCGGTCAGCCCGCTGGTCTTGTGAGGCCCGACGAACAATTGTTCGACAATCCCTAAGCCTTCATGGCTGTGACCGCCGCTGGTCAGGACCGCGTCACTGAGCGCCTGAATATGGATGTAAAGCATGTCATGATCCGGCACATTGGCGAGATCGATTACATCATAAGCGGTCTCCAGCGGCCCGTGATCCATGCCATGTCCCCAGACCGGATGCATATAGCCGAGGCCGGACATATAGAAGGTTCGCGTCGCATCACCGGTGCGCGGTGTGATCGACAGCGTTCCGTCGGCGGCCGGCAGATCAATCTGCTTCACGCGCCGGGTGCCTGAATGATAGCTAAGGTCAAAGCTGGCTGGTTCGAATTCCTGTCGCGCACCGTCTATGGCATCAACCACGCCGCGCCGGTTCCACGGCAGGCCATCGCCGTCATCATTGCTGTGAAAGAAACAGGCGTGATTATTGAAATTGAGCGGCGTCCACAGCCACCAGAATTGCGGTAAGGCTCCGGCAGATGGGGGCTGCGATTCCGGTGAGCCGACCGGGCGGATGCCCCAGCTGCGATCCCGCGTACCGCGATGGGTTTCTGGTGAAAATACTATCTCCTGGCCAGCAACATGCAATGTCCCGGACCAGCCGCCATTTTGGGTCAGGCGGGTATAGTCCATGACCATGCGCGGTCCCTCGCGGCGGATGAAACGCGGTTCTTCAATCGGTGTATGGCGCGCGGTGAAGCGGATATCGGCTGTGATCGGGCTATCGTTATCGGTAACGATCAGGCGCAGTTCCTGCAATGGCTCGACAATCTCCACCGTGATTGGTCCGACGCTCAAATCCAGCCGCTCGCTGCCCATGCGTTTGGAGGCGCGCAGATTATGCTGCTGGCCGTCTATCGACACGCAAAAGGCGGCATCCATGATATCGAGCTGCGGATAGACGCCCAGGGCAGCGGCAAAGAAGATACTGCCGTCTGCGCTATAACCGTTGAAGAAATAGCGGTCGTAGAAATTTCGGTTGTCGCCGGACACCGCCATCGGCTCCGGCGTCTGGTGCAGCGGATAATCGTCGCCTTTGCTCAGCATGGGCCTATTCTCTCCTGATTTCTTTTCTTGCCATCATGGCGCGCCATCCCGTTCTTGGCAAAGCAAAAGATGCTTGGACAGGAGGCGAAGTTTGCAAAGTGCACAGGGTCCTGTTGGGTTGTTAAGTCGGAGGCAGGTACGGCCAAAGTTCACACAATTCACAGGGTGTTTGCAGCCACCGCCGTGCTCCGCACTTGATGCGGAGCCCAGTGTAGACAGGCGCGACAGCCAACCTAGGCTCCGCATCAAGTGCGGAGCACAAAACGGCAGCGACATTTGGCATCCTCGCGCTGAAAACGGGGGCCAAAGTTCACACACATCACGGGGTGTCGAAGGCGGCCGGCTGGTCCAGATTTTCGCACTAAGCGACGGAGAAAAAAGGGGGTTTTCGCTACCCATGTTCGTCCAATCCTTTCTAACCTGCCGTCATCCCAGCGCAAGCTGGGATCTCTCTGTAATGCGCGCCCGGCCTTGAGGAGATCCCAGCTTGCGCTGGGATGACGATGGAATTTGAGGGAGAATTCTCGCGTCGCGGGATTTCAAAGTTCACACATATCACAGGGTGTTTGCAGCCACCGCCGTGCTCCGCAGTTGATGCGGAGTCCAGTGTAGACGGGCGCGACAGCCATCCTAGGCTCCGCATCAAGTGCGGAGCACAAAACGGGGAGGACATTTGGCATCCTCGCGCTGACAACGGGGTCCAAAGTTCACACATATCACAGCCCCTACGCATGCATTTTTGCAAGAGCTTTGGTTTCTTTTCGCCGCACGCCACGTGGTCAAACATGAGCACTGATCCTGTTCAAAAAGCTGAGGGATAAAGTCGGTAATTTATCATAAACAGATGCGTGTAGGAAAGCTGTCCAGTCTGATATTGCCAATCCCCATGGCGCTCAACCTGAGCTTGTCGAAGGATTGTTTGCCAAGCTGGTCATTCCATACTCCCTTCGACAGGCTCAGAGTAAGCGCAGGTCAAGGATTGGGTTCATTGAGCGCCGTTTCTTGGCCATCTTCACCACCGCTATTGCTATTGCAAACCAGTTGCAAAGAAAGCCCGTATATTGGTGCTTTCTGCGGTTGAAATTGCCTGTGGATAAGCCTAATCCGACTCCATATCCTTTTTACGACTCTGATTTCAGGAGAATTTTTCCCATGGCCCGTAACAAAATCGCGCTGATCGGCGCTGGCATGATTGGTGGCACGCTTGCCCATCTCGCTGCTTCCAAGGAAATGGGCGATGTCGTCCTGTTTGATATTGCCGAGGGTATGCCCGCCGGTAAGGCGCTCGACCTCAGCCAGGCCGCGCCAGTTGACGGGTTCGATTCCAACCTGAAAGGCACGAACGATTATGCCGATATTGCGGGCGCCGATGTCATCATCGTGACCGCAGGCGTTCCGCGCAAACCCGGCATGAGCCGCGATGATTTGCTCGGCATCAATCTGAAAGTCATGAAGGCAGTGGGTGACGGCATTAAGGCCAATGCACCGGACGCTTTTGTTATCTGCATCACCAACCCGCTCGACGCCATGGTCTGGGCCTTGCGGGAATTTTCTGGACTGCCGCACAATAAAGTGGTCGGCATGGCGGGCGTTCTAGACAGTGCGCGCTTCCGTCACTTTCTTGCCGACGAATTTAATGTTTCGGTTGAAGATGTCACCGCCTTCGTTCTCGGCGGCCACGGCGATACGATGGTTCCGGTGCCGGCTTACTCCACAGTGGCCGGTATCCCGATCCCTGACCTGATCAAAATGGGCTGGACCACACAGGAAAATATCGACGCGATCGTGAAGCGGACCCGCGGCGGCGGCGGCGAGATTGTCGGCCTGCTCGGCAATGGCTCGGCTTATTATGCGCCAGCGACTTCGGCGATCATGATGGCGGAAAGCTATCTCAAGGATAAACGCCGCGTGCTCCCTGCCGCTGCGCATCTGACCGGCCAATATGGCGTGGATGATCTATATGTCGGCGTGCCGGTGATTATCGGCAAAGACGGTGTCGAGAAAGTCATCGAGATTGAACTGAGCGAAGAAGCGCAGGGCAATTTCAACGTGTCGGTCGATGCGGTGAAGGAATTGCTGGAAGCGTGTAAGGGACTGGATTCGAGTCTGGCTTAACTAATGAGCTATGATCTGATGGTATTTGAAGAAACAGTCGCTCCTCGAGAGCGCAGTGATTTTCTTGAATGGTTTCAGGCTCAAACTGAATGGTCTGAGTCACACGGCTATTCTGATTCTTTAGTTACCAGTCCATGTCTTCAAGAATGGTATGCTGCAATCACTGCGGAATATCCGAATATGAATGGTCCAGATATTTCGGACGATGATTTGGGTAATGCAAAGTTATCGGACTACAGCATCGGTAAGGACGTCATTTACGCAGCATTTGCGTGGTCTGAGGCTGAAGAAGCATATCCGTTGGTTCGTCAGCTAGTGGTGAATCACAAAGTGGGGTTTTACGATGTTAGCGGAGATGAAGGCGACGGCGAAATATACTTTCCGGGCGATAAATTAAGAGATCCGTCGGGAGGAGCTTGGAGACAGATATCTTCGGAATTTCAAGCGACCCAACAGTCGGATGATAAAGTTAAGAGAAGTTTTTTCGACTTCTTTAGGAGAAAAAAATGAGTATTTTAATCGACAAAAACACCAAAGTTATCACCCAAGGCATGACCGGCAATACCGGCACATTCCATACCGAACAGGCTTTGGCTTATGGAACACAAATGGTCGCAGGTGTGACCCCCGGCAAGGGCGGGACGACCCATATTGGTCTGCCGAACTACGACACGGTGGCTGAAGCCAAAGACGCAACCGGTGCGACTGCCTCAGTGGTTTATGTGCCGCCGCCATTTGCTGCGGACTCCATTCTCGAAGCGATTGATGCCGAGATTGAACTGATCGTTGCGATTACCGAAGGCGTTCCGGTGCTCGACATGGTGCGGGTGAAGCGGGCGCTACAAGGTTCCAAGTCGCGTCTGATCGGCCCGAACTGCCCCGGCGTTTTGACCCCTGATGAATGCAAGATCGGCATCATGCCCGGCAGCATTTTCAAGAAAGGCTCGGTCGGCGTTGTTTCGCGGTCCGGTACGCTCACCTATGAAGCGGTGCATCAGACGACGGCGGTTGGCCTTGGCCAGACCACAGCGGTCGGCATTGGCGGTGACCCGGTCAACGGCACCAACTTTATCGACGTGCTCGAGCTTTTCCTCGCGGATGACGACACCAAGTCGATCATCATGATCGGCGAAATTGGCGGCAGCGCGGAAGAAGAAGCCGCGCAGTTTATCGCGGACGAAGCCAAAAAAGGCCGCAGCAAGCCGATGGTTGGCTTTATCGCTGGCCTCACGGCGCCTCCGGGCCGCCGCATGGGCCACGCAGGCGCGATTGTTTCCGGCGGTCAGGGCGGCGCGGAAGACAAGATCGCAGCGATGGAAGCGGCCGGCATTCGCGTGTCCCCATCACCAAGCGAATTGGGCACGACGCTCGACGCGATGCTGAAGGAAACGGTCTAGAATATTTGGAAAATAATTGTGTCCCCGCGCAGGCGGGGACCTCCTCGAAATCGGAGCAAAGATTCCCGCCTTCGCGGGAACACAGGAAGGCGGGATGGCAATGTTAAAACCCGGATTTGTCTACATGATGGCAAATCGAAGAAACGGTCCGATCTACATTGGTTCTACCAGCGATCTGATCCAAAGGGTTTATCAACATCGTAACCGTTTGATCGAAGGGTTTACGAAGACATATCATTGCTGCTTGCTGGTTTGGTTCAAAGCATATGACGATATTCAAGAAGCGCGAGATGCAGAGCGGCGAATGAAAAAGTGGAACAGGCCTTGGAAGATAAAGCGGATTGAGAATGGAAATCCAGATTGGCGAGATCTTTGGCCTGATATTATTGCGTAGCTATATTCCCGCAAAGGTGGGAATTTGTTGCGTTGACCGGTAAAAGATTCCCGCCTTCGCGGGAATACAAGCAAGATAAAGCGGATCAAGATTATGGGTTTTGAAAATCAGGAATTCGGCGTTGGTTCTGAACCAGAACAAGGCCCCAGCTGGCAAAAGAAACATTGGCCGATTGATGACGCCGATGAGCTGAACAGCGCGCTTGATCCCACGCAAATGGGGATCGAGATCAAGGCGGCTGCGACGAAATCCGGCAAGTCCATGTCCGATGCCGAAGTAGCCCTCGCGGCGGAGAAATCGATCCGCGCGATGATGCTGATCCGCACCTATCGGGTGCGCGGGCATCTCGGCGCCAATCTCGATCCGCTTGGCCTGTCAAAGCTGGAAGAGCCCGCTGACCTGACCCCCGAATTTCATGGCTTCAAGGCGGATGAGCTCGACAAGCCCGTCTATCTGGGGGGCGTATTGGGTTTTGATACCGCCTCGATCAAGGAAATCGAAGCGGTGCTACGCGCCAATTATTGCGGTTCGGTTGGTCTGGAATATATGCATATTTCCGACACCGACGAACGCCGCTTCCTGCAGGACCGGATGGAGGGCAAGGACGCCGCGATCCAGTTTACGCCGGAAGGCAAGAAAGCGATCCTCAACAAGGTGATCGAGGGCGAGGAATATGAAAATTTCCTCGGCAAGAAATATGTCGGGACCAAGCGTTTCGGCCTCGATGGCGGCGAAGCGATGCTGCCGGCGCTGGAAAATGTCATCAAATATGGCGGCCAGTCGGGTGTGCGCGATATTGTCTATGGCATGGCCCATCGCGGGCGTTTGAACATCTTGGCCAATGTGATGGCCAAGCCTTACAAGGTCATCTTTCACGAATTTCACGGCGGCTCGGCCAACCCGGATGAAGTGGGCGGCTCTGGCGATGTGAAATATCATCTCGGCACCTCCACTGACCGCGAATTTGATGGCATCAACGTACACATGAGCCTTGTGCCCAATCCATCGCATCTCGAGGCGGTGGACCCGGTGGTGCTCGGCAAGGTTCGCGCGCAGCAAGTGGCGCGCGATGACCTGACCAAGCATGAGCAGGTCTTGCCCGTGCTCATCCATGGCGATGCGGCCTTTGCAGGGCAGGGCATAGTCTGGGAATGTCTCGGCTTTTCCGGCATTCGCGGCTATAATACCGGCGGGTGCATCCATTTCGTGATCAACAACCAGATCGGTTTCACGACCAGCCCGCAATTTGCGCGCAGCTCGCCTTATCCAAGCGACGTGGCGAAAGGCGTGCAGGCGCCGATTTTCCACGTCAACGGCGATGATCCCGAAGCGGTGACCTTTGCCTGCAAAATCGCAATCGAATTCCGTCAGCGCTTTGGCCGCGATATCGTCATCGACATGTGGTGTTATCGCCGCTTCGGCCATAATGAGGGCGACGAACCCAGTTTCACGCAACCGATTATGTATGCCGCGATTAAGAAGCATCCGAAGGTCAGCAAGCTTTACGAAGCGCGGCTGATTGAGGAAGGCGTGATCGATGCGGATTGGGGAACCAAGACCCGCAAGGCTTTTGCTGACCATCTCGAAGGCGAATTCAAGGCGGCGGATGATTATGAACCGGATAAAGCCGACTGGTTTGGTGGCCGATGGCAGGGCCTGCATATTCCCGCGGACCCGGAAACAGCACGGCGCAACGTCGAAACGGCGATTGATCCCAAATTGTTCGAAAGTTTGGGACGGACATTGACGACGGTTCCCGACAGCCACAAGATTCACAAAACACTGGGCCGCGTCCTTAGTGCGAAAGCCAAGATGTTTGGAACGGGCGAAAATTTCGACTGGGCGACTGGTGAAGCGTTGGCTTATGGTTCATTGGTTGCCGAGGGCTATAATGTCCGCCTGTCCGGTCAGGATAGTGGTCGCGGAACATTTTCACAGCGCCATGCCGTCTGGGTCGATCAGGAAACGGAAGAAAAATATGTGCCGCTCAGCACTGTGCCGCATGGCCGGTTTGAAGTGCTCGACAGCCCGCTGTCCGAATATGGCGTGCTCGGTTTTGAATATGGCTATGCCGGTGCCGACCCGAAAACACTGGTGCTATGGGAAGCGCAATTTGGTGATTTCGCCAATGGCGCACAGATCATGATCGATCAGTTTATCGCGTCGGGCGAAGCCAAATGGCTGCGCGCCAATGGCCTCGTGATGCTGCTTCCGCATGGCTATGAAGGGCAGGGCCCTGAGCATAGCAGCGCGCGGCTGGAACGCTTCCTGCAACTGTGCGCGCAGGATAATATTCAGGTCGCGAATATCACCACCCCGGCCAATTATTTCCACGTATTGCGCCGCCAGATGCTGCGCAGTTTCCGCAAGCCTTTGGTCATCATGACGCCCAAATCGCTGCTCCGCCACAAGATGGCCGTGTCGAGCGCCGAGGAATTTCAGGGCGACCATCATTTCATGCGGATCAAGTCGGACACCAATCCGCCCGCGGACAAGGATATCAAACGGCTCGTATTGTGCTCCGGCAAGGTCGCTTATGACCTGATCGAAGCGCGTGATGCCGCCAAGGATAAGAATACGGCGATTGTGCGGATCGAGCAGCTTTATCCCTTCCCGGCCGAACCCCTCGTGGTGCGCCTCAAGCGGATGAAAAATCTCGAAACTCTGGTTTGGGCACAGGAAGAGCCAAAAAATAATGGCAGCTGGGACTTTGTCCGGCCTTATTTGGAGGATTGTCTGGCCGAAGCGAAGGTCGGACCAAGTGATCCCGTTTATGCTGGGCGCGTGGCATCTGCCTCGCCCGCTACAGGATTGGCTTCGCGGCATAAAGAGCAGCAGGACAGATTGATTGCCGAGGCTTTGGGGCATGGTTGATAAAACAGAGCAACGTGCTCCGCACTTGATGCGGAGCCCAGTATGGAACGGCGTGACAGCCACCCTAAGCTCCGCATCAAGTGCGGAGCACAGCGTTAATAGGATTGAAAAATGGCAACAGATGTAAAAGTCCCCGTATTGGGCGAATCGATTACCGAAGCGACCTTGGGTGAATGGCTCAAGCAGCCCGGTGATGCGGTCGATGCAGACGAGCCCATTGCGAGCCTGGAAACCGACAAGGTAGCTCTCGAAGTGCCAGCGCCTGAAGCGGGAACGCTGGGCGAGCATCTTGTTGCAGTGGGTGACACCGTGGAAGTCGGCGCTATTATCGCGAAGATTGAAGCGGGCGGTGGAAAAGCAAAAGCCGCTGGAACCGATCCCAAGAAAAGCACCGAACCCACCGATCCGCCGACAAAAACCGCAGACAGCGCCGATGCTGCGAAAGAACGCCAGGACGATCCGGCATCGTCGATCACATTGTCACCAGCAGTCCGCCGTCTGGTGCTTGAGCATGGCGTCGACCCCAGCAAGATTAAAGGCACCGGCAAAGATGGCCGCCTGACCAAAGATGATGTCGAGCAATATGTGAAAAATGGTGCCGAGGCGCCGTTGGTTGAGAAGGGCACGGCCAAAGGCGCCGAGGTTCCGACCACCGCGCCAGCAGCCGGCGGCACTCGTAATGAAGAGCGCGTGCGGATGACCCGTCTGCGCCAGACCGTCGCCAAGCGTCTCAAAGAAGCGCAGGATACGGCGGCCCTGCTGACGACCTTTAACGATGTCGACATGACTGCGGTGATGGAAACACGCAGCAAATATAAAGAGCTGTTTGCCAAAAAACATGGTGTGAAGCTGGGCTTCATGGGTTTCTTCGCCAAAGCCGCATGCCTCGCGCTGAAAGATGTGCCGTCGGTCAACGCGCAGATTGATGGCGATGAGATTGTCTATCATGACTATGTCGATATTTCGGTTGCGGTGAGCGCGCCCAATGGTCTGGTGGTTCCCGTGATCCGCAATGCCGAAACGATGAGCTTTGCCGATGTCGAGAACACAATCGGCGATTTCGGCAAGCGCGCCAAAGACGGCACGCTGACCATGGCGGATATGAAAGGTGGCACGTTCACAATCTCGAACGGCGGCGTATTCGGATCGCTGATGTCGACCCCGATTATCAACCCGCCGCAGTCGGCAGTGCTTGGTTTGCACCGGATCGAGCAACGCCCGGTTGTGATGCCGGATGGCTCGATCGAAGCGCGTCCGATGATGTATCTCGCGCTGAGCTATGATCACCGTCTGATCGATGGCCGGGAGGCGGTGACCTTCCTGGTGCGGATCAAGGAAGCAATTGAAGACCCCACGCGGCTTTTGATTGATTTGTAAGTTTTGGCGAAATGTGCTCCGGGCGAAGACCCGGAGCCCAGGATGGATCAGGATAACGGAGAATAAATACGAAACCGGGATTTGTTTACCTGATGGCAAAAAAGCGGAACGGGACCACTTATTTGGGTGTTACCAGCAATCTAGTCCAGCGCGCCTATCAGCATAGAAACGGATTGATAGAGGGCTTCTCAAAAGACAATGAATGCAAAATGCTTGTCTGGTACGAAGCCTATGATGATTTGGAAGAAGCAAGACGCCGGGAACGGCAAATGAAGAAATGGAAAAGGGAATGGAAACTGGAACTGATTGAAAAGAACAATCCGCAATGGAAAGATCTTTTTGATACGTTGCTTTAAACCACCCTGGGCTCCGGGTCTTCGCCCGGAGCACGAAGGAGTAAGTAATGACCGACAATTTCGACTATGATGTATTGGTAATCGGCTCTGGCCCGGGCGGTTATGTCGCGGCTATTCGCGCCGCGCAGCTCGGCCTGAAAACCGCTTGTGTGGAGAGCCGCGAGACACTCGGCGGCACCTGCCTTAACGTTGGGTGCATCCCGTCCAAAGCGATGCTGCACGCATCGGAGCTCTATCATGAAGCGCATTCCGGCGCGCTGGAGAAATTTGGTATCAAGCTGACCGGCGCGAAACTGGATCTCAAACAGATGCATGCGGAAAAATCCAAGGCCGTTGACGAACTCACCGGCGGTATCGAATTTCTGTTCAAGAAGAACAAGGTCGAATGGCTGAAAGGGCGCGGCGCGTTTGAAAGTGCGAATAGCGTCAAGGTCGGCAACAAGACGGTCACCGCGAAAAATATCATCATCGCGACGGGGTCTTCGGTCACCCCGCTGCCGGGCGTCGATATCGACAATAGCAAGCATGTCGTTGTTGACAGCACCGGTGCGCTCGAACTGCCGAAAGTGCCCAACCATATGGTCGTCATTGGCGGCGGTGTCATTGGCCTGGAGCTGGGCAGTGTCTGGCTTCGGCTTGGCGCCAAGGTGACCGTCGTGGAGTATCTCGACAAGATCCTGCCCGGCATGGATGGCGATATTCGCAAGGATGCGGCGCGCATTTTCAAAAAACAGGGCTTTGACATCAAGACCAGCACCAAGGTGACCGGCTGTACCGTGAAAGGCAAGAAAGCCACCCTCACCGTCGAGCCAGCCAAGGGCGGTGATGCGGAGACGATTGAAGCGGATGCCGTGCTGGTGGCTATTGGCCGCAAACCCAATACCGATGGTCTGGCGCTCGACAAGGCGGGTCTTGAAACCAACAAACACGGTCAGATTGAGGTCGGCCACGATTTCCAGACCGCTGTCAAAGGCGTCTACGCCATTGGCGATGTCACCCCCGGTCCTATGCTTGCCCACAAAGCCGAAGACGAAGGCATTGCCGCAGCCGAATTTGTCGCGGGTCAGCAGGGTATCGTGAACCATGATTTGATTCCCGGTGTGGTCTATACCTATCCGGAAATTGCCAGCATTGGTAAGACCGAGGAAGAGGTCAAGGAAAGCGGTGTCGATTATAAGGTCGGCAAATTCCCCTTTGCGGGTAACAGCCGCGCCAAGACCAACCGCGATACCGATGGCTATGTAAAGGTGATTGCGGACGCAGAAACCGACCGCGTTCTGGGCGCACATATCATTTCATCGCTGGCCGGAACCCTAGTCGCGCAGGTCACACAGGCGATGGAATTTGGCACGACCAGTGAAGATATCGCCTATACCTGTCACGCGCACCCGACCCACAGCGAAGCGGTGAAGGAAGCGGCGATGGCAGTGCAAGGCAAACCCATCCACATGTAGGATTTGAGAGGCGAGTATATGCAACGTTTCTTTGCTTTTCTTTTTCTGCCGTTCTTATGTGCGGCATCTCCAGCACCAAAGCTGTTGAGCAATTTGATGGATATCTATGCCGCATGGGACGGCCCTATCGGTAAATTGGCGCGTACGGATGCAAGTTTGATCACGCGCACATCTTCTCACCAGGTGGATGCCGAAAGTTGTCAGTCGGTAACCGGGCGGGAAATGGGTCGTGCGCTTTATAGCTGCACACCCTTATTGGAAATATTCAGCGCGGTCGAGCCGCTGCGTTTTAACACGATGACCAGGGGATATTTGCCCGATCCCAAAAGCTTGGTGAGCAAGGCTTTCGCAAAAAATTCGGACGCCTTTTTTGCGCTGGCTGGTGGCAGACAATATCCGGCGGCTGATGTCGCCATTGTCCAGGTGCATCTTATCCGGTCGCTGGTTTTTGAATCCCGTGGGTCCAATGACAAGGCGAATGCGGAGCTGGATGCTGCCATTCAGATCATCGCGACGACCGAGATTGCCGATCCGGAATTTGATAATCGCGCTCTTCTTACCGAGCGAAAAAACTTGCTCGCGAAGCGACCGTGAAGCACCGCACGCTGATACGCTGGCATGTGTGGCTCGGCTGGCTTATCGGCGTTCCGATTATCTTGTGGACGGCCTCGGGGTTGTTGATGGTGGCGCAACCGATTGAAAATGTGCGCGGTAATCATTTGCGGAGCGAACCGGTTGGGCTTGATCCGATCCTACCGGTCGCGCCTGTTCTGGAAGGTCGCGAAACCAAAAGCCTGACGCTGCAGCAAAATGCAAAAGGGCCGTTTTGGGTGATTGCTTATGCTGACGGCGGCAAAAGACGGGCTGATCCGACTACGGGAAAATTGTTGCCGCCTATCGCTGCTCCCGATGCCAGCGCACTGGCCATAGCGGCGCGGTCGGATGATGCTGCAATCCGGTCAGTGCAGCGTTTTTCCGCAGATCAGTCGCCTTCCGATTTGCGGCGGAATCGCCCCTCATGGCAGGTTATTTTTGAAGATGAAGCACGCTTTTATATCGACGCGGATACCGGCGAGCTACTGGCGGTTCGCACCCAATTCTGGCGCGCCTTTGATTTCATGTGGGGTCTCCACATCATGGATTTGCAGACGCGGGAAGATACCAGTCATCCGATATTGATTGGGTCAGCCGCGATTGCTTTACTCGGATCGATATTAGGCTTTGTCATGCTGTTCACACGCGGCTCCCGCAAGCGGCGGAGAGACGATTGAATAGCGAGCTTCTCTATAGCGCGCTCGGCTGGCTCGACCTGTTCGGGATCGCCGTTTTTGCAGCTTCCGGGGCGCTGATGGCCGCCCGCAATGGGCAAACACTGGTCACCTTTGCTTTTTTCGCGCTGGTGACGGGTGTGGGCGGCGGGACGGTGCGAGACCTGTTGATTGATGCGCCGGTTTTCTGGGTGCAAGATAGCCGGGTGCCGGTCTTGTGTTTGGGGATTGCGCTGCTGGTATGGATCACGCCGGTGCGCTGGTGGAAAGCAGGCGCAGTCGATTGGTTTGATGCTATCGGTCTGGCGGCTTATTCCGTCTTTGGTGCGGCCAAAGCCTTGCAGCTTGGCATTGATCCCGTGCCGGCAGCGATCATGGGCATTGTTACTGCCAGTGTCGGCGGGGTAATCCGCGATCTGGTCGCGGGAGAGCCGTCGATCATCGTTAAGCCAGAGCTTTATGTGACCGCTGGCGCGCTATCGGCTTTTGCCTTTGTCGGACTGGCCCAGACGGGGATGCCGGGTATTGTTGCAGCGCTTATCGCCTTCGCCGCCGGCTTTGCCCTGCGGGCTTTGGCGATTGTAAAGGGCTTGGCTTTGCCTACCTATCGCGGGGCTGAGGAAAACGACAGTGCTTGATATAGGTCTTGTGCTCCCGCGCAGGCGGGAGCCCATCTCCTAACCCATAGTCTATTGCAACTGCTAGATGAGCGGCGAAAATATACCGCTTCTTTTGCACTGTAATGCCTTGAATATCTTTCTGAAGATAGGCTCCCGCCTGCGCGGGAGCACGAATTTATTGCGCAGCCGAAGAGAGCGAATAGCTTTTGAGCAGGTCAAACAGGTTTGGCACCGCATTGTTCTGAGCCGGCCGCCGCAACCCGCCGCATTCCAGACAGAGCGCCTGCACATCTTCCCGTGCCATAAGGCCGCGAGCCGTGTTCAATGCTTCGGCAAAACTTGCCTTTTGCTGCCGCGCAATCCAGCCGACCATGCCTGTTACCGGTGTGGCTTCGGCCTGCGCAAAGGGCGTCCCGCCAAGCGGTAACCAATTAAACGTTGGTGTCGCTTCGAGATATTTCGCGTGATAAGCGCCTTCTTCCAGACCGGCGCGTTTCGCCGCCTCCGCCAACGCTTCTTTCATGCCGCCAAAGCTATCGACCAGCCCCAGTTGCCGGGCGGTGCCGCCGTCCCACACGCGGCCCTGACCAATCGTGTCCACTTCGGCATTGGTCTTGCCGCGCGCCTTGCCGACCAGGCTGAGAAAATCTTCATAGCTATGCTCAACCCCGGATTGCAGGACAGTATTCAGGTCATCGCTAAATCCACCAACAAAATCGGGTTCTCCGGAAAGCGGCGTGGTTTGGACGCCGTCGGCGGTCACACCCCATTTGCTCAAGGCTTTTTCAAAGCTCGGCAAAACCGCGAACACACCGATGGAGCCGGTGATGGTATCAGGTTCCGCCATGATGTGGTCACCTGCTGCGGCAATCCAGTATCCGCCGCTGGCTGCGACATCGCCCATTGAAATAACAATCGGAATTTCGGCCTTTTTGAAGTCTGCAAGGGCCAAGCGGATTTCTTCGCTGGCAAAGGCGGAACCGCCGGGGGAATTGACTCGCACAACCAGTGCTTTGATCTGCTCTTCTTCCAGAGCCTTGTAAATTTGTTCAGCAATCCGTCCGCTGGCGGCAATGCCGGGGCCTGCTTTGCCGCTCACGATTTCGCCGGCGACAGTGATCACGCCAATCGGATCTCCATCGCTTTTCACCGGATTGGCGGCAACAAAATTATCATAAGCGATGCTTTTGAAGCTGTCGGGGGACGGGGTTGTGTCTTCGCCTACTTTTTCGGCGACATAGCGACCAAAGGCAACGCGATCACCGATTTTATCGACCAGTTTCTGTTCGGCCGCAATCTTGGTATAATCGCCGCCGGCTATCTGGATAAAACGAGCCGGATCATCGGCATAGGGCTTGATCACGGCTTGCGGCCGCGCTTTTTTGACTTCGGCTAGCCAACTATCCCAGAGAACCGAATAAAGTGCTGCCGATGCTTCCTTGGCTTCAGGCGACTGGTTGTCGCGCATAAACGGTTCGACCGCACTTTTATAAGTTCCAACCCGATAGATATTTGCCGTAATGCCAAGCTGATCAATCAGATTTTTGTAATAAAGCCGGTTGCCGCCCGGTCCGGCAAAGACAACGCCGCCCATCGGGTCCATCCAGATTTCATCGGCATGAGCGGCGAGTTGATAGCCGTCATCGCTGTAGAAGCTGGAAAAAGCATATATGGGCTTGTTGGATTGTTTGACGCGCGCCAGCGCTTCCCCAACGGCGCTCAGGCTCGTTTGTCCCCCGCCCATGAATGTGCTGAGGTCCAAGACCACGGCTTTGACCCGGTCATCCTCGGCGGCGGCGTCAATCGCGCGGACCACATCACGCAGCCGATATTCGCGGATCGTATTTTCATTGCGGGTGAACATCGCGGTGAAGTCCTGCTGCGCAGGTTGTTCGACAATAACGCCTTTCAGATCGAGCAACAGCGCCCCATCGCCAATTGCCGCGACATTGGGGCGGGAGGACAAGGCAGCATAAAGTGCAGCGAAAAACAATAACATGGCTATCAGCACCAGGCCGTCTTTAATCGCTACCAGGAACTTCCAAGCGGCTCGTGCAAATTGCATTGTCGTCATTCTCCATAAAAAAGGCGGCTGATCATTGCTGAACGCCGCCTTCTATATGGTTATGCTGTTTACAAATTACCAGCGGATAAAATTACCAGCGGATAAGGTGCGGTACGACAATCCGTCCTGCGATGGCACTGATCAATATCGGCAGGGTGAACCACAATCCGATATAATAAATGTCGTTAAACGGGCAGAAGATGTTGTAAGCCGCCGCCCCCAAAGCGCCCGATGCAATGCCGACAAGCCAGCCCGCGCGTTCCGGAGAGGTAGGAGCCCCTTGCCGCAGCCAAGTGGTCAGGCCGCCGCCAATGACCAGCGCTGACATCGTGCTGACGGTCAGGCAGCGCAGACCTTCCGAGGGGCGTAAAGCTTCCACCGGTGGCATATTGATCGCGCTCATGATTGCAGCGGTCAGCGGAAATAGGCCCGCGGTGACCAGCGCCCAAATCCACCCGCGGTTGAGATTGCCGACACCGGGCCGTGCCATATTGGCCGCAGCAAAGGCAGTCGCGACGCCCAGCATCAACAGGACACCGCTGCGCAGGAAGAACATCTCATGCGCCATGCCCATGGCCAGATCACCACGCACGCCAAGGAAATAGGCGACGCTCGAACAGGCTGCTATTGTCAGGATCGCCGTCACCGCCATACCGCCGGAAGGCTTTAGGGTACGAACTGGCGCCAGATCATCGACCAGATCGTCGATCAGGCTATTTGCTACATTTTTTGTAACGTTACTCATGCTATTCACTCTCGATAAGGGCGCTCATTTTTTTGAGCCCCCGATGGATATTTACTTTCACCAGTGATTCCGACTGGCCGGTTTTTGCCGCGGCTTCGGCAATACTTAATCCTTCGATCTTGACCATGGCGATAACGTCGGCTTGTTTGTCGGGGATCATGCCCAGCAACCGTTCCAAGCTCACCTTGGCGGTCACGTCCTCATCTTGTGGATCAGCAACCAGTTCTTCGTTGAGCTCGCCATGTTCGTGGCGGTAGATTTTGCGCAGGCCGTCAATCCAGCGATAACGTCCGATGGCCGCCAGCCAGGGCAGGAACGCTTTGGTCGGATCATAGCTCGCCCGTTTTCTATGGAGCGAGATTAGCGTTTCCTGCACCAGATCATCGACTTCCGCCGGGTTGATCTTGCGCGCATAGTAGCGCCGCAGCCATTTTTCGCACTCGGTCAGCAGGCTGGCATAGCATTGCTTGTCCCCGCCCTGCGCCTTGACCATTAAATGGCGCAATGTTTCTTCGTTTGCGATCATGGTTGATTCCCGTATCTGTGCTCCCGCGTAGGCGGGAGCCTGCTGGTGCTGCGCTCTCGGGCCAGAGGTTCCGGCATCAGATTCCCGCCTGCGCGGGAATACAGATATGAAGCGTAGCGCTCCATCAGCCGAACTTGTTTCCGAACAGCCGGTCCACCGAAAACAGACCGCCGCCACGGGTAATCAGGATCGCTGCCAGAGCTACCCACACAATATGCACAGACCACCACGCTTCAGGATAGACGAAAAACTGAATAACCAAGGTCATGACGAGCAGTCCGGCCGCGCCAAAGCGGGTTGCGAGACCCAATACCAAAAGGATCGGGAAGAAATGCTCGGCATAGGTCGCGATCAATCCGGTAATTTCGGGAAATGGCATCCCATATTCATCGCGGAACAGATCAACGGTTAGCTCTTTCATCGTCAGAAAGCTGCCATCTTCGACTTTGGTCCGTGCAGACCGCCAGAAAATTCCGGCCAATGCCACACGGGCAAATAACAATGCGATAGCTTCTGGGAAAGCGCCGCTTACTAGACCAATTGCTTTTTTTATCAGGTTCATCATTTCGGTTACCCCGCTAGAATTAGATATTATATTCTTGTTATGACGCCTGCTTGGATCAACTTGATAATCCGTTGCATTGCAGCGTCCTCTCCTCCCAGTTCGATGGCAGTGGCCAAAAGGTTACCCATTGTGGAAATATTTGCAATTTTTTCCGCAATATCATGCTCTAAGCCCGATAGTGGATGAAACAGAACTTCGGCTTCCGGCCTTGCAACCATCAGCGCATCGGGGGTGTTCTCGCCCAGTTCCGCTAGCTGAGAAGACAGCGCGCCGGTCAGACGGATCAGCCGCATCGCTGGATGCACTTCAATCTCAAGGCCGAGCAGACCCGCCTCATCCAATGTTGCAATATCTTGGAGCGCCAGCGGTTCGGCTTCAGCGCTATGATAGCTTTTAATCCAGGCCCATTCGATCCGGGCCAGATCTACTTCTGTTTCGCTAAATCCGCGTTTGGACAGAAAGTCGGCAAAATCTGCTGCGATGCTGTTCATATCGCAGGTCAATATGTGATCCTGCTCGATATAATCGCGCGAAATGGCGTGAAAGGGCTCGTGGCCCATATGCTCATGCAATTTGGGATAAGCGTTTTCGAGCGCCACGAGCCGTGCATGGGAAACGGTATTGGCATGAGCTTTGAGCCCCAGCAGCGCTCGGCTGGGCTCTTCCGTAAACAGATCGTCAGGAAAATGCGCTGGCCCTTTTTGCAGGCAGGCAATGAAGCGTGATTGGCCTTCAGCTAGCGAGGGCATGCTGGCTCTCGTCCAAAACATGGCTGCCAAGCACGGTTTCCACTTTCGAAACTTCGGCCATCAGCACATCATAGGCGGGAATATCGGTGTCCCATTCGATCAATGTCGGTTTGGGGCCCGCGCGCGTGATGAAGCGTTCATACAGCCGCCAAGTCATGTCACTGACAATCGAGCCATGATCATCAATGAGGAGTGGACCAGATTCATGATCCTCACGGGCATGGCCGGCCAGATGCATTTCCCCGACAATATCGGGGTCAATCGCGTCTATATAAGCTTCCATATCCAATCCGACATTGGTCGCGGTAACCTCGACATTGTTGATATCGAACAATAGTCCGCAGCCTGCCTGTTTGCACAGCGCAGAGATAAAATCGGTTTCGCTCATCTCGTCATCCCGGTAGCTGAGATAACGCGACGGATTTTCGATCAGCATAGGCCGTTTCAGCCGATCCTGTACTTTGCCAATCTGGGCGGCAAAATGATCGAGCGCTTCCTGCGTGTAGGGAATGGGGAGCAGATCGGGATAGCGATCATGGGCATTGCCGCTCCAGCTCAGATGGTCAGACACCATGGCTGGCTCATAACGATCACAAAGATCGGCAATTTTATCGAGATCATATTGATTGAGGCCTTCAGCGGAGCCGAGGGAAAGCCCAACGCTGTGAAAGCTCAAAGGATAGTCTTCGGCGATGGCGGTCAACCAACGATGCAGCGGACCACCATCACCGAAGTAATTCTGCGGATGCACCTCGACCCATCCGGGTTTTTTTGATCCGACTTCCTCAGACAATACATCATTATAATGTACCGACTTCAGACCTATGCCACCTGATGGAGGGAGGGAGTGAGACATAGGCGTTTTCATAACGGACAGATCAAAATTTGAGGCTTGAGTATCAGTAACATCCGCAAAACTTAGCGTATTTTTCGTGCAAAGGGAAATAGAAGCGCCGCGCCCCTGCGAAGGGTGAAGCGAGGCAAGTGACTCGCTTCACGGCCCATCTCCTGCCGCTGCGTCTAGGCGCCAGCTTGAGAGATGGATTCCTGCCTGCGCAGGAATATGATGCCATTCTTACCTTACCCCTTTTGTGGAACCGGCTTGCTATTGCCTTTTTTCGCGGTCAGCGAACCACCGGCTTTAACGCAGGCACCCTTGGCCGTGTATTTCCAGGCATTGCCCTGATAATCAGCAGTTGATGTGCCGGCGCAGCTTGTACCTGGCCCAGCGGCACAGTCATTCTTGCCCTTTAACGCGATGCCGAAGCATTTTTCTTTAGCGCCAGCGGCCACGGCAGTGGTTGGCGAAATAGCTATAGTTGCAGCAGCGGCGAGGGCAGCGGCAGCGGCGGTGGCTTTAATCATGGAGTTGGACATTTGGTTTTCCTCTCTTGGAAATTGGCTAATAAGGGCGAGCTTGCCTTGCAGGCTCATGATGGGTTTCGCAGCCAATCCCCGTCTGGTTACATTTCTTTTTTCAGATGGATGAAAAACTGAGTTGATGCTTTTCGGAAACGGCCTTTTTCTGGCGGATACAGATAGAAAAAAGATTCCGCTTTTTTTCCTACAAACTCTTGACGCTGGGCGCAGATCGCCCATATGAGCTGCGTTAGCACTCGACTCGACTGAGTGCTAATCCTCCATTGACTATATTCTTGATGGCTGAAGCTAAAGGAGCGCAGCCCGCAGGAAGGATAATTTGGACAAGAAAGGCAAACTTATGAAATTTCGTCCACTACATGATCGTGTACTGGTTAGCCGCGTAGAAGCGGACACGAAAACCGCTGGCGGTATCATCATTCCAGACAGCGCACAGGAAAAGCCATCCGAGGGCAAAGTGGTTGCTGTTGGCGGCGGCCTGAAAGACGACAATGGCAAAGCGACGCCACTTGATGTCAAAAAAGGTGACAAGATCCTGTTCGGCAAATGGTCCGGCACGGAAGTTACCGTTGAAGGCAAAGACCTGATCATCATGAAAGAAAGCGATATTCTCGGCATCGTCGAATAATCGCATTTCATTCTACTCATCATTTAATTCTCATAAGCAGAGGAAAATAACATGGCTGCTAAAGACGTAAAATTTGGTCGCGACGCACGCGAACGTATTCTTAAAGGTGTCGACATTCTTGCTGATGCTGTGAAAGTAACCCTCGGTCCTAAAGGCCGGAACGTGGTTCTCGACAAAAGCTTCGGCGCACCGCGCATCACCAAAGATGGTGTGTCAGTTGCCAAAGAAATCGAACTGAAAGACAAGTTCGAAAATATGGGCGCCCAGATGCTCCGCGAAGTGGCATCGAAAACCAATGATGTTGCTGGCGACGGCACCACCACAGCGACTGTTCTTGCCCAGGCGATTGTTCGTGAAGGCATGAAATCAGTATCCGCTGGCATGAACCCAATGGATCTGAAGCGCGGTATCGACCAGGCGGTTGATAAAGTTGTTGCTGATCTGCAAAAGCGTTCGAAAGCTGTCAAAGGCAGCCAGGAAATCAGCCAGGTAGGCATTATCTCTGCCAACGGCGACGAAGAAGTTGGCCAGAAAATCGCAGAAGCGATGGAAAAAGTCGGCAAAGAAGGCGTTATCACGGTTGAAGAAGCCAAGGGCCTCGACTTTGAACTCGACGTCGTGGAAGGCATGCAGTTTGACCGCGGTTACCTGTCTCCTTACTTCATCACCAACCCGGACAAGATGATTGCGGACCTCGAAAATCCCTACATCCTGATCCACGAGAAAAAGCTGACCAACTTGCAGCCTATGCTCCCAATTTTGGAAGCTGTTGTGCAAGCCGGACGTCCGCTTTTGATCATTGCCGAAGATATTGAAGGCGAAGCGCTGGCTACTCTCGTAGTCAACAAATTGCGCGGTGGTCTGAAAATCGCAGCCGTGAAAGCGCCTGGCTTCGGTGATCGCCGTAAAGCGATGCTCGAAGACATCGCGATCCTCACCAAAGGTGAAATGATCTCCGAAGATCTCGGCATCAAGCTGGAAAGCGTTACGCTGGGCATGCTCGGTGAAGCGAAAAATGTCACGATCGACAAAGACAACACCACCATTGTGGACGGTGCTGGCAAGTCGAAAGACATCAAGGCGCGTGTTGAAGCGATCCGTTCACAGATCGAAAACACCACATCCGACTATGACAAAGAAAAACTGCAAGAGCGTCTGGCGAAACTCGCCGGCGGTGTTGCCGTGATCAAAGTCGGCGGTGCTACCGAAGTGGAAGTGAAAGAGAAGAAAGACCGTGTTGACGATGCCTTGCATGCAACGCGTGCTGCTGTTGAAGAAGGTATTGTCCCTGGCGGCGGAACCGCGCTTCTTTATGCAACATCTGCTCTGAAAGGTCTCGAAGGCCATAATGACGACCAGACCCGCGGCATCGACATTGTTCGTAAAGCGCTGCAGTCTCCGGTTCGTCAGATTGCTGAAAATGCCGGTTTTGACGGCGCGGTTGTCGCTGGCAAATTGCTGGACCAGAAAGACAAGAACTACGGCTTTAACGCGTTTAGCGATAAATACGAAGATCTCGTCAAATCTGGTGTGATCGACCCAACCAAAGTTGTGCGCGCTGCTCTGCAGGATGCCAGCTCGGTTGCAGGTCTCTTGATCACCACCGAAGCTGCTGTCTCCGACGCACCAGACGACAGCGCTGGCGGCGCTCCTGCAATGCCTGACATGGGCGGCATGGGCGGCGGCATGGGCGGCATGGGCTTCTGACGCTCTAAGGCGTCACCCCAGCGCCAAAGATTTATGGAGCTGGGGTCTCCATCCGTCTCGCTCTCCCTTGAAAGAGATTCCAGCTTTCGCTGGAATGACGAAAACATTCGAGGGGCTGGAAGGAAACTTCCGGCCCCTTTTTTATGCTGGCGGGAATTTCTGGTGCATCATCCTTATTTGAGCTCGCGCAGCCGGACTCGCACATATTTTGATGCTGATCGGAAATGACTAGCACCTGCCGCCTCTGCCCAGCGACCAGGGGTCCATTTATTGTTCGCGCCCTTCATCGGGCCATCATACAGATCACGATCTGAATGCGTCTCAATAAAATCCAAGAGCTTTTCGTAACTCTTCTTCAATGCCAGAACAGCTTCGTCCCAGCTGATATCAGCCTGCTTTTTTCTCAATTCAGCGTTGTAGCGCTTTAGGTCATTCCATTTATAACCCTTGGCCGGGAAATATACGGTTTTCCCAGCCATTCCGTCGGAATACCAATTGAAAAATAGCGCAATCCAATGTGCTCGATGCGAAATAACATCTTTAATAGAGGTGTTTTCCTCGTCTTTATGCAATGCGGTTTGGCTATCGATTGCAGATATCAGCCGTTCCAGTTTCTGATATTCTGCTCGCGTGATTTGATGCAATTCAGACTTGTTCTCCGCCGCCATGACCGACCTACCTTTCAGGTAAAATATGGTCCATGCGGTGACATAAAGCGTTGATCCAAATCAACTCTCAAACACGCAACATCTTTGGGTGGATAGCAAGTACCGATACTCCCGGATATTCCCAAAGCGCTCGGACTGTGCCATGCAGTTGCCATTGTAACTTCTTACAAAGGGATCAGACCGCATGACCAGGTTTCTTAAGTTAATATTGGCTTCCACCACAATGGCGGGGCTGGCGGTTGCCGCTTCCCCGGTTCATGCGCAAAATACTGCGCCGGCAGTCGCGGATGCGATGGAGACAGAGACGGATCGTCTCAACATCTGGTTCGACAAAAAATTTGAAGAACAGCTTGCCTTTAGTCCGATCCGCCAGACCTTATTGGGCCGCAGAACGGCTTATGACCAGATTGACGATTATTCTGTGGAAGCTGCAGACCGTCAACTCGCTTGGATGCGTGTGGCGACAGCGGAAATGAAACGTGATTTTGACTATGACAAGCTAACGCCGGATGCGCAGATATCTTGGGACATGTGGCTGTTCCGGTTGGAGCAGGCGGAATCGGGCGTGCCGTTTCGTCAGAATGGCTATATACTCCACCAGTTTAACGGTCAGCAGTCCTTCTTCCCGACCTTTTTGATCAATCAGCATCGCGTCGCTAGCGAATCTGACATGGTCGCCTTTATTGAACGGTTGAAAGGCAGTGCACGGGCGTTAGATCAGCTCCTCACGCGGGCACAGGCCAATGCCGAAACTGGCACCCGCCCGCCCCGCTTTGCCTATGAAGGGGTGATTGAGCAGTCCGAGAAAATCACAACCGGTGCGCCATTTGATACCGGCACTCCGTCAGCTCTATGGGAGGCGACTGAGGGCAAATTAGCCGCTCTGGTGAAAGCGGGTACGATTACGCAGGGAAGGTCGGATGAGCTGAAAGAGCAAGCGCGTCTGGCACTCACCGGATCGTTAAAGCCAGCCTATGAGCGCATCATTACCTGGTTCAAACAAGATCTACCCAATACAAAAGAAGCGCCCTTTGGTGTTTCCGAACTGCCTAATGGCGAAGCCTTTTATAACTATCGCCTCGCCAATCAGACGACGACCGATCTGACGGCGGATGCGATTCACACCATGGGCCTGTCCGAAGTCGCACGCATTCGCAGCGAGATGGAAGCGATCAAGGACAAAGTGAACTTTGACGGTGATCTGCAGGCCTTTTTCACCTTCTTGCGTGAGGATGATCAATTCTATTTCTCAAACGATGACAAGGGCGCGCAAGATTATATTGATACCGCTGAAAAGCATCTTGCGTTTATCAACACACGCCTGCCGGACTTTTTCGGAACCCTGCCAAAAGCCGATTTGGTGGTGAAGCGGGTGGAGCCGTTTCGCGAACAAGACGGTGCGGCTCAGCATTACCGGCCCGGTACACCGGACGGAACACGCCCCGGAACCTATTATGCGCATCTGTCGGACATGCGCGCGATGCCAATCCATAGTCTGGAGGTAATCGCTTATCATGAAGGCAATCCCGGCCACCATATGCAAAGCTCGATTGCGCAGGAACTGACTGGCATTCCGAAATTCCGAGCGCAGGGCGCCTATATTCCAGCCTTTGGCGAAGGATGGGCGCTCTATTCGGAACTATTGTCGAAAGAAATGGGGGCCTATGAAGACCCCTATTCTGACTTTGGGCGTCTCACGACGGAAATCTGGCGCGCCATCCGCTTGGTGGTTGATACCGGCTTGCATGCAAAGGGCTGGAGTGAAGAAAGAGCGGTGGAATATTTCCTCGCCAATTCGCCAATCCCTGAAACCGCTGTGCGCAGCGAAGTCCGCCGTTATCTGGTGATGCCGGCACAGGCGACGAGCTACAAGATCGGCATGCTGAAAATCCAGGAACTGCGCGCCAAGGCGGAAAAAGAGCTGGGTGATGATTTCGATATTAGAGGTTTCCACGATACGGTATTGGGCGGCGGTTCGGTGCCGCTGAACATATTGGAAAAGCAGGTCAATCAATGGATCGCTGCGACAAAAAAATCGTAAGCCGCTATGGTTGCCAGTACCTTTGAATTGTTCAAAATCGGTGTCGGGCCATCGAGTTCCCATACGATGGGACCGATGTTGGCCGCGGCTACCTTTGCTATGCGAGTCGCGGAGCAAGGGATTTTGGGTCAAGTCACCCGGATGGAGACCAAATTATTCGGTTCGCTTGCGCTGACGGGCAAGGGGCACGCGACCGACCGGGCGGTATTGTTAGGTCTGTCCGGACGGGTGCCGGAAAATATTGAGCCGGATGCGGCCGATGCGCTGGTGGACCAGATCAGAAACGCAAAGCGCATTCACTTGAACGGCACCCACGACATTGTCTTTGACGAGGACACCGATGTCATCTTCGATCAGCGCAAGCGTCTGGATTTCCATTCCAACGCGATGCGGTTCACGGCCTTTAACGGCGCAGACGAACTGGTGACGCGGGTCTATTATTCGGTCGGCGGCGGCGCGATCCTCGACGAAGATCAGATTGGCGCGAATGACCCCGAAAGCGGTCTGTGGGATGTTCCGCATCCGTTTTGCTCTGGCGCAGACTTGCTGCGTATCGCTGAAGAAAAGGGGCTCTCGATCGCCGATATCATGCGCAATAACGAGCGTGTCGGTAAAACCGATGAGGAGATTAGCGCGACCATAAGAGAGATATCCGATGCAATGTCTGCCTGTATTGACCGCGGCATCAAGTCAGGCGGGATCCTGCCTGGTGGCCTGCGTGTAAAGCGCCGCGCGCCGTTGATCCATGCGCGCTTGATGGAGCGGCAGGAGCGGGCCTTGTCCGATCCGCTGACGGTGCTCGATTGGGTCAACCTTTGGGCACTCGCGGTGAATGAAGAAAATGCGGCCGGCGGCAAAGTGGTGACTGCGCCGACCAATGGTGCGGCTGGAATTGTGCCGTCGGTACTTCGTTTCTACGAACGGTTTTCGCCCAAGGCCGATGTCGCCGGGATCGAGACATTCTTGCTGACCGCCGCCGCCATCGGTTCTCTGTTCAAAGAAAACGCCTCCATCTCAGGCGCAGAAGTCGGTTGTCAGGGCGAAGTCGGTGTCGCCTGTTCGATGGCAGCGGCCGGACTGACGGCGGCGTGGGGCGGGACGCCGTTACAGGTCGAGAATGCCGCCGAGATTGGCATGGAACATAATCTCGGACTGACCTGTGATCCGGTCGCAGGTCTCGTGCAAGTGCCCTGTATTGAACGCAATGCCGTCGGCGCGGTCAAGGCAATTGAAGCGGCACGCCTGTCGATCATGGGCGATGGCACCCACCGGGTGAGTCTGGATGAAGTCATTGAGACCATGCGCAAAACCGGTCTGGATATGAGCGAACGCTACAAGGAAACCTCGCAGGGCGGTCTGGCCGTCAATCTGGTGGAATGTTAGAGCAAAAACCTGAGGAGCGCATGGGCCGGTCAAAATTTTTTAGCAAGCGTCTGCTATTGGGTGTCGCCATGGGAATTGGCGTTCTCGTGAGCGCGACATGGCTTCTTCGTCCAGCCATTGGTGCGTGGCTTTTTGCCAATGCCGTTGAAACCGCTGTCAACCGCGACGTGATTGGCGATTTGCCCGAAGGCATGCATCTCGCTTTGTGTGGAACCGGATCGCCCTTGCCCGACCCCAGTCGCGCTGGGCCTTGTTCCGCGGTGATTATCGACGGCAAAATGTTCATTGTGGACATAGGCGGTGGAGCGGTGCGCCGACTGGGTGAAATGGGACTGAGCCCGGGCCGGATCGAAGCCTTGCTGCTGACTCATTTTCACAGCGATCATATTGATGGCATGGGCGAGCTATTGCTGCAGCGCTGGGCTGGCGGCGGTCATGCAGAGCCCTTGCCGGTGATCGCGCCAGAGGGTGTGACCCCAATTGTTGACGGAATAAACGCCGCCTACGCTGCCGATGCGAGTTACCGCGTGGCACATCATGGCGAAGATATCATGCCGCCATCCGGTATCGGCGGTACCGCTCGGCCTTTCGCTTTACCCACGGATGAAGCCGAGCAAATTGTCTATGATCAGGATGGCCTGAAAATCACAGCCTTTGCGGTCAATCACGAACCGGTTGTGCCAGCGGTCGGATATCGCTTTGACTATAAAGGCCGGTCGATCGTGTTTAGCGGTGACACCACACGAAACGTAGCGGTCGAAAGGGCCTGCAACGGTTGCGACATATTGGTGCATGAAGTGCTGAATGCCGAGATGGTTGCGCTTACCGAAGCAGCGATGAAAAAAGCGGGACGGCCAAGGCTTGAGAAGATCATGGCGGATATTCCCGATTATCACGCGACGCCTGCCGAGGTGGCGGAATCGGCCAAGGCTGCCAAAGCAAAAATGCTGGTTTTCTCTCATATCGTTCCGGCGGTGCCGAACAGCCTTTTGGAACCCTATTATCTGAAAGATGTGACGGCGGGTTTTCGCGGGAAAATAGTCATGGGCAAAGACGGCATGCTGTTCAGCCTCCCCGCCGATAGCGATCATATTGGGCGATCCGACCTACTCTAAACAATTGTTGCGACATCGTTACACTACGGCCTTTGGCAGGTGTTGACGCAAGCCGGGATGGTCTATCAAAGACCAGCCAATGTCGGACGATCCAAACAACAGCAAAAGCTCCAGCAAAAGCGCAAAACTGACCAACGGCTCAATAGTTGGACATCTGGTCTCGCAAACTGCGCCTATGCTGCTGGGCATTGCCAGCATCATGTCGATTGGCATTATCGATGCCTATTTTATTGGTCAGCTGGGCGCAAAGGAGCTGGCAGCGGTCAGCTTCATTTTTCCGGTCACCGTAGCGCTGTCCAGCATGGGCGTCGGTGTTATCGCTGCGATCAGCTCTGTTGTATCCCGCGCGCTTGGCAGTGGGGATGAGGCAAAAGCGCAGCAACTCGGCAATCTCGGCATTGCTCTGGCCATCATATTCGGCCTTTGCATTGCAGTGACCCTTTATCTGGTGAAGACACCGCTATTCGACCTGATGCAGGCGGAGGATGACCTCCTGCCGTTAATCCAGGCCTATATGACGCCCTATGCTCTCGGTTTTCCGCTGTTGCTGACCAATATGGGGATGAACGGCGTATTGCGTGGACAGGGCGCGGCGAAGCGCGCCTCGACGATATTATTCGCCTTTGCAGCAACCAATTGGGTGCTCGACCCGCTATTGATCACGGGCATCGGTTCGTTTGAAGGTTTCGGTATTGAAGGCGCGGCCTATGCCACGATTGGCGGGTGGGCAGTGGGAACCGGATTGGGGTTTGTGCTGGTTCAATCCAGTGCCATCAAGATGAACCCGGCCTGTTTGACGGCGACCGATTGGCGCAAAGGCGTGGTGTCTCTGTTGCGGGTGGGCGGACCGGCGGCGGGTTCCAATGCGATCAATCCCATAGGTCTTTCGATCCTGACCGCGCTGCTTGCCGGCTATGGTCAGGATGAGGTTGCCGGTTTTGGAGCCGCTGGACGCTTGCAAAGTCTGGCGGTGGTACCCTTGCTTGCCCTGTCGAGTTCGATCGGCGCGGTTGTTGGCCAAAACTGGGGAGCAGGCAAGGCGGAGCGGGCGCGACGTGCGCTTTGGCTATCGGGTATATTCTGTATCCTCTACGGATTGCTCATTGCTACAGCTTTAGTGTTGGCGAGCCGCTGGATTGGTTCCTTCTTTACCGAAAAAGATGCGGTGCTGGCGGCGATCGAAACTTATCTGACGATCGCGGCTTGGGGCTTCGGTGGCTATGGTTTGTTCATTGTCGCCAATGGCGCTTTCAATGCGATTGACAGGGCGGGAACGGCACTCGCTTTGTCGCTTAGCCGGGTTTTCCTGATCATGGTGCCGATTGCCTTGCTCAGCAGAACTGCGCTGGCTGGTGACGAATGGGGCGCGTCGACGATTTATGCCGGGGAATTGGCCGCCAATCTGTTAGGCGGCGTGATCAGTGGATTTGTCGCCTGGCGCATCTTTCGGCAAAATTGACATGGCGAGAATTACAAAACTGACCGCCAATAAGAATAGTATCGAAGAGGACCAACTGCTTTAAATTGCCATTGCACTGCAGGGGAGATAAGCATGGCGAGTAACCGATTTTGGCAGTTGAACAGACGCCCGGTAGACGACGACGTTTCCGGTGCGCTTTCGCTGGAAACTGAAGCCATGCCGGAACTGGCGGACGGTCAAGTGCTGGTGAAAGCCGTTTATCTTTCGATGGATGCTGGCACGCGCATGTGGATGACGGAGCGTGAGGATAGCTATCAGCCGCCGCTCGAACTCGGTACAAAAATGGTGGGACTGGTGCTCGGGCATATCGCTGCTTCCCGCCATGCCGGATTTGCCGAGGGCGATCTTGTGCGCGGTTTTGGTCAATGGGCGGAACATGCAGTGATTGAGCCGGAACTGTCTGGGTTGGTGAAGGTTGATACGGGTATCAGCGATATCAAACAGCATTTCGGTGTGCTTGGGTTTAACGGTTGGACGGCCCTTTGGGGCTTGCAGGAAACGGCCGGTGTTGAGGCAGGGCACAATGTTTTGGTCTCAGCGGCGGCAGGCGCGACCGGTGTGCTGGCTTGCCAGATTGCCAAGATATTGGGCGCCAATATTTATGGCCTGGCAGGCGGCCCGGACAAATGCCGTTGGCTGGAGAGCCAACTCGGGATCGCCCAAGCGATTGATTATAAGAATGACGACATCGCGGCAGAGTTGGCGAAAGTGGAAGGCGGGATTGATGCCTATTTCGATAATGTCGGCGGTCCGATCCTGGATGATGTGCTGCCCAATATGGCGCTCTATGGCCGGGTGGCTCTATGCGGATTGCTGGCTCAGTATAAGGGCGATGGACGCGGGCAGGGGCCGGAGCATTTCGACCAGATCCTGATGAAGCGCCTGCGCGTCGAAGGCTTTTTCTCGCCCGATTTCATGGATCAAGGAGAGCGACTTACGCAGCAGCTCAAGGAATGGCTGGAACAGGGACGGATCGATACGCCGTTTGATGTGACGGATGGAATCGAGAATGTGCTGACCGCCTATGACAAGCTGTTTACTGGCGGCAATATCGGCAAGGTACTCGTTCGTATTTGAGCGCTATTGCGTTTTCTGTTCCGGAAAATACCAGACCCGGCGGATCAACCGATCTGCAATCTGGTAGACCGCAGTGGCACTCTGCGCCTGGCGCTCCCCCTTGCTGTCCGACCAGGATGCGGTCTCGATCACGGTGACATAATCTCCGTTGACCGACCAGCCGCCGAGACTGCTGCTAATGCGGGTCGGGCTTTTGAAATAGGATTCCATCTCGCTGACCATCCGCTCTTTTCCATCGGTCGTGACCTTGGACTGGTCCCCGCTGATCGTGATCCATTGAATGCCGGGATGCATCAGCGCGGCCATAGCGTTAACGTCTCTGGCATTGAACGCAGCTGTATATCTTTCGACCAGCTGCTGATGGTCGGACGGTGGAGCGGTTGTCTCAGCAGCAACCGAAACCGGCAGCAGCATAAGCATCATCATCAACAGCTTTGGCATCCTATCCTCCCTCAAAGCGGTTTTTTGACACTCGGCAAAACTGGAGTTTCTGTCAAGTTGTAGGCTTCAATCGTAAACCCAAGAGCGAAAAGCCCATGATCAAGGCTGAGAAGATCAGTGAGATAGCGACAATCGCGTCCCATCCGCCCCAAGCATAGGCGGTTGTGCCAAGCCAACTCGACAGGCCGCCACCGACAAACATGATGACAATATAGATGGTCATCAGGCGGGTGCGAATTTCCGGGGCGCGGCCGAACAGGATTGTGCGATTGGCAACATCCATCGACGCGCCGCCGAAATTGCTGAACAGGATTGGCAGGATCAATATCCACAAGCTGTTGCCAGCGAATATCAACAGGATCGCGCCGATTAACTGAGCGATGGCAAATAGCATACGCGCCCTTTCCGCACCGATCCGGTCTGCCAATCGCCCCGACCAAGGCGCAATAAACACATTGGTTCCAGCGAGCAGCGCAAGATAGCCGACCATATCGACACCATATCCCATCTGCGGGCTGGTAACATGCAGCCCGATACCCAGCCATAGCGCCAGAAAAAATCCGAAGGACAGGGCTTGCAGCAATCCGGCCAGCAGCACGTCCGGCATAGTCCTGATGATCGGCCAAAGCGACGCGATCAGCGCGCCATAGCTTTGCTGAGGTTCGTTATCGTCACGCAGTTTCTCATCTTTCTCCATGATCAGCGGCAGGATGACGAGCAGCAACAGGGTCAGCGCGGTGCCGACCCAATAAGCCGATCGCCAACCAAAATAATGCCCCAGCACGCCGGCGCCCGCGCGGCTGCCAAGCAATCCAACAGTGATACCAGCGGTCATGATCCCGGTAACATGGCCAATGCGGTCGGGGCGCACCCGCTTGGTGACATAGGCGGGCAGCAAATAGGGTGTGATGGTCGCAAAACCCAGCAACGAGGATGCGGCCACAAACAATCGGAAATCCTGTGCTGTGGCCATGGCAAGCAAAGCCAGAAACTGACCGGCGACAAAGGTGATGACCAGCTTGCGATTGTTGATCCGATCGCCAAGCGGCAGCAGCAATAAAATGCCGAGGGCCAGCGCGATCTGATTTAACGCGGGCACCAGCCCCAACAGAGTTCCGCTCACGCCAAAATCATTGCCAACCGGGGCTATGAGCGGGTGAATATAATAGCCATTCGCGACTGCCACCGCACAGGCCATGGAAAAGAGAAACAGCTTTGTTTCGCTAATCCGGCGCGGTGCAGTCTTGGTCGAAGGAGTGGCGGCGTCGGTCAGTATATCGGCTTTCTATATCGGGCGTGCACTGCCCATGACGAAAGCGGAGCCCCAAGTCCTCTACCTGTTTAGCTAGCGTCGATCACTTTTTGCAACTCTTTCAGAACATCGCCATAGGTGCGATCATTCAGCAATGTCACTAGCTTGGGATCGGCAACGGCAGGACTGCCGCTGTCAAAAGGCGGATGGGGATCATATTCCAGTCCCAACTGTACCGCCTCTGCAAAAGATTGTCCGGCGATCTCCGCAATAACGGTCAGGGCGAAATCAATGCCAGAGGTTACCCCACCCGCCGTAATCACATTGCCGTCCTTGACGACACGCGCCGCTTCATAAGTTGCACCGAATTTCTCCAGTAACGAAACATAGGCCCAATGGCTGGTCGCGCGCCTGCCTTGCAGTAATCCTGCTGCGCCTAGGGCCAGGGATCCGGTGCACACCGATGTGACATATTGCGCTTCCGCGGCCTGATCTCGCAGAAACTGCAACGTCTCTTCATCTTGTATCACATCGCGCGTGCCAAAGCCGCCCGGGATGCAGAGCAAATCGGCTTGCGGACAATCGGCCAGGCTCGTGCTCGGCAGCATTGCAAAGCCGCTGTCGGTCTGGACAGGCTGGACGTGCTTTGCAGCCGTATGCACGGCCGCTCCCGGCATCCGCGCCAAAAATTGCGCTGGCCCGGTAAAATCAAGCTGCGTAATGCCGTTGAATAAGAGAAAAACAATGTGGAAAGGCTTTTGTGTGTCAGTCATGAGCATGTCTCCTTTGGTTCAAGAAATGCCCAGGCGCCCGACTGAAAATTGCATCATGAAAGATGCGCCCGCTCCCCGATGGTGAACCACCCTATCGCGCCAGTTGCGAACATCGAGATTATATCATCCCTGGGCCACTAAAGGCAAACTGGTTTTACTCGCTGCGCAATGCTTCAATCGGCGACAGGCGTGAAGCGCGAACGGCGGGGTAACCGCCGAACAACAATCCGATGACAGCAGAAAATATAATCGCGCCAATGCTGACCCCGACCCCGATCGGGACCGGAAAATCAGCATAAACGGTCAGTGCTGTTCCGCCCGCAATGGCCAGTATCAACCCCATCGCACCGCCAATCACGCAAAGCACGGCTGCCTCGACGAGAAACTGGTTACGAATATCGCTGCGTTTCGCGCCCAGCGCCATGCGCAGGCCGATTTCACGCGTACGCTCGGTAACGCTGACCAGCATGATATTCATGATGCCAATGCCGCCGACCAGCAGCGAAATGGATGCGATAGCGACCAGCACGATTTGGAATATGCCGGTCACCTGTGCCGATTCTTTCATAAATTCTTCGGTCGTGCGGATCGTGAAGGGATTGATATCCTTGCCGCGCACCCGATAGCGCTCGCGCAGCAATTTGGTCATCTCGCGCTTCGCCTCTGGCAGCGATATCCCATCTTGAAAGCCGACAAACAGCACCTGCAAGTCATCCGGGCCAGCAAGCGAGTCGCCGGAAAACCGCTGTCGCATCGTGCTGATCGGCATCAGTGCAATATCGTCATTATCATTGCCAAAGCTGGAACCCTTGGATTCGGTGACGCCTATGACATTAAACGGCGCGCGGTTGATGCGGATGGTTTCCCCGACCGGATCAAAATCGCCGAATAGTTTTCGCGCGACCGTTGGGCCAAGCACCACAACGCGCGCGGCAGACCGGACATCGGCTTCGCTAATGAAGCGGCCGTTCTCGGCGACAAGATTGGATACTTTTCCATAGCCGGGTGTAGTGCCGACAGCATTGGTCGAAGCATTACGTCCGGCAACGACCAGTTGTATATTGGTGCGCAGTTGCGGTGCGATGTCATCAATTCCGCCAATCTGTTTTTCGATTGCCCGCGCGTCGCGCATCGTCAGCCGACCGCGGTCAAAAGAACGCCGCCCGCCTTCACCTGTATCGGGCTGCGGAAAGATGAGTGCCATGTTGGAACCAAGCGCATTAATGGACTGCATCACCGACACCTGCGCACCGGAGCCGACTGCTACAGCGAGTGTCACAGCAAAAACTCCGATCATCACGCCCAAGGTCGTTAATATCGAGCGCATCAAATTCGTGCGCAGCGCCGTTATCGCGATTGCGATGTTAACCAGCCAGCCAGAAACCTTTTGTCCCATATTGCCGATCATGCGCCGACCTTTCGCCGTTTTTTGACCGCGATATCCTCAATCACCTTACCGTCACGGAATTCGATCCGGCGTTTGGCATGGTCGGCAATTTCTGCCTCATGGGTGACCACGATGATCGTGATGCCTTGATCGTTCAGGCTTTGGAAAATCTCCATTATATCTTCCGACGTCTTGCTATCGAGCGCGCCGGTGGGTTCGTCGGCCAGCAAAATCAACGGTTCGGTGACCAGCGCCCGGGCAATAGCGACGCGTTGCTGTTGTCCGCCGGATAATTTGGCCGGACTATGGTCGAGCCGGTCGCCCAGCCCCATGGCCTCGAGCTTCGCCTGCGCCTTTGCTCTGCGGTCCTCGCCGCCAAGCCCGGCATAGATGAGCGGAACCGCAACATTGTCGAGAGCGGTCGTGCGAGCAAGCAGGTTAAACTGCTGAAAGACAAAGCCGATTTTCTGATTGCGTAACTCGGCCAGGGCATCGCCATCACGGTCGCTTGTGGCCATGCCATCTATGCGCACAATGCCGGATGTAGGGATATCCAGACAGCCGATCATGTTCATGAAGGTCGATTTGCCCGATCCGCTGGCACCCATGATAGCTACATATTCGCCGCGGTCGATGGACAGCGAAACGCCGTCCACGGCGCGCACCGTTTCGCCGCCCATCTCATAATTTTTTACCAGATCCTGTGTTTCGACTAACGCCATCATCTCAGGTGTTCCCGCGGGCAAATTCGTCCTCGTCTTCTTCGTCCTCCTCATTTTCGAGACTTTTGGAGCGGACGAGGATTTTCTCTTTTTCCTTTACGCCTTTGATGATCTCGACAAAATCCTCTCCGGCAAGGCCGATAGTTACCGTGCGGCGAACCGGTTCATAGGGATCATCGCCAGCGACCCAAATCTGGGCTGTGTTTGTTTTCTTGGATTTTTCGTCAGCTGGTTTGACCGGGTCTTTCGTTTCCTCTTCGGGCCGATCATCTTTGCGGGGACGAAAACGGATGGCAGGCGCGGGAATACGCAGCACATTGGTTCTTGTACCGGTAACAATTTCAACATTGGCTGTCATACCGGTGAGCAATTTGCCTTCTTTGTTGTCGACATCGAGAATCACCAAATAGCTCACCACATTCTGTTCTTCGGTCGCCGATTTCCGAATTTGGCCAACTTTTGCGACAAACGTATCATCGGGATAACTGTCGACAGTAAAGCGCACCAGCTGATCCACCCGGACCTGTCCGATATCCGCTTCGTCGACGGAGGCCTCGACCTGCATGCGACTGGTATCGGCAGCGATTTCGAACAGGTTCGGCGTCTGGAAACTGGCGGCCACGGTTGTTCCGGGCTCGACCAACTTGTTGATAACAACGCCGCTGGTTGGAGCGACGATCCGCGTGCGGTTGAGGTCCAGCTGAGCCGAGGAGAGTTCGGCTTCGCTTTGGGCAATTCCCGCGCGCCCGCTTTGCGCTTGCGCTTTTGCGGTGCTTAGGGAGGCCCGCGCATTGGCCAACGCATTGCGCGCCTGATCAATACCGGCTTTCGAGACGAAGCCTTTATCTGCCAACTGCTGCTGCCGTTCAAATTCGCGGCTCTGCACTTCATAATCGGTTTGCGCGCGGATGATTGATGCTTCGGCCTGTGCCAGCGTTGCACGTGCCGAGGCCACCTGCGCCCGTGCCTGGGTGACGCGGGCTTCGATACGAGTGGGATCAATCTGCGCAAGTACTTGCCCGGCAGTGACGGGTGAGTTGAAATCTACATAAACGTCAGTGACCTGTCCCGAAATTTCCGACCCGACGTTGATGGTGTTAAGTGCCCTTAATTTACCACTGGCCGACACTATGCGAGCAACCTCACCACGGGACACGGGTTCGGTGACATATTCATATGTCGCGGGTGATGGAATAATGACCTTGTAAAGAATGGCGATCACGACGAGGGCAATCAGGCCCGAAATGACGGGGTGGAGACGAATCCACGCCAGAGACCGTGTAATAATCAACTTTCCCCTGTCTTAGCTATATAAAGCACTATGGCAGGCGTATCCGATGTAGGCAATATGCAGCGATTACAATTATTGGTTTGCCTGTAAGCCGGCTTCGTTCAATTCGCTGTGACATCATGGCCGTAGAGCCATTCCATCTGCGCATCAAAAGCTTCCTGCCCAGGTATTTTTCCGGCCAGCCATATGGGGGCATAGGTGCTTAACTTGCCGCTTGTTGTGCGCTGGTGGAAAATATTCATATTGCGCCGAGCGGCTTCCTGAACGCTGGCTGTTCGAGCGCGCCGCGCTTGGAAAAAAAGGGTGAGGGCCGTTTCATGATCATCATGTTCTGCCAGTAAGCGGGCCAGCACATAGCCATCCTCAATCGCTTGCACGGCACCTTGCGCCATAAACGGCAACATCGGATGAGCCGCGTCACCGATGAGGACCGCTCGGCCATCGATCCATTGGTCCAGCGGATCACGGTCAAACAAGGCCCAGCGATAATGGTGATCGGCCTGTTCCAGCAAGGTTGTGATCGTCGGATGCCAACCTGCAAAATCGGCCAGGGCCTGTTCGCGCGTACCTTTTTCGGTCCAGCTTTCCTGTTGCCAGTCATCGCGTTCGACCACGCCGACCAGATTGGCCAGCTTGCCGCCGCGCAGCAAATAGGTGACGGCATGTTTGCCCTCGCCAAGCCAGACGCTGGCAACGGGCAAAGGTGCGTTCCGGCCCAGTTTGGCGACTGGCACAACCGCGCGCCAAGCCACATTGCCGGTGAAGCGCGGCTTTTCCTGCCCAAGCATTTGTGTGCGAATGGGTGATTTGATCCCGTCGGCGCCAACGATGATATCGCCTTCGACCACAGAACCATCGCTCAGTATTGCCCAAGCCTTGTGATCATTCTGACCATAGCCGGCGACAGGTGTCGCCATCCGCAGAGCGCCGGAACAACGTTTACTAAGCGCGTCCGCCATGGCGGAAATGAGATCAGCACGATGAATGTGAAGATAGGGCGCACCCCATTTTTCCTCAAGCCGCTGGCCCATGTCCTGGGTCATGATCACCCGGCCGGATTGCCCCATCCGGAATTGTGTCGCGCGCGGGCAACAACCGGTTGCCGCAACCTGCCCGTCAATATCCAGCGCGCGCAGCACATGCATCCCATTGGGGCTGATTTGTATGCCGGCGCCAATATCTTCCAGCTGCGCGGCCTGTTCCAATATCTCGACATCCCAGCCGAAGTGGTTGAAGCATAGCGCAGCGTTTAATCCACCAATCCCGCCGCCAACGATTATCGCTTTCATGGACTACGTCCCTGCTTGGAATTACGCGTGCCTTATGCCGAAATAGGGCATCGAAGCCTCGGTATCAGAGATTGGGCGGGATGAAAATCTAAAGCGGAGGTGATGTTGGTGAGATGATGGCTATCACCGCAAATTTACATAAAAAGAAGGCCGCAAAATTGCGGCCTTCTTTTTATTCTTGGCCGTTAGAACCGCATTCTGACACCGGTATAATAGCGCCGACCGAATATGTCATAGACATCGGCTGCTGTGTCCGAGCCAGTGACATTGAATGGTGCAGACGTCGGGATCAACGGAGCATCGTTATCGAGCAAGTTATCTACACCAAGGTAGAATTCAAACTCTTCCGTCACTTTATAATTTAACTGGGTATCCAAGTAGAATTCAGCATCCACAGCATCACCGCAATCAACACAGAACTGGTCATCTGTCACAGCAGAGCTAATATAAGTACCCGTAAATCCGATACGGAATGGCCCATCGGAATATCCCAGATTTGCAGTAAAGCGATCTTGAGAAGTGCCGATTTCACCAGCAGATGGGTCTGCATCTAGATCAACTCTCTGTTTGAAGTCATTTTTGATCAGGTGGGTGTAGGCGACTCTAGCACTCAACCTTCCATCCAAGCCTAGGGCTTCAAGACTAGTATTATAAGACGCGGTTACGTCAATGCCTTCAGTTTTCAGGCTGGCACCATTCAGCTGCTGAGCATCGATGAATTCAATAGAACCAGCGCTATTTGTTGACGTCTGATTTGCACGTCTAGTGACAAACGAACAAGACTGAGCATCGGCGTTATTATAGCATTGATCCAGCGTAAATGCTCGTCCTGGGGCGGCGATTACATTGCTCACATCGATATTATAATAGTCAACAGTGATAGTAAGATTGCGAAGGGCATCAATGGAACGTGGATTGATGACCACACCAACGGTCCAGCTATCTGCCTTTTCTTCCTCCAGATCAGGGTTGGACAGATTGAACCCGCTAATGCCTTGAATATCCGCCTGTACTAACTGAAACTCGCCGCCATTAGCCGCAATATTTTCATTCACCCCTGCAAACGCCCGGCAAGCTGTTGCCAGAGCGCTGGTCTCAGTTGCTGTAACGCCACCATTGGGGCCGCTGCCGTCATTTGCACAAGGATCCTGCAGGCCAGATGGGAATGTCTGTCCAGCACCTGCAAACAGCTCATCGATATTTGGCGCCCGAACTGCACGCGAATAGGTGCCACGTAACCGGATGTCATCAATTGGTTGCCACGTCAAAGTACCATTATAGCTAACAACAGTTCCGACCGTGGAATAGTCTGCGACCCGGACGGCACCACCGGCCTCTAACAATTGAAAGCCCGGTGTGTCAGCAAGAATAGGAACTTTAACCTCTAAATAGCCCTCCAACACGTCAAATTCACCGAAGGAATCGCCCAGCTTGTTACCACCATTTAAACCAGCATTGGTAAGGGCGTCGTTATCTTCCTCACTTTCTTCCCGGCGATATTCTACACCAGCGGCGATGCCCAGCGGCCCAGCCGGTAGCTCGAAAAGAGAACCATAAATATTACCTTGGATCACTTGCTGGGTAATTTTCGTCTGAAAAGTTGCTTGGGCGTCAATATAGGCGATGGCGTCTTGCGAAATATTGCCTTCGCCAAAAATATTCACCGGCACACAACCACTGGCCCGCGCATCTGCATTGATGCAGATGGCCTCAGTAACATCACCGTCGCCATCAATATCGTCGATATCAGCTTGAGCGGCCAATGCCTGCTGAAAACTCTGAATGTTGACTTGCCCGCTAGATGTCTGATTTTCAGAAGTCTGGCCAAAATTGTAACTGACATCCCAATTGAACTTGTCGTCAAATATGGCACCATCAAAGCCGACAACGAAACGATAAAAATCGCGGGTCGTATCACCTGACCGCGGACCAAATTCGGTCAAACGGCGCTGAAATCCGATGTCTCTCAGGCCATCACCATCGGTATCCTGAGCCGCCGCGACAATTTCTGCCGGAACCAAGGGGTTTACCAAAACCGTTCCATTGACTTCGTTTTCGATCGGCATACGGCCGGTCCCCGGATAAATGCCGGTGCCGCCGCCAGATTCCAGTGCAAATGGTTCGATAATGCGCGACGACTCGGTGCGGCTGTAAGTCCCTTCAAAAAATAGATTGACGTAGTCTGAAATTTCGTAACTGCCAGCAGTCGCGAATAAATATCGTTCAACCGGAACAGCCAGCGTACGGAAGGCTTGACGATTAAATCCGTTCGGCCCAACCCCACCAGGGCACGTTGTGCCATTGGTGGTAAAGCATGGCTGAAGATTGCCATCTGGATCAAAGGTGAAGTCGTCGCCGACGTTCGGAGTACCAGCGACATCAAACCGGCCTTGAGGGGGGAAGCTGGAGAAAAAGGGACCGTCTCGCTCCGCGTTTACGTCACCGCCGAAGAAAATATCCGAAATGGCATCAACTTGGGTATTTGACCGTTCACGCGATAGAAGGCCGTTTTCATTTGAATAACCGAAATGAACCATGACGTTGCCGCGGCCATCGGCGACATTCGTTCCATAAGTCAAATTAGCCTGATAACGCAGATCGTCTCCCTGTTCGGTTAGGCCAATCTGGCCATTGGCCTCAATGCCTTCAAAATCTTTCTTGTACACAAAGTTCACGACGCCAGCGACAGCATCCGAGCCATATAGCGATGATGCGCCACCTGTCAGAATATCCACGCGCTCAAGAAATTGTGTTGGAATGACGTTAAGATCGACGATGGAAGTCCCAGGAATGCCAGCCACAACACGGCGGCCATTGGCCAATACCAACGTTCGATTAGAGCCAAGGTCGCGAAGGTCGATGCTGGCAACACCCGTACCTGATGTTAGAAATGCGGAGTTCGTGCGGCTTAGTGCAGGGGTACCGAAGGCTGGATTTTCCAAGAGTAGTTCTTGAACGTTTGTTACACCAGATTCATCTATCGCCGCATCATCCAAAATCTGCAAAGGTGCTGCAGATTCAACTGTGGGTGACGCAATACGCGAACCGGTTACCACGATGAGGTCGTCGCTTTCCTCTGTTTCTTGGGTTGCTTCTGCTGATTGCTGATCTTGGGCCTTTGCTGTTGTAGCAGAAATGGCCAACGCCATAATAGCTGCTGACGCACAAAATTGACGTAGGTTTTTGGTTTTGAAATTGGATCGCATTTTGGATTCCCCTGTTTGGTTACGGAGGCAACCAAATAATATAAGGAGCTGATCAGCAATAAAATAACACAATATTTTCAATATTGTGAGCTGTATGAAGTTTCACTGCAACGGTGACTTCACAATATTGTAAATTTTGAAATTGAGGTAATATATTGTTTGTTTATAAAGAGGTATTTGAGATTGTGGAGGTTGCTTTTGTTAAATATAGTCGGTTAGAGAGGCGATAACACGTTTCGCTCACCCAGCAGCGGGCGATCAACCACTGCGCGACTATTGGCGGTCAGGGTCTCGTGGGACAAGAGTGCTGTAAGGCCGTTGTGACATACGGCCATACCGTCACAAACTATTTTAGATATCAAATATGAAAACTGCCGCCAAAGCCAGACGCGCGCCTTTTAACTTCAAAAAGCGCGCAATCATCTGAACCCTATTTCCGACCCAGCCCAATTTTCGTGGCCAAACCGCTACGAACTTTCGAATAGTTCGAAGATACCATTGGATAATCGGGTGGAAGGCCCCATTTTGCCCGATATTCTTCCGGTGTCATATTGTAACGTGTCATCAAGTGCCGTTTCAGCATCTTGAATTTCTTGCCGTCTTCCAAGCAGATAATATGGTCTGGCTTGATCGACTCTTCGATTGGAACTGCTGGCTCTTGTTTTGTTTTTGATGACCCCGGCTCGCCGTTAAGATCCGACAACGCGCTATGCACACTGTTTATCAATATTGGCAAATCTGAAACAGCAACATTATTATTGTTAACATGCGCCACAACAATTTGTGATGTCAAAGCGATCAATGTTTCGTCCATTCGATTATCAACTTCTGGCATATTCATTCCCCGATCCCGATATTTCCCCAAATACCTCAAATTTTTCAACTGATAAGTCATTTACATCCATTTTGGATATAAATTAGTGATGTCCGCCACAGAACGATAAATCAAGTGTTCTTTGACTATTGTTTTGAATAAACCACGGCCATATTCAGTCATTGGCCCGATTTGACCGAATTGTCAGCAAGCCAGTGTACCAAAATGGGAGCAATAATATTTAAATATAGGATGCAGTGGTTTTTGCCGAGACTTCATCTGCGGTCACGTCAGGCGCTAATTCGATCAGTTTGAACGGGCTGTCATGGTCGGGACGGTGAAAAACGGCGAGGTCGGTGATAATCATATCCACGACGTTGGTGCCGGTTAATGGTAATGTGCATTGCGGAATGAACTTGGGGCTGCCGTCTTTCGCGCAGTGGTCCATGACCACGATGATTTTCTTGACGCCTGCAACCAGATCCATGGCACCGCCCATGCCCTTGATCATTTTCCCGGGAATCATCCAGTTGGCGATATCGCCATTTTGGGCCACTTCCATGGCGCCCAATACGGTCAGGTCAATATGCCCGCCGCGGATCATCGCAAAACTATCGGCGCTGCCAAAGTAGCTGGACGAGGGTAATGCGCTGATCGTTTGTTTGCCCGCGTTGATCAGATCGGCATCAATCTCGTCTTCATAAGGAAACGGACCAATGCCCAACATGCCATTCTCGCTTTGCAACGTCACTTCGACACCACCGGGTATGTGATTGGCCACCAGGGTAGGGATGCCAATGCCAAGATTGACATAATAGCCGTCTTGCAGTTCTTGCGCCGCACGCGCGGCCATTTGATTGCGGTCCCAGCTCATGATGCGGTCTCCCGTTCGCGGGTCATGCGAAATTCTATCTTCTTGTCATAGGGTGAGCCGTCAATCAGGCGTTTGACATAGATGCTTGGTAAGTGGATCGCATCGGGGTCCAGCTCGCCAACTTCGACAATTTCCTCGACTTCTGCGACGCATATCTTCCCTGCTGTTGCCATTGGTGCATTGAAATTGCGGGCGGTTTTGCGGAAAATCAAATTGCCCGCCTTGTCTGCCTTCCAGCCTTTTATCAGGCAAAGGTCGGCAAAAATCCCGCGTTCAAGAATATAATCTTCGCCGTCGAAGCTTTTGACTTCCTTGCCGTCTGCCACCTGCGTGCCGACACCCGTCTTGGTATAGAAGCCGGGTATCCCGGCGCCGCCAGCGCGGCAGCGCTCGGCCAAGGTTCCTTGCGGGCAGAATTCCACTTCCAGCTCTCCGGACAAATATTGTCTTTCAAACTCCTTATTCTCGCCGACATAGGATGAGATCATCTTTTTAACTTGCTTGGACCGCAGCAATTTGCCCAAGCCTTCATTATCAATCCCGGCATTGTTGGAGGCAATGGTGAGATCCTTCACCCCGTCTGCCTGAATCGCATCAATCAGCCGCTCCGGTATCCCGCATAATCCAAAACCACCGACGCATAAATGCATGCCATCAAATAACAACCCGTCCAAAGCGGTTGCCGCGTCAGAATAAATCTTCTTCATATCGAGCCTTTTCGCTAGTATAATTGGCTCCTAGCGCAAGTTTTGGCTTATCGTCCAGATTAGAATATATTTGCATCTGCAGATCGGTTATGGGCCGGTTTGTGACCCGGATAATAGCCTGCCTGTCCCTGTTTTTCTTTCTGGTGCCAGTGACCTATGTTCACGGGCCGCCGCCGCCAAAAAATGATAGCCAGGTTATTCAGCTGCAATCGATCAGCTTTAATGCTGAGGAGCCTGATCGCTTGAAAACCGGGCGACTTGAATTTCTGGCTGGCTGGAAAATGACCAGTGACAATGATGATTTTGGTGGAATCTCCGCGATGTTGGCTTTGCCCGATGACCGGTTTTTGATGTTGAGTGATGCCGGCGTCCTGATCGGTTTTACATTGGATCAACAAAACGATCTTGCTAAACAGGCATCCATTGCGCCGTTGCCGGACGGGCCACCGGTGGCAAATGAATTTGCCAAACAGAACTGGGATGCAGAGTCATTGGTCCTTGACCCAGGAACGGGCCAATATTGGGTCGGATATGAACGCTATCACAGCGTCTGGCGCTATAGCCCGTCTTTTGCGCACAAAGAGGCTGAACATAAGGTCAAGGCGATGCAACAATGGCCGCTTAATAGCGGCGCTGAAGCGATGCTGCGCCTACCCGGGCACGACGGTGAAGCGGACCATTTTCTGGTTTTCTCCGAATCCGCTGAATTTAGCAAAGGCGGTTATCAAGCGCTGATATTTGATGGTGATCCAGCCGAAGAGAAAAACAAGCCGAAGCTTTTCGGTTACCGGCCGCCCAGAGGCTATAAGATAACCGATGCGACCTTGCTGCCTGATGGCCGGGCGCTGTTATTGCATCGCCGATTCACCCCGTTGGATGGCGTCTCTGCGATTCTTTCCATTGGCGATTTATCGGAGATTGCCGAGGGCAAGATCTGGAGCTCTCAGCGGATCGCGACGCTCAAGCCGCCGATGAAGGTGGACAATATGGAAGCCCTGGCGGTCACTCTGGAAGATGGCGATGCCATCATATGGATGGCTTCGGATGATAATTTCAATCCGGTTCAAGAATCCATATTGATGAAGTTCCGGTTGTTACCAGGCAAGTTTAAGCGGAAGAAGGATAAGGCTCCAGCAAACAAGGCTCCAAATGACAAAGCCGAGGCGAGCCCCGGCTTTTCGTCAATTCCAAAATAAACTGCAAATACAGTTATTAAGCGGCAGTAGCCTGCTTTTTGGCAATTTCTTTTTTGAGACGGCGCACGCGTAGGCTCAATTTGTCATCGGATGTTTTCAACAGCCAGTTATCCAGCCCGCCAACATGCTCAACCGAACGCAGGCCGTGGGTCGAAACGCGCAGCTTCACGCCCTTACCGAGAGCGTCGGACAACAAGGTCACATTTTGCAAGTTCGGCAAAAAAGTTTTTTTGGTACGGTTTTTGGCGTGCGATACATTATTGCCTACCAGCCGAGTCTTACCTGTCAGTTCGCAAATCCGCGACATGTTTTGTGTCCAATTTCTTGTTATTGAGTGATTCCCGTGGGAAAGACAGCGCACCTAACCGCAAATCGCCGGTTCGTCAAGCGCAGGCCGGCGGGATTTTTGACCTTTATGGCAACCAACTGGCCCGTCCCTCGTTACTAGAGCATGATAACGAAGGGATAAACCATGATCATTTTGAAAATTTTGCTCGCCATCATTTTGCCGCCGCTCGGCGTTTTCGTTCAAGAAGGACTGAACAGTAATTTCTGGATCAGTGTCCTGCTGACATTGCTAGGCTATGTTCCCGGTATCGTCTTTGCGCTCTATATCTTGCTGGCCAAGCGAGGCTCTCTCGCATAACGGCATAGTTTGCTGTATATGGCGGAATAATTGGCCTTGGCCGCCAAACCGGACTAAGCATCGCCAAACATGGTGATGGATCAGGCCCGGACATATATGCGCGAAGCGCTCCAATTGGCTCAAAAAGCTGCCGATGATGGCGAAGTGCCGGTTGGCGCGGTCGTCGTGCGTGGTGGAGAGATTATTGCCGAAGGCCGAAATCAACCGCGCGCCACCGGTGATCCGACGGCGCATGCAGAAATCGTCGCCTTGCGAGCGGCCGCTGCAAAACTGGGCCAAGAAAAACTGACCGATTGCGACCTGTGGGTCACGTTGGAGCCTTGCACTATGTGTGCAGGCGCCATTTCTCATGCGCGAATCAAGCGGCTCTATTATGGGGCGACAGACCCAAAAGGTGGCGCGGTGGACAGCGGCGTGAATTTCTTCGCCGCCGCCACCTGCCATCATGCACCAGAAGTTTACGCTGGATTCGGCGAAACCGAATCCGCTGCATTACTCCGTGATTTTTTCAAAAACCGCCGTCTTTGAAGGTCCGCCTTAATTATTATCCTGAACTAGTGCACAAAGCGCGCGACAACGTCACGGTAGCTGCGGCTCACTTTAACTTGCGCACCTGATCCCAGAATCAGGAAGCACTCGCCGTTTGTATGCGGTTTCACTTCCCGCACTTGGCCCAGATTGACGATGGTCGACCGGTGCACCCGCTGAAAATTGCGCGGATCGAGGCGTTTTTCGAGATCTTTCATAGTTTCGCGCAGGATCAGCGAGTTATCGGCGGTATAAATACACATATAGTCGCCTGCCGCATCGATGCGCTCGATCGTATCAACATCAACGCGGAAAATCTGTCCACGATCTTTCACGTTGATCAGCTTCTCATAGCGGCTGGCTGCGGCGGGCTCTTCGGCATTTTCCAAATCCGCCATTGCCGCTGGCGCGACTTCGCTGAGCACATTTTTGAGTTTTTCAATCTCTTCCGCGCCGCGCTTTTCGGTCAGGCGGTTTCGTACACGTTCCAAGGCATCGGCCAGCCGGTCGGGCTCAACCGGTTTGACCAGATAATCGACGGCTTCTGCTTCAAACGCACGGACGGCATGGTCAGCAAAGGCGGTTACGAAAATGAACAAGGGTGGTTCTATTTCCATAATGCCCTGAACAACTGAAAAGCCGTCAAAGCCCGGCATCTGAATGTCGAGAAACACCAGGTCTGGCTTTAACGTCTTGATTTTGCGGATCGCCTCACGGCCGTTGCTGCAAGTATCGATGATTTCGATATCTTCATATTTTTCCAGACGGATTTGCAGGCCCTGAATGGCCAGTTTTTCGTCGTCGACTAATATCGTCTTTATCGTCATGGATTTATGTCCTTTTGGTGCGATGAAGCCATTGCGGGGGCGGTGACGAGACCCCCATGGCTTTTATCGGATGCATGCTCCCCAAATATGGCTTCGTTCCTGATCTGGTCGAGTGTTGTGCTATGCTGCGCAGCCTCTTTCTCAATCAGTTCTCTGGTTTCAAATGGCAATGAAATGATCACAGAAAAACCGCCTCCTGCTGATGACTTAATCTCGAACTGATGCGCTTCTCCATAAGCTTGGTTTAATCGCTCCTGAATATTTCCCAATCCAACGCCAGTAGAGTCAGTTGTTTTTGGTATCGGGCCACTTTTCCCCGGACCAGTATCCGACACGGTAATCTTGACCATATCCTGGTCAACGCCTTTGTTAAGCCATGCAGCGACGGCAATTTCGGCCCCTTCTTCAAGGGGCGTGACCGCATATTTAATCGCATTTTCAACCAAGGGTTGCAGCAACAATGACGGTAACAGCGCATCACGGACAGCCGGATCGATATCAAAACTGGGTCGCAGCCGTTCCTCAAAACGCATTTTTTCGATATCGAGATAGAGGTGCAGCGTCTCCACCTCCTGCGCCAATGTCACGCGGCTATGCACTTCGTTGACCAATGTATGGCGCAGAAATGAGGACAAGCGGGATAACATCGCATTGGCAGGCTCGGTCTGTTTCAGCAGCACCAATGTCGAAATGCTGTTGAGCGTGTTGAATAGGAAATGGGGGTTTAGCTGATAACGCAGCATCGCCAGCTGTGCCCGTGTCGCCTGCGTTTCCAGGCGCAAAAGCTGGTCATTCTGTTCCTCAACCCTCAGGAAAAAATTGATCGCATAATATAAAGCCGACCATGCGCCGAGCAACATGATACCCAGAAACAGGGCCCCGAGATAGAGCGTGCCGAATGCGGTTTCGGTGTTCGGATTCTGAATCTGGAAAACCCAGGCATCGATAAAGGCATAAAGGGAAGCCGCGACAGCAAGAGCGACTGCCGTGACGCCCCAGGTCACAATCGGCTTTCGATTGATCAGGTTGCGATAAATAACCGACAGCAGCAGCGATATCGAATAGCCGGTAATCGTCCCGATAATCGCCGGGATCAGAAAGCTGAGCGGCAGGCCGTTGGAAATTCCCGACAATCCGCGCAGCGCCAATACCGCGGCCCAGCCAGCCGATTGCAGGTTCCAGAATGCGCGGTTTTTATTGCCAAAAAAGGGCTGGGGACGAATTTCGATGACGGCCATATTGCCCATCTATAGCGCGCCATTGCCGTTTGGGAAAGAATCGCATAATATTATGTCTGAAAAAGCAAAGAGAACACGCAAAGATAAGCGTGAACCTGAGGAGAATGACATGGGCGGCCCCAATGAAGTGACAGCAAAATTTGCGTCGATGGAAGAAGGTACGGAGGAAGACTGGAAGATTATCGGGGGTCACTACATGCCGTTTGCCAGCAAGGTTGCGGACCGGGTGCTCGATCATCTGCGGCTGTTGGACGGCGATTATGGCGGCTTTCCGGTCGATCGGCTGGAGCACAGCCTGCAAACCGCAACCCGCGCGCATCGTGACGGCCGGCCGGATGACTATGTCGTCATGGCCTTGCTCCATGATATTGGCGATACGCTCGGCACGTTTAATCATCCCGACGTCGCGGCAGCGATTCTAAAACCCTTTGTCAGCGAAAAACTATTTTGGATCACCGAAAAACACGGCATTTTCCAAGGTTATTATTTCTTCCACCATCTCGGCCAGGACCGCGACATGCGCGAGCAGTTTCGCGGCCATGAACATTTTGAAGATTGCGCGGAATTTTGCGAAAAATATGACCAGAAGGCTTTTGACGCCAACTATGACAGCGCCCCGCTGGAGTTTTTCGAACCGATTGTGAAGCGCGTCATGGAAAGGCCGATTAACAGCATTTATGTGAACGAATAGGTGTTTTGACCCGAAATTCTCGCTGATCAGATTGTTTGAGATGTGATCAAATAGTGACTTTATTGCTGTGGTTGCTTTATCCCGAACACGGCCATCGGGTTTTAGTCCTCTTGGACGACAAAAACTGGACAGATTTTTGGCCAGCAGATATGCGCCGTGGATGCATTATCAGCTTTTGGAGAAGGGACCACAACCGCGGCATCGGCACTCGACGGGCTATGCAGCATTCATATTGTCCGGCACATATGAGGAGCTTGGTGATACCGGCCGATGGCAGGCCGAAGCAGGAGATATCGTCTACCATCACCAGCTAGAGGCGCATGCAAACCGCGTATCGTCGTCCTGTTCTATCATCAATATTCCCGTTCCGGGCTATCTTGCTTTGCCGCCAATGTTTCAGGTTGAGCATCCTGACGATCTCCTCAAGGCCCTGCTCCTCAAGTCTTTGGTCAATTGCGACGAAGACATAATGGCTATCCTTGCCCCGCATCAGGTAAAGCAACCCGTTATTGGTGACTGGCCTGACATGCTTGCACGAGATCTTTTGGAAGCACCCACGCATCTCACCCGATGGGCCAATCAAGCGGGTATCAGGCCAGAGACGGTTACTCGCGGTTTTTTCAAAGCCTATGGCACGACGCCAGCTCGTTACAGGCGGGAGGCACAAACACGCCGCGCACTTCGCGAAATCATATGCAGTGATTGCGCTCTGGCGGATATTGCCTATCGTACCGGATTTGCAGATCAGGCACATTTGACTCGATCGGTCGTTGGATTGACCGGAACGACGCCTCGAGCATGGCGAAAAGTCAAAACCGTTCAATACGGTTATGCAGCTGGTTGATAAGTTCGGATTGATGGCATGTTTTTGCTGCCGCATTCGGATTAGAGACCATGATCAAAACCACTATAATGCTGACGTTGCTGTTGGTGAGCGAATCTGTTGCGGCAGAGAACCAAGTAGTTGACCCTGAAGCAATAATTTCAGAAGTCACTGGCGCTATCGGTGTGCTCGATGGGCCTCGAGTCGAGCAACTGCTAAACGCCCACCCCGCGTCGGCTTTCAACACCAAAGATACAGTGTTGCGGAACTGCATTTTGCAGCGTCTAAATCGTCAAAAAACCGTGGACATACCTGAGCAGATAGATTCACCGACCATCCGCCAAATATTCCGGTCCTATATGATGTATTGGCGGGCCAGTATGAATGATAGTTCCGGCATTGCCGCCTATCACGACATACTGGTCCAGAATTTGCAAAAAGCTGTAAACAGGCCCGATTTAGCGACCATTGAAGAAATCGAACCAATTTTACAGGAGCTCTTGTCCGAAGCGGGCTATCACTCACTACAGGGGCGCACCGGGCAGCTTCGTGAACTCATGGTCTGGACCGAGCAGACAGAACGAACGTATAAAGTGACACTGCCGGAAGGCATCCAGGACACACGGGTCATGATGATGGACAATTTTATCAGCTTTGGCTGGTATGGCTATCATAGCTGTGAGCGATCAAAAACGGGAGGCTGGGCGACCAAGGACATGATCCATCTGGTCGTTCCCGCCTATATAAACCTGGATGACGAGCGCTTTAAAGTTAGCTTTCTTGCCCATGAAGCGCAGCATTTTCTGGATAAAAATCGCTTCACTGATCTCGAGGGCTGGGAATGGGAATATCGCGCTAAACTGGTTGAACTCGCACTAGCGAACGCGACGCGCGAAAAGCTGCTGAAGCGCTTTTCCAAAAGTCAGAGCGACAATCCAAAGTCCACCCATGGTTATGCCAATAGACGAGTATTGTTGGCCATCCGTGATCAATTGAAGCTAAATAGTGACGCCGACCTTTTAGGGGTCCCGGTTGATAGATTGCAGAATGCTGCGCTCGCTACGCTTAAGGCAGATACGGAGCATAGAAAGGTTCCATAGTGCTCCGGAAGCTATCATTCCTCAGAGAGGCGAAGAGCAGTGGATTCGCTAAGAAATATTAATGTCGAAAGAACAACCTTTTTCCTGACCACATCTATCATTCTGCTTGGCTCACCAGGGCCGGCAATTGCAACACTAGTCGCAATCGGCAGGCAATATGGCATAGCCAGTGGTTTGCGCTATCTTTTGGGATTGCAAATAGGTCTGGCATTCGCTGCAGCGATATGCGCGACCGCCTGATATAAGTCATCTATCTCTACTCTCAGATATTTGTAGTTCTTACCTCAGTTCCGGTCTTCGAGAGGGGTGGGCGAACAATACTCGACCTGCGCTGTGCCAGGCTCGAAACGGACTGTTCCTAGGCATTACTAACCCTAAAGCATATATTGCCTTTGTTTCCCTTATGACAACCAATCGGCTTATCCCAAACGATTCTGCCGCAGATGCCACCGTCAAATGGTTGATATGTGTTTTTGTGATGATTGTTGCCGATCTCTTGTGGCTTTGGATAGGGTCGGCTATCGGAAGGTTTCGGCCAAAACATCTATAGAGCGCACCGCTAATATTATGATGGCCCTATCGATCCTTGTCGCCGTATGGTTGTCGCTAATTTGATCCCAAAATAATCAGTTTCACTTGGATAGGTAAGTTTCTAGAGTTGTTTGTTCTTTGCGCCCAACGTGGAAATTAGCGCCGAGACGAGATAAGCCTAGTGGATCGCCAAAGCCAATCTAGCCGTTGCCACTACACATAGTTTGAACTGTCATCCTGCCCTCAAGCAGCAGAAGGCTCGCCAATTTCCTTGAGATGGCGGACCACCATATCGCCGCGGTCTGTATCGCCAGTGGCATCACTGGAGCCGTGGTTGCGTAATTCTTCCTCATCAATCCAGCACAAGTCATCAAGACCCAAGACTCTGTCATCGTGGGCGCGAATGGTGATCCGGCTGATTGGCTTACGATCTTTTGCATCGGCCAATATGGGATTGGATGGCACGCCGGTTTCCCATTTTTCGCCCCACTGGCGAATGGCGACAATCACGCTGAGTAGGTCCGCCCCTTTGTCGGTAAGGCGATATTCGACTTTGCGTTTGTCATGGTCGCAGGGGCGGCGGGACATGATGCCTGCTTCGACTAGCCGGGTCAGCCGGTTGGCCAGTATGTTTCGGGCTATGCCGATTTCCGAAAGAAAATCCTCAAAATGGCGCACGCCGTTAAACGAGGCGCGCAAAATCATGAAGCACCAGCGCTCGCCAATTACCTCTAAAGAAATGGGCAGAGAGCAGCCTGTTCCGAGTTCCGAGAGATTTTCCGTCAATTTATCCATGTGCTGTACCTAGACCAGTTTTGAACAATCCCAAAAAAAAATATAAGTTTTTAGTTGCAACTTAAAATCTAACTATATAAGTACTGATTCGCAACCTAAATTGCAAGCCGATTTTTCTCCCCAGGATACCGGCGCACAACAAGGGTTCAGATGACTTGAAAGGAATAGAAAATGCTTATCTCCCAAACCCCATTGCGCCACATAGCCATGCTGTTTGTCGCCATCCTCACCACTACGTTAATCTTTACCGCCAGTGCAGCCGAGGCCCGCAGCAAGCCGGTGGCCTACACTGCCGAGCTGCAACAGCCGGTTGAGGCAACGCGCCATATCATCAAAGGTACGGTAATGCATTGTGCCGGTACGGAATGCAAAGGTGCCAAAAGCGGGTCATCGGTCAAGACAGTCTGCGCGCGTTTATCCCGCAAAGTGGGTCCTTTGGCATCATTTACTTATAAAGGCGAAGCCGTGGATGCTGAAACTCTGGCGCGCTGCAATGGCGACAAAGTTGGCGCGAAGCAACGGATCGCAAACCGCAAATAAATACACCTTCACGACCGGCCACTCAATCCCGTTATGGCCACGCAAATGGCCCGGCCGGTTAACCTCCAGCGTTGAAGCATTGCCCCTGACCCTCGACGGCAATGTCTTCAACGCTATTTTTTTGTTGCCCCTGCGCGGAAAGCCAGACAGTTTGCCAATATGTTACGGCAATATGAACTGGTGGAACGGGTGCGCAGCTATGACCCGGATGCGGATGAGGATCTGATCAACCGCGCCTATGTGTTCTCCGTCCAGAAACATGGCAGTCAAAAACGCGCGAGCGGTGATCCCTATTTCAGCCATCCGATCGAAGTCGCCGGGCTGATGACCGACCTCAAGCTCGACCAGCAGACCATCGTCACGGCGCTGCTGCATGATACGGTCGAAGACACGTTGACCACCACCGAAGAAATTGAAAAGCTGTTCGGGGCCGATATCGCCCGGCTGGTTGATGGCGTGACCAAATTGTCGAAGATTGAGGCGCAGACCGACAATGAACGCGCGGCGGAAAATCTCCGCAAATTCCTGCTCGCCATGTCGGATGATATCCGGGTGCTACTGGTCAAGCTAGCCGACCGGTTGCATAATATGCGCACGCTGCATTTCATCAAAAGCGAAGAAAAGCGCCGGCGCATTGCCCATGAGACGATGGATATTTATGCGCCGCTGGCCGAGCGGATCGGCATGTATGAATATATGCGCGAGATGCAGCTGCTGGCCTTCAGTCATCTGGAACCGGAAGCCCATGAAACCATTACCGGGCGTCTTAACGCGATCAAGGAAGGCGATGACGGCCAGGTCCATAAAATTGCCAAGTCGCTGGAAAAGGCGCTGGCGGCTGGCGGTCTTGCCGCAGAGGTCAGCGGGCGGGAAAAGCACCCCTATTCGATCTGGCGCAAGATGCAGGAGCGCCATGTCAGCTTTGAGCAACTGACCGATATCATGGCGTTCCGTGTCATTACCGATAATAGCGCGGAATGTTATCGCGCGCTGGGCATCCTGCACCAGAAATGGAAAACCGTGCCGGGGCGGTTCAAGGATTATATCTCGACGCCCAAGCGCAATGGCTATCAGTCGCTGCACACCACGATCATGCACGGCAATAATATGCGCGTGGAAATCCAGATCCGTTCGGAGCGCATGCACCGCGACAATGAATATGGGCTGGCGGCGCACTGGGCCTATAAGCAGGGCGGCGGGCCGGATGGGCAGGCGGGCTGGATCCGCGATCTGATCGAGATCCTCGACCATGCCGAGGATGCCGAAGAGCTGCTTGAGAATACAAAGCTCGCCATGTACCAGGACAGGATATTTGCCTTCACGCCCAAGGGCGCGTTGCTGCAAATGCCGCGCGGATCGACGACCGTCGATTTTGCCTATGCGGTGCATACGGATCTCGGCAATCAGGCGGTCGGGGCGAAGGTCAATGGTCGCCACGTGCCGCTGCGGACACAGCTGACCAATGGTGATGTCGTCGAAATCCTGAAATCCGATGGGCAGGAGCCGCAGCCCGGCTGGCTGTCCTTTGTCATCACCGGCAAGGCGCGCGCCGCCATCCGCCGGTTCGTGCGGCACAAGGAGCGTGACGAGATTGTCGAGATCGGCACCAAGCTTTACGACGAAATTGTCGAGCGCTTGCCGGGCAAGATCGGGAAAAAGGCGTTAAAGGCGGCGCTCAAGCGGCTTGATATGGTGGATGAGGATGAACTGATGATCGCGATCGGCACGCGCGAATTGAGCGATCGTGAGGTCATGGAAGCGCTGATGCCGGGCAGCGTCAACGACAATGACGACGACCGTGAATGGCCGGAGCAGGATCGGGCGATTTCGATCAAGGGGCTAACGCCGGGTGTCGCCTTTGATCTGGCCGAATGCTGTCATCCGGTGCCCGGCGACCGTATTGTCGGTCTGCGTCGCAGTGGGGAAAATGTCGAGGTGCACGCGATTGATTGCCTGAAACTGGCGGATGGAGTCGACGCGGACTGGGTCGATCTCAGCTGGGGCATGGAAACCGATGGCGCGGCGGCGCGGTTGATGGTTGTGCTGCACAACAAGCCCGGCACGCTCGCTGAGATGGCCGGGATTTTCGGCTTTCACAATGCCAATATCCTGCGGCTTAGGATGACTAACCGCGACGCGCCCTTCCATACGTTCGAGGTCGATCTGGAAGTACACAATGTCCACCACCTGATGCGGATTTTATCGGCGCTCAGGGCATCGGAAGCGATTGCGCAGGCCGAACGGCTCTAGGCAACAGTCCATGCGGCGACACCGGCGGGCTTGATCAGCGCCTCACCCAATATCAGCTCACCGCCCTGCAGGTGATCGGTAATGTCGCAATCGCCGGTTCCATAGTTAAAAGCGAAATGGACATGGCCAAGCTGCCGGACGCGTAGATCGCGCGGCAAATCCAATGTCGCGATTTCCGCCTCCTTGGCCATGGCCGCGAAAACCCGCTTGATCAGCGGCGCAGGCGGCCAGCTGGCGAGATAGCCGACAGGACCACTGGAGAAGATAATCCCGCGGCCATCATCGACCATCTCGTCGGCTGACAATCCGGTTTCCACCGTCTCTATCCAGCGCGTGACTTCATAGTCCGATCCTTTTTCGGTCATGCCGGGCCGCAGGCTCTCCACCCGCGCCACTTTCAAAGGGATCAGCTGCTGCAACGGACCGGGCGCCAGATCCGCTGGAATCGCAAAATCGGCAGTCTTGCTGCCGGTTCGCGGCCCGAACAGGACCGGGACGTCGAGCTTTGCAATCCGCTCCACTAGCGACGGGCTCAATATCGGCAGGCTCGGCACGACGACCATTTTATAGTCATCCAGCGCCACATCCGGAGCGACGATATCGACATTCAACCCCAGTTGCCGCAGCGCGCTGTACATTTCAAAAACCAGTTCCAGATACCGAAAACTCTGCCCCTGCGGTTGCGCCTCGAACAGCCAGGCGGCTTCATAAGAAAAGAGCAACGCAACCGATTTCGCCGTCTCGCCAATCTGCCCCAGCTTCTCAATATCGGCCGCCGCCAACGCGGCCTCATGCCCGCCCGGTGCCACTGCACTATCGGGGCGCAGCAAACCTGCATGCATCTGTTCCTGTGCAAAGGGCGCCTGACGCCAACGGAAATAGGATACCAGCTCCGCCCCGTGCGCCATTGCCTCCAGCGTCCACAGCCGGACCATGCCATCCAGCGGCGCGGGATTATAGCGCGCCCAGTTTACCGGTCCCGGCTGCTGCTCCATCACGCTCCAGCGGCCACCAGCGCAACACCCGCGATAGAGGTCGTGGTGAAAGGCCGCGATATCGGGATGGCCTTGCCGGGTGTAGCGCAGCTTTTCCTCATCGCTGAACCAGAACTGTTCAAGAAAGCCGAGCGGATAGCTGTCCCAACTGGCGACATCGAGATCCCTGCCCACATCATGATGATCAAATTCGGTGAAAAACCCCATATAATTGTGGATCATGTCCCGCCCCGGCGATCGGGCGCGCAAGATATCCACCTGCAACTTGTTGAAAGTAACAACCTCGTCCGAGGCAAAGCGGCGATAGTCGAGCACATGGGCTGGATTGGGTTCAGTCACCGTCAGGTTGGGCGGTTCTACTTCATCAAAGCTGCGATATTCCATGCTCCAGAAGACATTGCCCCAGGCGCTATTCAGCGCATCGACATGGTCATATTTGTCGGAGAGCCACCGGCGAAAACCCATTTTCGCGGCCTCGGAATAGCTCACAATCGTGTCGTGACAGCCATATTCATTATCGGTCTGCCACGCGACAATGGCGGGGTTCTCGCCATAGCGCTGCGCCATCGCCTCGACGATCCGCGCGCATTGTTCGCGATAGCCTTGATGGGAAAAGCAATAATGGCGGCGTGATCCGAATTTGCGCGGGCGGCCCTGTTCATCGACCGCAACCATATCGGGCATGCTGTCGACGAGCCATTTGGGCGGCGTTGCCGTCGGCGTGCCGAGAATGATCTCCAGTCCCGCATCGCCCAATGTCTTGATCGCTCGGTCCAGCCATTCCCATTCATACTGCCCCGCCGTCGGTTCGAGACGGCTCCACGCAAATTCGCCGATGCGCACTTGCGATAGCCCCATTTCCACCATGCGCTTGGCATCTTCGGCCCAGATGTCCTCTGGCCAATGTTCCGGATAATAGCAGCATCCCAATTTCATCATTTGGCTTTTATCCCTTTTCTTCGATGGCGATCAACCAAGCGGTTTCGGGGTGGGTCAGTGGCAGCGCCAATCCCCGCTCGGCCAACACCCGTCCGCTCAAGGTCATGCCGCTCTCCCATCGCTCCGGATCGGAAAGATACGTGGAAGCTTTTTGCGGCCACGGCTTGGGCAGGGTGACGTTGTACAGCGCGTCTGCATTCAGACCGGGCAAGCGTATCGGTGCGACATTGAAATTTTCCGCAAAGCCGGTTTGCGCAACCATGGCTAGAGCGCGTTCGCCGCTCACCACCATCTGGCCATGGATGCCGGTTTCGGAATGGTGTAATTGCCGGAAATCGCCCTGATGGAGCACGTCGCGCCATTGTTTGTAGAGTGCGACATGCGCCCGCAAGACTGCCCGCTCATCCTCGCTCATCGCCGCCGGATTGGTCTCGACACCCATATGACCGAACAGGGCGACCTTGGCGCGGAAATTCATATCGGTGCGGCGACCGGTGATCGGATTGGGCGAGGGCCCGACATGATTGCCAAGGATCTCGAGCGGCAGGAACCGCGCCCAGCTTTCCATGATGCGCAGCCGTTCGATCGGATCGTTGTTATCGCTCGGCCAAATGCGGTGACAATGCTCCAGCATCGCAAAGCTTACGCGCCCGCCGCCGCTGGAACAGCTTTCAATCTCTACTGCCGGATAGTTTTGACGCAATTTCCCCAGCAGCCTTTGGATAGCAAATTGCTGCAAGCCGTTATCGGGGAATAGCCGCCGGTTATGATCCCATTTCAGATAGGCAATATCATGATTGTCGAGCAAAGCGGCCAACGCGTCATGGATATAGGCAAAGGCATCTTCGCGGCTCAGATCGAGCACCAGTTGATTGCGCTCGGTCGGACGATCCGCAAGATCATCATGCAGACACCAGTCGGGATGGGCACGGTATAGATCGCTATCGGGCGACACCATTTCCGGCTCAACCCACAGGCCGAAATCCATATCGAGTCCCTGCACATGGTCGATGAGCGGCGTCAGGCCACCCGGAAAAATAGCTTTGTCCACTTGCCAGTCGCCAAGACCGGCATCGTCACTGCGTCGCCCCTTGAACCAGCCGTCATCCAGCACGAAACGCTCAATCCCGAGATCGGCTGCCGCGCTAGCCAGCGTCTTCAGCTTGGCTTCGTCGAGATCGAAGGCCAGTGCTTCCCAGCTGTTGAGATGGACCTTGCGCGATCCCCAGTCTGATCGCTGCGGCAGGATATGCGTCCGGACATGATCGTGAAACAGCTGCGTGAGATGATCCCGATTCTCGCCAAGGATCAACGTCACTTGGCCAAGGTCGGCAGTATCACCGGCGTTCAGCGCAATTCCGCCCGGTTGTCGTAGCGCCTCGATAGACAGGCAGGCCCGGCCATCCTGATCCTGTATGACATGGGCCAGATGATCGCCACAGGAAGATGCATGAATGCCAAGACATTCTCCGCCATCTTTTTGGCCGTCATCGCCATGAAAGATCAGCCAGTTGCCCGCATCAAAGCCGGGCTTGCCATTGGCCGAGCGCATCTCGATGGCCTGGGGACCGATGCGGCTTGTCGTCGCCTGCATCTCGCGCGCCCAGCGCCCATGAAAAGCGGTCATATGGCTAAATTGGCGGGGCAGCGGCATGGCAAGCGATGACGCGGCTTCGAGAATGATATCCCCTACGTCATTCGCTACCAAATGGGTCGTCACCTCTATGGTGCGGGCATCGACAATTTTCCAGTGCAGGTCGACTTGCAAGCCGGACGATTTCTCAACCCACATGGCTATCATCTGGGGTCCATCCGCTTCGACATTGACCAGCTGAAAATCGCAATGAAGAGCCTGTTCGCCGGACCGGATTTGAAAAGCCGGTCGGCCGCGATAGCCGTCACGGGCTTGCGGCAAGAGTCCGCCTATGCGGGGGTCATCCGGCTCATTTTCGTGGCGGCTAAAATGTCCCGCAGCCACCAATGCCGAGAGGTCTTCGCCTTCGGGCAAGCGGGGTCCCAGATAGGCCAGATCTATTTCATCGCGCCCCGCGGCGACAAACACCAATGTGATGGCATTGCCATCCAGCCGCCAGCTTGTTCCCCTCTCAACCATCGGCGGATTAGGCGATGAATTCTGGCGCAAAGTCAAACGGTTTCCGACGCAATTCGGCTTGGCTTTTGAGTAGACTGGTCCTAACTAAAGCCACCCCGGGGAAAAACAGAACAAGGGGGCCAAAGGGGATCGCATGTTAGCCAATTTACCGACAACCAGCGGTGTACAGATTATCGTCTGTATCGCCATCACCGCCATTATCGGCTTTGCGACCTGGGCAAAAGTCCGGCAGGCGAAAACCCATGACGGGTCGAGCAAGGACGTGTTTCTGGCCGGTGGCAGTCTGACATGGTTATTTGTGGCGGGCTCGATCACGCTGACCAATCTGTCGACCGATCAGCTGGTCGGGATGAACGGCAACCAGATGCTGTTACTGGCCTGGTGGGAAATTTGCGGCTTTGCGGGATTGCTGATCCTCGCGTTTGTTTTTGTTCCGATCTATTACAAGAATAACTGCACGACGGTGACGGAGCTGCTCGAAAAGCGGTATAGGGGCAAAAGCATCCGGACGCTGATTTCGGGCCTCTTCCTGTTCGGCAATATCCTGATCTATCTGCCCGCCGCGCTCTATTCCGGGGCCCTGTTCATGCAGTCGCTATTTGGCAGCGACATACCGCTGATCTATTTTGCCGGCATATTGGCTGTCATCTCGGCGGCCTATACGATTTTCGGCGGGCTGCGCGCGGTGGCGGTGATGGACACCTATTCCGGCGTTGGCATATTGGGTCTGGCGGTGGCCATCGTCATATTGGCGCTGGCAGCGGTGGATTATGATATTGTCACCGATATGCCCATGGAACGGCTCTCGATGATTGGCGGACCGGATTCACCCATTCCGTTTCACACCCTGTTTACCGGCATGATTTTCATCCAGATATTCTACTGGTCGACCAACCAGAATATCACTCAGCGGGCGATGGCGGCGCCGACGGTGAAGGAAGCGCAAAAGGGCGTGATGGTTGCGGCGATTATCCGCATATTGATCGTGCCGCCCATTGTCGTGATTCCCGGTGTTGTGGCTTATAAGTTATTCGGCGATATCGGTGATGCGGCTTACGGGCGACTGGTCGCCGAGGTGTTGCCCGGATGGTTGTCGGGCGCGTTTGCCGCGATGGTCGCGGCCGCTGTGATCACCACCTTTAGTGCGGTGCTTAACAGTTCCGTCGCGCTCTACTCGGTTGATTTTCACGAGCAATTTATTGGCGAAGTCAAGGATCACTGGAAACTGGCGGCGGCGGTTTCGGTCTTGCTGACCATCGTTGCGATCATGTTGGTGCCGCTCTATCAAAATGCCGAAAGTATCATCAACCTGCTGCAGCAGTTAAACGGCCTCTTATCGATGCCGATATTGTCGGCCTTTATCGCCGGACTGCTGTTTCGCGGGGTTTGCGCGCCAGCGGCGGTTGGCGGGGTGATCTGGGGCGTGCTGCTTTACGGTGCCTATACGTTCCGGCTGGAACCGGCGGGCATTATCACCATGCATTATATCGACTTCATGGTGGTCACGCTGGCAACATCGGTCATCGCCGCCTTGCTGGCCAATCGCGCCATGGGCAATAAAGCGCGCTTTGCCGGATTTAGAGAGGCGCTGACGTAACGGCCATGTTTGATAAACCGCATCGCCGCTATAACCCGCTGAAAGACGAGTGGATATTGGTCTCGCCGCAACGGCTGTCCCGCCCGTGGCAGGGCGACGAGGGGGAGATGGAGCAGCAGCCGCCGTCTTATGATCCGGACTGTTATCTGTGTCCGGGAAACGGGCGGATCACCGGTGAGCAAAATCCCGACTATGACGGGGTGTTTGTGTTCAAGAATGACTTTGCCGCATTGATGGAAGATGTGCCGGTGGAGCAATCCGATGATCCACTGTTCCGCGCCGAGACCACGTCTGGCGAATGTCATGTCATCTGTTTCTCGCCCGATCACGGCAAATCCCTGCCGCAACTGTCCCGGGACCAGATCGTGGCGGTTGTGGACACATGGTGTGAGCTTTCGGATAGGCTTGGGCAAACTTACACATCGGTCCAGATATTCGAGAATAAGGGCGCAATGATGGGCTGTTCCAACCCCCATCCCCACGGCCAGGTCTGGGCCGCGAGCCACGTCCCCGACGAACTGCGCCGCGAAAATGACAGCATGCGCGGCCATTTCGCAAACTTCGGAACCCCCATGCTGCTCGACCTCGCCAAGCGCGAAGCAGAGCTTGGCGAAAGGGTGGTGGTGCAAACGGACCACTGGCTGGCCATCGTACCCTATTGGGCGGAATGGCCATTCGAGACGCTGCTGCTGCCTCGCTTTGCCGTACAACGCATGCCGGACCTGACCGGGGAACAGCGGGACGATCTGGCTGTGGCCTTGCGAGCGCTGACCGCACGCTATGACAATCTCTTCCAGTGCAGCTTTCCCTATTCCATGGGCTGGCACGGCGCGCCCTTTGGTGAGGATGACGCGGCACATTGGCAGCTCCACGCCCATTTCTACCCGCCGCTGCTGCGCTCTGCCACCATCCGCAAGTTCATGGTCGGCTATGAAATGCTAGCCGAAGCTCAGCGCGACCTCACCCCCGAAAAAGCGGCAGCGATGTTGCGGTCTTTGCCTGATACCCGATTCAGTGAGCAGGCCCGATGACCACGGAACGCCGCGCGCTTTTACGGGACAGGGTGACGCAGGCCTATGTCGACAGCTATGGCGAAGAACCTGCGATGCTGGTGGCGGCACCCGGTCGCGTGAACCTGATTGGCGAACATACTGATTATAATGACGGCTTCGTTCTTCCCTGCGCCATCGACTATGAAACGGTGGTCGCAATCGGACCAAATATGGGCAGCAACGTCCGCGCGTTGGCCTGTGATCTCGGCGGTGACCACGATAGTTTTGAGGCGGCCCGGCCCTTTGCAAAGCAAACGGCGGAATGGAAAAATCATGTCCGCGGCATCGCAGCAAGCTTGACCGATAGAGGGTTAGCGTTAGCGGGTAGCAATATCGCGATAGCGGGGAACGTCCCTCAGGGGGCGGGGCTTTCCTCCTCAGCCTCGCTCGGCGTGGCATTGGCTAAAGCCTTTGAGGAAATGCACCAGTTGCGCGGTCTGGACAAGACCGGGCTGGCGCTGATCGCTCAACATAGCGAGAATCACTATGTAGGGTGTGCCTGCGGGATCATGGATCAGCTGGTTTCAGCGTGTGCCAAAACTGGGTCTGCATTGCAGATTGATTGCCGTTCTTTGGAAGCATCGGCCATTCCCATTCCGGAGCATCTGTCGATCGCGGTTGTTCATTCTGGCGTTCAGCGCGGCCTGGTAGACAGCGCCTATAATGAAAGGCGGATCCAGTGCGAGCAGGCCGCAGCCCATTATAGTGTCCTGGCACTGCGGGATTTGACCACCGCGCAACTTGAGGAGGGGCGTTCCGATCTGGATAAGGTGAGTTTTCGCCGCGCGCGGCATGTGGTGTCAGAAAATAACCGCACCTTGGCTGCCGCAGAAGCTTTAAAGGCTGATGACCTGGTAACGCTCTCTGCGCTGATGGCAGAATCTCATGCATCGATGCGTGATGATTTTGAGATAACGGTGCCGGCAATCGATCGATTGGTTGAAGTCGGGGCGGAATTCTTGGGAACAACCGGCGGCATAAGGATGACAGGTGGCGGATTTGGCGGCTGTGTTGTTGCGATAGTACCAAAATCAAAGGCTGCAGCCTTTGAAGGTTGGATAAACGAACATTATCAGACGCCGGATAACGGTACCGCGCCCTTTTTCTTGTGCAAACCCTCAGCTGGGGTGTCAGTTTTGCAAAGTAAATAATTTGGACGATAATCGGATCGCCGGGCGGTTAGTCGCTAAATGAGGTCGCTAACTACAATCCAGCCGGAACGCGGTTTCGATAAACTGAATTATGTGGTTGTTTATTGGCCAGGCATTCCAGGTGGCGGGCCAGATGGTGGTCCGCCGGGCATTCCGCCTTGCTGCTGCATTTGTTGTTGCAGCGCCTGCATTTGTTCCGCCGAAATAAAGTCAAGCAAAGTGACATCAAAAATCAGCACTGAATTGGCGGGCAGCTCTGGACCGGGTGATTGTTCACCATAGCCGAGTTCTGACGGTATCCAGATCCGGTATTCACCGCCTTTTTGCATCAATTGCAAAGCTTCAGAGAAACCTGGGACAACACCGCCAACTGGCATTGGTGTCTGTTCGTTCGCGTCAAAAACGCTGCCATCGCGCAACTTACCTTCATATTTCACTAGAGCGGTATCTGTTGCGGTAGGCGATGGGCCCTCACCAGGCTTAAGAACCTTATATTGCAGGCCCGAATCCGTTGTAACGACACCATCTTCATCGCCGTTATTTGCCAGAAACTGTTCGTTGGTGGCACCCGTTTCCACAGCATTTTGCGTACCAGCATAGGCTAATGCTGCCCCCACAATCAAAACCAGAGCCAGTCCGATCCACAATTTGGTCAACGACCCTTTTTTGATGGGCCGGATGGGAACAGTGGTAACGGACATATCGGACTACCTATTCAATGAAAGCCTGTACTTGGAAAACGGACGACTTAAATCGTGCCGTCACGTTCCATCCGCTTGCGCTCCATTTTACGGGCGCGACGTACAGCGGCAGCTTTTTCGCGTGCACGCTTTTCAGAGGGCTTTTCATAGTGCCGACGCAGTTTCATTTCGCGATAAACGCCCTCACGCTGCAATTTCTTTTTCAGCGCCCGAAGGGCTTGATCAACATTATTGTCGCGAACCATGATTTGCATAAGACTGAGTAACTCCGTTCAATATCGTCTTTGGGCCGGGTCAATTCATCACCGGCCGAAAAATTGTTTAAGCCATAAAAAAGGGTTTGCAGATGATTCGTTCAGCTGCAGTTGCTGCGCGCCTAACAGGCTAATCGACCGATTTCAAGCATTTCCGACTCTGTTATGTGGCATTTTTGCACAGTTCCCAAGCCGTTTTCTGCCTTGATCCATGCCTTCCACGCCTTTTGATTATAACCTGCACCTGTGCCATATCCGTTTCAAAGCGCAATTTAAGCGAATCAGGAGAGACATGATGGCCACCGCAATCAATATCCAATCGAGCTGCAGCGAAGACGAATGGAAAGCGCGCCAGCGGCTGGCTGCCTGTTACCGGATATTTGCCTATCTTGGCTGGGACGAGATGATTTTCAACCATGTCACGCTGAAAGTACCGGGCGAATGTGCTGATGGTAATGGGGCATTTCTGATCAACCCCTATGGCCTGCATTTCAGCGAAGTGACTGCTTCGACACTGGTCAAGATCGATATTGATGGGAATACGCTCGATGGATCGACCTATCCGGTGAACAAGGCTGGCTTCACGCAGCACAGTCTGTTCCACCGGGAGCTGCCGGATGTTCATGCAATCATTCACACCCATACCACGGCCACTATGGCGGTGGCATCGCTGGAAGGCGGATTGCAGCCGGTGAATTTCTATGCGGCAGCGATTGTCCCGCGTCTTGCTTATCACAAGTTTGAGGGCGTGACGGTTCATGAAGATGAAGGGCCTCGCTTTCTCGCAAGCCTCGGAAAGAAGCGGATGATGCTCCTCGAAAATCATGGCCCGGTGGTTATGGGGAAAACGCTGGAAGAAGCATTTCTCAATCACTGGGTCTTGCAGCGCGCCTGCGAAATCCAGATGCAAACACTGTCCATGGGTAAACCAGTGGTGATCGGTGAAGAGGTGATCAAGAAACATCTGGCCAATTTATCTCAGGCATCCATTGATCCCGCAATTCAGGGTGTACCGGAATTTGATGCCATGGTGCGCCTGATTGATCGGGAAGACAAAAGCTGGCGGGAATAGAAAAAGCAGGTTAGTTGATTGCCAGACTTAGCAACGATGAACATCCTGATGGCTATTATTAGATGACCAAATTCACCGTCAATAACCGGCCCGTGGAATATCGGATGGATGGCGACACGCCGCTTCTATGGGCGCTGCGCGATGCATCGAACCTGACGGGCACCAAATATGGCTGTGGTACAGGTGATTGTGGTGCCTGTATGGTGGAGGTTGACGGGGAAGCGATACGCAGCTGCCTCGTCACTATCGACGAGTTGGAAGGCCGTTTCATCACCACCATTGAAGCGTTATCCCGCGACCGTAGCCATCCGGTGCAACAGGCATGGGCGGCTGGAAATGTGCCGCAATGTGGATTTTGCCAGTCGGGCATGATCATGGCTGCGTCGGTATTGCTAAAGAAAAATAAGAATCCTTCCAATGACGAGATTGATGAAGCCATTGCCAATATCTGTCGATGCGGCACTTACCCGAGGATTAGGGAGGCGATTCAACGCGCTGCGAGGGTAGCACGCGGTGAGGATGTCCTGAGCGCTGCTCCGCCGCCGGGGATCGATCCAGCGGATGCAGCTGATGCCGTCCCCGCGCTTACCCCGAAAAAATAGGAGGCCTTATGAGTGCTTGGGCTTATCTGGGCGTAGCCATCGTTTTGGAAATAATGGCGACGACGCTGCTGAAATTATCTGACGGTTTTAGCAAATGGCACTGGGGTATCTTGTCAATCGCGCTTTATTCTGCATGCTTCTGGGTGCTGGCCCCCGCGCTTAAAACCCTGCCGGTCGGCGTGGTATATGCTATTTGGTCAGGCGCAGGTATTGTTGCCGTTACAATTATTGGTGCGTTTTTCTTCGATGAGCGGTTGGCGTTGCTACAATTTCTTTTCATTGCGATGATTTTGATCGGAGCGGTGGGATTACAGCTAACAACAACCTAGTCTGCAATATTGGTTCGACAACCAGATACACGCTGAGCCTATTGATGGGGTTGGGGTGGGGTAATCAATAGACCCAGCATGCTTTGATGCCCGTAATCAATCACGGACGATTAGTAAATTCAACAATTCATAAATGCGAAGTATAAACAGATTTACGTTTGTATATCAGGTGCGGTAAACCGATTCTTCGGTGTCGATAATGCAGCTTTAAAGCAAGCTTTCAACACAGATATTCAGTTGACCTCTGCAAAATTTTTGGTCGGGGACCCAGATCATAGATCGGGTCCCTCTATCCGAATATATCGCCAGACTAGAACCGTCCGGTGATCGAGAACCGTGCATTCAAAGGCGCACCGACAGTTGCCTGATGGGTACTGTGAGAACTCGGGAAATAGACCGTATCCGTCAGATTTTCGATATTGACCTGCAGGCGCAGATTGTCGGTGACATCGAAATGTGCCGCTGCATCAATACGGGTATAGGCCGGCAGAACAGCGGTATTTCCGTTGTTGATAAAGCTCTCATCCTGATGAGTCAGACCGAGCCCGAAGCCGATGCGATCTGATATCTGAATGGAATTCCAGATCGAGAACATATTCTCGGGCAGCTCGCGCAAACGCAAGTCTGTGGGCCCGGTACGACCGACTTGTTCGCCATCAAGATAGCTATAGCCTGCTGAAACAAACCAATTATCGGTTACCTGACCCCGAAGCTGCAGTTCGAAACCGCGAATTTTTGAGTCAATAATATCCAGAGTTGATGGATCATCATCATTGGGTTGTGGTGAACTTTGCTCAATCTCGAAAATGGCTGCTGTGAAGCTCAGCCCTTGTTCGAAATCCCATTTGATCCCTGCCTCCAAATTGGTGAAGGTGTTGGGATCAAGAGCATTATTATCGCCATTGATATTAGCAAATTGTTCCCCGCTGCGCGGCAAGAAGCTCTCGCTATAGCTTGCGTAGAAAGAGACATTTTCTCGTGGCTTGATAATCAGGCCTGCTCGTGGTGAAAATTCCTCATCCTTGCGGGTCCGGATTTCGGCACCCGGAACGTTATTCACAGTGATGTCGAAACTATCAAAGCGACCGCCAAGTACAACATTCAACCAATCGGTGAGCTTGATCTCGTCCTGAATATAGAAAGAGAAGACATCGATATCGACACGAGTGTCGTCGTTAAGAATATTCGGGCTGGCAATATCGGCATTGGCTACAGTTGTATCACCAAAGATATTGATGTTTGAACTACCATCATCGCGTACGCCAACACCGCCGCGAAGATTTAGTGGGCGAGCGATCAAGAAGTTTGTTTGATCGGTGCGAGTTTCTGCAGCGGCCTCTGCTTCCTCGCGTGTCAGTCCGGTTCCGATAAGTGCTTGAATTTCAGCAGCCCGGTCAGCTCCTTGTGCAGACCAAAACGCATTTAAGCGATTCTGATTGGATGATGTATTGATATACTCGCCACCAAAGATCAGCGTGTGACCGATGCTGCCGGTTTCAAATTCGCCGACCAGATTGCCGGACAGGATTAGATTCTCACGTTCAGTAGTGTCGATATAGCCATCAAGAGTTACAACATTGGGCGTATTTGCCTGATCATAGCCGGAAGCATAGAAGTTGGAGTAGACCTTGTCATAGTCGCCGTAAAATGCGCTGAAATTGCCTTTAAAATTGTCTGAAAACGCATGCTGCAGGTTGGCTCGTAGCAGGTGCGCTTCCAGTTCGGTAAAGTTAAGCTCGGGATCACCGAAAACAACATTTCTGAGGGTTGAAACCGGACGACCGTCGGTGCCTGTTGGAATGCCGCGGTCGATGAAACGTTCATGATCAGCATATTCATAGGACAGATCCAACGTTGTATCTGAACCTATCTGAAACCTTGTAGTGGGGTTAAAGCCAATGCGATCCCCATCATAGAAATCGCGATGATTGTTCAAGTTTTCATATATCGCATTGACACGAATTCCGACATTTTCACCAGCGGCAAAGTTAACATCACCCTGAATACTGAATTCACCAAAGGTGTCGATCGCAACCTGACCGCCGCCAAATGTTTCACCGATCGTTCCTTTTTTGGTTACACGGTTCAATATGCCGCCTGTGCCGCCACGGCCAAATAGAAGCGCGTTTGGACCACGCAAAATTTCTACCTGCTCAAGATTATACAAGCCGCGATAATATTGGACGTCGTCACGAACGCCATCGATATAGAAATCGGCGGTAGAACGGACACCACGGAAGACGACCGCGTCACGATGGCCTTCTCCCTGCGTATTGTTCACACCAGGTGTGTAGTCGACTATCTGACCAATGCTGGTGAAGCCGCGCTGTTTGATTTCGTCGGCGGTTACGATGGAAAGGCTTTGGGGAACGTCGATAATCGGGGTCGGCGTTTTAACAGCGTTTATCTGGTTTGAATAAAGAACATCACCGACAACTACGATATCGTCACTACCATCTGCCGACTCCGCATCCGCCGCATGGGCAACGGCTGGAATCATCATTGTTGTGGCCAAAATGGCGGAAATGGTTTTATTCTTAAGCATTCAAAATTTCCCTGAATTACGATCTCTTGAGACTCATTCTCAATATGGTCGAGCGTGGTAGTGATAATGATTCGCACAAGCAATGAAAAATATGGAAAATAGAGATTTTCCTTGCAGTTGGAAAATGATGATGTTTTCTAGCAACAGTAAGTTTCTATGGAGAAAGCAATGAAAGCGACCATCTGGCACAACCCAAAATGCGGTACGTCCCGTAAGACTCTAGTTCTGCTCGAAGAGGCACCCGGTGTTGACGTGACCGTTGTTGAATATCTGAAAAGCCCGCCGAGCCGTGCCAAGCTGAAACAGCTCTACCGGGACGCTGGAATGACCCCACAAGAAGGCTTAAGAGTTCGTGGTTCGCCCGCTGAAGAGATGGGACTTACAGATGATGACGCGACGGCCGACCAGATACTGGACGCCATGGCGACTGAGCCGATCCTGATTAACCGGCCACTGGTTGAAACGGAAAAAGGGGTTCGGTTATGCCGACCGCAAGACCTAGTGCAGGAAATCATCTAACAGCCCTGAACTGTAGCGACTGAATTTATTTACCCCTATCGGACACCAATATGGCCGTTATTGCAATTTACAGCATGAAGGGCGGCGTCGGGAAAAGCTGCACTGCCGTCAATCTCGCTTGGAATAGTGCGTCTCATTCATCGCGCAAAACTTTGGTGTGGGACATTGATCCGCAAGGCGCTGCGTCTTTCATTCTCAATGGTGATCGACACAAGAAAGACCGGGCTCGGGCCATGATCGCTGGTGATATTAAACCGGCCAAATTGATCAAGCCGACCAAGATCGAGAATATCGACCTGCTAGCAGCTGATATATCGTTACGTGGCCTCGATCGTTTCTTTTTCGAACTCAACAAGAAAAAGCATATGGGCAAAATTTTGCGCGGCCTGAAAAATGATTATGATCGCATCATTCTCGACTGTCCGCCCGGTCTTACTGAAACCAGCGAACAGATTTTGCGCAATGCTGATCTGGTAATCGTACCGGTTATCCCGTCTCCTTTGTCAGAACGCGCCTTGACTGATGTGCAGATGTTCCTTGATTCCCGGCGCCGCAAACATGCGCCTTTGCTGCCAGTATATAATATGGTTGATCGTCGCCGTACGATTCATAAAGAAACGCTGGCCAAAAAGCCAAAATGGCCGACCATCCCCATGTCGAGTGATGTCGAACGGATGACCCGGATTAAAAAGCCGGTTGGCGAATTTGCGCCGCACAGTCCTGCTGCGCTTGCCTATGCGAAGATTTGGCGTGGGATAGAAAAGAAGCTGTCCAAATTATAAATAGCCAGCGTCAGTTTACGCAGCCCGGTCATCAATTTTCAGGGTGTCAGGGTTATGGTCTTTGAACAGCTCCAATGCATCATGGGATGCCATTGGCCGCCCAAAATAATAGCCCTGGATTTTGCTGCAGCCGAGTTTCTGGATCATCTTGACCTCCTCTTCGGTTTCCGCGCCTTCGGCTGTTGTCGTCATACCCAGACTATCAGCCATCGCTACCACGGCACGAATGATCGCCAGGCTTTCCGGTACTTTCTTGGCTGCACCCTGCACAAAGCTGCGATCCACCTTAATCGTCGAGAAGCGGGTTTTGCGCAAATAGCCCAGCGAACTATAGCCAGTGCCAAAATCATCCAGGGAGAGATTGATCCCCAACCCGATAATCTGATCGAGGACCTGCGTGGCGCCGGTACCTTCACGCATGAAGATGCTTTCTGTCACTTCTATTTCCAGCCGCTGGGCTGGCAACTCGCTATCATGAAGCGCTGACACAACCATATCGAGAAAACTGGGGTCGGTCAGCTGATCGGCCGAAACGTTCACCGCTATCTTGACCGTCGCTGGCCATTTCATCGCTTCTTTACAAGCCGTCCGCATGACCCATTCGCCAATCGGTACAATTAGTCGCGCATCTTCTGCGAGCGGGATAAATTTTGCAGGAGAAACAATCCCGAATTCCGGATTCGTCCAGCGCAAGAGAGCTTCAAAGCCCATGACGCCGCCTGTATCCGCACTCACCACTGGCTGATAGTTGAGCGAGAACTCGTCATTGTCCAGCGCCTTGCGCAAGGCAATTTCCATGACCCGGCGCTCCTCTGCATGGACATGCAGTTTCGGTTCATATTGATTATGTGCACCGCCGCCTTGATCCTTGGAGCGGTAAAGCGCGAGATCGGCGCTACGCATCAACATTTCGACCGTGCGACCATCGCGCGGACCAATAGCAGTGCCCACACTGGCGCCGATATAGAGCGTATGCTGGTCGACCTCATAAGGGCGAGACAGGGTGTCGATAATTTTCTTGCCGAGCATGTCCATATATTGGGAATCGCTGGCGTCCTTGATGACAATGGCAAATTCGTCGCCGCCAAGACGTCCACAAAGTTCATTGTCGGTCATGATTGAGCGCAGCCGTTCCGATACACGGGCGAGCAATCGATCACCGACGGGATGGCCCAGCGTATCATTAACCGCCTTGAACCGGTCGAGGTCGATCATCATGAAACCGCAGCGTCCATTCCATTTGTCGGAATCCTGCTGTGCCTTGCCGAGCGTCTCGGTCAGTTGAAGCCGGTTGGGCAGACCGGTTAGCGTGTCGAAGCGGGCCATATGCGAAATTTTATCGGCAGATTCGCGCTGTTCAGTTACGTCCGAACCAACGCCGCGAAACCCATGAAAAGCACCATTTTCATCAAGTTTGGGCGACGCAGAGATTTCCCACCAACGGGTTACGTCATTGATCATGACAGGAACCAGCATGTTGCTGAAACTGTCGCGCCGTTTCAGTTTTTCGGCCAACTCATGCAGAGCAGGCGGAAACTTGCCGGAATCCCAAGCCTGGCCGGCGACCAGTTGCAGGAACGGTCGCCCCTCGATGTCCTCTGCCGTTCGACCAACGGCATGCGCAAAGCGCGGGGATACATGGGACAGGCGGCGCGATGTGTCTGTCTGCCATAACCAATCGGCACCGGTATCTTCAAATTCACGCAAAAGAAGGCTTACAACCTCCTTCTTCTCGTTGAGATTTGCCTCCGCAATTTTCCGATTTATGAACGAGCGCCCATTCATCAAGCAGGACGCTATAAGCAGCATCGCAATCGCTGCAGATGCCATCGCCATTTGATAGCCATTGATCAGATACCAGCCGAAAGCCGACGACAGGCCGCACATTCCGATGAAGACTATGCTTGCCAAAGGTACAGCTGACATGAGCATGGCGGAACCCACCATCAGACATAAAACCAACGCCCATATGCCAACCATTGTGTTTAGATCACCGGACGGCCCAAACAAGACAACGGCAATGGACCATAATAGTCCGCCAGCGAGAGATGTTAAAATGACGTCGATATTTTCACGCCGAGAGATGCTCTTGCGCTCCCAGACAGCCTCTTTACGTGCTTTGATGTAGCTGTAAACATACAAGCCAAACACGGCGAGAGTCCAAGCACCAAGCAATAGCCAATTAACTTGGCCAATACAAAATTGAACTGCCAATAGCCCGCAGGTGATCGACCCGATCATCTTGATGAAGCCGTTTTGGTGCATGCCCTCAAACTGCAGCACGCGGATGCGGCCCCAGTCTATGCCTTCAGGATCGGAAATCCCAAGCAAGACGCTCGCAGGTATATCTTGGGGTAAGCCCGATGATGATGACAGTTTTTCTTTCACGGTTTCCCCCTACGCGGAAAACCTTATCGAAAAGTAAGCGTGTGTCCGTTTTTTCGAATCATGGTTAATAGATATTAACGTTCTTACTCGCTGATTTTACGCAGCTACATCATAAGGTTGAATATCACCGGAAAGATAAAGGTTGCGTGCCTTAGCTCGGCTGAGTTTGCCCGAACTCGTGCGCGGCAACGTCCGCGGCGGGACCAATTCGATCACGCAGTTCATGCCGGTGATCGCACGAACCTTTTCGCGAATTTCATCACGCAAACGCAATCTCTCAATCTCATCCGATGTTCGGCATTGGACCAAAACGGCCGGTGTCTCATCCCCACCCGGCGTTGTTATTGCAAAAGCGGCAATGTCTCCGGCCTTGAATCCTGGCAATTGCTCTACGGCCCATTCGATATCCTGAGGCCAATGATTTTTGCCATTAATAATGATCATGTCTTTGGCGCGGCCAACTATATACAGATATCCGTCGGACAGATAGCCCATGTCTCCGGTATCAAGCCAACCATCGATCAGACAAGCATCGGTCGCTTCCGGATCACGATAATAGCATTCCATGATGGACGGGCTTTTCATCCAGACTTTGCCGACAGCTTTTTCCGGCAACAGGCGGCCGTCTTCTTCGCGAATCTCCAGTAGCGTATCGCGCACCGGTTTACCGCAATTGACAATCGCGCGATAACGTTTGGGACGGCTGCCATCGGCTTGTTTTTCACCGGATAGTTCGGTTTCTTCCACCAATTCCACTTCCATGCCTTCGCCTGGCGGCATGATGGTCACGGCCAATGTAGCTTCGGCGAGACCGTAGCTTGGCAGAAAGGCTTTGGCGTCAAATTTTGCTGGTGCAAAGGCATCGGTAAAACGCTGCATCACATCTGGGCGGATCATGTCCGCGCCATTGCCAGCCAAGCGCCAACGGGAAAGGTCAAAGCGTTCCGCTACGTTCGACTGGCTGCCAATACGGCGGGCACATATCTCATAGCCAAATGTTGGCGAAAAGCTGCAGGACGTGCCGGGGTTCCGCGAAATCAGGTCGAGCCATGACAATGGCCGACGCGCGAAATCGGACGTTTTCAAATAATCCGTGGAAACCTGATTGCAGACCATCGAGATGAAACAACCAACTAGACCCATGTCATGGTAGAAAGGTAGCCACGATACACAGCGATCGTCCTCACCTACGTTCATGCCATAGGAATGTGATCCGACATTGTGAAGCAAAGCTTTGTGGGACACGGCCACGCCATGTGGAAAGCGGGTCGAACCGCTGGAATATTGCAAATAGGCGATGTCGCTGCTCTTTGCAGGTGGTAACGCGCAATCAGGAATGTCATTGTCCGCAAATTTATCCCAGCCGAAAACCGGAATTTTGCGCGACTGACCAGCAGCTGCGGCGAGTTCTTCAATCTCATCGGGATAAAGCAAAATTGCCGGGTCACAGCTGTCTAGCTGGACACCGATTTGATCGATATAACTGTCTTTACCCCCGAAAGAGGTTGGTAGCGGCAGTGGAACTGGCCAGGCACCAGCATAGATCGCGCCAAAGAATAATGCACAAAATTGCGGTTCTGTATCGGCGATCAGCGCAATCCGGTCGCCCGGTTTTACCCCAAAGCCAATTAAACGGCGCGCAGCGGCCATTGCATCAACCTGCAGCTCTTTAAAAGGATATACCCGCACAAGCGAAGCGCGCGCATCATGAAAGTTAAATCCCCGTTGGCCTTCAGCCGCATAGTCCAATGCTTCGCCAACCGTTTCAAAATCGGCGAAACGGCGGGGGAGATCGTCTGCGGTTGGGGTTGGTGTAAGCTCAGTCATACAAAATCCATTTTCCAGAAGGTCCAGCCTTCTTACAAATCGTCATTTTCCCAGATATTCAGCCGAATTTTGAGAGATATTCGGCTGTCTTAACCCTAAACAAGCTTTAATGATTGCAACTGGCGTTTAAATTTCGGCTCTACTGTGGCACAAAAAGGGCAGTGGTTCTGAATGAGAGGCAAAGCGTTGAAAAATAGCGGTAGACCGTTGGACCAAAATAGCCTGCAGGAACTCGCGCTACGCTATGTCAGCCGCTATGCAACGACCCGGCATAAATTAAAATCCTATCTTTTCCGCAAATTACGTGAACGGGACTGGTCCGAAGACCGGCCAGCTGACGTCGAAGCGATAGTGGAGCGCTTTGTAGAGCTTGGCTATATTGATGACGCGCTATTTGCCAAAAACCGAGCGGTGGCGTTGATCAACCGGGGTTATGGAAAAAGACGAGTTACCCAAGCTTTATATCAGGCCGGAATACAAGAAGGCGACGACCAGCAGGCCCTTGATCTTAGTGATGCCAAGAAATGGGAAGCAGCAAGAACCTATGCACGCAAGAAATCAATTGGTCCTTTTGCACAAGAGCAAGCCGATCAAGACAAATGCCGCAAACAACTGCAGGCGTTTTTGAGAGCCGGCCATGGTTTCGATATTGCATCCCGTTTTGTCTTTGCAAAGCCGGGAGAAGATGTTGAAGTAGAGATTTAGAAGACCCGTTTTTTGAGTTAAAATCTTCTGATCACAACAAGAATCGCCAGTTTATATTTAATATGTTATATAGAAATTCCCCGATTCTTTTTGGTTGAAGGACCCATGATTCGGATAGTGTGTTCGGAGATGTGTTGTGGCAAGTTTATATGCGGAACCCGCCAGAGCCGATGACGGTTCGACCAATGACGTAGTGGAAGGCGAACAAGAGCAGGCTAAGCCAGCTTTGCAGGCTGTCGGCCATGTGAAATGGTTTGATTCTCATCGCGGCTTTGGCTTCATCATTCCTGATCTTGAACAACATCAAGGCGACGACCTTGAGCATGGTCAGGATATTTTGGTACATTGGACAGTCCTGGAACCACTAGGCCGACGAGATTTGCCAGAAATGGCTCTGGTCCGTTGTGAATATGTTGATGCCGCCAAAGGCCTTCAGGCTACGAAAATCCTTGATATTGATGAATCCAATTGCGAGCAGCTCATTCATGAACCTGCCCCCGAGACCAGGCGCAAATCCTTTCAAACGGTGGAAAATGCCGCGGCCTTTGTTGAGGCTGAGGTGAAATGGTTCAACCGTGCAAAAGGCTACGGCTTCCTCGTTGCAAATGGTCTGGATGGTGATATTTTCGTCCATATGGAAACGCTGCGCAATGCCGGTATTGCTGAAATCATGCCGGGGCAACATGTTCTGGTTCGCATCGATGATGGTGATCGCGGCCACATGGCGGCACAGATCAGCATAGCCCCAGCCGCCGAATAGCTGAGCAAAAAACCCGCATGAAGAGCACCTGTCAATGACCGGATTTTTCAAATATGCCCTTTGGCCTGCCCTGCTGTTATCCTCCACGGGACTAACTGGTTGTTATGCGCAGGCTGGCAATACTGATGGTAAAGCATCGCAAAGCCAAAGGGAGGAAAGCAAGCTTTCGGAAGCCGGACTTAGGTTGATCCCATTGACAGTTACGTCTGGTACCGAGACGCATAGCTTCACCGTTGAGCTGGCTAAGACAAGCCAAGAACAGGCTCGCGGTTTGATGTTTCGTACCGAGCTGGCGCCGGATCGAGGCATGATCTTTCCGTTCGTCCAAGAGCGTATGGCGAGCTTCTGGATGAAAAATACCGTGATACCACTCGATATTATCTTTGTCCGCAGTGATGGCACGATTGAATCTATTGCGGCCAATACCACTCCCTATTCGCTCGACCCTGTACGGTCAGGTGAACCGGTTGCTGCGGTTCTGGAACTGGCTGGCGGACGAGCCGCTGAGTTGGGGATTTCAGCTGGTGATAAAGTAGAATGGTAGCAATAGCGATCGGCACGACGTTGCATCCCATATTTCAAGACATTTTTTAATTGCAGACCCCCTATCGGTGACGCTAAGCGGACAAGCATGGGAATATTAGGCAAAATTTTTACTTGGTGGGACGGTGCTACTATCGGCACTTCTTGGTTCAGCGTGCGCAAGGGTAAATCTGTGGGCGAGGATGTTTTTGGGAACGTCTATTACCAGACCAAAAATCTCGATAAAGATGGTGATAAGCGTTGGGTGATCTATTCGGGGGCGAATGACTCAAGCCGCGTATCACCTGAATGGCATGGCTGGCTTCATAAGAGTTTTGACGAAATTCCGGAAAGTCATTTGCCGCAACCCCGTATTTGGGAGAAAGAGCCAACCGGTAATTTGACCGGTACGGCCAACGCTTATCGCCCGGCTGGAGCATTAGAGGCTGGCGGCAAGCGGGCCAGCGCAACCGGCGACTACGAACCTTGGAACCCGGCCGAAGCTGAATGATGGTAACCCATCGCTTCTTTGTGATCCGTCAAAACCGACTTTTTCCGATATTGGCAAGTGCATTGCTGCTGTCCGGCTGTGGGCTGTTTGGTGGTGATGATATTGACGATGAGAATAGCGGACAGCCTGCTGAAAAAGCGGAGGTGGCGGCAACCGATGATGAGGAGCTGATACAACCATTGACCGAGCAAATTGGCACACCAATGACAGAGCGTATCGCGACATTGGGCTTTTTGAACAAGCGCAATGGCCTGACTCGAGATTTGGAATTAAAGCCTGGTCAGTCGATCCGCATCGGTCGTGCAGTTGTCCGTCTGCGCGCCTGCGAACGCACGGCTCCTTGGGAACTGACGCCGGAGCAAGGGGCTTTTGTTCAGTTGCTGGTAAACGCTCGTCCGGCTACGCGGCAAGGCGATGACAAGTGGGAAACAGTTTTTTCCGGATGGTTGTTTCGCGAATCACCATCGCTGAATGTGGTAGAACATCCGATTTACGATGTCTGGGTCAAAAGCTGCGCGATGAGCTTTGCAGGCGAAGAAGCGCCGCCTCCCGACGCTTCCAATCCCACAGCGCCGCGAGCATCTTCGTCTTCCAATGTCGCTAACAGCACGTCCAGTGCCGCGAATGATGGGGCGGCAACAAATGCTGTTGAGCCAGTACCGGAGCCGGCACCAACAACTGTGCGCCCTGTTCCTGAAACACCACCAGTTGAGTCGTCTGACCCGATAGGTGATTTAATTGCCGAAAATGCGGGCGAGTGATAGTCTTGGGCGGCACGTAGCTGTTCCAGATATTCTTGCTGGCTAATTTCGATCGCACCGAGTGAAGCCAGATGATCGGTCATAAACTGACAATCCAGTAAAGCGAAACGCCCAACGATTAGCCGGGCGACCAGCCAAGCGAGCGCGACTTTCGATGCATCACGGGCACGGGAAAACATGCTCTCTCCGCAAAAGGCGCCCCCGATGACGAGACCATAAAGTCCGCCGACAAGCGCTTTTGTGCCATGTTCATCCATTGACCAGCATTCCACACTATGCGCATGTCCGCGTTGATGAAGTCGGCAAAATGCCTCTTCGATATCTTTATTGATCCAGGTTTCGCGGCGATCGCTCGCAGACTCCGCGCAAATCGCTATGACGTCTTCAAAAGCAGTGTCGGCGGTTACCTCGAAACGACCGGACCGGATAGTCTTGCGCAGCGAGCGCGACATGCGAAAACCGTCGAGCGGTAATATCGCTCTGGTTTTTGGTTCCACCCAAAAAGTCTCAGGATCGTCGCGCGCATCGGCCATCGGGAAGATACCGGATGCGTAGGCTTTTAGTAATAGTTCAAGCTCAATCGCCATTAATGATCCTGGTTGACGGTATTGCTCAGCAAAATTTTCGCCTCGTCAGCGATCCGCTGCGCGACAGTCATATATTCGTCGGCAAAGCCCGCCCCACTTCGCCATGCGATACCGATACTGCGAGAAGCGGACCAGTCTTCGATTTGAAGCTGCGCTACATCGCCGCCATGCGCTAACTCGGAACGGACATATAGTGCCGGTAATATTGCCAAGCCAAGGCCTGAGGCAACCATCTGGCGCACGCTGTCAAGGCTGGTCCCTTCATAATCCTGTAACAGGTGCATACCGTGCTTGCGGCACTGTTCAGCGACATCCCTGTGTAGATGGTGCCGCCGATCAAGGCTGAGTACTGGTGCATTATAGAGATCGGCCTTGGAGATTTTCTTTTGTGTTGCCAGTGGATGGTCCGGAGGTGCAACCATTATCAAAGGCTCACGGAACAAAGGTTCTATCGCCAGATTTTCCCCTTCAATCGGCAAAGGACCGAGCAGCATGTCAATCGCGCCCTTGACCAATTCCATCGCCTGTAGATCTGGGATTCCTTCCCGCATGTAAAAACGCAGATCAGGTTGGGCGCGGTGGAGAGCCGCAATCACCGGCGGCATCAGATAGGGCCCGAGCGTGGGCGATACGCCGAAACGTAATGTGCCGGCCAGGCTCTCACTCGCCCGCTCGGCAAGGTCGCGAATATCCTTTACCTGTACAAGCACTTGTCTGGCGCGCTCCGCAATCTCGCGACCAATAGGCGATAATTCCGCGCCATGAGTGCGACGCTCGACCAGAGTCACACCGAGCCGTGATTCAAGGGCTCGTAGCTGATGACTGAGCGTGGGTTGGGAAGCACCGGCAGCTTGTGCCGCCCGCCCAAAATGCCGGTGGTCGGCAACCGCGACAAGATATTGGAACTGACGTAAAGTTGGCATAGGGGAATACCTTTTTAATTATAGATGTTATCTATTGAATATTCAATTTTCATTCGATTGGAAGTATCACCAACTTTCTGCAATATCAAGCTCAACGACAACAAAGACGATAGAAAACGAGGCAAGGACATGAAAAAATATCTGAACAGTCTGATCCGCAAACATCGCAAACTCGACAAGCAGATTTCACAAGCCAGGATAGATAGAGCCAAAATCCACGATATGAAACGATTGCGGCTGAAATTGAAAAATCAGATTGCCTGTTTGCGGCGTGGCCCCGAGCGCCAGCCTATATAAACGACTATCTTTTTACCCTCCCCCAAACTGGGGCGGCAGCTTTCCCTCTTTCCGCTGCTGCCCCATTTTTGTCTTTGGGTTTTCATCATTCACAGATAGTAAAGTCGTTCGGCTGTCTATCAACATTCAATTGAAAGCATTATCATGGTTGTAAAAGTGCGCTCGGCGCTAGCGGAATTTCTTGCCCGCGAAACTAGTGCTGGCATTGTTCTATTTGTCGCCGCGCTCCTCGCTATGATTGCGATTAATAGCGCCTTTAATCCCTATTATCTGGCATTTCTGAACATCCCGGTCGTGGTCCAGTTTGGCGCGCTTGAAATCGCAAAGCCGCTATCTCTGTGGATTAATGACGGCCTAATGGCGATCTTCTTTTTCTTGGTTGGCCTGGAAGTAAAAAGAGAGGTCGTGGAAGGCCAGCTGTCGAGCGTCGACAAGGCTTCTTTGCCGGCCATTGCTGCGATAGGCGGCATGGCGGTTCCCGCAGCAGTTTTCCTCTATTTTAACTGGAATATCGCGGCCAATATCAACGGTTGGGCAATTCCAGCAGCGACTGATATTGCCTTTGCATTAGGCGTGCTTGCACTGCTCGGCAAACATGCGCCGCTGTCTTTGAAAATCCTGTTGCTCGCCATCGCAATTATCGATGATATAGGCGCGATCATCATAATCGCTTTATTCTACACGGCCGAAGTATCGAGTTTCTCGTTGATGCTATCAGCCGTTGGAATCGTGGTGCTGATTTTGATGAACCGGCTTGGTGTGGTTCGTGTCGCACCCTATATTCTCGTTGGCACGTTCCTGTGGATTTGTGTTCTGAAATCGGGTGTTCATGCGACCCTGGCCGGGGTCATCGCGGCGCTATCCATTCCGCTTAATGCGAAAGATGGCACCTCTCCGCTCAAGCATCTTGAGCATATATTGCACCCGTGGACAGCCTTCATGGTGCTGCCGATTTTTGCCTTTGCCAATGCTGGTGTCTCTCTGGCTGGCTTGCAAATCAGCGATCTGTTTGCGCCGCTAGCGCTTGGTATTGCTGCTGGCCTGGTAATCGGTAAACAAATTGGTGTGTTTGGCTTCATGTTCATCGCTGCGAAAATTGGTCTCGTTCGCCGGCCGAGCGAAGTCTCTTGGACACAGCTTTATGGCTTGGCTTGTCTCACCGGTATTGGTTTCACGATGAGTCTGTTCATCGGTAATCTTGCGTTTGTTGATCCGGCGCAGATTGAAACTGTCAAACTGGGCGTAATCAGCGGGTCTTTGGTATCCGGTGTCCTTGGATATTTGATCTTGCGGTTTGCTGGATCATCAACCAAAACTGTGAAATAAAAAATCAGGTCCGGCATTTTGACGGGAAATAGATTGCTTAGCACGCCGCGATAGATGATATCGCGCGCTGTGAAGAGGCATTTTTATCTTGCAGGCGGCTTTACCGCATTGGCTTTAGGCAGCATTGGTATCGTCTTGCCGCTGTTGCCAACAGTGCCCTTCATGATACTCGCCGCCTTCTGTTTTGCGCGTAGCAGTCCCAGGTTGGAAGCCTGGTTGTTGGACCATAATGTTTTTGGCCCCCATATCCGCAATTGGCGTGAAGGACGGGCGATCACAAAGCGCGGCAAGCGCGCCGCTTTAGTCGCATTTGCTGTCAGTATCATTGTTGCATTGATATTTGTGAAATTGCCATGGAACCTGATCCCGATTGCTGCTGCGCTCATTGGCGGCACTTGGATATGGACGCGCAATGAGCCCGATATGTTACCACAAGCAGTGGTAGATGTAAGTGAGGAAGACGAGTCTCCGCATAAAGAATAGTTTGATTACCGCTGGCTTTTGCTATTCTTCGAGAAAATCTGGAGAGAGACATGTCACGGCAAAAATTACTCGAAATGACCCGTTCATTGGTGGAGCATGGCGAAGCCGGAACAATGGAACTGGTGGACGATGTGGTGGCCGTCCCGGCTTCCGATTATACGGACGAAGATCGTTTTGAACGAGAAAAAGAACGTATTTTCAAACGCCTGCCACTCATGGTCGCACCATCCTGCGAATTACCGGAGCCCGGCTGTTACAAAGCTATGGATATTGCCGGAATACCGGTTCTTATCACGCGTCAGAAAGACGGCACTGCGCAAGCATTTTTGAACAGCTGCACGCATCGCGGTAACCCTGTGGCACAGGGCAGCGGCAAGGCGTCTCGTTTTACCTGCGGCTATCACGGATGGACCTTTAAAAATAACGGCGATTTGCTGGCGGTCGCGTCTCCTAAGGACTTCGGCACGGTCGATAAAGCCGCTTTCTGCCTGAAGAAATTTCCCACACTCGAGCGGGCAGGACTGATCTGGGCGACGCTGGACCCCAAAAGCACGCTCGATATTGCGTCTTATCTATGCGGCTATGATGCGCTGTTGGAGCATTTTGGGTTCAAGACATGGCACTTGTTCGATCAACGCACGATTCCGGGGCCGAACTGGAAAACCGCTTATGATGGTTATCTCGATTTCTACCATCTGCCAGTGCTCCACAAAGACACTTTCGGTGCTGATTTTTTCAATCAAGCCAATTATTTTGCATGGGGACCGCATCAACGGCTATCGGCCCCATCGAAATTCATCCAGAAAACTGGCAGTGATGAGCAGCTTGACCTCACCGAAACGGATGAAAAAGACTGGCCAATCGATGCATTACTACAGGGCGTGTGGACGATCTTCCCGCATATTTCGATCGCCAGCTTTTATGGCGGCGGTGGCCGCGGTGCGATGATTTCTCAGCTCTTTCCGGGCAAAACTGTCGGCGAAAGCTTTACCACTCAGTTTTATGTGATGGAGCATGAACCGACGGACGAAGCTGTTCGGCAGGGCGCGCATGAACAGTTTGCCTTTCTGGAAACCGTAGTCGCGGAAGAAGATTACAAGACTGGTAAAAGGCAGCATGAATCGTTGCAATCCGGTCTGATGGATAAAGTCTGGTTTGGCCGCAATGAAGGCGGCGGACAAGTCTTCCATCAATGGGTAGACCGTTTGATCAACGCCGATGATGAAGAGCTAGACGCCATGTTCGCTCCGCAATTGCAGGCGGCTGAATAATCAGGCGCTGCATAGTCAGGCGTTACGGAAATCTCTGCTCGGCGGAAGGGCTTTTTGCCATTTTGGCCTTTCGCTGCGCAACTTTTCCAGCATCTTCTCCCAATAGGCTTCGGTCTTGCCTTTAAACTGGATGTTGAAATCTTCCGCGGTCCGGAATTCCAAGATTTCAACGCCTTTATCGCCAATTGTATAGGTATAGGGAGTTTCGGCGGGCAGGAAAAAGCCGTCGCCAGGCCCCATGTCTTCGGTGCCCATGCGGATGTCGCCAGCGATGACATAATAGAGGCAATCGCTGTCATGGCTGTGCAGCGGCAGCGGGTAGCCCGGCTTGAACCAGAAATGATGAAGCGAGAAACCAAAGCCGCTAAACAGACAGGTGCCTTTATAACCATCGGCTACGCCTGCCTCGCCCATTTTGGTCAGGCCATCTAGAATGACCGGTGCATCGTCGACATAAGACATATGCCCGGCATCGCCAAAGTCCTGCGCATCTTCTTTGCGGAAGATGCGCAGGACTTTCAGCGGCTCGGGTTTATCGCCTGCTGTTTCTGAGCCTTTATTCGTGGGGAGGCATCAGTCATATCATTCTCCGGACCAGTTTGGAGAAGGATATAGCAGCGCAGGCGCGCCGGGGGAACGGTTTAGATCGGGATCGCTGAACGAGCCGGATAGGCAGCAATATAGCGGTCCAGCACAGCCGGGTTAAGCATGGTCTTCAACGCACAGCCAAGCCCGAAATTGCTACGATGAATAACTTCCGCCTCAAGCGGTGCCAGGCCTGGCAGAGTCAGCCAGCATCTTGTACCGGGATGGACCTGCAATAATGCATCACAGGCAAATCCGGCCAGTGAGATATTCGCGACCTCGGTGTCAAAGCTGCTTGAACCTGAAAAACGCATTTTTGCAGGTATAGCCACTTGGTGCCGCGGCGCGCAGCGATCTTCTTCGGCTGCGAATGTATAAGGCGTCAAAGTGGGCGGCATCTTGGTATTTTGGGTTTGTGCATTTGCCATAGGAAACTCCTTCGTAGTGACAACCACTTGTCGATACTTGGGTGTGCACCGACCGACCGCTTTTCCCACGGGCGGGTAAACCACCTCTTCTTTCGCTCGGTAAACAGGATTCTAAAAAAATTAACTATGATTGCGATTTTGAAGGCCGCAGGCACGCTGTTTGCAGGAGGTGCACAATGACGCTTGCTCTTGACCGCACATAACGCTAATGCGCGGCCATTGGTTGATTCAGACTGGAATTGACCGGCCTGTGTAGGGGTGTAGCTCAGATGGTAGAGCGTCGGTCTCCAAAACCGAAGGCCCACGGTTCGATCCCGTGCGCCCCTGCCACTTTTCTCCAAAATATGGCGGCTTGAATATATGACGCAATTTATTTCCGCTATTTCACTGGTGGTGCCGGATTATGATCAGGCTATATCTTTCTATGTCGGGCTAATGGGCTTTGATCTTATTGAAGATACAGAGCTTTCGGAAGATAAGCGCTGGGTTCTGGTGGCACCTCCGGGAAGCACGGAAACGCGGTTATTGCTCGCAAAAGCTAGCAATGAGGCACAGGAAGAAGTAATTGGCGAGCAAGCCGGGAACCGGGTCTTCCTGTTTCTCGAAACCTATGATTTCGACACGGATTTTGCGCTCATGGAACGGGCTGGCGTTGACATTATCGAGGAGCCCCGAGTCGAAAGCTACGGCAAGGTGGTCGTTTTTCGTGATCCATTCGGCAACAAATGGGACCTGATCGAACGGCACTAGCAAAGTCCGTCATTAGCAATGCCGTAGCGTCACCGCCAAAAATTGCTTGAATCGCCGTTTTCTGCCATAATTCACCCATGATGGAACAGAAAATAGCGGCGGCAGAAGAGGCCGCACTGGAACCCTATTTGGGCGGCAGAAGTTTCGAACAATGCTGGGAAGAATATGAGGCCAACGGCTATGTGATTTTCCCCGGAATCATGCCTGCGGACGAAGTGGCGGAGCAACGCGCAGCGCTAGAACCCTTTATCGAAGCGGATATTCGCGGGCGGAACGTGTTTGAAGGCGTGCAATCGAACCGTATTTACGCCATGCTGGGCAAGGATCCGATATTTGCGGATCTTATCACGCACCCCTTGCAGCTCGCATTTGCAGAACGCGAATTGGGTGGATCCTGTCTGCTCTCTGCTTGCCTTGCGATTAATTTGCATCCTGGCGAAACCGTGCAGCCTTGGCATATGGACGATGACCATTGCCGCCAGAAAATGCCGCGCAAGGCGCTCGGTGTCAGCACCTTCTGGACCATCGATGCGATGACCGAAGACAATGGCGCGACCGAGGTTATTCCAGGCAGCCATAAATGGGGACCGGTGAAACCAGAGGGCGCGAATGAATCGTCTCATTTTTCTAACAAATCTCTGCTGGAGGATGTTGATGACCCCGGCGCGCATCCGGACGCGGTAAAGGCGGTCATGCCCGCTGGCTCCTTGATGATTGCCAAAGGGAATTTATGGCATCGTGGCGGTGCCAACCGTTCGGACAGCTCGCGGTTGATCGTAACGCCGCAATATTGCCCGGGCTGGATGCGGCCATTGGAGACCATGTTATTGGCAGTACCGCCAGAGAAAGCGGCAGCCTTGCCGAAACGCGCGCAAGAGTTGCTTGGCTATTCCATCCACGAGCCTTTCATGGGCTATGTCGATGGCATGCACCCGGGCCGGGCTTTGGCCAGTTAAACTGATCTCTCATCATTCATGACCCAAGGAGATACTGTGTGAAGGCCTTGGAGAGTGACGCACCGCTGATCGTCTATGTTGACATCAAGAGCCCCTATGCCTTTGCCGCGATCCGGCCAACGCTGGCACTGGAGAAGTCGCTCGGGATGCGCTTTGACTGGCGGCCATTAACGCTCGATATCCCAAGCTATCTCGGTTCAGCGCGCAAAAAAGAGGGCAAGGTCGTCGAAAGCACCCGCAGCACCAGCCAGTGGAGTTGGGTCAAATATGCCTATCGCGATGCGCGCCGCTATGCCGAGCGGCAGAGATTTATGCTGAAAGGCACCGAGAAGATCTGGGATTCATCCATTCCCAATATCGGTATTTTGTGGGTCATGCAGACGGCACGGGATCGGCTGGGTGATTATTTCGAAGCGGTCTATCCGCCGTTCTGGCGACGAGAGCTCGATATTGAAGACATGGCTGTGGTCGAGGCCTGTTTGGAAAAGGCCGGAATCGATTCGAGCGGGTTTGCCGAATTTGCGCGAGGCGAAGGTCGCGCAGAACATGACAAGCTTCAGCCACAGCTGCACCCCAGTGGCATATATGGTGTGCCAACTTATGTGATTGACGGCACCATCCTGTTTGGCCGCGAGCACCTGCCCTATGTGCGCTGGCATTTGCAGGGCCGGGAAGGGCCCGCGCCGGATATTGCCTATGAGATTGATGATCATGAGGCACAACCATGCTGACTCTCTACATCGATTTCAAATCGGCGGCGTCCTATCTGGCGCTAGAGCCAACATTGGAATTGGCCCGGGAAACCGGCATATCCATTGACTGGCGCCCATTCTCGGTGCGGCCTTTTTCTGTTCCGGTGGAGCAGGATGAGGAAACGGTCGGTGAGCGTCATCGTCGCGTCCGTGCGGCGGCCCAGCGGGATGTTCATTTGCACTATGCGGCGGTGCAAGGGCGGAACATGCATTTTGCCGATACGCCAGCCGGGTCGGATGCCGCGTTGGCAGCCCTGGCTGTTATGGAAGGTGATCCTGTGCCGTTCATCCGAGCCGCCTTTACAGCGTACTGGAGCAAGCAGGCGGACTTGGCTGATGAAGCTGTGGTAGAAACACTGCTACGATCAGTCGGTATCGACGGTCCCGACTGGCAAAAAGCAAAAGCAGAAATGGCCTCCATTCGATCCAAAGCCGAAGAATCGGGAATTTTTGAGACACCCTCTTATCTGATAGCGGACCAGCTTTTTCTCGGCCGCGAACATCTGCCATGGATAAGGTCGCTTATCGCGGCAGAGCAGGGCGACTAAATCCCACTCTTTTCTTGCGGAATCGGGAATCACCGGCTAAAGGGCTGGTGCTTTCCGAAATCATGCATATATCCGATCCCAGTCGACAGACTGACACCCGGAGTTTATGCCGGGTTTGGGGAAATAGAAATTTAGGAATCGAACCATGGCGAAAGTCAATCCCGGCGAATTTATGCGGCAAGTCCGCGCCGAAAACAGCAAAGTTGTGTGGCCGACATGGCCCGACACGGTCCGCACCGCGATCATGGTGTTGATTATGACCACGATCTTGGCGCTGTTTTTCCTCGCCATCGATTCGGTTTTCAACGGTGTCGTTGGTTGGCTCCTTAATCTCGCTAAGGGCGGTTAAACCCTCGCGAAACGCAAATTAGAACAGGTTATTTATAGATGGCACGCTGGTATATCATTCACGCTTATTCAGGCTTTGAGCATAAAGTCAAAGAAGCCATTGAGGCGGATGCCAAGCGTCTGGGTCTGACCCAGCTGGTCGAGGAAATCGAGGTCCCGACCGAAACCGTTACGGAAGTCCGTCGCGGCAAGAAAGTCCAGTCGGAGCGGAAATTCTTCCCCGGCTATGTGCTTGCCAAGCTGCAAATGACCGATGATGTGTATCACTTGGTCAAGGATCAGCCGAAAGTGACCGGTTTTCTGGGCACCACCAAGCCGCAGGCGATTAGTGAGGCCGAGGCAGCACGCATACTCAACACCAAAGAGGAAGCCGCCAACGCGCCGAAACAGCGGATCACCGTCAACTACGAAATTGGCGACCAAATTAAGGTTCTGGACGGCCCCTTCGCCAGCTTCAACGGTATTGTCGAAGAACTGGATTTTGAGAAAAACCGCGTCAAAGTATCCGTATCGATCTTTGGCCGCGCGACCCCTGTCGAGCTTGATTTCGAGCAGGTTGAAGTCGCGAAATAAGAGATTTGGTGGCTTGCCACCGGATAAACCCCAGCGGCTTTTAGCCACTGGATTACCCCCGGCGGCTTTGCCGCCAGGACACCAACGCGGGAGGATGATCTTCGGATCATCTGTTTGACCGCTTAATTTGAGGATCCATAGACCCGCTCATCCTGAGCTTGTCGAAGGACCGATAGAATGAAAGGACAGCCAAATGGCTAAAAAAATTGATGGCTACATCAATTTGCAAGTACCTGCCGGTATTGCAAATCCATCCCCGCCAATCGGCCCAGCACTGGGTCAGCGCGGCGTTAACATCATGGAATTCTGTAAGGCGTTTAATGCGGCTACAGACAAGATGGAAAAAGGCGCACCGATCCCGACCAAGATTACGGTCTATGCGGATCGCAGCTTCACCTTTGAAACCAAATCACCACCAGCCAGCTTCTTCATCAAGAAGATTGCCAAGCTGAAAAAAGGTTCCAGCGAACCTGGCAAGGTTTCCGGCGGCACGATTAAAACATCGCAGCTGAAAGAAATTGCCGAGATGAAAATGGCGGATCTGAACGCCAATGACATTGATCAAGCGGTAAAAATCATCGCGGGTAGTGCCCGTTCGATGGGCATCGACGTGGTGGAGGGATAAGACATGGCTAAACTCACCAAACGCGCAAAAGCTTCAAACGAAGCCGTTGACCGCGAAAAGCTCTATGGCATTGATGAAGCTATCAAGGCGCTGAAAGCCCTCGCTTCCAAGTCAAAATTTGACGAAACGCTCGACATTGCGATCAACCTCGGTGTTGATCCGCGTCATGCTGATCAGATGGTTCGCGGCGTGATTTCTCTTCCTGCCGGTACCGGTAAAGACAGCCGGGTTGCTGTGTTCGCCAAGGATGCCAAGGCAGACGAAGCGAAAGAAGCAGGCGCAGATGTTGTCGGCGCAGAAGACTTGATGGAAGCCATGCAAGGCGGCGATCTGAACTTCGACCGTGTCATCGCAACCCCGGATATGATGGGCGTTGTTGGCCGTCTCGGTAAGGTTCTGGGCCCTAAAGGCCTGATGCCTAACCCAAAACTCGGCACGGTTACCCCAAATGTCGCGCAAGCAGTCAAGGACGCCAAGGGCGGCCAGATCGAATATCGCGTTGAAAAAGCGGGTATCATTCACAATGGCATCGGCAAAGCGAGCTTCAAGGAAGCAGACCTGCGCAAGAATTTCGATGCTCTGGTCGGTGCGGTTGTCAAAGCCAAGCCAACTGGCGCGAAGGGCAAATATGTCAAGAAAATCGGTCTGAGTTCGACCATGGGCCCCGGTCTGAAAATCGACCTCGGCGAGATTGAAGGCGCATAGGCCGCTCAGTCGTTAGATAATCAAAAAGGGCCGGAAGGAGACTTCTGGCCCTTTTCTTATTCAGATAGCGCGATGGTTTCTTTGCCTGTCACCGGTTCAATATTACTGTCTTCGACAGTAGAAACATGACCCAATTCAATTTCGCGCGCTGGTTCTGTTTCTTCAGGCCAGTTGGCTTGCGTCCGTTGATATTCAGAAGAAACATCGTCGGCATTTGCGAAATATTCGGCGTACCATTTTTCTTCTTGTTCGAGCCGCAAACGCTCGGATTTCAAGGCTGGTTCATTCGGAACCAGCAATCTGAAGCCGTTTTGATAGCGGCCGATTTTGTCATTCTGATGGAATGATACGCTTCTGACAGTCCGGATAGCGGTGGCTCTTGTATTTGAGGGCCATTCAAAAGCATTTTGACCTAATCGGAAACGCTCTACCGGTTCGGTCGGTGCCGATGCGATCTGCTGCACCTTCATGCTATCCAACACTGTGTCGGCCAGCGAAAGACCAGAAAGGCTGGCTGCGGATAATGCGATAACTATATATGAAAATATGTTGATATATTTGGGCGTAAACATGCACAGTAAACGCTCATCGCAATGTTTTGTTCCGACAGGATGGCCGGCCTTGCGCTAGCCATCCTGTCAAAACTCTATCCGTTGGTCTGCAAATTCAGAATTTGGCGCGAACCCCAATGCCGACTCCGAAGGATTCGGTATCATCGCGCAGCCGGGCGTTAAAACCGTCTGCACCACCAGCAATAAATCGCCGGTCAAAGTTACGCCGCCGGACGTTTGTATAACGGCCTTCCGCAAATATATCGATCTTCTCACTGGCCTTCACGGTGGCACCAATGGCGTTGAACGTTACCAAGGCGGTGCGGTTGCCTTGCACACCGAATGTGGGGGCAGTGGCCACCCCGTTATTGGGGAAGTAATTGATATTGGCATCGACAACACCAATGCCGATACCGCTCCCGAAATAGGGAATAATCTGTTGATTGGCTGACCAGATAACGTCGTTATAGGCCGCGGCCGTCACGGTCAGCTTGCTTAGGTCGCCGCCGAAATTCTGATTGCCGCCATTGAAGCTGCCGCCGCTGACATCGGATTCAGAATAACCGACTTCCAGTTCAAAGCGCGGCTTGAGAAAACTGATCAAGCCTTTCTTCAATTTATATCCAACCGCGCCCCTGATGGCGAAGCCGGTATCATAGCGTACATTCACATTAGCGGGCGCACCAGCAACGCCGGGAACGCCGGCTTCGGGATTTTGGGTTCCAACAAAATCACTGTCATTAAGAAAGTCGGCGCCTGCTGTTGCAGACAAGTAAAAGCCTTCTTCCCTTTCATTCTCTGTCTGGGCTTGCGCCTGACCAGCGATCGTGAGGCTGGAAACAGCACCGATCAAGACGATGGATGGCAATGTATATTTTTTGTGCATTTATGTTATCTTTCTGTGCTGCGTTGCGGCAACTATTGGCGTTGGGGACAGACGGTTTTCGCACGCAATCGACATCCGGTTACACAGTGATTGAAATAAAGGAGAGGACATGAAGGACACGATATATAATGGCTCCTGTCTGTGCGGCGCGGTTAGCATAATGGTCACCGGCGATTTGCCTCAACCGGATGCCTGTCATTGCACGCAATGCCGCAAGCAAACCGGGCATTATTTTGCCAGCACCGATGTGCCGGAAAGCGCGCTGACTATAGATGGAGAGGAGCATGTCCGCTGGTACCCGTCCTCTGAAAAAGTGCGGCGCGGGTTTTGCGGGACTTGTGGGTCGACGCTGTTCTGGGATCCGATTCATCACCATAAGATAGCGGTCGCTATGGGGGTGTTTGATGGTGCCACCGGAACGACGCTGTGGAGCCATATTTTTGTGGCCGACAAAGGCGACTATTATAAAATCGAAGATGGCGTGTTACAGAAAGATCAGTAACCTCGCGACCCAATCGCTCCCCAAAACGCTTGACATCCGGTCTATTCCCGCTAATGGCACTGACACAAATTGCGGTTTCGTTAAACGAGCCACAATTTCCGTCCGAGACAGCCGGTGAGGGGAATATGCCTCTCTTAATTTCCAGCCTAGACGGGGATCAGTTTTTTCGTGTGGAAACACACGGGTTTGCAATCAGCGTTTTCTAGCGCGGCTAAGCAACCAAAACCCCCTTCGGATTATACAGGAATGGTTTCGATCATTCCTTTCGCTCGTCATCCCGGTTCGCGCCGGAATGACGGTATTGAAGAAAGCGGATTGCGCTTCAAAAACGCAATCCACGTGAAGGAGCAAAATATGGATCGTGGTCAAAAGACCGAAGCCGTTGCTGCGCTAAACGCGACTTTCAAAGAAGCCGGGGTTGTCGTGGTCACACGCAATCTGGGCCTCACCGTATCTCAGTCTACTGAGCTGCGCGGAAAGATGCGGGAAGCCGGTGCGAGTTTCAAAGTCTCTAAAAACCGCCTTGCCAAACGGGCTCTGGAAGGAACCGACTATGCCCCGATAGCAGATATGCTGTCTGGGCCGGTCGCACTTGCCACATCGGATGATCCGGTGGCGGCTGCGAAAATCGCAGTGGAATTTGCAAAGTCTAATGATCTCTTGGAGATTGTTGGCGGCGCGATGGGCGATACCCTTCTGGACGAAGCGGGCGTTAAATCCCTGGCCTCTATGCCTTCTCTTGATGAACTTCGCGGTACGATTGTTGGTCTGCTTGTTGCACCACAAACGAAAATCGCACGGGTTGTCAAAGAACCAGCTGGAGCCCTTGCACGTGTAGTCGGCGCTTATGCCGCTACGGGTGAATAAACAAACTTACTCAAAATAGATTAGAAAATTTGGAGCGTAAATAACATGGCTGATATTGCTAAATTGGTTGAAGAACTATCGAAACTTACCGTTATGGAAGCGGCTGAACTGTCCAAGGCTCTTGAAGAAGAGTGGGGCGTATCTGCTGCAGCTGCTGTTGCAGTTGCTGGCCCAGCTGCTGGTGGCGGCGAAGCGGCTGCTGAAGAGAAAGACGAATTTGACGTCATTCTGACCGGCGACGGCGGCAAGAAAATCCAGGTGATTAAAGAAGTACGTGCGATCACCGCCCTTGGCCTGACCGATGCGAAAGCTCTCGTCGAAGGCGCGCCTAAAGCAATCAAAGAAGGCGTCAACAAAGCTGAAGCTGAAGAGATCAAAACCAAGATCGAAGCAGCTGGCGGTACGGTTGAATTGAAATAAGCCTCTCGGTTTATTGACAAGATTAAGGGGCGGTTTCCGGTTTGGAAGCCGCCCTTTTTGATTCCAGTTCGCCCGCAATCCATTTTTGTGCGGTTTCGACAGCACCCTCATTTGATGTCTCGATATCAGGAATCACGCCGGTTCCTTCCCAATTGCCGCCAGTATGGGGGCTATATGGTCTCGTTTCCGGAATGACTATGTGCCAACCACCAGTCAGGGGAACGGCATCTCCCAGCATATGCGCTCCGCCGCCGCTAGGGGAACCAAATATAACTGCCCTGCCTTGCGCCTGCAGCGAATAGGCAACGGCTTCCGGTGCAGAAAATGTTGTTTTATCGACAATGATGGCCAGCGGTCTTTCGGCTCCGTATCGCGGCCATGACAGCGTCGGTTCCTCCAGATCCGGTTTCTTGCCAAGGCGGGTTTCGCGGTGGAGCGGGATTTGGGACCCCGGTGCCATGAAGGTCCATTGCACGGGCCATTCGGTTTCCGGTGACCCGCCCGGATTTTTCCGGAGATCCAATATCAAGCCATCGCTCCTGCTCACCAGTTCAAAAGCCGCTGTCAGTGCTTTTTCAGCAGCAGAAAATTCGAAAAAGTCGGTAAGGTGAAGATAGGATATATTGCTCTTTATCCGCTCCACTTGTCTGACGCCAAATCCTCTAGCTGGCGCGCCATTCCTCCATTCTTCCAGCCAGTCACCTTCCCCAGCCTGGGACGAATTTGGGGCATATTCAACGAACACATGACCATCGCTCAAGATCGCGCGCAGCTGTTTCGTCATGTGCTTTGCAAAGGCTTCACTATCGTCGCAGTCCTGATAAAATGCGCCTTGTTCCAGTTTGCTTCGGACGGCCGCCGCCGAGCGTTTCGCCGCATCGACAAGCACATATTTCTGGTCAATCGCGTCCGCTATTTCGGCGATGGCCACATGTTCGTCGGCGCAATTTGCCGGTACGGGCTGCACGACCAGTAATAGTGCTGCGATCATCTGTTCAGACCTTTCTCTGCGAATGCCGTTTCGATACGATCCGCGAAGTCACGCCGGTCGAGAGCATCATCCAGCGCATCAAGCTGCTTGAGAAAATCAGGAGCGGCCTCTGCCAGCAGATCAGCGGCTGCCCGGTCCACTATTCGCGATATCGTGGAAACCTTTTCCAGCTGCTCTGACCCTGCAGCGGTCAGGTGCAGTATCTTGCTGCGCGCATCCACAGGATCGATCTTGCGTTCCAGCAGGCCTGCCTGCTCCATGGCGCGAACGACCTGAACCATCGCCACATGACTTTGGCCCAACATCTTCGTTGCATCCCGGCTGTTCATCGGACCGTGATCGTTGAGCAGCATGCCAAGCGCAAACCAGCGCTGTTCAAAGTCCAGCTCCCGACGGTAAACTTCCGTCACACTGCTATTGAGGCGTTCGAACAGACGCCTGATACGCGTGCCAAGCGTCTTTATTCCTGCATCGCGGAGATAGTCATTTGCCATATATGTAAGTTATTACATATATTTTGAGAAATCAAGGCAGTTTAATCACCAACCTTGCGCCGATAATGTCGAGCCCGGGATTCTGGTTGCCATTGAACAGCTGGGCGTGGCTGACATGGACCCAGCTTGCTTCGAGATCGATACGCTCGGACAACTGCACGCCAATAGCCAGTTCAGGTTCAAACAGAATGCGCGATCCCAATTGGGTTTGGGAGCCATCGGGGGCGAAGCGCAGAGAAGGTCCATCATGGATCGCCAGACCAATTCCAGGGCGCAGATAGAATTTCGTGCCGATTTTCCAGCTCAGTCCTGCGGCGATCAAGCTGGTGTCGCCAGCGCTGTTGATCGATGCGAAAATATACGGGGAGGGGGCGCCAATGGCTGACAAGGCTTCGATTCGTTTGCCGCGATAGCCAACCTGTAAATCAACGCCCTCTTCGCCGATTTTCATGGACAATGGCGTGTCCACTTCATGAGCCGCAACGCCGACGAATATCTCTTGGGCCGTCGCCTGTTGCAAAGGGGCCAACCAGATAAAGGTCGTCAAGACGAACATATAGAAACTTTTCATAGATGCGGCCTCCCGTTGCCGCCTGACCGCCCGAATCCGGTCTGATGGGTGACGCTATAGATTTCATCGAGCATTTAAGAAAGTAGGGCTGCGGCCAAGTCTCTTATTGGGCCAGATGGATTGACAGACCTTAACGGCTCGGCAACTAGAGACGGGATCTTGCAGAGGGTTAAACCATGAGGGCTTTTCAAAAAATCGCAGTTATCACGGGGGTTTTAGATGAGGCCGACGCCTTCCTGTCCGATCACCCATCAGAAATTATGGCAACGCCGTTAGGGCCGTTGCGTCAGGTGGAACATAGCGGCAAACAGATTGCGATTCTATGCCCGGGCATCGGCAAGGTTCATGCTGCTGCGGCCGCGATGCACTTGTATAGCAGCTTTGCGCCGGATCTGTTTCTGATAATCGGGACCGCTGGGCAGGTGAGTAATTTGGAGGGTAATTGCTTTTATCTGCATGAGGCATTGCAGGCAGACTATGGTACACTTGAAAACTCCAAGGACCATCACGGTTTCACCCATTATAATGCAGGAGCATGGCCGATGGGACCATCCGATTGGGCTCCTTTTTCTGCCCACCCTATGCCGGGCAAGTTGACTTTGCCCAAAGCGCGGATCGCGACGGCGGATATGTTCGTAAAATGCCCGGATCGCTCAACCTATTTGCGCGACACTTTAGAGGCTGATCTGGTTGATATGGAAACCGCGGCATTGGCACAAATGGCCAAATTACTGGACGTGCCTTGGGCCGGTATCAAAGCAACGACCGATAATGCCAATGGCGAAAGCTCCGGCGACTTTCAGGCCAATCTGGCAGCGGCAGCGCAAAGGGCTGCTGATTCAGCAGCACGGTTTTTAACGCTGATATGAGCACGGCTACGCCCAAAAAGTCGACATAAGATACTATATTAAGATGATATTTACCGTCGTTAACTTTATGCAAACCCTCCCGATATAATGTCAGTTGATATTTGTAACTTTGAGTAAAACGGGGCGCATATGGGAGAGACGATCACACTCCAGCGATTGCTGGAGATGCAGAAAAAGGTTTGGAATTTTAAGATCAGCGCTGATCATGAGACCACCGAGCTCGTCGCGCGGGAGCAACTTAAATCCTTCGGCCAGATATCGCGTATTGGCGCACTAATCGCGCTGCCTCTGACCATCTATGCGATGATCATGCTATTCGCCCATGCCGATCTAACCTTCATTGTCACCGCTAGTTTCTATGTGGCTATTGTCGCTTTTCTCAGCGTTCGGAATTTCTTTCGCCAATTGAAACTGGATCCTGATACGGTGGACTACAAGGAAGCCATCAAGAATATCCACATCGAAAGCATTATTAGCAGCGCCGGTTTTTCCTGTGTCTTGGCTATCCCTGTTGCTTTCGGTCAAATTCCTTACAGCCTGGATATCGCAATATTGGCAATGGGCGGTCTGGTAGTAGGCGGATTTGTTTTTGGCAGCATTCCGCGTGCCCAAACCTATAATTTGTCCATCACCACACTATGCTATGTCGTTGCTTTCTTGGTCGCAAAAGGGTCTGGCGGCATCAGCACCGCGATATTATTGGTCTTTTTCGCGCTCTGCATTGACTATATTTACAGGCTGTTCTTCTTTAACTTTGTCCAGCGCCACATGCATGCAGCCAAGCTCAAAAATTCCGCCGAGACGGTCCGGTTATTGTTGAACGACTATGCGGAACAAAGCTCTGATTGGCTCTGGGAAGTTGATGGTGAGCATCTGATCGTGAATCCTTCCGCGCGTTTTGCGACGGCGGTTGATATGGAGATTCGGGATCTTCGTAATCTGCCTCTCGTGGACCTTTTTGAGGAATCCACGGAGCGAAATTTGCTTGCGCAATGTCTGTCATCCGGCAAGACTTTTCGCGATATCCACGTTCCAATAAAAATTGATGGGCAGGAATGCTGGTGGAAATTATCGGGCCGACACATCAAGACGGCAACAGGCGAAAGCAGCCATATTCGCGGCGTTGCTGCGGATATTACCAGCGCGAAAAAGGCTGAAGAGCGAGTGGCGCATCTGGCGCATTTTGATAGCTTGACCGACTTACCCAACCGGGCACTGTTCAACCAGTCACTGCAAAGATCAATTGGCCGGATGAAAGCGGGACAGAAATTAGCTGTATTGTATCTCGATCTGGATCATTTTAAGACCATCAACGACACATTGGGTCATGGTGCTGGCGATATCGTTTTGAAAGCTGTTGCCAGCCGTTTGGAAAAGAATATCGGGATTGAGGATGTTGTTGCCCGTCTTGGCGGAGATGAATTTGCTGTATCATTGCGCAATGTGGAGTCCGACCAGGATATAAGACAAACGGCGCAAAACCTGATCGACATATTGTCGGAACCGGTAATGGTCGAGGGGCAACCCGTCGCGATCGGTGTTAGTATCGGAATTGCGCTCGCACAGGAATATGGCGATGATGCAGAGCAGCTTATCAAGCACGCCGATATCGCCTTATACCATGCAAAAGAAAATGGGCGCGGATGCGCTTCGGTTTTTGAGCGGTATATGCATGAGGCGGTACAGGACCGGCGCAACATCGAAATGGATTTGCGGTCAGCGTTGAAACGCAACGAACTGGAACTTTACTACCAGCCACTGGTCAATATCGAGACGAATGAGTCAATTGGGTATGAAGCTTTGTTGCGTTGGCATCACCCCGAAAAAGGTATGATCATGCCGGATGTGTTCATTCCGGTGGCGGAAGATACCGGGCTGATTGTCCAGCTGGGGGAATGGGTCGTTCGGTCGGCTTTGTACGAAGTTGCCAAATGGCCGGAGCATTTGAGCGTTGCCGTGAATCTGTCTCCGGCGCAGATGCGTAGTCCCAATCTTATGCCGACGATCATCAATGCGCTGGCGGCAACGGGCGTAGCGCCGCACCGACTAGAATTGGAAATTACCGAGTCCGTACTGATGAATGATAATCAATCCAATGTGGAATTGTTGCACAAAATCCGTTCGCTGGGTGTGCGTATTGCGCTGGATGATTTTGGCACTGGCTATAGCTCGCTCAACTATTTGCGCAGCTTTCCTTTCGACAAGATCAAGATTGACCGCTGCTTCGTTGACGAAGTGGATAGCCGCGAGGACTGCCGGGCGATCATTCGAGCGGTCACCGGTCTGGCGTCCAGTCTCGGCATGGTGACGACCGCCGAAGGGGTTGAACGTAGCGATCAGTTGAGTCAACTCAAGGAAGAAGGATGTGTTCAGGTCCAGGGATATTTATTCAGCAAGGCGGTGCCCGCCAACAATATAAAAGGACGGGCAGAACCGACCGGAAACATCGAAGCCGATGTGGGAGAGATTGGTAAAAAAAGCGCTAAGGTTAGCCGGGCCACGCCTTTGCGAAAAGGAAGACGAAGAAAAACGGGCTGATCATTGCGCGTCCTGCATACCTATTAACAATATTGTAAATAGTTGATTGTTCGGAGATGGTGCGGTAATATTCGCACTTGAAAAGGATGGCGCCGTGCAATTTGTTCTGAAAAATATCCTTCATTTCATGCCTTTGATTTTCGGCATCGGATTTTTGGGACCGTTATTGGCAGAGATTGTCCAAGCGCTCGGCTGGCACACTCCGCTCGGGCTCGCACCGCTAACATTGGGATTGATTATTGGCGGAGCATGGGGAGGTTTCGCACAGTTCAGGGGCCGCTGGATATGAGCGAAGCCCTAACTGAAAAGGATCTACGCAAAAGGGAAATTGCGATTGCGCGGAAATATGCGGATCGCTTGCCTTGGGAAGCCGTGGCATGGGGATTGGGTAATTTGCTCGTCTGGCTGTCGCTCTGGCCGCTGGTCTTTTTAGGTGTGATGCCGCTTTGGCTGGGCTTCATCATCGCCACGTTCAATGTGATGCTCTGCTACCTGCCATCACATGAAGCGCAGCATGATATTATCGGGCGCAAGGGAACGAAATGGCGCTGGTTGAATGAGTTCGTCGGCCATGTCTCGACAATCCCACTGGTGCTGCCCTATCGCGTTGCGAAACTCACCCATATCCAGCATCATTTGCATGCCAATGATCCGGCACTGGACCCGGATTACAGCAGCATGGCCGGCGGTCCTTGGCAGGCGATCTGGAAATCGATTCAGAACCGTCAACCTGGGGCTGATGGAGGCTTCAACAAATATGGTGATGTTCTGCAGGATATTGGCCGGCCGGATGCGTTGATCGATGGCGCGCTGTTTCAACTGGCGCATTTCGGAATATTGATCGCATTAGCTTGGTCTGGATATGCGTTGGAGGCCGCTTTGCTATGGTGGCTGCCCCGGCAAATCGGCCTGACCTATATCCAGTTTTTCCTCAGCTGGGCACCGCATCATCCGGCCGACAAGACAGGGCGCTACAAAGATACCCGGGCATTCAAAAGCGCATGGGGCAATATCGGCTCCATGGGCATGCAATATCATATTGTGCACCATCTCCATCCCTATATCCCGTTGACCGATACGCCGCGCGCTTATCGCGAAATGCGGGATATATTGGAACAGCGCGATTGTCGGTTGGAAGGAATCTAGGCGCGTTAGATCAGGGTTGGCCGGTCGGTCGGATCATTAACTCCCCAACACAGACAGATGGCGGCTGGCCGAGAACATAGGCGACACTGTCGGCAAGATTTTCGGGCTCGAGAAACTCGAAATTAAAAGCACCACCCATCATTTCCAGCACGGATTGATCTTTGATACTGGTTCCCAACTCGGTTTTCACGCCGCCCGGAAAAATCGTCGTGACGCGGACGCCATGCGCGGTCATTTCCTTGCGCAAAGTATCGCTCATCGACCGTACCCCGGATTTGGTCGCGGAATAGACCGCACTGGACGGGAATGTTTGCAGCGCGGCGATGGACGAGATGATGATAATATGCCCGTCTTTGCGTTCGACCATCTGCGGCAGCACGGCGTTAATCCCATAGAGCACCCCGCGCAGATTGACGTCGATCATCCGGTCCCAGTCTTCAACATCGCCTTTTTCGATCAGCGACACCGGCATGATGCCCGCGTTGCAAATGAGCGCATCAATCTGGCCAAATCTCTTTATCGTCGCTGCTGCTAGAGCGTCCTGATCGTCCCGGCTGCTGACATCGGTCGCGTGGAACGCCGCTTGCTCTCCCAGCTCCTCGACAATCGTTTCCAGCCGGTCTTTCCGCCGGGCCGCGAGCATCACATTATATCCGGTTTCAACCAGCTTGCGGGCAGTGGCTTCGCCGATACCGCTGGATGCGCCGGTGACTATCGCTGTTCTCATATCTGTCTCCCGTTAACCGGTGAAACCGCATTGTCTATTACCGAGCGCCTGCAAGCAATCGGTGCTTTTGCTAGGTTGAAAGCATCCCTGTTCCAATCACATGATCAAGATAGATCGCAGCATCGCGGATATCGAAGATAAACGAAAACAGTATCACTGCGGTGATAAGACCTGTCCACAGCGCATAAAGGGACCGCTCTTTCAAAAACGGCCGGTTCTTGAGCAGCAGATAGAGCGCCGGTGACCAGAATATCAGATGTACCAGTGCGACCAGCCCTGACAGTTTGACAATGCCCATGGCTGGAATGCCAAATCGGCTGATGAGAATGGCTGTTATGAAACCGCCAACGACCCAGCGGGCTTCCACTCGGTTCCAGACAAAAAGCAGACCGAGCGCAAAGCTGGCGAGCATGATCATCAACCAGATCTGCACCCATTGCGGGGCATTGGCTTGTCCTTCTGCATTCCACACTTCCAAGGCTGTATGGCCGGGTTGATAGCCTGTGGCTGCTTGAGCGGCCGTACCAAATGCAACGCTAAGGCCCATGAAGAGCGAGAGGCGTAAGTGGTTTTTCTTGTTAAAGGCGGTCATTGCAAACTCCTGACATTCCGCTCCATCACGAAAGCGTCTCCAGCCTGCGGCGAGGCAAGTCAAGTATTGGGCTACGCTAGTCAATAGAAAGGTCGGTTCTTATCGCGGATCCGATGTGATATGGCTTCAGTTCCGATTTTGAGACAGGACTGACATCAAGCTATGACCGATAAATTGACCGGCAGTTGCCTTTGTGGCGGGGTATCCTTTGCGATCAGCGGTCCGCCCGGTCCGATTGGACAATGCCATTGTTCGAAATGCCGAAAAGTGTCGGGCACTAATGGCAACGCGGTCTTCCACGCGACCCGTGATAATTTCACATGGGAGCGCGGGGAAGAGTTGATTTCCAGGTTTTTTGTTCCGGATGGGGATGGATGGCACTCGGTATTCTGTAAAACATGCGGCAGTCCGCTTCCTCTGGACGGACAGAAAAGCAATTTGTTTTTCGTACCAGCGGGTTTGCTGGATGATGATCCAGGCGGGCGCGGTTATGCTGCCCATATCTTTGTCGGCTCCAAAGCCGCCTGGGAAGAAATCACTGACGAGGCTCCGCAATTTTCCGAAGGCTTTGGGTCCGCCAGAATCGAGAAAGACTAAAGTCTAGGCCGCGCTTATCCAATTGCCATGAAACCCGGGAGGGATGCGGTGCGGGACATGGATGATCGCCTGCGGTTCGCCGGTAAAGTCATTGGCTTTCAGGATTTGAAGCTCGGTGGTTTCGTTGTTCATGTCGATCACCAGACCGATTAGCCAGCCATCATCTTCCGCGCTGTCGGCAGATCGCGGGAGGAAGACAAATTCGCCGGGATGGCAGTTTTCGCCGAAATGGCGGACGGCGGTTTCGCCCGTCTTCAGATCATGTTTGAAAAGTTCGTTCCCTGCCATGTCGAGCTGATCCGGTTCTCCAGCCAAGGCGATACTGTAAATATAGCGATAGTCGCTGGTTGACATCCGCTCATCATAGCGTGGAAATTCCTGCGCCCGGTCGTTCAGAATTTTCCGGTCGACTTTTTTGCTCACCGGATCAATGGTCCAGCGTTCTAGCCGTGACCATGCGCCGCCGGGGCCAAAAGTTGTGCGCGCATAGGTGCTTTCGTGCACCACTACGTCAACAATGACTTTACCGTCTTCCGCCTCAAACGCATTGGCCGGATGATAGACATAGCACGGTTCGACATCGCACCAGATCGTGTCAGCCCCGGAGCCCTCGCGGGGGCACAGGCCGACACGGGCTTTATGCTCCGGGTTCCAGTCATAGGGGAAGCTATAGCCAGCCAGCATGCGCTTGACCGAAAAGGTTGCGGGCAGATCGAAAACCAGCACATGGTTTTCGGTAATCTGACAGTCATGAATGGACGGCCCTTGGCTCACTGCGATCGGTTCTTCCCGCTTTACTTTGCCGTCTTTGCCGATGACAACATGCCAAACGGTTTCAAGTTCAGCCGCGTCATAACAGATCGCGTGCATCTCTCCGGTTTGTGGATCAAGATGGGGATGGGCGGAAAAAGCATTATTCAACGTGCCATCAAACGGGTTGTGGGCCACGGTTTCCAGCTCGTCGGTCAATTCGACCGGGAAGCCGCCTGCTTCGACAATAGCAAAAGTCCGGCCGCCAATTTCAAGGATATTGGTATTGGCGGTGTCGGTCCGCGGTTTGCGGGTGCCGGGCTTGCGCTCTTCCCCAAGCGCATCGCTGACCGCGTTGGACCGAATCCAGCGGTTGCGATACCATTTCGCTTTTCCGTCATGGATGCGAATGCCGTGGGCCATACCGTCGCCGACAAACCAGTGATAGCTGCCTTCATCAGCCACGGTTACCGGGTTGGGGCCGATCCGCAAATAGCGGCCATCTAGCTGCTTCGGGATGTCTCCGTCCACGCGCAGGTCAGCCAGCGTGACTTCCCCTGTCATCGGCTTGTGTATGCCGGTCAGATACGGATGTCCGCCTTGGGGCGCTTTCCGCCGCTTGCGATTGAAAGTGGCGACAGCGCTCATCACCGGGACGACCGCCGAACGGATGGTATTTTCAACAACAGAGGCCATAGAGAATTCCTATTCAGTTAAACCAGATATCAGCCGCCGCAATGGCGAAAATTAGCATCGACGCAAACTCCCCTTGGCTTACCTATTCCAAATGTTTATGGTGTTAACATGAACGTTAAAGATAACAGTGTCAACATTAAAGATGTGCCTCCGGTTTCTGGCACCTACCATCATGGCGATCTGCGCGCTGCTGCGATCGCGGCGGGAATGAAGCGGATCGAAGACATGGCGCATCCTGATTTGGGCCTGCGTGCGCTGGCGCGGGAGCTGGGTGTGTCAGCGACGGCGCTTTATCGGCACTTTCCCAATAAAGACGCGTTGCTGGATGCCCTGGCTCTGGAAGCGCTTAACCGGTTGGGTAAAAACCAGGCAGAGGCCGGGCAAGCGGCTGGCGGTGGCCGGGAAGGCTTTGTCGAGGTCGGCGTCATCTATGTCCAATGGGCGGTTGAAAATCCGGCATTGGTCCGATTGATTTATGATCGCGTCGGCAAAGTCGATCTCGAAAGCGATAATCCCTCGGCAATGGGGGAGGCTTTTCTGCAATTGCGCAAAGGCATAGCCGCGTTGATGCCCGATGATATGTCAGGCGAACGCCGCGCGGTCGCTGCCCTGCACGCTTGGTCACTGGTCCATGGATTAGCGATGCTGATCCTCGACGGGCAGGTCGAATATGATCCGGACATGGTCCGAAAAGTCGTTGGATCGACGGAGTTCAACAACATCTGACACTTTCAGTCCTCGTCAAACGCCAGCAGATCCCCCGGCTGGCATTTCAACTCGCGGCAGATCGCTTCCAACGTGCTGAACCGGATCGCCTTAGCCTTGCCGGTTTTCAGGATCGACAGATTGGCAATGGTGATATCCACCCGCTCGGCGAGTTCGGTAAGGGTCATCCGGTTGTCGTGGAGCAGATCGTCGAGTTTTACGGTGATGGCCATCAGATCGTCCCCCGCAAGTCGCTGCGCATGTCGGTACCGTGGCGGAACACGCGGGCGAATATAAAAAGCGTGATAACCATCAGCAATCCGGTAAAATCCCAGAACACGTCCACCTCTGATGTCGGGCCTTTGAACGCCGTTTCAACGATCAAACCAAAGGCTGCTGTGGGAATGTAGATTACCTGAATCGCCAGCAACAGAAACGCCATGTGCTGCAGCCGGTTTGCATTGCTGGCAATGAAGGGATCACCCGCGACTACCGTATCCACAATATGGGTGAGATAACGGAAAAACATCCACCACAAGGCGAGCACTGCAGAGACGAATAACAATAGCGTAACGACCGAACCAACCGGATAATGCGAGTCTGCAAATGCAAAATGCTGGTGGATGGTCTGAAGCACTTCATCACCAAAGACTATAGAGAGCGGGACCAAAAGCAGGACGAGCACCGCCGCCAGGGCAAAGAGATACTGGCCGGTTTTAACGATGACGGCACCGAACCTAAGAAAGGGATCGCGCAGAATTTTAGTCATCAAATCGTGCCTTCCAGCTCATCCTGCATATCCGCACCGCGATCGAAGACACGCGCGAGAATTATGAGCAGCAGCACCAGCAAGATGCCAGAGACGGAGATGCCGCTACCAACGTCCATATGGAAATCGCGATCGGGTTTTACCTCGCCCAATGTGGTTAAAATGGTTGTTGCCAATATACCGCCGAAAAATGTGATCACTTGAATCGCAAAAACCGCCACACCCATGCCGCGCAGGCGGGTGCCGTTGATCCGGGTGAAAGGATTGCCTTCACCTACCGAGTCCACAATCCGGCGCAGGCGGTTTATGGAAAACAGTGTCAGCAGCATCATGATCACCGCAAACAGCATGATGCCAGCGATCATCCAGACCACTTCGGGTCCCGGCGGCGTCACAAACACATCCGCCATCGCGCTTGTCACCTCGCCAGTGAAAAATAATATGGTTGGCATGCCGATAGTCAGCGTGCCCACCCCGAGCACCAGCAGCCATTTGGTAAATATCAACAATCCGCGCGTCGATTTGAGCACGATGTCATTTGGTTTGTTCGTCTGTGTCATTGCCACTTCCATTTGTGATTCGTCATTGTTTATCGTTTATCAATATCATGATATCGATAAACATCAAGTTGTTTATTGTTTATCAATAAATATTACTCTAGGCGAACCTCAAATCGAGTCTCCGAATGAGGAAAATACCAATGCCAGCCATGACCTATATCCACATCATCGCGGGAACGATTGCGGTGCTGGCAGGGGCTGCTGCTTTGCTGACGACTAAGGGATCGCGAATGCATCGGCTGGTTGGCAACGCCTTCTTCATCTCGATGGTGATCATGGCGTTGGGCGGTATTTACTTGGCCATTGTCCTTCCGATGGCCATTTCTATTCTGGTGGGCGTGTTCACTATCTATCTTGTTGCCACATCCTGGATGGCGGCCCGGCGGCATGATGAGCAGATTAACCTGCTCCACTATGTTGCGCTCGCTATGACATTGGGCGTTGCTGCTGGCGGGCTATGGTTCGGAATGGAGGCGCAAAGCAGCCCCGACGGGTTAAAAGACGGATTACCCGCTTTCCCGCATTATTTTTTTGGGGGCCTGGGTCTGTTGGCCGCATTGGGAGATGGGTTGATGATCGCCCGGCGCGGCATAACCGGCAAACGGCGCATTGCACGTCATCTGTGGCGCATGTGCTTTGCCTATTTCATTGCCGCCGGGTCGTTATTCACTGGCCCGGGAGCGACCGCTTTTCCTGACGCCATTCGCGATACGGGCCTATTATCCGTTCCGGAACCTATCATCCTTGTTATCATGCTGTTTTGGGTGGTTCGCGTGCTGGCCACCAAATGGTATGACGGCCAATAATATTAAGGCAGGCCGATCCAATGATTTTTTAACGTCTCCATTGTCTCCAATAGAATGTTGCGCATCCCTTGACCGATTTCCAACATCTTCCTATATGCAGGGCTCACCACAGGTTTCGAGACAGGGCGTGCAGTTGCGCGGTGCGCCAAAAGAAATGAAGTCTGACCGGTTTTCAGGACGCTATAAGCTGCGACTCTTTGCCCAGAAAATATGGGTTTGAGAGGCCGTGGCTTTTTGTTCTGGAGCGCCCCACAAAATTTGGTTTTCCACCGGCTAAGCGCTTCATAAGTGGCGTAATTCCGGTGCCTAAGAATAGTTGGCGAGAAGGCAAAAATACATGGCGACGAAAGCATCTTCGGTAAAGACAACAGCTCTCACACCGACCCGCAAAAAACGGATCCGCAAAATCTTTGGCGACATTCATGAAGTCATCGATATGCCGAACCTCATCGAGGTTCAGCGCGAATCATATGAGCAGTTCCTGCGCTCCGATCCGTCGATCGGTTATGTGTCCGGTCTGGAAAAAACGCTGCGCAGCGTTTTCCCGATCCGCGATTTTGCCGGCACCGCCGAAATGGATTTCGTCAACTACCAGCTCGAAGATCCCAAATATAATGTTGAAGAATGTCGTCAGCGCGGCATCACCTATGCAGCGCCAATGAAAGTCACGCTGCGCCTGATCGTCTTTGAAGTCGATCCGGAAACCGAAGCGCGCTCCGTTCTCGATATTAAAGAGCAAGACGTCTACATGGGCGACATGCCTTTGATGACAAAGAACGGCACGTTCGTCATCAACGGCACAGAGCGCGTGATTGTCAGCCAGATGCACCGTTCGCCCGGTGTGTTGTTTGACCATGACCGCGGCAAGACCCACTCGTCCGGCAAGTTCCTGTTCGCGGCCCGCGTTATTCCTTATCGTGGTTCGTGGCTCGATTTTGAATTTGACGCGAAAGACATCGTCAATGTGCGTATCGACCGTAAGCGTAAATTGCCTGTGACCGCCCTGCTGCGTTCGCTGGGTGATGCGATCATCGAAGTGAAAGAGAAAAAGCCGCCTTTCAAGGTCGGTGAAATGGTGCGTGTGGCTGGCATGAAACAGCCCGCCGAAATCATCGAAATCGAAGGCAACCGGATCACGATCAAAGAGCCCATGGGCGCGATCGAAATTCAAGGGAAGATCGAAGATGAAGGCCGGACCAAGAGTGCGGAAATCACCGGCATTCTAAAGCAGGGCTATAGCGAAGAAGATATTCTCAACGAATTTTACGGACGTATCGTTTACAAGCGCGCGAAAGATGGCTGGACCATTCCATTCGTGGCGGAACAATGGCGGGGTCAAAAGCCGACCTTTGACATTGTCGATGCTGATAGCGGCGAAGTTGTCTTCGCCAGCGGTAGCAAGATCACGCCGCGCGGTGCCAACAAGGCTGAAAAAGATGGCATGAAAAATGTTGTCATTCCGACTGAAGAAATTTTCGGCCGCTACAGCGCTTTTGACCTGATCAACGAGAAAACCGGTGAGATTTATATCGAAGCTGGTGATGAAGTAACGGTTGAGAATCTTGAGAAGCTCGATGGCGCTGGTATTGATCAGCTTGAGTTGCTCGACATCGACCATGTCACAACTGGTCCATGGATCCGCAACACGTTGAAGGTCGACAAGGCCGAAGACCGTGATGGCGCCCTGTCCGACATTTACCGCGTCATGCGTCCTGGCGAACCGCCAACCCGTGAAACGGCTGAGGCTCTGTTCGAAGGCCTGTTCTTCGACCCTGAGCGTTATGACCTGTCCGCTGTTGGTCGTGTGAAACTCAACATGCGCCTCGATCTCGATGCACCGGATGATTACACGGTTCTTCGCAAGGAAGATATTTTGGCCGTGGTCAAAACCCTAGTCGATCTGAAAGATGGCAAGGGCGAAGTTGATGATATTGATAACCTTGGTAACCGCCGCGTGCGCTCGGTTGGCGAGCTGCTCGAAAACCAATATCGTGTTGGCCTGCTGCGTATGGAGCGTGCGGTTAAAGAGCGCATGTCCAGCGTTGACGTGTCCACGGTAATGCCGAACGATCTGATTAACGCGAAGCCTGCCGTAGCAACGGTTCGTGAATTTTTTGGTAGCTCGCAGCTGTCCCAGTTTATGGATCAGACGAACCCATTGTCGGAAGTCACCCATAAACGCCGCGTATCAGCGCTTGGGCCCGGCGGTCTGACGCGTGAGCGTGCCGGCTTTGAAGTCCGTGACGTTCATCCAACCCATTATGGTCGTATCTGTCCGATTGAAACGCCCGAGGGTCCGAATATTGGTCTGATCAACTCGCTGGCATCGTTCAGCCGGGTGAATAAATATGGCTTTATTGAAACGCCTTATCGCCAGATTAAAGACGGCAAGGTTACCAATGAAGTTGTCTATCTCTCCGCTATGGAAGAGCAGAAGCACACAGTGGCTCAGGCCAATGCTGAACTGACCGCAGATGGCAGCTTTGTCGAAGAGCTGGTTTCATCCCGTGAAGCGGGCGAGTTTTTGATCGCCCAGCGCGATCAAATCACTCTGATGGACGTTTCGCCCAAGCAGCTTGTGTCTGTTGCGGCATCGCTCATCCCGTTCCTGGAAAATGATGATGCTAACCGCGCCCTGATGGGATCGAACATGCAACGTCAGGCTGTGCCACTCGTGAAAGCAGAGGCACCGTTTGTTGGAACCGGCATGGAAGAAACCGTGGCCCGCGATAGTGGTGCTGCGATTGCCGCACGCCGCGGTGGTATTGTCGATCAGGTCGATGCGACCCGGATCGTGATCCGCGCACAGGGCGATGTTGAAGCAGGCAAGTCCGGCGTTGACATTTATACCCTCCAGAAGTTCCAGCGTTCCAACCAGAACACGTGCATCAACCAGCGTCCGCTGGTGAAAGTGGGCGATATTGTTCAGGAAGGCGATACGCTGGCCGACGGTCCATCAACCGATATGGGTGAACTGGCGCTGGGCAAAAACAGCCTCGTCGCCTTCATGCCCTGGAACGGTTATAACTACGAAGATAGTATTCTCATTTCCGAGCGTATCGTGAAAGACGATGTCTTCACTTCGATCCATATCGAAGAATTTGAAGTCATGGCCCGTGATACCAAGCTGGGGCCAGAAGATATTACCCGCGATATTCCGAATGTTGGTGAGGAAGCGCTACGCAACCTCGACGAAGCGGGTATCGTTTATATCGGTGCGGAAATCGAGCCCGGCGATATTCTCGTTGGCAAGATCACGCCTAAGGGTGAAAGCCCAATGACGCCGGAAGAAAAACTTCTCCGCGCGATCTTCGGTGAGAAGGCTTCCGATGTGCGTGACACGTCGCTGCGTCTGCCTCCGGGTGTTGCCGGTACGGTTGTCGAGGTGCGTGTGTTTAACCGCCACGGTATCGACAAAGACGAGCGCGCGCTGGCGATTGAACGCGAAGAAATCTCGCGTTTCACGAAAGACCGTGATGACGAACGCGCCATCCTGAACCGTGCAACCTTCAACGCGTTGAAAGACATGTTGATCGGCCAAACCGCGACTTCCGCGCCGAAGCCGATGAAGAAGGGCGCAGAGATTACCGCTGAAGGCCTGTCCGAGCTGGACAATGCCGACTGGTGGAAAATCGCTGTGAAGGACGACAAGGTTCAGTCCGATTTCGAAGCAACCCGCGGTCAGTATGACGAAGCGATCAAGGAAATTAACGAACGTTTCGAAGATCGCCGTGAGAAGCTGGAGCGTGGTGACGAACTGTCCCCAGGCGTCCTGAAAATGGTCAAGGTCTTTGTCGCTGTGAAACGCAAGTTGCAGCCTGGTGACAAAATGGCTGGCCGTCACGGAAACAAGGGGGTTATCTCCCGCATTCTTCCACAAGAAGATATGCCGTTCCTCGAAGACGGAACGCCGGTTGATATCGTGCTGAACCCATTGGGTGTGCCATCACGTATGAACGTCGGTCAGATTTTCGAAACCCACTTGGGCTGGGCCGCACGTGGTTTGGGCGAGCAGGTGACGAAGGCTCTGGAAGAATGGAAGCTGGCTAATCCCGATCCACAGGCGGCAGCGCCACCTGATGCGGTGAAAGAGCGGCTCAAAACCATTTATGGCGAGCAATATCACGAAGATATTGATGCCCGTGAGCCATCCGAAATTGTCGAGATGGTTGGTCACTTGCGCAACGGTGTTCCAATGGGAACGCCAGTGTTTGACGGCGCGCATGAAAGCGATGTTTCTGATATGTTGGAACTTGCGGGCCTTGATCGCAGCGGACAGGTCAACCTGTTTGACGGACGGACCGGAGACAAGTTCGACCGTAAGGTGACCGTGGGCTATATCTATATGCTCAAACTGCATCACCTGGTTGACGACAAAATCCACGCCCGTTCAATTGGACCTTATTCTCTCGTCACGCAGCAGCCACTGGGCGGTAAAGCCCAGTTCGGCGGTCAGCGCTTCGGGGAAATGGAAGTCTGGGCACTGCAGGCATATGGTGCAGCCTACACGCTGCAGGAAATGCTGACGGTCAAATCGGATGACGTGATTGGACGGACCAAGGTTTATGAAGCGATCGTCAAAGGCGACGATACTTTCGAAGCCGGTGTGCCTGAAAGCTTTAACGTTCTGGTCAAGGAAATGCGTTCGCTTGGTCTCAATGTCGAACTCTCCAGCTTCGGTGACGAAGATGAAGACGGCGATGATGACGGCGTAGCGATAGCGGCGGAGTGAGGCATTAAAACCCACTCCCGCTAGCATTTAGATTTTTGGGCATAGGCCCCGAAGGAAGAAAATATGAACCAAGTAACAAATTTCGCAAATCCGATCGCAAAGCCGGAGACATTTGACCAGATTCAAATCGGTCTTGCCTCGCCAGAGCGCATCCGCAGCTGGTCATTCGGTGAAATTAAAAAGCCGGAAACGATTAACTACCGGACGTTCAAGCCAGAGCGTGACGGCCTGTTCTGTGCGCGTATCTTTGGCCCCGTAAAAGATTACGAATGCCTGTGCGGTAAATATAAACGCATGAAATATAAAGGCATTGTTTGCGAGAAATGCGGTGTCGAAGTCACGGTAACCAAAGTTCGTCGTGAGCGTATGGGTCATATCGACCTCGCTGCTCCTGTTGCCCATATCTGGTTCCTGAAATCGCTACCATCGCGCATTGGTCTCTTGCTCGACATGCAACTCAAGCAGCTGGAGCGCGTGCTCTATTTCGAAAGCTATGTGGTTATCGAACCCGGTCTGACAGCCTTGGAAAAATTCCAGCTGCTGACCGAAGACGAGATGCTGGAAGCGCAGGATGAATATGGCGAAGACGCTTTCTCCGCTGGCATCGGCGCAGAAGCAGTCAAGATCATGTTGCAGGACCTCGACCTGGAGCGCGAAAAAGAAGATCTGATGGAAGAACTGGCGACGACCAAGTCGACGCTGAAGCCGAAGAAGATCATCAAGCGGCTCAAGGTTGTTGAGAGCTTCATCGAATCCGGCAACAAACCGGAATGGATGATCCTCGAAATCATTCCTGTGATCCCACCCGAGCTGCGCCCACTGGTGCCGCTGGATGGTGGCCGTTTCGCAACGTCTGATCTCAATGATCTCTATCGCCGCGTGATCAACCGGAACAACCGTTTGAAACGTCTGATGGAACTGCGCGCGCCGGACATCATCGTTCGGAACGAGAAGCGTATGTTGCAGGAATCTGTTGATGCGCTGTTCGACAATGGCCGTCGTGGTCGTACCATTACCGGTGCGAACAAACGCCCGCTGAAATCTCTTTCCGACATGCTGAAAGGCAAGCAGGGCCGTTTCCGTCAGAACCTTCTCGGTAAGCGCGTCGACTATTCCGGTCGTTCGGTTATCGTGACCGGTCCTGAGCTGAAATTGCATCAGTGCGGTCTGCCGAAGAAAATGGCCTTGGAATTGTTCAAGCCATTTATCTACGCGCGCCTTGATGCCAAGGGCCTTTCGATGACGCTCAAACAGGCCAAGAAATGGGTTGAGAAAGAGCGCAAGGAAGTCTGGGACATCCTGGAAGAAGTGATCCGCGAGCATCCTGTTATGCTGAACCGCGCACCAACGCTTCACCGCTTGGGCATTCAGGCGTTCGAGCCGGTATTGATCGAAGGTAAAGCGATCCAGCTTCACCCGCTCGTCTGTTCCGCGTTTAACGCCGACTTTGACGGTGACCAAATGGCTGTCCACGTTCCGCTGAGCCTAGAGGCACAGCTGGAAGCACGTGTCTTGATGATGTCGACCAACAACATCCTGTCACCAGCCAATGGTAAGCCGATTATTGTTCCTTCACAGGATATGGTTCTCGGCATCTATTACCTCACCATGGACCGGAAAGGCGAGCCGGGCGAAGGTATGCTCCTCGCTGATATGGCCGAAGTGCATCAGGCGCTGGAAATTGGCGCGGTGACGTTGCACTCCAAAATCACCACCCGGGTTCCGCAAACCGATGAGGACGGCAAGCCTATTCTCAAGCGTTTTGAAACCACACCGGGCCGTTTGCTGATTGCCGAATGTCTGCCAAAATCACATAAGGTTCCGTTCGACATCGTGAACCGCTTGCTGACCAAGAAAGAGGTCGGTGACGTGATTGACCAAGTGTATCGTCACACGGGTCAGAAAGACACGGTTCTGTTCGCCGATGCGATCATGGATCTTGGCTTCCGCCACGCGTGTAAGGCCGGTATTTCCTTCGGTAAGGATGACATGATCATTCCGGACTCGAAAGATGCAACGGTTGAAGAGACCCGCGCTTTGGTTGCTGACTATGAGCAGCAATATCAAGACGGTCTGATCACGCAGCAGGAAAAATATAACAAAGTGATCGACGCCTGGAGCCGTTGTGGTGATCAGGTTGCGAACGCCATGATGGACGAGCTGGCCGCGACGCCAGAGGACGAGCATGGCCGTGAGCGTCAGATTAATGCCATCTACATGATGAGCCACTCTGGCGCCCGTGGTAGCCCAGCCCAGATGAAGCAGCTGGGCGGTATGCGCGGACTGATGGCCAAACCTTCGGGCGAGATTATTGAAACACCAATTATCTCGAACTTTAAAGAAGGCCTGACGGTTCTCGAATATTTTAACTCGACCCACGGTGCGCGTAAAGGTCTTGCCGATACCGCTCTGAAAACCGCTAACTCCGGTTATCTGACACGGCGTCTGGTGGACGTGTCTCAGGACTGTACAATTGTCGAAAATGATTGCGGCACCGAAAATGCGCTGGAGATGAAAGCCATCGTCCAGGGTGGTTCGGTTATCGCATCACTCGGCGAGCGTATCCTGGGCCGGACCATGGCCGAAGATATTGTCGACAGCAAAGACGACACGGTTGTGATCAAGGCTGGCACGTTGCTGGACGAAGCAGCCATTAAGGTTATCGAAGAGCTCGGTATCCAATCCGCGCGCATTCGTTCTCCGCTGGTCTGCGAATCCAAAATGGGCGTTTGTGCGACCTGTTATGGCCGTGACCTTGCTCGCGGTACGCCGGTCAACATCGGTGAAGCTGTTGGCGTTATCGCGGCACAGTCCATTGGTGAGCCAGGCACGCAGCTAACGATGCGGACATTCCACATCGGCGGCGCGGCGCAGCTTAACGAGCAGTCGAACCTTGAGGCAGTGGCTGAAGGTACGGTTGAATATCGCGATATGCCAGTGATCGAAGATAAGAACGGACGTTTCTTGTCGCTCGCTCGCTCGGGTGAAATTGCGGTTATCGATGCCGATGGTCGTGAGCGTAGTGCTGACAAGCTTCCATATGGTACCAGCCTGCTGGTCAAAGATGGCGCGAAGGTCAAATTGGGCGATCGTCTGGCGGAATGGGATCCATTCACCATGCCGATGATTACCGAGAAACCTGGCGTCATCAAATATCAGGATGTCATCGAAGGGAAAACGATGACCGAGCAGACCGATGAAGCCACCGGTATCGCACAGCGTGTGATCACCGAATATCGTGCATCGGGCCGCGGCGCTAACAAAGAGGATCTGCGTCCGCGCTTGACCCTGCTTGATAGCGATAGCGGCGAAGCTGGTCGGTATATGCTCGCCAATGGCGCCACGCTCTCCGTGACCGATGGTCAGGAAGTGGTCGCTGGTGACGTGATCGCACGTGTTTCTCGCGAAGCTGCGAAGACCCGTGATATTACCGGTGGTCTGCCACGTGTTGCCGAGCTGTTCGAAGCACGCATTCCGAAAGACAATAGCATCATCGCCAAGGTTTCCGGCCGCGTCGAATATCTGCGCGACTATAAAGCCAAGCGTAAGATTGCGATTGTTCCCGAGGAAGGCGAACCAGTCGAATATCTGGTGCCGAAGACGAAAGTCATCGACGTTCAGGAAGGCGATTTCGTGAAGAAGGGTGATAACCTCGTTTCCGGTTCGCCTGATCCGCATGACATTCTGGAAGTCTTGGGTGTGGAAGCGCTGGCTGAATATCTGGTTGCGGAAATTCAGGAAGTCTATCGTCTGCAGGGCGTGAAGATCAACGATAAGCATATCGAGACGATTGTTCGTCAGATGTTGCAGAAAGTTGAGATCACCAATGGCGGCGACACCACGCTTCTGCCGGGCGAACAGGTCGATCTGGAAGAGATGCTGGAATATAATGCGAAGCTGACCAAGAAGCAGGTTCCTGCCGAAGGTAAGCCGGTTCTCTTGGGCATCACCAAGGCGAGCCTGCAGACACGTTCGTTCATTTCTGCTGCTTCTTTCCAGGAAACCACCCGGGTGCTGACCCAAGCGGCTGTCGAAGGGAAGAAGGACTCGCTCATCGGTCTGAAAGAAAACGTCATTGTTGGACGTTTGATCCCGGCTGGTACGGGTGCGGGCATGAACCGGGCACGGATTGCGGCCACCGGCCGTGATGCAGCGCTCCGGGCCCAGCAGCAGAAAATTGCTGATGCGATGGCTGCTGCTGACGAGGCGAAAGCGGAAGAAGCGACTGCCAGCGCGACAAAAACGCCAGTCGAGGAGAATCTTATCGCTCCTGACAGTGCGGAAGAGCAGCGCGAAGCGGAATTGGCGCAGGGCGCTGAAGCGGCGACCGGCGATTCTCACATGGCAAAAACCATGGGTGAAGGCATTGAAGCCAGCGATACCGAAGCGGCTCAGACCGAAGAGGGCGATGCAGGAAAATAGCTCTCGGTTCTTTGGATGAAAAACAAAAGCCCTGCTGGATATGATCCGGCGGGGCTTTTTTTACTCGATCGGCCTTTGCTGAAACGGAGCAAGGCATTGTCATCTAACAATATTGCACAGCATTGTATAATATGTTAACAATCTCTTAAGGATTCGTAGAGGCTTTGGAATCCGGTAATGCGACTACCTTCTATTTTCGATCGGGTCGATAATTTGAGGGATTTTTATATCATGAAAAAATTGCTTCTTGCGGCTTCAGTTTCCGCAATTGCTATTGCGCCAGTTCCGGCCAATGCAGCTTTGATTGCCATTTTTGGCGACAATAATATCAACACCTTATATTCTGCTGGTGGGCATACGACGACTATTGTGACTGATGCACAGCTCGCAACGGCAGGATTTCTCGATTCATTTGATCTGTTTGTTTATACACGCAATGGATCAAGCTTTGGCACTGGCCTATCGGTTGGCGCCGCTGCGAATGTGAAGTCCTATGTGCTTGGCAATATCGTGTTGTTCAACGGCGACTTTCAGGATGATATTGGCGCGGCCAATACCGACCTGTTGTTTAACAACGCCTTGGACTATGTAATTTCCGGTGGCCAAGGCGGCTATATTGGCGAATATCGCGGTGCCTTCGGTGCTTATTCCGCCAATGGCGATGGCAATAACCCAATTGGTCTTGTAAATGGTATGGCTGGACGATCAGGTCAGGGCCAGGGTGGTTCCAACCTCGACATCGACATCACACCCTTTGGCGTAGGCAATCCGGTAACTGACGGGGTCTCTTTCCCTTATGACCCAGCGGCTGTGGAATTTGGTGCGGCACTTTCTGGCGAAAACCCAAGTAAGGTATTGGCACGCTTTGCCAATGGTAACGCAGCGATCATCGCCAGCGAAGCTGGTCAGATTAGCGGCGCGGTTCCAGAACCCGCGACATGGGCGTTCATGATTTTTGGCTTTGGTGCTATTGGGGGTGCTCTGCGCTCTAACCGGCGGCGTCAACGCAAAGCAAACGTGAAGGTTACCTACGCCTAAACGGCCCTAGCAAACGAATACGAAAAAGCCCCGCTGAAGATTATTCAGCGGGGCTTTTTGCATTTTATTGTGCTATCAGGCGGTAAGCTTTTCCGCCGTCCGAGCAACCTTCCCTCCAAGATAGCGCGCGCCATCCAGATCGATTTCATGCGGGCTGCGGCTACCGTCGCCGCCAGCTATTGTCGATGCGCCATAGGGGGAACCGCCAACAATTTCCTTGTCGTTCATTTGACCGGCAAAACCATAGTCAAGGCCAACGATTGTCATGCCATGATGCAGCAGGTTACTCAGGATCGAATATTGTGTGGTTTCCTGACCGCCATGCTGTGAGGCGGTGGAGGTGAAGGAGGCACCCACTTTACCGACTAACGCGCCTTTCATCCATAAACCGCCGGTGCGGTCCCAGAAAGAAGCCATCTGACTGGATAAACGGCCAAAGCGCGTCGGCGAACCAACGATGATACCATCATAATCGGCCATGCCGTCCGGTTCAATAATCGGGTGATCATCATTGCTGCCAAATCCGGCTGCCTCGACCACTTCGTCAGGAGCGGTTTCTGGCACGCGGCCGATGGTAACGTCTGCGCCGGCATCACGCGCGCCGTCAGCAATTGCCTGCGCCAAGCTGTCCACATGGCCATAGGATGAGTAATATAAAACCAGTATTTTCGCCATTTTATTTCTCCTTTCAGGGGTTAAATGAAGGGGCGCTCAAGATTCAGGGATATAGGAGCGCCCCATCTTCGCGGGTGTCAGTTGTTCAGTTCAAAAGCTTCGACAAATACCAGCTCGGCATCATCCAGGGCTTCGATATCCAGTGCGGAGACGTCGCGAATTGCCAGCGCATCGCGGGCAGCAATTTCTTCGCCATTAATCCGCAAAGAGCCAGCCGAAGCGACGAGATAGACATGCGCGCCGTTAGCAATCTTATGTTGGACCTTGGTTCCGGCTTTCAGCGCTGCTCCGTAAAGCCGCGCATCGGCCCGAATCATCAGGGCACCGCTGTTGATATCCTCGTCAAAGCCGCTCGCCAATATTTCCAGTTGTCCGGCACGCTCGCCCTTCGGAAAGGCTTTTGCATCCCAACGAGGATCTCCACCCGCCGCGCGGGGCTCGATCCAGATCTGGAAAAGTCTTGTCTGCTCGTCTTCCAGATTATATTCGCTGTGGGTCACGCCGGTGCCAGCACTCATCACCTGAACATCGCCCGCCTCTGTGCGGCCTTCATTGCCGAGTGAGTCGCGATGGGTAATCGCGCCCTCCCGAACATAAGTGATGATTTCCATATTTTCGTGTGGATGCATGGGGAAGCCAGTTTGCGCATTAATTTCATCATCATTCCAGACGCGAATGGGGCCAAAACCCATCCGAGCGGGATCCCAATAGCGACCAAAGGAAAAATGATGCCGGGCCTGCAGCCAATCATGATTGACATGGGCCAGCTCATCAAATGTGCGTTTCTCGATCATAGTCATTCTCCAGTTTTCTGAGCGGTTCCGCCCTGCTTTTAAAGAGGCGTTTCCGTCTTGCTTGAAAAAGAGATAGGCGATTCATATTGTTTCATAAATATCAAATTCAGAAATTGATTGTTTCCATTATATCTATAATAAAGAGCTATGAACCTTCCTGATTTTGAAGCCTGGGCGATATTTGCGGCGGCCGCTCGGCTCGGCAGTTTTACCGCCGTGTCTCATGAGCTGGCGATCTCCAAGCCGACGGTGTCCAAAGCGATTACGCGCCTGGAGGAATCGCTTGGCACAGTTCTGTTCCACCGAACTTCCCGCAAGATATCGCTATCAACGGCGGGTAAGGCCCTACTTCCCTATGCACAGACTATTGCGCTTGATGGAGAAGCGGCGATGGAAGCGGCTCGCGACACGGCCCATTTGTTGCGTGGTCAGGTTCGGCTGGCAGCGCCATTAAGTTTTGGCTTGTCCCACCTCGCACCTGTTATAGCGGATTTCATGTGCGCCTATCCCGAGATCATGGTGGATGTGCAGCTCAGCGATGCTCGGGTTGATCTGATCGAAGAAGGCTTTGACCTTGCTATCCGCATTGCCGAGCTACCGGACAGCAGTTTGCGGGCCATAAGACTGCGCGGCATGCAGGCCTATTTTATCGCGTCGCCAGACTATTTGAAACGCAGCGGAACGCCGATCAGCCCAGATGATCTCACCGATCATGACTGTTTTCTCTATTCCAATGAAGCCACACCGGAAACCTGGCATCTCAAAGGCCCGAAGGGACAAAAAATATCAGTACGACCCAGATGCCGTTTTCAGAGCAACAATGGCGACATCATGTTGCCCGCACTGATAGCTGGTCGCGGCATTGGTTATTTGCCGGATTTTCTGTGTCAGGATGCGATTGATAGCGGGGCCTTGGAACCCATATTGCCCGACTGGCGCTTTGGCGAAATTGCGCTCAATCTCGTGATGCCGCCCTCGCCACATCGCCCGGCGCGGGTTAATGCGCTGATCAACTTTCTCAAGCAGCATCTGCGTTAAAGGCTGTCCTACATCATACCGTTCCGGTAAAGCGCAATACGGAAGAAGACCGGGCGTATGGCTGTTGGGTAGCAGGCTTTTGCTAGAGGATAGGGAGGGCCTGAAATTTTGTGCGATTCTGTGTATAAGCTGTATAAACTCATTCATGTTGAGGCATGTGAAGCTGTCTAACCATGCCGATTGAGACCATCTTGCTATTCCTGATTACCGACCTGACCTTCTGTTTCACGCCGGGGCCGGCGACCATGGTGACGGTCAGCCATGCCTTGCCTGCGGGCAGGCAGGGCGGCATGCGCGGGGCGTTGGGACCGATTGTCGGGATTAATGTTGGCAATTTCATCTGGTACGCACTGACCGCTTTTGGATTGATCGCGATGATTCAGGCTTTCCCTTCCGCCTATGCCGTGCTCCGCTGGTTGGGCGTGGCTTATCTGGCATGGCTTGGCATTGCGATGCTGCGAGGGGCGAGACAGAATCTCAGCGGTTCATCTGCCAAGAGCGAAGGGTTTCGCCGCGGCTTCCTCAGCGGGCTGGCCGTGCACATGTCTAACCCCAAGGCGTTGTTTTTCTATACCGTTATCATCCCGCCATTTGTTGATCCTACGGGCAACTTATGGGTGCAATTCGGTATATTGGCGGGCCTAACGATATTCACGGAAACGGCTGGCCTGACCTTCTATGCCGCGCTGGCATCCAGAGCGCGCAGTCTTGGCAGCGCGGATCGGGTGCAGGACGTTTTCAAATATGTGGCTGCTGTTGTTCTGGTTTGCGTGGCGTTGGTAATGGCTTATCTCAATCTGGTTGACGCCAGCGTGGCATTTGCGTTCAACAGCGCGACAGGGTTGTAAATGTAAGGAGCCTTGATGCTGCGTATATTGTCTTTCGCTCTAGTCATTTCGTTTGCCGCGCATGCACCAGCGAAGGCTGCGCAAGAGCTTGGTATCGAGTCCCAGGATGTGCTGGCGCTAAAATCCTTGCAGCTGCTTGATCAACGCTTGCACGCTACAGGATATCGGCTGGTTGCGGCCAATGCTGCATTTTGTACGGAAACCGTCCCAAATACCGGCATCTTATTACACGATATCAACCAATATGGTGATCAACAGACGGCGCGCTTCGCGCTTGGATTCTCCACGCCTATCGCTATTAACGCCGTTGCTTCTGATAGTCCGGCTGCAATTGCTGAGCTCGAAGCCGGGGATGGAGTGACCGCCATTGACGGCATGCCGTTAGAGGATATCCCGATTGATGCTGAAAAACTGGCCGACCAAAAATCGGAATATCGCCGGATTGCTGCCATAAAGGCGCGGTTGGTTAGTGCAGGCACCGATGGTCGTACCGAGCTGATGATAGAACGTGGCGGTATTCGGCAGGCCGTCAACCTGGCTCCCGCCAGAACTTGTCCCAGCGCGTTTCAAATTAGGGTCAGCAAAAAGCGCGAAGCTTCGGCGGACGGAAAACTTGTCAGTATATCATCGACGCTTGCGGAATATGTATTGAGTGATGATGAACTGGCAGCCATTGCTGCGCATGAACTGGCGCATAACCTGCTCAAACATCGTGACAGGTTGAACGCGCAAAAGGTCAATCGCGGTTTTTTCGGGCAATTTGGAAAGAGCGCGGGCCGGATCAAGGCGGCCGAGATTGAGGCAGATCGTCTGTCAGTCTGGCTGATGGCAAATGCCGGTTATGATCCGCAAGCCGCGATCCGATTCTGGACGCGCTATGGTAAGCAATATGGCAAGGGAATTTTTTCCGCATCAACGCACTATCGCTGGAAAAAGCGGGTAAAGTTATTTGAAGAGGAGATTGCCAAGATGCAGCAGATCGAAGCAGTGGACGGAAAATATGCGCCCCCTTTATTGGTTGCCAGCAAGCCTGAGTAGCAATCAGAGCAGAAGGTAGCGGGCTTTTAATCGTCCTTATAGGCGCGTTTGCATTCTTTGCGTTCTGCTTTGGTTTCGGCTTGTTTAAGGCAAGCGTCCCGCTCTCGCTTGCGTTCTGCAAGCACCTTGCGTCCGAGATCTTCTTCCCTCTCGGACTCGGTCTGCGTGGAAGCATCAACTGCCGTTTCGACAACTGTACCGGCGGCCTTGAACGGCGCTGTCACGATTTTGCTGGCTACGCACCCACTCAGCAGGGCGAGGCCTAGCGTTGTCAAGAATATGGACGATGACCGCATGATTATCTCCTCGGCTAGATTTTGCGCTACCAGCAATGAAGACGGGCTGAACAGTATCCAACCCTATGATTTAGCGAGCAACTTCTCCGCAACAACACGAATATCATCGCCAATTTCGGGATGCGCCAGTGCCAGCGCCAGATTGGCTTCGACATATCCAGCTTTTGACCCGCAATCATAACGCGCGCCATCAAAAGTCATGCCATGGAATGGCTGTTTGCCGATCATTTGCGCCATGGCATCGGTCAGCTGTATCTCTCCGCCGGCACCCGCTTCCTGAGTTTCCAATATGCGCATCACTTCCGGTTGCAGGATATAACGGCCCGGCAGGATCAGGTTGGATGGTGCCGTGCCAGCAGGTGGCTTTTCAACCAGACCCTTGACCTCGGTAATAGGTCCGTCGCGATAGCCCGGATCAATTACGCCATAAGAGGGCGTATCCTCGATCGGGATCTCCAGCGCACAGATAACGTTGCCGCCGAGCTTGTCATAGGCGTCGACCATCTGCTTCATACAGCCGGGGCTGCCTACCATGAATTCATCGGGCAGGAAGATGGCGAAAGGTTCGTCTCCGATTATGTCCCGCGCGCACCAGATCGCATGACCAAGTCCAAGAGGTTCCTGTTGCCGGACAAAGACACTGTTGCCCGGTGTCAGGCGCGTGCCTTCTAGTACCGAACCATCCTTGCCGCGGTCTTCCATAGTCCGTTCCAGCTCAAAGGCGAGGTCGAAATGATCCTCAATCATGCCTTTGCCGCGGCCATTGACGAAGATCATCTGCTCAATTCCGGCTTCCAGCGCTTCATCCACCGCGTATTGCAGTAGTGGGCGATCAACGATCGGAAAGAGCTCTTTGGGCATGACCTTGGTGGCAGGCAGGAAACGGGTGCCCATCCCCGCGACGGGGAAAACGGCTTTTTTAATTGGTTTCATGGAGATGATTTTAGTCCTTCAATTTATCCGCAAAACTGGTGCGCAGCTTCTGCAATTTTGGAGGGATGGTGGCAACACAATAGGGATTACCGCGCCCTTCATCCGCCCAATATTGCTGGTGATAATCCTCTGCTACATACCAGGTTGCTGGTCCTTCTATCGTGGTTACAACGGGTTCCGACCGCTCTGCGCCCGCCCGTTCTATGCCCGCGACAGCCGCAGCGTGCTGATCATCATCCAGAGGGAAGATAGCCGATCTATATTGCGTTCCGATGTCATTGCCTTGCCGGTTGAGCTGGGTCGGATCATGGGTGGCGAAAAAGATATCGAGTAGGTCGTCATAGCTGACTACATCAGGGTCAAAACCAATTTTAATCCCTTCGGCATGACCGGTCGTACCGGAACAAACCTGGCGATAGGTTGGGTTGGCATTGTCCCCGCCAATATAACCGCTCTCGACACTGTGAACGCCAGCGATGTCATTGAATACCGCTTCGGTGCACCAGAAACAGCCACCGGCAAAAATCGCTTCCTGCATTGTCATAAACTCCTTTTAGGCGGGCGCTATTTGGTCGGGAGACGCGCCTTCGCCATTGTTTTTCTGGTCTTGCCGCTCCGCATCACGGCGGGCAATCAACCAATACATAGCTGGGGTGACAACCCGCGAAAGCAAGGTTGAACTGATCAAACCACCAATAATGATAATCGCGACCGGCGCATAAAGCGAGCCGCCTAGTAGCGCAAGCGGCATCAATCCGCCAATGGCTGTGACGGATGTTAGCAGTACCGGCAGGAAGCGTACTTCCCCGGCTTGTTCGATGGCTTCGCGCAGCGGCATGCCGCGTTCGCGCAATTGAGTGGTGAAATCGACCAGCAATATGGAGTTCTTAATCTCAATCCCGATCAGCGCAAGAAAGCCGATAATCGCCATGAAACCCATGCTGTTGCCAGTCACATAAAGGGCGATAATGCCGCCAAACGTACCAAGGGGAATAACCCCCGCCACAACAATAGTCTCTCGAAACCGTCGGAACTCGGCAACAAGAACCGCAAAAATAAGCAATAGAGCTGTTGCGATTATCGGACCAAAATCGCCAAAAGTATCACCTATGGCTTCGCTTTCGCCGCCAATGGAAAATTCATAGCCATCGGGAAAATCAAGCCTGCTCACTTGTTCAACGGCTCTGTCTGTAACTGTTGCGGGCACCACTCCATAATCAACCTGAGCGGTCACTGAAACCGATCGCTGTAGCTGGTAGCGCTGGATTTGCGGCGGGACATTGGTAAGTTTTGGATTGCTGATCTGGGACAAGGCTACAGGATCGCCGTTGCGGGTCGCCAGATAAATATCGTTCAATGCCGATACCGGCTGCGCATCCTCAAGCGGCAGGCGTACGGTGACTGGATAATTATCCCCTTCGGAATCCCGGAAAGTCGCAGCATTCTCACCGCTAAGAGCCAGACGGATCGCTCGGCGGGCTTCGCCGGCCGGAATATTCAATAACGCGGCTTTGCGCTCGTCCAATCCGATGTCGAGATCGATCTTGTCATTGGCAATCGGGTTGTTCACATCCCGGGCGCCGTTGGTGTCGCGCAAGATATCGGCAACCCGTCCGGCAAGATCCTTCAGGCCATCAAGCTCAGGCCCGGTAATCCTGATCACGATTGGCGCTTCTACTGGCGCGCCATTTTGAAAGAGTTCCAGCTTCACACGAGCACCGGCAATCTGGTCAAATTTCGGTCGCAGCCGGCCAACAAGATCAGCGCCTTCTTCCGCATCCCACTTATCCAGTACAGCCAATACCTCGCCATAATTGGTGCGTTCAGCGCGCGGTCCGATATTATAGAAAACTTGCGGATTGCCATTGCCGATATTCTCGGCACGCACTTTGATGCTCGGTTCCGCCTCCAATATTTTCGCGACCTGTTTGACGGCAATATCTGTTTGGTCGAGGCTACTGCCCTGTTCAGTTTCCACCGACACCCGAAAATAAGGCGCATCGGCGAAAGGAAATAATGAAAAGCCCATGGCGGGAATGAGAGCAAAAGCAGATAGGCACAAAGCCATCGCAAGAACGACCGTTTTCCAAGGAGCTCCCAATGCCTTGTGCAGGATAGGCCGATAGAATGTCTGGATTTTTTCGTTAAGCCATTTTAGCGCAGCATTGCCTTCGGGATCCTCATCGCGGCGCAACATACGGCTGGCCAGGAATGGGATCAGCGACAGCGAAATGATCAATGATGCAGTGACGGTTGCCATGATCGCCACGAAAAACGACTGGGTATAGGCACCCGCGCCGCCCGGCATGAACAGCAAAGGCGCAAAAGCAAAAACCAGCACCAGCGTGGACCCAATCACCGCCGCCCGAATTTCCAGGCTTGCATCTATGGCTGCCTGTATTCGGCTTTTCCCCATGCGCAGATGGCGGGCGATATTTTCGGTCACAACAATGCTGTCATCAACCAGAAGCCCTAGCGATACAATGAAACCGGCAATGGCAAGCTGGCTCAGATTATAGCCCATCATATAGACCACCAGCAGCCCGGAGGCGAGAGAGAGCGGAATTGATATCATGACGATACCGGATGCGCGCGGACCGAGTGGCAAGAGCGTAAAAATCACCAGACCGATAGCGATAGCAAAGTCACGCGTGAGTTCGTTCAATCGCTTTTTCACATCCCGGCTTTGGTCAAATTGTTCAACCAGCTGAATGTCAGGCGGTAATATTGTCTCCTGCTTCTCCAGCTCGACATCCAGTTCAGCCTTCAAACGGGTGACATCAACACCGTCTTTCTGTGTAGCGGTAACAAATATCGCGCGCTTGCCATTGTGCCGCGTTCGATAAATCTGTTCCTCTGCACCCCATTTCACTTCAGCAACATCGTCAATGGTGAGCAGCGATCCGCCGGATGCCCGCAGAGGCAGGGCTCTTATGGCATCGAGATTACGAAACGCACCGCCGGCTTCGACGTTTAATCGGCGTCCACCGCTCTGCACTGCACCACCGGCAAGCTCTGCGCCGCCTTGACGCAAAGCATCGGCAACGGCGCTGGGCGGCACTTTCAGTTCAGACAGCCGTGCCGGATCAATCTCGACGCTGACCTCGGGTTGCGGCAAGCCGAATATCTTGGCCTCACGCACGCCGCCATAACGGGTTAGATTGTCGGCCAGATCATCGGCATATTTTTCCATCCGCCGCCAAGAAGCATTTTCGCTGACCAGCGCCAACTGTACCACGGCGGCTTCGGTCGTCCGGACCTTCAAAAATTCCAGCCTTTGGAGATTGTCTGGCAGTTGATCGCGGATGGCCGATACTTCGCGCACCACATCATCGAAATAACCATCCACATCACCGGACCAGTTGCTGAATTCAACATTGATGATCGTACCACCGTCGGTGCTGGTCGACTCCACCTCCATAACGTCATCCAGTCCCTGCACCACTTCCTCAATCGGCTTGGCGACTGTTTCTTCCATATCCTGCGCATCGGCGCCGGGTTGGACGGCAATGATGTTCACCACCGGAATCGGGAAATGCGCATCAACCGCGCGGGTGATGTTCATCAGCGCGCTGATTCCCAATATGGCGAGCAACAGGAACATGACCATTGTCAGTTGCCAGCGCTTTATGAAAAACTCGGCGAGCATATTAAATGTAAGTCCCGAGCGAGATATGCATCGCCATCATTTTGATGCGCGGATCGGTTTTATACGATCGCCATCGCGCAGCTTTTCCACACCACGTGTCACCACTACATCGCTATCGTTAAGGCCAGAGGTGATTTCCAGAACATCGTCAGTGAGCTCGCCAATCACGACATTCCGTTGCTTCACACGGTTTTTTTCATCGACAACAAAGACCAGACCTTCGCCGGATCGCACGCCGAATATTGCGGTTGCCGGAACTGCGATTGCGCCATCATCGCTACGCGTAACTTCGATTTCTACGGTGCCTAATTGACCGGAACGCAGCTTCTCATTCCCCGGCAATCGAAAGCTGACTTCAAAAGTTCCGGTCTGCTCATCAGCCCGACCATCTTTTTCGCTAACGATCGACTCAAATGGTTGGTCGGATATCGCGGTTATCGCAACATTCGCGCGCATGCCGGTGCGGATACGCGATGCATCGGCATCAGTCATTGGTACTTTGAGGACAAAACCTTTGTCCGTTTCTCCCAATACCAGAGCAGTGGTTCCGGCATTTACAATCTGCCCTGCATCAATATTGCGTGTCAGGATTATGCCATTGCTGGGCGCGGTAATCTGCGCGGTCCTGCTTGCAAATCCGCTGGCATTGACTTGCGCCTTGGCCGCGCGTGTCGCGGCTTCTGCTTGCTCCAACCGTGCCTTGGTCACCCAGCCATCGGCATACAGGGATTTGATCCGGTCAAATTCCGCTTGCGCGCGATCGCGCTCTGCCTTCGCCGATTCCAGATCAGCCGACACTGTACTGGTATCGAGCGCCGCCAATAGCGCACCGCGTTTGACGCGGTCGCCTTCTTCATAACGCACGGATGCAACTTGACCGGATGTCGTAAACCCCAATTCGGTCTCGCGGCGCAGACGTACTGTACCGGCGGCGGTGATGGTTTCATTTTGACTGGCAGAAGAAACGACAATGGTCGCCGCAGGAATCGGTTCATCTGATGCTCGCTTCTCATCTGCTTCGCTTTGCCCACAAGCTGTCAGCAGGACCATTGCGACCAAGGCCAAAGATTTTTGACTATACAACGTCATACACGCCCACCTGTCCCCTCCCGACCACCCTTCATAAGTCTGGAATCGGCTTCGACCAATAAAAAATTGCGAATTGCAACGAAATGCGGGCTGAATAATCCCGGCAATTGCTCATTTATCTAGGTTGCAGCGCGGGTTAGGCGGTCGTTAATGGCGATTCCCATACCCGTTTCCGGTATCGGAGCCACGGCAATTCGTGGACGATCATCGGCATCTGCCACATGCATGGTTGCGAAAAGGTTGCTTGCGGCTTCCGCGAGATCAGCATTTTTCGATAGACAGCTATGGCCGCTTATCGGTCCAAAACCGATATGATATTCATCGTGATCTGCGGTCTCAGCATTGAGCCGCACCGGCTTTGATGGTGCGTAGTGGCTGGCCAACTGCCCGGGCGCTTCGATGCTTGGGCTCTGGTTTATAATCGCTGGTCTGCCAATGCTTTCACAGAGCCGTTCGGCTGTTACCGGACCAGGGCGCAATATTTCATAGTTATCGCCCCTTATCGCAACGATGGTCGACTCAACCCCGCTTTCGCAGGAACCGCCATCCAATATCATGGGCGTCGCGCTGCCGAGGCTGTTTTCAACATGCGCTGCCCTTGTTGGACTTATTCCGCCGCTTTTGTTGGCCGATGGCGCTGCAAGGAAAAGCTGCGTGGCTTTCAGCAATTCCTGCATCACGGGATGCGCAGGGCAGCGCAAGGCGATAGTATCAAGGCCCGCTGTGACCGCCGGCACAACCCGACAATCCGCCGTTTTGGGTACCACCAATGTTAGCGGGCCGGGCCAGAACTTATGTGCCAGCGTCGCTGCAAGATCATTGAATATCCCCAATTCGCTCGCCGAACCCATGTCGGGCACATGCACGATGAGTGGGTTGAAATCGGGGCGGCCTTTCGTCCGGTAGATATCGGCAATCGCGGCGGCATTGGTCGAATCAGCTGCCAGGCCATAGACAGTTTCAGTCGGCACAGCGACCAGCCCGCCGGATTGCAACCGGTCGGCAGCCATGGCTATCGCCTGCTTGCCGTAACGTCGCACGTTGCCATCAATATGATCATTTGAGCCGGACATGATAGGGCGCTATAGCCCAGCGAGATTTCAAGCAATAGCGGATAGATTGAAGATGAGCTTTACAGCGCCCAGCAGAGAACAAAATTTCGTCCTGAAACACATCGCCAATATCGATGCGCTCGCCGAGCATGAGCGCTTTGCTGGGGCCAGTGAAGATATGGTTGAAGCTATTGTCGAAGGCATTGGTCAATTTGCGGCTGGCGAGTTTGCGCCGATTAATCGTATCGGTGATACTGTTGGCGCGAAATGGAATGATGGCGCCGTGACGATGCCTGCTGGTTTCAAAGAAGCTTATAGCCAGTTTGTCGAGGGTGGTTGGGCGTCGATTGACGGTCCTGAGGAATTTGGCGGTCAAGGACTGCCTTATTCGTTGTCAGCGCTGATTCTCGAAACTTGCGGTGCTGCCAATTTTGCCTTCACACTATGTCCGATGCTGAGCTTTGGTGCGGTAGAAGCCATCCATGCGCACGGAAGCGATGAACAGAAAGCTACATACTTGGAAAAGATGATTTCCGGCGCTTGGACAGGAACCATGAACCTGACCGAACCGCAGGCCGGTTCCGATGTCGGCGCGCTGCGCGCCACGGCCGAGCCGATTACTGAAGGCGAGCATGCGGGCAAATATAAGATTAAAGGTCAGAAGATTTACATCACCTTTGGCGAACATGACCTGACCGACAATATCATTCACCTGGTACTGGCCCGGACACCCGGCGCCCCGGAAGGAACGCGGGGGATATCCTTGTTCATTGTGCCCAAATTTCATCTGGATGCCGATGGCAACAGCGCCGCGCCTAATGATGTGACCTGTGTGTCAATCGAACATAAGCTGGGCATCCACGCATCGCCTACTTGCGTTATGGCCTACGGGGAAAATGACCAATGTGTTGGCGAGATGATAGGCGGTGAATTTGGCGGGATGAAAGCGATGTTCACAATGATGAACAACGCCCGCATCAACGTCGGCTCACAGGGTGTGCAAATTGCCGAGCGGGCAACACAGCAGGCCATTTCTTACGCGACCGACCGGGTGCAATCCGCGCGCGCCGGCAGTGGCAACAAGGAGCCGGTGGCTATTATTGAGCATCCCGATGTACGCCGCATGATCCTGCGCAGCAAGGCGCTGACACAAGCGGCGCGGGCCCTGCTTTATTATGCGACATCGCATGTGGACGGCGCCACCCTTGGCATTGAAGGCGCGAAATCGCGTGCGGAAATCCTGACGCCGCTGATCAAAGGCTATGGCACGGATATCGGCAATGAAGTGGCATCTATCGGCGTGCAGGTGCATGGCGGCATGGGTTTTGTCGAAGAAACCGGAGCGGCGCAGCATTTTCGTGATGCGCGTATTGCACCAATTTATGAAGGCACGAACGGTATTCAGGCAGCGGATCTTGTCGGCCGGAAACTGGGGCTTGATGGCGGTAATGCAATGATGGCTCTCATCGGTGACATTAAGGCAGAGGCAAAAGACGAAGACGCGCTGATGACATTGGCGATGATGGTCGAAGATATCGCGAACTGGATGGCCGGCGGCGATGCTTCGATTGATGACCGGCTGGCAGGCAGTTATCCGTTTATGACCATGCTGGCGACCGCGACTTGCGGCATGTTGATGAAAAAACAGCAGCGCATTGCCGAAACGGAACTGGCAGGCGGCAATGATCCGTTCTTGAAAGCGAAGCTGGTAACGACCCGCTATTATCTCGATCACCTGGTTCCCGAAGCTTTGGGTTTGAAAGCGGCGGCCATGGGTGGTGCGGACATATTATACCGCCTCGACAGCGAGGAACTGGTCGCCTGATATGGCCGACGAGGAGACCAAAGAAGCGCTCCACCGGATTGCCGATGCTTTGGAAAGGCTGTCTCCGGTTCCCCAAAGCTCTGCGGATATAGCAGGCAGTCCGGCCTTTCACTGGGATGGAAGCTCTGTCCAAGCGATTGAAGATTTTGCGCCCATCGCGCTGGATATGTTGACCGGGATTGACGATCAAAAGGCGCGGTTGCTGGAAAATAGCGAGCGATTGGCCAACGGTTTTGCAGCCCATGATGTCTTGCTATGGGGTTCGCGGGGCATGGGTAAATCGGCGCTGGCAAAATCGGTTGTCCGCGCACTCCAATCTACTGAGGCTGATGTAGCTATTGTTGAGGCCGATGCCGACAAGCTCGCCAGCTTGCCTGATCTTTTTGTCGTTCTCGGCAAGGTAGACAGGCCGTTTATCGTGTTCATCGACGATATCGGTTTTGACGAAGGCAACGCTGCCCCGCGCTTACTGCGGTCGATGCTGGAGGGCGGAGTGGCAGCACGGCCAAGCAATGTGCGGCTCTATGTGACATCAAACCGGCGGCATATTGTCCCGCGGCAGATGGCTGAGCAAGATGATCCGGTCAACCCGCGCGATGTAGTCGATGACAAGCTGGCACTGTCAGATCGCTTTGGCCTGCGGCTAGGCTTTCATGCCGCGTCGCAGGATGATTATCTGGCGATGATCGAACGCTATGCCGCCGTATATGGTCTGGATTATGCCAATGAAGATGCGTTGCTATGGGCTAAACAGCGTGGCAGCCGATCAGGCCGCGTGGCTTGGCAATATATTGTCGAATTGGCCGGCCGTACCGGGAAATCACTGGACTAGCTTATTCGGCTGCCTCAGATGAAGGGCTTGCTGCTCCGGGTTTTGACACGCGCCAGATAATGCCGCCAACATCATCGCTGACCAGCAGCGCGCCGGTTTGGTCAAATTCCACCATGGTCGGGCGGCCACGCGCCTTTTTATCGTCATCGACAAAGCCGCTTAGCACCATTTTAGGCTTGCCTTGCGGTTTACCCTTTTCATCAAAATCCACGTAAACTACATCATAGCCGGATAGTGGCTTGCGGTTCCATGATCCGTGTCTTGCCACAATTGCCCCGCTGTCAAACGGTGCTCCCAGAGCTTCGCCATTGGAAAAAGCCAGTCCCAGAGGCGCGACATGAGCGCCGAGACCATAATCCGGCCGCCGCTCATATTGCCGGTGATCAAGATTCTTCGGCTCGACCCGCGGATCAATATGGCCGCGCCAGAAATGCCACGGCCACCCATAATGCGAAGCAAAGACCACTTCGGTCAGATAGTCCGGCACCATGTCGCTACCGAGCATGTCGCGTTCATTCACGACGGTCCAGAGCTTGCCGGAAACCGGCTCATAGGCAAGACCGACAGGATTGCGCAGGCCATCGGAATAGACAATTTTGTCATTGGTCGCCAAATCGACGCGTAATACGGCGGCGCGCTCTTTTTCCGTATCCATTCCGTTTTCGCCGATATTGCTGTTCGATCCGACAGCAATGAAAAGATATTTACCGTCCGGACTGGCGATCAGATTACGGGTCCAGTGATTATTCGGTGCCTTGGCATTGAGGTTAGCAACTTTGCGTCCCTCAGCGGTGATTTTCGTATCGCCAACAGTATAAGGGTAGGCCAGCACCTCATCGGTATTTGCGACATAAAGCGTGTCTTCTATCAGCACCATACCAAAGGGTGAGTTGAGATTTTCAAGCAGAGCGAATTTCTCATCCACTTTGCCATCCGCATCCCCATCGCGCAGCAAGGTAATGCGGTTGGCAGATGGCGTGCCCGCCCCGGCCTTGCTCATCAGGTTGCGCATGATCCAGCCCTCGATGCCGCTGTTGGTGCGCGGGGGCTGTTGGTCTCGGCCACCAGTATATCGCCGTTGGGCAGTCGCAGCATGGAGCGCGGATGGTCCAGTCCTTCTGCAAAACGTTCAACCGTCAGGCCTTCAGCAGCCACCGGCCCTTCGCCGGGATTCCAAGGATCAGCCTCGGCAATGTTGATGGTCGGAAAATTTTCTTTCCGAACATTGGTGATTTCCGGTTTCACGCCTGTTGTCGCCTCCAGCGGCAAACGGGCGGTATCGCCGCGAGTGAAATAATAGCCCGCGCCAATGACGACCAGAATGAGCAGAATCGAGACGTTGCGAATATGTTTTAGCATGAGAAGACAATAGGAAGCGCGGCGTCTGATGACAAGCATGCTATTGACGGGGATGTCAGTCGGGGGCCTTTATCGCTGTTTATACAGGTGGCCCGATTGCCGATAATGTCAGCGGTCGAAATACCAGATAGCGATCGCGATAAGAGCGCCCGCAGCCAGTCCACCAAGAAGGCCAATCGACGGCTGTCCCAGCAGCCCGCCGCCGACAGTGCCGATAATGCAACCGGCTGCCAGGAAGAAGCCGCCTGCATTTTTGTTCGCGCCGTTTGTTGGCTTCTGGCCGTCAGTCATATCGATCCCCGTTTAACGATCATCCCCATTTAACAATCATCGTCGCCCCATGCCATGACCTGCGATGATTGACCAGAACAGTCTCCTTACCGAAAAATAAGCTTTTGTTCACCATCCACTTTGACGGAATTTCCATTCCTGTTGTCTATTGATCGTTGTTGTCGAGCGGGGCGATTAAGGCCCGCGATATTAGCGCAGGAGCCTGTTTTGCAACTACCCGTATTTATAGACTCCACCAATTTTTCCGATGCCGAGCAGCTGATCACCAATTTTGGTGAAGAGGCCGGTTTGGAAGCTGCCAACCGCGCGGATAAAAGCCGGGCCGTGGGTAATCATCTGCACTATTGCAAATGGCGGCAGGTCGAGCGGCTTTGCGTTCTGCTATCGATCGATCAATCGATCGGAACAGTGCATTAACGCACTGTTTTAAAAGCGAAAATCAGGCAGAAAACCTATCGTTCCGGGTCGCAGATAATCTGCGCTGATCCGGCGGATTTCACGCTGCAATTGGGCCGGCCATCAATCTGGATTTGGCCAGTACCGCTGTTGGCTATATTGGCTTCTTTTTCGACAAAGACATGGCTGCTGGCTGGTCCGCGCTGTGCCAGTTCCAGTGTTTCCAGCGTCAATTGCGAACCATCAAATATGCTCGATCCAAGCAGGTTTATGCGCCCCTTTTTTGCCTGACCAGCTATCACGATTTCTCCGCCGCCGTTCATCGCGACGGTAAGCGTGTCGGCTTCAACATCGTTAATCGTCAATACGCCAAAACCGGTCAGACGTGCTTTGGGATCACGTCCGCCCAATTTGTCTAGCGATACGGTGCCCGATCCTGAATGGATGATCGACTTTACGATATAGCTGCTCAGCGTGACCGTCACTGTCTCGTCCGCTGAAAAGTGAGTATCGCGGCCGCTGGTTTTGGGACTTACCAATACGATCAGCTGGTTGCCGCTTTTGCGCAGGGATACCCGGTCCAATATTTCCCGATTCGCCGCTTCCGCGCTGGCAGATACGCCGCGATCGGTTGAAATGATCACATTTACGCTGCCGCTAACCCGCACTTCTTCAAAGCTGGAGATAGAAAATTTGCGTTCCGCTGCATCGGCCGGAGAGATGATAGCCACAACGGCCAAGGACAATATGATGAAGAGATATTTCATAGGGCGTTTCTCATAATGGTCGTGCTTCTCCAAATTCCATCCACCCCAACCATCGGGGCGTTTTGGGGGCATAATGCCCGCCTTCCTGATTCAATGCGAAACCCTCTGCCTCGAACAGTTTCGAGACGGGGCGATGCAAATGGCAACCACCGGCAATATGTTTCCACATCGGTTCGATCCGCTGTTGCCATTTTTCCGGGCCTTTATCGGGCGCGCGTCCATGTTCGAGGAACAGGATCTTGCCGCCCGGTTTCAACACCCGCCGCATTTCGTTGAGAACTTGTTTACCATCTTGTACTGAACAAAGGGTAAAGGTCGTCAGCACCGTATCGAAACTGTCATCGGCAAACGGCATCGCCTCCCCGATCCCGTCCAAAATGTCCATCTCCAACCCGAGCGCTTTGGCTTCGCTGCGCGTATAGTCTAGCAATTCTGCGGATGGATCGAGCCCGGTGAGTTTATCGACTTTGGCCCGGTTGTAAAATTGCAGATTGATACCCCCGCCACAGCCCAGTTCCAGTATTTCTCCCTGCGCTTTGGGAACAATTTCGCTGCGGTCCTTCATCACCGCCGGTTGCGAACAAGCGAATTTTATGATCCGCGGAACAGCATGCTTTTCCCAGAAATTAGGCATGAACGCGCACCTCCCCGTGAAAATCTTTAAAGATCAGCGGTTTAGGCGCTTCTAGACTTGGTAATGGTGGTCCAAAGTTCACACAGATCACAGATGGTTTTTCGCCGCGATAGGATGTTTGCGTCACGATATTTCGCAAGGCCGCTGGAAAGTTCACACCCTTTAAAATCGCTGTGTTGGGAAATGCGAACCGTCCAAAGTTCACACACATCACACGACATTTTTCCAGCACCTGCGCGGTCCAAAGTTCACACAGATCACACCCTCTGTTTCTGCAAAAAACAGCTATGCGTGCATATTTTATCCGATGATCTTGTCGTGCCATGATGAGCCTCCCCCGGCTTACGTGCCAAAGGCTAGCAGAAGGCCAATCAGGTAGGAAAGGGAAATTAGTGGTGGCTAATCACCCGCAAGTGACATCGCCCGATCCCGCGGTTTTGATTTTGCAGTTGGCATCGCCATGAATCCGGATATCCCCGGAGCCTGCGATACTGGCATCGACTGTGCCATCGGACGATAAGGCCACGTCGCCGCTGCCCGCAATCTTGATCGCCGCCGCTTCCGTTTTCAGTGCTTTGCCTTTGATATCGCCCGAACCAACAATTGATATTTGAACATCATCCGCCCTGCCAGAAAAAGAGATATCACCCGACCCGGCGATTTTGGTGTTGAGTGAGGCGGTTTCCATTTCCGCAATGTCAATATTGCCGGACCCGGCCACGCTGAGTTGCGCGCTTTCACCATTCATTTTATCGACCTGCATATCACCTGATCCCGACAGTTTTGCGCTTTCCAGCGATGGCGCGCTGACATAGACGATGGCCGCGCTTGAACTGCCGCTCCACATGCCGCTATTTTCGCGGCCGACTTTCAGTTGCCCATTTGTGATTTTATAACGCAATTTTTCCAGTGTATCGGCGTCGCCCTCCGCCCGGATCGAAAATTCCGAACCGGTGGTGAAAACTATATTGTCTGGCCCGGCCAAAGTGACACCGGTAAATTCGCCGGGATTGGCGTCCGTAGATGTGATCTGCGTGCCATCAGAAAAACTGCTTTTTGCGGTACTGCCAACGGCCTCGGCAATGGATCCCTCGCAGGCTGCAAGCGCGAGAAAAGGAATGACGAACAAAAGTTTTTTCATAATAGGCCTCCAATGTGTATTGCTTATCTAATACAGCAAGGCGCAGGCGTTGGCAAGCGATCAGTTGCGGCTCTTTACATCAATCATTTCGTTCGTCTTTTTTTAACGGGCCTATTTCGGCGGCTGGCGCACGGCCAATATGTCGCACGGTAAATATGTAATCAGCGCGCGAGCCATGCTGCCCATCATATTGGCGCGAAAGCCGCTAGTGCCATGGGTTCCGATAACCGCCAGATCACTGTGGCGATTTTTCAGCGCCTGCTGAACCACGCTGCAGGTATCACCATATTCGACGCTATAGGTCATGTTGCTGCGCGCCTCAGATGAGAGTTTCAGATCTTCCATAAATTTCATGATCAGCAAATGTTGCTCGGTCCGAAATTCCTCGGTCGCGGTTTCGCTGTGCAGAAATCCTTCAAACGGAACATGAAAAGCATTGATGATATGGGCCTGTAACTTGGGAAATAATTTGTGTCCCTGTTCAATTGCATGGGCCGACGGTGTGGAGAAATCGCTGGCCGCGACCAAACGTTCATATTGAGTGGTCGCGCGGTTTTTGGCGATCAGCACAGGTAGCGGGCTGTGATGGATGATTCGTTCCAATTGCGTACCCATGACCAGATCGCCAAGGCGGCCAATGCGCGCAACGCCTGTAACGATCATCGCGGCATTGCTGGTTGTGGCATTATCGATAATCTCGCTCACAACGTCGCCGCGCTCAATAAGGATGTCTGCTTCGATATCATAGCTGGCCAGATCCAGTTCGATTTCAGCCTTGGCCGCATCCACAGCTGCGCTGTCATGGCGCCCTTTTTCCAATACGTGAAAGACCACCAGCTTTGCGCCGCGTGCCTTGGACAGCTGGATCGCGCGATCCATTGGCCGGTCGCCACGGGCGGTCAGGTCGGTGGTGAGGAATATGGTCTGATCTGATGTTGCGGACATGGGGGAAATGTCTTTCTATAAAATATGTGTTTCGGTTGAACGTGCGGATATCACTGGTTGTTTCGGCGTGTAAAATCGATTGATTGCGTGATGCTCGATAGCGTCTGTCTATTCTTTCTCCAGCGTTTCGGTTTGCCATGTGCGTTGGTCATCGACGATGGCGCGGGCGGCATCTTGCGGGAAGCCAATGCTGGTCAGCAATTGCTCGCATAGTTCCAGGCTGGCCTCGACCGTTTCGGGCACTGCGCTCCGGGCCCCGCTCGCGCGGAGATGGGCCGCATGGCTGACGTCGCTGGCGCGGGCGATGATCGGGATATGCGGCCAGTCGTGGTGAATGGCCTTGATAACATGCTCTGCGGCTTGGGGTGTATCCATCGTGGTCGCAAAGGCTGAAGCGCGTTCGATGCCAAGATGTTTGAGCAGGTCGGGCTGGCTCGCATCGCCGAAAAATACCGCCGCGCCTTTGGCGCGTCCGGCGGCGACCAGATCGGGATCACTATCGACTGCAACATAGGGCACGCGCTGCTCGTCCAGCAGCTGCGCAAGCATGCGCCCGACTCTGCCAAAGCCGCCGATGATCACGGGTTGTTCATCATCAATGCTCGCGGCTGGACCACCATTTTCTGCCTCCCGCTGACGCAAATATTTGCCGACCCGCTTCCCAGCTATGGCAAGCAGCGGGGTGAGAAACATGGTAACGATGACGACCAGCAACATGAATTGTGCAATATCCGGATCGAGCAGAGTGAAGGAGAGGGCAGCGGCGATAACAACAAAGGCAAATTCGCCGCCCTGGCTCATCAATATGGCGGTTTCCGCCGCGACATCCTTGGGCAGCCGATAGGCGCGGGCGAGGGCGAACAGAATAGTCCCCTTAATAAGCAACAGGCCCAGCGCGGACAGCAGCACCCACTGGATGTTTGCCCAAACCGCCAGGATATCGAGGCTCATCCCCACCGAGATGAAAAACAGGCCGAGCAGCAAGCCCTTAAAAGGCTCGATATCGCTGGCGATTTGATGACGATATTCGGTGCCAGCGAATAGCAGCCCCGCCAGAAAGGCACCCAGTGCCATCGAGAGCCCCGCCAATGCCGTCAGCGCGGCGGTGATCAGGACCAGCAATATCACCGCAGCCATGAACACTTCGCGGCTGCCGGTACCGCCAACAAAGCGCAGGAAAGGACGCACCGCGATTCGGCCGATCAAAAAGATCAGGGCAATGACCAACACCGCCTCCCCGATGGCTTGCAGCGCCGCCACGGCGAGCGACCCTTGCACCGTTGCACCGGCTATGCCGACGAAAAACAGGATTGGCACCACGGCCAGATCCTGAAGCAACAATACCCCGAAACTGGCACGGCCGGCAGGCGTACTGAGACGCCGGGTTTCGGTGAGCAATTGCATCACCAATGCGGTGGACGAGAGCGCCAGGCACAGGCCGAAAATCGCGGCGGCAACCAAAGTGTTGCCAAAAGCATAGGCAATGCCGCCGATGGTCAGTGCGCTGATCACCACCTGTGCGGTGCCGAACCCGAAGACCAACCGGCGCATGCCCCAAAGCTGTGCGACCGATAGTTCCAGGCCGATGGTAAAAAGCAGGAATATGACGCCTAGCTCGGCAAACCGGCTGACGCCCTCGACATCGGCAATGACCATCAGTTCCAGCACCGGCGTCTCGCCGACCAGCCGCCCGACACCAAAGGGGCCGATAATGAGACCGACAAACAGAAAGCCCAGCACTGCGCTGATACCGGCCCGGCGCACCAGCGGCACAACCAGCCCGGCGGCGACCAGAAAAATAATGGTTTCGCGAAGATAGGGAATTTCAGGGTGCAAAGTCAGGCCTCCGCTTTTTGTCGCTAATGGGGTCTGGAGTAGGAACCGGCAATTAAGTCGATTCCCTTAGTTTCAAGACGGTCACGCTGATGCCAGAATAGTGTCTATCACTGCCAATTCATCATTGGATTGATATGAGTCAAAAAATGGCAATCGCATGTGCGGGACGACGGCTGTAACCGAAAAGAAGCATTATATGTCTGAACAATCACCAATGGGTCACATTGTCTGGCATGATCTTTTGACCACCGATATTGGCAAAGCGCGTCACTTTTACTCTGAATTGCTCGGCTGGGACTATGCGGTCGAGCATGCGACAGAATTTGTCTGGAAATCCGGCGAGGCTGATTATCCGCTCATTCTAAAGGGTGGCGAAGCCCATGGCGGGTTCATTGAAATAGAGCCGGATCGTTCGTCTCGCTGGCTGGCTTTTGTGGCGGTTGATGATGTTGATGCTGCTGTGGAGCGATCGCGCCTATTAGGCGCGACAATGGAAAAGCCGCCATTTGATATTCCCGGTGTCGGGCGAAGCGCAGTGGTCTGTGATCCGCAAGGGGCAGCAATTTGTCCGTATGTCGCTAGTCATGACTATCCCCCGCCGACAGGTATCTTCATTTGGGATGACCTGCTCACCGCTGATGCCGGCGCTGCTTCGTCATTTTACAAAGACTTGTGCCTCTGGTCTGCACAACAGACCGAAACAGATGATATGGGTCTTTATACCCGTTTTTCCGCATCTGATAGCAGCCTTGTCGCAGGGATTTTGACAATGCCCAAGGGCGTGAAAATCGCCGCGCAGTGGGTTCCCTATATTGACGTTGCCGATGTTGATGCCGTGGCTCAAAAGGCGCTATCTCTGAACGCGCAGGTTGTGATTCCGCCCAAAACCAACGAAGCTATTGGCCCGTTCGTGCTGTTGCGCGATCCTACAGGTGCATTATTCGGGCTGCTACAGCCTGCACGCTAGACTGACAGGTTTTCCGGCACCAGAATCCGTTTGCATGATCGCCGCTTATCCCTAGGTTAGACGAGCGCCCTGTCGAATTTAAATGGGGTGAAATGGAAGCTGCGTGGGACACTTACAGACTCTTCGATGCTAAAGGTCGCCAGTTACAATATTCACAAAGCGATCGGCACCGATCGACGGCGCAATCCCGGGCGCGTGATTGAAGTGCTCAACGAGCTGGATGCGGACATCATTACCTTGCAGGAGGCGGATCGCCGCTTTGGTGCGCGCGCGGCGGCTATTCCGTCATTGATGCTCGAACAACATAGCGACTATCGCGCTATTCCTCTTGATGTGCAGACGGACAGCATGGGCTGGCACGGCAATGCGATATTGACCCGCAAATCGGCGGATATCATCGCGCATGACATATTGCATATTCCCTATCTGGAACCGCGCGGAGCGGTGATGGCGCAGATTGACATAAATGGCTTTGATCTCTCGATATTTGGCATGCATCTGGATCTGTCCGGTTTGTGGCGCCGCCGCCAAGCCGCTGCTATTGTTAAACTGGCTGAGCAATATGGGCAGAACAGATCCACCATATTAATGGGTGATCTCAATGAATGGAGCGCGTCCGGTGGATGTCTGAATGATTTCAGCCGCCATTATAATCTGGTCGAATGTGGCCGCAGTTTCCACTCCCGCGGACCCATTGCCCGGCTTGACCGGATCATGCATTGCGACCGGTTAAAGGCCGTTATCGGGGGCGTGCATTACAGCGCGTCGGCGCGCAAGGCATCCGACCATCTGCCAGTTTGGGCGCAGATTGTTTCGGCATAGCGGGGGGAGGGCAGAAAACGGGCACAGCGGGTTGGTTCAGGGTTGGTGGATCAGCATCCAGGCATCAACGGCCCGTTTGGCCCGTTTTTCTTTGTCCGCTGTGGTCATCTTGATTTTATGGCCATAGCGCAGCAGCAAATCCATCCGGCCCATTACCAATCCGGCGAACATTTCGGCCGACGCTTCCAAATCATCGCTGTGAATCTCGCCCTTTTCAACCGAAGCTCGTAAAAGGGCTTTCAGCCCCTCGGCCATTCGCAGCGGCCCGTTTTTAAGGAACATCTTACCAATTGCCGGATCGCGCGTCATTTCCGCCGCCAAAATTCGTTCCAGCCGGACACGGTCTTCTCGCAACAAAAAGTCGAGCATACCAAGCGCCGCATAGAGCAAGATATCGCGCAAGCTTTTCTCAGCCAAATTCTCCGGCATAAAGTTTTCGCGCATATGGGCCACTTCGGTTTGAACCACTTGCCCAAACAGATTCTCCTTATCCTTGAACCAGCTGTAAACGGTCACTTTGGAAACCTGCGCGCGGGCCGCTATCGCTTCGATAGTGGCCGCGGAGAAACCGTTGGCAAAAAATTCAACGCGAGCCGCTGTCAGAATATCGGCAATTTTGCGCTGGCTTGCTGGCCTATCGGCCAGCCTATGTAGTTGATTTACTTCCGCATCTTTCATGGCGGTTCCCCTTTGTTATGACACCCTATAGCAAAATGAACGTCAACGTTCAAATTAAACGTTGACGTTCATTTGTTTCGATGGCAATTTGCTGGTGCTTGGTAGATTCTAAGCCGCTGGAACGGTGCCCCTATTGTGAAAAGTCAACTTGCTAGAATTTTTTTGACGTCGGGTGCGATGGCGTTGCTGGCGAGCGGTTGCGTGAGCATGGCACCCGATTCAAAGGCGCCGGAAATTGCTGCTGGGGTGCCGCAGCAATATAGCAAAACCGATGCCATCGGTGCTTATGAACCAGTCCAGTGGTGGACATCGTTTCAGGACCCGATTCTCAATGCGGTGCTGGATGAAGCACTTGCCAAAAACCTCGACCTCGCCGAGGCCGCCGCTCGGCTGCGCGCCGCAGAAGCGCAAGCGCGTGTGTCGAGAAGTGGTCTATTCCCGCAAATTAGCGCGGACCTGAACAGCAGCTATTCCGATACGCCGACGGCTGGAACCGGATTCGGCGGAGGTGCCGGGGCATCTCGGTTTCAAGTTGAAAGCTATACATCCGGGCTGGGTTTTTCCTACGAGGTCGATTTATGGGGCAAGCTGCGCGATGATGCGCGCGCCGGCCGGGCGGACGCTGTTGCCGCAGCGGCTGATCTGCAAGCCGCGCGCCTTGCCGTAATGGCAGAGGTGATCACCAGCTATTTTGATATTGTCGATGCTCGTGATCAAATTGCCCTGACCACCAAGATTATTGATGTGCTGGGAGACAGGGTCGAGCAAACCGAAAACCGTTATCGCCGCGGTCTTGTGACTTCCTTCGAACTCTATCAGGTTCGACAGGATTTCCGCAATATTCAAGCCAGTTTGCCGCAGCGCGAAAGCCAGTTGACCGCGACCGAGGGGCAATTGGCTGTGTTGATCGGACGCTATACCGATAATATGGATCAGTTCCTGGGACAAAAGCTGGCGCCGCGGTTGATCTTTACCGCCATCCCCTCCGGGCTGCCAATCGACTTATTGGCCCAGCGGCCGGACATCTATGCAGAGGGGCAGCGACTGGAAGCGGCGCGGTTCAATCTCGGCGCGCGCAAAGCAGAACGGTTTCCATCGATCAGTCTTTCTGGCGGTACCGGAACCCAGGCAGGGAACCCATCGGGGCTGTTTGACATTTTCGACAAATGGGTACTCAATCTGGGTGCCGGCTTGACTGCGCCCTTATTTCAAGGTGGCAGGATCAGAGCCAATATTGAGGCGGCCGATGCACAATATGCGCAGCAGGCGGCGGTCTATGCGCGCACCGTACTGACCGCATATCAGGAGGTTGGGGCCGCCATTGAAGGCTATGAAGAAGAGCGGCAACGGTACCGTTTTCTCTTTTTCCAGCTTGATGAAGCAAATGCCGCAGCGCAGCTGCAATCGCGCCGCTTTGCTGCCGGCGTTGGCAGCTATGTCGATTATCTGGATGCTTTAAGAGCGCAATATCAGGTGCAATCGTCCTTATCTTCAGCAGCCCGCGATGTGGCACTGGCCCGATTGGCCGTGCACCGCGCGCTTGGTGGCAGCTGGGACCAGCCTGTTTCCCCGATATCAGATACCGGCGATGATGATCCAAAGGCTGAAGCATCAGAAATTAGAGGAGACGAATAGTGCATCGGCAACGCGTCATTGGCGGCCTGATCCTGCTTGCAGCAATTGCGATTGCCGCGCTGCTTATTTTTTTGCGGGCCGGGCCGGAAGAGAAACCGCCGGAAGAAAATATTCCACTGGTACAGGCACAGCCATTGGAAATTCGGTCTGGTAATTTGATGGTGCGAGGGTCCGGTACGATTCGCGCCCGCGAAGAACTTACGCTGTCAGCAGAGGTCGCTGGCAAACTGGTTTACGTTAATCCCCGCTTGCGCGAAGGTCAAAGCGTATCTCGCGGTACAACTTTGTTTCGGATCGATACATCGGACTATCGCAACGCGGTCCAGACCGCCCAAGCGGACGTGGCGTCCCAAAATGTCGCGGTCATGGAAGCGCGTGAGGAAGTATCACTGGCAAAGGCGGAGCTGGCTCGGTTTCAGCAGCGCGGTGCCAGCAGCAACGCCTATGCCAGCGTCGACGACAGTGATTATGCCGCGCGTATTTTACCGCCTGATATGCTGACCCAAAACCAGCGCCCCGATAGCCCGCAGACCGGCAGCGGTGGGGCAACTAATGGCTTGGCGACGCGGGAGCCACAATTGCAATCTGCGCGCGCTGCGCTGCGCCGTGCCCAGGCGCAACTGTCCGATGCGCAGACAGCATTAAGGCGTACAACTGTTCGCGCACCGTTTTCGGGTGTGGTGCGGTCAGAGGAAATTGCACTGGGCAGCTATGTTGCGCCCGGCCAATCGCTTGGCACTATGGTTGGTACGGCGGATTTTGAGGCGGTTATTCCGCTCTCGGAAACCGAAGCTGCGTTGATCCCGGCGCTGTGGCGGCCCGGCGGCAACAGGATCGAGGCGTCGGTCTATTCCGACTATGGCGGGACCCGCTATCGCTGGCAGGCTTTTGTCGATCGTGCCAATAGCGTCCTCAATCCGCAAACACGGACCATCGATGTTTTCTTGCGCATTCCGAATCCGCTTCGCGGTGGCGCTCCGGCAGTCGTGCAAAAAGAAGGGCAAGAATCAGCAGGCGCATCGGGTGCCCCGCCACTATTTGTTGGCAGCTTCGTCGATGCTGAAATAACCGGCCGGGCCCTTGACCAATATGCGGTTCTGCCATTGGAGGCGCTACGGCCGGGCAATCAGATATGGCTGGTACAAAACGGAAAGCTGCGCATTGTTGATGTGGAAATCTATCAGCGCACCGACACACAGGCGCTTATAGGCACTGCCGGTCTGGGCGCGAAACCCCGTGTGATTTTAGGAACATTGAAGACAGCTACGGATGGCCAGCGGGTGCGGGTTGCCGAAGACAGAAACGCCGCCGCAAAAGCTGGTAAAGCTAAGACGGGAAAACCCAAAACCACCAAATCCGAAACAGATAAAACAGAATGACCGAAACGGCGGATCAATCCAGTTCACCACCGTCCGGGCCGGAAACGCCTAGCGAAGAAGTGATGAAGCAGCGCGGCATTGTCGCGTTTATGGCTCGCAACGGTGTGGCCGCCAATTTGCTGATGCTGTTCTTCTTCATTGCCGGCATCGCTTCGTTTGGCACTATTGTGCAGGAAGTTTTTCCGGAAAACAGTCTCGATACGGTGCAGGTCAGCGTCACCTACCCAGGTGCTACGCCCGATGAAGTCGAAGAGTCGATCGTCCAGAAAATCGAAGAAGCGGTGGAAGCTGTTGACGGGGTTAAAAAGGTGACAGCCAACGCCCGGGAAGGGTCGGGCACGGTTTCGGTTGAACTGGAATTGGGTACGGATATCGACCGCGCATTGGACGATGTGAAGGCTGAAATCGACCAGATTCAGACTTTTCCCGATGAAGCGGAAGAACCCGATGTTCGTGAGTTGACCACCCGGCAAAGCGTCATAAGGATCGCGATATTTGGCGATGTTTCGGAAACCGCGTTGAAAGAAGTCGCTTATCAACTCGAAGACTCTCTTGCCGCTCTGGATGAAGTGTCCTTTGTCGATACCAGTTCCATCCGGGACTATGAGCTTTCTATCGAAGTACCGCAAAACACGCTGCAAGCCTTTGGTCTGTCCCTGAATGATATCTCGCAAACCGTCGCCGCGAGCAGCCTTGATAGCCCGGCCGGTTCGATTGATACGAATAGTGAAGAAGTGCGCGTGCGTACGCTCGGGCAAAATTATAATCAGCAGAATTTCGAAGATATTGTGTTGGTGAGCAATGAAAATGGCGCGCTCATCAGGCTGGGTCAGGTCGCGACGATCAAGGACGGTTTCGAAGATGCCGATCTGTTGCCGCTATATAATGGCAAGCCGGTGGCTTTTGTCGAAGTCTTTCGAACCAGCGATGAACGCGTGCTGGACGTGGCCGAAGCGGTGCGAGCGCATCTGGAAAATGATTTTGCGGATACGTTGCCCGAAGGTGTTTCCTATGCGATCTGGAGCGACGATTCGGAGCTGCTCAACGACCGTCTGAGCTTGCTTTTGAAAAATGCTGCCATCGGTCTGTTTCTGGTATTGCTGGCGCTGACCCTGTTTCTCGATATCCGGCTGGCGATGTGGACTGCGGTCGGTATTGGCGTGACATTTATCGGGGCGATCTATCTGCTGGATCTGGCGGGTTCGAGCATCAACATGTTCTCGCTATTCGGTTTCATCCTCGCGCTTGGCCTCGTGGTTGATGACGCGATTGTGGTGGGCGAGAATATCTATGCGCAGCGCGAGAATGGCCGAACGGGTCTTGGTGCCTCCATAACAGGTGCGCGCCGGGTTACGGTGCCGGTGATCTTCGCTGTGCTGACCACCGTCGCGGCCTTCTCACCCCTTTTTGCCATTGGCGGCGTGATCGGCAAGCTGGTTGCTGATATTCCGCTGGTGGTGATCGCAGTCCTTGCGCTCTCATTGATCGAATGTCTGCTCATCTTGCCTTATCATCTTAGCCATTTGCCTGCTCCGGGTACACCGAATATGAATATGGTCACGCGGTTTTTTGAGCGACTACAGGCAAAGGTGGACAAGCATTATCAAGCCTTTGTCGATGGTCCGCTCGACCGGGCGCTCAATTTCTCTCTGCGCATGCCTTTTGTTATCGTGGCCGGGGCGGTTGCGACATTGATCTTGTTCGCTTCTTTCATTCCAGCGGGTATTATCAAAGTCGGTTTCTTCCCCTCGGTAGAGTCGGATATCGTCACAGCTAGTCTGGAAATGCCAGCCGGGACCACCATTGAACAGACAGAGAGAATAGCGCGGTTGATCGAGGAAGGCGGGCGCAAGGCCTATGCCGACTATGAAGCCCAGCAAGATGAGGATGAACCTTCACCCCTACGCGGCATATTTACCAGCGTTGGACAGGCAGCAGCTGATGGCGGCCCGCAACCTGGTGGCGGCACGCTGTCAGCCAACCTTGCCAGCGTGCAATTTAGTTTTATCCCCGGGGACCAGCGAAAACTGGACGCCAAGGCATTTGAAAATGCGTGGCGGGATACGGTGGGACCGCTCGTTGAAGCGCGTTCGCTTGTTTTTGCGTCCGAACTGATTTCGGTCGGTGCACCGGTGAATGTGCAGCTTTCTGATCCCGACCCGGCAATTGTCGACGCTGCGTCTGAGCAGTTAATGGCAGAGCTTGCCCGCTTTTCTGGTGTATTCGATATTGAAACCGATCAGGACGAAGGATTGCAGGAAATACAGCTGCGCCTGAAACCGGCGGCACGGACTTTGGGCGTGACGTTGCAGGATGTCGCGTTGCAAGTACGCGCCGCGTTTTTCGGTAGCGAGGCGCTGCGTGTTCAGCGCGGGCGCGAAGATGTCCGGGTCTATATCCGCTTACCTGAAGAAGAACGCAATTCAATCGCGGACGTTGAACGGTTTCGCGTGCGGGTGCCTGGCGGTGAAGTCGCGCTGGCAACGCTGGCGGACGTGTCTTTTGGCGAAGCACCATCGATCATTCGCCGGACCGATGGTCGCCGGATAACCACGATCACGGCCGATCTCGATGAAGATGTGGTCACGGGGCAGGAAATAGCCGAGGCATTGAACAATGATATCATGCCGCGTTTGCAGGCCGATTATCCGCAGCTCCTATACACGCTCGGCGGAGAGCAGGAAGAACAGGCGGAATCCTTTGGTGATTTGACTACCGCCTTCCTCTTTGCATTGCTTGCCATCTATGCGCTGCTCGCCATTCCCTTTCGTTCCTATGTACAGCCCCTGATCATCATGGCCGTCATACCCTTTGGCATTATCGGCGCACTGATCGGGCATATCCTGCTCGGACTGCAATTGGTGGTGCTGAGTATATTCGGGATTATCGCACTGTCGGGTGTGATCGTGAACGGGTCGCTGGTCATGATTGACTTTATCAACGAAAATCTTCGCAATGGCATGCCGATCGAAGAAGCGATTATTAGCGGCGCGAAATCGCGCTTTCGTCCGATCATGCTGACCTCGCTAACCACATTTTTGGGTGTTGCACCGATCACTTTTGAGACCAGTCTGCAGGCGCAATTCCTTATCCCGATGTCGGCCAGTCTCGGTTTCGGTGTCCTGTTTGGTGCTTTCATTCTCCAGTTACTGATCCCAGCGCTGGCGCTGCTGGAGCATCGCGGAAAATTGTGGTTGAAAAAATGGTGGAGTGAGCGCGGCGGAGATCTGTCAGAAGCTTCCGCTGAGACTTGATCCACGCCCGCTATATCATGGTGCTGTAAAGAGCTTTGTGAGATGATGATCAGTAAATCAGGTGATTTTTTGAACTTAGGCAAATGCCGATGCACTCAATATTCTGATTTGCATAAATAATTTGAAAGTCACAATATAGTATAACATCATAATATATTGATTATAATATAGTATAGATTTGTAAAATATTAATAAAGATGCTAAGATTTTATCCTCCCTAGCAATAAAAAAGGAAGAGATAATGGCTCAGATTATATCTATCGATTTGGTTGCAGCAGCGAAACGGTCCGCTGATATACCCGGCGAATATACCCATGATGATATTGTTCGTGCGGTCAGCCAATATGAGAAATTCCTGACGCTCGCCGCCAAATATAAAGAAACGGCGCTGATTCCGACTAAGCAGATTGACATGATCTGGCATTTGCACATGCTCAATCCACGCGATTACTATCATGATTGCATGGCGCTGTTCGGTCAAATTCTTGATCACGAAGCGGGCTTCGGAGAGCGCCAAAGCGAGAAGGCTGCCCATGCCGTGGCGCTCGATATAACCGCTGCTTTATGGAAAAAGGAATTTGGTGAAAGCTATCTGGTCAATAGCGGATCTGATCAAGGCGATACTGCTTCCTGCATGGCAGATGTCTCGTGTCGATCTGTTGCTTCTTGCATGGCGGATAGCCGGTGCACGGCACGCATAGCCGGCCCGGTATCTACGCATCACTTTGCCGAAGGCGCTGCCGCCGCGTAAAGATTGAGGCTTCCAACGTCATAAATCGTTAGCGCGGTTAGCCAAATCCTGATAATCCGCGCTAACGATAAATAGCTTTAATCAAGCGTAATAAGCCACGCTTTGCATGCCGGTTGCAATTAACTGCTGATCGCTGTTCCAGATACTCATGAACTGGCTGCTGGCGCCGTGATCGGCATGATGGGTCTGTGAATCGATCAGCCACCAGCCGTCGGTTGTTGATGGATGGTCAGCGATAATATTGACTTGCCAATTCATCGAGCTGACCATCGCATTCTTGTCGAGCATTCCCATGATAGAGGGCGGCAGGCTGTCGCCCATGCACAAAATCTCCGCCATCGGATCGAGGCCATCGCGGTCAGCCAGCCGCATCCAGCGTGTCAATCGGTTGGTCTTGATGCTGGTATCAATCCGCTTGCCGACAAATTCCATCTTTGATGTGAAAAACTGTTCCGGTCCGCTGTGCAAATCTTGTTCTTTGGGGAGTGGCGGAAAGTCCGGCGGGGTCATGTCATGGCTTTTGACTTCTGTTTCCCGCTCGCTGGCAAAGATAAAATTGCAATGCAGGCCGAGTCCCTTATCACCAAATAGTTCGGATTGGACAAAGGCGGTATTGCGGCCGCGGCGGAGCATTTTTGTTTCAGCGGTCAATGCACCGAATAGCGGGCCGGTAAAGGCAATTTGCGCCGAACGGAGGCCGGGCAGGGCGTCTTCGATATGGCTCGCGGCGTGATAGGCGATGGCCGTCGAAAGACCGCCAAAAGCCGTTCGCCCTTGCGTCCATCCTTGCGGCACGATTACTGGATTCGCCTCGCCGCCTGATCCGCATTGGTTCAATAATTCCGTTAAAGTCATCATTTTGTCGGTAGTTTTGGTCATCTGATCGGTCATAAAATCGACTTATCGCGAGAAACAATCGAAATCCACTGTTAAGATTTACATATTTCCCAACTTGCTCTATGCGATATGTAGGGTTTTCAATCTCTTACTAGGAGATATTTGATATGAGCTATAGCAGTACTCTTACACGTGCCGATCTTTCCGATACAATGAATCGCCAGGTTGGCCTGTCGCGCGCAGACAGCGCGGTCATGGTAGAGTCGATTTTGGACCACATGATTAACGCGCTGGTTAGTGGGGAAAATGTGAAAATTTCCGGCTTTGGCACCTTTGTTCTGCGTGACAAGGGAGAGCGGACTGGTCGTAATCCCAAAACTGGTGTGGAAGTGCCGATCGCACCCCGCCGGGTCCTGACTTTCCGCGCCAGCCAGACCATGCGCGACCGCATTATTGCGGCCGGGTAAGCTGAAAGGTCGAGTATAGTATGACCAAAGACAGCGGCGCATTCCGAACCATAGGAGAGCTTTCCAAAGAGCTGAACATCAAACCGCATATCTTGCGCTATTGGGAAGACCAGTTCGGAATGCTCCAGCCGCTGAAACGGGCGGGATCAAGGCGGCATTATCGGCCCGAAGATGTCGAGATGGTGAAGACCATCAACCGCCTGCTCAATGAAGAAGGCTATACGATCAAGGGGGCGCGGAAAGCTCTGACGGGGCGTAAGACGCAACCTGCGAAAGATGTGACTCCGCAAGCATCTGTCGCTTCGGAGGGTCCAATGGCCCCAACTGTCAAAGAGGATAATGGTGTGATGCTCAAAGAGCTGAAAACCATCCGCGACCGATTGTCGAGTGCGCTTAGCCAGGCTTAGTGGAAATCCGCTAAATCCCGAAAGCGGATCCATTCATCAAATCATTCACGAGACAGAAGAGGCCAATACCTGACGTGTCGTTATCTCAGTAACACCGTTGTGCTGTGCTAGTTGGTCACGTAACTCCGACAGTTCTTCCACGCTCTCGCACTCGCAATAGACAAACATATCCAGGTCACCGGAAAGACAATAAGCCGCTTCAACGCCAAGCATTTGATGAACAATTTGAGCAAGCTCGTTTTGAGATGATCCAGCCGAGAAGCGAATGGTCAGAAATGCCCGTGTCAACGGCAGCTGCGTGCGGTCAATGTTAATTGTATAGCCCTTGATGACCCCAAGTTCTTCTAGTCTGGTTATCCGGTCATGAGTTGAACTTCTCGACAGATCAATATCTCGCGCCAGCGAAACAAGACTTGCTCGAGCATTTGTCTTTAGCGCTCTGAGAAGCTGAATGTCTTTCGCATCCAAGCCACGTTTACTCATCCAATGTCCCCGTTTGGTTATGAGTGCCGGATATTATCCGGTCCTCCCGGTATAATGCTGGTAGCTGCAACTCCGTTCACGTCATAAACCTAACCATCATTCGTAACGCTAATGGAGGCTTCTATGGACTTCAATACATTCCTTCTCTTTGCCGGAACGACGCTTGTTGTGGTGGCATCGCCGGGACCAGCTGCCATAGCGGTAACGTCACAGGGTTCCGGAAACGGCGTTCTACGCGCTCAATCAGGTATCCTGGGAATTGCATCCGCCAATGCACTTTATTTTGCGCTTTCAGCACTTGGTATTGCTTCAGTCATCATTGCTTCCAGCCTTCTTTTCACAGCCATCAAATGGGCAGGTGTAGCGTATCTCGTTTATCTTGGGCTTTCGGCTATTATGAGTAAATCCGGTGGATTGAATATTGTTGAGGGCAGGCAGGAAAGTTTCAAGGCAATGTTTACCAAAGGATTTTTGGTGGAGTTCGCCAATCCCAAAGCGCTTTTATATTTTGCTGCGATCCTGCCGCAATTTCTCGATCCAGCTAGCGCTATTCTCCCGCAAATCCTGATCATGGGAGTAACAACCGCATTGCTCGATATCATTGTATATTCTGGCTATGCCTATTTGGGGCATGGCTTGGCGAAGAGCAGGCTTAACAGCGGTGTGATTAAAATACTCAACAGAATTGCGGGTAGCGCTTTGTTATTCACAGCATTTAAGGTGGCGAGGTTAAGCAGCTGATAGAGCTAACAATAGATCGGTAGCTGAAATAGCAGGGGATGTCGTTTGATGAATATAATTGGTAATAGTCTAAAATCTTTAATCTGTGCATTGGCTGCACTGTCTTTCAGTGCGCCGCTGCAAGCCGATAGTTTGAAATCGGCGGCAACGCCAGATGCGCGCATAACCATGTTCGAGCAATCGGTGCGGTCCTTGAAGGACCGCAAAGACCCCAATGCCCAGAGATGGTCGATTGAAGACCGAATGAAGGCCTATAATGTGCCAGGGACCAGCATTGCCATCATCCAGAACGGAAAGATCATTCACGCCAAAGGCTATGGTCTGCAGTCGAATAACGCATCCACACCCGTCGATAGACAGACAGTTTTTTCAGCTGGCTCTGTAAGCAAAGTCGTAAACGCAGCGTTGATTTTGCGCTTGGTTCAGGAAGGCATTTTGAACCTTGATCAGGATGTAAATAGCTATTTGAAATCATGGAAAGTTCCTGATGGAGAATATACCAGATCCAAAAAAGTAACATTGCGCCATTTGCTCTCGCATACTTCCGGCTTCAGCCAACACGGCTTTCCTGACTTCAAGCCGGGTGAGAAGTTGCCGACATCTATTCAAACACTGAATGGGATCGGTCCGGCAAAACATCGTGCGGTGAAGTTGATGTTCGAACCGGGGCAAAAAATGGACTATTCAGGCGGCGGAATTACGGTTGCGCAGCTGGTTGTCGAAGATGTCATGGGTCAGCATTATAATGAGGTAGCAAAAAAATATCTGTTCGAACCATTGGGTATGAAAAGAAGCACCTTCGTCAACCCGCTTCCCGAAACACATGGCAATATTGCAAGATCCCATAACAAAAAGGGCAAAGCACGGGCTCTGCCGAGAGGGTATGAGTCCATGCCGGAAATGGCTGCATCCGGTCTTTGGACCAGTGCTGAGGACATGGCGTTGTTCGTCCAGGCCGTTCTGATCAATGAGACATTCCTATCACCCGAGATGCGCGGCGAGATGCTATCGCGCGCACCGCTTAGCTGGCACGGCATGGGACCGCGATTGAATGGAGCTGAAGAGACGTTGGTTTTTCACCATGGGGGAGCAAATGACAATTATAAATCATGGATTGAAGGGCATCCTGCACATGGCAACGGAATTGTTATCTTGACCAATGGAGAAGCTGGTCGTGAGTTAGGGTATGAAATCCGCATTGCAGCTGGAGAAGCATTTGGCTGGTCAATCAGCTTTCCAGAAGACTTTTCCACGCCAAAATTTGATACGCCGAAATAATCAGGAACATCCGCCAATATGCCCAAAAAGCGGAGATAACTACTCACCTAAGCATAATCCGGCCCCAATTCCGGGTCTAGATCGCGGGGCCTGGTAAACCGGTTTAGTGTGGCGCAACTGTCTTTAATGTCTGACCAACTATCTATGTCCAGACTCAGTTCCGCCAACGCGGCCGTCGGGTATTTGACCTCCACTGCATCGCGCGCTTCGGAGGATCCGTCGTCGGGGACCAGATCGAAGATCAGGTCTTCTAGGCCGGGATTATGCCCGACCATCAGGACATGATCTGCATCGGCATTCGCACCGCGCAACACGTCCATTAGTGTGACCGATGACGCCAGGTAGATTTTGCGGTCCCATTGCGGTTCGAAAGACAGGCCACTGACGGGTTCGACATTCTCCAATGTTTCAATCACCCGAACAGCGGGAGAGGCGAGGACTTGGTCAAAGGCGAGATCATTGCGCTTGATAAACTTGCCCATGATGGCGGCAGCGCGTTTGCCTTTGTCATTTAGCGGTCGGTCGAAATCTCTGGCTACGGGGTCATCCCAGCTGGATTTCGCATGCCGCAAAAGTGTCAGTTTTTTCATATACCGCCCGATTTATCGTCCGTCTTATCCCTCTGCGGAGCGTCATGCCCGAAAGATATGTCAGGGGAAAGACTGGATTGCCCAGTTTTGGATTTAGCCGCTTTTATTTCCGCTAAGGCCTGTGCGAGCGGCATCCGCTCAATGGGCGTTCCTTCCGGAAAAGCGGTGAGCAGACGGGACGGGAAAGCGGATGACAGGATCACGAAATGTCCATGGTCATCGGCGCGGCGGATGATCCGGCCAAAGGCTTGAGCAAGACGCGCGCGGATGATCCGGTCGTCATAAGCGGTTCCGCCACCAGCTATGCGCCGCGCTTTATGCAGGATATCGGGGCGCGGCCAGGGTACCGATTCCATGACTACGAGACGCAGGCTGCGTCCCGGTACGTCCACCCCGTCGCGCAAGGCATCGGTGCCGAGCAGGCTGGCCTTGGGATCATCGCGGAAAATATCGACCAGCGTGCCGGTATCGATCGGGTCAACATGCTGCGCGTAGATCGGTAAGCCACTTTGCGCCATCCGGTCGGCGATGCGGGCGTAGACTGTGCGCAGCCGCCGGATCGCGGTGAACAGACCCAATGTGCCGCCGCCGGACGCTTCGATCAGCTGCGCATAGGCGCCAGCCAGACCCGCCATATCGCCGCGCTTTACATCGGTGACGATGATGACCTTGGCCTGATCCGCGTAATTGAAGGGGCTCGGTACTTCAAATTCCTGTACCGTCTGATCGAGATGCACGGCACCACTGCGTGCTCGGGCCGTCTCCCAGTCGCCGCCGCCCTTCAGCGTGGCCGACGTGATCATCAGGCCATGGGCGGGTTTCATGACGACCTCGGTCACCGGGATAGTGGGGTCAAGCCAGTGACGGCAGATACCGATATCATATTCGCGGCCCTCAAACCGGTCGATCATCAGCCAGTCGACAAAATCAGGGTCGGCTGGACCGCCTATACGCGACAACAAGGCGAGCCAACCGGACAAGGTATCGCAACGCCAGCCGAGGCTCGATAATGCCCCCTCCATCCGTGCCCGCGCCGGGGCGTCCATCCAGTCCGGCCCTTCCTCGATCAGATGTTCGATGCGCTGACCAAGCCGTACTAATGGCTTGAGCAAAGCGTCAATCGCTTCTGCGGCATTGGCGACCGCATCAATCATCGGGCCTTCCACATCGGTCAGCTCGGTTTCGAGGCCATAGCCGGCATCCGCGCTTTGGCTCTCGTCACGCGCGAAGACCATATGACGCACTTCGCCGAGCAAGGCTTCCACCGGGCCAAAAGGCTCGCTTTCGGACAAGCGCTGTAACCAGCCATCGCTCGGCAAGGCTTCGGCGGCATGGCGCGCGCTTTCAATCGCGCGGCCGCCTTCGTCATCATAAGACGCGAGGTCCGCAAGCCGCGCCGCGAGACCCCGGCGGCGTCCGCGGTTCTTGCTTTCTGGACCGATCACCCAGCGGCGTATCTCAATCGCTTCCTGCCCCGAGAGGCGCGCGGCGAACATGGAGTCAGCCGCATCAAACAGATGATGGCCCTCATCGAAAATCAATCGCGTGGGCGCGTTCTGCTGTTCGCGTCCGCGTGCGGCATTGACCATGACCAGCGCATGATTGGCGATGACAATATCGGCCTGCTGACTGGCCCGCGCGGCTTTTTCAATGAAACATTTTCGGTAGTGCGGGCAGCCTGCATAGACGCACTCGCCTCGCCTGTCTGTTAGGGCGGTTGCCCCATTGCGGCGAAACAGAGTCGTCAGCCAGCCCGGCAAATCACCGCCGACCATATCGCCATCTTTGCTATAGGCAGCCCATCGCGCGACGAGATGGGCGAGTATCGCCGCCCGCCCGGCAAATCCGCCTTGCAGCGCGTCTTCCAGATTGAGCAGGCAGAGATAGTTTTCGCGCCCCTTTCGCACCACGACTTTCTTGCGGAAGATTTCTTCGTCCGGATAGATGCGCCGGGTTTCGCGGTCGAGTTGCCGTTGCAGCGCTTTGGTAAAGGTCGAGATCCAGACCGCGCCGCCCGCCTCTGCCGACCATAAGGACGCAGGCGCCAGATAGCCCAGCGTCTTGCCAATGCCCGTGCCCGCTTCGGCTAGCAACATATTGGGCGCGCCTTTTACGCGGCGGGGTTCAAATATTTTAGCGACAGCAGAAGCATAGCTTTTTTGCCCCTCGCGCTCTTCCGACCCTTTTCCGGTCAGGCTATTGAGCTGCGCCAATGTTGCACTCTCGTCCATTGTCACCGCGCGCGGGGCCGGGCGCGGGGTTTCTTCCTCCCATTCTTCGAGTTTGGAAAACAGCCAGCGTTCGGCTTCGGCGGGCTTGGTGAGGCGCTTGGACACTTCCGCTGCCCAAGGCCAGCGCATGCGGTACATGGCTTGCGCACTGCTCCAGGCGCCCTCGCGTTCCGGCCAATGGGGGGCTTGCAATCCGGCCAGCAAGTGATCGGCAGCCAGTCGGTAAAGCTTGGCAATATCCGCTTCCTGCCCGGCGGGTTCCAATCCCAAAGTTTTGGCCAAACCGGCCGGGGTCGGAACCACAAATTGGGCGGGATGGATGAAGGCGAATAGTTCGAGCAAGTCCAGGCCAGAGAGATCAGGATAACCCAATCGCTGACCCATAAGCGGCGCGTTGAGCAGGATATGCGGGGTCTCGGCGACACAGCCAATGGCCTCGCCTTTGCCAATCGCGCGGGATACGCCGTCGCTGCCGCAAATCCAGATGCCGCTATGACTCGCATGCAGCGCGGGGTAGGGGAGGGTGCTGTCAGTCAAGATTTGCTATGATCCGGGCGCGTTCGGACCAGCCAGAGCGACACCGGCATAGAAACGATGCATGCCGAACAAGATGGCGTAGAGTACCAGCGCGATCACCAAGCCCAATATCTCACGGCCGACAGTGGCGGTTTGGGTTGGTTTTATCCAGGGGCCTTCGTTGCGCGAGACCGTGAAAATCGAGATTAAGGCCCAAAGCCCGAGCCCACCAAACAGGACCACCGAGCGACTGTCACCATTGGCGAGCAAATGCCCGGCAGCCCAGATGAGCATTCCGGTCAGCATCGGGTGACGGATAAACTGTTTGATCTGGGATTTGCCCTGCGCCGCGCCGAACAGAAAAATGGCAAAGACCATCAGTAACATGTTCAGATGCCGGCCCCATGTCGGAGGATCATAGACGAATTCATATTGAGCGGTGCGCCAGCCATAGATTATCAGCGCCAGAGCCGTGATGATGAGCAAAGCGACCAGCCCTTTATGCGGCCCTTCACCCAGCTTGTTCTGGAGGCCGGCTCGGACACCCGGAGCCACTGATTTGACGAGATGGACGATGCTCCACAACAACACGCCTGCGATCAATGCACCCATTTGAAATCTCCTGCTTTTGTGCTGTTCTAACTTGCTATAGACGGTAATGCTACTATTGGCGCAGGACCAAGCAAAATAAACAACGCAACCCATATAACAGGACTATCACATCGTGACCGATTATCGTGAAGCAGCGCAGCAATCCAAAGCCTGGCCGTTTGAAGAGGCCCGCAAATTGCTCAAACGCTATCGCGGTGAGCGCGGGGCCCCAGCGCCGAAACCCGGTGGCGAGCCGATGCTGTTTGAAACCGGCTATGGCCCGTCCGGCCTGCCGCATATCGGTACGTTTAACGAAGTGCTGCGCACCACTATGGTGCGGCGCGCTTATGAGACGCTGACCGGAAACCCGACGCGGTTGATCGCTTTTTCTGACGATATGGACGGCTTTCGCAAAGTGCCAACCAATGTGCCCAATCAGGATATGCTGGCCGAGCATCTGCACAAGCCGCTGACCCAGGTGCCCGATCCGTTCGGGAAATATGAGAGCTTTGCGGCGCATAATAATGCCATGCTGCGCGAGTTTCTCGACCGCTTTGGCTTTGATTATGAGTTCATGTCTTCCACTGAACAATATACGTCCGGCGCTTTCGACGAGACGCTGAAGCTCGTGCTCGCGCGCAATCAGCAGATTTTGGATATCATGCTGCCCACCCTCGGTAAGGAACGGCAGGCGACCTATTCACCGATCCTACCGATTAGCCCGAAAACCGGGCATGTTTTGCAGGTGCCGGTCGAAGTGGTAGATGCAGAGGCCGGTACCGTGCGCTTCGAGGATGATGGCGAGATGATCGAACATAACATCCTGTCGGGCGGCGCGAAGTTGCAATGGAAAGTTGACTGGGCCATGCGCTGGGTGGCTTTGGGCGTTGACTATGAAATGTATGGCAAAGACCTGACCGACAGCGGCGTGCAGTCGGGCAAAATTGCCAAAGTGCTGGGTGCGCGCAAGCCCGAAGGCCTGATCTATGAAATGTTCCTCGATGAAAAAGGCGAGAAAATTTCCAAATCCAAAGGCAATGGTCTGAGCCTCGACGAGTGGCTGCGCTATGGTTCCGAAAACAGCCTCGCCTTCTATATTTATCGCGAACCCAAATCAGCCAAGCAGCTGCATATGGGCGTTATTCCCAAAGCCGTGGATGAATATTTTCAGTTCCGCGCCAATTGGCATGACCAAGCGCCGGAGAAACAGCTCGGCAATGCAGTGCACCATGTCCATGGCGGCGATGTGCCGGACGATACTATTCCAGTGACCTTCGGGTTGTTGCTCAATCTGGTCGGTGTCATGGGTGATGCCGACCGCGAACAGATTTGGGGCTATCTGCGCCAATATGCGCCAGATGCGACGCCGGAGAAATATCCTGATCTCGATGAGTTGATTGGCAATGCAATGGCCTATCACAAGGACTTTATTGCCCCGACGCTGCACCGTCGCAAGCCCGAAGGTGTGGAGGTTGCAGCACTGGAGCGATTGGACAGCGAGTTGGCCGGATTGCCTGATGGAGCGGTTGCAGAGGATATCCAGACGATTGTCTATACGATTGGCAAAGAGGGTGGATTTGACAATCTACGCGACTGGTTCAAGGCGCTGTACGAGACCCTGTTGGGCAGTTCACAAGGACCGCGCATGGGCAGTTTCATTGCACTTTATGGCATCAACAATACGCGTAAGTTGATAGCGGAGGCACTGGCATGAGTAGTGGCATGACGTACTATAATCTCGCCCAGATCAACGTCGGCCGTTTCATTTACCATCGTGATGATCCGGCCAATGCCGATTTCATGAATGCGCTGGATGATGTCAACGCCATCGCTGAGCAATCACCGGGCTTTGTCTGGCGCCTGGTGGGCGACGGCAATGACGCCACGGATATCGTGCCGGACGCCAGCGATCCGCAGCTTCTGGTCAACATGTCGGTCTGGAGCGATGTCGAGGCGCTGGGTGTCTTTGTCTATCGTCAGCCGGACCATCTGTCCTTCATGCGCCGCCGCAAGGAATGGTTTGAGAAGATGGATGTGTTTCAGGCGCTTTGGTGGGTTCCTGCCGGGCATGAACCTACGGTGGCAGAGGGATTAGCAAAGATCGCTGAGCTTGCCAAGCATGGTCCAACAGCAGCGGCCTTCACCTTCCGCCAGCCGTTTCCGGCTCCGGATGGAAAGCCATCAGCACCGGTACTGGATGAATGCGCCTGATGATCGATATTTTTACCACCGGAGGGACGATTGATAAGATTTATTTCGATGCGCTATCGGAATATCATATCGGTCCGACCCCTTTGCCCGACATATTGGCGGAAAATAATGTCTATGTTCCGCACCGCGTGACGCAGTTGATGCGCAAGGACAGTCTGGAGCTGACCGACGACGACCGGCAGGCGATCCACGATGCTGTGGCGGCCAGCGATGCGGACAAGATACTCGTGACCCACGGCACGGATACCATGGTGCAGACCGCCATGGTACTGGCCGATATCACGGACAAAACCATCGTGCTAACCGGCGCGATGCAGCCCGCGACGCTGCGTAACAGCGATGCCGAGTTTAACGTCGGCTTCGCACTGGCCGCGACCCAGACGTTACCTCATGGCGTCTATATCGCGATGAATGGCGAAGTGTTCGATCCTGCGACCACAAAAAAGGATCGCGACGCCCACCGGTTCATTCGCGCATAGGTTTTTGGAACCACGGGCTCCGGGCCATGGCTTTTGTCGCATGGGGCATCACCACCAGCATGACGGCAATGGTTGCGATCATCACCAGATAGGCGACCGCGCCATAAAGAGTGAGCCCAGGGGCGGTCCACAGGAGCAAGACGTCATTGCCGCCCGGCACCGCTGCCGCGCCGATACCCATCAGGAACCCGCCAGCCAGATTGGCGGCAGCCAGTTTCCACGTCCCGAATTGCGGATGAAATTTGTTTTTCAGCCAGCTGCTGAACACCGCACCGGCGAATAGCGCCACGACAGCAAGCTCCACCGTCATGCCAACCGACAGGCCTTGCCCTACCAACAGACTGTTGAGCACCGCCGCATAAGACCATTCCGGACGCGTGCCGTATATGAGCGCGGCGGTGATGCCAACGGTCAGCAACGCGAGCATCGCCATGTTGCGCTTGGCAATAATCAGCCAGATACTGAGCAATGACAGCACAGCAAAACCCAGCAACACGGCCTGTTTGGCGATATTACCTTCGGTCGGAGTCCGTCCTGTCATGACCACCGGGCCAAAGGGGTTGAGCATATCGACGCGCAGCAGCAGCATGGCGAGCGCCAGGCCGACAAAGGTCAGGATATAGCTGAATTTGCCTGCCCCGATATAGCCAACCGTACCGACAAAGCAGCCGCGATTGATGAGCGCACCGACGCCCATGATCGCTGCCCCGAAAAACAGCTGCCAGCCTATTTCGATATCGACCGGAATATGCGCCCGCCCGGAATATTGCAGCAGCAGAAACAACACCAGCCCGGCCCAGGAAGCAACAATCAGCAGCCCGAATAACCAGTCCAGCTTACCCTCGCCAACCCAGCGCATGGTGGCGGCAACCGTGCAGGTCGCGGCCCGGACCAGTGCAAAGCCAAGAAGAAAGGCCAAAGGTATGATGAGGAAGGCCGTCATGAACCTCATGCTTAGCCGATTATTCTATTTTCTCAATCAAGTGAATTGAATTGGCGGACTTTTCGCTTAGATATAGCCCATGCGCATCAATGCAGATTTTGACAAACCCGTGATCCTGCGGCCGGAGGATATGCACTGGGTCCCTTCTCCCTTGCCGGGCGTCGAGCGCAAGATGCTTGACCGGGTCGGTGAAGAAGTCGCGCGCGCCACGTCATTGGTACGCTATGCGCCAGGCAGCTATTTTGATCCGCATGTTCATAGTGGTGGAGAGGAATTCCTGGTTGTCGAGGGTGTGTTCTCCGACGAACATGGTGACTTCCCGGCTGGCACCTATGTGCGCAATCCGATCGGCACCAGCCACAAGCCGCATAGTCAGGATGGCTGCATCATCCTGGTGAAGCTCCATCAGTTTGATCCGGCGGATACCGCTCATTTCTCGCTGGACATCAACGCACTGGAATTTGAAGACAGCGGCACGCCTGGCGTGGAATTCGCGTGGCTTCATCGCTTCGAAGACGAGGAGGTTAAAATAGTGAGATGGGCACCGGGCAGCAGCTATCCCGAACATGTCCATTCAGGCGGAAGCGAAACCTATATTCTTGAAGGCAGCCTGTCCGATGAGCATGGTGATTACCCAACCGGAACCTGGGACCGCACGCCGCCGGGGTGGACGCACACGCCGTTCAGCGAAGAGGGTTGTCTGGCCTGGACCAAGACCGGCCATCTGACGCGTGAAAAGCTGGGGAAATACCGGTAATCTTGACGGGGTGCTCCTGCGCAGGCAGGAGCCTATCTCCAATGCGTGCATATATTGGAAATCAGGAGTTGGCCCCCTGCCTGCGCAGGGGTACGTTCATCAAGCCATTTGTTTTTTTTTGAACGTCACTTGTTTCAGCACATCCCAATACCCACTCGAAATAGTCATCCGCTCGTCCATGCCTTCGGCCAGCAGCAGCGCATGCGCTTCGGGCAGATTATAGCAGGGCACGCCCATGAACAGGTGATGCTCGCTATGATAGTTCACCCAATAGGGCGCGACGGTCGTGCGTTCCAGCAGGTTCGCATAGGTGGTGCGGGCATGGGTGAACGGGTCTTCGCTGCCGGTGGTTGTGCAGGCATGCTCGGCGATATTGCGGATGCGCAGGAAAAGCTGGAACGTCGTTGCCAGCGCGATGATCCAGATCAGAAAGGGAATGATGCCCAATGTCAGCAGGCTGACGGTCAGAACAATAAGCTGAATCAACAAAAAGCGGCCGACTGTCTTCGTGGTCCGAACGGCTCCGTCCAAATCCGTTACCGGTGCAGAAACACCAGCAGCGCCGCCGCGGTTAAGCGGCGTACCAGCAGAGGTGTCGCGCTTGCCCTTGCCATCGGTCGCAGGCGATCCCTGCAGTATTGCCTTGAGTCCCAGCCATGCCGCGACCATCTGGCCACTGCGCTGCTTCAGGAATGTCTGCCCGGTCAAATCTCGAATGATTTTGCGCTTCATGCTCGCCGTCGTCGTCGGAAACGGCTTTGACAGCGCCAGATCAGGATCTTCCGGCTGCTGCGTATATTTGTGATGGGTCAGGTGATAGGCGCGGTAGCTGTGCAGATCGCTGCCTGTCGCCGCGCCGGTCAGCCATTGGCCGGCAAAATTATTGACCTTGCGATTGGGGTGCAGCAGCCCGTGCGCGCCTTCGTGCATCAAAATGGAGAGCCCCAATTGCCGTCCGCCGACAATGGCGACGGCAAAGGGGAAGGCAATGAGGCCCGCGAGCCAATGCCAATCCCACAACAAGGCCGTACCGCCAGCCGCCGCTGCCGCCACGATCCATCCATGCACGATCAGCCATAATCCGCGAGAAGGTGAAACAGCGGTCAGTCGCGCCCAGTCATCGCGGGAAAAGACATCTGTAGGTCGGGCGGCTTTAACGGCTGTCATAGTTGTAATAATAGGCGAATTTCCGCCAAAAAGCCATGTTTTTGCGTAAGCCACGACAACCCGCACATTCCGTACCGTAAAACGAAGGTCATTGTCTTGAAGGTGTAACATCGGTTTGTCATTTATCGGCGGATGGTTCGGACTCACAACAGACTCGCTGCACCGCGACGGTCGTCGATTGCGCCTGAGTTAAGGCCCAATCTCCATGTCCTGTTTGTCGCCAAGCATGTTTTTTCAAAAGATGGACTGCACGAGGAAGATGGCAATCACGCTATCTACCATCGAGAGATACGATCGGCTCTGGAGAATATGGGAATCAGGCTGTCCCTGGCAGACAGTTACGAGACCTTGTTTGACCATCCCGGCTGTGATTTTGTTTTCCCGCTGCTCAATCGCGGCGGTTTTTTGAACAGCGAAATGCTTTTGCCTTTGCTTTGTACAAGGCTGGACATTCCGTTTCTTGGCGCGTCCCCGATTTTGCGCGGCCTGTCGGATGACAAGCACCTGACAAAGCTGGAAGGCAAGGCCCGTGGGTTGCCTATGGCGCCCTGGGCGATTTATCGGCGTGGTGCGGCCGTGCTGGAAGCAGATTGCCCGATGGCTGAGCGGATGGTGATCAAGCCTAATGCGTCTTCCGCTAGTTGGGGCGTTCGTGATGCCAGCGAATGGCGCGGGGTCGCGCAGGCAGTGTCGGACATTCATGACGAAGGCCATGACGCGATTGTCGAGCCATTTCTCGACGGCCACGACATTGAGGTGCCGATGCTGTTATCTGGCGGCGAGCCGGTACTATGCCCGATATTTATGAATCAGCAGTCCGATCCCGCACGGTTGAGGACATATGCAGAAAAACGGGCGTTGACCGATGATAGCGGCGGGTACGAGATGGTCTTGTTTGATGACCCTGAGTGGATAACACGCATTGGCCACCTGACCCGGCAAATGGCAAAAGTCTTTCATCCGTTCGACTATGGCCGGTTTGAGTTTCGCATTAACCTGGATAGCGGCGAACTGATTTTTCTTGAAACCAATCTCAACTGCAACTTGTGGTCGCAAAAGACCTTTGGATGGGTATCCAAAGAGCTTGGCTGGACTCATGCAGAACTTATCGAAACCATCCTGACCGAAAGCATGCGACGGCAAGGTGTGATCGACGAACGTACGACGCTCGCGGCATAGTCATGCAGACAAATATCATTGTTCTGGCTGCCCAGCGCCCAGGCACGATTGATCCGCTGGCAATTGGCCATGACGTTTCGCACAAATGCTTGATCCCGATTGCCGGGGAGCCGCTCATCGCGCATGTGCTTGAAACCTTGTCAAAGCATCCTGCGGTGGGGGATATTTGCATCTCGATCGAGGCGCAGGCTTTTCCAGACATTGATGTTGTGCTCGCACAGCTGGACGGTGATACTGGTCGGATACGATGCGTCCCTTCTACTTATAATCTGGCGGACAGTGTGATTGCCGCCCTGGCGCAGATGGACGATGGTCCTGTTATTATCACAACTGCTGACAATGCGCTGCTCACTGCTGACGCTATCGAAGCGATGGTTCAGATTCTGAAAGGTGACACTGATGTCGCGCTGGCGCTGGCCCCCAAAGCCGCCGTGCTAAAAGCGCATCCCGACGGCCAGCGGCGTTTCTATAAATTTTCGGACGATCAATATTCCAATTGCAACCTCTATGGCCTGTCCGGCCATGATGCTTTGACCGCAGCCGAGATATTTCGTGGTGGTGGTCAATTTGCCAAAAAGGCGGGGCGGATTATTGATAGTTTCGGCCTGATCAATCTGCTGTTGCTGCGTTCGGGCTGGATCAGCCTGCCTGCAGCCATGGCCCGGATATCAAAGCGCATCGGGCTGACGATCACGCCCGTTGTGCTGGCTGATGGACGCAATGCGATCGATGTGGATAATGACCGGTCCTATCGAATCGTTGCGGACCTGCTTGGCCAAACAGCCACTTAGATTTCAACCAGCCCGTTCTCAATAGCATCCATTCGCTCGCGCATGGCCGACCGCGTATCGCCATCATCGGTAGCACAGACCAATGTGCCGCCGCCTGCTGCCATGATCCGCTCAATATCTGGCCACATTGCATCGGGCGTTTTGGCGTCGCGCCACAGGTCTGCAATTTTCGGATCCATCCGCCGCTCTCCGCCAAAGCGTTCGGGGCGGGCTTTTGCGCCGTCCCAAATCTCGGTGTTGAGCAGGCCGGGGCATAATATGGTCGTTTCGATATTCTTTGTCGCCAGTTCGCCGCGCAGGGCTTCTGCAACCGCCATCGTGCCATGTTTGGTTGCCGCATAGAGCGGGAAGTCGCCTTCGGGCGCACGTAAGGCTGCGGTAGAGGCGGTAATCCCGACATGACAAGGATCCCCGGTAAGCAAAGGTGCAAAGCATTGCGCCGTCCAGATCGCTCCCAATATATTGACTTCATAAGCCCAACGGACCTGATCGGGCTTGCCCGCCAATATAGACGCACCGACGCCGACTCCCGCGTTGATCCAAAGCATCGCGAGATCGCCATGATCGCGGGCAAAGCTTTCCGCCGCTGCAGCGGCTGCATCCCGGTCGCTTATATCGAAAGACATGGAAAAAGCGCCGTCGCCGATATCCAGTGCCACCGCGGCCGCCGCTTCCTCACGAATATCCTGAACACACACGGTCATGCCAGCCTCGGCCAGCTTGATCGCCAGCATCTTGCCGATGCCATCGCCTGCCCCAGTGACCAAAGCCATGCGTCCGGCATAAGCGCCAAGTTTGGACATGCGTTTACTCCTGTTTCAGTTCGTCAACCAATCTTAGCATAAACTCGGCACCGCGCGTGAACTGATCAAGACTGATATACTCATTCGGTTGATGTGCCTGCTCTATTGACCCGGGGCCACAAATCACCGTTGGAAAGCCAGCTTGCTGGAACTGGCCCGCTTCGGCGGCATAGGAAACCACACCCGCCGGTGTGTTGTCGCCTGTCAGCTTGCGGACGAAAGCTTCGGCTTCATCGGATCCTGATTGGCCCAGCGGCGGGGCGTTGGAAAGTTGCTCGACCCGGACGCCGGTTTCGGGAAAAGTATCTTTGAGCTGCGCATCAATGGCGGCCGCCTTTTCTTTGAACGGTTTCAGGACCTGATCGGGATCAATATTGGGCGGACAACGCAAATCAAAGATGAAATGCGCGCGCCGTGCCAATATATTTGCGGCCGTACCGCCTTCCATCTTGCCAATGGTCAACGTCGCGTGCGGCGGCGTGAATGGCGAATTGGGGTCCGCATTTTCCCAAAGCGCGCGGGCAAGATCGGCAAGGTCATGCATGAGTTCAATAGCAACCATATTCGCGGAAACGCCAAGATGTGTCAGGCTGCTATGCGCTTCATGACCCAGCACTTCGACCTCATGAACGCAAATGCCTTTATGGCCGGTCACCACCTTCATCATGGTCGGCTCGCCAATAATCGCCAACGCAGGCTTGGGTAGGGTGGCGGCAATTTCTTCAATCATTGCCGGCGCGCCAAGGCAGCCCACTTCTTCATCATAGCTGATCGCCAGATGTACTGGACATGTGCCGTCTTTCAGCGACGGGGCGGCTGCAAGCGCGAGGGCGATAAAGCCCTTCATGTCGCAGGTGCCGCGACCGTGCAGAAGGTTCTCGCGCTCCGTCACAATGAAAGGATCGCTTGACCAGTCCTGCCCATCTACAGGCACAACATCACTATGACCCGACAGGATGACACCACCTTCTACGTTTGGTCCGATGGTCGCATAAAGGTTCGCCTTGGACCCGTCTTCATTAACAACGCGGGTGGCGTTGATCCCGTATTGCGCGAGGTAATTTTCGACCCATTCGATCAGTTCCAGATTACTATTTCGGGACGTCGTATCGAACGAAATAAGCGAATCAAGAATCGATAAAGATGAATGAAGTAACGGATTTGTCATTACATTCACATAAACGTGCGTTATCCAAATTGAAACTTTCTTACGAAAAAGCTTTATCTTTCAGCTGCTTTACAGCATGTTACAACAGATAGTTTGGAGAGCGGGGGGAATCTGGTTACAGCGTGTTCATCTTTGGTTAATGAAATCTTTAGGTTTCGTTGACACAACAAGCTGAGATTAAAGGTTCGAAATCGGGTATGAACAGAGTTATTTCAGTTGAACAAGACTTGGAATTGTTGGCCAATCTGGCGGCTCGATTGCTCGAAACGCCGGTAGCAACGATCTCGTTTTATGACATAGACGATGCTGGGGGCGGTGATTTAATAGACGCTATTAGCCATGCCGCCACGTCCTGCGACGAAAGTTGGGCGGCCAGCCATCCTGATATAGATATCAAACAGCTTGGGTCGCCGCGCAACGCGATGACCCAGCATTTGGGACTTTATGCATCTGTCCCGATCCGCAATGGCAGCGGCGGCACCATTGGCATGGTGGCCTGTGCCGATGATGACGCACGGGATTTAGGTGACCAGCAACTCGATATATTGAAAAACATCGCGGCCATCGCATCGGCCGTCGTTCAATCCTGAAAAATTAACCTTTTCGTTAACGGGCGTAAAGCACCCGACGGCTATATCAGCTGGGTATATCCAATGATTGCAAGGCGGCCTTGCCGCGCGCGGTGATCATGGTGTCGAGAAAACGGGGTCCTGATCCCGTACCGGTTAGAAACGCTTCATAAAGGATCATACCATTGTCGCTCAATGTCTGGACGACATCGACGAACATCGCAGGATTACTGCCGGTTTCAGCAGACGCAATCATATCGGGAGACATGGTTGCGGCCGACGGCCAGGCTTGATTGAGCGATCCGAGAACATAAAGTTCCGTCTCGGATAAGTTCGCTTCGGGGGAGTAAGCAGAAGTCATTTTTTATCGCAGACCAGATCAAATTAAGTATGCCCCACTCGCTTTGATTGCGTTAACCTTTATTAAACTAAAAAGTTAAAAAAGTGTTAACAAACGGTCACCACTCCTTTCCCTTTTTGACGTATTCAAAGGCCTTTTGACAGGCCGCAAAGCCAGTTCCAAGCTGCCTCTGAACAACATCTGCCCCTTACAAATTTTTGACGCATTGGCGATAGCGAAGACGGTTGTTCTGCCCTTAATGCCAGACGAGTTGAATCAAACAATCCGCGATATGGGTAATTTTACTAAAGAGTTTAGGCCGTTTCTGACTTCTGGCCGGGATTGACAAATTTAACTCACATACATAGGCATCTATTTAATAGATATAGATAAGGATTTGGCGATGGTTTCACGCAGGCAAGTTTTGATGACAGGCGGTGCATCGCTGATACTACTGGGTGGAGGCTTCGGGGCCTATGTCGGCACGCGCTCCGTTGCCAAGGCACAGGCACCCTGGAAACAGGCCGCGGAAGGTTTCGGTGATCCACGGCTAGACGCGCTGGCCTATGCGATACTCGCTCCCAACCCTCACAACAGGCAACCATGGCAAGTGCGGCTAGCGGGCGATGATAGTTTTACCGTTTATTGTGACTTGGCGAAGCGTCTGCCATATACCGATCCGCCCAATCGTCAGATCACCATTGGGTTTGGGGCATTTCTAGAGCTGTTCCGGCAGGCAGCAGCAGAAAAAGGCTATCGAGCGGACATTGAACCATTCCCGGAAGGCGAGCCGGAACCGGTTCTGGATGAGCGACCGATTGCCTTGGTAACGATGGTCAAAGATCCATCGGTTCCGCGCGATCCGCTCTTTGGCGCGATATTGAACCGGCGCAGCACAAAAGAGCCGTTTGATCCGCGGCCGGTCGAAGACGAAATATTTGCCAAGCTTCAGACCTTGGCATTTGCAGGGCAATCAGGATCATCAATATCGCTGGCTACAACCAGTGATGCCGATCGTGTCGCCAAAATGCGGGCGCTTAGCTGGGATGCATGGAAAGTCGAATATGAAACCCCGCGCACCCAGAAAGAGAGTGTGGATCTGATGCGGATCGGGGCTGCGGAAATCAATGCCAATCCAGACGGCATTGATCTGGGCGGCCCGATGATGGAAGCGCTGCGTTTGGGCGGGGTCATCTCGCGTAAACAACTGGCTACCAAAGGGTCCAATGCCTATGAGACCGGCATCACGATGTATGAGGAGATGTTAGGGAAAACGAGCAGCTTTGGCTGGCTGACATCACCTGGCAATAGCCGTGCGATGCAGCTGCAATCGGGGGTTGCATGGGTGCGGATCAATCAGGCCGCAGCCATGCTGGGGCTAGCCATGCATCCGGTCAGCCAGATATTGCAGGAATTTCCAGAAATGGCGGCGCTTTATGACCGGTATCACGACTATGTTGCAGTGGCAGCTCCAGCGCGGGTGCAGGGTTTCTTCCGTTTTGGTTATGCGGCGACACCGGAACCGTCCCCCCGATGGCCAGTGGAATCGCTCATCATGAACGTCTAAAGCCAATATATGACCGACGAGACAGTATCAGAATCAGAATCAGGATCCAAACCCGCAGGCCTAGCTGGAGATCCCATAGAATTTGCCGTGATGACAGAGATCGGGATTATCAGCCAGCTGGCGAACAACCTTTTTCAATCCTATCTGCCCAAAGGTATGACGGTGGCGCAATTCTCAGTGCTCAATCATCTTTTGCGTCTGGACGTGCAGGAAACCATCAGCGAGTTGGCGAGTGCGATGCAGGTGGCACAGCCCACCATGTCATCCACCGTGCGCAAGCTGGAAGATAAACGGCTGGTTGAGCTGATTCATGAACCTGATGATCGCCGGATCAGGCGGGTAGCCGTGACTGCGGCGGGCGCGAAGAGTAGAAAAGACGCCGTGGCGGCTCTTGCTCCGATGGCAGAGATTTTAAGGCAGAATATAACCACCACAGAATGGGAGGCGATATTGCCGTCGCTCAACCGGATCAGGGTGTTGCTGGACCAGCAGCGCCGCTGACCGTTGATTATTGGCCGTCGATCATGGTCAAGAGCCGATGGCAGTTTCTTTTTTACCTTTGGCTTCTGATGCTTTCGCCTCTGCTTCTTTCAGCAAGGTGAGGGCGCGTTCTGTCATGTCGGATTGATGCGGACTGTAAGCCAGCGGGCCCAGCGTGTGCGCCGCCCAGTCATATTTTTTCTGCTCCATAAATTCATTGGCCATCATCCAACGTAGACCATTGTCATAAGGTGCCAGTTCCAGCGCGCGGGCTAAGCCGTCAATAGCGATGGTTGGCGGCTCCATACCTTGCTCCCGATAACTACGGTAAAATTGAATGAGCGGAATCGGATGATCATTCTCAATTTTGTTCAGCTTCACAAATTGCCGCCGCATCTTTTTCCAGGCCGCAGCTTCATCCTCTGCGTCGGGTGCGATGCGGGCCAGCGCATAGCCTTTCTGGATATGGGCGTTGATCTCTTTAGGGTTTAATGCCAGCGCACGATCAGCGGCTGCCATCGCCTCGATATTGTTGCCGGCATCATATTCTGCCTCAGCCAAGGCTGCGAGTACCGCTGGATCATTCGGATGCTGGGCAGCTATGGTCCGCGCTTTAACGACAATTTCGGCGGCCTGTTCTTCATTCACGCCGCGCTTTGATTGAATCAGAACCGGCATCATTGCGGCTTCACCGGCGCGCAAGCGGCGCACGTCTATTGCGCCGATATTCAGATAGTTGCTCTTAATATGGTAGGTTGTGATTTTGCGTTGCCGTAGATAGCTATTCAGGTCTTTATCCAGCTGCTTCAAGTCACCAAAGGCGCCTTCGGCTGCCTCAATTTCGTCATCTCCTTCGGCAAGACGCGTTACATAGTCCGACAATTGTCCTTTTCGGTCAGACGAAAAATGCAGCATATGATAAAGCGCCCAACTCTGACCGTAAAAGGAATCATATCCTTTCGATTTATTCTCGGCATAAGCTTTGGTATCCAGCAGTAATTCTATCGGTACGTCTTTTGCAATAGCGAGTTCGTAAGCGCGGCCTTTAGATGATAACCCAACGCTGACGCTTCCGTCGCCACCGAACTTGGCTGTCCCATAAAATTCTGCAAAGCCTTCGTTGAGCCAGCGCGGATAGGCGCGTGTTGCCGAAGAGATGAGGAAGTGATGCGCATATTCATGCAGCAAGATCAGTTCGGATTGCGCCATTTTATGGCGCGAGCTTTTGACCTTGGGCACGATTGCCAGCGAACCACCAGCACGCGGTATATAGAAACCGCCGACATATTTGTTGTCGCCGCCATGAAGGTCTCGAACATCGCCGGTATTCTTAACGACGTAAATCGTTACTCGATTTGACGGGCTAGGTTTGGTCGTGGGACGATTGAACAGCAAGCGCATGGTATCATGATAGCGCTCCAGCCTTTCGGAGAAGGCTCTGACTTCTTTTTCCTTCTGGTTAGAATAGATCAGGAAATGGTCGCTGCTCGCTTCATGCCAGGCTGCTTGAGCTGGCGACACAAAAATCAGCAAAAAAAGTCCGGAAAGAAAAATACGTATCATGTAATGGTGCCCCTATACTGAAAGCCTTATTAATAGACAGTCAGTATAGGGGCAACAGGGATTTGAAAAACCGATCGATCAGATCAATTTAGCTCTGCGTAGCAATCCAGTCGTCAATTTTCTTTTCCAGCACTGTCATCGGCAAAGCGCCGGTGTTGAGCACCTGATCATGAAACTCGCGTGGGTCAAATTTTTCGCCGAGGCTGTCTTGCGCTTTTTTCTTCAATCGCTGGATCGTCAAAGCACCGATTTTATAGGCCAGTGCTTGCGAGGGGATTGCGATATAGCGTTCGACTTCTGCTGTAGCATCGGTCTCACCCATGCTCGAATTATCCAGCATATATTTGATCGCCTGTTCGCGGGTCCACTTTTTGCTGTGGAGACCGGTGTCGACCACGAGCCGCATGGCACGGAGCATTTCGTCGTCGAGATGGCCGAAACGCTGATAGGGGTCGTCAAACATGCCCATCGGGAAACCGAGTTTCTCGGAATAGAGCGCCCAGCCTTCGACAAAGGCGGTGTTACCGCCAAAGCGCATGAAATTGGGCAAGTCCTCATTTTCCTGCGCCAGTGAAATCTGGAAATGGTGACCCGGTGCGCCTTCATGCAGATACAGCGTCGTCATGCCGGAAGTGTTGCGCGATGGCAGGTCATAGGCGTTGAAGTAAAATACTCCGGGGCGAGAGCCGTCGGGGGTACCGCTCTGATAGGAGCCGCCAGCTTGGAATTTCTCGATCGATTCATCGTAGGGGCGAATTTCCAGTGGAGATTTTGGTAGCACCTTGAACTGCGTCGCGATGACCTTGTCGACTTCTTTGCCAAGATCATAATAGCCTTGGGTCAGGGCTTCCCGCGATTCCGGCTGGAATTTCGGGTCGGTCCGCAAATGGGTGAAAAATTCCGACAATGTGCCTTCGAAGCCGACCTCGTCCTTAATCGCTTCCATCTCGGTCTTGATCCGCGCCACTTCACTGACGCCAAGATTATGGATATAGTCGGCTTCCAGCGGCAGCGTGGTCGTGCCTTCGATGAGATGTTTATACATCACATCGCCGCCCTTCATGTAAGACAGACCAACGCCTTCCCGAGCCACTGGCAGATATTCGTTTTTCAGGAAATCATGCATGGTCTGATAGGATGCGAATATCTTCTTTGTCATCGCTTCATATTCGGCCGTCAGACGGGTCTTGTCGGCATCGCTGAAATCTTCCGGAAATTGCTGGGTGGGCGCCATGAAAGGGCTTTTCTCCAGACCCAGATCAATTTGCGTGGCGAGCTGCTCAATCACATTGCCAACAGTCAGCTTGGTTTCAACCACGCCGCTGTCCATGCCCTGACGGAACCGGCCAACCGAGCGGTCGATCAGCGTGATGAACTCGGCATGGCGTTTCAGATTGTCTTCGTAATTTTTGACAGTCTTGAACGGCGCTGCGCCTTTGCCGGATGCAAAGGTCGGGTAAAATGTATGAAAGCCGCTGAAATGATTGAGCGGGCGAACGACGCTGAGGTCCATAATCTCTTTGGACATGCCTTTGATCGCTTGTTTCTTGTCGCGCAAGAAGACGTCATAGGCAATCTTGTCAGTCACACTGAGCTTGGTGCGATCAATCGCCATCAATGCCGCCAGCTCGCTTTCTTCAGCGGCGAGTTCGGCAGCGAAATATTCATCGCTGATATAGTCGCCCAAGCGGTCGGCATAGCGTTCGTCGCCGCGGAAAAGGGCACCGATTGGATTGCGATTCAGGCTATCTGCATCGCTTTTTGCAAACAGGGCCTTCAGGGTCTCGCCCTCCGTCTCGGGCGGCTTTTCAACCCCCTCTTGCGCAGAAGCGGCGCTGGTTGCGGAGAGGCTATGGGCATTTGCAATCGAGCCGGTGGCCAGCAGGCTGGCACTGGCGAGCAGTGCGAGAGACTTGTTGATCATTATATATCCCTTGTTTGAAAAGCTGTTATGTATGGCTAACACAGCTTGGTTACAGCTGCAACGATCGCCGATGTCGTTGGTCGAAGCAAGTGCGTCGTTGGTCAAGGGGCGAACGGCCGTTGATTGTCGTTATCCCTGGCGCCGTCCTCTAAATTCGTTCAAATATCAGACCGTTATGGTGACTGGGCGGCCATGCCAACGATTGAGTCGGAACCATTTGGTAATGATATATTTTGTGCCTTTGACGACTGGCGTTCCAGCATGCAGCGTGTTGAGATTGGGTCTGCCGTCCAAGCCCATATTATTCCAGATTAGCAACATGCCCTTGCGCGGTTTGACCTGATAGTCGAGATTCGGGAAAGCGGTCGCGCCGCCTTCTTCCGGTTCGTTGAGATAGGCCATCGCGGTCCAGCTGCGCTGTCCGCCATTGGGCTGTTCATTCTTCCAATATTGTTCGGACTCATGAAAAAAGTCATGGTGATCCTTGAATTCCTGACCGACTTCGTAGCGTTGTCCCTGCAACACTTCGCTATGGTCATTATCCAGTCCCATCAGATCAGCGATGGATTTCTCGATACGTTGAATATCCGGATCATCTATCTTCACATTACAGCTATAGCTGGTCCGAAAATCCTCGCTCTTCATTGTCTCATAAACGCTAGACGGTGCGGAATCGGCCTCAATCATGTCGATCAGCAAGGCGCAATCGGCATCAGATAGAAAATTCTGGTGCACAAATAGCTGCGCATGCGGGCTTTCCAGCCATTGCACATGGGGATGGGCATTTAACTTGTCCGTCACCCGGCGGCTCAGCTCGATCATCCGTTTGGGGCTGTTATACTTGGTCGCCTTGGTCTTTGGCACTGTCTTCATCATCGGAAGCCTCAGTCGATAACCCGGCCGCGGACCATGACCCAGTCGATATTTTCGAGCACGGTCACATCTTCCAGCGGATTGCCGTCAAAGGCGATCAGGTCCGCCGAATAGCCATTGGCGATCCGGCCAATCTGTCCCTCCATACCAAGCACTTCAGCCGCCAGGGTGGTTGCACTCACCACGGCTTCACGCGGTGTCAGGCCATGACGAACCATCAGCGCAAATTCTTCGGCATTGCGGCCATGACCGAATACGCCTGCATCGGTACCAAATGCGACCGGCACGCCCATTTTTTTGGCCAGGGTGACGGCTTTGCCAACGCTTCCCAACGTTTCGCGAATTTTATTCTCCACGACCGGCGTATAGATGCCTTTGCCCAAACCTTCGCTCACACCCTGAAACGCCATCAGGGTAGGAATCAGCGCAGACCCGTTCGCCTTCATCGCCTTAAGCGCAGCCTCGTCAGCAAAAGTGCCATGGTCAATCGTGTCGATACCCGCGCGCGCCGCTGCTTCGATGCCGCGTGCGCCATGGGCATGGGCCATGACCTTCAGGCCTAGTGAATGAGCGGTATCAGCAATAGATGTCATTTCCGCATCGGTAAAATGGGCTTCAAGACCGCGCCCTTGCTGAGACAGCACGCCGCCGGTTGCGGTGATCTTGATAATGTCGGAGCCAGCGCGTGATGCCTTACGGACTTTTTCTGCGCACTCAGTGGGACCGGTGCAGCTATAGCCGCTGGCTAGCGCATCGTTAATATCTTCCTTGAAGCCGGTCGTATCGCCATGACCGCCGACAATCGCCAGGGCGGGACCTGCGGCGACGATGCGCGGTCCGGGGATCAAGCCCTCGGCCGTCCCTTTGCGCAGCGAGAAAGCGGAATATTGCGAAGAACCTGCTTCGCGCACGGTGGTGAAACCGGCCTTGGCCGTGATCAGAGCGTTTTTCGCACCGACGACAACGCCCCATTCAGTGGGTTCGGTCGCCTGTTTCCAAAAATCGCCACCGGGATCGCCGGTCAGGTGCACGTGCAAATCGATAAGGCCGGGCATCACAGTCTTGTCGGACATATCGATAATCGTGACATGGTCTTCAGGAGCAGAGGGCACAACCGCCCCTTGAGCAATGTCGATAATCTTCCCGTCGCTAACGGTAATCGTTGCCGGCCCAGAAGCGCCTTGGCCGGGATCAGCAATAAGATTGCCAACCTTAATGATGGTGACTGGCGTCATCGGTTTTTCGTCTGCCGCCGATATCGGGGCTGCGAAGCCCAATGTTGCAATAGCCATCAGATGCCGGATCATATCTCAATCTTTCCCATTAGGTGTTTTGACCTGTGTGCGACGGGCGGCAGATCGTTTCAAGGGATAATGTATAAGTAAGGCCCGCAATCATTGCTGATTACGGGCCTTTCCTAAAGAAACTATGTTTCGGTTTGTGCCGACTTAATAGAAAAAGTCGTAGATCACATCGACCACACGGCCATCATAAGTGTCGATCAACAGCACATCACCATAGTAACGGATCCAGCGATAGCCGCCATAAGCCGGTGGCAGGCGATAACGCCATGGGTCATTTATCCAATAGCGCGACCCGTAGAACGATGATCCCAGATAGACACCGATATTCCAGCGTCTGTAACTGTGGTTCCGGTACGGCGAATAATAACGACCCGGGCGATAATAATGGCGGTTGGCTTTGCGATAGTTCCGCCAGTTGTAGCGCCTGTCATTGCGCCATCCGCGGTTCCATTTGCGATAGTCACGGCGTGCATCACGATAGCCTTTGCGATATCCGCGCCGGTCATTGCGATAGTCCCGACGGTCGTTGCGATAACCATAGCGGCGGTCTATCCGGCCATCACGGTTGCGATCCCAACGGCGATCCACGCGGCCGTTGTTGTTCCGGTCAAAGCGCCGGTCAATGCGGCCATCGCGGTTGCGGTCCCAGCGCCGATCAACGCGGCCGTCCCGGTTACGGTCACCGCGTGCATTGGCGCGGCGATTTTCGCGGTAACGGCGATCAATCCGTCCGTCGCGGTTGCGGTCTACGCGCCGGTCGACACGGCCATTATTGTTGCGGTCGAACCGGCGATCAATGCGGCCATCACGGTTTCGGTCAAAGCGGCGGTCGACCCGGCCGTCCCTGTTACGGTCACCACGCCTGATAGCGCGCCGTTCTGCACGGCTGCGATCACGCTTGGCGACATCCCGGCGAGCTTGACGGTTGGAACGACCTACATCGGCGCGGCTGCGGCTGCGTGAGAAGTCGCGGTCGACATTGCCATTTTGCTGGCGCACCGTACGGCGCTGCTGCCGTCTTTCAGCGCGATCGCCATCAGTCATGATATTGGCGCGCCCGCGATTATTGCGGTTCTCGGCACGTGCGGCCCGGCGGGCATCACGGTTGCCATTGCCACGATTGGCACGTCTTGCTTCACGATTGCCACCGCGATTACCGCGATTGGCGCGGCGTTCACCGCGGCCATCGCGCTGCAATGCCGCGCTGCCAGTCAGATTGTTGTCGATCAAGATCGGCGCGACTGGGCGCGTGTTCTGATTCAGGTTGGGGGCAAGATCGGCGGCGGACGCTGTCGCAGGCGTCAATATGGTGGCCGCCATCAGGCCGGTTAGATAAAATAGTCGCATAGGCTACTCCTCACTATGCGACTCTATTTGCCGCATCTGTGCAACAAGTCATAGCGTGTTAACCCTGTCGGACAGCTGAACTTGGCTGTAATATTCAGGAAAGAATCGACTTATATGAACGAAATTTGCGCAGTTATGACGGTAAACTAGGCCTGTTCATCCTTGTCGAGCCACTCTTCGAGCCATTTAATCGTATATTCGCCAGACTGAAAACCTTCATCATAAACCAGCTTTTGATGTAGCGGGATGGTGGTTTCCACGCCTTCAATAACAAATTCATCCAGCGCGCGGGCCAGCCGCATCATACAACCATCACGAGTCCGGCCATAAACGATCAGCTTGGCGATCATGCTGTCATAATAAGGCGGGATCGAATAACCGGCATAGAGCCCGCTATCGACGCGGACGTGCATGCCGCCGGGCGGGTGATAGCCCACCACCTTGCCAGGTGACGGCGCGAAGGTTTTCGGATTCTCTGCATTGATCCGGCATTCAATCGCATGGCCCGTAAATTCGAGCTCTTCCTGTTTGACCGATAGATCACGGCCATCAGCAATGCGGATCTGTTCGCGGACGAGATCAAAGCCCGTGATCATTTCCGTCACCGGATGCTCGACCTGCAAGCGGGTGTTCATTTCGATGAAGTAGAATTCGTCATTCTCATACAGGAACTCGATCGTACCGGCGCCGCGATAGCCCATGCCCTTCATCGCGTCGACACAGACTTTGCCCATGCGTTCGCGCTGTTCAGCGCTGATCACGGGGGAAGGCGCTTCTTCTAGGACTTTCTGATGCCGGCGTTGCAAAGAACAATCGCGTTCGCCCAGATGAATGGCATTGCCGCGACCATCGCCGAAGACCTGAAATTCAATATGGCGCGGATCGCCCAGGTATTTTTCAATATAGACGGTCGCGTCGCCGAAAGCCGCTTTGGCCTCGGTGCCAGCTTGCTTCATCTGCGTTTCCAGCTCGGTTTCGCTGTTCACGACCTTCATGCCGCGCCCGCCGCCGCCGGATGCTGCCTTGATGATCACGGGATAGCCAACGTCTGCTGCCACCTTTTTGGCTTCCTCGATCTCGCTGACCGCTCCGTCAGAGCCGGGAACCAAAGGAATGCCGAGTTCACCAGCGGTCTTTTTGGCCGCGACCTTGTCACCCATGATTTCAATATGCTCGGGTTTCGGTCCGATCCATTTAATATCATGCGCTTCAACCACTTCGGCAAAATGCGCGTTTTCGGAAAGGAAACCATAGCCGGGATGGATCGCATCCGCGCCGCTAATCTCTGCGGCGGAAATAATCGCCGGTATGCTGAGATAGCTGTCGGTTGCTGACGGCGGCCCGATGCAGATGGCTTCATGGGCAAGCCGGACGTGCATCGCGTCTTCATCGGCAGTACTGTGCACGGCAACGGTTTCGATGCCAAGTTCGCGTGCCGCGCGCAAAATGCGAAGCGCGATTTCGCCGCGATTGGCGATCAGGATTTTGTTGATGGTCATGCGCCGGGCCTCATCTACGCGATCACAACCAGCGGCTGGTCAAATTCAACCGGCTGGCCATTTTCGACCAATATGGCTTTAACAGTGCCGGCACTGTCAGCGGAAATCGGGTTCATCACCTTCATCGCTTCAATAATCAAGACCGTGTCACCGGCCGCGACTTTGTCACCCACGCTAACGAAATTGGCCGCGTCCGGATCGGGTGCCAGATAGGCGGTGCCAACCATTGGTGATTTCTGTGCGCCGGCATGATCATCAGCAGGCGCCGGTCCGGCTTCCGCGGCGGGTGCAGCAGCGGGCGCAGGCATCGGGGCCGGCGCAGCTATGGCCTGTACGGGGGCCGATGCTCCGCCACCGCCGCGCGAGACACGGATTTTGCGGTCGCCATCTTCGACTTCAATTTCGCTGAGGCCAGCACCATCCAATATCCCGGCCAGCTCTCGAACAATGTCGAGGTCCACATTCATGCTGCCATCACTATCTTTTTTTGCGGCCATTTCTGCTTCCCATATTGAAGTTAAAGTTATGTTCTAAAGCTTGTGGGCGGCGTCAAGCGCCAATTGATATCCCAAAGCACCAAAGCCGCAAATCGTTCCTTTTGCAACCGGTGCGATCATACTCTTTTGACGAAATTCTTCGCGCGCCGCCGGATTGGAGATATGCACCTCGATTACCGGCACTGCTATCGCCTTGATGGCGTCATGCAGGGCAATGGATGTGTGGGTCAGCGCGCCCGCGTTCAGGATCACCGCCTGCGCTTCATCGGCCGCCGCTTCCTGCAACCAGTCCACCAGATGGCCTTCATGGTTGCTCTGGCGAATGTCTACATCAAGATCCAGGTCATGCGCCTGATCTTCCAGCTGTCCGGCAATATCATCCAGCGTATCGGACCCATAGATTTCTGGTTCCCGCATCCCCAGAAGATTGAGGTTGGGGCCATTAAGCACAAAGACGGTCTTGTTGGTGCTTTTTCCCGCGCTTATATTTTTCGGCAATATAATGTCCCCCATATGGCACTTTTGGTTGCGGCGCTGCTAAGCTGTTTATATGGCCTTCTTATAGCGCTCGATTCCGAAAAGCGAGATCAAACAAATGGAAACATTGGTAATGCCGGAAATTTCAATTCAGCTAAATGGCGACAGCAAGCGGATCGAGAGCGGCATGTCTGTCGCCGATCTGGTGCGGTCGCTGGATCTGGAACCAGAGAAAGTGGCGGTGGAACGGAACCGTGAAATCGTGACCCGCTCAACCCTGGGCGATGTCACGGTTGAAGATGGTGATCAGTTGGAGATAGTCCATTTTGTTGGCGGCGGCGATCATGCCGGTGATGTGACCTCAACTGACGGCTGGAGCGTGGCCGGTCAAAACTTCTCATCCCGCCTGATTGTCGGCACCGGCAAATATAAGGATTTCGACGAAAATGCTGCCGCCGTTGAAGCGGCGGGCGCAGAGATTGTCACCGTGGCCGTGCGGCGGGTTAATGTGATGGATCGCAATCAGCCGATGCTGACGGATTTTATCGATCCCAAAAAAATCACCTATCTACCAAATACCGCCGGCTGTTTTAATGCCGATGACGCCATTCGCACATTACGCTTGGCGCGTGAAGCGGGTGGCTGGGATCTGGTGAAGCTGGAAGTGCTGGGCGAGGCCAAGACGCTTTACCCCAATATGCGCGAGACACTGGAAGCAACCGAAGTGCTGGCCAAGGAAGGCTTCAAGCCCATGGTCTATTGCGTCGATGATCCGATCGCCGCGAAACAGCTTGAGGATGCCGGCGCGGTGGCGATCATGCCGTTGGGCGCACCAATCGGCTCCGGCCTGGGTATTCAAAACCGCGTAACCATCCGTTTGATTGTCGAGGGCGCCAGTGTACCCGTTCTGGTCGATGCCGGTGTTGGAACGGCCAGCGATGCAGCGGTTGCGATGGAGCTAGGCTGCGATGGCGTGCTGATGAACACCGCGATTGCGGAAGCCAAGGAACCGGTGCGGATGGCCCGTGCCATGAAGCTCGCCGTCGAAGCGGGTCGAGAAGCCTATCTGTCTGGCCGGATGGGGCGGCGGATGTATGCCGACCCCTCGAGTCCGCTTTCCGGATTAATTTAGGATTTGGGCTGCAATAACCGAATCAAGGCTGATTTAGCGCTATAATACACTATGATTCGGTGTCATCTGTAACCAATTGAATAGTAACAAAAGTTACATTGTTTTACTTTGATCGATGTCTCGATGTCGTTGGTCGAAGCCTTTAGTTGTTCACCGACTAAAATGGATGTTTATCGAAGTTCGAATGCTCGCGGGCCACCCTTCCCGTATCTAAAAATACGAGGCGGGAGCAGCAGCATAAGTCAAAAGCTCTTCCCCGAGCTGGTCGAAACAACTGCTCCCGTACTCATAACCCCCTCCCTTCTTTTAGCAGGGATAATGAGGGTGGCCTGGTTCCCCTTATTCCAGCGCTTCCCGGAAAATATGAGTGAGGAGTGAACACATGAAAAATTCTATTTTGAGCAAAGGCCTTTGTGCCGCAGCCGCCATCGCCGTAACCGTAACCGGTTTCTCGGCCAGCGCGAGTGCGCAGGGCCGGATCACCAAGTCTGTTGAAGTCAGCTATGCTGATCTCGATCTGACCAGCGCCAATGGTCAAGAAACGCTGGATGGCCGGATCAAAGGCGCCGTGCGTAAAGTTTGCGGCAGCTATAATTCGAAAAGTCTGCGCGACATGGCGGACCATAGTGGCTGCGTCAAAGAAGCCAAAATGTCGGCCAAGCGCGCGAAAGTGTCACTAATTGCCAGAGCAGAAGCGGGAACGCTTGGTTCGAGCACAGTGACGATCGGCGGCAGATAAGCCCTATTTTTCCTAAGTAACGCAAGAGCCGCGAATCCCAATTAAGCGGCCCCTTATTTGGCCAAACCAACTTATGACCCCGGTGCCCTTACACCGGGGTTTATTTTTGCGCGTTCCGCCGTCGCTATTTGAGTGGAACGCAGCTCCCGGCCAGTTTCTTCCAGTCATTCTCTCCGCGCAAGCCCTATCCCGTTCGTCCTGAGCCTGTCGAAGGATATCTCTGGGATATCTCTAAACTAGAAGGAAATGGCTTCGACGGGCTCACCCCGAACGGATTGAGGAGGACAGGCAGACCAAACCGAGTTGACGGAAAGTAAGTCTTACCGCCCCGCGAGTTTCTTCGCCTCTGCCAAATGGGTGCGGCCGATACGGATTTCCGTCCCGCATTTCAGACAGGCAATCCAGATCCCGCCGCCATCGTGGCGCAGGCCGCCAATCCAGTCCCGGCGGACCAGATGGGACCGGTGCAGGCGGATAAAATGCTCCGGATTGAGTCTTCCTTCCAGTCCGGTAATCGTCTGGTGCAGCAAATAGCTGGTCGCGCCTTGCTCGCTGCCTTCGGCGCCGCCCACGTGCAACCGCATATAGTCGCGCTCTGCTTCGATACGGTTGATTTCAGATGCAGCGATCCGGCGCAGTTCTGATTTATAAGGTACCCAGAACTCTTCGGCCCAGGGGGAGTCTTCGGCAGAAATCGGAGCCTGATCGGTTTTGCGCTCCAATACGCGCGATATGGCGATGGATAGCCGCTCTGTCTCGACGGGCTTTAGCACATAGTCAATCGCGGCCACGCCAAAGGCTTCAACAGCAAATTTGTCAAAAGCGGTGACGAAGATAATTGCCGGCGGTGTTTCGAGATCGGCCAATTGCTTGGCGACTTCCAACCCGTCCATTCCCGGCATGGCAATGTCGAGCAACAACAGGTCCGGCTTCAACTGGTGCGCAAGGCGAACGGCGGCTTCTCCATCGCTTGCTGTGCCAACCAGATTGATATGTTCCTGGCGGGCGCACAGAAGCTGCAACCGTTCGATCGCAAGCGGTTCGTCATCTACGATCAGCGTTTTAAGCTGCGATGAGGCAGAGGCCGTGTCGTTTGCCATATTGTCGTCCGCCATATTCAGATATCCGCTAGAAGCGGCATGGTGAGTTCCGCAACAAATCCGCCGGAATCGGGATAGGACGTCTTTAACTTGGCCTGGGAGCCAAATCTAGTCTCCAGCCGGTCTCGGACATTGGCCAGGCCAATACCATTATTTTGACCTTTGGATTTTTTCTGAGGCTGAATCTCGCCGTCATCGGCCACGGTCAGTTTCAGAAAATCCCCCTTGGATCGAGCCGTGATGCGGATGGTCACGGGGCGTTTGCTATGGGCCACGCCATGTTTGATCGCATTTTCAACCAGCGGCTGCAGGATAAGACCGGGCACCAACACGTCATTTAATTTGACCGGTATATCTGTCTCGGTTGCCAGCCGTTCTGGAAAACGTACCGCTTCGATATCAAGATAAAGCTTTTGCAGATGCACTTCCTCAGATAGCGCGACATCTTCCAAAGGGTCCCCGGACAGACTGCTGCGGTAGAATTTGGACAGATTGAGGATCATCTTCTCCGCCTCTTCCGGCTGGCTACGCATGACCAGAGTGCTAAGGCTATTGAGGGTGTTGAACAGGAAGTGCGGATTGACCTGATAGCGCAAGCTCCGCAACTCGGCATCTTGCGCTGCCTGGGCAAAGCGGGCGGCCTTGCGCTCGACACTGCGAACCTCACTCGCGTAGCTCAGCGTTAGATAGAGCGAGGCCCAGCTGATCATAAAGAAAAAGCGGGAGATACTGTCTTCGACAATAGCCTGCAGCGCATAATTTTCTTTTTCCATATACTCGCGCATCTTCTCCATGTGCGCTTCGTCAAACAGGCTTTGTGGATCGTAAACGTTGAACATGTAATAGTTGAAAACGGCAATAGCGACCGCGCAAGGAATCGCACCGGCAAAGGCGGTAATGATACGGGTGGACAAGGCCTTGTCCTCGAATAGCCGCAGCAATCGATAGAGCAGATAGGTTATGGCAATACCAAGCAGCGTTACGATGACGCGGCGCAACGCCAGTTCTTCCTGAGCCGGCCAATCGCTAACTGCGGCGCGCAAAGTGATGATGATCACGTAAAAGAGCCAGAACCCAAGGATCGACAGGATAGCAACTTGCTGCCCGACAGATGGTTTGTGATTTCCGATGTCGAATTTTCTCATTATGCGCCTAATTTCTCGTTGCTATGCACTTTAGATGGAAATGGTATCAATTGTCTCTATCGGAATCGTGTCCGGTCGAAACAGGGTTGCGGTTGGTCGAAACTTTCGGTCGCGCGCACGTAATTTTCAAAATATTTGAACGTCTTGGGAACATGTAAGGCAAACCACGCAGTGAAAATCATGCGGGATATCGTGAATATTATGGCTATAATATAAAAGCGCGGAAAAAATGGGCTATAGTGTGAAAAAAATGGTAACAGCAAACGGACGAAACACACGGGAGATGGTTGATGTTCTTGCACGATATTGGGATTATTCCTGGCGGCACAAAAAGCCACGCATCGCCATCCGATAAACCGGCAATTACGAATCTGTCGCGTCGTGGTTTTGTTGTAGGGTCTAGTCTGTTTGTTGTCGGCATCACCCTGGTTGGTTGCTCCAGCTACGAAGAACCAAAAATTGACCCTGATGCTATAGACTTGCCGGAAGCGGGGCCTAGCCCGTTGACGGAAGTGAAAGGCGGTGACGCAACACCGGCCTTGTGGATCGCCATTGAGGAAAACGGGGCGGTCAAAATCACGTGCCACCGATCGGAAATGGGTCAGCAGGTTTGGACCGCGATGGCGCAGATTGTCGCTGACGAGCTAGAGGCCGAGTGGGACAAGGTTGAAATTGTGCAGGCCGAGGGGCACGAACGCTATGGTGATCAGAATACCGACGGGTCGCGGTCAGTACGGTATAATTTCCACCGGCTGCGGATCGCCGGCGCTGCGATGAAACAGATGCTGACCGAGGCGGCTGCGGTCTACTGGAAAATGGAGCCGTCAGAATGTTCGGCCTCACAGGGGCTCGTCAGCAATAGCCAGAATAGCGATACTCTTTCCTACGGTAATCTCGCCAAACTTGCGGCGAGATTGCAGGTGCCAGAAGAAGCCAATGTCACCCTGAAAAATCCAAAAGACTGGCGTTATATCAACAAGGAAATTTCTTCGCTGACCATCCCGCGTATCACGCGCGGTGAAGGCACGTTTGGCATCGACGTTGATAGACCAGGCATGGTCTATGCTGTCGTGGCCCGGCCGCCACAGCTATTTGGCAAAACTGGTGCGGTTCGTGACACGGACGCACTGGCAATCCCCGGCGTGCTGCAAACAGTGAAGCTGCCCGATGCCAAGCCACCGGCTCTTTTCCAACCGCTGGGAGGCGTTGCCATTGTCGCGACCGATACATGGGCCGCCATTCAGGGGCGCAATGCATTGGAGGTAGACTGGATTGACGGTCCCAATGCCAGCTATGATTCCGAAACTTTCGCCGAACAGATGACGCAAACCGCACGCCGGTCTGGCACAGTCCGGCGCAAACGCGGTGATACAGGTTCCGGTCTCGCAAATGCTGCGCAGCGGATTGAAGCGGAATATTATGCGCCGCATCTTTCGCAGTCACCGATGGAGCCGCCGGCAGCAACAGCCGAATGGGATGGCGAAAAATTGGAATGCTGGGCCTGCGTACAAGACCCACAGGCGACGCGCCAGACGCTGTCTGATCTGCTGAAAATCGACAAAGACAACATCACAGTCCACGCCACCTGGTTGGGCGGTGCTTTCGGCCGCAAATCCAAACCGGATTTTGTCGTCGAGGCGGCCCTGATCGCCAAGGACGTTGGTAAACCTGTCAAAGTGACTTGGACCCGGGAAGACGAAGTCCGTCACGGTTTCTATCACTCCGCAAGTGCGCAGTGGCTCGAAGCCGGATTGGATGCAGATGGCAAATGTACGTCCTATCTGCACCGCACGGTCTTTCCCCCCATTGCATCAACATTCGTGTCAGGCATGGATGTCCCAACAGATGGAGAAATGGGCTTGGGAGCGACTGATGTGCCGTTCGCTATGCCCAACCTGCAAGTGGAATCCGGCAACGCGAAAGGCCATGTCCGGATCGGTTGGTTGCGCGCAGTATCCAATATCTATCATGCTTTCGCGGTCCAGAGCTTTGCCGCAGAAATGGCGCATGCTGCCGGGAGGGACCAGAAAGATTATTTACTGGAGCTGATTGGAGACGCCCGCACGATAGACCCCAATGCTGAAGGCGCGACCTATCCTAACTATGATGCCTCGCTTGAAGAATATCCTATCGAAACCGCACGGCTTGCCAATGTTGTGAACAGGGTCTCAGACATGGCCAAGTGGGGCCGTAAAATGCCCTCGGGACATGGCCTGGGTATAGCCGTCCATCGATCATTCCTGTCCTATATTGCGACCATAATCGAAGTGGCCGTGACGCCCGAAGGCGCGCTGACTATCCCGGGTATTTGGCTTGCCGCCGATTCCGGGACGGTTATCAATCCCCGCCACGCGCGCGCGCAGATGGAAGGCGGAACAATCTATGGCCTGTCCAATGCGCTATTCGGTGAGATAACCGCCAAAAACGGGGTTATAGTGCAGGATAACTTCCCATCTTGGCGGGTATTGCGAATGGGTGAGGCCCCCAAGGCATTTGAGGTGGAAATCGTCAAATCAAATAGCGCTCCCGCCGGCGTGGGTGAACCGGCAACGCCGCCTGCCGCGCCTGCACTGACCAATGCAATATTCAATGCCACTGGTCACCGGATCAGAACATTACCCATTATCGGCGCGAGCGGCAGTCGTCTGACCTTGCCAGCAGCAGCAACCGAACAAGCAGAAGGATAGGTCATGGCCACGACACTGAACATCAATGGAAAAGACGAAACAGTTGATGCAGCATCGGGGACCCCATTGCTTTGGGTCTTGCGCGATCATCTGAAAATGACAGGCACGAAATTTGGGTGCGGCGTTGCGCAATGCGGTGCCTGTACGGTGCACGTCGATGGGACCCCCACGCGGTCTTGCATCACCGCGCATGACTCGCTTGGAGACGCGAAGGTTACAACTATCGAAGGCGTGACTGGAAATGCTGCCGATGCCATTCGGGAGGTTTGGGTAAAAAATGATGTCCCGCAATGCGGCTATTGCCAATCGGGCCAGATCATGGCGGCAACGGCTTTATTGGCGGAAAATTCCAATCCCAGCGACGAGGATATTGATGCGGCAATGAGCGGGAATATCTGCCGCTGTGCGACCTATATGAGCATTCGCCGGGCGATCAAGGAAGCGGCTGGTTAAAATCCATTGCCGGCTTTCGAGATCAAGCGGCCCTGTTGACTGTCTGCGACCATCAGGATCCTATTCTTGCGCAACCGGGTCCCGCGCCAGCCACAAATTTACCGCTGTACCGCCCGGATCTATATTCTCGATCGTCAAAGTCCCATTTAGAATCGCTGCGCGTTGATGCATGAACTCCAGTCCCTTGCTGCCGCCGCTATCATTGGGATCAAAGCCAATGCCATCGTCAATAATGCTTATCAATATGCCAGATTTGCCGTGCATCAGGCTTGATTGACAGGACAAGGTAATCGAACGGGCTTTGGCATGTTGCAGCACATTGCTAATCGCTTCTTGCAACAGCCGCAGCAAATGAAGGCTATGCCCGGCATCCATCCAGCTAAGCGGTGCACAGTCATGCACTTGCCAGACGCTGGTTATCCCTGCCTGGGCAAGCTCTTGTTCCATCCTGTGGCGCAGATTGGCGAGCAGCGTCACCACATCTCCTTCAATCGGTGCCAGGGAATCGACTGTAATTTTGAGATCGCTAATCGCCCTTTGGAGAGTGGTGATCGTGGACGGCGGGTCTTCCCGTTGGCGCGCGACTGCCAATGCTGTCACAAGGCTAGAACCGATTCCGTCATGCATTTCCCGCATCAAACGCTCGCGCTCCGTTTCGATCGCCCGTTCCACCTCCATCTGTCGCTGAGCCTGCTGGCTGGCGGCTAACGCATCTGTCGCCTCCTTTACGCTTTTTTCCAGATGGACATTGGTTTCTTCAACAAGGCTGAGAGCGCCGAGGAAACGTCGGGCCAATGAGAGCATAAACACAAGGAATAGAAGAAAACCTATATAGGGTTGAAAGTGAAAGCCCGCACCGCTCCACCAGTCGATGTTAGGAATGCGGCCGATATCATGAATACCGGTTAGCGCCGCGAGCGAAAGTAGCAGTAATAATAGCCAGCTTTCCGAAGAATTTTCTTTGACAGCGTGATGCGCCAAAATCAGAAGAAAGGAACCGAATAATACGATTGTCATCACGCTGCTCGCCATGTCTGTCCGGTCTGTTATTGTCAGAAAAAGACGCGAAAGGCTTAACAGGACACCGATACCCAGCATGATCACTATAATGATATGGCGCCGGCGAAGTTTCAGAAATTCGGCACAGAATGCCAAAGTGACCGCAACCGCAAAATAGACCGAATAATAGGTAATTTGCTGAAATAGGAGCGGTTCCAAGGGCACAGTTTCGGCGAAAAAATGATAGTTCCGAATAAACCAGAACACCCCGGTGAGCGACAGCCACAAAAGCTCCATTTCCTGTCTGCGGCCAAGCCACATGACAAAGACGAAGGCTGATAGCAGTAGCATGATCCAGTTGAGTGTTTTTGGCGCATCTATCCGGAAAAAATACTGGCTTTTGAAATGCGAACCCAAGGCATTGTGGTTGCCCACGGCGATGGTACCGATGCCGAGAGAATGGTTACGGCCGGATTCGGCACGGATCACAATTTCGTTTGTGCCGGGTTTTAACAGGGAACGGGATAATGGTATCAAATAGGGCTGATTCCATCCGAGCATGGAATGCCTGTTGTCGGTATAATTTCTGAAGATGCTGGTCCCGTTGACCGAAACGGAAATCCGTTCGCGATTATTCTCGGTGAATATGGCGACAGCATCATTGCCCAATGCTGCGCCGTCGAACCTCACTCTGGCCGAGACGGACAAATTTCCGCTTTGTACCTTGCGCGCCTCATCAGACAACCAGAGCGCCGGCAAGTCTCGACGGTTCCAATCGCTTTTTAGCCCACGGTTTTTGGAATTATAACTGCTTTCGGAGAAGGAAAAATCTGCATCGACAAAACGGATGATTTTGCCGGCTCTTGTCGTCTCTACATCGAACTGATTGGCGGTCACACCATTCTGCGCTTCGACGGGCTGTGCGGCTGCGGAAAAAACCATGAGCCATAGCAACCACGAATAGCGGACCAACAAATCGCTAACCTCCCAATATGCCGCGGTTCGATGCTTCGAATACGGCCTCGGCGCGAGAATTTACTTCGAGCTTTCGGTAGATATGTTTGACATAGGTTGCCACGGTATGCGCTGAAATATTCATGATTTCCGCAGATTCCGCGTAAGAAAATCCACGCGATAAAAGGTTGAGTGTCTCCAACTCTCGATTGGATAATGGTTCCGCCATCTGTTCAATCGGCGGGGACTGGGGTTGCAATTGCTTCAGCACCAGTCGAGCGATTATGGGACTAATCGGCGAACCACCTGCCCGGATTTCTCGTATCGCATCGACGCATTTTTCCAGCGGCTGATCTTTGAGTAAATAGCCCCGCGCTCCGGCCCGGATCGCATTCAGGACTTTCTGGTGATCGGCAAACATGGTGAGCACCATGATGTCTATTTCATGCTGCCGTTCGGACGCCATCTGGATAAGGGTCGTACCGTCACCATCCGGTAACCCAAGATCACAGATCAGAACATCAAAGCCGCCATTGGCGACGAGCTGTTCGCCGGTGGCGAAATTTGTGGCGGAAGCGACCAGCTCCATATCCTCAGCCCGTTCAATAGCGCCGCAGATATCGGAAAGAACCGGTGGGTCATCCTCCACAACCGCAACTTTGGAATATCCGGGTCGCATAAATATCTCCCAAATGACGTCGTCGCAAAGAATGACCCCTTGCGGGAAATAAATCAAACGGCCCGTGATTGCCCATCCCATAAACTTGGGATGGCGCCCCACCCTTTCATCATCCATTTTTCGTTTGTGGGCAAAAGCTTGGGGTCGGGCCATGCCTTTTTATAGAGAAAGGATTTCCGATGAAGACATGGATGAAAGTGGTATTGGGGGTATTTGCCGGAATTGCAGCTTTGGTCAGCCTGATATTCTGGCTGACGGGCGACATTACCAAGACGGGAGACGATTTCTTCGCGGCTGTGCAAAATGACGATATGGATACAGCCTATGCGTTGCTATCGGACGATTTCCAGGTGGGTACGAGCAAGGCGGAGCTTAAATCCTATCTCGCGGCCAATGCTCTGGACAATATCAAAGAAACGTCATGGAGCTCGCGCTTCATCACTGGCGGCACCGGCCGATTGGAAGGCACGGTAACGACTGCTGGCGGTAGCAAGATACCCTTGCAACTGCGGTTGATTGACTCAGAAGCAGGCTGGCGAATCAACGCGATTGAGAAAGAAAGTGCGGGGTTAAAGGAAGCCTCCTCAAGCGGTGCGCTTCCATCGCCTGATAAACAAAAGCAGTTGTTCAAGGATACCGTCACGGTCTTTGCGCAATCATTGTCTGAAAAGAGCATGAAAAAGCTGTGGGATACAGGCACAGCCGATTATCAACGGACAGTATCTTTGGAAAATCTGGATAAGGGCTTCGGAAAGTTTTTTAAATATGCCGAAGGCTATCTGGAATTGAGCCAGCAAGAACCCATAATCGATGGGTCAGAGATTAATGAAGAAACACGGGTTCTGGCTATCCGGGGGCATTATCCGGTTGAACCTTTTCCAATCTATTTTCGACAGCTATTTTTTTACGAAGGTGTTGATTGGAAGTTTGACGGTATCGCCTTGAAAGTCGGCTTGCCGCCAGAGTGAACAGACAAACTTGTCGAGCGTTGCAATTATATCAGAGGTAAACAAAAGGCGTTCCAAGCGAGAAGGCAAAATCCAGGACGTGTTTTTATTGGCAGATCTGCGGATCCGGGAAAAACTTAAAAATCCCGGAAAAGACGTGCCTCGGTATTGGTTCATTCGCGAATCGGATTGGTCAATTTGCAAATTATAGCAAAACAGCTGACGCCGCAGGTCGGTATCGAGGCCGCAATCCAGACGTTTTTCACCTGATTGTTGGAACGCCACTCCAATTTCTAATCGCTTTATTTTATTCACTTATTGCCGGCGATAAATGGCAAATTAATCTGGTTCAGAGAATAAATCTCCGATAATTTGGATCATATTTAATCAAATCCTAACCATGTTTTGGTCAAGTGGCTCTCGTGGGAACAGCGTAGATGTTTCAATGTAGGAGTTACCATGACCAAAGCGATGCAACCGGTACCAGGCGCAATGACGCTGTCGGAAATGAAGGAATTTGCGAGCTTTGGTTCCGCGACCCAGCGTTATATCCGCCGTTCGCTTGATGTTGGTCTGGACCGTGCAGATGCCGTCGGAACCTGGTCGCGTGATGCGGTCGAGGAAGCGGGCATCAAGGTGCAGACAAAGCTTTACAAACGCCTCGCCGATATCCGCAAAGCCATTCCGCAGGATTGTGCGATTGACAGCATTGAGAAATTCATGCCCGCGTTGATCTCGCTATCTGCCTATGATTTGGGGCAGGGGCGTATCAGCAGTTTCCCCGCCTATCGTTTTCTCTATGAGCGCTTGCTCGGCCCGGATGCCCGGCCATGGTTGCCCGGCAGCTTTTGCGCCGCAGCCTCTTTGCCGCACCTGCACCCAAAGACCCGCAAAGGTTTACTGCAATCGATCAGCGAAGCCGCGGCCACCGCACCCGGCTGGTCCACACGCGAACCCAGCTTCTTTCCGGAATGGGTTGAAAAGGTCGACATGAACAAGGCTGCTCATTGAACTCAAGTTGGTTTCGGCATTATCCTGCCGGAATATGCTGGGCCAGAAACGCTTCCATCTCTTGAAGAAATTGCACACGGTCAGCCTCTAGAGAAAAGTGGTGGTCGCCTTCTTTTTGCTCGACATAGCGGACATCCTTGCCCGCTTTTTTTAGCGCTTTGGCAAAACGCCTGCTCTGGCTGACTTTGACCCTGCGGTCCTTTTTGCCGTGGATAAGCAGCATCGGCACCTCCACATCTTCGGCATAATGGATGGGTGATACTGACCTTAGGTCTGGTGCCTGTTCCTTCACCCAGGTCCGGCTCCACTTGCTGTTCAGATAGCGCCGGTCATAACGGATCATCGCCTGCAGATCGGATACACCGGCAAAAGAGACGGCACATTTATATATGTCGGGATTGCGATGTGCCGCGCGCATTGCGGCATAGCCGCCGTACGATCCGCCGACGATGCAGACCCGGCCCGGATCGGCAATGCCCTGTTCAACCGCCCATTTCACACCGTCATCCAAATCATCCTGCATCGCCAGGCCCCATTGGCCTTCCCCTTTCAAGGCAAAGGCCACGCCATAGCCGGACGAGCCGCGATAATTGGGCTGCAAAACCGCATAGCCGCGATCCGCGAGAAATTGCGCCCACCAGTCCCAGCGCTCGGAATCGCGAGCAAACGGGCCGCCATGCGGCATCATGATCAGCGGCAGTTTTTCTGTCGTCCGCGCTTTGGGGACAGTAAGGACGGCTTCGATCGACAGGCCATCGCGCGCTTTGTAACGGATCGTCTTGACCGGTGCATAGCTTTTGTTCCCGAGTTGATCATTAATCTCGCCCAGCTTCTGCATCGTGCCCCAGCCGGTATCAAAAATATAATATTTGCCGGGGCGCGACGCGCTGCCGACAGATACGATGAAGCGGGTGTGCGCCCGGTTTCTGGAAATGATCCTGGCAGACTGCCCGGGAACGGATTGGTCCAGTGCCTCCTGCAGTTCCTTAAGCGTGGGGTCCAGCCATTCGACTTTATAACGCGTATCGGTATAGCCATAGCCGATCAGGGCGTTGCCATCGGCATTGGTGTGAATATAGTCGATGTCATAGCCTTCAACGGCATGTATTTTGTCACCGATGGTCAGGCTGCTGAGGTCGTAGTGATAGAGGGCATCGGTGCCGTCTTTGTCGTCAAAAACCAGAGCCTTCGCTGGATCGGCCAGAAACAAGGTTGGGACCGTCAGTCCCTCTCCTTTTGTCCGTTTGGCGCGATCAACAATCTTGAACAGCTTGCCGTTTCTTTCCCGATAATAGAGTTTTGACGATAGGCTTTTGTCGCTGCGCCCAATGCCCAGCCTGACATTACCCGTCTGATCAGCATACCAATCCTGAACACCGGCTTTGGGTTTGACGACGGTTTTCTTTTTCCCCGTTTCCAGATTGATACGATCGACCTGCGCCCAAAAGCCGGGATAGTTGGAGTAGATTGACGTCTGATAAGCGAGCAGAATTTCCGGCGATCCGTCCTTGGCAACCCACAGGACATCAGCAGCATTTTGGGCAGCCTTGCGGTTGACCAGCAGCTCTGTGGATGTGCCATCTGCCTTGATCGCTGCGGTGCGGGTAACAAGCCAATCATCGCCTTGCACATTCTTGACATCGGCGATGCGCGCGATCAGCCAGTCCTCATTGACCCAGCGCCATCCGGTCATATCGGCGTCGCCAATATTCAAAACGACACGCTTTGGCCCCGATGCCATAACCGGAGAAATCATGAAAATCTGTTTGCCGCCTGTCGCTATCAAGGCCGCATATCTGTCCCCTGATGGAGATAATTTCGGGTTGTTCAGCATCGGCAGTGCCGCAAAATGTTCCAGCGGCGTCTGCGCTTGTGACGGTGAAGAAATAGCCGCGAACATCAATGTAATTAAAACAGCAATAGCTGCAATAAAACGCCCTGACATGATTGCCCCTGATCTATGAAAGATCGCGATATATAAGAATAGATCGCCAGAAAAATTGACGATAGCGCTATTTATTCGGTCTTGAAAGACGCGCAGCTTTAACAGTTTCGGCCAACCGGGGTGACGGGACCGGCTGGAGCGGTTAGCTGTCCATCTGTAACACCGCTAGTGCATCGGGGCGCACTATTGTTTCAAACTGCCGGCAGGTTTCAGGGCGATAGGTAAAGCGTAGAAGGCATATTATATGCGCCCTTGCTTCCGGCTGATCGCGGCATGGCTATGCCTGTCCCTGTCCTTACCTGCGCTCGCCAGCGATGTGGTTTTTCCGGGGAACAGTGCAGTCGGTCTGAAGCCCCCAGGCCAAATGATAGATGATGATCATGATCCATGGCCTTTTGACGCTGGCTTCCGCGATGGAGAGGCAGATGCTTGGATCGGCATAATCGAGGAACCTATAGCTGACCGGCACGATCAAGCGTTTCCTAGTTTAAAAATAGGCGCTCTATTGGCAACCAAAAAAGTGGAAGGCGCTATACAGCATCTGAAACTTCCCGGTGGTATTGAGGCAAGTCTGGCGGTTTTCATAGATACGGCGGGCGGCACGCCATTACGTTATTGGTCGATGGAAGCACGTAATGCGGAATTATTTGCCACTGTGTTCGCGAGTGCACCGGCGGACAGCGCGATATATACCGGTGCAAAGATGCAAGCGGCTCTGCAATCACTTCGGTTCCGATGGCAAAATCCCATGGAAAAGTTTATTGCGCAGCGTTCTTATGTCATCGGAAACCGCGCGAATTTTGCGGTTGTAAAGACCAAGCAGCCATATGATGTGACCATGACTGACCTGCCCTTGTCCAAAACGGGAAGCAGTGGGACAGGTGACAGCGTACGGCCCACCGTGATCATCAATTATCACTATGATGCTGGCTTTTATGCGGACGCAGATGAGCGTAAGGAGCAGCGGGTCCCCTTGGCGCAGAAGGCGATTCACTCGCTTGATTTCAAAGACATAAATATCATTAGCACGGACGTCGAAGAGGACGGCGACATAGTGATATCGGCCATCGGTCAAGATGACCTGGGTCGAGATATAAAGCTGCGACAAATACTGCATTTCGGGCCACGCGGGCATGTCTCGACAGTCTGCTCCTTTGCGCCGGAACACGATATCAGCGCGCGCTGCGATCAAGTTGGGCAGTCGATAAGCTTCAAAAGCTATGAAAAAGTCTCAGTCATCCGATTTGCCCCGGTGGTCACTCCATACAAAGAGCGGAAGGCCTGCTGCCCCGATCCAGAGAGGCCTTAAGATGATCATGCGCCCTTGCTCCCGGCTGATCGCGACATGGCTATGTCTGTCCCTGTCCTTACCTGCGCTCGCCAGCGATGTGGTTTTTCCCGCAGGCGGTGCCGTCGGTCTCAGTCCGCCGGGCGCTATGACGGCCCATATCGGCCTCACCATGTTTGAAGATAATGATGAAGATGCTGTAATCAGTATCTTTGAAGAAGCTTGGGGTGACGCCCCGGGGAAACCGTTTTCGGACTTTGGTAATTTGGGCGAAGTGCCGCCAGGTATCAGAGTGGAAGGGCCGGTGCAGCATCTGCAACTTGCAGGAGGCATAGAGGCCTATCTGGTGGCTTATTCCGACATAAAGGACGGAGTCGCTCGCCGTCATTGGACAATGGTAGCGCGCAATGCTGATCTGTTTGCCAGTATATTTGCCCGGGCTCCGGCGGGCAGCACACTTTATTCTGATGCAAAGATTCAGGCGGCGCTGCGATCCATCCAATTTCGAAAACCCCGTCCCAAAGAATAGCAGCCTTGATGGCCGAGGCCTGTCCCCCAATTATTTTGCAACAAACCTTCCCCCCCAAAACCCAATCAAAGAAAGAGAATGACTATGACTGACCAAACGATCGATAATAATGATGACACACCCGGCAAGCCCATTTCGATCGTGGGCGCTATTTTCGCCATCCTTATTAGCGGCGCCGTTGCGCTGGGCTATGGCGCGGCCGCTGCCTTCTTCCCGCTGACGATTGTGGATCTGATTTTTCTATTCATCTCCGCGATATTTATTTTTGCCGCTTATGCGATGATCGGCCAGTCACGCATGGCGCGTTTGGTTGTTGCCATTCCGGGCGGCCTGGTCTGCCTCTCGATGATGTGGTTTGGTTGGTTCTGGGTGCAGATCGATTATGATGCCGCGATGGCGGTGCTCGCGGGTGGCCCGGGCCATGCCTTCACCGTGATTTCGGAAATTGCTGACGGGACCAGCTATACGGCAGGCCGCGGTTTCCGGACCGATGTCGAAGTCGGCTCGGGCCGGATCAAGCTATTCTGGACGCTGGAAAGTCTGGGCTTTCTCTTGCTTCCAGCGGTCGGCGCCTGGTTGGGCATGAGCGCCGGCGATGCGGATGAGGGGCATGAGAACGCCGCCGCCTAATCGGTTTCACTGGCGCCGGTTCCTCAGATATACCGCGCTGTATCTGACGGACTGCCGATCATTTGCAACTATCGTCGCAGTCATCCCGCTAAAGAAAGGTTTGTTATGGCTCGCCAAAACATGAAAGCGTCATCGCCAACACCGGACAATATGTCAGGGGAGTTTATTTCCGCAAAAGGTTCGTTTCTTGCGATATCGATTAGCGCTGTCATCGCTGCGGCTTATGGGGCGGTCGCGTCCTTCAATCCATTTACGACATTTGATGCGCTTCTTTGCGTAATTGCGACGGTTTTTGCCATGGCCTGTTTTGCTTTACCCGGCCGGTCGCTTCTCGCCCGTCTGTTCGTCGCTGTGCCGGGCAGTGCGGTCTGCCTGACGGCTCTCTGGTTCGGTTGGGTTTGGGCAGAGGCAGATTTTGCAACGGCATTTGCGCTGTTGTCCGCCGGCCCTGGCACAGCATTTGAAGCCATTGTTCAAGTGGCCGATGGTTCCAACTATATTTCCTCCAAACTGGTTAATAGCAGAGGGGAATATAACGTCCCACCGGGTGAGATCAAACTGGTGTGGTCGCTGGAAAGCATAGCATTCTTTCTGGCACCATTTGCTGGCGCATGGGCGGATCTGGATGGAGTGAGAAATATGATGGCGAGAGAAACGACTTAGCATTTCGATTTCTTCATTAGGGATTTTTCCAATAGGACAGTAGACTGACCTGCGAAAAGCTAACTTAGAAGAAGCGAGCAGCAAATGTTGGAATATTGGAAAAAAGTGGCAATATGCCTGTGGGCGGTGCCGAGCCTGTTTGTCGCCGCACCGGCGCTGGCCGCATCGGTGGTCTTCCCGGGTGACGGGGCTGTGGGTCTGGAGCCGCCCGGCGACATGACGGTGGCCGAAAGTTTTTCCGGATTCCGGGACAGCGAAGAAGGGGCGTCAATCCTGATCGCCGAATTTCCGCTGGAAGCTTATGCGCAAATTGCACCCCAATTTACGCCGGAAAAACTGGCAAGCCGGATGACGATGGACGGCCCCGCGCAAAAGCTGACACTGGCCGGAGATGTTGAGGCATTGCTGGCCGTTGGCGTCCAAACGCAGCAGGGTTTTGACTATCGTAAATGGGTGATGATTGCACGCAGCAGTGACAGCACAGCCATGGTGACGGTACAAATCCCGGCGACGAGTGAGGCTTATTCGGATGATGAGGTGCTGAGCGCGCTCCAATCGGTTCGGTTCCAGCCGCGCGGTTCGCTGGAAGACGAAATAGCGCGGCTGCCGTTCACCGTTGCGGAACGCGCTGATTTTCGCGCTGTTCGTACTTTGGCAGGCAGCGGTTTGTTAATGACGGACGGTCCCGAAGACGTGGTCTCGGATGGATCGCAGCCGCTTGTCATCATTGCTTCCAGCATTGGTACCAATCCGGCAGTGGGCGCACTGACGCCGGAACAGCGCAAGACTTTGGCGCTTAAAGCCATGCAGGGGCTGGATTTCAAAGACCTTCAAACCGACGCCGCAGAGGTAGAAGAAGATGGCGACGTTGTGATTGCGGGCAAAGGTACCGATGACGCTGGCCGCGAGATGATAGTGCGGCAAATCATGCGCTTTTCACCGACCAGCCACATCCGGACCGTCTGTGTTTTCAAGGCTGAGCAGGATATCGCCGGGCGCTGTGACAAGGTTGGGCAAGCAGTGGTTTTGAAGGCCGGCCGAAACAGCGGAGCGGTTGAGGAATAGCTGCAGGATGACAAAGAGAAGAGATTGGTGCACCGGTCACCATGAAAAACCGCAAAAAAACCGGGCGAAAACACCGCCCGGTTTTCCTCTATATTTTGAATATGATCGGAAAAGTCATCACCAATAGGGTGTGACCATCCAATATTCATAAACGCTGGTTTGATATTGCCGGTCAAAAGCCTTGTCCGCCTCATCTTCCTTGAATCGCGGCGCCTGTTCCAGCTGTTCTTTGGTGACGTCGAGCTTGTATCCGCCCAGCTCCGTATCATAGTCCAGTTTGGCCCATGGCAAGCTATGCCGATCCGAACCAATACCAAGGAAGCCGCCGACAGATAGAATCGCGTCGGTTACACGGCCGGTTTGTTTTTCAATCATCAGCTTGTCGACGGTACCAATTTTATCATTATCAGCACCATAAATCGCAGTGCCTTCGACGCGGTCGCTGGCAATGACGGTACTGGTTCGATCATCTTCTTTTAACATCATGGAAAGCTCCTTTCTGGTTAGGGATCAAATGATCAGGCCTGTTATTTGTCGGGGGACAGTGTCTGATCACATGATATCAATCCGCGAAATCAAATTTGGTTCCTTTTCCGCCAGCGTGGCTAGACCCCGGTCTTGACGCCCAAAAGATGGAGAACCAGCAAGATGACAAAAATCACCGCTGCTCCATAGGCCAGATATATCGCAAAACCGGCGATACCGCCGAATCCAAGGGCTGCAGCAATTATCGCTACAATCAAAAATATGATCGCATATCGTAACATGTCTTCTCTCCACACTTATTGTTTACATGATGATAAGTCCTGCCACTCCAATAGGTTCCAACAGGCAACAGATAATGTTTCGAAACGCATCGTTCGGGAACCAAAGCCGTTCATAAAAGTTGTCTTCATAAGGATGAGGAGATGATGAAAATGACCGATAAGCAAACCGGCAATGACCGGAGTGAAGGTATCAAGAGCCGGGAAGCCGATCACCCCCGGCATACGTATCAAACGCCAGCTAATGTTCTGACGGACGAGCATCTAAGCACTGAACAAAAGCGCGACATATTGCGTTATTGGAAAGAGGATGTGGAAGCCCGCTTGCGGGCCGAAGGCGAAGGCATGGGTCAGTCCGAACCGATTTCAGCAGATAAGGAATCGACACTGGCAGAAGAGCAGCAGCTCATCAATCAGGCCTTGGCGGAAATCGAAAAATAACCGGCCCCTCTCAGTTTGGAGATTTGCCTATGGCGGTCGCTCTCATCGGTTTAGCCTTACGGGATCCAATGCAGCGATGGATGCGATTGCTCCTTATCTTAAAGAGTAATAGATATCTGATCGGCAGGTCGCGGGTCACTGGCCACCGACTTACCACCGGCTATTGTCAATGCATCAGAGCAAAGCCGCGACCTGTGCTTTCAGTTTAGCGTAATAATCCGCTGGTGCCCGGCCGAAGCTAATATCTATGGGCAACTCGCTGTCTTCCTGCCGCTCGGCAAGGAAGAAGATCGTGTCCGCGCCTGACCATATCCAGAAATAACCATGCCAGTCTTCCAGCTCATAGATCGCAAAGGCTTTGTCATCGTCGAGCAAGGCGGGATCAGCGCCGATAAAATCTTCAAAGCGCGCGCCGTCATTGCCAATCGCCGTGCTGATCGCCTTGCGATTAAACTGTCAGTCGTTCGGCTCGCTGGGCGTCAATATCTTCATATTCCATCGAGGCATAGGGGTCGTCAAAGAACATGTGCGACGAGCACAGTGCCACCTCTTGGGCGCCGCCATAGAGCGGGTCAGCTATGTCCGACTCATCAGCAAGAATGCCGAGGGCGATGGCTTTAAACTTCTCCTCGGACGCGCTGACGAGCTCGGTGAATAAAGCGTCGCTATCGGTGGGGTTGGTCCAGTCCCAGATGGAGGGGGCTTCGGCCATGATATTTCCTCTCAAGCAATCGTCAAACCTTGCAACAATTGCTTTCATTTCCAATTCTGTATCTCTTGTCAAATAGGCTGTAGCGGCAATCCAAGAGGGGCGGCAGGGGCATCTTCGTATAAAGGGTGATGCCGCGGCGGCTTTACCAAGCGCATCTGGTTACGGAGTAGAATATATTTTCAAAAGTCTTGTGCCCCTGCGAAGGCAGGGGTCCATCTCCGGACGGTTAGGTTTCTGAAGGGTGGGAGATGGATTCCTGCCTTCGCAGGTATATGGCGCGCTATTTCCCGGGCTCACTTTCCAATGGTAGAGACGACGAAATAATCTTGCGGGCAAATGTCTTTAGTCAGCTGGGCGACAGCCGCGCTTTGAGACACCGGTAGCGTCGCGCCGCCGAAATTGATCTGGTTACTAAAAAAGGCCGTTCCTCTGCCATGGGGAAGCATAATAGCGCTTTTGCCTCTTACAATAGTGACGACAGTACCTTCCGGCCAAAGCAGTGTGATTGGTCCTGCGGACGTATTTGCAACTATACAATTCCCGTCAGTCTCCAACCGTCCTTTCATGTCCGCCAACAGATATATTTCCGATGGATTGGCTATCGTGTCATATGGGTTGATAGCGAGGTGCGCGTCTTTCAATTTTTGGAAATTGCCTGTGGTGGAACAAGCCGCCAATCCGAAAACCAAGGCTGATGTTGTCAAAAAGCGCATATGCCACATATACTGGTCTCCAGATCAATTCTGTTCCCTCTGCTATACATCAAATGGATCACAAAACTATTCTTTCGAATATACTAAAGCCCACGCGCAAAACCGCTTTCCTACAGCATCAGCGAGATGGTATACGGCGGCGATGATCGCTTCACTTTTCTGCTTAGTATCGCATGTGCCGTCGACGGCGATATGGCCGTGTCTTTGTTTCCGCGAGCATAACGGTTCATCGGCGCAGGTACTCGGCTCAACCGAATTTCAACCCTCAGTTGCGTATAATTTGTATAATTTTCAACGAAGAAATCGTTTGAATTTTCAGCTGTGACTCTGAAGCCGCTGGCAACCGTCGTTAAGCGGTTTGCGTGCCATCTGGCAACGCGGCGGAAAACTCGCTTTCCGCAAGATCAATCAGATGCCGGTCATCTTCGTTCCACGGATGGAATCCGGGCAGGAAGAATTTTATCCACGGCACGATGATCTTCCGCGCCACGCCGGGCGTGACTAACAGGAAGCGGAGCAGCGTCATGTTGGTGCGGAAACCGGTAAAGCCATCCTGAGCCAGCAAGTCGAGCGTGTCACTATAGCGGTTGGTCCAGAAATTCCGGGTAATGACCAGCATCAAGAGCGACTTGACTTTCCAGCGCTGCCAGCGGGACCAGTCACGGGTCGCATAGAGCCAGGTGTCATAGGCGACGCCCTTATGCTCGATTTCTTCGAGAGCGTGCCAGCGCCACAGGTCCGCGGTTTCCTTGTCGGCCTTGGCAAAATGTTGCGGGTTGGCGATAAATTGCTGGGCCATGATCGCGGTGAAATGTTCAAGGATCATCGTCGCACCAAGATTGGCTATCGCAGGCCTTCCTTTGGTCATTTCCAGCGACTCGATGACGCGTTGTTCGATACGGCTCGTATCATAGCCCGCTTCCTCGACCCGGCGGTTCAACGCGACATGTTCGCGGGTGTGGATGATTTCCTGCTTCACAAACGCGCGGATTTCTTTTTGCAGTTTTTCAGGGGTGACGTCGCGAAAGGCTTTGACGCTTTCAATGAAAAACGCCTCGCCGCGCGGGAAAGTAAGGGACAGCGCGTTATAAAAGGCCGTCGCAACGGGATCGTTGTTCAGCCACCATCGGCCAGGCTGATGTCCTTCATCACGGCCAAAGCGGCGGTCACGCGGCGTGATCTGATGATCTTTCGGCGTGGGCGTATCAATTGTTTCCGGTTCCGCTTGCAGGCTGCTATGGATGTTCATAGGGGCATATTCTTTAAAGTTAGCTTTTACGCAAAAATTGTTTAACTTGCAGCATAGATATTAGGGTTACTTACATAGATGTCAATAGCTAAACGACGCCTCTCTCCTGAAGAAAGCCGCGGCATGGCCTTGGCTGCCGCGCGGGATTTGCTGATCGAGGCTGGACCGCAAGCGGTGACGCTTAAAGCCGTGGCCTCGCGGATTGGCCGGACGCATGCCAATCTTCTTCATCATTTCGGGTCCGCTTCAGGGTTACAGAAATCGCTCGCGCAATATCTGACGGATCAGGTTTGCGGGTCCATCGCGCAGGCGGTGCTGAAGTCGCGCACGGGCGAAGGTACTGTACGTGACATTGTTGACCTCACATTTGATGCCTTTGACAAACAGGGCGCGGGGGCCTTGTCATCCTGGATGTTGCTGACCGGCAATGAAGATGCGCTTGATCCGATTGTCGATGCGATCCATGCCTTGGTCGATGAACTGGGCGATGGCGGTCATGAAGATCGGGAAATGCATGAGGATACTTTGACGCTGGTGCTCATGGCGCTGGGGGACGCGTTGATCGGCGAGCGGCTTGCCGACTCGCTCGATTTGCCGCGCCATAGCGCCCGTGATCTGGCGGAAACCCATTTGGAGCATGCGCTCGACCGCTGGAAAAAGGAACATCCCGCCTGAATTTGGTCCATTTCCTGTCCGAAACGGCGCAGGTTTCTGCATCTTTTTAGCTTTTCGTTTCATAATCTCTTCCACAAGATATTTTTTGGATGTGGAGCTGCGACATGGAACAGAATCCCAATGCCATCGGCGATGCCCGGACATTGCACCCCGACGATCCCGCGCTTCATCTTGTTGGAGACAGCGCGGCGATCGAAGAAGTCCGGAGCTTGATCCGCTATGCTGCTGCGACGACGATACCCGTCATGATTACCGGGCCGTCGGGCTGCGGAAAGGAAGTGGTAGCCAAAGCGCTGCACCGTTGCTCAGCGCGGTCGGGTGAGAAATTTATCGGCGTAAATTGCGGTGCCATTCCGCGTGATTTGTTGGAATCAGAGCTATTTGGTCACGAAAAAGGCAGCTTCACCGGCGCCATTGCCCAGCGCAAGGGCCAGTTTGAAGATGCGAGCAATGGCACCCTATTTCTGGATGAAATTGGCGACATGCCCTTCGACATGCAGGTCAAATTGCTGCGGGTGCTTGAGGAAAAGCAGATTGAACGGATTGGCGGCGCAGAATCAATTGCCATCGATACCCGGATCATATCGGCCACCCATCAAAATCTTGATCAAGCCATCGCCGACAAGCGCTTTCGTGAAGATCTATTCTATCGCCTTTCCGTCTTTCCAATCGATATTCCTGCGCTGAAGGATCGCCGTGACGATATTGCGCCTCTGATTCGGCATTTCATCGCGCAAATTGGCAGTGAAGAGATCTATTTTTCCACCGAAGCCATGGACTTGCTGGAAAATTACGCCTGGCCCGGCAATGCGCGTGAGCTGCGTAACATTGTCGAGCGAGCGGTCGTGCTCTTTCCCGGTGTGATGATATCGGCCAGTCAGCTATCCTCGCTTTTTCGTCGCCGGGCGTCCAACGCCCCGACCCATCACCGCTATGCGCTGCCATCAAGCTATGCGGGCGGAGCGGAGGTGAAACCTTTCAAGACGATAGACGATGATAGCGGCTTTGATCGCGGCACATTGGGTGACGGTTTTGACCTGAAAAAACATCTCATGCAGGAGGAGCGCAAATATCTGTTATCTGCGCTCAGGATGGCGGAAGGCGTAGTGGCGGAGGCGGCACATCTGGTCAGCCTCCGCCGGACCACTTTTGTCGAGAAAATGCGGCGCCATAAAATCGTTCGGAAAATGGCGATGACGGACCACCGGTCGGAACTAGTCCGCCGCGAATAATTGGTCATCATCGGCAAAGGCCTTGAACTCCAGAGCATTGCCGCTGGGGTCCATAAAAAACATCGTGGCCTGCTCCCCGATTTCACCGCGGAAACGAACCGTGGGTGCGATGACAAATGCGGTGCCTCGCTGTTCCAGCCGTTCAGCCAATGCTTGCCATTGGGTGGTCGTCAGAACCACTCCAAAATGCGGGACCGGAACATCCTCGCCGTCCACTGGATTGGTGGTCGCTGGTGGTTTTGCGTTGGTATCAAGATGCGCGACAATCTGATGACCATAGAGATTGAAATCAATCCAGTGGCTGCTGCTCCGACCCTCTGCACAGCCCAGCAAGTCGCCGTAAAATTCCCGCGCAGCCGCGAGGTCATGGACGGGAAAAGCGAGATGGAAAGGGCGGTGTTCAATGTTCAAAATTCTGTCCCTTTTTTTCCGGCGCAGCCAGCGCGAAACAATGATCAATATCCAGTTTCGCTCGCTTGCCTTGGTTTTGTTCCAATGCTTTCACTTCCTCGCGGGTCTGGGTAAGGATGATATCGCTTTCAGAACCACTTTTGCCTTCGCCGCGCATCTTTTCGCGGGCACGGCTGTCGAGGACAAAGGCCAATGTCTTCAGATCTTGGGCGGTTTTCGACAATTTCTCTCGGGCATAGACGGTTTCATAAGCCAGCTGCAGCATCGCAGCGCACTGGTTTAATGTCGGCTTCGGTTTCGGCGCCACTTCGGTATCAAGAAGCGGCAGACATTTTTCCATTCCTTCGGCGACAACTTGTTCCGGTTCCGCAACTTTCTTCACCATGGCTTGCTGCGCGGCCACCGCTTTCAAAATCGCATCGCGCACCTGCTCCCGGGACTGTCCGGTCTCAGCCATAACCCGCTCGCCTACTTGCCCGGCATAGGTCCGCCCGCGCTCGCTCAGCAAAGGATAGGTCAGGGCACTTTCGATGCCGCGCTCCTGTTCCGACGCTACAATCGCGAGAATCGCGACACAAGACAGATCGCGTTTATGAATGTCCGTGAAGGCTGTGACCGCCGGTTCGTTAATGGCGGGCGCGGGCTGTAACAGCGCTAGCAATATTAACATGAGTTTTTCCATGATCGCTGTATAGCGGTGCGAGGCCGCTCGCGGCAAATGCCAATTGTCGATCAATGCTTTCCTACAAACCTGCCATCATGATATTCAGCCAATCATGACGGCACCTTATTTTCCAAAATCCGATGTGCCTGAGATTCTCAAAAAGGAAACCGCGACGCTTTTTCTGGTTCATTCTATGTAGAAGCCGTCTAAACTGTCAGGTTCGAAGCCTTCAATCTGAACAAAATGGATTTTGGTAATTAATGTTTGAACCTGTCCAACCAAAGCGGCAAAAGCCGTCCGTGAAATTTCTCATCAACCTGCCCCGCCAATATCCGTTCTGGTTGTCGCTCATGGCGGGCGCAATATCGGCGACCGGCTTCGCCCCGCTTGGGCTATGGCCGGTAAGCCTGCTTGCGCTAGCCTTATGGATTGCCATTGTTGATCGCCTGGGGAGTCGCAAATCCGTTTTCTTTTCTGGCTGGTTATTTGGCCTGGGACATTTCGTTGTCGGGCTGAACTGGATCGCCAAGGCGTTCACCTTTCAGGCCGCGATGCCGGAATGGCTGGGCTATATTGCGGTGGTTTTGCTGTCCCTCTATCTGGCGGTCTATCCGGCATTAACGGCGCTGGGCGCGTGGCTTTTGGCAAGGGGACGGCGCTTAGCATTTGTTTTGGCTTTTGCAGGATTCTGGATCATCACGGAATGGCTGCGCAGCTGGGTATTTAGCGGATTCATCTGGAATCCACTGGGTGTAATCGCAGTTGACGCCGGACTCGCTTTGAGTGCTCGTTCCATAGGAACCTATGGGCTTTCCGGATTGACAATCGGTGTTGCCGGTCTTGTGGGCTCGGCGGTTATTGGGATGCTCACCCTGCAGTGGCGGCTGATCGTTCGCCGGGTATTCGATCTTGCGATTGTCGCCTTGGGTGCCGGTATATTGTTCCTGATCGGTAGCCGGGAAGACCTGTGGAACGGGGATGTGATGGATTTTGGCGCAATCGCCATTTGTAAAGAAGGTTGGGCTGAAAATTGCGGACCGCCCAATATCACGGTCGTCCAGCCCAATATCGGGCAGCAGGATAAATGGCAGGCCGGATATGAAGAGCTGAACCTCGGCAAACTGGCTGGATTGACCGTGCGCAAGGATGACACGCCGCGCTTGGTATTCTGGCCGGAAGCCGCGATCCCGGATTATCTCGAAACCGGCTATCCGCAGCGCTATTATTACGGCCGCCCGCCACAGATGGTGCGAGCACAGCTTGCTGGTCTTATGAAGCCCGGCGATGTTCTTGTGCTCGGCGGGCTGAAACTGGAATTTGACGACGCCAGCGCCCCTGATGAGAGGCGCGCCATCGGAGCCCGTAACAGTGTCTTTGCGATGGACTCAGAGCGCGAACTGCTCGGTCGGTACGATAAGAGTCATTTGGTGCCCTATGGCGAGTATCTTCCAATGCGGCCGCTGTTATCTGCTCTTGGTTTGTCACGGCTGGCACCGGGGGATTTCGATTTCTGGCCGGGTCCGGGCCCACGCTCGCTGGATCTCGGCGCATTTGGCAAGGCAGGCTTGCAAGTCTGTTACGAGATTATCTTCTCTGGCCAAGTTGTTGACCGGGACAATCGTCCCGATTTCATTTTCAACCCATCCAATGATGCGTGGTTTGGCGCTTGGGGACCGCCACAGCATCTTGCGCAAGCGCAAATGCGTGCGATTGAAGAGGGGTTACCGGTCATCCGTTCCACCCCGACCGGCATATCAGCGGTCATCACGAGCAGGGGCAAGGTGGTAGAAAGCATTCCCATGGGGCAGGCAGGCCGGATCGACACAATATTGCCGTCTCCCGAAAAGCCGACATTATTCTCTCTATACGGCAACGTCCTATCGCTCGGGTTTGCGTTCTTTTTGCTGATCTGTGCCATTGCAATCCGGCTTCGTGCTCGCTAAGAAGCGCATATAAACCTTTCTTTATATCCAAAATAACGCGCCCCCAAGCGACCAAATAGTAGGAAAAGTCATGCGCTCAGAATTTATCTTCACGTCCGAATCCGTATCCGAAGGTCATCCTGATAAGGTTTCTGACCAGATTTCGGACGCGATTGTTGATTTGTTTCTATCCAAAGACCCGGAAGCGCGAGTTGCCTGTGAAACCCTGACAACCACAGATCGCGTTATTTTGGCTGGCGAAGTGCGCGGCAAGGGCATGATTGATACCGATGGCAATTGGGCTCCGGGCGCACAGGAAGAAATCCAGACAGTTGTGCGGGATACGGTCAAGAAAATCGGTTATGAACAAGACGGTTTCCATTGGCAGAATCTGACCTTTGAAAACCACCTTCATCCGCAATCCGCCCATATCGCACAAGGCGTCGATGAAAGCGGTAACAAGGATGAAGGCGCCGGTGACCAGGGCATTATGTTCGGATATGCCAGCGATGAAACACCGGATTTAATGCCAGCGACTTTGCAATATTCGCATCAGATATTGAAGCAAATGGCCGCCGATCGTCACAGCGGCAAGGCACCGTTTCTGGAGCCGGATAGCAAGAGTCAGGTCACATTGCGCTATGTCAATGAAGTGCCGGTGGAAGCGACGGCACTGGTCGTATCGACCCAGCATGCGCCTGGCTATTTCAAAGATAGCGACAATCCAGAGCTTTATGAAGAATTGCGCGACTATGTGATGGGCGTATTCCATTCGGTGCTGCCGGATGATTTTATCACAGACAATACGGTGATTCACGTGAACCCGACCGGGCGCTTTGAAATTGGCGGACCAGATGGGGATGCGGGTTTGACCGGCCGAAAGATCATTGTGGATACCTATGGTGGGGCAAGCCCGCATGGCGGCGGTGCTTTCTCGGGCAAAGACCCGACCAAAGTGGATCGGTCTGCGGCTTATATCACGCGCTATCTCGCTAAAAATATCGTTGCGGCCGGTCTCGCCAAGCGCTGCGCGATCCAGCTTTCCTACGCCATTGGCGTGGCCGAGCCTTTGTCGATCAATGTCGATCTGCACGGCACCGGAACGGTGAGCGAAGAAAAGCTGGAGGAAATCCTGCCGAAACTGGTGCGCTTGACCCCAAAGGGCATTCGCACCCATCTCGGCCTCAACAAACCGATATACAGCCCGACCGCTGCTTACGGACATTTTGGGCGCGAGGCGGATGGCGATCTTTTTACTTGGGAAAAAACGGATTTGGTGGACGCTCTAAAAGCTGCTATTTAAATCAGTCTACGAGTGCTAACCGCGCCGGATGACCAGCAAAGATAATCAGGATCCGACCACCATCCGTCAACTTTATGGCCGGCGGCAGGGCCATGCGCTCAGGGACCAGCAAGTCGAGCTGGTCGAAAAGCTGCTGCCGCAGATTAGCGTGCCGACCGAGGGAGCAGTATCCTCGTCGGAGCTATTTGGCGACAATCGGCCTCTCCATTTCGAAATTGGCTTTGGTGCCGGCGAGCATATGGCGGCGCGGGCGGATATGCTGCCTGATCACGGGTTTATCGGCTGTGAGCCCTATCTCAATGGAATGGTCGGCGCGCTGCAGCATGTGAGAGAGGGCGTTCTGCCCAATATTCGCCTTTACATGGGCAACGCACTGGATGTGCTGGAACGGATACCAGATGGCGCTTTGAGCTTCGTCTATCTTTTGCATCCCGACCCGTGGCCCAAAGCCAGGCACGCAAAGCGGCGGTTCATGAACCATGGACCAGTTGACCTGATCGCGGCCAAGCTGAAGCCTGGTGGCGAATTCCGGTTCGGCACGGATCACCCGGTCTATCTGGAATGGGCGATGATGATCATGAACCAGCGCAGCGAATTTAACTGGCTGTGCGATAGTCCGAAAAGCTGGATGGTCCGTCCAGGTGGTTGGCCAGAAACGCGTTACGAAGCCAAGGCCCGGAAACAGGGGCATGAAGTCTGGTATTTTCGCTACCAGCGTAAGTGAGCGATTCCGGCAAATTTTATTAACGTAGTTTTACTGCGACTTATACTTGAATCGCCTTGTAAACAAGCAGTTAACCGTAAATTTATTCATTGCCATAGGTATTTTGTTAACCCTCCTAATCTAGAGATTGCTTAACCAAAAAACTGGTCGCACAGCTATTGGATTCCAGGAGGCCTCACACAGAAATGGGCGACGTTCCATCAAGCCAAGATTCCGCGATTGCGGATGCAACCATAGTGGGTAGTGCCACGCCTGCTGATCTGCATATTCAGTCGCGTAACCGGCATTTCTCCACTGCGGTGATTGAGCGCCGCCGCTGGGTCGGTGGCGATCCTTATGCGTCGGCTTTCTTCAACGCATTGTCGGTCACTTTTCCCAAAGGTGAAACCTTTTTCATGAAGGTGTTGAAGCAATATCGCGATGAGGTTCCGGAAAAGCTTGCCCGCGAAATTCGTGGTTTTGTGCAGCAGGAGGCGGTGCATAGCCGAGAACATCTTTTTTTCAACAAACAGATTGAGCAAACCGATTTCGACCTCACTCGGCTTGAACAGGCGCTGACCGATGTGATCGATAAGATAGGGAACATGCCGCTCATCAGACAGCTTGTCGCGACAACATGTTTGGAACATCTCACAGCAATCATGGCCGCCGAATTTATTGAAAATCCTGCTCATTTCCGCGATGCGGATGAAGAGCAGCGCAAGATGTGGCTTTGGCACGCATCGGAAGAAGTTGAGCACAAGGGTGTTGCTTATGATACCTGGTTGCATGCCACGAGGGATTGGAGCCCAATGAAACGATGGATCACGCAGTCAGCGTTCATGATCCGTATCTCGCTGGGGTTCGCGAAAAACCGCACGAAGGGCATTTTTGATTTGTTGAAGCAGGACGGCATCTCCGGTCCACGCGCATGGTTCGGTTTTGCGCATTATGCTTTGGTCAGTCCGGCCCCGTTTCGTCGCACGCTGGGCCCTTGGTTCCTGTTCTTCCTTCCAGGCTTTCATCCCTGGAACAAAGATGATCGCGGTCTTATTCAATTGGCCGAAAGTGAATATGAGGCGGCGATTATGGACAGTCCTGAGGCACCGGAAAATATCACTGCGACGGGCGCCACAATGGGTGAGCGCCGCAAAAAGAAGCGCCTACCCAAAGTGGCCTAAGCCGCTAGCGGTCGCACGACGTCGCATTCCATATCGTTTTCCAGAGATAGTTCGAATTCAACTGCTGCGACAGAACAACTGCGTCCTTTGCTGAACCGCGGTTGTGTCCGCCCGGTGCGACGAAAACCTAATTTGGTCAACACGTTCCCGGAAGCTGGATTGTCGATGAAATGGCTGGCGACAATCTGGCGGTACCCCAGCGCTTTGGCTGTTTGCAATGCAGCGCGGGCGGCTTCCGTAGCATAGCCTAGACCCCAATGGTCGCGGCCAATCCAATAGCCGAGTTCGACACTACCGTCTGGCATCATATCAATACCGCAAGTCCCAACCAAGCAAGGGGCACCAGCCGTCCGCCGGTAAATCAACCAGCGCGGGCTCTTGGGATCATGGGGAAGCGAAAGAAAGTCTTCCGCATCATCCCGGCTATAGGGCCAAGGCGCACTCGCAAGATTACGGACAATGGCTTCATCATTAATCGCATCATGCAACGCTTCGGCATCTTCGGGCCAACCTGGCCGCAACAATAATCTTGGTGTTCTTGCAAACATTGGGACTCTCCGTTGTTTTGGCCGTTTCGCGACCAAAAAGTCAAAATTTAACCGTCCCTGCTTTGGTTTGACCGGCTCCTACTATGGGCGGATGACAAGGCAGTGACATTTTCGACAGGGAGAGACAAAAAAAGGGAGAGGGGGTGACCCTCTCCCTTGAATTTGGAAGTTCTTTCGAACCATCCAGGTCATCCCTCAAAGGACAACCCGTTATCGATTGTCCGGTTATTCGGCGGCTTCCGCCATGGCGTCAACGGACACATATTTGCGGCCGAGCTTGCCCTTGTGGAATTCCACTTTGCCATCAATGAGCGCAAATAGGGTGTGGTCCTTGCCCATACCGACATTGCGACCCGGATGGGTCTTGGTTCCGCGTTGGCGGATGATAATGTTGCCAGCTACAACAGCTTCGCTGCCGTATTTTTTGACGCCTAAACGGCGGCCTTCTGAATCACGGCCGTTACGCGATGAACCGCCTGCTTTCTTATGTGCCATGGTTTAGTCCTTCTTCTTCGCAGCCGGCTTTTTAGCGGCTGGCTTCTTGGCCGGAGCTTTTTTCGCCGCGGCTGGTTTTGCTTCTGTTTTAGCAGCGGCCTTTTTAGCAGCTGGCTTTGCAGCAGCTTTCTTGGCCGGAGCCTTTTTGGCCGTTTCCTTTTTAGCAGGTGCTGCTTTTTTCTCAGCCGCCGGCTTGTCTTCAGCAGGCTTGGCAGCTTCTTTCTTGGGCGCCGCTTTTTTCGCAGCTTTCTGATCACCAATGGCGCTGATCTTCAGCACAGTGTGCTGCTGACGATGGCCATTTTTACGGCGATAGTTATGCCGGCGGCGTTTCTTGAAGATAATGATCTTCTCGCCTTTTTCCTGCGCAACAATTTCAGCAGCCACGGTCAGACCTTTGACGTCTTTCATGTCTGCGCCTTCACCGGCCAGCAAAACATCATCCAAGGTTACCGAATCACCTGCTTCACCAGCAAGTTTTTCGACTGCGATTATATCTCCTGCGGCAACACGATATTGTTTACCGCCGGTGCGCACTATTGCGAACATGGCATTTTTCCGTTTCAATCTTGTGGTTCCAGCGCGCAAGCAAGGAAACGCGAGTCTCTCGGCTCACGCTGGAAAGAGTGCGCAGCTACTAGATGGACATGGCTGTGTCAACCAGTCTTGGCCGATTTTTTGGCCAAAATTCTGTGTCCGCACCGTCGTGTCGTGACAGCAATGCAGGCGGATTGCAAAGACCATTGCCGCAGCAATCACCGCAGCCTAAAGATGTTTTTATGAAATTATCCACCTTTTTGGTTCCCGCCCTTGGCTTGTCACTATCCGCATGCGCTATGCAATCGGGCGATTTTCCGTCGCTTTCCAAGCGCGCTTATGAGGATGGCACCGCAATAGACGAGCCGGTTGCACCGTCCGCTCAGGAAATAGACGCGCTACCCGCTGCGCTTAAAAAGGCCGTGGATGCAGCCGTGCGGCAAAGCAATGCGGCTCATCAAGTTTTCTTGGCTGATCTCCCTAAAGTGAAGCAAACTATATCGGCAGCGCGTGGCGCATCACCGTCAAGCGAATCATGGGTAGTGGCTCAGATGCAGCTTTCATCACTGGAAATGGACCGCAGTCCGTCCATATCAGCGCTGGCGGATATCGATTCGCTCTATATGCAAAGGCTCGATCAAGAATTTGCCGGTGAAGAAAAAGGGGCGGCAGCGTTGATAGCAAAATCGCGTCAGCAGATTGAAGCGCAAGTTTCATTGCAACAAGACGAGATCGAAAAATTGAAATCGCGTATCCGCTAAATTTGCAGTCTAATTTGACGCTGCCTCGACCGCCGCTTTATGGGCCTTGGCATTTTCAACATAGTGGGAAACACCCAACCGCATACCTTCGATTGCTTGCTCAGTTAGGTCGCGCATATATTTTGCTGGTGATCCCGCCCAGAGCTGTCCTGTCGGGATTCGTTTATTGGGCGTCAGCGTCGCGCCAGCGGCGAGCATCCCGTCGCCTTCAATGACACAGCCATCCATGACCGTGGTGCTCAAACCGACGAAGGCGCGGTCTTCCAGCGTGCAACCATGGAGCATGACCATATGACCAACCAACACGTCTTCACCAATAATGGTTGGATAACCATAGGGGGTGAACGAGGTTGGACTGTCACAGTGAACGGTTGTTCCGTCCTGGATGTTGCTGCGGGCTCCGATCGTGATTTTGTTCACATCTGCGCGGATCACGCAATTATACCAGATGCTTGCCTCTGGACCGACTTCGACATCGCCAATGATCTTGCAACCCGGGGCAATGAAAGCCGATTCATGAATTTTCGGCGTTTTGCCATTAAACGGCAGGATAAGCGGATCGGTCATTTGGATGTTTCCTTACGATAAGTGACATGGCGCAACAGATCGCTCTGTGGATCGACTTTCGGATGGTCGAAATCAAGTTCTGGCAAATGTTTCATATTCAAGCGTTCCATAACCGCTCTGCTGCGATTATTATTTTCGCTGGTAATGGCCCAAACTTGTTCATCCGGGAATGTTGCTGCAGCCCATTCGCAGCATTTTTGGGCTGCCTCGGTCACGTAGCCATTGCCCCATTGCGCAAAAGCCATCCTCCAACCGATTTCCAGCTTGTCATGTACAGGCGTTTCTTCACCACCTCTTATGATGCCGCACCAACCAATCAATTTTTTGTCCGCTTTTGTTTCCAACGCCCAAAAACAATGGCCATTTTCTTTCTGATAATCTTGCTGCCAGGAGATAAGGTCGGCGACTTGCTTGCGTGTCATGATGGGCCCCAGCGTTCTTCTAACCTTGGGATCGCTGTTGATGGCATGGAAGATATCGAGATCATTCGCCCGCCATCCACGTAAGATTAATCGGTCTGTTTCCAATTGAAATTCAGCCATGGAGAAGTGGATCGATCATGTGTCGGGTTTCCAGTCTTTGGCTTCGATCCGATAGACGATCGTCGGGTTTAATTCTTCGCCATAATTAGGGTCGTGAAAGTCCAGTTCCGGCCGGTGTATCATGCCCAGCCTTTTCATAAGGCCCAAAGATGATTCATTGCCGGAAACGGTGAGCGCGACAACAAAGGGGGCTTTGTGTCGTGTAAAAGCAGCGCTCATCGCAGCGGTCGCTGCCTCCCGGGCATAGCCTTGTCCCCAGACGTCCTCTCGCAGCCGCCAACCAATTTCAAAGGCTCCGGTTAATTTCGGCTGCGGCGCGTTGACGCGCTTCAGTCCGCAGAAACCCAGCAGAGCATCATCGGACTTGCGTTCGACGATCCAAAATGTGTGCCCAAAGTCACGGTCGTAGCCTCTGATCCTCTCAACCGCTTCCAGAAATTTCTCTCGGGATTGCACGCCGCCGAGCCAGCGCGTGACTTTAGGCGTGTTGAGATACGTCATAAATGGTTCGATATCCTCATCCCGCCAATTGCGCAGACGCAGCCGTTCGGTTTCGATAATGATATCAGCCATGGAGGAGCCGAGCCGCATCCGCGGCGAAATAGGTGAGTATACCTGAACAGCCAGCGCGTTTGAAGGCGATCAGCTTTTCCATCATCAAGGCGTCACGGTCGCCAATTCCGGCGGCGGCTCCGGCAGCGACCAGCGCGTATTCGCCGGAAACCTGATAGGCAAAGACTGGCACATTAAACTCAGTCTTTGCGCGGTAGATAATGTCGAGATAGGCGAGGCCGGGTTTGACCATCACGCTGTCAGCCCCTTCGGCAATATCAAGCGCGATTTCGCGCATCGCTTCATCGCTGTTGGCGGCGTCCATCTGATAGCTTTTCTTGTCGCCTTTCAGGGTGCCGCTAGAACCAACAGCATCACGGAAGGGTCCGTAAAAGGCGCTGGCATATTTGGCGGCATAAGACATGATTTGCACATTATGATGGTTTGCTAATTCCAGCGTGTCGCGAATAGCACCGACCCGCCCGTCCATCATGTCAGAGGGTGCAATGATATCCGCACCAGCATTGGCTTGATTAAGCGCCTGCTTGGTCAGCATATCGAGCGTTCGGTCGTTCTCGACATAGCCATCGGCGTCAATCAAGCCGTCCTGGCCATGGGCTGTATAGGGGTCGAGCGCTACATCTGTGAGCACACCAATGTCGTCGCCCAAAGCATCTTTTATCGCCTTGGTTGCGCGGCACATCAGATTGTCCACGTTGAGCGCTTCTGCGCCATCGTCGCTGCGCTTATCTGTTGGCGTGTTGGGGAATAAAGCAACGCAAGGAATGCCAAGGTCGCGGGCCTCTTTAGCGCGCTCGACAATAAGGTCCACTGACCATCGCGAAACACCAGGTAGTGAAGCAATCGGCTCTTCAACTTCGTCCCCATCGGAAATGAACAGGGGCCAGATCAGATCGGCCGGCGTTAAAATATTTTCGCGAACCATCGCTCTGCTCCAGGCAGAAGTGCGAGTGCGGCGCAGACGGGTGCGGGGGAAAGCCGGAGTTTGGGTCATAGACCTCAATATAGAGCGGTACGACTATAGGGCAATTGAAATAGCATTTTGAACAGCTTGCAGCGAAGGATGGTATCTTTTACACCTTTGTAAACTTTTGCGGAGCGCTAGCGGCGATGAACCTGGTTGTCAGACTACTCACCATCATAATCGTTATATTTGCGATCGCCTCCAATCCCTCCAATGCCAAACGGGTCGCGCTGGTTATTGCGAACTCGGACTATCAAAATGCATCGTCTCTGGCCAATCCCGCATCCGATGCGCGGTTGATTGCCGCATCGCTGAAACAATCCGGGTTCGATAATGTTGATGTCAAATATGATCTCAGCAAATCCGCACTGGAATCTGAATTACGGGATTTCGGACAAAGGTCGGACGGCGCGGATGTGTCCTTGGTATATTACGCGGGGCACGGCATTGAAGCAGGCGGTCAAAATTATTTAATCCCTGTTGATGCCGAGCTCCAACGCGACCGGGATCTGGAAATTGAGGCAACCCGGCTCGAAACAGCGCTGTTGATGGTCGAAGGCGGCCGGCTGAAGATCGTTATACTCGATGCCTGCCGAAACAACCCGTTCATTTCAAGCATGCAGCGGACAATGCGTAATCGCTCGGTAGGTCGCGGCCTAGCGCCGATTGAACCGGAAGGCGAAACACTTGTCGTTTATGCCGCTAAGGCCGGTGCAACGGCGGCAGATGGTGATGGAGCGAACAGCCCATTTGCCGAAGCGCTAGCACGGCGGTTGGTCCAGCCTGGGCTGGAAATCAGCCTGTTATTCCGTTCCGTCCGCGACGATGTCCTGCGTAAAACTGGCCGTCAGCAAGAACCTTTCACCTATGGTTCCTTGTCAGGTAACGCATTTTATTTCGTACCTGGCAAAAACCAGACAGCAGTCAGCAATGCTGCGTCCGCGCTTGCTCCATCTGTCAGCGCCGAAACCGGCGAGGCGTTATTTTGGCAAGGGGCGGTAAGCGCGAACAGCGAAAAAGCCTATCGGTCGTATCTCAAACAATATCCACAAGGTCGTTACGCTGGACTAGCGGAAGAAAATATTGCCAGGATCAATGCGCTGCCTGCATCGGTGCCTGGCGTTCAAGGATTCACTATTCCGAGTTTTAGCAACGTTATCGGCCCTGGCGCTGTTGGTTCCGGGTCAAACATTAACGCAGCAACGATCCGCGAATTTGATTTCAAGGCATCGGCGGCAGTGCGCCGTAAGACGTCCGATACATTTATCAAGCAACTGCAAACGAGCGATCCTGCATCTGCACAGGTTTTTGGTTTGTTGCTCGCTTCGCAAGATCTGTTCGCTTTGGTGCAGCGGGAAGCGTTTGATAAATATGGCATGCGCACCAATAATATGGCTGATACTTTTAGTCTATTGATTGGGGTTTTGCATGATGCTGCCAACGGTGTGGTCACCGAAGCCACCACCGCACAAGCCCAAGGACTACGCAATCAGATGGCCAAGTTGTTGATCCTGACACCAGAGCAAATACCGCAAACCGATGCTGGAAAACAGGAATTGAGCGATTTGATGCTGCTGAATTCGTTAGTGCTGGCTACCAGCCTTGATGCTGCCAAAAACAATCCAACACTGATGAAACAGATTTCTGATCGGGTTTCCAACATGACCAAGACCCAGATGGGTGTAGATTTGAAAGCCATGGTGCTGACCGACAATGGTTTTCAACCACGCAGTCAGTAAATATTGATCTTTGCAAGGCAAGCTAAGGTCAGGCTATCCAAGTCGTAAACATAAAGGAATTTTCATGCCATCCAATTATCTATTCCGTGTACCAGCTGTATTGACCGCTACGTTCATTTTATCTGCATGCGGTAGTGCGGATGACGAGAACAGCCTGACCGGTGCGTTTAACAAGAATTTTAACGAGAGCTGGAATACAGAATTCGTAGCGGGATGTGTAGCGGAAGCCACAAAAGCAGGAGCGGCTGAAGCGGATGCTACGCCTCTATGCGACTGTATGGCCAAAGAGCTCAACGAAAAGCTTGATGGCATCGGTGAGAAAATGAACCCACCTCAGGAAAAGTTGGAAGCAGCCGGTGAAATCTGCTTCGGCAGCATTTGAGACTATCTGCTTTAGCTGATGGAGGCTTTCGTCAGCCGACTTATCTCGCGCTGTTTTTTCGGACCGGTTGATGCACTTTTCAGTGTTCCAAGGGCCGCACCTGGCGTTACCTGTTTCAGACGCTGCAATTCGCTTTTGAACCGTTTCAACTCTTTGCCGCTGAGCTCAGACCGCTGAACAAATTTCACGGAGTTGGGGTTGATCGTCCGGCCATTGCGATACAGTTCATAATGAAGATGAGGGCCAGTCGATAAGCCCGTTGAGCCGATATAGCCGATTATTTGCCCCTTGCGCACGCTGCGTCCATTGCTGACCGCGATACGGCTCATATGGGCATAGCCCGATGCAAGCCCGCCGCTATGTTTGATTTTTACAAACTTGCCATAACCGCCTTTGCGACCGGCGTAAGTGACCTTGCCATCGGTGACCGCATAGATCGGGGCCCCATAGCCGCCGCCAAAATCAATACCGCTGTGCATTCTTTTATACCGCAATATGGGGTGCCGACGCATCCCGTAATTAGATGTCCTCCGACCGCGGGTGGGACGAACCAGCTCGCCGCGAGATTGGCCGACGCCCGATGCTTCAAACCAGTTTGAACGCCCACCACTTGCCCATTTTAGCATCTGTGCTTTGGCCTTACCATCGCGCTCAATGCCCGCGTAAAGAAGATCACCGACCTCAACTTCCCCGGTTTCGGCGCGGCGATAACCAAGAATGATGTCAAACTCGTCGGTCGACCGGATATCACGCGAGACCGACATTTTTTTTCCGATAACCTGCAGATATTTTTGAACTGCCTCTGCTGGCGCGCCAGCGGCGCGAGCGGAGCGATATAGGCTGGATCCGACTGTGCCTCTTATCCGCAGAGGCGTATTGTCTACTACGATCGGCTTACGGTTGAGTTTTAGCTGATCACCATTGCGGAGAATTTCGAGATTCAAATCAAATCTGGCCCGGAACGCCAGCTGGTCTAGAGGGCGTGGCTGATTTTTAGACGACCGGCGACCCAAGGTTACATCTATCTTTGTGCCCGGTTTGATTTCGTCTAAAGTCACCGCACTGGAAACCAGATTCGTTACTTCGCGAGCTTCTGCATTGGCTACACCAGCACGCTGCAATACCCGCCGCAAGCTATCGCCGCGGCCTAAGGTTGCAACCAGTTCAATAGACGGGCGCTCCGGGCTTTGCGCCAATGGACGCACGGCATCCGTAGCAGCCATTCGAACGCCAGTATCAGATCCATAAGCCAGTGGGGCAATTGTTTGCGATCGCGCTTGATCCGCACGAAAACCGGTTAGCGCTGCACTTTGATGGCCATTAATTGGGCCGAAATCTGGCAGAAAGGAGATTGCTATACCGCAGAGTAAAACCAAAGTGGCGAGACCGCGAAGCCAAGTCAGGCTACCAATGTCGCGCCCGAGGTCCGGCACCCAATCTACATCACTTAACCGGTCCCGCCAGTCGTCAAAAGCGCTGGTCAAGGCTTCGGGCATGGTGAATATCGGCGCAGGTGGGTCTGCTGCAACGGCTGCAGCCCCGTTTCCCTGATCGGCAAGCATGTCGATACTCTTGAACAAATGCACCCCTTGGCGACGCTATCTTTTTATACGCAAAGATAAAACTCCGTCACAATATCGTTTCTTTCTCTGTGAAGGAATAGGGTTAATGTCAAATTAAGATCATGGTCAGATCATACGCTATGCGATAAAACGTGTAAAATCGCAGACATCCAACTATATTGGCAAGAATCTGGTCAATTTTATAAGGAATCTGCTTGCCTGTTTGATGCAGATGCGGTGAGGTAAGGCAAATGTCCGACTTCTCCCAGTCTCCTGTTATCGCCGTTCTTGGCCCAACGAATACCGGCAAAACCCATTTGGCGGTTGAGCGGATGTGTGCCCATTCCAGTGGGATGATCGGTTTTCCGCTGCGATTGCTGGCCCGTGAAGTTTATGATCGGGTGGTCGCTTTGAAAGGCGTCAATCGCGTGGCTTTGGTTACGGGTGAGGAAAAAATTGTTCCGCCGGCCGCGCGCTGGTTCCTCTGCACAGCTGAAGCGATGCCGATTGACCGGGATTTCAGCTTTGTGGCCATTGACGAGGCACAGCTGGGTATAAACCCTGAACGCGGCCATATTTTTACCGACCGAATGCTGAATATACGCGGTCGGGATGAAACAATGATCTTAGGCTCCGATAGTTTGCGGCCATTGGTTGAGCAGTTGATACCGGATGCTGAAATCATCTCGCGCCCACGATTTTCAACGCTGAGCTATGCCGGACCACGAAAGCTATCGCGGTTACCACGACGCTCCGCGATTGTCGCATTTTCAGTTGAGGACGTTTATGCGATCGCTGAAATGCTTCGGCGGCAGCATGGCGGGGCTGCGATTGTAATGGGATCATTGTCGCCGCAAACCCGCAATGCGCAAGTCAAAATGTATCAGGACGGCGAGGTGGACTATCTCGTCGCCACGGATGCAATTGGCATGGGTCTAAATCTTGATGTGTCGCATGTCGCATTTGCTGCTCTAAAAAAATTTGATGGCCGCCGCCGTCGCCGCCTGACGCTCTCAGAAATCGGTCAAATTGCCGGTCGCGCCGGTCGTCATCAAAAAGATGGCAGTTTTGGAGTGCTATCGGGACTGGCATCTTCCGACGAGTTGGAGCCCGAAGAAATCGAGCGGCTAGAAGATCATAGCTTTCCACGATTGGAATGGCTCTATTGGCGTAATGCTGACCCGGATTTGTCAAGCGTTACAATGCTCATTCAATCATTGGAGGAAAAGCCAAAGGACCGGCTGTTGCAGCCCGCGCCTGAAGCGGTTGATTTGGCTGTCCTGAAAAGACTGGCCCAGGATCCCAATGTCAGCCGATTGGCAATGGGGCGTGATCAGGTGCGTTTGCTTTGGGAAGCGGCGTGTATTCCCGACTTTCGCAAGATAGGCGCGGATCATCAGGCGCGTTTTGTCGCTTCACTATGGTCTTATCTGGCTCAAGGTAGCGGCCGCATTCCCCATGCCCGTATGGCTCAGGAAATCTCTCGATTGGAAAATGTCCAGGGCGACATATCTACTCTTGCCGCGCGCATATCTGCTGCTCGCAGCTGGAGCTATATTGCGCAAAAATCCCGTTGGGTCGAGCAAGCTGACGTGATGGTGGATCGCACCCGCCTATTGGAACGGCGACTGAGTGATGCGATGCACAATCAGCTGACCCAGAGATTCGTCGACAAACGCACTCGCGTCCTGATGCGTGGGCTCCTGAAAGATGCCTTGCCACAGGATGTTGGACTGGAAGCAGATGGCGCGGTATTGGTGGATGGACTGGAAATTGGAACGCTGAAGGGCTTCCAATTCATTGTGCCTTCGGATAGCCGGAGAGAAGACCGCAAGATGCTGCTTGCCGCAGCGGAAAGATATTTGGGACCAATTATGACCGACAAAGCTGACGCGTTGGCAAAAGCCTCCGATAGTGAATTGACATTGGCCGCCGATGAAACTGGTCAGCCGGTCATATATTGGCAAGAGGCGAAGCTTGCATTGCTGACCAAGGGGAAGAATCTCCTCCATCCCGAAATTAAATTTGATCGCGCGCTTAAAGATATCTCACCTGAAAATAGCAAAAAAGCAGAAGAACGGGTCAAGCAGTGGGTCGAGACGATGAAGGCCAAGCATTTGGAAGGGCTCGTCAAAATTGATGCGCTTGCCAATGATGCGAATACACCGGCCTCGGTCCGTGCGTTATTTGCGCAGATCGTCGAAGCCGGTGGAATCATTATGCGGCGGCAAATTGATCAGGCAGTTCGGGCGCTAGATAATGATATGCGCGGTGTAGCGCGGCGTGGTGGGCTAGTTTTCGGTGCCCTCGACATCTTTCATCATGCCTTGATGAAGCCAGGCGCCGTGCTCTGGCGCAATGCTCTGTTCGCTGCGCTAGATGAGCAGCCCATGATTGCGCTACCCGGCGATAATGCCGTGCATCTTAAAGATTGGAAATTTGCAGCTCCAGACCATGCCAGCCGATTGGGGTTCCGAAAAATCGGCAATGAATATGTGCGCGTCGATATGGCCGAGCGTCTTGTCAAACAGGCGCATGAGGCGCGTCAGGCGGGACCGGTTTTTCCAATTGACCCAGCGCTTGCTACATCTCTTGGTTTGTCAACGGAGATACATGAAGCGTTGCTCGACATGGCTGGATTTGTGAAAACTGAGGACAAACCTCAGATTATTGAACCGGATGAAACGAAAGAATCGCAAGCAGCTGCAACGGACGTACCAGTAACAGACGACGTCAGCAAAGCTGGCGCCGTTGAGTCAGAGGATTTTCTAGCGTCAAACGATGATACTCAACCTGAGGCGCCGGCAGTATATTGGCGTTGGAAGGGCATGGGTAAGGCTCGTTCAGGAAAGCATCATAAGAATTACAACAAGAAGCCCCCTAACAAGCGGCCGAATAAATCTGGTACCGGTTCACGCAAGACCGAGCCTGTCTTAGCGACCGCTGGCGGTGCCTTTGCTGAACTGGCGGAACTGAAAAAGGCTATGAAAAAATAGGATGCGGCGTTGAGAAGCAAAACAGCTGTTGAAACAAAACCTGACCCTCTGGCGCTCAGGATCGACAAGCTGCTTTGGTATTTACGTTTTGCTGGCAACCGGACGATGGCAAAAAAACTCGCCAATAAGGGCCATGTCCGTTTAAACGGTCGCCGGGTGGATCGCGCGCATATGATGGTCCGACAGGGGGATATCTTAACGATTCCGCAAGGCCGCGAAGTGCATGTCATCCGAATAGCAGTGTTGCCACTGCGGCGCGGCAGTGCGCCGGATGCGCAAAGCTGTTTTGAAAGACTGCGCACTGGTGAATGAAATAGGACCGAAAACCAACTGTTGACGTTCCCAATTTTGCGCAATAGCAGATATCGATGGTCGTAAATATAACGGCCTGTAAGATGGAGTAGACGACCCGATGACTTATGTTGTTACCGACGCATGTATTAAATGCAAATATATGGACTGCGTGGAAGTCTGCCCCGTTGACTGTTTTTATGAAGGTGACAATATGCTCGTCATTAACCCCAGCGAATGTATCGACTGCGGTGTGTGTGAGCCAGAATGTCCCGCCGAAGCAATTTTGCCGGATACCGAAGACGGTCTGGAAAAGTGGCTGGAAGTGAATACCAAATATTCCGAAAGCTGGCCGAACATAACCGTCAGCCGCGAGCCACCCGCTGATGCGGATGACTTCAAAGGCGTTGAAGGAAAGTTTGAAGCGCACTTCTCTGAGAAACCCGGCGAAGGCGATTAAGAAAGTTTTTTAGAGGATTTCTTTTTGAACCTCAGGCGCCGGGCGGGCCCATCCGTGCCCTTGGCTATCCTCGCATAAGCTCGGGCGCGTGATCGCGCTTGCCGACGCGATGCGTCGGATCAGCGCGACCTTCAGGGGTATCACCAAGCCGGGCGCAGCGAGGCAAGGCCGACCGGCCGCCGCGCCTTATTGGCGCGTAGCCAAGTGGGCAGATGCCCGCGCCCGGCGCTTGAGGTCCAATAAAAGTTGTGCGTTGCAACGATAAATTGCTTTTTTGTGACGAATCTGCTAACACTAGTGTCGGTTAGCGGCTGGGCACGGGGGGTGTTCGGTCGTTATATGTATGAACAAAAGGGTTTTTTCGTCGGGGTTTTGAGAAATTTGACTGGAATCATCCTTCTTTTCCATTGAGAAAGAAAGGCTTTTTATGGCTGCGAATACGCTGTCCTTTGATGTGGGCGATTATGTGGTTTACCCAAAACACGGTGTGGGCCGTGTGATCGAACTGCAAAATGAAGAAATTGCGGGCATGCAACTGGAACTTTATGTTCTGCGTTTTGAAAAAGAGCGCATGACGTTGCGTGTACCAATGAACAAGGCAGAAGGCGTCGGCATGCGCAAACTGTCTTCTGACAAGACGCTGAAAGAGGCGCTTGAAACACTAAAAGATAAACCGAAGGTAAAACGCTCCATGTGGTCGCGCCGCGCCCAGGAATATGAAGCGAAGATCAACTCGGGTGATCTTGTCTCTATTGCCGAGGTAACCCGCGATCTTTTCCGCGCTGATGATCAGCCAGAACAAAGCTATTCCGAACGTCAGATTTTCGAAGCGGCCTCCAGCCGTCTTGCTCGCGAATTGGCTGCGATGGAAGAAACCGATGAGCCAACCGCTCTGGCGAAAATTCTCGAGATCCTGAATATCGCGGCACCGCAATATTATGAGGTCAAGGAAGACTGATCACTCTGATCTGATTTCAAATTGATATCATCAAGGGCCGTCCCAGAAATGGGGCGGCCTTTTTTGTGCCCATCGAGATAAGGATGGTTGCTAGAATATCGCTACCTTGCAGGGGTTTTGGTAAATAGAGAAATTACCGTTTGTTGAGAGATATATATAGCTACAGAATGCTTTAGGAGGCTGCAACAAATGAAAACGGCGACGCTTTGCAGCGTCGCCGTTTTTGAAAATTGAACCAATTTGTTAGCTTGAATGCTTTAGAATTCGTAACGCACGCCTAGAACAATCCGCCACAATGATGAGCTGGTTGTGACATTTTCTTCATCATCAGGATTGAAACTACTAATGATGTATTGGCCTGTCGTTGCATCGAAGCCGCCACCAGCAACTTCCACCCGGTCTGAACGATCACGAAAGGTGTTGGCGCTGCTATCAAAAATATTCAACAGATTGTCGATATCAGCGAAGATTTGAATTTTATCTTCAACACCGAACAAACGACCGGGACCAGGGATTTCCTGACTGATACGTAGGTCAAGGTCATAGGACCAGTCGTTGCGGCAGGTGTTTCTGCTAATCGAGCTTCCGAGGAAGTTGCGGGCACAACCCAAGCCGTTTGCATAATCAACCAGAGCTTGAACGGCAGCCGGATCAGATGCTGCTGACAGATTAGGATCGTCGATGCCTGTTGGAATGTAAAGCAGCGCATTGTCTGATCCTGAACTGCTGTCCGCAAATACACCCTGATTGTCGAATGTCAGACTGTAAGGGCGACCTGACTGTGCAATGAAGCTAAATCCTAACCGAGTTGCAAAATCATCAAAGAAATATTCTTTGAAGTCGAGCTGCGCAGTGATCCGGTGCCGGGTTTCGAAATTTGACGTTGAAACTGCAGGATTTTGGCGATCAAACGCGGCCGTGCTATCAAAGCTGGATGTAGAGGTAGAACTCGCAAGGTTCCGTCGGTTGTTTGAATCAACAAAAGCATAACCAAGGTTGATTTTGGTCGACCCCGCTTCAGTAAAGACGCCGCCCAAGAAACGTTTGCCCAGACTGAGACCAAATGCGTGGCTGCTATAGCCCGCTGCATTGGTGAACTGTATTTCGTCGTCCCGGCGGGTTGAGAAACACTCAGCTGTCACACCGGTATAGGTTGGCGGGGTTCCGCCTGTTCCAGAAAGAACAGCATTACATCCGGCGGCATCTGGATCAATTGCACGCAGAATCGGACGACCGTCCACTGTAAAGCCATTCACACCCAATGCTGGATTTGGAACCTGGGAGAGATCGACAAAGTTATAAGGATTACGGAACCGGCTATAGATATAGTCGGCCTTGATATTCCAGTTGTCAAAAAACCCGTCATTGCCGGTGAAGTTCAAAACACTCTCAAAGCCAAGATTGGCACGTACCACGGTCGCGATTTTAAGATCAGGGTCGGTCGATTGTGTATCAGCCAAACCGGCAGATGATGTGGCAGATGCTGCTTCCACAACACAGGCGGGGATACCGGAAAAGGTTCCACCTGGGGTTACGTCGATCTGTCCATTGGCATCACGCAATGGATCGCAGCCGCTGACCAAGCTGTTGGCTGCCGCGGTAGAGAAGCCATTATTTGAGAAAGCGTTTGAGAACCAAACAGTGGGATCGCCGCCGGAGTAGATACCTACACCGCCAGTCAGCACAGAATTACTGAGAAATCCGTCATTGTCGAAACCATAGTTGAACGCAACGCGTGGCTGGAAAACTGGATCCAGACGGCTGAATGAATTGCGGTTGGTGAAGCCGTAACGAGACAAAAAGTTGGGATTGGCACGTGGTGCATCGCCATTGTACAAATCGGTTCTGATACCAATCGTAACAGACAGATTATCGTTTACACGCCAATCATCCTGCGCATAAAATGACCAGATCGTCCGTGACCAATCAGCCGCTGCTTCGTTAATATCGCCGGAAGGGGATGCAGCGATAACCGCTCCACCAATGTTTCCGCTCGCAGCATCACTTGGACTGGAAAAAGCTGATGTAAAGCCAGTCCCACCTGATAACAGGCCAGCACGCAAGTCATCAACATTCTGGAAGAATAGAGTGCCTGTTGCGTTGATCGCAAAGAGATTGAAAATATCGAGCTTGTTATATTCCGTGCCAATTTTGATATCATGATCGCCAGCGGAATAGTTAGCCTGAAATTTCACCAGATCAACTTGCCGGTCCAACTGGTTAGCCGAACGGAAAATTCCCGGACCGGCAATAACTGCACCATCTACACCTGAACCATTGCCAGCAATGACACCACCGCCAAGATCTGTGCTATTGTCGATGCCGACAACAATGCGGTTGATTGGATTATCTGATTGTGCTTCGCCTCCGCCGACAGGACCTTGAAGATCACTCACTTCAGAGCGAGACACACGCAACTCAGTGGAAAGGTTATCTGTCCATTGCGAATAGAGGCGAGCCGAGTAATAATCCGATTCTGTACCTTCCAATTCGAAACTATTTACACCAGTAATTTCACTGTCGCGCTGATCAAAGTCATCTTCTTCTACCCGACCTTCTTTAAGGTTCTGATATGTAACTTCAAGACGATGATCATCATTGATCAACCAGTCCAATCGTCCAAAAAAGCGTCGGTCGGTTTGGGGAAGTGTGCGAGCAATTTCGCCCGTATCAATGCCATAAACAGTGTTCAGCACATCTGAAATTTCATCGAATTGCGCTTGATTGACACCAGCTGCCTCATTCGCAAATCCTGCTCCTGCCGGGCCGTTGTCTTGACTATTGCCGAGATCGGTTTCTTCATAAGCAAAGAAGAAGAACAGCTTGTCTTTAATGATTGGGCCAGAGAGCGTTGCGCCCCAGCGATAGCGATCAAAAGGAGACTGTGTAATGTTTTGGCCATCCACTGTGTCGCCCGTCAGGCCATCGCCCGTATAAGTAAAAAAGGCCGTGCCGTGAAAGTCATTCTCACCGGATTTTGTGACAGTGTTAATTGCACAGCCGCTGAATTGACCATACTCAACATCAAAAGGCGCAAATTCAACAGATGTTTCGCGGATTGCATCAAAAGGAATCGGCAATGAATTACGCGCGGCAAAGGGAGTGTTGTTGAGGCCAAAAGAATCTGATTGAGATATGCCATCGACAGTGAAGCTATTCGACCGAGTGTTTCCGCCCAAACAGGACACTTCGTCTACTTCATTGCTCCGATCCAGCGATACGAGCGGATTGAATTTTATTATATCGCGAACATCGCGGGTAACTGAAGGGAATCCTTCTAAGGCTTCCAACCCAAACGCTTGTCCAGGACCCACAGCAAGTTGAGATACACCAGCACGTGTACCCGTAACGACGATTACATTTTCTTCAGAACCAGATGCAAGCGTAAAGGTATAGTCAGTGTTACCTTGAAGGTTCAAAAACTGGTTCTCAACCGTTTGGCCTTCGAAGCCCGGTGCAGTTGCCGTAATTGTGTAAGGGCCACCGGTGACAAGCGTTTCAGCGCGAAACAAGCCGTTGGATCCAGTAGAAATTGTTCTTTTCTGACCGGTTCGAGTATCGGTGATTGTGACAGTAGCGCCGGAAATGGCGGCACCACTTTCATCAGCAACTTTACCTTCGACGCCAGATGTAATCTGCTGCGCTGCGGCTGGAGTGGCCATCAGGCCGGCTGTGGAAAGGCTGACAACGCTGGCTGCCAATAGATATTTCATTTTCATGTTAAGGTTCCCCATTTGCGGTCTTTTACAGTGATGGACATGATCGGCGACGCGGTGAACGTCCTGAACGCCATGTAATCGAACTGCTCCCTAGGGGCGTAAAATGACAGTTTTGTCTCAATCGCAACGACTTTGTTTTGCGCTGCAGCATTTAATTTTTATCCACAGTTTATCAAGGGCTTGGAAAATCGGTTGATAAATGGCCGAGTTTCACTGCGGAATGAAGCTATCTTATTGAATTAAAGTATTTATTGATTCCAAAATAGCGGAAAAATCGCTCGTAACGACTGTTTTTGACTGTTGCGAATTTATCACGATATCTGCATGCATCTGTGAAGGCGCGACAAATTTTTCGTGCATCGGATCGACCTGACTGCGAAAAACTTCTCGGACCGAGTCGGCCGTGCGCCCGCGTTCCCTGACATCACGTTCTAGGCGTCGTTCAAATCGGATGGCGCTGTCACATCGCACAAAAACAGATAGATCAAATAGCTGCCGCAAGGGAGCGTGGTGCAGGATCAATATGCCGTCGACCAATATGATCTGCCGTGGCTCGGTAAGCTCCGTTTCCATCTTGGGCATATGCGTTGGAAAATCATAAAGCGGCCGGTCAATTGATTGACCCTGTTTTAGTAAAGATAGTTGCGCGCGCATCTTGTCAAAATCAACCGCATCGGGGTGATCGAAATTCGGACCTCCCTTACCTTCCGGGGCATCGCCATAACCAAAAAAATAGTCATCTTGTGGCAGGATGACGCATTGATCAGCGCCCAATGTCCCATGGATATAAGCCGCCAGTGTCGATTTTCCTGAGCAGCTGCCGCCACTAATCCCCACAACTTTTGGACTCATACCAATCCAATTTCGCGAAGACGTTCCATCAGATAATCATGGGCCGTAATCGGCTCTGGATAGAGATTGGGATGATCCTCATCTATGGATTGCGGCAAAGTCTCGATTAAATAGTCTGGCCGGAAGTGAAGGAAAAATGGCATCGAATAGCGCGAATGTCCGCGCCGTTCTGGTGGCGGATTAACTACCCGGTGTGTCGTCGATGGCAAGCGGTTGTTGGTCAGTCGTTGCAGCATATCGCCAATATTGACGGCGAGCTCACCTGGTTTCGGAGTCACAGGGCGCCAATTGCCTTGTTTGTCCAGCAGCTCAAGCCCCGCTTCTTCTGCTCCGATAAGCAGGGTAATGGTGTTGATATCTTCATGCGCTGCGGCGCGCACGGCAGGTGAATCAGCTGGTACCGGCGGATAATGGATGAGACGTAATATACTGTTACCGTCGCGCACTGTGTCGTCGAAGAAATTGGGCTCCAATCCCAGGAAGCGTGCAATCCCTTCCAATATGCGTTGTCCCGCCTTGTCAAAAGCAGCGAACAGCTCAAGATAGCATTCGCGAAAGCCGTCCACTTCTTCCGGCCAAATATTGTCACTCATAAACGGTTCAAACGCATGTCCGCTCGGCAACTGCCGACCGATATGCCAGAACTCCTTGAGGTCGTGTATGTTGGAATCTTTAGCCGCCTCTGTACCGAAAGGCGTGTAGCCGCGGGCACCGCCGCCGCCGGGAACATAATATTTGCGTTTCACACCATCCGGCAACGCGAAAAACGCGCGGGACATGTGCTCGGCTTTTGCGATCAATTCATCCGGAATGCCGTGATCTGAAATAATGGCAAAGCCCCAGTCGGAAAAAGACTGGCCGATGCGTGATGAAAAAGCATCCTTGTCTTTGTCAGACAAAGCAAGAGAGATAGACGATAATGTATCATTGGTATGCGACATGCTTCTATGATGCTCTGCTTATCCGTTTTGTCAATCTATCCACTCAACCCAGGGATAATAATAATCCGGCCAAGGCTGCACTCATTAGATTGGCGAGCGATCCGGCGGCTAGTGCTCTCAGACCAAGGCGGGCAATTACAGGGCGCTGATTGGGTGCCAGTCCGCCGGTAACGGCCAGTTGAATAGCAATCGACAGAAAGTTAGCGAATCCGCATAAAGCAAAAGTCACGATCGCAACGGTAGTGGGCGACAATGTATCACCCATATTGCCCAGATCGCTAAAAGCCACAAATTCGTTCAAGACCACCTTGGTTCCGAACAGGCCGCCGGCTGCAAAAGCCTCTTCCCAAGGTACGCCCAGCAGGAACATGATGGGCGCAAAGACATAGCCGATAATCTGCTGGAAGCTAAGGTTGGGTTGACCAAACCAGCCTCCGACGCCGCCCAATATACCGTTGGCCAAGGCCACAAGCGCGACAAAGGCGAGCACCATGGCACCAACAGCTACGGCAATTTTAACACCGGTTTGCGCGCCCATAGACGCGGCCATAATGATATTTGCCGGTTTCTCTTCCTCATAGTCCACGGCAACCACCAGTTCTTCCGGTGCTTCGGCATCAGGATCATCAGGCATGATAATTTTTGCCATCAAGATACCGCCAGGCGCCGACATAAAAGCGGCGGCGAGAAGATAATCAATCCGTATGCCCATCGAGGCATATGCGGCCAATATGGTGCCAGCCACCCCGGCCATGCCGACACTCATTACCGTAAACAGCTGAGACTCAGTCAACTTTGCTAGATAAGGACGAATAACTAGAGGTGATTCCGATTGGCCAACGAAAATATTCGCTGCGGCACAAAGAGATTCAACTTTCGATATTCCAGTGACTTTCTGGATTCCACCACCCACCCATTTGATGATGAATTGCATCACTCCGAGATAATAGAGAATTGAAATCAAAGCCGAGAAAAAGATGATGACGGGCAGTGCGGCGATGGCAAAGCTGTTTCCGCCCATGTCAGGGTTTGCGAGCGGGCCAAAAATGAAATTCGTGCCGTCTGCTGCATATCCAAGGAGGTTCGAAACGCCAGTAGACATGGCTTGGATGATATCTTTACCCGCTGGCACATAAAGTACGAGCACAGCAATCCCGGCCTGAAGTGCAAAGGCTGCCGAGACCACACGAAGACGCACTTTGCGGCGCCCGGTTGAAAGGGAAAAAGCGAGTAGAAGGATTACCGCCATTCCGGCAATGCTTGTCAGAATCGAGGTCATTAGCGGGTTGTCCCGGTTGATTTTACCACGTCACTTCCCCATTCGAACCTGTGTATGCAGATGTCAGCTGATCCAATATTTCATTGATATCATCGCTCAATATCAACTGTTCGCGGCGCGCTGAGGACATAAACCCATGGCCCGCGACATTGTCCAAAAACATTGTGAGAGAATCCCAGTAGCCATTGACGTTGAGCAGCCCGATCGGCTTGCCGTGATATCCCAGTGCTTTCCAGGTCCATGCTTCAAACAGTTCATCCAACGTCCCGATTCCGCCAGGTATGGCAACAAAACCGTCGGTAAGTTCCGTCATTTTTGCTTTGCGCTCATGCATGGACGTAACGACGTGCAGCTCAGTCAGCCCGGTATGAGCGACCTCATGATCTTTCAGCATTTCAGGAATAACGCCGTAAACTTTCCCGCCACCATCAAGCACTGCATCGGCAATAATACCCATTAGGCCGAGACGTCCGCCGCCAAAGACCAGATCGATGTTCCGCTGAGCCATGATCTGGCCCAATTTTTTTGCTGTCTCGGCGAAAACGGGGTCCCCCCAGCGCTCGCGCCACAATAAACCGCTAGTCTTCGCACAGATTCCCCTTTGGACCGACCTTCGCCCCCAGACGTGTCCAGCTAGCTAAGCCAGAACTTTATTGATTCCTCCCTAGAGGAAAATCGTGGAGAGTCACGATTCCTTTTTTCCTGTTTGTTTTTGATGCTTTTTTTTCCGTCGTGACCACGCTAGGCAATGAAGATGACAGCAAACTCAGAAACAAAGCACATCCCACGCGGCCTCTTCGTCATTTGCGTTCTCTATGGCGGAATGGCTAGTCTGGCAGGAATTTTGGGCAACAAACTAGTGGCGCTGGGGCCATTGGCGGTTGAAGCAGGCATATTCGCTTTCATCCTGCTGGTGGTGCTGGCAGGAGCGGTGGCCGAGGTTTATGGACGTGCCACGGGCAATCGAATAGTTGTGTTCGGATTCGTTCCGATCATCGTGTCGATGATATTAATCCAGCTAGTTCTGGCCTTGCCGCCAGCGTCATTCTGGGAAGAAGAAAAGCGCGTTGCCTTTGACATCATTCTCAATCAATCGACCCGGCTGATGTTTGCAGGGATTATCGCCTACGGCACATCCCAATTGCTCAATGTTTTCATCATCACCCGGCTGAAAGGAGAAGGCGGCAAGCTGTTATGGCTGCGAAGCATGATTGCCGGGGTTGTTAGCCAAGCGGTTGATACCGTTATTTTTATCACCATCGCTTTTTATGGAGTGGCGCCATTGATGAAAATCATGCCGGGGCAACTGTTGGCAAAAGTCATATTATCTGCTGTGTTCGTGCCGCCGCTGGTCTACGGCATTGTACGATTGGCCAAGCGGCTTGATGCGGAGTGAATTTCGGCAAGCTCTGCCTGTTCGGGTTGCTGACGGTAATCACTGCATGCTCGGCCCCGGCTGAAATACCAGAGCCATCCCCGGGCACGAATGTCGTTGCGGTAATAGGTGCGGTCCATGGACAACATAGACGCAGCGAGAGTTATTCACTGACGGTATTGCGCGCTGCGATTACCAAGTTTGATCCTGAGATTATCATGGTTGAACTGCCGACTGAGCGTTTTTCCAAGGCATCAGCTAACTACCAACAGTTTGGTGAAGTGCGGGAAAGTCGCGCTGATGATTTTCCGGAACTGATTGATGTCGTTTTCCCGCTGCGTGAGGCGTTGGATTTTGAAATGGTCCCAGTTGCAGCATGGACACAGAACATCGCGGATGATCGGCGTGCGACTTTGGCTCGGGTGAAACAAGATCCGTCTCGAGCGAAAGATTGGGCGGCGCATCAAGCTGCTATTACTACCTACAACCAAGCCGTCCGCGGGCGTTCAGATGACCCGTTGTTCATTCACAGTCAGGCCTATGACAACGCCGTAAAAGCGCGGCAGGAGAGTTATGAAAAGCTGTTCGGTGATGATCTGGGAGCAGGCGGCTGGCAGACTATCAACGCGGCCCATTTTCAGAAAGTCGCTGCGGCTCTGGATGATGTAAAAGGTCAGGAGAAGCGGATTTTGATCCTCTATGGTGCTTGGCACAAATATTGGTTTCTGGAGCAATTGGAGACACGCGACGATATTCAGTTGATCAATGCTGCCGAGCTGTTTTCTGGCTAAATTCTGGGATTTTTCTGGTTTTCCGTCGCCAATATTTGCGGTGTGTCGATATCCAGCAAGCTGCCGTCGGGCGCTGCAACACGATATGCTGTTTGTAACAGTTTTCTGGCACCGTGATCCCCCTGTAAATCCTGAAGGGTCCCAAATTCGCTAGATGGGAAAATAGCAGGTGGCATCGCTTTATCGCCTTCGCCTGATGCAATGATCTTTTGGTGGTCATGATCGTCAAAAGCCCGAGACAGCTTCTGGATATGCTGATGAACGATATAGGGCATGTCAGCCAGACAGACGTATAGCGCGCTGGCACCGTATTTCATTGCGTGCTGTGCTGCGCACCGCACTGACGCCGACTGCCCCTCTGCGGCATGTTCGTTGAGAATGATATCATAGCCCATTGCTCTCCAACCAATGGCGCAGGGATGGCCTGGATCAGATGCGATGATGGTGCGGCGATCAAAAGCTATTCGGGTTAAGGTGTCAGCGGCATGGAGACCCAGCATCCTACCATGCAGCAATGCGGTCAGCTTGTCTTGATCACCAAATCTGCGCGATTGGCCGGCAGCGAGCACGGCCAACATGATCTCATTGTCTGCTGCTTCGCTCAATTAGCGGAAACATCTTCAATATAGGCGATAATGGCTTCGCGCCGTCCGGCGTCGGTGATAGCACCGGCCATCATCGTGGTGCCGGGAACCCTGGCGGCAGGATTTGCGATGTAGCTGTCCAATTCTTCTTTGGTCCAAGTGATCCCTGAAGATGCCAGCGCATCGGAATAGGCGAAACCATCGACACTGCCAGCAGCTTGACCGATAATGCCATGGAGATTCGGGCCGACCTTATTGGCACCGCCCTCGTCGATACCGTGGCAAGCGAGACAGGAATTGAAGGCCGCTTTACCAGAAGCGATCAAGCCGCTGTCCGGTGCGCCAACGGGATCGGCTGCTGCACCGGGTTCGCGAACAACAATCTGTTCAGTGGGTCCCGGCGCGGGGTCGGTCCCGCAAGCGGCTAGCGCCATTACCAAAACCGGAGCGGATGCGCGAAGCACTGCTTTCATCATTTTTTCCTTACAAATGCCGGCACGAACGGCCTTAAGCGAAATCCACTTTGCTCAACGGCAGCTCTCGAACGCGGTTGCCGGTGGCGGCAAAAATGGCGTTGGTTACGGCCGGGGCGAGCGGCGGCAGTCCGGGTTCTCCGGCTCCGCCCAAACGCTTGTGGTCGCCGTTGATAATTTCCACATCCACTTCCGGCATCTCGTTGATGCGCAAGATCGGATAATCATGGAAATTGCTCTGTTGAACAGCGCCATCCTTGACCGAGATTTCGCCGTAAAGCGTGGCGGTCAGGCCATAGGCTACACTGCTTTCCATCTGGGCGGCAAAACCGTCGGGATTAACAGCAAAACCAGGGTCAGCCGCGACGTAGATTTTTGTCACCTTGGGTTTCTTGCCGGTCATATCGACTTCGGCCACTTCCGCCACAATGGTGCCAAAAGACGGGACAAAGGCAATGCCGCGTCCGTGGCCTTCGGGTAGTGGTGTGTCCCAACCGGCCATTTCCGCGGCCTTGTCCAGAACCGCCAGATGGCGCGCTGACCCCGCGAGCAATTCGCGGCGATAGGCATAGCCATCCTTGCCTGCTGCATGGGCTAGTTCGTCGACAAAGCTCTCGATGAAATAACCATGTTGGCTATGATCCACCGACCGCCATGGACCGAAGCGCAAATGGGTTGGCACATCAATTTTACGGATCTTGTGATTGGCGATATTATAGTAAGGCACAGTCGGCGCTTCTTGCGGATCGAACAGGTGGGTATGGATATTGCTCCAGCTCACTGCCTTGCCATTTTCGTCCAGACCGGCCTGGAACCGGCTCGTGGCCGACGGGCGATAATGATCCTGCATCGTATCTTCTTCGCGCGACCAGATCATCTTCACCGGATATTGCGTTGCCTTGGCAATGCGTGTGGCCATGATAATCGCGTCATTTTCCGACCGCCGACCGAACCCGCCGCCAAGATAAGCGTTGTGATAGGTTACAGCATCCATATCAATGCCCAGCGTGTCCGCCGCCGCTTTGCGGGCCATCAGCGGTGCTTGGTGACCAGACCAGACGTCGCATTTCCCGTCCCGCACCCAGGCGGTACAGTTCATTGGTTCCATTGCGGCATGGGCGAGGAAGGGTACTTTATATTCCGCTTCGACTTTCGTCGCCGCACCCGCAAAAGCCTCCGTGACGTCGCCTTGCTCGGTCTCGACATCGCCGCCATCATCGCCGGCCTCATCCAGCACCGTTGCGTAGCGCGCAAACAGGGCATCCTGATTGAGCGCGTCACCCTCGGTCTTGGAATATTTTGCGTCGATCGTGCCAAGCGCCTGCTGCGCTTGCCAATACCCATCGGCAACCACAGCGATAAAATCACCCATGTTCAGGATTTGCAAAACGCCGGGCATGGTTTTGGCGGTCTCGACGTTCATCGATTCAACCGTTGCGCCGACGACCGGTGCTGCCTTTACCGCAGCATATTTCATGCCGGGCAGGTCCGCATCAATGCCAAATAGTGCTGTGCCATCGGACTTGTCTGGAATATCATGGCGGGCCATGGCCTTGCCCATCAGCTTATAGTCTTTGGGCGATTTCAGCTTGGGCTTGTTCGGAAGGCCCTGTTCGGCTGCAGCGGCGGCAAAATCTGCAAATGGCGCTGATTTACTGCTCTTGTCGTGCAGGATCATGCTGTTTTCGGCGCGCAATTCACCGGCGGGAACATTCCATTCCTCTGCCGCTGCCGCGATCAGCATTTCCTTGGCAGCTGCGCCCGCCACCCGCATCGCGCGCTGACCGGTTCCGCGAACCGAGAAGCTGCCGCCGGTAATTTGCAGATTCATGGCGGTTGCCAGTTGCAAGAAGGTACCGCCAACGGTTGGCTCCAATATGGCTGGGACTTCCAAATTGGGAGCGAGGAATTCGCGGCCAATATCATGGGAAACATATTTCTTGTCGGCCGGAGCTTCGAGGATTTTGACCTTGCTCCAGTCCGCATCCAGCTCGTCGGCCAGCATTTGCGCCAGTGATGTGAAAACGCCCTGACCCATTTCGACATGGGGAATGATGGCCGTGACAATATTGTCTTTATCAATCTTAACCCAGGCGTTGATGAGTTGTTCGCCGTCTCTTTTGGCGAGCATCGGGCTGAGCCGCTCCACCGGGTTGTCGGGGCGTACCGCGACACCGACAACCAATGCGCCGCCAGCAACCACACCGGCACCGATGAAGGCGCGGCGAGTCCATTTGCCTTTTTTGGGTGCTGTTTTAGAAGACTTGGTATCCGCCATGATCAGGCCTCCTGCGTTTCAGAGGATGCACCCGCGGCGGTTTTGATCGCCTTGCGTATCCGCACATAGGTACCGCAGCGACAGATATTGCCCGCCATGGCGGCATCAATCTGTTCGTCCGTGGGATTGGGGGTTTTTTTCAGCAAAGCAGTGGCCGACATGATCTGACCCGACTGGCAATAGCCGCATTGGGCCACTTGCTGGTCAACCCAGGCTTGCTGAACCTTGCTAAACGTGCCGTCTTCGTCGGCCAGACCTTCGATCGTGGTGATCGCTTTGCCATCAGCTTCGGAAACCGGAGTGGAGCAGGACCGGATCGGCTTGCCATCCAGATGCACGGTGCACGCCCCGCAAAGCGCAACACCGCAACCAAATTTGGTGCCGGTCATTTTCAAGTTTTCGCGGACTACCCACAATATCGGCGTTGCGGGATCGACATCGACCTCTTTCGCCTGACCGTTAACGTTCAGTGTAATCATGGAAGCCTCACCCGTTGGAATTCGATATCATTCTGCAACCTATACCTGATGGTATGGGGTTCGCCAAGTGGCACTATAGGACAGGGTTTGTTCAGGCAAAAATATCGGAAAGCGTGTCGGTAAAGGGGCCTTCTTTCACGGTGCGCAGTTCAACATATAGAGCGGCCACGCCCGCGGCCTGAACGGCTGCAATGGCGGTCTCGGCGATGATGGTCAGGAAAACCGATGCGGTGCTGTTAAAAAAGCCAAGCCCTTCGGCCATGCCGGACAATATCCCCGAAGCAATCATAAAGATGATCATCAACAGAAACATCATACCCTTGGATCCGGAGGCCAGTTCGGCGCTGCGCTTGAGTGAATCTGTGATCCCGAGATTTTCGATCACCATCACGGGTGCCGCGACCATCCACATCAGGAATAAAATGACGCCGGGAACAATGAACAGGACAAGCCCCAGCATGATGCCCAACAACGATAAAATCGCCAATCCGATGAGCGGTAGAAAGCGCTTCATTGCTTCTGCAAAGCACAGGCCGATATCAACATCCTGACTGCGCATGTCGCGGACAGTTGCCACGATCAACATGGCTTGGAGCAAGATCGTCAGGGTGAAATAAACGAAGAACATGCCGGTCCCAGCAAAGATAAATGTCAGCCAGTAATCATCGAAATCGGTAAACATTCCTTCTAAAAAAGGGGCCGCAAGACCATCGGGATTTAACGCAAAAAATTGCATCAACCCATAAGGCAGTCCCGCGACGATCAAAGATAGCCCCAAAAAGACAACCGGATGGCGCGCGATAACAGTAAAAGCCGCGCTCATTACGCGGCCGATATCAAATGTCATTATGCCCGAACCCCTTTTCGATAATTGCTGGTTTATTCCTGCTCTGTCCTTTTCTGTCAATCGATCCATGTTTTGTGAACAGGCTGACACAGGGCAATCTTGGCCCTTGCTCCTGCTCCCCGTTTCTGCAACATCGGAGACGTGGCAAAAAACGCAGTAGTACAGGGTAATGAAGAGAACGCTTCTTTTGACGCCGCATGGAAAGACGTGCGCGCTGATGAAGAAATTCAATTCACTAATATTACGCCCAAACCACCGGAAGAACCGCCCCAATGGTGGAAGGATTTTCTGGAATGGTTGGGCGAAGTACTTGCCCCTGCTGCTGAAGCGATGGCCGCAGCATGGCCGGTTCTACGGATCATATTAATAGTGCTGCTGGCTGCGGGTGTTTTGACGCTGCTATGGGTGATATTATCCCCTTATTGGGAGGAATGGCGCGGCCGCAAACCCAAGCAGGAAGAAGAATGGCGACCGGATCATGTCGCTGCCCGCCGATTACTGGAAGAAGCGGATGCTCTCGCTAGCAAAGGGCAGTTTGATGAAGCTGCGCATCTGTTATTGTTTCGTAGTATCGAGGATATAGAGAAGCGCCGTCCCGATCTGTTGCGCCCGTCTAACACGTCTCGCGAAATTGAACGGTTTGACAGCTTGCCCGAAACCGCGCGGGCGATGTTTGCCGTCATTGCAGATCATGTCGAGCGCGGTATTTTTGCCGCCACTCCTATTGGCGAAGAAGGCTGGACAGCTTCGCGTAACGCCTATGGCGAATTTGCCCTGGCCGACAGTTGGCGCAAGCCAAAGGCTGACGCGAGATGAGTGTGTTCCCATGAGTGTTCAGGCCAATCCGTTTAAACGGACGACGATCATCATCATGTTTGCCATTGGCTTCGCGGCCTTTATCGCGCTGCTCTATGGCTTGGGTGCTGGCGATCAATTGAGTTCGGGTAATAATGGCCGGGCGCACGGAGCATCAAACAGCCTGGTTGGCTATAAAGCTCTGGCCAATCTATTGGAAAAAACCGGCCGTGAAGTGCAATTTTCTCGCAGTGCGGCAGACATCGATAAGCCCGGACTGTTGATAGTGACGCCCAATGTTTATGCCGAAGCGGATAAACTCGCCGACGTCATACAAGAGCGCGCCTATGTCGGGCCGACCATGATTATCCTGCCCAAATGGAATGTTGCCACGACAAATCTGGTGGGAATGGAATCGAAAAAGGGTTGGGCGCAGCGCCTGGGTATCGTTGCGAGCGATTCCGGTGTGAAAATGCTGAGCGATATTGTCGACATAAAATTGCAAACCATCACTCCGGAACAAGACAACCAAGCGAATGAAGGAAAAAGTGAAGCAGTGATTGCTAGCGAGAGGCAATCCACAGAGTCGAAATTCAATATGTCTGAAATTGCCAGTTCCGCCGTGGGTGATCCGATTCCGGTGCCTGACATCCACATCACCATGACCGGTGACTATATGCGCAGCATTGTAGAAGATCCGGAAAATGGAGAATCGCTGATTGGCTATGTCGATGACGGGGGTGTTTATGACAGCCTGGAAAGTCTTGATCCGTCACAGATAACCGCCGACGATGAAATAGACGCGGCTTATTATCCCGTTGTGATCGTAGCTGATGCGGATTTGATGAATAATACCGGCATGGGCAATGAGCGTATTGCGCGCCACGCTTACGACCTCATCACAGCGCTTGAGGCGCAGACGGATGGTCCGATTATGTTCGATCTGACTTTCAACGGCCTTGGTTCTTCAGACAATCTGTTGTCGCTGGCATTCAAGCCGCCCTTTTTGTCGGCGACCATCTGTTTGATCATTGCTGCCTTGGCTGCGGCCTGGATAGCGTTTAACCGCTTCGGTCCGCCGGTACGGGAACGACGGAGCATCGATTTTGGCAAGGCTGCTTTGGTCAACAACAGCGCCGGCTTTATCCACAGAATGCAACGCGAGCATCTGGTTGCGGACCCTTATGGAGAGATGATCCGTAGCGAAGCTATCGATGCCATTGGCTTGTCGCCAAGTGCTAGCCGTGAAGACTTGAATCGCAAACTTGATATGCTGGGAGAGGTGCGCGGCAACCGTTTCACCGCTTTGCTCAATAATCTCAACCAGGCGCAAAATTCTCGCGAAACTGCGGAACATGCAGCCGCGCTTTATAATTGGAAAAAGGAACTCATCGGATGAACATTGGCGAATTGAAAACACTGGCGGATAATATCCGAACCGAGGTTGCCAAGGCGATTATCGGGCAGGAAGAAATTGTCGATCATCTTTTGATCGCGCTATTTTCCTCTGGCCATGTTTTGCTTGAAGGGCCTCCGGGAACCGCGAAGACGTTTCTTGCGCAATGTTTCTCCGCGACGCTCAGCCTGGATTTCGGTCGGATCCAGTTCACCCCCGATCTGATGCCCGGCGATATCGTCGGCTCTAACCTGTTCAATTTCCAGACCAGTACCTTCACCCTGACGCGCGGCCCGATTTTCTGTGATCTTTTGCTTGCCGATGAAATCAACCGTACACCGCCGAAAACCCAAGCCGCGATGCTGGAGGCGATGCAGGAACGTGCGGTAACGATTGACGGTGAGACCCATGATCTGTCTTCGCAGTTCATGGTGGTTGCAACCCAAAATCCAATTGAACAACAAGGCGTTTATCCGCTCCCCGAGGCGCAGCTCGACCGGTTTCTGTTCAAGTTGCTGATCGAATATCCTGATGCAGAGGAAGAGAAGAAAATCGTCACACAATATGGTGAACGTATTGGCGCACCAGGGCCTGCGGATTTCGGGATCAGCGCACAGGTGGATGAACAGACGTTGATGGCAGCGGCGGAAGTGGTGAAGTCGGTCAAGCTGGTGGAAGATGTGACCGATTATATTGTCCGGTTGGTGCGCGCGACCCGCGAAACGGCCGATTTGGAAAATGGCGCAAGCCCAAGGGCCGCGATAATGTTGGCCACGGCCGCGCGCGCAAGGGCGGCGATATCCGGTCGGGATTATGTGGTACCTGACGACGTAAAGGCGCTGGCGCCCTCTGTCTTGCGTCACCGCACCCTGTTGTCACCTGCGGCAGAGATTGAAGGCCGTCAGGTCGATACGATTATCGAAGCGTTAGTGGAACGAACGGAAGCACCGCGTTGATCTACCCGACCGCCCGTGCTGTTTTCCTGATCGCAATCGGGGCGCCTGTTGCTGCGGTGCTCGCGGCCATCATGCCGAACCTGTGGGCCATCGGTATCGCCTGGGCAGCTATGCTAGTCGTGCTTCTGGTGATAGACGGATTGATCGCCGCAAAGGCAGGGAATGTGCAATTGGCCGTTCCCAAGACAACCGAAATTGGCGCGCCGTTGGAACTCGGCGTGCAAGCGGAATTTGCGGGGTTGATGGCACCGCGCACGATCAGCGGAAATCTGGGCGTTGATGACCGTTTGTCAGACAATGGCCGGATCGCGTTTACGCTCGACAGATCTCAACCAAAAGAACGTATTTATAGCGGTGCTTCAACAACAACACCGAGCCGCCGCGGCACAGGGGATATCGGGAAACTCTGGCTACGCTGGAAAGGACCGCTGGGTCTCGCGTGGCGTCAAACTTCCAAGCAAAGCGATCAATCTGTCGCCGTCATGCCGAACATCTCGGCGGTGCGCAGCCCAACGGTCCAGATGTTCCTGCGCGATTCCATCTTCGGTCTTTTGGCCCGCAAATTTCGCGGCGAGGGAAGCGAGTTTGAAGCGCTGGCCGAATATCAACCGGGCATGGATCGGCGCAGCATCGACTGGAAAGGTTCTGCCCGGCACAGCAAATTGCTGGCCAAGGAATATGATACTGAACGCAACAACCAGATTGTATTCGCGCTGGATTGCGGATCGGCGATGTGTGAACCGATTGATGGCTTGCCGCGCATAGATCGCGCTGTTTCCGCTGCTTTGCTAACCGCCTATATCACTTTGAAATCCGGTGACCAAACCAGCTTGTTCAGTTTCGCTGCCAAGCCGGAACTGTCCACGCCCTTCCTGTCGGGTAGCCGGAATTTCTATCGCATGCAGCAGGATGCGGCGACCATTGATTATCGGCATCAGGAAAGCAATTATACCTTGGCTTTGTCGGCGCTTTCCAATCGTTTACAGCGGCGCTCATTGATCATCATTTTTACCGATTTCACCGATCCGACGAGCGCTGATTTGATGCTGGAAGCGGCCGGCCGGCTGATCGACAAGCATCTGGTTTTGTTTGTGGTGCTGGAAGATGAAGAGCTTTCTGAATTTATTAAAAAGCAACCTGAAAATGCCGAAGATGTGGCACGCAGCGTTACCGCACAAAGCTTGCTGGAGCAGAAGAAACTGGTCGTCACACGGCTGCAGCATATGGGCATTGATGTGATTGAAGGGCCTCACAAACATATCGGTACGCGGCTGATAAACAGCTATCTCAAGATCAAACGGCGAGGGGCAATCTGATGGCCAATATGGTAACAGATCCGACCGCCGAGCAGGCTATCGAGAACGCTGCCCTTAAAAGCGATCGCTTCCGGTTAGAACGGGAAGCGGATTGGGTGCGGCTTGAAGACATAGTCACGAAGATGGAGAAGGGCAAAGCCCGGCGATTAAGTGACGACGATGTGCTGGCGCTTCCCACGCTTTATCGCACCTTATTGTCGAGCCTTTCAATTGCGCGCGAAAGTTCACTGGATGCTGGATTAATCGATTATCTCGAAGGCTTGGCGCTGCGGTCCTATTTCATGGTTTACGGGACACAGACCAGCTTCGGACAGTGGCTTAAGGGCTTTTTCGGCGGCGGGTGGAGTCAATCAATCCGTGAAATCAAGGTCGATATCTGGATTGCATTATTTGTGATGATTGCCGGAACCTTGATCGGCTATGTCCTGGTCGCCGGTGACAGCGATTGGTATTATGCGCTGGTTCCCGGAAACTTTGCCGATACGCGCGTGCCTGGTGCCAGCGAAGCGGCGCTGCGCGAGACATTATTCAGCACCAAAGAACATGATGGGCTTGGCGTATTTGCCGCTTATTTGTTCAGCAACAACGCGCAAGTTGCGATCCTTGCCTTTGCGCTCGGTTTTGCTTTTGCGGTGCCGAGCATATTGTTGCTCATCCATAATATGGCGCTGCTCGGTGCCATGGTCTGGGTATTTGCGCAACGTGATTTGACGGTTGAATTTATCGGTTGGCTCTCGATCCACGGGACGACGGAATTATTCGCCATATTATTGGCCGGAGCTGCCGGCATACATGTCGGGCGCTCGATTGCCTTTCCCGGCGCTAAATCACATTTGAAGGCGGCCAGTGATGCCGGCAAACGCGCGGCTCTGGTCATGGCAGGTGTAGTGATAATGTTGATCTGTGCTGGATTGCTGGAAGGATTTGCGCGCCAACTCATCAATGATACTGGTCTGCGCTATCTGGTTGGCGGTACGATGCTGACATTCTGGCTGGTCTATTTCTTTGTCTTTGGCCGCAGCCGCGTGGAAACCGGGACATGAGTGCGACAACGACCGATCCGTGGACAAGACGATCCGCCAATCCCAAGCTGGACCGGGTTATGGTGTCACCAGAAGGCGTTCCGCTGAACGTGACCGTTGCTACAGCAGGCGCGCGTGCAGGCGCTCTGACGCTGGATATTATTATTATATTGGGTTTAATCCTCGGTGTGACCTTGCTGGGGTTACTGATTTTATGGGGCTTTGAATCCGCCTTTGGCGAGGGTCTCATACTGGAGGAAAGCGGCCCGCTCAGCGTTGTTGCGGTCCTCTGGATCATCGCGGTGTTTTTGTTCCGCAACGCCTATTTCCTTTATTTTGAACTCGGTGACCGTGCCGCCACATGGGGAAAGCGCGCCGTTGGTATCAGGGTTGCGGCCCGCGATGGCGGACGCCTGACAGCCGAAGCGGTCATTGCGCGCAATATCATCCGCGACATCGAACTATTCCTGCCCTTAATGTTTATCACGTCTGGAGAAGCCGAAGGAACGATGACGGACTTCACCGCTTGGGCGGGTTTTCTATGGGTGCTGATGTTTCTCCTTTTCCCTGTGTTTAACAAAGATCGGTTACGCTGCGGTGATTTGATCGCAGGGACCTGGGTGATCCAGAATGTGAAACGCAATCTGGGCGGGGTTGTCGCACCTTCCGCGGAAGCCATTGCTGATCCGGCCACCGGCACGACGACAACCCGTTACGAATTCTCGGATGAGGATCTGTCCGTCTATGGCGAATATGAATTGCAGACGTTGGAAAGCGTGCTCAGAACCGGGACCGACGAAGCCCTCGAGACAGTGACGAGCTCGATCTGCAATAAAATTGGATGGGAACCGGGCAGCGGTGATAAGCGGATATTTCTGGAATCCTATTATACTGCTTTGCGCGCCAAACTGGAGGGCGGGATGCGTTTCGGAAAACGGCGCAAGGATAAATATTCAGCCGATATTTAAGGAGTCGATTAAACGCGCCATCCATTCTGCGCTGTGAACCACAGGCGTGACTCCTGCTTGCCGTAGCGTCACCTGCTACGGCCTTTAGATCAGCTTGTTTTCTGCCGTTTTTGGCGTATGTTGGCGCCAAATTCATCATTGGAGAGTCGGTCATGAACTTGGAATTCACTGCAGAGGAAAATGCGTTTCGCGACGAAGTGCGCAGTTTTATCGAGAATAACTACCCGCAGAATATCGAACGTGCAGCGGTTCAGGACGACATGAGCCCTGAAGACATGACCGCTTGGCACAAAATTCTCGGCGAAAAAGGATGGTCGGTTCCAGCATGGCCGGAGCAATATGGCGGCACCGGCTGGACGCCGACGCAGCGCTATATCTGGTCTGAGGAAAATGCGCGGGTGAATGCCGTGATGCCATTGCCATTCGGCGTCGCGATGGTCGGCCCGGTTATCTACACATTCGGCAATGAAGAACAGAAAGCCAAGCATCTGCCCGGTATCCGCAGCGGCGATGTGTGGTGGTGTCAGGGTTATTCCGAGCCCGGTGCCGGATCTGATCTCGCATCGCTGAAAACAACTGCTGTGCGCGATGGCGACGACTATATCCTCAATGGCCAGAAGACTTGGACGACCTTGGCGCAGCATGCCGACTGGGGTTTCTTCCTGTGCCGCACCGATCCCGATGCGCCCAAGCCGCAACAAGGCATCAGCTTCATTCTGGTGGACATGAACACACCGGGCATCGAAGTGCGTCCGATCAAGCTCATCGATGGGGGCTATGAGGTCAATGAAGTGTGGCTCACCGATGTACGCGTGCCAGCAGAAAACCTGATCGGCGAAGAGAATAAGGGCTGGACCTACGCGAAATTCCTGTTGGCGCATGAACGTTCCGGCATTGCTGGCGTGGCGCGCTCCAAGCGCGGTGTCGAGCAGCTGAAAGAGATCGCTCAACATGAGATGCTCGACGGCGAGCCGCTGCTGCAGGACATGGGTTTTGCAACCAAGGTCAGCCAGCTGGAAATTGATCTCGCGGCTCTGGAAATTACCGAGCTCAGGACCTTGGCCGGCGAACAGGCAGGTAAAGGCCCGGGCCCCGAAAGTTCGCTCTTGAAAGTGAAGGGCACGGAAATTCAGCAGCGTCTGACGGAATTGACGCTAGAGGCGGTCGGCTATTACGGCACGCCCGATTTCCGCAGCTTCCCCGCCGATGGCTCGAACGATTTCCCGATTGGTCCGGACTATGCGCACAGCGCCGCTCCGACCTATTTCAACATGCGCAAGACATCGATCTATGGGGGATCGAACGAGATTCAGCGCAACATCATCACCAAAATGGTCCTCGGACTTTAGATCCAACCCGCAAATATAATAAGAAAGCGAAACTATGGATTTCAACTTTTCTGACGAACAAAATATGGTTCGTGACGGTATTTCACGGCTTGTTCGGGAACAATATGACTGGGATACGCGGCGCGCCGTAATATCCAGCGAGTCCGGCTGGCGCCCGGAATTCTGGGCACAGTTGGCGGAACTGGGCATGCTGGCCGCGCCTTTTTCCGAAGAAGATGGCGGCTTTGGCGGCGGTGCGGTCGAAACCATGCTGATCATGGAAGAATTTGGCAAAGGCCTGGTGGTCGAGCCATTTATTCCCAGTGTTGTCTGTGCCGGCGGTTTCCTGAAACATGCCGGAACGGCTGCGCAGAAAGAAGAATATCTCAGCGCGATCATTGCGGGCGAGAAGGTCTTTGCCTTCGCCTATGCTGAGCCGCAGGGCCGCTATGATCTGGCCAATCTGACAACTACGGCGAAGAAAGACGGCGACGGTTTCTCGCTCAATGGCCAAAAGGCAGTGGTGATCGGCGCACCCTGGGCAAGTCATTTTGTTGTCACGGCCCGCACCTCCGGCGGACAGTCGGATGTAGGCGGCGTATCAGTGTTCATCGTTGCAAAGGATGCCGAAGGCGTCAGTCTGCGCGATTATGCGACTGTCGATGGTCGCCGCGCTTCGGAGGTTTATTTTGAGAATGTTGCGGTGTCGGCAGATGCCCTGATCGGGGAACTGGATAACGGTCTGCCGCTGATCGAGACGGTTGTCGACGAAGCCACCGCAGCGGTCTGCGCAGAAGCCACCGGCGCTATGCAAGTGACCCACGCCATGACCTTGGAATATGCCAAGCAGCGCAAGCAATTTGGCGTGCCGATCAGCAGCTTCCAAGTGCTCCAGCACCGGATGGTCGATATGTTCATGGAATATGAGCAGTCAATTTCGATGTCCTATCTCGCGACAATCAAACTCGACGAAGACGAAGCGGAGCGCAAGCATGCGGTCTCGTCCGCCAAGGTTCGCATTGGCCAGTCGGCGCGCTTTGTCGGCCAGTCCGCGGTTCAGACCCATGGCGGCATGGGCGTAACCGATGAAACGGCGGTCGGCAGCTATTTCAAACGGCTTTCCATCATTGAAAGCGAATTTGGCAGCGTCGACCATCATATGCGGCGGCATATCAAGCTAACCGCAGCCGCCTAAAACAAATATCAAAGCCCTATCATAAAAGGGGGTGCGGTCACTCTGGCTGTGTCCCCTTTTTCACGTTATCTCTTCCTTTCTTTTAGAGGGGATGGCGATGGTTCAGCAGTCTGCCGCGGCGCCGGGCACTATGTATCGTTACTACATCCTGTTCGTGATGATGCTGACCTATATGTTCAACATCACGGATCGTATGGTGATGTCGATCCTGATCGAGGACATCAAAGCCGATTTTGTATTGACCGACACGCAAATCGGCCTGTTGGCAGGAACGGCTTTTACGGTTTTCTACGTTGTGCTGGGCATACCGGCGGGCCGTTTGGCGGACCGCACCAACCGTAAGAAAATGGTCGCCATTGCGGTCAGCTTGTGGAGCCTGATGACAGCGCTTTGCGGCGTCGCGACGGGCTTCTGGACGCTGTTTCTCGCCCGACTGGGTGTCGGTGTCGGGGAAGCAGGCGGTAACCCGCCAGCCATCTCTATTCTCACCAACTATTTTCAGTCCCATGAACTGTCCAGAGCGATGGGCATATTCTCCATCGGTGCGGTGCTTGGACCTGTAGTCGGATTTGTCGCAGGCGGCCTGCTTGCCGAAGCCTATGGCTGGCGCTGGACATTCATCATTCTCGGACTGCCGGGTGTGCTGCTCGGTGTGCTTATCTATCTGACGGTCCGCGAGCCCGACCGCAGCCAATTTTCAAAAGCTGTTGAGGATAAAGCCAAGGCGGAAACCCAGGAACCTTTTGCCACGACCATGGCTTCGCTTTGGAAAAATCGGATATTCATTCGTGTGGCCTTGGCCAACGCCCTGGCGGTCACCGCTTCTTACGCTTTTGCCATCTGGCTGGCGCCCATCCTGATCCGTAATTTTGAAATTCCAGTGTCGCAGGTTGGGATCTATCTTGGGATCGTCTGGATCGCGGGCGGTGTGCCCGGCATGATCATTGGCGGTTATGTGACGGACAAGCTGGCCCTCAAAAATCCGAAATGGCGGGCATGGTATAGCGCCATTGCGGTGTTACTTTCGCTGCCGCTTCTCTGTCTGTGCTTGCTGACCGATAATCTTTTGCTGGCGCTGGTCCTTTATGCGATAGGCTATGGTGTGCATTCATCCACACAGGGACCGGCCATTGCGATGATGCAATCGTCCGTATCTCCGACCGAACGCGGCACTGCCTCTTCCATCGCCAGCCTGTCCGCAACTTTTCTGGGCTATTTCATCGGTCCTGCGGTAGCAGGGGCTATCAGTGATCGATTGGCACCGGACTATGGCACCTTATCGCTCAACTATGCGGTTATTGGTATTACGATATTGAGCCTCACCTTGGCGATATTGGCTTATATCTATGCTGCCAGAGCAGTTACAGGAGCACCGCCTAAGTCCGCTTGATCAGCCTTCAACCATGATCCACCACCCACTAAAGGGGCGGGGCTTGTCGCCATGTTTCGGATAGCTGAGATGTCCATCAATGCGATAACCGCCATAATCATAGCGCAATTCGGGAATGGGACTGGCTGGCTCAAATAGAACGCGGTAGGCGCGATCAGGATGTTCGCGGTCACCCGACGCGTCCTTATATTCCAACAGACCGCGATATTCCGTGCCATCAGACATTTGCAATACCGCTGCACTGGCGCAACGCTCCGGCGGGAACTCCATCGCCTTGTTTAGCGGTGTGTCATCGACGGCCAGTATCATCCAATGGGCTGTTTCGTTCTTCTCCGCCTGGGTGCCGGTCATCGTCAGGATGCGAAATATATCGCCAGACCGCGACAAGCCAATTTGCTCTTTTTCGGTAAGCGGTTTGCGATCCCCGCAATCGGTTGAGGCGCTATATTGATCATAGCGATAGCCTTCACTACCCGCCGCTTGTCCCGGTCCGGCCATCGCGAGCCCCAATAAAATCGACCCGGCAATCATGGTCTTGCCGCGAACCATTATAACAACAATCCGCCGTCTGCGATCAGCGTCTGCCCCACAACATAGCTGGCCAGCGGTGATGCCAGAAACAGTGATAGCCCTGCCATATCTTCGGGATCGCCAATCCGGCCAACCGGGATATTCCGGATTGTTGCTTCCCGGCGTTTCGGATTTTCCGTTGTCACCGCCGTCATCTTGGTGGCGATCAGGCCAGGCGCGATGCCGTTCACACGGATGCCATCTGGAGCCCACGCTTTGCCAAGTGTTCGGGTCAATCCCATCGCTCCGGTTTTTGATGCATTATAGGCGGGGTTACCAACGGTCGCGTGAAAGGCGGCGGTCGAGCTGATGATGATTAGCGAACCTTTGGCCTCTTTGAGCAGATCATGAAATTGTCCGGCAAAAGTCATCAGGCTGTTGAGATTGACCTGTATCACCTTGGCAAAATTGTCCGGTTCAAATTCCTGCCGCTTGTAGAGCACCATGCCTTGCGAACAGATCAGTACATCCAGCGTGTCGAACGTCTGGCGATAGGCCGCAATGGCTCCATCATCGGCGGCATCGACTTGGGCATAATGCAGGCCTTCCAGATCAGAGCCCTCGTCCTTGGAATAATCATCTGGCCCCGCGCGCGTGCCCGTAACATGAACCTGCGCCCCGCATGCGCGAAAGGCCTGCGCGGTGGCATTGCCTATCCCGCTGGAGCCGCCAATGACGGAAACTATCTTGCCTTCATAATCCAGTGCCTGATGATTTTGGGATGCGTCGACCATATCTATCCTCTTCTTTTGCCCCTATGCAAAGCGATATTGGCCGAGCCGATGGCGATGGTCTAGAGCCTATTGTGATAAGCATGTTCCAGAGGAGAAATCATGGACATTCCATTTTCACTGGCGGGCCGGACCGCATTGATCGCCGGGGCATCATCGGGCTTGGGCGCGCATTTCGCCGAACTGTTTGCAGCGGCAGGAGCCAATGTTGTGCTGGGTGCGCGGCGTATGGATCGCACGGCGGAAGTGGTGGAGAAAATAGTCGCAGCAGGAGGTAATGCCTTGGCCGTGCCCCTGGATGTCACCGATGAGGCATCGGTTGTCGCGGCCTATGATGCAGCCGAAGCCGAATTTGGTGTGGTGGATTCGATCATTGCCAATGCTGGCGTCAGCGCCGCTGGACGCTCCACCGATGTGCCGTTGGACCGTTTGCAGACTCTTATCGGAACAAATTTTACTGGCGTCTATGTGGTTGCCAGAGAAGGAGCCAAACGGCTTATTGCCAATGATAGCCGCGCCAAGGAAAATGGCCGGATCACGATCATTGGATCGATCACATCACGCCTGACAGGAGAGGGCGATAGCGCCTATGCCGCCAGCAAGGCGGGTGTCACGCATCTCGGTCGCAATCTGGCGCGGGAATGGGTGCGGCAGGGGGTGAATGTGAACACCATCCATCCCGGTTATATCGCGACGGAGATTCAAGGCGACTGGTATCAGACCGAAGGTGGTCAGAAACAAATCGCGGGTTTCCATCGGCGGCGGTTGCAGGACATGGCGTCGCTCGATGCGATGATGTTATACTTCTCATCCGATGCATCACAGTCGGTGACGGGTTCAGATATGGTTGTGGATGACGGCCAATCTCTTTGAGGCAGTCTTTATAGCGCGATAGTACCATGGGTGCGGCTGAACCGGCTATGATAGGTTTCGATAATCTCTGTTAGCGTGGAAAGGGCCAGCGTCGCCGGATCACGCGTAGATGGGATGATGCCTATTGGTGCTTTCATGCGTTTTATATCTTTATCGCTGACGCCAATGTCGCTGAGCAAAGTCTTGCGCGTGTCATGGGTTTTGAAACTGCCCATAGCACCGATGTAAAAGGCCGGGGATGCCAGCGCTTGTTTCATAAGCTCCGCTTCCCAATCATGATCGTGGAAATAGAAGATGCAGGCGGTCCATGGATCAGCCTGATAAAGATCGGTCGCCGCCGGTGTCTTGAGCAGGCTAGCGGTTCCGCCTTGTCCGGTGACACGCGCCACGATGTCGACATCAGGCGTCAATATTTCGCAGTCGAGGCCATAGGATGCCGTGAGATTGGCAAGATTCTCCACCACCGCGCCATGGCCGAGGATCACGATTTTTGCGGGAGGGACATGATTGACATGAACCCATGATCCTGCACGGATAACGGCTTGACCCTGTTCGGCTGGTGCGCTGGTTAGTGCGCCCGTCTCGCGATCCATGCTGATGGTGAAGGGCTGTCTTTCGGTAACCGCTTGGAACAGTTCTGCTGCAACGCGCGCATCGGGTAAGGGCGTAAAAAGCAAATCTATGCCGCCTCCGCAGGGCAGGCGAATGTCGAGATAAGGCGATCCCGCGCCAAAGCGGACTTCGCGGGGGCACCTGCGCTGATGCAATCCACCGCCTCCGCGATGACCGCAGTTTCAATACAACCACCCGAAAAGGAACCTGCCGCGCTGCCATCCGCTGCGACCGCCATATGCGCGCCGGGATTGCGGGTAGAGGCCCCTGTGACCGCCGTCAATGTCACAAGGGCGCAGTCCAGACCGGCCTCAGTCTTGTCTTTCAGAAACTGGAATATCGGAAATATATTGTTCAAGCGCGCCGCAATCTATTGTTTCCAATATGCTAGCGCAGTTTGGCAGATGCCTGCAATCTTTCGTTTAGCGTCCCCCGGTTACGAACAGGCACTGGCCGGTCACCCAGCTGGCGGCAGGCGAGGCCATATAGATGACGGCTGCGGCGATATCCTCTTCGGTGCCGTAGCGTTGCAGCGGGATGCCAATATGCTTGAGCAGTTTCTCGCGGTCCTCTTCGGTTTCTATGCCCATGGATTCATCGAAATTCTCCGTCGGGATCGGGCCGGGCGCCACCGCATTGACGCGGATTTTCGGCGCGAGTTCCAGCGACAAGGTGCTGGTTAGGCTATTCACCGCCGCTTTCGAGGCGCCATAGGGGCCGTTTTTAATCTGCCCGCCAAAGGAGGCGCGGGATGAGGTGTTGATAATCACGCCGCCATCCTCCTTCATATGCTTGGCCGCGACAACGGCACCCATCCAGACGCTTTTGAGATTGAGATCAATTTGCGCGTCCCAATTGGCTTCCGGTGTTTTGGTCAGATAGCGCGGCGTGCCATCCGGCAATCCGCCGGCATTGCTGACCCAAATGCTGAGCTTGCCCAGTTCTGTAACGGTGCGTTCCGCCAGATGTTCGAGCGCTGCCATATTTGTGACATCGGTAGCAACGGTTATCGCCCGGCGGCCGCGCGCGCGGATCTCTTCCGCAACGGCTTCGAGATCACCCGCCGTGCGGGCGGCGAGCGCCACGTCCGCGCCGGCTTCAGCCAGACCCAGCGCGATAGCACGGCCAATCCCTTTGCCGGCGCCGGTCACGACCGCAACGTCGCCTTCGAGTTTGAAATTGTCCAAAATACTCATGGGTGAACCTCTCCTTTGCCGCCGTGATGATCGGCGGCAAGGGGGAAGTCCACTAACAGAAGCATTGGTGGCCAGGCAGCGGTTGGCTAGGCGGCGGCATGTCCCGGTTGTACCGGTGCTGGCAGTCCGGTTTCTTCCTCACAATTGGCGCGCAGCGTTTCGATATCCGGTCCGAAGTTAAACGGACTGTCGGTTTCAGTGATCCGGCTTGCCATATCCGCGCGTAACCTTTCCGTGGCAGCAGCGTCAACTTTCCCGTCATCCGTGATAACCACGCCATATTCGCGCGCGCCATCGACCGTGACCAGTCCCTGGCGGATTTCCAAGGCTACCAGCTCGGGATCGCGTTCCAGCGGGCTCCCCCATCCGCCGCCGCCCCAGGTGATGAAGTGCAGCTGATCACCCTCTTCCACGGTGACTTCCTCAACTTTGTTCCCGACAATGGTGCTGGTGCCATCCGCTTTCTGCAGAATTTTGCGTGCCCGTTTGCCAGGCTCGCCGCCATTCACGCCCCATGGCGGTACAAACCATCGATCATCATGGATGGAAATCGTGCCAGCAGCGAGAAAACGATAGCTCAGATAGATGCCATTGCCGCCGCGGTGCAGTCCCGCACCGCCGCTATCTGGCGCTGTCTCATATCGCTCGATCCGCAGCGGGAAATAGCGCTCCAGAAACTCATTTGGCACATTGGTAAAGCCTGGCCAAAGCGAGTGACCATCCGGCCCATCACCCAGCGGCCGTCCCGGTATGCCGCCAAAGCCGATTTGGAACAGTTGAAACCAGTCGCCTTTCTTGTCGTTGCCGGAATAGAATAGATGCGGCGAGGACGAGAAACCTGCAGCATTAAGAAACTCCGGCGTCTTCTGACCCAGCAGACCGCCCAATATGTCAAAAATACGCCCCAGCGCGTGGGTGCGGCCAGAAAGCGCAGCCGGGAATTTCGGCTTGAGCAGCGACCCTTCCGGAATCTTCACCTCAATCAGGTCATAGAAGCCGTCGTTGAACAGGATTTGCGGGTCGAAAACCATGATCATGTATATTCCAAAGAACATCTTGAACATATTTTCATTGAGAAAGAAGTTGATAGAGGCACCGCTTTGCGGATCAGTCCCTTCAAAATCGAGAATGACCTTATCGCCCACGCGCCGCATGGTGCATTTGATCTTATAGGGACCAGCACCGATACCATCGTCGCAAATATAATCTTCAAAGCTGACCGGTTCTTCGCCGATAGCCTGACCGATGAGCGTTTTCATTGCCCGATGATTGCGCGCCAGCAATTCTTGTGTTGCGGAAACATAGACATCGTCACCAAACCGTTCCGCCATTTCGATGACCCGCCGCGCCGCCACGCGGCAGGACGCAATAATCGCGTTGAGATCCGCCTGACACCAATCCGGTTTGCGGGTCTGGTGCATGACTAGCTTCATCAAGTCTGCATTATATTCGCCCTTTTTCCAGATTTTTACAGGCGGAATACGCACGCCCTCCTCAAAGATAGATTTGGCATCAATGGGCATGGAGCCGACAACTTTACCGCCAATGTCAGACTGATGCCCGAACATGGCAGTATAGGCGATCAAACGACCATCCTTGAATATCGGCAACAGGATTAGCCAGTCATTATTGTGGCTGACAGCCCCCTCGCAACTATAGGGATCGGAAAGGAAGATCATGTCGCCGTCTTCCAAGGTCCCATCATATTGGCGAAGGAAGCCGTCGATAAAGCTACCAAACTGGCCGACAATCATCTTGCCGGTATGATCTGCGATTAAGGGAAAGGCGTCGCCTTGTTCCCGGATGCCGGGAGACATGGCCGTCCGCACGAGCGTGGCATCCATTTCGATCCGGGCGTTGCGTAGCGCGTTTTCAATAATGTCCAGCGTAACCGGATCAATATCGATCTTCTCGAACGGCGTGTCACTGGTTTCGATGATTGTTGCGGGCATTTTATTTCCCCTCTGCAAGGTTGATGAGGATATTGCCGACTGCGTCCACTTCGCCGATGCAGCCTGTTTCGATCAGGGTGGTGGAATCCATTTCCACAACAATGGCCGGGCCAGTGATGACATCGCCTTGTTTCAGCTTGGCGCGATCATAAATGGCACCATCCTGTTCGGCCCCGTCCATCCACAATTTGTGATCCCGGATTTTGGCATCTGATGGGTCGCCATTGCCCTTGGGCAGTTCGGCGGCGGGCAGGTTAAGAGACTGGCCCATGGCGACGGCACGCAGGTTCACAATTTCATGAGGTGTGTCCATGTTGAAAGTGAATAGCCGGTGATGCTCTTCATCAAAGCGAGTCAATATCCCGTCAATGCCGTTTTGTTCGAGCACTTCCGGCGTGATCGTAAGAGGCACTTCAAAAGCCTGTCCGGCATAGCGGACATCGACTTCAAATTCGCTGGTAATATCCTCTTCGGCGACACCGTCTGACAGCAATTCTGCGCGGGTTTGGTCGGCCATTTCTTTCAAAATCCGGATCAATTCTGATGCATCCGTATTGGTGGCCAGCTTTGAGAAGGACCGCGCCGTTTCCGTGCGCATGCGCGTTGTTGCATCGCCCAAGGCGCAAAGTACGCCCGGCGATACCGGGGATACGGCCGGCCAGCTGCCCATCAATTTCGCGACTGCATTGACATGCAGCGGTCCTGCTCCACCAAAGCCCATTAGGGCAAAGTGGCGCGGGTCATAGCCTTGCTGCACAGAGATCATCCGCAGCGCGCCGAACATATTCTCGTTCACTATGTCGATGATGCCGCGCGCCGCCGCCATCAGGTCAATACCAAGCGCGTCCGCGATTTTCTGGACCGACTTTTTCGCGCCTTCACGGTCCAGTTGGAAAGAACCGCCGAGCAGGTTTTCGGGCAGATACCCGAGTACAACATTGGCATCGGTAACTGTCGGCTCTTCACCGCCCTTGCCATAAGCCACTGGTCCCGGCACCGCGCCAGCCGATTGCGGACCGACACGCAGCGCGCCGGTTAGCTCTGGCACATAAGCAATCGAACCACCGCCAGCGCCAACGGTTTTCACGTCCAACGAAGAAGCTCGCACTGATAAATGACCGACCTCGGTTGTCCGAACTCGGCGCGGTTCAAGGTTTTCGATCAGCGCTACGTCGGTGGACGTACCCCCCACATCTAGCGTCAGGATATTTTTCAGTCCCGCATTTTTCGCCACCCAGACAGCGCCAGTAACGCCGCCTGCTGGACCCGACATCAATATGTTCACCGGATGCTCTTCCGCTTTTTGCGAAGACATCAAGCCGCCATCAGAGCGCAGCAACGAAAAGCGTCCGGCCATGCCAGCATCAGCCAGCTTAGCGCGTAAGTTGGAGACATAATGACCAACCACCGGCCGCACGGCTGCGTTGGCAACTGTCGTTAGCGTGCGCTCATATTCCTGCATTTCCGGAAGAACCTCATGGCTTAGCGAATAGGGCACGTCCGGCATTTCGGCCGCGACCATCTCACCAATCCGGCTTTCATGCGCGCCATTGGTGTAGGCGTTCATCAACGAGACCGTGACTGCCTCCACGCCCTGATTTTTGAGATATTCAATGGCGGTTGTGACGCTTGCTTCATCCAAAGGCCGCACTTTATTGCCATCCGCATCCATCCGCTCTTTGACGGTCACTGTATCTTCCAGAGCCGCCAAAGGTTGCGGTTTCGGCCAGATAATCCAAGCCGCAAGACCGCCGGGCACAAAACTACGCGCAATCTGCATGATATCGCGATAGCCCTCGGTGGTGATCAGACCGACTTTTGCGCCTTTGCCTTCCAGTACGGCGTTAGTCGCAACGGTTGTGCCGTGTAGAAAATATTCGATTTCGCTGGCTTTGACATCGGCATCTGCGCAAATCGCGTTCACGCCATTTAATATGCCTTCGGAACTATCATGAGGTGTGGACGGCGTCTTGGTCCGCCAGAATTGTCCGGATTGATCATTGAACAGCAATAGATCGGTAAAGGTTCCCCCGACATCAACGCCTAGTCGATACCCCATATATCAGTCTCTCTCTTATTATTCATGCATTCAGGCTTCGGCCCTTGCGACAAGCGATGGCAAAGGCCGTTTCATTATTGTTTCAAACCATTGGTTGGTGGCGATGGTTTTTGCCAGATCAACGCCATGCTTGACCGCTGACCGGTCAAGCAGGTTGATCAGATCTTCGGTCGCAATATTGCCGGTGGCATTGGGCGCGAACGGACAGCCGCCAAGCCCGCCTAGGCTTGCATCCAGCGTCGATACGCCGGACCGCACCGCCGCCCATGCATTGGCAATACCGGTATTACGCGTGTCGTGAAAATGCGCCCGCGTCGTGATGTGATCCGGCAATATCTCATTGAGGCGGCCGAACAGGTCTTCGACCTGACCCGGAACGCCGACGCCAATTGTGTCAGCCAGTGCGATTTCCAGAGGTTCCTCTTCCGCCATTTCGCGGGCGATATTAAGTACGGTTTCTGGCGGGACATGGCCTTCGAATGGGCAACCAAAGGCAGCAGAGATGGTGACCTGTGCTTTCAGACCTTCGCTCTTGGCAAAGCGGATCATCTCGCGATTTTCGCGGATGCCTTGTTTAATGGTCTGGCCTTGGTTCTTCTCACCAAATGTGTCGCTGGCAACGATCACGCAGCCCGCTTCGTCGATGCCGCGTTTGCCACCTTCTTTGGTCGCTAGTGCACGTAAAACCCCGCGTTTGTTGAGGCACAGTCCAATATAGGACATATCTTCGCGGTCTGGCAGGCCTTCGATCACGGCTTCGGCATCTGCCATTTGCGGGACGCGTTTTGGATGCACAAAGCTGGCAACCTCCATCCGGCGGATACCGGCGTCGATCATATGGTTGATCAGGCCCAGCTTATCGGCGGTTGATATAATCTCGGACTCGTTCTGCAGTCCGTCACGTGGACCGACCTCGACGATATCAACTGATATGGGGTTTTCATGCGCCATAGAAATTGTATACAATCCATATTGTGCTTTGTATAGCAAAAGCATCATGCAGGAGGTTTTTTAATGGCGCAAGGGGCACTGACCGGACTTCGGTTGATCGAAATGGGGCAACTTATTGCGGGACCTTTTTGCGGTCAGCTCATGGGCGACCACGGCGCGGAAGTGATCAAGATTGAACCACCTAAGGTTGGTGATGCGATGCGTAGCTGGGGACAAGGGATACCGCTTTGGTTCTCGGTTGTGGGACGCAATAAAAAGTCGATCACGCTGAACCTGCGCGAAAAAGAAGGTCAGGGGATTGTCAAGAAACTGGTCGAAAAGAGCGACTTTCTGTTGGAAAACTTCCGCCCCGGTACGATGGAAAAATGGGGCCTGGGCTATGATCAGCTGAGCGCCATCAATCAGGCGCTGATCATGATCCGCGTCTCCGGTTACGGGCAGACTGGCCCCTATGCGTCGCGCGCTGGCTATGGATCAATCGGTGAAGCCATGGGCGGCATGCGCTATATTGCTGGGGAACCAGACAGACCGCCAAGCCGCGCGGGCCTATCAATTGGCGACTCGCTGGCGGCCACTTATGCTTGCCTTGGCGCGATGATGGCGCTGCATCACCGGCATGTGACTGGCAAGGGGCAGGTTGTTGACTCGGCTATTTACGAAGCGGTGCTTGCCAATATGGAATCCACCGTCGCGGAATATACGGTCGCTGGTCATATTCGCGAACGCACCGGATCAATTCTGCCAAAAATCGCACCGTCCAATGTCTATGAAACCAAGGATGGCAGCGTGCTGATCGGCGGCAATCAGGACAGCGTCTGGAAGCGCATGTCAGCGATGATGGGGCAACCTGAACTGGGTGATGACCCCCGCTACGCCACTCATGTGGCGCGCGGCGAGCATCAAACTGAACTGGATGACTTGATCAATGTCTGGACGCGGGCACTCACCAGCCAAGAAGTGCTGGATCTGTGCGAAACCAATGGCGTTCCGGCGGGGAATATTTATCGCGCGCCGGAGATGCTGGCCGATCCGCATTTTGAAGCGCGGGATGCCTTAGTGACCATGGATCATCCGCAACATGGCAATTTCGTGATGCAAAATGTCGCGCCGAAATTGTCCGACACGCCTGGTAAAATCGAAACAATCGGTCCTGATTTAGGTGCGCATAATGAAGCGATCTATGGCGAGTTGTTAGGTATGGACAGCGCCAAAATAGCCGACCTTCAAGACCGCGGCATCATCTAGTCTTTCAGGATTTCGGTGCTGCCGTGATGCTGAACGAGTGAAAGGCGCGCCGGATATGACTGGTCATCACCGATTTGGCCCAGTCGGCATCTTTGGCAGCAAAGGCGGCAATCAGCTCGTCATGATCAACCGCCGATTGATGGAGCTGGGTCTTGGAATATTGATGGGCGGTCTGCCGGACCACCGGCTGTTCGACCAGCGCGGGCATGAGCTTGCTCAGCCGCGGTGATTGCGCACATTCCAGGATCAAATCATGAAAGCGCCGATTCGCCTCAAGAAAAGCCGTGACATCGGGCGGAGACTTTTTGATCGCCCGTTTGAGCTCGTCGTTGATGCCGCGCAATGCGTTCAGGGCATCGCCATCTATCCGCCGCGCTGCGCGGGCGGCGGCATGGGCCTCCAGCATGGCGCGAAGGGTGAACATTTCATCGACCTCGCCTTCGGACCAATCCGCCACGGAAAGGCGTTTCGAGGCACTGCGCACGACCAGCATTTCATTTTCCAACCGCCGCACAGCATCGCGCACCGGGGTCCGAGAGACGCCCGATATCTCGGCGAGTTTTTCCTCCGTCAATTGCATGCCCGGAACAGCCTCCCCTTGCAGGATGAAGGCCCGGATTTTCTGATAGGCGGTTTCGGACGCAGGCATCATCGCTTTGGCTATGGTCTCTCGGATTTGGTGCTGGCGTTAGTCATAGGGCGAACAGTTTCTGCTTGACGGGGTGAATTTGTATACAATAGAAGTGTATCAGGGAGTTTTGTCAACCGCTATGACCGAAAACAAACGCATTAAAGTCATTGTTCCGATCCCGATGGATGACGCCGGCGTCGCTGCCCGCGCCGAACAATTGCCCGCCGATTTTGTTCGCGAAGGGTTTGCGCCAGAATTTGTCGCCGTGCCTTGGGGCGCCGCCTTGGGTGACAGCTATCATGATACCTTGCTGATGGACTGGACGGTATTTCAGGCCGGTGTCGAAGCCGAAGAAGAAGGCTATTCCGGCATATTGATCGATACTGTCAGTGATAGCGGCATGCGGGCATTACGCTCTCGTCTCTCCATACCAGTTGTTGGTCCCGGCGAGGCGGCCTTTGCCGCCGCGATGATGCTGGGCAAGAAATTCACCGTGCTGACAATGTGGCCCGAATGGTTCCCGCTCTATGAAAAGACCCTCACCGAATATGGCTGGTGGGATCGTGTGGCCTCGCTGCGGTCCATAGACACGCGCCCCGATGTGACGGAGTTGCTGGCGGGCAAGGAAGAAGTGATATTCGACAAGCTGAAGGCCGAAGCGACGGCCGCGATGGAAGAAGATGGTGCCGATGTGATCGTGCTCGGCTCCACAACGATGCACCAGTCGGCGAAGTTTCTCGATGATAATATGCCGATTCCGGTGCTCAATCCCGGGCAAGTGGCTTATAAATTCCTAGAAACGCTGATCGAACTCGGGCTCACCCACAGCAAAGTTGCTTTTCCGGCACCCGAAGTGCCCAAAGATGATGATATCAGAAAAGGATGGTATTAATGGCAGACTGGACCCCGGGTATGGCAGGACAGGTTCCGCTTCCTTACCCCTTTTATATCGACATCGTCACGAAGCGCTATTTTGACGGTGTCGACAACAAGAACATGACACAGGTGCTGAACTGCTTCGCGCCGGATGCCGTCTTGCATGAAGCAACATCCAACACGATCCACGAGGGCCGCGATGCGATCCGGGCGATGTTCGAAAAGCTGTTCGCGGACTTTGAATCGATTTGGCATGGCAATTTTGTCCATGTCGCTGATCCGGACACCAATGCGGTCTGTTCACAGTTTACGGTGTTGATTACGCCTAATGGCGGCGAGCAATTGCGCTATGAAAATTGCAATCGCTTCTATTGCAAGGACCGGCTGTTCCAGCATGTCTTTGTTTATATGAGCGGCGATAATCTGCTCAAAGAAGGAGATGCCTGATGCAATATGAACCCGGCTTATCCCGCGCAGAATTGATCGAATTCGCGACAAAAACCTATTTCGGCAATGTCGATGCGAAAAACATGGATGCCGCTTTGGCGTGCTTTCATGACGAAGCTTTGTTCTGTGTTCAGACGAGTTTCACGCGCCATAGCGGCAAAGCCGAAATCAAGCGCATGTTTGAAGATTTTTTCGGCGCTTATGAAACAATCGTTCACCGGGACTTTAATTGCACTGTCGATGAAGCCAATGGCCGGATCGCTGCCAGCTTTGTCGCGGAACTCACTGATGCGGATGGCAATGTCACCTTGCTCAACAACACCAATTTCTGGCGCATACGCGACGGAAAATTTCAGGAGGTTTATGTTTATATGAGCGGGGAAAACGTCCTCGTTTAACGCGAAAATGACGGGTCAAAAAGGTCCGCAGAATATTCCATTCAGGGAAGGTATTTAATATGCGTCACATCAAAACAGCTCTTTCACTCTCGGCGGGTTTCGCCGCTTTGGTAAGCTTTAACCCGGCTCTAGCCCAATCGACTGGTGACCAAGGTACCAGCGAAGGCGAAGACAGCAACGTGATTATCGTCACCGCCCGGCGGCAGGATGAATTGCTTGCAGAAGTGCCTGCTTCGGTCACTGTGTTTACGGCCGAAACATTGGCGCGGACGGGTATTGAGCAGGCCGACGAATTTGTTCAACTTACTGCCGGTGTGACCATTGTGAGCGGTACTGCGGAAGCGGGCGATACGCAGATTAATATTCGCGGTATCAACGGCGCGCGGGATGCGGAAAGTTCCGTTGCTCTGGTGGTGGACGGCATATTGAAAACCAACACCGCGCAGCTCAATCAGGATCAGGGCACCTTGCGTCAGATTGAAATATTGAAAGGTCCGCAAGGCGCACTTTATGGCCGTAACGCCGCCGCAGGCGCGATTGTTATTCAGACGCTGAAACCAGGTGATTTTCTAGAAGGCGGTGTGAAATTAAGTGCGGCAGAAGATAATACCTACAAGGCATCGGCTTACGTATCGGCACCGCTTGGCGACAGCGCTGGCTTCGTCCTTTCCGGTTCGTACAATACAACCGACGGTTTTTACCGAAACAGTTTCCTCAACAACCGCAAAGTTGTCGATGATCAGGAAACATGGTCTGTCGACGGGCGGTTTGTTGCTGAGCTGGGCCCTGATACGGAAGTAGACGTCAAAGCGCGCTATGCCGATCTGTCTGGCGCGTCGATTAACTTTAACGCAGCTTTTCATCTGCCCAATTTTGCAGGCACTAATCCGGCTTTTTTCGAGGATGTGAACGATCACCCGTTTAATTATTATTCGAACATCCGCCCAACCAATGAGCAACAGACGTTTGAAGCATCGGTTAAGCTAACCCATGACTTTGATTTTGCGACATTGACCGCTTGGGCCCTTTACGCAGATGTCGATCAGGAACTAACCGCGGACGGTACATCCGCTGATTTTGCGCGTTACACCTTCCCGGGTGCGACTCAGGCCTCGATCGATGCATCCAACAGCTGTATTGGTACGACGGCAGCATTGACCGGTTTCCCTGTAAACCAGCCTGGTTTCATTGGGACAAGTCCTGTGCCGTTTATCTTTGATCCGGTTAATGGGTCCACGTTCGGACCCTATAGTCCAACGACCTGCGATGGCACACAGTACCAGATTCGCGAGCAAACCGATATCAGTGCGGAGATTCGGCTCGCATCCAATGGCGATGGCCCGCTCGGCTGGCAGATTGGCGGCTATTTCCTGAATATCGACCGTGATGTGGGCGTCAGCCTGGGCGCTGATTTGGGACAGGGCGTGATCCGTGAATTGTTTAACGATCCCAACAGCGCTAACCCAACGTCACAACTGTTCGCCGATAATTTTAATACCAATGTCTATGCCGTATTTGGTTCTTTGGATTATGAGGTATCGGACAATTTTGATGTCGGATTAGCCTTGCGTTACGATATAGAAGACAGAGAGGTTTCTAGTCAGGTTCCGCTCGCGACAGACCCGATTACCGGAACGCCGATCAATCCGGGCCAGGCTTTCGGAGCGATTCCGGATCAATCCGAAACCTTCAAGCAGCTGCAGCCGAAAGTATCACTGCGCTATGGCCTGACAGACGATATCAACTTCTACGCTAACTGGGGAATTGGTTTTAAATCCGGTGGCTTCAACAATCAGGGTTCCGCAGCGATCGTAGACCAGAATTTCAACCAGTTCATCGGTACAAATGTCCTCATCAACGATATCTTCCGCAAGGAGACATCCAGTGCATTTGAAGCCGGATTTAAAGGATCACTGGCCAATGGCCGTATTACCTTCGATCTGGCGGGCTATTACACCGATGTCGATGACATGCAGTTTTTCGAATTTTTCGTCGGCGGTTTCGGTCTTTTGCGGGTGGTTTCCAATATCGATGAAGTCGAGCTTTACGGTCTGGAGTTCAACGCAAATGCCGAAATCGTGGAAGGTTGGGATATTTTCGGTTCAGTAAATGTGACCGAAAGCGAAATCAAAGCCAATGCCTCACGGCCCAACACGGTCGGCAACAAATCTCCTTATACGGCTGATTATACGATCAATATCGGAACGCAGATGGTCGCTCCGATTGCCAATAATTTTGATCTGGTGATGCGGGCGGATTATCGGATTACCGGGCCGACCTGGTTCCATTCGGTTCAGGATAATACCAGTCCGACGCTGTTCAGCGGGTTGCTGCCCGGCTCTGCTCTTGCCCTGCCAGCTTTTGTCGGCGACGCCGATTATTCGATTACCGAGCGAGAGGCTTTCGGCGTGCTTGACGTGCGCTTCGGGTTGGAAGGCGATAACTGGAACATCACCGCTTTTGCCGATAATCTGCTCAACCGCAAATATCTCAACGAGGTTATTCCTGCGATTGAATTTGGCGGGTCCTTCCTGTCACCTGGCGATCTGCGTCGCTTTGGTGTCGAGGTCGGGTATAAATTCTGATCGATGGCCGATGACAAGCGAGTGGATACGGCGGATAATTACGGGGGGGTCTTCGACGGATCGATGGGTTTCGGTGCAAAACCTGCGCTAATTCTTATCGATTTCGTCGAAGCCTATTTTGATCCGTCTTGCGCGCTCTATGCCGGCGTTGAAGATGCATTAGAAAAGGCCCTCGAACTGCGTGATGCTGCTCGCGATGCGGGATTGCTGATCATTTATACGAATGTCAGCTATACGGAATCGATGATTGAAGGTGGCCGCTTTGCCCAGAAAGTGCCACCGCTGAAGAATTTTGTCGCGGGTCATCCAATGGGCGCGTGGCCCAAGGGGCTTGAGCCAACGGATGATGAGCTGGTCATCACCAAACATTATCCGAGCGCCTTTTTCGGCACCTCTCTTGCCTCAACTCTGACGGCAAATGGTAATGACAGTCTGATCATCACCGGTCTATCGACCAGCGGCTGTGTCCGCGCCAGCTGTGTCGATTGTTCGTCGCACGGCTTCATCCCGATCATTGCCGAAGATGCCGTCGGTGACCGGCACGAGGCGCCGCACAAAGCCAATTTGTTCGATATGCAGGCAAAATATGCTGACGTTCTGCCAACGTCTGCGATATTAGATTATCTAGGCGGCCTAAAGCTCTAGCAGTCCGAAATATTAAATCGTTTTTCCCCAAGGCCCTGAAATCGCAAGCGTTTTTGTCGGGCTATAGAGGTTCACAAACATTGTACGGCCATCTGGGGAGAAACAGGCGCCCGCTGGCTCCGTTTGCACCCTGATCCGCGCCAACGCATAGGCTTCTCCACGCGGCGTAATGCCCCGCAGATGGTTGTCGACGGTCGCACTATATTGGTCTTCGCAAACGATGAGATGCCCGTTGGGTGCAATCGTGATATTGTCCCCATAGCTATACTGGCGGCGGTCCGTCGATTCCATGAACAATTGCAAAAGCCCGGGCGCACTGCTTTCACCTTCTTGCCCTTCAAAGCGAGAAGGCCGGTAGCGCATGATCTGACCTTCTTTGGCCGCGCCGCCTGACGTACAGCAGAAATAAAACTCCCCATCGCCGTAGATTATGCCTTCGCCGCGCGCGAACTTAACTGCACCGTCGCTAGCCCCGCGATTGCGTAGGTCATCTTTCGGGCTCTCCACCTCGGTTACATCAACCCAGCGAACAAACTGCCATGATCCAGGTTTATATGTGATATTGTCCCAGTTGCGGCTGTCGTTATCCAGCGCTTCATCAGCAAAGGCCATCGCCTGAAGTTTGCCGCCCTCGACAAGTTTGCCGGGCACGTTGGGAATAAACCGATAGAACAGGCTGTCATTCTTGTCTTCGGTCAAATAGACTATGCCAGTAGCGGGATCGACGGCCGCGGCCTCGTGGTTGAACCGCCCCATGGCTTTTAGTGGTACGGGATCAACCAGCCCTTCATGTGCCGCAGGGACTTCGAAAACCCAACCATGGTCGCGCTTTACACCGTCACCGGCGCGGGTAACGTCCTCCTCACAGCTCAGCCAGCTGCCCCAGGGTGTGTTGCCGCCCGCACAGTTGCGGATCGTGCCGACTAGGCTGAGATGTTCGCGCTCTATTGCCAACGTTTTGCCGTCGAGCAGCAATGTAGTGGTGCCGCCGACCAGCGGCTTGCCATCCTGGCTATGGTCGTAAGTTATCACGGTTGAAGGGACATTACCAAACGGACCATCATCAAAATGACTGGCTTTCAGTTCATGGTTACGTACCAGCGCCATCTTGCCATCTGGCATCGCGAAACAGCCCATGCCATCAGCCCGATCAGGAACACGATTGCCATCAGACATGGCCCCGCGAAATTCGGATATGACGCGGTAGGAAAATCCTTCAGGAAGATCGAGCAAGCCATTGGGATCAGACAGCAACGGCCCATAACCCTTGTGGGACATCGCGGCACCTGTGCGCGCTAGACTACTATGCTGGGCAAAGCCGGAAAAGGCGAGAGCCGTTAGTCCTCCGGTAAAATTGCGACGGTTTAACTGCATGGTTGGCTATCCTGTAATTGCGCTGATCGAAGGCGAAATGCCTGACTGAAATTTAATGACAGTTTAGCGTCTGAACATGACAGAATTTTGAAGGACGGCAATAGTAATCGCGCCTTACCCGCCTTGCTGCATGCCGGCCATTCTGATTGTCAGTGCTGGATCAGTAGGATCGTTCCAATCTTGCCTTGCCGCCCACTCGGAGAGCGGTGTCGGTCTGGTTTTGAAATATTTTGCCATTTCGGTCGTATCGGCGATTAGCGGTGAAACCGGCTGTTCATTATAGAAGCTATAGAAGCTCGCCATGCCGCTATAAATAGACATTGGTTCGACTGTCGCTGATCCGGTTACCAGCAAGCTCATCGCAGACGCAAATTCATCCGGTGTCATACTTTTGAAGGTGATCGGCTTGCCTGCCACATCGCTGAGAATAGCTGCGACCTCGTCGCCGACTAAGGCTTGTGGCCCCCCTATTGCATAGCGCCCACTGGGCAGATCGTCGTTCTGAAGAGCTTCGACCATGAAGGCTGCGACATCGTCGAGACAGATCCATGATATTTTCAGATCCGGTTTGGCCGGATAGGCAAATATCGAACTGTTGACGATGGACGGTTTGTTCCAGCTGCGGATCATATTGTCCATGAACACCTTTGTTTCAAAAATCGCATAGCCGACGCCGCTGTCGATTATCGCCTTTTCAATGGCTCGCCGGCCATCATGTGCGGGATTGCCATTATCTTTATCGGCTACATAACAACTGGTGTTGAAAACGATTTTCTTAACGCTGCTGGCCTTGGCTGCCGCTGCGATATTGTGCCCTAGTTCCGTTGCTTTTTCGAGATCAAACACAAACGGCAGATGCATCGCGATGGCATCCATGCCCTGCGCGGCAGCGATCATTGATTGCTCATCATATAGGTCGGCTTCCACTGTCTCGACATTCGCAAAGGGCGTATTGGCCAGCGCGCTGGTATTGCGCAGAGCCGCCACAGGACGCATCCCCGCCTCTAGCAGGCGCTGCAAGAGAGGATGGCCTTGGTCGCCGGTTGCGCCGATGGTCAAAATTCTGATGGTCTTATCCTCTTCTTTTCCATTGTTGGCTGTCTTTCAACTGTTGATACGGCGTGCTGCTGAGCGGCCAGCAATATATCCAAAGGTTAGTGCAGGGCCTAAGGTTCCGCCGGCACCCGCATAGACACCGCCAGTGGGGCAGCTAATGACATTGCCAGCGGCAAATAGTCCGGGGATCGGTTCGCCGTCGAGGTCCAAAACTTTTGCGGATCCATCGGTTTTGGCCCCGCCATTAGTGCCCAATGTGCCCATTTTAATTTCCACCGCATAAAATGGGCCGTTGGTAATCGGACCCAATGTGGCAGCCGCGCCATCGCGGGATCGATCGCCGTAAAAGCGGTCATAATTATTTTCACCACGCGCGAAATCAGGGTCATGGCCCTTAATGGCATGGGCGTTGAAACGGGTGACGGTCTCTTCCAGTTGCGCGCCATCAATAGCTATTGCTTTGCCCAGACTTGCTAAGTCATCCGCGCTCGCGATCCAATCTGGTATCGGTTGACCGGGCATGACTGAGGCCAGCGGATAACGGGAGATATATTGCGAATCGAAAATCAGATAGGCTGGTAGGTTGGGATAGGAGTATGTGGCAGGATCAAATTGGTGGAAGGCCCCGGCCAGCGCAGAATAATTGTTCGCTTCATTGCAAAAGCGTTTGCCAGCCGTGTTGACCATTATCGTATGCGGCAAGGTACGCTCAATCAGGACAGGCATCGAGCGCTGCTCACCTCCCTCCCATTTCACCTCTGGCATCGAAAGGGTTGGCACCCACCAGGCGCTAGTCATATTACCCAAGCCGGCTCCGGCGGCCATCGCCATTTTCAGCCCATCGCCTGTGTTGCTTGGCGGCGAAGCGGGTGCATCCAGTGGACCGCGCAAGAATGTCTGTTTTAGCTCTTCATTCCATTCAAAGCCGCCGGTGGCGAGGATTACACCCTGTGAAGCGTGGATGATCAAATCGGTACCATCTCGGCGCACGGTTGCGCCCGTTACGCGATCATTCTCAACAATCAAACGATAGCCATTCACGTCAAGCAGGGGTTCAATCCCTCGGTCAAGGCAAGCCTTTAACAGTCGCCCGATCAAGGCCTGTCCCCAGCCGCGCAGGTCCTCGCTTTCACGCCGCGCCATCTCGGCTGGATCAACTTGCCCGGTACCGCCGCCCAGCGGTGTTTCCCGCAGCATCATGCGCGGCACGGGGCCATGCTCGAAAACTTTCTCGGCCCATTCGCCCAACGTAGAAAAATCGAAAAGATCATTATCGAGCGCGCGGCCGCCATCAGGCTTAGCTCCTGGCCGGTCGAGGTAATAATCAGGATAGCCTTCCAGCAAGCTGAGACGCGCGGCGTCGAGATCTTCGAGAAAGGCTAGCGCTCTTGGGCCTTCTTCCACAAAGGCGGTCAAACTGGTGTCATCAATATCGCCCTGATCGAGCGAGTGGAAATAGGCCAAGGCATCTTCGCGGCTGTCTTCGATGCCATGAACCTGCATTTGGCGGTTTCCGGGTATCCAGACGATACCGCCGGATATGGATGCGGTGCCGCCCAGTTTTGGTTGCTTTTCGATGACCATTACGCGCGAACCGGCCTCATGCGCAGCAAGTGCAGCGCTAAGTCCAGCCGCACCGGCTCCGATGATCAGAACATCCGTTTTCATTGGCGATACCACTCCCCTATTGGCTTGTCTGATAAGGGAGATTGGTCGAACGGCACCACTGTTACTTTTGGGCCCGTCTAATCAAGTATGCCCGATATCCGCAGCGCTTGAATCTGATCGGCGGTCAAGCCCAGTTCTGCCAAAATGATGTCGCTATGTTCCCCGATGGCCGATAACTGCGCTGGTGCGGAGGGCCGCCGGCCGTTCATTTCAATCGGAAGCGTGGGCAATTTGGTTTGTTCGCCATTTGCCAATGTTACCGGCTCCAATCCGCCACTCTCATTCAGGTGGGGATCATCAAACATGTCCTCGGGTCGCGCAATGGGTGCGAAGGGTAACCCAGTGCCTTCCAATTTGTCGATCAATTTGTCTCGGCTAAAGCCTGCGATCAGGTCGCGGATTTGCGGCATGATGCGGTCACGTGCTGCGACGCGGTTATTGTTCTCGCGGATGCTTTCATCCGCCCACAGATCATCGAGTGCGAACAATTTGCAGAATTTTTCCCACAAGGCATCTGTTACAACGCCGATAAAAATTGGTTCGTCTTTGGTTTGAAACACATCGTAAATCGCCCAGGCCGAGATGCGTGCAGGCATCGGATCGGCGGCTTTGCCGGTCACCGCCATTTGCGCCATGTGCTGGCCAATCATGTAGACCGTCGTTTCGAACAGGGAGCTTTGGACCTTTTGGCCCTTGCCGGTGCGGTGGCGTTCTTCGACCGCCGCCAGGATCGCGATGACGCCGAACATGCCGCCGGTGACATCAATGACGCTGGAGCCAGCGCGCAACGGTTGTCCGGGCGGGCCGGTCATATAGGCGAGGCCGCCCATCATCTGGGCGACTTCATCCAGTGCGGTGCGGTTTTCATAGGGTCCCGGGAGGAAGCCTTTTTCCGACGCATAGATCAGTCGCTCATTGGCCTTGCTCAGCGCATCATAGCCAAGGCCCAATCGATCCATCGCGCCGGGGCGATAATTTTCGACCAAAATATCGGCGCCTTCGACAAGCTGGCGAGCGATGCCGAGGCCTTCCGGGTCTTTCAGGTTGAGCGATATGCTCTGTTTGTGACGGTTGTACATCGGGAAATAGCCAGAGCCGGAGCCCACCAAATTGCGGGTGCGGTCGCCGCCAATCGGTTCGACGCGAATGACTTCCGCGCCCAGGGATGCGAGGATTGCACCGACCGTTGGCCCCATGACCATATGGGTGAATTCGATGACTTTCAGGCCAGCAAGGGGCGTGGGTCCGTTTTGTTCACCGCTCATGCTGCTGCCTTTGCAAAGCCCAGGGGAAGGCCGGCATCGGGCGTGAAGCCATATAGAGGCTCGCCCGGCAGGGCCTCTGCGATAATCTCTCTGACTTTCAAAAGCTTATCGAGATTGATGCCGGTTTCAATGCCCATGGCTTCGAGCATGAAGACCAGATCTTCGGTGACAATATTGCCCGATGCGCCGGGGGCAAAGGGACAGCCGCCGAGACCGCCAAGGGACGCGTCAAAGGTGGTAATGCCTTCCGCAAGGCCGGCCATGACATTGGCAAGGCCAAGCCCTCGGGTATTGTGAAGATGCAGGGTGTTGAGCTTGTCACTACCGATCACGCCCTTGATCTGGCGCACCATCCGCGTGACTTGCGCTGGATTGGCATAGCCAGTGGTGTCGGACAGGCCGACCTCGGCAACTCCCGCCGCCATGGCTGCTTCTGCAAGTCTTGCGACCTGATCTTCGCTGACAGGGCCTTCGATCGTGCAGCCAAAGGCCGTGGACAGGCCCACCTCAAAATGGGGGCGCTGTCCTTCGGGCTGTGCGGCGACCAGATCGGCAATCGCTTTGATCTCGGCGAGCATGGCGGGATGATCTTTACGGACGTTCTTGATGGAATGGGTTTCGGACATGGAGAAGGGGATCGACATCTTGTCGACACCAGCAGCGATGGCGCGTTCTGCCCCTTTCAGGTTCGGGATCAGGGCAACGACATCGAGACCGGGCAATGTCTTCGCATAAGCCACAATGTCCCCGGTGTCCGCCATCTGCGGGAGCAGGGACGGTGGCACAAAGCTGCCCACTTCAATCTCGCTGACACCGGCTTCGGCCTCGGCCTTGATCCAGGCCTTTTTAGCGGCGGTTGGCATGACGGCATCGACGCTTTGCAGGCCGTCGCGCGGTCCCACTTCGCTGATCGTTACGGAAGAGGTCATTGCTTGGCTCCTAAATATATCCATGGCCGCTTTGCGCGGTCGGCCGCTTGCCATGTGGCAATGTGGTCGGCCATTTTCAAACTGAGGTCGATCGCGTCCAATCCCTCCAGCAGCATCGCCTTGGCTTCTTCATCAATCGGAAAGGACCAGCTTTGATCGTCGTCGAGCCTAATGGTTTGCGCGCGCAAGTCGATGGTAATCGGGCTATCCACTTTTGCTATACCGGTGATCGCGTCAGCATCGATAACAGCTGGCAATATGCCGTTGCGCACGCAATTACCCGCAAATATCGGTGCGAAGCTCGGCGCGATGACGGCCCGGAAGCCATATTCGGCGAGCGCCCAGACCGCATGTTCGCGGCTCGACCCGCATCCGAAATTGGCACCGCCGAGAATGATCTGGCTATCAGCATAATGCGGATCGTTGAGGACGAAACCGGAATCGGGATCACGGCCGCCAATTGCCGTATAGCGCCATCCAGCGAACAGGCCGTCGGCAAGGCCGGTTTTGCCGGTGCTCTTCATCTCGCGGGAAGGGATGATCTGATCGGTGTCAACATTATCCCGGATCAAGGGCATCGGCAGCGAGGTGAGGGTGGTGAAAGGCTCAGCCATCCTGCAATGCCCTTGGATCAGCGATTACACCTGCCAGCGCGCTGGCCACAACGGTTTCGGGGCTGGCGATATGCGTTTTGACACCTGGTCCCTGGCGGCTTTCAAAATTGCGATTGGTCGTCGATATGACCCGCGATCCCGCATCGAAGCTCTCGCCGCCTGCGTAGAAGCACATGGAACAGCCACTTTCCCGCCATTCAAATCCGGCCTCGCGGAAGATGGCATCAATGCCTTCAGCTTCGGCTTGGCGTTTGACGCGGGAAGAGCCGGGGACGCAAATGGCTTTGACATGGCTGGCAATGGTCTTGCCCTTCAACAGGGCGCTGGCCCGGCGCAAGTCGGACAGGCGGCTGTTGGTGCAGCTGCCTATAAAGGCGGCATCGATGGGCGTTCCGGCAAGCTTCTGCCGGGGCTTCAACGCCATATATTTCAGCGGGCGTTCGCTGGCATTGTCGGGTACCGCGCCGCTTATGCCAACACTATGTTCGGGACTCGTCCCCCAACTGATCATGGGACTGATCGCGCTGGCATCGATCTCGATCTCGGTGTCGAAAGCCGCATTGGTATCGCTGACCAACTGTCGCCAATTCTGGGTCGCTCGATCCCAATCTTCGCCGGATGGCGCGTATCGCCGACCTTCAAGATAGGCCAATGTTTTCGTGTCAGGCGCAATGAACCCCGACATGGCTGAAAATTCCGTCGCCATATTGCAAAGGGTCATGCGCCCCTCCATGTCCAGCGCCTGTACCGCCTGTCCGGCAAATTCAACTGCATGCCCTTTACCGCCTGCGGCACCATGACGGGCGATCAATGTCATGATCATATCCTTGGGCGTGACGCCTTCTGCCAGTGCTCCGGAAAAACGCACCCGCATGGATTTGGGCTTGTTGAGCCGCAATGTTCCGGTGGCCATGGCATGCTCGGCTTCCGACGAACCAATACCCCATGCGAGCGCGCCAAAAGCGCCCTGGGTACAGGTATGGCTATCGGGCGCTACCAGCGTACATCCTGGCAGAATGATGCCCAGCTCTGGCGAGATGACATGAACGATCCCCTGGTCCGGGTCGTTAACATCAAACAGGGTGATGCCTGCCGCTTTTGCCGCTGCCCGTGTTTCGGTTATGAAATCCTGCCCGCCGGGCATCAGCGTCTTATCGGTGCGTCCCGGCCGGGTATCGACAATATGGTCTGTCACCGCAAAGACGCGCGCTGGATCGGCCACTGCTCGCCCCGCTTCCGCCAGCGAATTGAGCGCTGATGCACCGGTTCGTTCGTGCAGAAATACGCGGTCAATCGCCAAAAGCGTGCCACCACCCGGCAAAGCGGCGACGGTATGGCTATTCCATAATTTGTCAAAGAGCGTCGTCGGTTCAGGCAGAAACAGCCTCCATTTCCGCATCGATGCTGCGCCAGTCCTTTGTCACAAAAGTCTCCTGTATGGCCGTCCGTGTTTCGAGCATTCCGTTTCGAATCCAGTGCCATGTCCGGCATCGGTTCTGGCCGTCATCGGAAATCTGGATCTGCTCGTAAAGATATAGCGATGGATCACCTTGCCGTTGCCAATACAACATCATGGTGCGGTTATATTCGTCTAGCGGCACTTCGGCGGCCCAGCCTTTTATAAGGTCATTGTCCCACCATATTCGCTGATCACGATATTCAGCGGGAAATTCGCGAATCTCGGTTTTGCCATCAGCCCATGAATAGTGATTGGTCTGATGATACGGGATATCTCCGTTATCGGGGAGGCGACACAGCAGGCGGGAAGCGTGCTCGTCAATCTTCTCATTCTGTGCATTGAAATAGGTATAGGTGCCGTCCCAAACCCCTTCATGGCGGGCCAAAAGCGGCATGTCTTCTCTGATTCCCATTAGTCTTCCTTTAGTCTGGATTGAAGGGCGATATGATATTCTTTGGCGCTATGTCCGTTGATTAGCGCGAGATGCTCTGCGGCAAGGTGCTCTGGCTTGAGCTGCTGTTCATCAAAAGCAACCACATGTTGCGCGTCCACCTTGTACCATGGTGCAAACATATGACGGGCCCGGACAATCTGCCACGCCATATTGAGATAATTGCCGAACCGGTCAGGCGATAAATCAGGATAGAGTTGTTCTGGTTCGCCAACTTGCAGATTTGGATACACGATTTCTGTCGTACCAAGCACATCAGCAACATCAGAGACGAGTGTATGCCAAGGGGCCCATGCGACAGGTACTGCATCGGTCCAATTGTCTGATAGACCGTGGCCGGGTAGATCAACGGCGATTTGTCCCGTCGTTTGATTGCCTGCTACATTATAGGACGGGGCATGGAGGACCAGCTGGTTTGCTCCACGCTCTCCGCGCCAGTGGATCAGACCATTAAATTCACCGGTTTGAACAGCGATAAAGCCTTCGTCATTCGCGTCAGGTAAACCATCAATCATTGCCGTTTCGGTGGCCAACAAGTGATTGAGGCTAACGGTTTGATGTTCCTCTGGCGTAGCTACTTTTTGGGCGGACCAAGTCGGCGGCATATCGCCCAACCGGTCAATATGCTCTTGCAGCGGATCGCCATTATAGGCGCTGATCAGGCAGGGAGGTACATCGGCATCTACCGCCGGGATATCACGAGGGGCGCGCAGCACGGCACCATAACCGGCTTGATAAGCATTACCAGCATCCAGCATTTCGCGAACAATCGCATCAACCCGCATCGGATCATCATTGGCAACCGATAGCCGGTGGGCATCATCAGTCGCAAACCATGGGAAGAACCAACTTTGCTCTAGGATGCGGTTCCATAACCAAGTCAGATGCTCGCCGTAATCCGAAGGGTGAAATTCCGGCAGATAGCGATCGCTAAACAACGCCATTTCTTCAGCCGACCAGATGGCATAGCCGCCCACCGCCAAAGTCGTGATGCGAGTCGGATGGCGTTTGACCGCTGTTACCAGGATGATGCCGCCGGAATGGAAACCATAAGCGGCGCACTTTTCGATGTTCAACGCGTCGAGAAATGCGATGGCTGCGTCTGCATATTCGGCAATTTCGGGATTGCCGGGAAGCGGGCCAGATTGTCCAAAACCCGGCGTATCTGGGGCGATGCAGGTAAAGTGGGGTGACCATTTTTCCATCAGCGCTTCATATTCTTTTGAGCTGCGTGGGCTTTGGTGCACCATTAGCAGCGGTGGACCTTTGCCCGCCTTGCGATAATGGACACGGCGTTTATTGCCGCCGCTCGAAACATCGATAAAGTGCCTTGTGATCATTTTTCCAATTTGTCCGGACAAATTTGTCTCGACAAGTCTTTTTTGCAGATTATTGTAATTTTATCGAATCCGGAGAGAAAAAACTATGACGCTTGTTGGTACAAAAATGGTTTCAGATGGCCGCACGGCGCGGGAAATCTTTGAAGAAGTCATTGGCAACCCCGCCCGAAAGAAATTCGGTTTCGGCGATAAACTCGCGATCGTCAATGTCGATGTCCAGCAATCGTATACGCGGACCGATATGTTCAAGACGGCCTATGAAACGGACCCGAAGCAGATTGACTATATCAATCAGATTTCGGCTCTCGCACGGGCCAGGGACATGCCAGTCATCTGGAGCCGTGTGGCCTATAAGGACGACGCCGGAGATGCCGGAGTCTGGGGCACGCGCACGGATACAGAAGATTCCCTGCAGAACATCAAATATGACAGCGAGCGCCATTTACTGGATCCGCGCTGCGATGTGGATGGCGATGATCTGCAATATACCAAGCGCATGCCGAGCGCGTTTTTTGAAACGCCACTGGCGAGCTATTTGACATGGCATAAAGTTGATACCGTGGTGGTGACGGGTGGTTCGACGTCTGGCTGCGTTCGCGCAACGGCAGTCGACGCGCTGAGTCACGGATATCGGGCCATTGTTCCGATTGAGACATGTGCCGACAAACATGAAAGCTATCATTTTGCGAATCTCACGGATTTGCAGCTGAAATATGCGGACGTGGAGCCGGTGCAGACAGTGGTCGACTGGCTGGAGGCGCGCTAGTGTCTGACGCACAGAAATCCGACCCGGGCCTATATGACTATGCACCTTATCGTGGTCGCCCCAAAATTAAGTGGCAGGATGGGAAGACCTGCGCAGTATGGGTCGCGCCTAATCTGGAATATTACGAACTGGACCCTGCGGTAAACCCTTATCGCAAAAGCTGGCCAAAGCCGCATCCCGATGTGGTCGGTTATAGCCACCGTGACCATGCCAATCGCGTCTCGCACTGGCGCATGGCAGAGATGATGACCAAGCATGGATTTCCCGGTTCGGTGAGCCTGTCGGTGGCGCTGTGCGATCATATTCCCGAAGTGGTCGAAGATGCCAACCAGCGCGGCTGGGAATTTTTCAGCCACGGGATTTACAATACCCGCTATTCTTATGGCATGGATGAAGCGCAGGAACGCGCGATTATCGAGGACTCGATTACCACCGTGGAGCGCGCGACGGGTCAACGGATCAGAGGCTGGCTGGCTCCGGCACTGACCCATACGCCGCGTACGCTCGACCTGCTCGCGGAATATGGCATGGACTATACCTGCGACCTTTATCATGATGATCAGCCAACGGATGTGAAGGTGAAATCGGGTCAGCTAACGGCGATACCTTACAGCCTAGAGGTCAATGATCATTATGGCTTTTTCATCTATAACATGAGCCCCCGGGACTATGCCGATACGCTGATCCGGCAATATGATCGGCTCGCTGAAGAAGGCGCGCAATCCGGCACGGTGATGTGTATCCCGCTGCACAGTTATTTAATTGGCCAGCCCCACCGTATAGGCCCGTTTGAGGCGGTGCTGGAACATATTGCAGCGGATGGCAGAGCATGGATTACCAAAGCTGGCGACATTGTTGACGCCTTCCGCAAACAAGCGGGAGGCGTGTTATGAGGCTCCCAATCGTCATCCTGAACTTGGTTCAGGATCTCGTTAGAAAACGTGCAAGTCAGATCCTGAACCAAGTTCAGGATGACGATATTTGGCGTATTTGTCTTGGAGCTAAGTCATGAGCCTTGATCCCAGCTATCTCGACTATCCCAAACGTCGCCGCGGGATGGATCATGACTATTATCCCTATAGCAGTTTGTTCGATCGCAAACCGGTGCAATGGCCCGACGATAAAAGGCTACTGATCTGGCCGGTCGTCTCCCTCGAATATTTCCCGATGGTTCCGAATGATGATCCATTTCGTGCACCGGAGCATATGCAGACGGCCTATCCCGACTATCGCCATTACACAGCGCGCGAATATGGCACCCGGATCGGTATTTACCGGTTGCTGGGTGCGTTTGAGAAGGTTGGAGCAAAGGTTTCGGTCGCGACCAACAGCGTTATCGCAGAACGCTATCCGCAGCTGATTGCGGATATAGTTTCCGGCGGTCATGAGATTATCGCGCATAGCACCGACATGAACGGTACAATTGCAAGCGGACTGACTGAGGTTGAAGAAAAAGCGCTAATCGAAGCCTCTCTCGCAGCGTTAGAAATGGCGACCGGAACCCGCCCGCGCGGTTGGCTATCCATCGCGCGTTCGCAAAGCTTTAACACTGCAAAGCTCCTTACCGAGGCAGGGGTCGATTATATGTGCGACTGGGTAAATGATGAATTGCCTTATGCGTTTCAGACGGATGCGGGAGCGATCACCAATATTCCGCTCAATCATGAACTTTCCGATCGGCAGATTATCAATGTCCAGCAGCAGTCGGTGGACAGCTATGCCGAGCAAATGATGGATGCAGCCGATTGGTTGCTTGCTGAGGCGGAGCACTATGGTGGCCGGATGATGCCTATGCATTTGACGCCCTATATCATGGGGCTCCCATACAGGATTGGCAGTTTTGAGAAGCTGATCGCAGATCTTGTGGAGCGTACAGATATCGGGTTCGCACGGGGTGATACGATACTCGATAGCTGGATGGCGCAGCAATGAAGATACGCAACCCGCGTACCGGCAAGTCGGACTATGCAATTGCACCGCTGAGCAGTGAAGCGGTAACGAAGGAAGCGCGGCGATTGCGGGAGGCGCAAAGCGACTGGGCGGCAAAAACACCGGAACAGCGTGGTGCGATACTGCTGCAATGGGCTGATGCGATTGAAGCTCATCTTGGCGCGATCATCCCGGCTTTGACCGCTGATACGGGGCGTGGCGGCATCTCCAAGATCGAAGCGGCGGGCGTACCGGGCCAGATCAGGCGTTGGGCTCAGATGGCGCCACAGCTGATCGCAGAAGGCCAGCCTGTCGAACAACCGACTTCGGTGCCGACAATCACCACTTCGACCCGTTTGGTGCCCTATCAGCTGGTTGGTGTGATCAGCCCATGGAATTTCCCCATGACCCTCGCACTGATCGACGTCATTCCGGCGCTGATGGCGGGAGCAGCGGTGCTGGTTAAGCCTTCGGAGGTCACACCGCGTTTTATCAGGCCGCTGATGGCAACCATAGGGCAAATCCCGGAGCTGGCGGGAGTGCTCGCCATCATCGAGGGCGATGGCGCGACGGGGGCGGCGATGGTCGAACACGTGGATTATGTCTGTTTTACCGGGTCGGTGGCGACGGGGCGGAAAGTTGGCGAAAGTGCCGCGCAGGCCTTTATTCCGGCGAGTCTCGAGCTGGGTGGGAAGGATCCGATGATTGTGCTGGCGAGTGCGAATCCGGAAAGGGCGGCGGCGACGGCGCTGAGGGCCAGTATCGTCAACACGGGGCAGGCCTGCCAATCGATCGAGCGGGTCTATGTCGCGCGGGAAATTGCCGCGCCGTTCCTCGCCAGTCTGACCGTTCAGGCAGAGGCGGTGGAGCTCAATTACCCTAATATCAATCAGGGCCATATCGGGCCGTTTATCTTTGAAAAACAAGCAGAAATTGCCCAGCATCAGATTGACGACGCGGTCAGCAAGGGCGCGAAACTTGTCACCGGCGGCACCGTCGAAAATCTCGGCGGCGGACTCTATCTCAGGCCTACGATACTCACCGATGTTCCGCCGGATGCGGACATCATGCGGGAGGAGAATTTCGGCCCCGTCATCCCGGTCGTGATCTATGATCAGATTGAACAGGCGATTGCGCAGGCGAATGACAGTATCTTCGGATTGTCCGCCGCGGTTGTTGGCGGATGTGCCACAGAAGCGGAGCGGATCGGCACCAGGTTGAAGGCGGGCGCGGTCTCAATCAATGACGGGTCGCTGACGTCAATGGTCTGGGAAGCCGAAAAATCGAGCTTCGGCTATTCCGGGCTCGGCGCGTCGCGGATGGGCGCAAGCGGCCTGATGCGCTTTTTCCGTAAACAGGCGCTGATCCGGCAATCGGGCGACGCGGCGCGGATAGAGGCTTTTGCAGAGGAGAATTTCTGATGGGCGTGGAACTACAACATCCGATGAAACCGGAACTGACGGCGGAAGAGGCGGCCCGCGGGCGCTTTGTATCGGGCATCCGGGCGTTCATTCTCAATGATCTCGCCGGAGACTTGCGCATCGCCTATGACAAGCGTGCGGCCCCGGCCTTTGCCCGCGAAACAGGCCGCGCGCCGGAAACCAGCAACGAAGCGCATCTGGCGCTCCGCGGTGATCCGGCGTTCAACATCTATTCGGCCATGCGGGTGCAGGCGCAAAAAATGGTCTGGCAGGCATCGGGCGCTGTCGTCGCGCGCGATCTCGAACGGCTGGAAGCGGAAGCGGCGAAAGTCGCCGATGCGCCCGGCTCTGTAGACTTGAACCTTGATCTCGATATTCCCCGCAATGTCGATGCCATCGAAGTGCATCTGATGCCGGGCAGCTATACGCGCGGCGGTGCGACGCTGGAGGCTGGCGCGGTCTATGATCAGGGGCTGGCGGTATTTTCCATGGGACTGATGGGGGCCAATCTGGATGATATCGGCCTGTCCATGGCCGCCTATGTGAAGGGCAAATTCCCGGACTTCAAGCCGCAGAGCATTCTCGATACGGGTTGCACCATCGGCCACAACACCCTGCCGTGGAAACAGGCCTATCCCGACGCAAAGGTCGAGGCGATTGACGCGGCGGCTGGCGGTCTGCGCTATGCCTCGGCGCGCGCGAAGATGCAGGGGCAGGAGGTCAATTTCTCCCAAATGTCCGCCGATGCGCTGGACTATCCGGATGCCAGTTTCGACCTCGTCTTTTCATCCATGTTCCTGCATGAGTTGTCAAAAAAGGCGCGTGCGGCGGCGTTTAAGGAAGCTTATCGCGTGCTGAAACCCGGCGGCTTGCTTTTGCATATGGAATTGCCGCCCAATGACCAGATGAATGCCTTTGACGGCTTTTATCTCGACTGGGATAGCTGGTATAATTCGGAACCGTTTTACAAAGGCTATCGCGACGAAAGCCCGCCCGAATTGTGCAAGGCTGGCGGCTTTGCGGCGGATGACTATTTCCAGTTCGTTGTCCCCAGCATCGGCATCTATGGTGAGGAAGCCGTAGCGCAGGCGATTGCAGATGAGAATGCCAATGCGGTCGATAGTGAAACCACCGGACGGCTGGCCGAAGGCATTATGTGGTTCGGTTTCGGAGCATGGAAACGGTGAGCGGCGAAACCGCAAATCCGGGTCCGGCATTTAAACCCGACGACACGCCCAAGGACATCTATGGTCCGGACGGCAAACCAAAATTTTTCGACGACCCCGGCATGGACCGCTTCGTCGCCGTTGTGATGAATATGGCACAGGAAATGTGGGTTCAGGAAGAGCGGCTGATGGCGCTTGAAGGGCAGGAAGCCTCTGACGCAGACCGCGAAGCGAAACTGAAAATATTTATCGACCGCATTTTTGCGCCGCTGCGCGAACAAGGGAGTGACGACGCATGAAGGCATGGCAAATCGGATCAAGGACCGGCATCGGCGGACTGCAGCTGGCCGACCATCCCGAACCGGAACCGGGGGCAGACGAGATTCTGGTCAAGGTTTCTGCGGCGGGCCTCAATTATCGCGATTTGATGGTCCTGCGCGGCGATTATGGTACGGATCTGCCCGAAGATCGCGTGCCATTGTCCGACGGTGTCGGCGTGATCGAGGCTGTTGGTGCTGATGTTTCGGGGCTGGAAGTGGGCATGCGCGTAATGGCGCCGCATTTTACCACCTGGCTCGATGGGGCCTATAGCTTCGCTGTATTTGCCGGCGATCTGGGCGTGACGGCCAATGGCTGGCTGGCCGAGAAAATCATCCTTCCCGCCAATGCCGCTATCATCGTGCCTGAAAATGTCAGTAACAGCAGTGCGGCGACCTTTTCGGTGGTCGGCAGCACGGTCTGGCATGCGATGATCGCTTTTGGGGAGGCGAAGCCGGGCGATCTTGTCCTCGCGCAAGGCACCGGCGGTGTGTCCATATTCGCGCTGCAGCTGGCCAAGGCCATGGGTATGGATTTCGCGATCACCTCGTCCAGCGACGAAAAGCTTGCGCGGACCAAGGATATGGGCGCGGATTACGGGATCAACTATCGCGACCGGCCGGATTGGGGCGCCGCCTTGTTGGAAGCCACCGGCGGGCGCGGCGCAGATGTGGTTGTCGACACATTGGGCTTTCCGGCGCTGGGCGAGACCGTGGCGGCGTGCGCCGTCAATGCGCGTATCGGCACATTGGGCGCGCTTTCCGGAACGCCGCAGGATCAAGCCAGTGCCAGTCAGGGCGCGCTGATCGGCAAGAATATCGCCATCAAGGGTATCGCGTCCGGCAATCGTGCAATGTTGCAGCAGGCACTGGATGTGGTCGCGCAAAACAATATCGAGCTGCTGGTCGAAAGCGTGTTCGATTTCAATGATGCGCCGGCCGCTTTCACGCATCTGGAAAGCGGCAGCCATATGGGCAAGGTGATGATTACCGCTTGAGTTCGACCAGCTCGTACCAGGTCATCATATAGCCGCCGACGCCGCCTTGCACGAACAGGCCGTCTTCGTCGTCGGTAATCCATACATCATAGGCGGGATGCTCGCCCGCCATGCCGCCGGTTCCCGGAACGATGCTGGCATCATCGACAAATTGCAGATGTTTGCATTGAAAAGTACCGGCAGGGACGGTGACCTCTTCCTTGCCGAGATAGATGGCGCCGATCTTCACCTGCGCAATTTGTGGTGGCGTGGCTCCGCGGTGATCGGGTGAGGGCAGATAGCAATTGAGCAGTCGCTTGGTTTCCTTGTCCCAGTCCTTGGTCGAGAGCATATAGCCGTCCGACACAATCGGATGGGTGCCAAAACCGTCGAGCGGTAACTCCGCTGCAACCCGCTGGGACAGCCGCCCGATGGTGGGGCCATAGGATTCCATTTCGACATGACTGCCATCAAACCGCATCCAGCCTGACCCCATAAATTCATCGCCAACCGTCAGCCGGACGTGGCAGTCCATCGGCTGCTTATGCTCGTCAATGGCGTAAATGATGTCGCGCATCACGGTCGGTTCCGGATCGTAAATCTCGCAATGCGCCCGCATCGTCACCTTGCCGTCGCTATGATGAGTAAACATGAAGGTTTCAAAACCGCGATTCTGGCCCTCCATTTCCGGTTTGCGCGACGTATATTCCAGACGGCCTTCGATAATGCGATGCTTCATCCCGTTTCTCCTTATCTTTCTTCATGCCAGTGCATTTTTCTCTTGCCAAGAGGAATTTGTCCGGACAAATTATAATCAACTAATTACACGGTCTGGGAGGACGTTGGTAATGGAATTTCTCACCACAAATGAACTGAGCATTTTGCGCTGGATCCACATTCTGGCGATGGTTTACTGGCTGGGCGGCGAATGGGGGGTTTTCCAGACCAGCTATAATGTCACCAACCGTGAATTGTCGCTGGAGGAACGGCGGCGGCATATGGAAACGGCTTACCGGATCGACATATTGGCCCGAACCGGAATAGTCCTGTTGCTTCCGCTCGGCCTTCACATGGGCAAGCTTTATGGTTTTGTGCCTTCCCTTGATGGTTCGGGAATCTGGTGGATGTGGCTGTTTTTTGCGATTTGGCTCGCGATGACATGGACCGCCTTCATCAAGCGTGAAACCGATATCGGCGTCAAGGTGACCAAAATCGAGGAAATGCTGCGCTATCCCTTGATCGCGATTCTGTTCATCGTCACGTTCATGGCTCTGGAGGGCAACGGACCGATTACCTCAGGCGAGGGCAACCACTGGTATCCCGCCAAAATCGGTCTTTATGCCTTTGCTCTGTGTATCGGTCTGTTCCTGCGCGTGGTCATGCGCCGCTGGACCGTGCGGTTTCGAAAGCTGGCCGAGGGTCCGGATGCGGCAGAAGAAAATGCGCTCGAACGGGAAATCGGGCAGGCCCGGATTGCCGCCTATATCTACTGGATCACGATTGCCGGGGTCTGTTTCCTGGGGGCGGTGAAACCTTTTTAGCGGTTTGCGCTGCTAGATTTCCTTCAGTTCCCGGCTGACTTCTTCGACGGGCGGTTCGCTTTGTTCCAGTTCCTGAACCATCTGATGCGGGCCGCGCATGACGCGATAAATATATTCGCGGATCATCGCGCCGCGCTCATAGGCGGCCTGTTTGTCGGGCGTATAGCTCTCAATATCCGCACGGTTGATTGACCCCTTGGCTTCGAGCAGCCGTTCGACCGTATCCATCCGCTCGCGCAGCACAGACACTTCGCCGACCACGGCCATCAGGATCGACAGCATCCGCTCGTCTTCGGGATCGTCAAAATATTCCGGACGTTTGCCTTTGGCCTTTTTATTGGCCGTGGCCATCCAGTCAAAATTCTCTTCAGCCATGTTTCACTCCGCCGCGTGTTGCATCTGATCGCTATTTTTCCATGCACCATAGGCATGCCAATAGGCCGCCCGGCCATGATCTTCATCGTCACCGGTCGCGGCCTCGGGGAAGATATCCGTATCGACCACTGCCCGGACTCCGCTTTCAAACAGCTCTGCCCGGTCAAATCCGGCTTCAACCATGACAGTTTTCATATCGAGCGCGTGCATCGAGGACCAGAAGGGTTCGTTATTGTTAAACGCATCCCAGTCGCGGATAAATTGCTCGTAAAGCGGCATGGCATCGGAATATTCCGGTTGTTCGAGATGGAACATCAGGCCGCCATCAGCAAGCACGCGATAGCCCTCTGCGATAATCCGGGGCAGCGCCTTGCCGCTGGTTTCATGCAGGAACATGGTGGTCTGGACCCAGTCAAATGTGCCATCGTCCCAGCGCGATAAATCTTCGGCATTGGCCTGAATGAATGTGATATTGGTCGCACCGAGTGATTGCGCGCGGGCATGGGCGTAACGCAAAATGGGCGCAGCCGTATCGATCGCGATAAATTCCGTATTGGGAAAAGCCAGCGCCAGCGGCACGATATTATGACCAACCGTGGTCCCGATATCGAGTACACGTCTGGGTTCCCAGCCGGGGCGTTCCTTCTTGATCCATTCCACCAGCGCCTGACCGCCGCCATCGGACAGCGCGCCAAGGCCGCCGGCGGTGGTGGCAAAGATACCGCAATCATAATTGGCGCCTGCCGAGACATCACCGGGCAGCTCTTCACCATGATAGCTGCCGGGCATGCAGTGGATATCCACGGCCGACTGATAGCGCGGCACGTCGATTTCCGGGTTCAGCTCCAATGTATCACGGCCTTCATTAAATTGCCGGGCCCTGGCATTCAGTTCATCAATCTGGCGCAGCACCATGGACCGGCCGTTTTGCTGGCGCATCTCCATCGAATTGCGTTTGAGCGCGGACCAGAATTTATGGAAGGGATCCTTGTTCATCGCGTGGCGGATCTCGAAACGGTCCTGCGGTTCCCGGCCATGTTCCTTCAGAAAAGCCGGCAGGACGCGTCGGTCATAGGCAAGTTTGTTGCCCGGGCCGAGCGCGCCGGAAAGGAATTTGTTGAAATTGGCGAGAAAATCAAAGCGCGCAACCTCGTCATGCGATGGTTCGGGCGAAACGCCATGACGTGCTACCGCATTATAGGGCGGTGCGACGTCGAGTTTTTGCTCGGTCGGTGTGGTGCTCATATCAAGCCCTCCTTTATCATGCGTTCGATGGTTTCTTCCTGGGTACGCAGAAAATAGTCGCGGTCCGGAGAGATGATGTCATTGTTCTGAATCAAACCATCGGCTTTTTGTACGGACAAATTACCATAAGTGGCCGCAAAAAGCTCCAGTCGCTGGCGCGCAAGGAAATTGGTCATGGCCGGTTTGCGGCGTGCGGCGCGCAAGGCACCCAGATCGATATCGGCAAAAGCGGTAAAGGTCTCGCCGCTATTCGATTCCGCCATCACCCGGCCTTTATAATCAACCACCATGCTGTTGCCATCAGCTGAGGCGAGCGGCAGGGTCGTGTTTTCTATGCCCGCCGTGTTGGCGGAGACGACATAGGCCATATTTTCCTGTGCCCGCGCGCGTTTGCCAATATCCTTGGGCGTGTCGAGCGGGGAGCCGATTTCCGATGAGCTATGGAGGAAAATCTCGGCGCCGCGCAGCGCATGGGCGCGGGCGATTTCGGGATAGAGTATCTCTTCCGAGGCGATGGCAGAAAGATTGCCAATTTCTGTCTTCGCTACCGGGAACACGCCGTCGAGGCCGTAAATATCGAGATATTTCGTCCAGACATCATGCGGCGTCGGCGCGAACATGGAATTGAGCCGGCGATAGCGCAGCACCACATCGCCCGATGGCGCGACCACGAAACTGGCCTGGAAATAGAGGCCGGGGAAATTCGCATCCACTTCATAGGCATTACCAGCGACAAACATTTTCAGCCGCTGCGCCATCGCGCCCAGCGCCTCATATTCCGGGCCGTCCACTTCCAGCGCCGCCTTGTCGGCAAAATCGGGAATGGAAATGCGCCCCGGATAGCTGGTCAGCAGATATTCCGGCAGCACCACCAGTTTGACCGGACTGCCGCCATATTGCTGGACGAAAATCGTTGCGGAGCGGATTTTCGTCTCGACTTCGCCAATCATCGCCAGCATCTGCGCGCGCGCCGCGGCCTTGTCCGGCGTCTTTTCAATCGAACGCGCGGCCAGTTGCATCGCGACGGCAGCGTAATTTTTGGTCTCGGTCATAGTCTTTTCTTTATCATCTTTTCCGGTCGAGGCGAAAACAGGCGATGCGACACTGGCACAAAGTGCCGCGGCCATCATCTGTCTGCGGTCAAAGTCCATCCCACTCTATAGACCGAGCGATCCCGGATTCATAAGCCCCTTTGGATCAACGGTTTTTTTCAAATCTTGCAGTAAGCTATCAGCAGCTGGATCGAGGCTGTCGCGATAGCGATAGGTTTTTGCAATCTGCAAATGCGCCGCGCCCTGATCATGGAACAGGTCGACCAAGGCCTGTTTGAGCTTCTGGGTCAGTTCCCATGCGGCGCTATTGCTGTCAAGTGTCGGAAGCTTGGCGAAATGCGCAGACTCTATGGTCGCTTCATGGACGGGGTTGGATGCATCGGGCCAGTAGAGGCACGGCTCGATAATCGCGCCGGAACTGCTGACCGCCGATACCAATATGCCCGTGAAGACGCCGTGCCGATCCATCTCTTCGCGATGCTCCTCGAACAGCGCCAGGATCGCATCATAACAGGCAACCGCTCGGCTATGTGGCAACAGGCCATGCACCGGAGCCCAGCGTTCGCCTTGGGGCCCGAGCATACTGTTGAGCGGCCCGAACGGATTGGCGCGGATGATCTTGGGGATCGTATTCTCGGTCTCCGTCGCTCCATGGTCCAAAGCGATTTTGCGCGCGCGCTCCAGATCATCATCGGCCGCTGCCTGAATGCGCGCCTCGGTCAGCACGTGGAGCGAGAATTTCGCCTCGTCCATAAAGTCGCGGCCTGCGGCGACAACCTTTGCGCCCTCCTTGAGCGCGCCCCAGACACTGCCCTGTTTCTTCATCATCTGACCGAGCGCCTTGGCATCGCTGCCCAGACTGTCGCGCTGCATGCGAATGGCGTTCAGACTGGGGTCAAAACCGAAACATTCTGTGGACACACCTGAACGTTCAATGGCTCCCATTGCTGAGAGAATGTCTTCATGATTTTCGAAGGTAAAGCTGGCATAGCCATGGGCCTCGGCTTCTGGGATCATCCGCAAGGTGATGGTCGCCTTCATACCCAATGCGCCAGTGTCGGCAAGGAACAGGCCGGTCAGGTCCGGGCCATAAGGCCGGGTGAAATTTGCGCCGGTTTTCAGGACTGTCCCATCGGCCAGCACGACTTCCATCGCGATGCAGCTTTGCGCTGCCGTGCCATAGCGCCCCGATCCCCAGAACAGGCAATTCTGACTCATCCCGCCGCCTATGGATGCTTTCAGACCCGACAAGGTTCCCCAAAATGGTGTCCGCAATCTTTTGGGGGCCAGCGTTTCATAGAGCTTTGCCCAGGTGCAGCCGGCCTCGACCGTGACCGTCATGTCTGTCTCGTTAATCTCCAATATCCGGTCCATTGCCGCCAGATCGAACAGCACCGCACCGGCCTTGTCCGTGGTATATCCGCCCGTATAGCTCATGCCGCCGCCACGCGGGATGACCGGGATATTCTGCGATGTGGTCGCGGCAATCGCGGCGGACAGTTCATCCGTATTTTTCGGTCGCACTACCGCCAACAAATCTGCGCCGCGTTGATAGACATCATGCGCATAGAAATTCAGGCTCTCGCCGTCGGTCAGCACTTCTGCACCCGTATCGGATATGTATTGGGCGGCGGTCGGATTGGCTTTTGTGGCCATCAGCTTGGCTCCGTGGCTAGGGTTTCTGTGGGGGAAGGATCGGTTTCAGGGAAGCTATCGGGATAGCGACCGAGGAACAGGAGCAGCCCGCCGCCAATCACGAAACCGAAGATCGCGACGCTCAGGATCGGGTCATAGCTGCCCATATTGTCACGCACGCTGGCATAGATAATCGGTGACAGGGCCGAGAAAAAACCAAAGGGCATGTAAAGCATGCCGTAGATTTTACCATAGTTGGCCATGCCGAAATAGCGTCCGGTGAGATAGGCGATCAGATCGCTTTCCGCACCGGCAGCAAAGCCGAGGAGGAAAGCCGCCAGCGCGGCGAGCGGAAAGGTGATGCTGTCGCCGAGCAGAACGTAGCAGGAGATGGCCGGCAGACAGAGTAGGGGAAAAGCTACAAATCCCTGCCAGAACCGGTCGAGTAAGGCGCCTGTGATGATCCGGCCTGACAATATGCCGATACCCAGAACGCCCATGACGGATGCAGCCGTTTGCGCATCGAGCCCGCGGTCGCCGAGCATGGTTGGCAGGTTGATAAATGCGCCGCCAAAGGCTGTGGCAATCACGGCAATTGATAACCAGATCAGCCAGAACCGATAATCTTTTAGCGCCACGCGCAAGGTAACGCCGGTCAGGTTGCCGCTGTCGCTCAAAATTGCTTTGGGTCGTTCTTCCGGGCGCGGTTCGCGAAACAGGAAATAGCCCAGCGGCAAGGCAACGAATAGCGGCAGCGCCGCGACAATCGCAAACATCGCCCGCCAGCCATAATTCTCAATGCCCCACACAGCGAGCTTGGGGACGACGATGGCGGCGAGACTTGTTCCCAAAAGCAAGATGCCGAGCGCAAGTCCGCGGTTTTTGTAAAACCAGAGGTTGATCGCCCGGCTCCAGCTTACAGGAGTTGAGCCGATGCCAATCAGTCCGACAACCACCCAAAGGGCATAGTAAATATAGAGCGTGGATGTCACCTGAGCTGTCGGCGTGAAGGACATAGCCGCAAAGGATAGGCCAAAAGCCAGCAGCGAATAGAGCGCCACTTTCCGGACACCATATTTATCCGCGAGCGAGCCAAAAAACGGTGCCAGCAAGGACGCGATAATCCCGAAAATCGTTATCGGAAAGAGTATCTGCGTGCGGGTCCAGCCAAATTCTTCAATCAACGGTTCGACGGTGAAGCCGATGACATTAAAGGGTATGGGCGATGCTCCACAGGCCACGCCGAGAACGCCGGCAAGCAGGACCTTCCAGCCCATCGCAAATTCATTACGGCTTGTGTTCTGGTCAGTCATGCACCCTCTATGATTCTAAATTTGTCCGGACATATTTTGTATAGCCTGATTTGCTTTATACGCCAGAAAAAGAAAGCGGACCATTGCTGACCCGCTTTCTCCCCCATTCGTCCCGGTCGGTCTAATTAACACGGCCGCCAAATTTATAAGTTGCCCGGATTGTCCATCGGCCGGGTTGGTTGAAATAGGTGTCTCCGTTTCCGAAGGATGCAACGAGATATCGTTTGTTGAAACAATTCGAACATTCGACAGCGAAGTTGAGCTGATCTCCAAAGGGTTTGAAGTCGATACCGGCGTTGACCAGCGCATAGCCATCCGCAGGACCCACGCCACGCGTTGATGTCTCCTGATCGGACACCATACGAATACTGCCGCGCGGACTTATCATCGCGCTGCCGATTTCGATATCGTAGGATCCACCCAAAGTGACCTGAACATCCGGACTGCGTTTCGGTTCGATCAGCTCGCAATTCACGTCGAATACCGAGACTGTTCCGTTTGGTGGCACGCAGGCGGCAGCATCAGCTGCACTGGCTTCGTATCGGGCATCCATGATGCCGAGCGCAGCGTAGAGGTTCAAATTCCGAACCGGGCTGATAAAGGCTTCAACCTCAAGACCTGTATTCAACAATTTACCAGCATTTCCTATGGCAAACACACCTTGTGAGATAGCAGTGTTAACTTGTAGATCCTTGGCTTCCAGATAGAATGCGGTTGCGGCAATGCTCAGGGCGCTGCCAAAGTTCATCCGCGTACCGGCTTCATAGGACCAGACTTTTTCGGAACCGAAAGGCTGGAGTCCCGACGCCGTATTAACCCGCGCGTTCCAACCGCCTGAGCGGAACCCGCGTGTGGCGGAGGCATAGAACATCAGATCATCATTCGGCTCAAATTGCAGCGCAAAGCGCGGCGTCCATACTTTTTCGCGTTGATCGATCGGAATCCCGAGTGCGATCATGTTGGCAGTGGTCAGATCGGTAATATCTCCAACGGGCCGGTTGTCGGAAATACGGAAATCTTTCTTCTCATCCGTATAACGCACACCGGCCGTGGCTGTAATCTGGTCCGTCAGCGCAAAATCGCCCTGAATATAGCCAGCAATATTTTCGGTATCATTAGTAATGATACGATCGCGTGATGGCGTTGGTCCGGCGAAATAGGCCGCAAAGTCGCTGCGGTTTTCTTCTTTCAGATAGAACAGGCCAGCGGTCAGGTTGAGAAAATCATCAAATAGCGAACCATTATATTTTAACTCTGCTGAATATTGCTTGAAATCGCCAATATTATCGATGACGAAAATGTCGTCATTCGGACCAAATTGCGGCAATGGGAAATTGACCAGAAAGTCATTTTCAACTTTGCGATATCCCATGATTAGTGACACCGAGCCATTGTCCATATTGTAGGTCAGATTGGATGATGTGTTGTAGGATTTGGTCAGGCTACCATAATCCGCCTTGGATACGGCGCCAGGGAAGACGGCATCCAGTCCCAAGGGAAGAATGGAGGTGGATACCAGATCGACTTCGCCATAATTGCCCGATGTTCTGGTCGGTCCTGTGCCGGCATTAGTATCAAGGTTGATATCCCGCCCGGTAATATTCGTGCCGCTATCGCGAATGATATCACCTGCAACATACCAGTTGAGGTCGTCCGTGATATCTATGTCTATCGCAATCCGGCCGCCATATGCTTCCCGGTCGTTAATATTACGGTCGAGGGCGGTGTTTTTCAGCCAGCCATTATCATCGACATAAAAGCCGCTGACAAGGAAACGGACACGGTCCGAAAGCGGCAGATCAACGGAGCCACGTAGCGTGACCTCATCGAACCGACCATAGCTGGCCTCTGCAAATCCGCCAAATTCTTCACCCGGCTTGCGCAGTACAACGTTGATAGCACCGCCGGTCGTGTTCTTACCAAATAACGTACCTTGCGGTCCGCGCAGGACCTCTGTCCGCTCGATATCGAATAGGGCAATATTATTGCCATTCTGGCGCGCGTAAAAAATTTCATCAACATATGTACCCACGGCCGGGTCGAAGGTCGGGAAGGATTCATCCTGACCCTGTCCGCGCAGGAAGTAGACATTGGCGCTACCGAGCGAGGTGTTGTTGCTGCCGACCAGGTTGGGAAGAGTATCAACGAGATCAATGGTCTTCTTTACCGCCAGCGTATCGAGCTGCTTTGGCGTGAAAGCGGAAATAGCGATCGGAACATCCTGAATGCTCTGCTCGCGGCGCTGGGCTGTCACGATGATGACATTGTCTCTGGTTTCAGCCGCTTCTGCCTGTTCACCTTCCTGTGCAGAGGCCGGGGCACCAGCGAGCGCCGTCAGTGCCAATCCAAAAATGGCGGTATTTCGATAGGTTGCTTTGCGCGTTATCATTTTCGTCTCCCTGGTTCCGGAAATTATGAGAATGCTTGATGCGCATCCAAGTTGTCCAGACAAATTTTAGGAGTCTTGGCTAATCTTCTTGATAGGGCAAACGCTAACAACCAATTGGTTTGAATCTACAACCAGATGGATTTTTCGAGCTTTTATGGCTTTTCCGCCACAGTGATACCCCGCAGTTGATTGATACCGACTACCGTGCGGCAGGCGGCGATCAGCTCGTTCTTCAGGCTCTGGGCCGCCGGTTGCAGCACGGAATTACGGCGAATCGCAAAATAGGCGGTGCGCGCCACCGGAAACTCGGTCCCTTCCACGATATGATATTGGGCGCGTTCCTCTTCCGTGGCGAACAGTTCTTTGGCGAGCAACATGACGGCATCGCTTTGCAACAAGGTCGACTTGGCGAGGATGACCGAATCCATGTCGACATATTTCGCTGGCGGGGGCAGGCCGGCGGCAAGAAAAACGTTACAGATGCGCTGCCATTGCATCTGCAGCTGCATCGATACCAGCCATGTCTGCGAAGCCAGATCTTCCAGCGTGATGTCGGACTTGGAGGCTAGCGGATGGTCGCGGCGCATCATGATCACATCGCGGTCCTCGAACATCTCGGTCGTGTCGATGGCATTGTCGATTTCCAGATCTGTTGGCGGTGCACTGGCGACAAACTCCACTTCGCCGCGCAGTAATTTTTCGTAGAGCGACCTGCTGTCGCCGGATGTGATACTGAGCGTTACTCCCGGTTGTTTCTCGCTGAACCGGTTAATGATCATCGGCGCTATGCGGGTGAGAAAAGACCAGCCTAGGCCGATACGGACATAGCCGCGATCCGCCCCTCGCAGCGCGCTTATTTCGGCGGCCGCGAGCCGGCTCTCGGCCGTAATGACTTTTGCCCGGCGGGCCAGAGCATGACCAAATTGCGTAGCCTCCGCCCCGAAAGCGCCGCGTTCGAACAGCTTCACGCCCAGACTTTCTTCCAGCTTTGCGACGCTTTTGGAGACGGCCTGTTGACTAACGTCATTATTGCTGGCGGCGCGCGAAAAGCTGCCTGTGTCATAGACGGAGAGGAAATGCTGCAATTTCTGTGGATCCATTGATGGCTTGATAAAGCGTTGGCGCAAGTCAGGTTGGGTCATCAATATTCCTTTTGGGGCCTGTTACAATCAACGGCTGTGCAAAAGCCAATAATGGTTGTTAGCAGGTCAATATCACGTCGCCTAACGAAACGGAAATTTCACGTAGCGAGAAGGGTGGATGGCCGTGACAGCGCAGACCAAAGCGATACTGACTGATCTTATGCCGGGCATGATGAGGCATAAAGGCATATGGACCGGTGTCTACCGCCACGTTGACACGGACAATCAGCTGGTCGACCAACACCAGGCGCGCGTGGAATGTATATTTCCGCATGACGGCCCCTATGCCTATATCCAGAAAAACCTGTTCCAGTGGGATGACGGCCGCGAATATCGCTCCACCCTGAACGGTGTGCTGCGCGACGGCAAGCTGTGGTGGGACAATAAGAATTTCGATGGTTGTGGATGGGAAACCGACTTCGGGCTTATCCTGCTCAACCTCAATCGCAAGGATGATCTCGGCGCCAATTTCTACGAGATTATTTGTCTCGGTGACGATGGGAATCACCGGGCGCGGACCTGGCACTGGTTCAAGGACGGGCAATTGTTTAAGCGCACTTTGTGCGATGAACGTCGCGTAATCGATTGACGGATCCAGACTGAAACATTGCAATTTGTCCGGACATATTTATGGATGGCTCATACAGCAACCTGCGGGGGTCCGAAGCGATGACAGAGCTATTGAATATTTCTTTCTACCAATGGCTGGTCTTCGTCCACATCCTGCTATTCGTCCTGTGGCTGGGTGCCGATGTTGGCGTGTTCATGCTCGGCCAGCATTTTCGCAAGCGGGAAAAATATGATCTGCCACAGCGGCTGGTTCTGCTGCAACTGCTGGTGAATCTCGACATGACGCCGCGGACAGCCTGGGCCTTGATGGTCCCGCTGACGATTACGATGGTCGATGCCGGCGGCTGGTGGGATGTGCCGGGCTGGGGTGTGGCTTTATCCTGGGTGGTAGGCGCAGCGTGGCTGTGGCTGGTGTGGGATGCGCATATCCATGACCAGACAGAACGCGCCGCGCGCGACCGGAAAATCGAGTTTGTGCTGAAAATCGGCCTCACTCTGTTCTATCTTGGTCTGGGCATATTATCGCTGGTGCAGGGCGAGCCGCTGATCCCGATATGGTTGGCAACCAAGGCGCTGATGTTCGGTCTAATCTTTGCCGCCGCCATCATGATCGATGTCGCGTTCAAACCGGTCGGGCCGCAGCTTGGCAAGCTGATCGCAGAAGGATCATCGGATGAGACCGAAATCCCGCTGCGCAAGACGATGGACACCACGCGTATTTGGGTTTGGATTGTCTATCTGTTGTTGCTCGCCACTGCATTTCTGGGCAATATCAAGCCGTTTTAGCGACAAAAAATAGGCCGGCCAACGCGGCCGACCCCCAGGGAGAAAACTCTGACGGGAAGCGTTACTTCTTGTCCGCTTCAGCCGCTCGTTCCACATCAATCATCTTCTTGAACACGGTCCAGGTGGTTTCATTCTTGCGCGGATCATCGCCGGGTGGCGGAGCGGTATATTCTGGATAGTTGAGCGCAATCTCATCCTTGATCACGTCCGGCAGCTCATCATAGCTTTTCAGCTTCGCGCCCATGGCGTTGAACACCATCTGTCCCTGCCGCCCGCGCATTTTCATCCACGGCATCCAGTCGGAAATCCGTACCCAACTGATCGACGGATAAGCGGTGGGATTATTGGTATCGAGAATTTCATCAGCGAGCATGGTGAAGTCGAAAATCTCCATCGCATGATATTTATTGCCGACATAATCCTGATAATCGCCCGCGAGCACATTGTGGTAAAAGAGCGGCACTTCAATTGGCATGAACATCCAGTTGCCCTGCTGCCGGATATTGGGCAGCGTATATGGCGTGCCATCGGCGCGGTAAGGATAGTTGGGCCGACTGTTCACCGGATCATTGGCAATTTGCATGACCTTGACCGTCTCCCCCGTCCACGGATTGTCCCAGGTGCGCAGCACTTCATTGGTTTTGGGATCAAGATAGAACATCACTTCGCGGCTGACCTGCCGATAGCCGACGCCACGCTTGGGGTCTTCGATCCGGACACATTGCCGGATATTCATGCCTTCGCCATTGTACAAATGCCGGTCAGGTTCTCCTTGAACGCGGGAATAGACCTTGCCGGACCAGTGATAGACGGCAGGCACACCATCAGCCGTGCCACATTGGGTTCGTTTCATGATTTCCAGAGCGTCTTCCGGTTTTTCGGGATCCAGCATCCGTGCCGAGGAGGGATTGGCAAGAGCAAAGGATGCCACCATTGTTGCCAAAGCTGTCTGTTTCAAAAATCGATTCATTTCACGCGTCTCCCTAAAAACATACCAAGTGATGCTGCAATTAATTTCACTTTCTGGTTGACTTTAGATTTGTCCGGACAAATTGTGAAGAGGCAATATTGATCGAACATGATAATGGACCCTATGACCGGTTTTACCAACTTCCTTTTTGTGCCCGCCAATCGGCCTGAACGCTTTGAGAAAGCGGCGAATAGTGGTGCAGATTTGATCTGTATTGATCTGGAAGATTCAGTGCCTGGAGATCAAAAGGACAGCGCACGCGAATCCGTGTTGGAGGCGCTAAAAACGCTCGACCGGTCAGAAACGGCGGTGCGAATCAACGGACTGAAGACGGAAGCGGGCTTGGCTGACTTGCTAGCGTTATCTGCTTCTGATCATCTTCCCTCGTTGGTTTTCCTGCCGATGGTCGAAAGTGCGGCAGAGGTTGAAATTGCCCATAGCATTTTGGGCGATCGGATTGATGGTCTGATCCCGCTGATCGAAACCGTCAAAGGCTTGCGCGCTGGTGATGCACTGGCCGCCAGTGCCGGAGTAACCGGTATGATGTTTGGCGGCGGTGATTTTTCGGCTGAGCTTGGCACCAAGTTGGAATGGGAGCCTTTGCTCGCCGCTCGCGGAGCGTTCATATTATGCTGTGCGTCCGCAGGCATAGCGGCGATAGATGTGCCCTATATCGATATGAGCAATGAAGCAGGGCTGGAGGAAGAATCCCGTAAGGCAAAGGCGATGGGTTTTCATGCCAAGGCTGCGATTCATCCGAAACAAATTTTCACCATTGCCACCGCGATGAAACCCAGTGATGCAGAAATTGCCGAAGCCAAGGAGGCGATCGAAGCGTTTGATGCGGCAGGAGGCAAGGCGATTAGTTATAATGGGCGTATGTTAGAAGCGCCGGTTATGCAACGATATCGACACATTGTCGCCGCCGCCTGAATGTTGAAACTAGTTTAGCGAATAAGGACAATTACATGCGTGATGGAGTTATAGAAGTCAGCCCGGGACGTTTCCGCGAAACGTTTGGACGCTATTTTGAAGATTTTGTAGAGGGCCATATCTACGAGCATCGTCCCGGCCGGACGATCACCGATACCGACAATGTGCATTTCACCCTGCTGACGATGAACACGCATCCGGCGCATTTTGACTATGAATTTGCCAAGAAAACCGAATTTGAAAAGCCGCTGGTCTGCTCTCCGCTGACCGTCGCGTTGATGGTCGGGATGAGCGTTTCCGATACCAGCCAGAAAGCGGTGGCCAATCTCGGTTGGGACAAAATCCGTCTCACCCATCCGTTATTTCCCGGTGATACCCTCTATGCCGAGAGCGAAGTGCTGGAAAAGCGGGAATCCTCTTCGCGTCCGGAGCAAGGCATCGTGACGATCAAGACGATTGGCAAAAACCAGGATGACAAAGTCGTGTGCACGTTTGAACGCACCATGCTGATCTGGAAGCGCGGCTTTGGCGGCGCGGACGATTAAACAGTCGACGACAAAATAAACGGGGGAGGGAACCCCAGTTTTAAAACACTCAGGAGCGACGAAAATGGCAACGGCAATTGATAATGCGCAGCATATGATTGATCCGGAAGAAGAACAGGCTTTCATGGATGCGATTCAGAAATGGATTGATCGTTCGGTGAAGCCTGTGGTCATGGAACATGATCACGAGGATAAATGGCCGGAAGAGCTGGTGGGCGAAATGGCCGACATGGGTCTGTTCGGCGCCACCATTGGCGAGGAATATGGCGGCCTCGGCTTGCCGGCGACCAGCTATGCCAAGATCGTCGCGGAAATAGCCTCGCACTGGATGGCGATAACCGGCATTTTCAATTCGCACCTGATCATGGCCTGTGCCGTCGAGCGTTTTGGTACGGCTGAGCAAAAAGCCAAATGGCTGCCCAAATTTGCCAGCGGCGAAATTCGCGGCGGGCTGGCGCTGACCGAGCCCAATGCGGGTACGGATTTGCAGGCGATCCGCACCACGGCTGTCCGCGACGGCGATGAATATGTCATCAACGGCACCAAGACCTGGATTTCCAACGGTATTAACGGCAGCTGTTTTGCGCTGCTGGTCAAAACCGACCCCAAGGCAGACCCGCGCTATAAGGGTATGAGCCTGATGATCGCGCCCAAGGGGGAAGGCTTTACGGTTGGCAAGAAGTTCAAAAAACTGGGTTATAACAGTATCGACAGTGCGGAGCTTGTGTTCGACAATTATCGCATCCCAGCGGACAATCTTATCGGCGGTGTCGAAGGCCAGGGCTTTTTTCAGGCCACGGGTGGTCTGGAGCTGGGCCGTATCAATGTTGCGGCGCGGGGCGTTGGTCTGGCCGAGGGTTCGCTTCGGCTTGCCACCGAATATGCGCAGCTGCGCGAGACAATGGGCAAGCCAATATCCGAACATCAGGCGATCCAGTTGAAACTGGGTGAAATGGTGACCCGCGCAAGAGCGGCGCGCTTGCTGACCCTCGATGCGGCGGAAGCCTATGATCGCGGGGAGCGCTGTGATCTGGAAGCGGGTATGGCGAAATATTTTGCATCGGAAGCGGCGGTGCGCAATTCTGAGGAATCCATGCGCGTCCATGGCGGTTATGCCTATTCCAAGGAATATGAAATCGAGCGTTATTATCGCGATTCATTGCTTATGTGTATTGGTGAAGGGACCAACGAGATGCAGCGGATGATTATTTCCAAACAATGGGTCAAGAGGAATCCTGCGTGATGGGGTTTGCCTTGATAAGTCCGTCATCCCAGCGAAAGCTGGGATCTGCTCAAGGCCTTTCGAAGTCTCGGGGAGATTCCAGCTTTCGCTGGAATGACGATATAGCGTGACCGTCAAGCAACCGCTGAAAGGCTTTCGTGTCTTGTCCGCCGAACAATATGGTGCCGGTCCTTATGGAACCATGTTCCTCGCCCAGATGGGCGCGGATGTAATCAAGATCGAACCGCCAAAAGGCGGTGACACGGCACGCCATGTCGGGCCGCACTGGCTGCGCGAACAGGAAAGCCTCTATTTTCAGAGCTTCAATCTGAACAAGCGCTCGCTCACCCTTGATCTGCGCACCGACGAAGGGCAGCAGGTGCTGCACACACTCGCCAAAGACGCGCATGTCGTGGCGAATAATTTGCGCGGTGATGTGCCGGACAAGGTTGGCCTCAACTATGATGCGCTGAAAGCAGTCAATCCGGCCATCGTCTGTGCCCATATCTCCGCCTACGGGCGCGGCAATGAGCGATCGAAATGGCCGGGCTATGATTATCTCATGCAGGCCGAGGCCGGTTTTTGTGCGCTGACCGGTGATCCTGACGGGCCGCCCGTGCGCTTTGGTCTGTCGATGGTCGATTTCATGACCGGGACCATGGCAGCCGTTGGCTTGCTCGCCGCCTTGCTCGATGCCCAAAGGTCCGGTGAAGGCTGTGATGTCGACGTCGACCTGCTGTCTGCCGCTGTCCATCAGACCAGCTATCCCGCGCTCTGGTACATGAATGAGGATGATGTCACGGGCCGTGCGCCTTTCGGGGCTCATCCGTCCGCAACGCCGAGCCAGATGTTCAAGGCCGCCGACGGCTGGATGTTCGTCATGGCGCAGCTGCCAAAATTCTGGACCATATTATGCGAGCGGATCGGTCATGGAGAGTTAATGACGGATCCGCGCTTTGACACACCGGCCAATCGCCTGACCAACCGCTCGGCCTTGTCGGATATTTTGAGCGATATCTTTGCCGCTCATCCGGTCGCGCATTGGCTGGAATTGCTGCAGGGCCTGATGCCGATTGCGCCTGTCTATGGTCTTGATCAGGCACTCGACAGTCCTTGGTTGAAGACCATCGGCATGCGGGACACGGTCAGCCATCCGGATCGTGCGGACATGAATGTCCTGTCCAGCCCGATCAAACTGAATGGCGAACGCCTGCCCAATCGGGCAGGGCCGTTGCTCGGGGCTGATAGTGATGCGGTTCTGGCGGAAGCCGGTTATGATTCGGGTGCGATTGCTGACCTGCGTGCGAAAGGGATAGTCTGAACATCTTATGGCCAAACTGACGGGTATCAAGGTCATCGACCTCTCGCTTTTTCTGCCGGGCCCGATGCTCAGCATGATGATGGCCGACCATGGTGCCGAGGTGATCAAGGTTGAGCCGCCGACCGGTGATCCCGCCCGCGCAATGGAGCCGATGGAGGCAGGGCAATCTGTCTGGTTCCGCAACCTCAATCGCGGCAAGCAGGCGCTGGCGCTCGACCTGAAATCCGACGCAGGCAGGGCGCAGCTTTGGGAATTGCTGGCCGATACCGATGTGATGATCGAGGGTTTTCGCCCCGGCGTGATGAAGCGGCTCGGTTTTGACTATGATACGGTATCGGCGCGCTACCCGAAGATTGTCTATTGCTCGATTTCCGCCTTTGGGCAGGAGGGCGAAATGGCGCATCACCCCGCGCATGATCTGGCGGTGCAGGCCTTGTCCGGTTTTTTGTCTGTCAACGATGGTGCTGATGGCACACCAGTGGTGCCCGGTGTGCCTTCGGCGGATATGGCCGCGGGTCTCAATGGATTGTCAGCGGTTTTAATGGCGCTGATCGGGCGGGACAAGTCAGGCGAGGGCGATTATATCGACATAGCCATGTTTGACTCCATGTTGCCGTGGTGTGCTCATATTGCCGGATCGGCTATCGCTGGCGGCGCTTCGCCTCAATCGCAGTCGCAACGGTCATTGGGCGGCGCGGCTTTTTACAATGTCTATAAAACCGCAGATGACAAACATGTCGTACTGGGCGCGCGCGAGGTGAAATTTGCGCGCAATCTTTTGACCGCGCTGGAACGACTGGATTTGTTACCGCTCGCCGAGGCTGAACCGGGCGCGGGGCAAGCGCCCTTGGTCGCTTTTTTGCGGGAGATTTTCGCGACCAAAACGCGCGATCAATGGATTGAGTGGTTTGCGGACAAGGACGTCGCCTTCTCCCCCGTGCTCGATTTTCGCGAAGCGCTGGACCAGGATTTTCTGCGTGAACGCGGCCTCTTGATCGAAGCGCATGGCAGTCATCAAATCGCGCCATCCTTTCGCTTTGCTTCGGAAACTGATTGGCAGGCAGATGATGCCCCGGTCTTGGATGAGCCGCAATGATGCGGGCTTCAGTCTACCTCGATATGCATCGAATAGGCAAAGCGCTCGCCGGGATGATAGCTCGCCGAAATTTCAAACATCCGGTCGCTTTCGTCAAAATAACAACGCAATATACGCAGCACCGGATCGCCTTTTTCCAAGCCAAGCTCCGCCAGTATATCCTTCGCGCCTTTAATAGCTTGGATATCCTGCGTCACTCGGGCCACACTGACTTCGCCCAGCGTCTCAATCTGCCCGAACAGGGTCGTGGCGTTGACGTCGATCTGAGCGACAGCATCGGCCAGTTCGGGGTGAACCCAGGCCTCGGTCACCGCAATGGGCCGCTTGCGCCCGGGCTTCATCCGTTTGCCGCGAAAGGCAAACCAGTCGCCATCGGCTTTCGCGCCGATTTGCTCGACCACATCCTTGGGAATGGTGCCCGCTTTCTTCTTTTCAAAAGCAATGGTCGTATCACGCGCATATTGCAAAATTTCGCCGACATTGCTCAGCGGCTGGTGCAGTGCGCCGGCGCGGGCGGTCGCTGGCTGAACCACCGTTCCGGAGCCCCGCTTGCGCGTAATCAAGCCCTCGGCGGTCAGCTTCCGCAGAGCCTCTCGCACGGTGAAGCGGCTGACATCATATTTTTTGCACAAGACAGATTCGGTCGGAAAATCACCGGGATCGGGATAGTCTCCGCGCAACACCGCCTCGCGCAGTTCGTCTGCCAACTCAAGATAGCGCGGCTTTTTCTTGGACGCGCTTTTCGATTTAGCGGGCGCTTTGGCAGCCAATTTTTCTCTCCCGGACATGAGGCCGTCTTAGGACGAGCGCCGCTATGACGCAAGAGAGCCTGACCGAGAAATTGGCGACTCATTTGATGCGCCCTGTTGACGAAGCGACACGGCAACGCGCCCGGTTGCATTTGCTCGATTGGTTGGGATGTGTGGCGGGTGCGCTCAAGTCAGAACTGGGAACGCTTCCCAAAGATATTTTTGACATTCGACCATCAGTAGAAGCAGCTTGGCTCGGCAATCTGCTGGAAATGGACGATATTCACAGGAGCGCCATTCTACATCCCGGACCGGTGGTCTGGGGCACGGTCTTTGGAAATCAGATAGGCGATATGGACGAGATCGTCGATGCGGCTGTTCGCGGTTATGACGCAATAATTTGCATTGGCGCTACTTTGGATGACGGTCACTATGCCATGTGGCATAACACCAGTACGGCCGGAATTTTCGGGGCTGCAGTGACAGCCTGTCATTTGTTTGAGCCAGAAATGGATTATAATGCCCTTGTGTCTGCGATGGGGCTTGCCGGATCGGTAGCAGGAGGGCTCTGGCAAATGCGGCACGAGCAGGGGCAGGCCAAGCAATGGCATATTTCCCATGCCGCAGAGACAGGATGGCGTGCGGCCGACGCTGTCTTGGAAGGCGTCGTTGGCCCGCGCTTCATTCTTGAAGGCCCACAAGGCCTCTACGCCGCCACCTGCAAAAACCCAAAACCAATGACCTTCCCCGATCAATGGCGCATCCATGAAGTCAGCTTCAAGCCATGGGGCGCTTGCCGCCATGCTCATCCAGCTATTGATGCGGCGCTGGAACTCAAGGCCAAGCTGGGGGCGCTGGACGGTGATATCCACGTTGAAACCTATGTTGACGCCATTGGTTTCTGTGATCGCCCGGATCCTCAAACCGTGATCGACGCGAAATTTTCGCTTCAACACGCGGTGGCCGTGGTGGCGGAACGCGGCGTGCCGCAACTCAGCGATTTTGAACCCGATGCCATCGCAGCTCTGACTGATGCTCGTGCCCGTGTCACGGTTTCCGAAGCCGGTGACATAACCACTCGCTATCCCGAACACTATGGCGCACGGGTTACATGTGGCGGAGAAGCTATTGAACTGGTCGACACGCTTGGCGATCCCGAACGACCGTTGCCGAAAGAGGGTATAATCGAGAAGGCGCGGACGTTGATTGCCTGGGGAGGGCTGGACGACAAGGAAGCGGATCGGGCGATTGATCTCGTGTTAAACGGAGATGATCCAGCAGACATCCATGAGATGTTGTCAGAGTGGCTATCATGACAGCAACCCAGCAAATTCTGGATTTCGCAGCGGCCAAACATTTCCTGCCCGACAGCGTCAGGGCGGCGGCAATTCGGTTGCTCGGTGACACATTGGCTGGCGGCGCAGCCGGCGGGGCGTCCGATGAAGCACAAGCCATGCTGGCTGCTGTTCGCAGCTGGGGCACTGGGGATGATGTCCGGTTGCTGGGCTTGGCGGATCGGCTGCCCGCCCCATCGGCGGCCTGGTTTAACGGCTTCGCCATCCATTGTCTGGAATGGGACGCCGTGCATGAACCCGCAGTGGTCCATGCCATGTCGGTCGTAACGGCAGCTTTGCTGGCCAGCGCGGATCGGATGGGCGGATGCGAAGCGGAACAGTTTCTGACCGCCTTGGCTGTCGGGGTGGATATTGCCAGCGGCATCGGTGTCGCCGCGACCGGCGCGATGCAGTTTTTCCGCCCCGCGACGGCAGGTATAATCGGTGCGGCTCTGGCAGCCGCGAGATTGGAAGGCGTTCCAGCGGAAAAATTTGCCGACATATTGGGGCTGGCTTACTCCCAAGCGGCGGGCACGATGCAGGCCCATGTCGAGGCATCTATTGCACTGCCCTTACAGATCGCCAACGCATCCCGCGGGGCGATCTCCGCTGTGGATCTGGCAAAGGCCGGCATGGATGGTCCGCATGATGCACTTGAAGGACCTTTTGGCTATTTCAAGCTGTTCGAACCGGGTGATCTGACGCGCTATACCGATGATATCGGGAAGCGTTGGTTGATTGAGGAAGTCAGCACAAAACCCTTTCCGTCTGGTCGGGCCAGTCATGGAATATTGGGCGCGATTGACGACATGATCCGCGACGGATCACTGGACCCGGCAATGGTCCGGTCGGTTGATGTGGCAGCGCCGCCATTGATCCACCGACTTGTCGGACGCCCTTATAAAACCGATATGACACCAGGCTATGCGCGGCTTTGTTTGCCCTTTCTCGTGCCTCTGATGCTGCGGGACCGCATCATTGATCCGTGCTGCTTCCATGCTCAGGAATTTGCCAATCCCGACCTGATGGAGCTCGGCAGCAAGGTTGTTGTCCGTATCGATGACAATCCTGATCACAATGCCCTGGCTCCACAAAAACTGAGCATCACGCTCTTGGACGGCAGGATGATAGAGCGCACCATCGCCGACAATCTTGGCAGCCCTACTTCGCCGATGTCCGATGCCCAGACACAATCCAAACGCGCTCTTGCCCGTTCGCTTGCGCGCGATGATTGCGACCCCAGAATATTTGACAACCCCTTAGCTTATGCCACGGAGCCCCGATGACTTTTCCGACCTATTTCGAAGCCTTTGATGCCAAGCAGATGCTCGCAGATTATCCCGTCGGCGATGCGTTCACCGCGCGCTACATTGGCATGTCCCGGGATGAGCTTTTTGCGATCCAAAACAAACAGTTTTTGAAGCTGATGCAACGCGGATGGGAAATTCCCTTTTACCATCGCTTATGGGGCAATCAGGGCATAGAAGCGGGCGATATCAAGGGGCTGGAGGATATTACCAAGCTTCCGGTTTATGACAAAAGCGATCTGATGGCCTCGGTGAACGACTATCCGCCTTATGGGGATTTTGACGGGCGCGGAGACACGCCAGTGGTTTTCCACACGACATCGGGAACAACAGGCCGTCCGCAACCGCTGATGTTTGGGCCCAAGGGACGGGAAATCACCAATTTGCTGGTCGGGCGGATGTATCGCTGGATGGGTCTGGGGCGCGATGATGTGGTGCAGTCGGTCTATGGGCACGGCATGATCAATGGCGGGCATTATATTCGCGAGGCGGTGACCCATTTTACCAATGCCCTGTTCCTCAGCGCTGGCACCGGCATAGAAACCCGGTCGATCAATCAGGTAAACCTGATGGCGGATTTCAATGTCAGCTGCATGGTTGGCTTTGTCGACTATATTCGCAAGCTAGCCGAGGTCGCAGCGGCGGAAGATCTGTTTGACCGCATCAATCTCAAGATGATCATAGGTCATCTGGGAACCGAAGATCGCGCGTCAACCGAAGCGGCGTGGCAAGGGGCCAAGGCCTTTGACTGGTACGGGGTCGGCGATACGGGCAGCATTGCTGGCGAAGGCCCTGAACGCGACGGCATGTATGTGTGGGAAGACGCGCAATATCTTGAATTGCTGGATGTCGACACTGGTGAGCCCGTAGCATCCGGAGAAACCGGCGATATGGTAGTGACCTGCCTGTTCAAGGATGATATTGCGCCCTGTATCCGCTTTAACACCCATGATATTACCGAGGAACGCACCGACAGCAATGCCACCGGCATGGTTTTCAAGCGCATTACCGGGTTCAAGGGACGCAGCGACAATATGGTCAAGCTGCGCGGTATCAACATATTCCCGCATGCCATTGGAGCCATTATCGAAGGGCGTGGCGACCTGACCGGCGAATATGTCTGCCGCGTGACGCGTGACGATGCCGGACGGGACGAGATGCACGTAACGCTGGAAAGCAAAGGCAGCAGCAGCCGGGCGGAGTTGGTGGACCTGCTTCGTAAAGGCATCGGTATTGAAGTCGGTGTAGCGTTGGTTGATGCCGGAGGAACTGCAAAAGATACGCAGATTGACACGCGTCAAAAGCCCATTCGCCTGATTGATGAGCGGGGTTTATGATCGACTGGGATGCCTTGGAAACGGCCAACAGGCGATTAAACGCCTTTACCGATTTTGATCGGACCGCGACGGGTGGTACCGGACCTCTTGCCGGGGTCACCGTCGGCGTGAAGGGCAATATCGCGGTTAAAGATATGCCCTGGACCGCCGGTTGCGAACTCTATCGTGACCGCGTTGCGAGCGAAGACGCGGCGGTCGTTGCACGGCTGCGGGCAGCTGGAGGGGCCATGATAGGGATGCTGAATATGGAGGAGGCCGCGCTGGGCGCAAAGACCGACAATCCGTGGTTCGGCAAAACATATAATCCGCACAAGGAAGGTTATACGCCCGGCGGTTCATCTGGCGGAAGCGGCGCTGCGGTTGCGGCTGGTCTATGCGATGTCGCCTTGGGCACGGACACAATGGGGTCTGTGCGTATACCGGCTGCTTATTGCGGCGTGTACGGATTTAAACCCGCGCAATCGGCGATTAGCCAGGATGGACTAGAGTTAGCGGAGCAATCACTGGACTGCATCGGACCGCTGGCGCGGAATTTAAACCTGCTCGAAAAGGTCGCACGGGTCATTAGCGATTTCGGTGAGGATAAGGCTGAGACAGGATCACTGGCGACATTGGTTGAAACGGGTGTTGATTGCGAACTGGAAGTCATCGAAAATTTCCGTGACATCATGCGCTGGGCGGGGGAAACCATTGCCGTGGCTCAGCTGAAATATCCGTTGTCGCGCATCCGTTTTGCCGGATTTATAAAAACATCGAAAGCCATGGCTGCACATTTGGCGGACGAAGATCAAAGCAAGCTTTCCGATAATCTGAAAAAATTGCTCACCTATGGTCCGAAACGCAGCGCCGCCGATTGGGACGAGGATCAGGCGATTCTCGAACAGACCTCTGAAACGATGCAGGCGCTGGTTTCAAAACACGGTTTTTGTATCTTGCCGACCGCCCCGCAAGGTGCCTTTCCGCATAGCGAAGATGCACCGGCCAATCAGGCTGATTATACCTGTCTTGCCAATATTGCAGACCTTCCCGCGATTACCATTCCGTCCGGCTTTAACGACAATGGCATGCCTTTGGGGCTCCAGATTCTGGCGTCCAAAGGATGCGAAGCGGATCTATTTGCGCTGGCGCGGAGACTGGACGAGAAGTTACGCGGCTATCGTCGTCCCGAAACCTATTTGGAAATCACATAAGAGGAGAGAAACTATGCGCATCATTGTATTGTTCAATCTGAAAGAAGGCGTGGATATCGGCGAATATGAGGAATGGGCCAAAACGCGCGATATTCCAACGGCAAGTGCGCTGAGCTCGGTGACATCTTTCACGATCCATAAGGCAACCGGTTTATTCGGTTCCGATGATCCGTCCCCTTATGAATATTTCGAGATTATCGACATTACCGGCCTGGATGCATTTGTTGCCGATGTGTCGGATCCTGAATTTCAGGCCATGGCGGCGCCGTTTCAGGACTATGCTGATGGTCCGCAATTCATACTGACAGAAGACCTCTGATGTCCGGAAAATTTGCAGGCAAAACCATCGTCGTTACCGGTTCCGGTAAGGAAAAGGGGCTGGGACAGGGCATATTGCAGCGTTTTGCCGATGAAGGCGCGAATTGCGTCGTGTCGGACCTCACCATCGGCGATCAGGAAGAAGGCGTGGCAGAAGAGTTGCGCGGGCGCGGAGTCAAAGTCGCGACCATATCCTGTGATGTCAGCGATGCGGCGCAATGTCAGGCTCTGGTCGATCAAAGCGTGGATGCTTTTGGCGCGGTTGATATTTTCGTCAACAATGCCGGTATCGGCTTCATGATGAAACCGTTGCTGGAAGTGGATACGGCCAAGGAATGGGATCAGGTCATCGGTGTGAACTTATCGGGCGCGTTTTACTGCACGCAAGCGGCGGCGAAGGCGATGGTGGCTTCGGGTGATGGCGGAAGGATCATCAATATCGCGTCGCAAGCCGCAAAGACCGGTTTTCCGCATCTGCCTGCTTATGTCAGTTCCAAACATGGCATGGTTGGCCTGACCCGGGCGAGTGCGGTCGAGCTGGGTGCGCACGGCATTACCGTCAACGCGGTTTGCCCCAATCATGTGACCACCGGTCTTGGTGCGCAGCAGAATGCATATTTTTCAAAGCTGCTCGGCTTTGATAGTGTTGAGGCCTATCTCGCCAATATGAGCAAGAGCAATCCGATGGGGCGGCCCGGCCTGCCGTCTGATACCGCCGCCGCTTGTGCATGGTTGGCGAGCGACGACGCCTTTTATGTCACCGGAGAAGCGATTAACGTTTCTGGTGGGGAGGAGATGCATTGATCGAAGAACGAATGGATTGGCCCAATAGTGCGAAAATGGCGCTGAGCATTGTCGTCAATGTCGAGGAAGGCAGCGAGATGACCGTGGCGCGGGGGGATCGCGGGATGGAGCCGGTGGACGAGCTTGGCATCCATATCAAGTCCCCGATCCGTAACTATGGCAATGAGAGCAATTATCTTTATGGTATTAAGGCGGGCGCGCCGCGTATCATCAAGCTGCTCAAAAATTATGAGATTATGGCGAGCTGGACCGTCGCGGCGATGAGTCTCGAAAACCATCCGGAAATTGCCGCGGCCATTGCAGAAATGGGTCATGAGCCGGTAAGCCATGGCTATCGCTGGGTCCACCAGTTCAAGATGGACGAGGAAAAAGAACGCGAGTTCATCCGCAAGGCTGTCACATCGATTGAAAAGACCACCGGCACGCGCCCCTATGGCTGGCTGTCGCGCTATTTCCATACCGATAATACCCGGCGTCTGCTGATCGAAGAGGGCTTTGCCTATCATATGGACGACTATTCCGGAGATATTCCATTTTGGGACAAGGAAACCGTGGCGGAAAAACCGATTGCGATTGTGCCCTATCAGCTTGATAGCAATGACATGAAAATGTGGACCGATCCCGCGATGACGCCGCAGCAATGGCTGGATTATGCCAAGCATAATTTCGACCAGATTTATCGCGAAGGCGAAGAAGGCAATCCGAAAATGATGTCCCTAGGCCTGCATCTGCGCATCATCGGCCGACCAGGCCGGATCTGGGCCTTTGAGGAATTTCTGAAACATGTGCGATCTAAAAAGGACGTCTGGGTAACCACCCGCCATCAGATTGCCCAGCATTTGGCGAAGGTTGATCCTCTATGACCTTGCGGCTTGAGAAACAGGGCAAGGTCGCGCATCTGCTGATTGACCGGCCGGACAAGCGCAATGCGTTTAATCAAGCCATGTGGGAGTTGTTGCCGGAATTGCTGGCCGATGCGATGGCGGACGATACGATCCGTGTGTTGATGCTGCACGCCAGCCGCAAGGATAGCGCTTTTTGCGCTGGCGCAGACATTGGTGAATTTGCAACCGGTTCAACCGATCCGGAATGGCGCGCACGCAATCAGGCGGCCATTGGCCGGGTCCAGCATGAACTGGCGCAGGCGCCCAAGCCGACAATCGCGATTATTGATGGCGATTGTGTGGGCGGTGGATGTGGCATCGCGTTGGCCTGTGACATGCGGGTGGCTGGGCCGAAAGCGCGGTTCGGGATTACGCCTTCGAAACTGGGGCTGGTTTATCCGCTGCACGACACAAAATTGCTTGTCGATCTGGTCGGGCCTTCACAGGCCAAGCGGATATTGTTCACCGGCCAATTGATGTCCGCGCAACAAGCGCTCGATATTGGCCTGATCACCCTGCTGGCTGACGATCCCTATGCCGAGGCCGAAGCGCTGGCGGCGACGATGGCGTCAGTATCCTCGCACAGCCAGACCATGAGCAAGTCGATTATCAAGCGCATTTTGGACGGACAGGCTGACGATGATGCCGAGACGTCCGCGCTGTTCGACTCTGCCTTTGAGAGCGATGATTTCAAGGAAGGCGTCAGCGCCTTCATGGAGAAAAGAAAGCCGGAATTTTGACGCGCCACGGAATGCATCCGCGTTCCGAAGCGTCAACCCCCGCGCAGGCGGGGGTCCATCTTAGAGGCTGACGAATAGACGAAACGGCAGGAGATGGATTCCTGCCTGCGCAGGAATACAGGAGCGAACATGACACATGCTTTACAACATGGCTCGATACTCGGCGGCGTAGCAACAGTGCCCGATCTGGAAGCGGCCCTGAAAGACTATCGCGATGTTCTGGGCATGCAAGTTGCCGAAACGGGGCCGCTGGGCGATGATCTGGCGCAAGGCTGGAATTGTCCGGGCAGTGCGGGGGCACCCATGGCGGTGCTGCAACCGGCCAGCAGGGCCGATTGTTTCATCCGTCTGGTGGAACAGCCCGATCATCCGGATTTCAAACCGACCAGAACCTATGGTTGGGCGGCCTATGAGCTGACGGTCGAGGATGTATTTGGCTGGCCGGACCGCTTGCAGGGCAGCGGTTTTGATATTATCGGGCCGCCGAAAGAGCTCGAGGGGCTGCCCTTTTTCGTGCCGATGCAGGTGCTCGGCACCGGGCGTGAAATGGTCTATCTCAACGAAGTGCGCGAAAATACGCCTTCGACCGATCTACCCATGGCCCGGTCGCTGACCGATCATATTTTCATCGTGATATTGGCGACGCCGGATCGTGTGGGCACTATCGACTGGTATCGTGACCAGCTGCACCTGACGGTGGGCGATACCTATACGCTGGAATATAGCATGATCAACGAGGCGTTCGGGAAACCGGCAGGGACGGTATCCGATCTGACCATGGTTCAGAATGATCGCCTGCCGATTGTCGAGGTGGATGATTATCCGGAAGAGGCGACGTCGCGGCCGAGACATGACGGTATGTTACCGCCGGGCAATGCGCTGGTGACACTGGCGGTTGATGATCTGGACGCGATTGATGTGGGCTGGATTACGCCGCCACAGGTACGGGCGGGCGCGCTGTATAGGGATCGCCGAACCGCGACGGCTTTTGGCCCGGCGGGTGAATTGCTGGAGTTGATCGAAATTAGCTAGACGCTGTGTTCCTGCGCAGGCAGGAACCTATCTCCAAAGTTCGCGTCCGGATGAACGCTAAGGAGATGTACCCCTGCCTGCGCAGCGGCACGAGTATCTACCGCCGATGCTGCCCGGCCTGCCATTGGTCTGGCTGATACAGGCTGCTGGCTGATTCAAACGGCTTGTCTTCCAGCGCGGTTGCCAGGCTGTCATTCCAGCGGTTGAGAAAACCAAACATGCTGATCACGGCCATAATCTCGGTTTTCTGGCGTTCGTCATAATGGGCATCCAGCGCGGCGAAATGTGCGTCGGTTGCCGCATTGGGGACCTGTCCGGCGGCAAAGGCGAGGTCCAGCGCCGCCCGCTCGGCCTGGCTGAACAGGTCGCTGGACTGATAGTCCCAGACCGCTTTCACTTTCTTTTCGTCCACGCCGACATCGCGGGCGCCCAATGTCGTATGCGCCTTGCAATATTGGCATCCGGCCGCAGCGCTCACCACGGCTCCGATCAGGCGCTTCAGACCATTGTCGATGGCGCTTTCCCCATAGATGACGCTGACCAACCCGCGAAACGCGCCGAGCAATTCCGGCCAGTGCGCCATGGTCATCACCGAATTGGGGACATAGCCCATCAGATTTTCAGAAAATTTGAGGGCCGCCTGTGTTTCGTCCGGCAGTTCATCCATGGTCAGCGGTGTGATGCGGGTCATTTTCTGATCTCCTCAGGGAATAGAAAAGTCTACCATATCTTGCCGCCAATCCAGTCACCGGCGGCTGCGGTAAACTCGTGAATCCGAATATCGGCCCAGATATCCGCGTGAAAATAGGGATCGGCTTCAAGCTGCGCACGGGCATCTGCCTCCGTCTCGGCTTTGACGATCAACAGCGATCCCACAGTGTCACCGTGCGCGTTCTTGAACGGTCCGGCGACAAACAGATTATCGAGCGTCGTCTCGATATGGGCAAAATGCGCGCTGCGTGTGTCGAGACGCTTTTGTTCGGTATCCGGCTTGTCCGTGCAATAGATGGCAAAAGCTTTCATGACGATCTCCTATCCAAAAATTTTAGCACTTCAGCTGCCGTTTTTTCCGCCGCTTCGTCAAGCACAGCGCGTTTGATATCCAGCCGCTCGATAAATGTCGCGCCCGGCATGATCTCGGCAGCATGACGGGTGGCGTCCAGCAGGGCTGATTGGGACGCCAAAATCAGTGTCTCGTGCTTCACCGCTGGCAGTCTGGCTTCAACATCATAGCTGAACGCGGCATGGAACGCCTTGTTCATCAGCCTACCCGGGCGCAACTGCTCGGTAAACATCTCAAAACTGCGCTCCATTGTCTGGCTTTCAATGCGCTTAGTCATCCCCCGTTCCCAAGGTCCTTCGAGGCAGGCGAGGTCGGACGTGATTTCAAATGTCCTGGCGCTCGCGGCTCTGAACTTGGCGCTCGTTTCGGCATCAAAAGCGGGGACGTCAATCAGCGCTAGATGCCCTATTTTCTCCGGTGCGGTCAGGGCCATTTCGGCTGCAACGAGATTTCCGGTGTGAAAGCCCATCAGATCAACCGCGCCACCGCTCGACTGTTCATCAACCACCGCCATCATCGCCGCGGCATATTCTTCTATTGCCGGTTCTTCTTTGAAAGCATCTGAGCCCCCATGGCCGGGATAATCCGGTGCAAAGATACAGCGGTCTTGCGCGAGATACGGCATGATGGTGGTAAAGGCGAGCCCGCTAAACGGGGCGGGGTGCAGGCAATAAAGGTCTGGTTTTGACGCCGCCCCTTTCGGCTCCAGCATCCGCCAGTGCACTTGGCCGAATGGCCCGTCGCTATATCCTTTGCGGATCATTCGCTAGCAGCGCCCAAGCGCACCATTTGTTCACGGTAAAGCCGCCGCGTCACTGGCATCATGAGAAATGGCACCACGCCAAAAATCAGCGGGACCGCCGCGACCGCATAGCGGAGATTATCTTCGCCAAACACGCTGCTCGACAGTTCGCCCACGGCGATGGGGCCGAGTGACCCGAACCAGCTGATCGCCAGATAATAAAGCGCGACCACCTGACCCCGGATTTGCGCCGGTGTGATGACCAGCAAAGATGTGACACCAATGGCGGACACGATCCCAATGCCGATCGTATTGATGCACAATATCGCAAAGGCCAGTTCGGCGCTGGGCATGAACAGCGGGATCGCGGCGGTCGGGACCATGATGAAAAAGCCGATATAGAGGATGCGCAAGGACGCATCCTGCACGCCCTTTTTCGTCCACCAGTCGGAAATTGTGCCCATGATCATCATGTTGGCCGGGCCGATTATCAGCAGTGCGACGCCATTGACGAAAGCATATTTCTGTGCCGACCATCCCCATGTCCGTTCAAAAGTAGGGGCCAGAAATCCCTGGCTATAAGCAATGGTCGTCATCGTGCAGATGATCAGCACAAAGCCGATATAGAGCATCCTGTTGCGCCAGATATATTTCAGCGCATCGAAAAAGCCGCTGCCGCTGATCACATCTTCTGATGCTGCGACGGGGCGTCGTGCCGGTTCTTTCATGAACAGGAAGAAGAGCGCAAAAATCATCCCGGGAAGACCGACGATGACCAGCGTGAAACGCCAGGGTGATAATTCCCCAAAAAAGGGCAGGGACTGGCTACCACTTGCCGCGGTCCAGGCGATGATCGCGCCGCTCAACAGCGAGGCGAGGCCCGCGCCAATGGGTAGAGCAGAGGAATAGAAGGCAATCGGCTTGCCGCGTTTCTCGGTCGGGAAACTGTCACCAATCATCGAAAATGTTGCGGGGCTGAGCGTCGCTTCTCCGACCCCGACGCCCATGCGCGCGGCGAATAGCTGGAAGAAATTTTTGGCCATGCCGGTCGCGACGGTAGCGGCTGACCATAAGGCTACCCCCACTGACACGATCCAGATGCGTTTACCGCGATCAATCAGCCAGCCCATGAAAATACCGACAAAACCATAGACCAGCGTGAAGGCGCTGAGCAACCAGCCGATCTGGCGGTCGGACAGATCAAACTCCGCCTTAATCGGTTCAATCAAAAGGCCAAGGATATAGCGATCAACAAAACTGAAAATATAGGCGATGGTGAGCATGACCACCAGAAACCAGCCCGCCGCGGCGCTGGGATAGGGCTTGGCTGGAACAGCGGGTGCGTCTGCCTGGGGTTGATCCGTCTGACTGGCCATTATTGCGCGTCCGGAATGAGATAGATGACCACCAGATTATCATCAAAATCGACAATCCCGATCTCGCGACCGATCCGCCCGTCATGGGTTTCAAGCCGGCCTTCTTCATAGACCTGCAAGCCCAGTTTCCGTGCCCCTGCCATCACAGCATCGGGATCGGCGACATCCAGCACAATCGCGCCCCGCCGGGGATGGGGGACAGGTTCCAGCGGTACGTTTTTTACCTCCGACAGAGCCATAACGCGCGGCTGACCCGGCAGCGACAGGATCGAAAATCCGATCTCTGCCTCTTTGGGTATCTCAAAAACCGGGAAGGAATAGCTGTCGGGATTATGACCTTTGCGAAAGGTTTCCTCGAACCCCAGCACGTCGCGGTAAAAGGTCAGCGCCCGGTCGATATCGGCCACGACAAAATTGCCTCGCTGAAATCGCGTCTGTTGTTTCTCACTCATGATCCCGTCTCCCTCAATTCCCTTGTGCCTCAATTCCATGCCTCTGGCTCGCCGCGCACCGAACAGCATTGCACCCCGACATTCTGGCCATAGTAGAGATTGGCCAGCGCCCGGGGCATATGTTCGAAACCCTGTTCGACATCCTGCACAGGCTTCAGCTTGCCGTCATGTATCCATCCTGCCAGATCATCCATAACGGCATTCCAGCGGTCCAGATGATTATAGACAAAGAAGCCCTGCATCCGCGTTTCCGTGGCGCGCAGCCGGGTATAGTTGGACAGCTTGAACGGCTCGTCCCGCGTATATTCACTGATCGATCCGCACAGCACGACCCGGCTGTGAAGCCTTAGCCGTTCGAGACAAGCCTCCAGCGTTTCGCCGCCAACATTGTCAAAATATAGGTCAACACCATCGGGTCGCAATTCATCAAGCCGTGCTTCGATATTCTCGGATTTATAATCGATGGCATGAGAACAGCCGTGATCGAGGATGAACGTGCATTTTTCCGGTCCTCCGGCCATGCCGACAACATCACAACCAACCACATTCGTGGCCATTTGACTGACCATTGATCCGACCCCGCCAGCGGCCCCGGACAAAACCATGCGATCGCCTTCTCTGGGATCGCCGCAGGAAAATAGCCCGGCATGAGCAGAGAGGCCCGTCATACCTAACACTCCGGAACCCAGAGCCGCAGGCAACCCATTGGGCGGCATCCGGAAAAATTTCTCCTGCGGCGTCATTTTGGAGACCTTGTAAGTCTGCCAACCCAATTGACCTTGCACCATCTCGCCTTCACGCCAGTCCGGGTGACGCGATTTGACAACTTGCGCCACACCGCGGCCGTGAATGACATCACCGGGTTCCAGCACGCGTTCTCCGGCTGCACCGGTGCCCTGCATATAAAAGCGCATGACAGGAGCAAGGCCAAGATAATGGGTCTTGAGCAGCACTTCGCCTTCTCCGGGTTCCGGTATGTCAGTGACCGCCCATTCAAAATCAGACGGCACGACATTGCCCACCGGCCTTGCTGCGACCCGCCATTGGTAATTGGCATCATCATCAATCTGCTTGCCCGTGGAGAGGGCATCAAAATCCGCAAGAGAGGAACCGGCGGCGGTCACTCAGTCATGAACCTTCACGACCTGGTTCACTTCAAAGAAATAGCCGTCCAAGTCCCAGAAAGAACAGCCGATCATATCCTTTTGTTTGCCATCAGCGCCGGTCACGCTCCATTCGCGCGGTTCACTGTGGATGCGTGAACCAAGCGCTCGTGCCCGTTCCACCGCGCCTTTGGCGTCCTCGGATGCAACGACGAAAACCGGTGCGCCAAACTTGATTTCGGTGGGCAATTCTTCCGGTGCATCCTGTTTGGGGTCGAGCCATTCGAGCAGGCCAATCATGCCGATCATGTCATGTTCGCATTTCAGGATGATCAGGCGGGTCTTGTCGCCCTTTTTACCCGCAGCCAATTGCGTGCCTGACAGGGTGAACGGCGTGTCCATCCACTTGGTCATGCCAAAAACAGTTTCATACCAGTTCGACGCGGCATCCCCGTCGCGAACCATCAGGGTCGTGCGTTTGATAATATCAGTCATACGATTTTGGGGCTTTCTATGACGAGGACCTGGCAATCGGCGATGTCGGCCCGCAGTTTTTTGGCTTCCTGATATTCCGGGCTGTTCCAGAATTTATGAACCGCCGCTTTGTCCGGCCATTCGGAAATGACCATGGAGGCGCCGTCGCCAAAATCTCCTTCGAGAAGCTCGGCGCCCGGGCCGCGCAAGACATATCTGCCACCGAATTTTTCGACCAGAGCGCCAGCAGCGGCGCCATAGCCAGAGATAAATTTGTCGCGATCGGATATTTTGGCGGTAACGATCATGTAAGCGGGCATGGGCGAGTCCTCTCTTCCAAAAGTTGTCCGGACAAATTACGCAAGAGGCGGCTTATTGCAACCGCTATTTCACGGCTATTTCGGCCACCTGGCTTTGTCCCGCAAATAGCGGCCGGAATCGGCAGTATCTTTTGGCTGATAGTCGGAAAAAAGATTGGGCCCGTAGCGAGAGCGATATTGTTCGAACACGGGCATGAAGAGTTCGCTATGGACAATGGGTTGGCGATTGCGCGTCCGGAAATTGGCAATCGGGATGCGGGCCGTCACCAGTGTTTCAAAGGCAGTTTTGGCAATTTTCATAACCTCGCCATCCGGTGCGTAAATGGCTGAGCCTCCTCCGCCAGCATCGGCAAAATAATAAGGGTTTTCCGGCGATGCGGCGTTGTTCGCGACAGCGGTATAAACGCCATTATAGAGGCTCGTTGCCTGCATATCGATCGGGTTGAAACCGCCGGTCGCCGTGCGCAGGATGATTTCAGCGCCTTTCATGGCAAAGGCCCGGAACAGCTCTGGTTCGCGCTGTACCGAGCTGGTCGCAATATTACCGATCGGCGTGCGTGTGACGGGGAGGACCGCGTCGGCTCCGTACATTTCGACATAGCGGTCCAGCACATCATAAATAGTGGTGGTGAACAGTTCGAAATCGCCGCCGAAAAAGCCTTTGATATTGCGCGCTTTCCAGTGCTTGTCGACAACCTCACCCTTGCCATTCATGATCGTGGTGATGGATAGCAAACTTTCCGGCCAGTCTGGGTCGCGGACATAGGAACCAAACACAAGCCAGCAGCCATATTCACGGGCCTTCCGGGCAAGCATCTCGGTTTCTTCGCCCGGTATTTCAATCGCAGCACGCCGGGCGTCGTTGATGTTCCACTTGTGATAATAGCCGGTGATGGGGAATTCATGGAAAAAAATTATATCTTTTGGACCCGAGAAACCGTTCGCGGCATCGATCAGGTCCACCATATGCTGCACATTGGCGCGGCGGGTTTGCTTGAGATTTGTGAGCTCCACCGGAACGACTCGCGCCTGCGCGACGCCCAGTGATATGGTGTCTTTGGCCAGCGGCACCGTTGCATAACGGCCGTCCGGCGTGAAGTTGAGCTTGTCCGGCCCGCCCTTGACGGCGGCTTGCGCATAATCGGTCCAGCTTAGCGCCGCACCGGCGGCGAGACCGGTTCCGGCAGCGAACAGGCTGCGCCGCGAAACACCATCATTTTCGTCCATCACTAATTTCCCTTCCGCTGTGCATTTTTTTGTCGAGCTCACCGTCCAGAAAGGGGCGGATGAGAGCGATATATTTCTCTGGCGCAAGATCAAAACCACCAAGCGTCACCCCACTAATATGCATAAGCTGTGCATCTGGAAACAAGGGCAGAGCCGCTCCCGTTTCCTGTTTCAAGCTGCCGTCATTGGTGACCAGCAGAACCGGCTGCTGGACTGCCGGAAAGCGGTTTTCCGACGGATAAGTAAAGACGCCATGATAGGCCTCCCAGCAATGCGGATAACATTGCATCAGGTCGTTGAAATGTGCCTGCGCGCGCTCCAGAGGCATGCCGACGTCGGTTGCCGCCGTGGCGAATTCCCATTTCTTGTTGAGATGTGATCCGTCGGACGTCACAGGTTCAGGCTTGGCATTGGCTTTATAAGCCTCTTTGCGTTTTTCTCCCGTGAAAAAGGGTAGGCCAGGCAGCACCAGTCGGCGGACGAGGTCAGGATGGCGGATGGCCAGTTCGGTGGCGATCAGGGTGCCCGTATGATAGCCGAGTATATCAACAGGCTGCTTCTGCTTGTTGCCATAGCCCATCGCTGTGAGCACAGCAGCAGCGGAACCAGCATAGCCCTCAATTGACTGCAACTCTTTTGGCCGATCGGAGTCGCCATAGCCGGGTGTATCGATGGCTATGACCACACGGTCCGCGGCCATAAGTTGCATGAATTTGACAAAATAGTCGCTGGAATAGGGGGTTGGATGAAACAGCACCAGCGGTGGTTTTTGGGTTTTCGTCGCCGGCCGCGCAATCCGAACATGTACTTGGCCAAAGGGACCGGCGATAAAGTCTCGCTCCATGCTTATCGATATTGTTTCAGCTGTGATGGGCGAATCGGATTGTCCCAGAGCATCTGTGGTCCCTGAAAAAAGTGCCAATGCCGCAAAGCAGGGCAAAAAAACGTGATCTCTTATGAGCCGCATCGGTCCTCGCTCGGCATATAATTTTGCCATGGCCTATCAGAAAATCCTGCAAATGTCCGGACAAATTATCAATTAGCGTCATCGCGATTCTAGGTCTTTTCCTTCCAACCCGGCGGTAAGCGTTGTATTTTTGTGACAGTTTTCCGGCTCAAACAGCTGTTATTAAAAATTTGTCTGGACAAATTATCAGATTTGTTGGAATTCCATAAAAGAGGATAAGAAAAAGCCGGAGTCATCCGGTCGAGGGAGACAACATCATGAAAACGTTACTGAAGGCGGCTCTTCTGGCTGCTACTGCTGCAACACCTGTATCGGTATATGCCCAGGAAACGGGGCAAGAAGCGGCTGAAGAAGACCCCAATGTCATCATCGTCACAGCTCGAAAAACAGCGGAATCGATCAACGATGCCCCCGTCGCCGTTACTGCGTTTACATCTGAAAGCCTGGATGAGCAAAACCTGCGGGACGTAAATGACATTGCCACCTTGACCCCAGGCTTGAGCTTTAGTCAGGCGTTTGGCCGTGGGACGGACCGTCCGGTCATTCGCGGCCTTGGTAATGTGTTGGCGGGCGTTCAATTTGGTGTTGAATCCGGCGCATCGGTTTTTATCGACGGCGCATTGTTCCGTGGTGATATTCAATCGATCAATTTCGATGCTCTGGAGCGGGTTGAAGTCGTGAAGGGTTCGCAATCGGCGCTCTACGGCCGGAACACCTATTCCGGCGCGATCAACTTCATCACCAAAAATCCTGGTGATGAATTTGGCGGACAGGTTCGCGGCCGAATTGCAGAATTTGGCGAATATGAAGTGACAGGCAGCCTTGATCTGCCGATTGTTCCCGGCGTTTTGGCGGCGCGTGTCGATGGCCGTTACTATAATTATGAAGGCGAGTTTACCAACCAGATTTCGGGTCGTCAGGATGTGGGTGGTGAAGAGACTAAGTCCATTTCCGGTACGCTATTCTATACGCCGACCGATGACTTCGATTTCCGCATTCGCGTCGGATATCAAAAAGACCGCGACGAGGAGTTCCCGCGTACTTTGCAATTTGCATCGGAAAATAACTGTGAGCCCGGTTTTCGCAGTGTACGCTTTCGCAACTTTGGTCCGCGCGGACAAAATGATAATGAAAACCAATATTTTTGTGGTGTCCTGCGCCCGGACCCAGATAATATTTTCTTGAACAGTGATGAGCCAGGCATCTTCAACGGTGGACCCAGTCTTGATTCCACGACACCTGGGCTTGCCGGTATTTCCGGTATCTCATTGGAACGCTGGACTTTGAACAGCAAAATGAATTGGGATATTGGCGGTTCCGGCTGGGTATTGAGCACAGTCACCGGTTATCGGCATGACGAAACATTTACTGGATTTGATTCTGATCACAGCAATCTCAATCTATTCTTTGGTCCTCCGTCTGTCTCCGAAGCGTTTTTCTCTTCGACAAACAGGCGGATATTTGAAGATTTCAGCATAGAAGCAAAAATCTTCAGTCCGGAAGACCAGCCTATTCGCGGATTGCTTGGCGTCTATTATTATGATTTCCGGCGCAAGCAATTTGACATCACCAAACAATCTGGTCGCGCAGGCACCGACTTTTTCCGCGACAATGATAATCAGATTGAGACGATCGAAAATAAATCGATCTTTGGACGTATCGAAGCTGATTTGGGTGAAACAGTCACGATCGGCGTCGAAGGTCGCTATCTTGATGAGGAAAAGGGCTTTCTCGAGATTAACGGTGCAACCGCTACTACCGATGGTGATCTTTTTGAGACGCCACCTTTCAAAACAACCGATTTTGTCCCGCGTGTAACCGTGGATTGGCAACCCAATCCCGACACGCTTGTCTATGCCATTTATACAGAAGGTAACAAACCTGGTGGTCTCAATGGCAGCATCGGTGCGGCCAATGGATTGCCGACTTATGAGGATGAGACGCTGCGTGGTGGTGAGTTGGGGATCAAGAAAACCTGGCTTGGCGGACAGCTTCAAACCAATCTTTCGCTATTCTATAACGAGATTAAAAATGTGCAGCTGACTCAGCCGGTGCTGACCACCCCTGGGGCGGGAACAGCAACCACATCTATTGCATCCAACCAAGGCGATGCAGAAGTCAAAGGTTTTGAACTTGAAGTGATCATGCGTCCCGTTCAACAATTTACCGTGACAGCAACGGCAGCATATACCGATGCTAAATTTACACGCGGGTGTGACGAGTTTGAATATACGCTCAATTCCGGGGGCTTAAACAGCCGGTCGGTTTAGAGAGCCGCCCGAATGATCCGGAATATGCGCTATGCGATATTAGCGGTCGCCGGTTGCCACTTGGATCTGATTGGCAGCTATCGACAGCGTTTGACTGGCGTGATGGCCTCTCCGACACGATGGAATATTTCATCAACTTTAATATCAGCCATGAATCTTCGAAATTCGTGCAGGTGCATAATCGCGCAAAAACTGGCTCAGCAACAATCGGCGGTGCCAAGATTGGCATTGGCGGAGAAAATTGGGAAATTGCTGTCTTTGGCCGCAACTTGTTCGATGAAGATTCAACTCCATTGGCCACACGCTGGCTCGATTTCGGCTATGGCTTCGCACCGCGGGATATCCCGTTCGGCGCTTTGGCAGCCGCCGGTCAAAGTGCTGATACCAGTGGACCACGAGCTTTCTTCATTCCGCTTCGCCGCGGTCGCAGCTTTGGAGCTGAAGCCAAGTTTAAATTCTAAACGAAAGAAAGTCTAATCCATAACCCCGCTGTCCGAGAAGATGGCGGGGTTTTTCATGCAGTTGTCAATATTCGCACAATCTCACCGGGAGCAGTCACCATCGCATCATGACCCGTAGCCAGCGCGTGGTAGGTCCAGCTTTGATCGGTCTCGACCTGCGCCGCGTGATAGGGAAAGCTGCTATTGGGCAAGGCGGGCGCGGTGCAATGGATATAGCTGCGCTGCAAACCGCTTGAGCCCCCATTTTCAAGCGTGATGGGGTCCAGCCAGGTTTTCAGGGGATGGGGCGTGAGTTTTTGGGCGACCCAATCATAGCTCGGATGGCCTTTAGGGATGCCAAGGCTTTCGGATGGGAACACCGCCATGCCAACGCCATCTGGGGCCAATCCTGACAGGGCTGTTTGGATTTGTGCGATGACTGCGGGGCTCCGTTCGGGCCCTTGCGAAATCATCGTTTCACCATTTTTTGGCAAAGCCGCATCGAGATAGATAATGGCTTCTATCCGGTCCTTCATCGCATCAGCAACGCCGGTAATCACCATCCCGCCATAGCTGTGGCCGACCAACACGATGTCGTTCAAATCATAATAGTCGATCAGCGACGTGATGTCAGTGATATGCGTATCCAGCCCGACATCCGCTGAGAGCAGATGGGCGCGCTCCGCTAACCCCGTGAGAGTCGGCGTAAACACGCGGTGGCCCAACGCTTCGAGTTGCGACCGGACATCGCGCCAGCACCAACCGCCATGCCAAGCTCCATGGACAAGCACGAAAGTCTTTGATGGCCCGGCGCGCTGTGCAATTACAGGCTGTTTACGCGTGCTGGCACATCCGCTTAACGCGGCTGTCAGGCCGACCATGGCGGCGTTTGCGATGATTTGCCGCCGGCTCCATTTTTCCTGCTTCAAGCTATTTATCTCGCCAGTTTCCTCGCCCTTCATTGTCATAAGTTTTCCAGCACATGCGCTGCCGTCCGCTGGCCGCTTTCCAGCGCGCCTTCCATGCCAGAGCTATGCTGCGCAAGATGTTCTCCAGCAAAATGGAGGCGGCGCCCGCGATGGCGGGTTGCGGATACCAAAGCCGATCCCTGACCCGCGCCAATATGGTGGTAGATACCGCGTGCGAACGGGTTTTTCTGCCAACTGAACATACGCAGGAATTTGAGCTTTCCTTTGGCAGAGGGCCGCGCGGTTTCAATCTTGCGAATGATTGCAGCGCCAGCGGTCGCATCGTCCATCGCGTCGACGAGATCGGCGCTGGGGCCATTCAGCCAGATTTTGACCATGGCCGGATCATCGCCAAGCACAAACATCCGGCCCAGCATCGGATCATCCGACCAGATCGTTTCCGGAAGGCCGTCACTTTTCCAAAAGGGCGCGCTGGCCGCGAGATAGGCAAAGCTGGCTTTGGTATAAGGCAGACGTGCGATCATCATGCGAAGGTCAGGTGGCAAATCCGCTTCAATCCGTATCGAACGGAGGGCGGAAAACGGGGCGGTGCAGATAATATGGCGCGCGCCATATTTGCGCCCGTCTGTCAGCGCGATTTCCACACCGTCGCCTTCATCCTGAATGGCCATGACGGCGCTGTTGAGCAGGATCTCACTACGCAGCGATGCGGCCATGGCATTCGTCATCCGCTGCGTGCCGCCGCGAACGTAACGGGTGGGGCCGCCGCCCATGCGAAATATGGCCAGACTGCGCGCCCAATGCAGGGCCGATTGTTGATCAATGCTGTTGCCATTGAGATTGGCGTTGATCAGGCGCAGCGCTTCTGCCGACGCCCCCTGATCCCGCAAATATTGGCTCAGCGCCATATCCACGGTCTGATGTTCTGGCTGCATCCAGTCTGCGATATTTTCGAATTTTGGCAGGTTTTTGAGATAGGAGAAAAGCAAGCGATCCGGCGGAATTGCTTTTTCTGTTTCGGATAGTATGTTCTCCATCGCTTTTGGCCATTGCTTTGCAGTCATCGATGTTCCGCCAATATGATAAAGAGCGCCGCGCCCGGACGGCGGCGGGACGTAGCGCTCTACGCCCAGTTGATCGGCAATAGCGTGAAAACGCTGGTAACCCGCACCAATTTGTATGCCGCCCGCATCCGGCTTGCCGGGCAAATCGTCCAGCGTATGCAGGCGGCCACCGACATGGCCGGCACCTTCCAGCACAATCACCCTATAGCCCGCCTTTTCCATAAGGCTTGCCGCATGTAGTCCAGCGAGACCTGCACCGATGACAATCACATCGGCAGTGGTCTTGCTCCACGTGCGGCGCGGTGCAGCACCGGCGAGCAGCGAAGCACTCAGGCCTCCCACAAACGCGCGTCTGCTGATCCGATTGGCTTGATTGGACATGGCTCCATGTTGACAGAAACAGGGGGATCAAGGCAAGGTTAATTTGTCCGGACAAAAACAAAGGCGTGGATAATGTTGCGATATTGTCAGATAGTTATGCTGCTGTTGCTGGCGATGTCAGCCAGTGCCATTTCAGCCATGGAAGCCGAGCCTGATGGGGCAGCGATATTGGCGATGGCGCGCAAAGCGGCTGGGGGAGATGATTGGGCTAACGCACAGACGCTGATGCTGTCCGGTCATGCGATTTTCTATGGGCCAAAGGGTCACCAGCCGCGAACCATTGCCAGCGACTATCGGATGTGGCGCAAATTTGATCCGGATCGCACCGCCGCACATGGGGCCGATGGCAAAGTTCGTATCATTGCAAAAAATGCGGACGCGCTGATTTTCGAAATAGGCTATGACGGCGAGACCACCTGGACGGAGCGCGGGATCACACCGAAGGCAGAGGCCGATAAATTCTGGGCGAGCAATTTCGGCTTCGGTATCATCCGCCAAGCAGATAAACCCGGTTTTACCGCAACCCGTTTACCGGATGACGATGTCGGCGGCCATGCGCTGTATATGGTTGAGTTAGTCGATCCCAAAGGTGGCAAGACTCTGTTTGGCATAGATCAGCAAAGCCACGCGATACGGACCATGGGGTTCAGGACGCCAAAAGGCTGGCATCTGCGGGTCTATGATGATTTCGTAGTCCTCGAAAATCCAAGTTGGCTGCAGGCACGGCATGTCACGCTCTATTATGACGGCCGTAAATCCAATGAGGTATTCTGGACGGAAACCAAAGTGAATGCGACGATTGATCCTGCGCTGTTTGCACCGCCAGAAAAATGATCAGCCGCGGAAATTTTGGCTCGTCACATCGGATGTTTGTTCAGCACCCTTGATCGTGCAACTCGCCTGCATCCAGCGCAAGTTTAGGCCGACACGACTGGCATTGATGTCAGCCCAGCTATAGCTGACCGCGCGATCGGGATCGTCTGGCTTATGGACGTAGAGCACCATGCTCGGTCGGTTGGTGCTGGGCTTGGGCCAGTAGACCGCCCGCATCCGCAGGACTAGCGGTTCGATGCCAGTGTCGCCGCCGCCAATCGTCACGCGTCCACCCTGGTCATGCAGATTCAGTTTCCGGACGAACATCCAGTCCGGGCTGCCATCGGCCTTGGGTTTGCTCTTCTTGGCGGCGGCCCAGCACTCAACAGGCCGGGCGCGTTTCAATCGGGTTTCGGTGCCATCGCCAAAACGCAGTTTCAATTCATCGGCTGTCACGCCGATAATCTGAAAATCCTGAAGACAGGCTTTTTTGTTTTGCAGCTTGCTATAGGTCCAACCCGCATCCCCGCGATCAAAATAGCGCGTACACCCTCCCAGTGTCAGGCTGTCTTGCTCCACACCCACTGCGGCATATCCTTTCAAGGGGGCTGCAACCGTTTTGCCGAATGCATCTGTGCGTGTGACGATCAGATCATCGCCTTGTTTTTCGATCTTCAGTGCGATCCAAGGCGGCGGAGTCCGGCCGGCATCTTTTTCAAAATAAACCTGCTCTTCATTTGTATAAACACCCAGTAGGTGCTGATCGAGCACCGCGCCATGTTGCGATCCGACGGCGAGGGTCAACATAGAGAGGCTGGTAAGAAGCATAAGGCCGATCCTTCACAGTATTTGTCTGGACAACTTAGCATCAATTGCGCACGACGCAACTGTTAGGCCATTGTCGCCGCACCGCGCTTGGCGGCCAGTTCGAACAGACCGCGATCACCCATTTCCCAAGTCACGTTGAGTTGGGTTTTGTGGATTAACCAACCATCGCCCGTTCGCTGCAGCTCGTGCACATAATAGCCGCCTATGGAATGCATCTGCCGGTCGCCATCAACGACAAGATGATGATGGGCGGCCATGTAACAGGTGCAGGTGGCGCGGGTGCCATCAAGGTCGATGGCAAAATTGGTCAGCACGTGCTGGGTCGCGTCAAACGGTTCCAGTGTGGCCCGCACACCGGCCACCCAGTCATCGGCTGGTATAGTGCTGGCAGGATCACCCGACCAGCTGGAAAAATCCAATATGATCTCATCGGCGAAGATAGAGCGATACAGGCCCCACTGATGCTGATCGATGCCAGTGGCATATTTGAGCACATGGTCTGTGATGGCCGCCCGGTCGATCAAATCATCATGTGTCATTATCGTCTCCAATCACTCCAGCAGTGTCTTGCAGGCCGCTATGGCCTGAAGCGCCCAATCTTCCGCATCGAAATGCGGTACAGATGCAAAATGTGGTACTTCAATATCCCAATCGACATGCGCCCCCAAAAGGTCAATCAAGGCGCGCAGCGGGAACATGCCCTCACCGGGGATCATCCGGTTCATGGCTTCTTCAAAATAATCATCGGATTTTCGAAAGTGCGGACCATCGCATATTTGGGCATAGCCAATGCTGCTGGGATCAATGGCTTTGAGTTGTTCCAGCGTTCCGCCAGTTCGAAATAAATGCAGCGCATCAATCGCGATTTTCAGGTTCGATTGCTTCATCGCCTGATGCAGCCTGACCGCTTTTTCCAGGCTGTCGCAGCCTTTCGCAAAGCCGGTAAATTCCAATCCGATTTCCATGCCCAGATCACTCGCCATTTCGCAGAGCGAACCGAGCTGATCGGCGATGCGTGCAGGATCAGTCTCAGAGATATGGGTGACAGCCCGTTTGGCGCCCAGCTCGGCAGCTAGCTCCAGAGCGGGCCGATATTGGGCAATATCTATACCCCGCATAATTGGGAAATATTCCGCGTTGATGATCGATATGTCATGGTCGGTGAGCAGGCTTTGGAAGTCTGCTTTTTCTGATGGATCGACAATGGCAAACATCTGCTGACCATCCTCTGTCAGCGGTGTTGCGGTGAACAAGCAAATTTTCTTAAGGCCAGCTTTGGCTGCGAACCGCACAAGTCCGGCTGGCCCGTCTTGCGTCATGGTAATCTGGTGGAGAGCTATGTGGCGCATGTCTTAACCCTAATCCATGTCCACGTCATTGCACCTATGAATTTGGTGGAGGAGCATATCGACGGGCTAGTCAATATGTTAGGCTGTCTGGAACGCTACGGCGCTTAGATAGAGATATGAGAATCGGTCTCGATGAAGGCCGCCAGAATAGGACAGGACTATGCTGAACGAAAATATTGTCACCATTGCAGATGTCATCCGGCAACAGGCCAAGGATCAGGGCGAAGCGCCGGTCTTCACCTTTGAAGGGCAGCAGATGAGCTATGCCCAGCTCGACGCTGGTAGCAGTCGGGCGGCGAATGCGTTGGCTTCGCTGGGAGTCAATAAGGGTGACCGGATTGCCTATATGGGCAAAAATTCGCATCTTTATTTTGAGATATTATTGGGTGCGGCGAAGATCGGTGCAGTGATGACCCCGGTCAACTGGCGGCTGGCGGGACCGGAAGTCACTTATATTGTCAATAACTGCCAGGCTAAAATCCTGTTCATTGGACCGGAATTTGTTGATCTGGTGAAGCAGATCAAATCCAATTTCGACCATGTCGAAACAATCTTTTGTTCGGAACAAGCGGATGAGGAATTTGCTGGTTATCCGGCCTGGCGCGATGGATTTCCTGATACTGACCCAATGGTGGCTTGCGCGCCGGATGACGATGCGCTGCAACTCTATACATCGGGCACAACCGGCCATCCCAAGGGCGCTATCATGTCCGGTTATTCGATTTTTGGCGCGCGCGCCAAGCTGACGGATGATGATCTGGCTGACTGGCAGAAATCACAACCGGGTGAGAATATGTTGCTCGCCATGCCCTGTTTCCATATTGGCGGGACGGGATCAGGTCTTGGCAATATGTATAGCGGCGGCCATGCGATCGTGGTGCGCGAATATGATCCGACACAAGCACTCGATTTTATCGAGCAATATGGCATCAGCAAGATTTTCATGGTGCCCGCCGCGATCCAGATATTGCTCAATCATCCAAGGGTGGGCGAGGTCGATTTTTCCAAACTCAAATATATCTCTTACGGTGCATCTCCGATTCCGCTGGAAATGATGAAGCAGAGCATCGATATGTTCGGTTGCGAATTCATCCAGATGTACGGCATGACCGAGACATCGGGAACGATTGTCGCCCTGCCGCCGGAGGATCATGATCCCAATGGCAATGACAAGATGCGCTCAGTCGGCAAGCCGCTGCAGGGCGTTGAGGTCAAGATTATCGATGAAGATGGCAACACATTGCCTGCGCGCGAAGTAGGCGAGATTGCCACGCGCTCTTCTTTCAATATGAAAGGCTATTGGAACATGGATGAAGCCACGGCAGCGACCATCGATGCCGATGGCTGGCTGCGCACTGGCGATGCGGGCTATTTTGATGAAGACGGTTATCTCTATATCCATGACCGGGTGAAGGATATGATCATCTCTGGTGGAGAGAATATCTATCCGGCCGAAGTGGAAAATGCCATCTATGGCCATCCGGCCATTGCAGATGTCGCAGTGATCGGTGTGCCCGACGAAAAATGGGGCGAGGCAGTCAAAGCCTGTGTGGTGTTGAAGGACGCGGCGGAAATTAGCGAAACCGATATTATCGCCCATGCCCGGACCAACATCGCGGGCTTCAAATGTCCAAAATCTGTGGACTTTATCCCGGAATTGCCGCGCAATCCGTCGGGGAAAATTCTGCGCCGCGAACTGCGAGCGCCCTATTGGGAAGGGAAAGACCGGGCGGTGAACTAGACAAACGCATCCTCTCCCCTTGAGGGAGAGGACAGATTTGCTTGCGAACTTGTTCGCTAGAAAATCTTGGTGAGGGGTTGAGAGGAAGCGCCAAGCCAGCCCCCTCTCCAACTCGACTAGGCAGCAAGCTGCCAAGTCTCCGTTTCCTCTCCCTCAAGGGGAGAGGATTTAAGCTTAAAACTGCACGCGTTTCGTAAAGCCGCCGTCGATCACGAGATGTGCGCCCGTGGTATAGCTTGATGCGGGGCTCGCGAGGAATACGACGCTGCGCGCCACATCATCGGCTTCACCGAAATCACCCAGCGCGAAGCCCGCTTTCGTCATGTTGTAAAAGTCCGGCATGCCCGCTTCAATCTGCGACCAGTTGCCGCCCGGGAATTTGATCGGGCCCGGGGACACCATGTTGACGCGAATGCCTTTGGGACCAAGTGCTTGGCTAAGCTGGCTGCCATAGGTAATAAGCGCGGCCTTCATCGCGTTAAAGGCCTGTGGTGCAACGAAAGTTTCGAATGCAGCGGTGGATGACATGAAGATCACCGAGCCATCGTCTGATTTCTCAAGATGGGGCTCCAATACCTCCATCGCTTTGACCGCACCGATAATGTCGGTGTTGAATGTCATTTCCCAATCACCGGTTCCGCCAGCGCCAGAAGAGCTGACATTATGGATGAAAATATCGCAGCCACCCAGTTCACCGGCCGCTTTTTCCAGCCATTTAGGATAGCCCTCGGCATCTGTCATATCGAACGCTTCAGCGAATACCTTGCCGCCGTGCGCTTCGAGTTCGCTCTTGGCTGCGGCAACCTGTTCTGCATTGCGCGAGAAAAATGCGACATCAGCGCCTTCCTTGGCGAAGTGCTCCAGTGCTGCGCGTCCCAGGCCGCGACTACCGCCAGTGAGAATAACTTTTTTGCCCTTCAGTCCTAAATCCATTTTGCTCTCCTTTTAAAAAATTGAGGTTTGGTTTGCGTCTAAATCTTGTGTCTAGAATTTGGCAATCGCGGGCTGACAGCACCATTTGATACCGCGGCGCAGCAGATCATAGATAATCGGTTGCTGCCAACCAGAGCGGTCCACTTCCGGCCACCAGTCGAGGACGGGATCCATATCATAATGCCCGCGACAATGACCCAAGGTCAGATAGAGCACTGCGCCGTCACCCATTTTGCGAATGTAAAAGACCGGATGACGGCTCTTTTTGATGTCGCTATGCACGAAGCCGCTAATATCATCCTCGCCATTATATTCGGTATCGAGCAAGACGTCTATTTCGGCTCGGGTTTCAACAAGATATTGCTCATCCACCGTCTCAAAACTGGGAATATCCTGTACCAGTGGATGATCTGGCTGCGCGTTGTCGACAGTGAATGGGATAATCGGTGGGTGGCACAGAAATCGGCTGCCCAATGTGTCGACAAAGGTTGGCATATCATCGGGCGCGTCGACCCGCCCGTCTTCGATAAATTGTAGAACGCTGTTGGTGCCATGCAAGGCAAAATATTGCCCGCCGCCATTGACGAAATCCTGAATATTCTTCTGTGCCGCTTCGCTGGGTAGCAGGTCGCAGGTGTAGCTGATCAATATGTCGGCATTTTTGATCGCCTCGAGATTTTCATAGTCTTCAAAAACCCGAACGCGGATGCGGTCATCCTCGGCGAGCAGTTTCAATATTTCGAGCCGGGCAAAATCAATGTCGTGATATTTACCAGCAGCGACCAATACGCATTTTATCGGTTTCTGGTCGGGCCGGCGTTCTGGTGGAGTTTCGCTCATATCTATTCTTTTCCTATTACAGGATTGGTGACGCCGTCCCAATCGAGATGGGCTTGCCGTATGGCCGCAAAGCCGTCGAGGCCCGCCTGCGGGATTTGCAGATATTCGATTATAGTACCGGGGCCGCCCCCATAATCGGCATAGAAAGCACCGCCGACACCGCCCGGCAGGCTGACTTCCTGAATCACCTCGCCGCCCTTGCTTTCGGTAAGCTGCCGGGCTTCGGCCAGATCATCGACGATAATGCACAGATGCTGAACCCCTTGCAGGCCCTTGGCGCGCCAGTCCTTGAACATGGAAGGGGCATCATTGTCGGGCCGGATCAATTCGACCTGCACGTCACCCCAATAGCCGATCGCCATGGAAAACTGGATGTCGGAAGGCTCACCACGATATTTCACATTTTCAACCTGCACGCCTTCGGTATGAAAAAACGGACCTGCGCCCATTTTTTGCGTCCAGTAATCCAGCGCCGCATCATAATCATCCGGCACATAGCTGATCTGCATGATGGTGCCGAGCTTGGCGAGAGTAGCCGAAGAACAAGTAGACGTATCGGTCATTCTTCGCCGCGCCAGATTTCGGCCGAAGGCCGTTCTTCCATCTTGGCCGCAAAGCGCGCCAGATTGTCGGTGCCTTCAGGTAGCGACCATCCTACAGTACCGCCAAATTTGATGAAACAGAAGGCGACAAGGTCTGCCAGCGTGAGCTTGTCGTGGCAGATATGATCTTTGTTGCCCAGCTGCCCATCCAGCCATATCCAATGTTTGTCCGACATGGCGGACAATTCAGCGGCAGCTTCGGGGCTAACCACGTTCATGCGCGGTTCGAACATCGGCCGGCCGCCACCGCCGCGAAAACCAAGGGTCATGGGTACTGCGATCTCCTGATCAATGCGCCGAGCCCAGCGACGCGTTTCAGCCCGCTCTTCCGCTGTTGATCCGATCAAAACGGGATCGGGTTTAATCTCTTCCAGATATTCACAGATGACCGTGGATTCGCTCAGCAGCGTACCGTCATCCAGTTCCAGAGTGGGCGTGGTCTGCATAACATTCTTGGCGGCATATTCCTCACTGCGATTTTCGCCGGTGATGATGTCGAGATGGATTCGCTCCACCTCGATGCCTTTTTCCATAAGAAACATGCGGGCTAGCCGAGGATTGGGACCAAGGCTGGAATAAAGTTTCACGGGTTTGCTCTCCTTTTGGGCAGATTCGGTTCGGCCTCGTTGTCTCGAAGATACACAGGTAACAGGGTCGAACGGTCCTCTCAAAAACATTAGGTAATGTGGTGAAAACGCGCCGTCACAAATTCACTTGGCAAATTCCGCAAGCTGCCAGATTCACTAGTGGAGTTTGCCGGTTGTTGCGGTAATCTAACGCCAAATAAGTTTAGTTTTCAGGAGAAAATAATGGTCGAGACGTTAACGGGTCATAATCGGTCAAACGGCATTGCTTATACAGAATTACTCGAGGGCGACAAAGTCCGGGCACCAGAAGTATTTTTCGAGGAATCTCCCATGGAGCCGGGCCTGACGGAAGTCGAAGTCAGCCGCTATTGGACCAAAGAAGAGCATGACCGTGAAGTGGAAATGCTGTGGAAGCGGGTTTGGCAAATGGCTTGCCACAAAGATGAGATCAAAGATGTCGGTGATACCTTTGTTTATGATATTGCCGGCTTGTCTTTCATCATCGTGCGCGTCTCCGAGGATGAGATCAAAGCTTATCCCAACAGCTGTATGCACCGCGGCCGCGCCATTTGCGACAATCATAAAAAGGGCCAGAAAGCCCTACGCTGTCCGTTTCATGGCTGGTCATGGGAACTGGACGGCAAGCTGAAGGAAGTGCCATGTCAGTGGGACTTTCCATCGGTTAGCGAAGAAACCCACAGTCTGAAGCCCGTTAGCGTTGGCGAGTGGGGCGGTTTCGTATTCATCAATCCCGATCGTGATTGTGAGCCGCTGGAAGATTTTCTGGGCGACCTCGACCGACATTTCCAGATCCCGTTTGAGCGCCGCTACAAAGCTGCGCATATGATCAAGCGACTGCCATGCAATTGGAAAATTGCGCAGGAAGCGTTTATGGAATCCTATCATGTGGTGGGCACACATCCCGAATTAATGCCTGCTTTTGCGGACGCGAACAGCAAATATGACGTGTGGCATAATGTATCACGCGCGATGTCAGCCCATGGCGCGCCCAGCCCGCATACGGATCTCGTGAATCCCGATCCGACAGCCTTCCCTGATCAGAAAGCCTTTCAAAGCTTCATTCATCCGATCAGCAAACACACCTTCAAGCGGCTGGAAGAAAACCGGGTTCAAGTCTCATTGCCTAATGGCAAGAGCGGCATTTTCGATATGGAAGCCAATTATATCGAAGGCGATTTGAAATCCGCTGACCCGCATATGTGTAACTGGATCGGCGGCAAAATTGCCCCCGAAGAAGAAGATACGCCGATGGTGTATACCGATGTTTCGCCTCACCAGATGCGAGACGAAGCGGCGCAAGCACGCCGTGAAGAAATGCGCCCGACCTGGGGCGATAAGGTCGATGATATCAGCGATGCTGATTTGACCGACGCGATCTTTTACAGTGTGTTCCCGAACATGAGTCCGTGGGCAGACTATAATCCGATCTTTTACCGGTTCCGTCCCGATGGCGACAATCCAGAGCAATCGCTGCATGAAGTGATGTTCATGGTTGCGCTACCCGAAGGGGCCGAGCGTCCGGAACCGGCAAAATGCACGTTCCTTGATTTGCATGACGATTATACCGAAGCCACCGAATTTGGCAGCTATCTGAACAAGATATTCAATCAGGATTATCTAAACCATAAAGCGATGCAAAAAGGCGTGAAAAACCAGCCGCACGGCGTTTCCATCTTTGCCCAATATCAGGAAAGCAAGATCCGTCATTTCCATGAGACTCTTGAGAAATGGCTGACCAGCAAAGAGCCGCCCAAGAGCCCGAAACTGCAAGCGGCTGAATAAGGCTTTGGACTCTATTCCGGAAGGATTTGCGCCTGCCAGTTTTTCTAGCGGATTTCTAAACGTTGCCGGTCCCTATTATACCCGCAAAGACGATGACCATATCGCGGTTGGTATCCGTATAACCGAAGGGCATCTCAACGGAATCGAGGTGGCCCATGGCGGCGTGTTGACAACCTTGGCTGACGTCGCACTCAGCTATCAACTTTTTGTGAGTGAGAAACCGCGACTTCCGATTGCGACGATTAATCTTAACACGAATTTTCTAACGGGGGCGAAACTCGGGGATTGGGTGGTAGCGCATGCGCATATTGATCGCAAAGGCAAGCGCACGGCCTATTGTCATGGGGAAATTTTCGCCGATGAGCGGTTGCTGATGACAATGACGGGAGTGTTCGCGCTACTTCGAAAATAATCGATGCTAGTCAGTTGCACCAAGATACCCCAGTTGTCCGGCCTTGAAAATCGTCTGGCCACGGTTGACGCTGTTTAGCTTTTGCCCGGCGCGGTTGACATGATAGCGGATCGTCGCGTGGCTGAGCGAGAGGATCATACTGATTTCCTTGTCGGTCTTGCCTATGGCGGCCCAGTGGAGACATTCCGCTTCGCGCTTGGACAGGATGCAATTGGTCGGCATCCGGTGCTTCTTGCGCATCGCCAGGACATAGCCGGTGACGAAACGGCTGGTGACGATGGACAGAAAATCGGAATAGAGGCGATAGGGTTCGCTTAGATCAGTGACATCATAGTCTATCGGTGTGAAGCTGACCGCTGCAATCTGACCAAAGGGCAAATGGACGGGGATCAGGATCGCGGATTTGGCCGTGGCACCGTTATCGTAAAAATCCTTCAGATCAATTTCATCGAGATATTCATTCTGCCAATGCCCGTGAAAGCCGTCGGCATTGCACCAGATCGGCTCGCTTTCATAGCGACAGGCGCGGGGTAGAGGCGAGCTCAGCGCGAGCCTGGTGTCTTCCCACCAGCGCTCTCCTTCGGCGACCCAGCCGAAAATATCTTTGTTGATTAACTCGCCCTCGGCATCGACCAAATGAGCCTTTGACGAGATGTCTGCACTGACTGCAATACGGAAACCATAAGACTGCGCAATCTTATGGATCGCTTCGGCAGCCGACCGGATTTCTGCCGCGCTGGTGATTGTTACGCTGTCGAGATTACGGCGAAAAGTCGCCTTCGAAACATCAGGTATTTCCGCGACAAAATTTTCAGCCATAATAACGCTCATCCTCCCCGGAGTCCTTATTTGGACTCTCGATTTGCGTCACTTGTCGCGTTGTTTGGTTTTGCAGTCAACCAAACATTACTATCAATGTTGATAGGGCTTCAGCCGCACCTCTTGGTTGGCGATTATTCTATCGTCCCGATTAACTCGCCAACCGGATATTCTTCCCCTGTCGTATCGATCAGGATTTTGAGTTTTCCGGTGGCAGGAGATTCGACTTCCTGCGTCGATTTATCATTTTCCAGGGCATAGATTTCCTGCCCCTCCGTAACATCGGAGCCGTCAGGTACCAGCCATTCTGCCAGCGTTCCGACTTCCATGCTGAACCCCAGTTTTGGTATGCGTATTTCAGTAGCCATTTTTACCCCAATATTTTACGAATTTCGCGTTCGATATCCTCTTCGCTGAACATCCATGCTTTCTCGATAGCGGGAGAGAAGGGAACAGGCGCATAGCCAGATCCGACCCGGCCAACCGGACCTTTGAGTTCAGAGAATAGTTCTTCATGGATGCGCGAGGAAATTTCTGCACCGGTGCCGAAATTTTTCACGGCCTCATGGACCACAACGGCGGCCTTTGTCTTGGCGACACTTTTCAGCACAGTTTCTTCGTCAAAAGGTGCAATGGTCCGCAGATCGACAATTTCACATGAAATGTCTTCACCGGCCAGTTTTTCGGCAACCGCATGAGATGCGCCAACGCCGCGGCCATAGGTGATCAGGCTGATGTCGGTTCCTTCTCGCGGGACCGATGCCTTGCCAAGTGGCACGACATGATCGGGCGCGGGTGCCGGGCCCTTGGTGAAATAAGTTGGCGTATTTTCGATAAAGATCACCGGATTGGGATCCATGATCGAGGAATAGAGCAGACCATAAGCATCCGCTGGATTGGAGGCGGCAACCACTTTCAGGCCGGGGACATGCGCCAACCACGCCTCCAGCATATCACTATGCTGTCCGCCCAGGCCCGTGCCCGCACCGGTCGTGGTCCGGATGGTCAGCGGCACGCTGGTTTGACCGCCCGACATGAAGCGCAATTTAGCAGCATGGTTGACAATCTGGTCCATTGCCACTGTGATAAAGTTCATCAGCATGATTTCCGCAACGGGTTTATACCCGACCAGTGCGGAGCCAACGGCGGCACCGACAATGGCCTGTTCGGAAATGGGCGTCGAGCGGACCCGGTCTGTACCAAATTGTTCGGATAAACCCGCCGTAACCTTGAACACACCGCCGCCCTGTTCGTCAGCAATATCTTCGCCGAGCAGGATGACTTTGGGATCATCCGCCATCGCTTTGGCCATGGCCATGTTACAGGCCTGTGCGAACATGATTTCCTTTGGTGCGTCTTTTGTTTCGGGGGTGCTCATGCTGCAATCTCCACGTCCAGAACATCGATGCGATATTCATCTCCGGGCGGATAGGGCGCGTCGAGCGCATATTGCGCGGCTTCATCAATAATTTCTTTGTTTTTCGCTTCAATCGCCGCGATGTCTGCTTCGCTGATCTGCATGTCGAGCAGCTGCTGACGCAGGATCGGCATCGGATCGTCTTTGAGCGCCTGTTCCATTTCCGCTTCGGGAATATAGTGGCCGGTATCGCCGAGCAAATGGCCGTGGAAGCGGAAGGTCATCGCCTCAATTAATGTCGGCCCGTTGCCAGCTCTCGCATATTCAACAGCCTCTTTTGCTGCGGCATACATTTCGCTGGCATCATTGCCGTTGACCCGTACCGACCGCATGCCCAGCCCATCGCCGCGTTGTTTTATCGTTTCGGAACTGGTGGCAAAGGCCATCGGCGTATGTTCGGAATAGAGGTTGTTCTGGCAAAGGAAAATAACCGGGAGCTTCCAGACTTGCGCCATGTTCAGCCCTTCGTGGAAAGCGCCAATATTGGATGCGCCATCACCAAAGCAGCAGACCGTGACCTTGTTATCTTTCTCCAGCTGGCTGGCCAGCGCCAAGCCATTGGCAATCGGGATACCCGATCCGACAATGCCGGTCGTCACCATCACCCCGGTTTCGGGATGAGTAATATGCATCGGCCCGCCTTTGCCCTTGCATGTACCGGCCATCTTGCCGGCAAATTCGGCCCAGAGGTCTTTCGAAGGGATGCCCTTGGCGAGCTGGTCGTGCAGACCGCGATAGATTGTGACCAGATAATCTTCCTGATTGACCGCCGCCATCATCGCGGCAGAGACCACTTCCTGTCCGCGCACGGGATAATATACAATCTGTAACTGTCCGGCGCCGATCATTTTGCGGAACTTGATATCCGACTGCATGATCAGGTCTGCTCGGGTAAAGATGTCAATCAGCACATCTTTGTCTGCCATCTGTGTATCGCTCAAGGCTTCGCTCCTTTAATGGTTACCCTCTGCCGGGGAATTTACTCTCAATTCTTCATAGCGCAGGCAGGGGCACTCGCCACTATTGTTATAGGGAGTAGGGCGTTTTTCAGATGGCGTCTCAGCCGCCTAGATCCAGCGCTTGTGCCTGCGGAATAGTCGCCCAGAAATCCGGGTCATGACCGTAGAAAATCTGTGCGCCCTCTCGCCGCAATTGCGAAAGCTTTTCCAGAGATCCGCGATACTGATCCACGTCGAAGCAATGATCGGGCAGATGCATCTCGTCCAGCGAACGCCGCATGTTGCAGCAATCGGCAGCCAGCACGGCTTCGCCGGTTGCCGTCTTCACCCGAACTGACTGATGGCCGGGTGTGTGACCTGCCGTTGGGAAAATAACGACAGTGCCATCACCAAACAGATCATGGTCTCCTGCAATGCGCTTGACCGGCTGGCCCGTGTCAAAGTCCTGCAAGTCATAGGCGGTGTCTTCGCCCGCCATGCCAAAATCCCATTCCGGTCCTTGCACGATAATAGTGGCATCGGGAATCAGCGCGTTGCCGCCGGCGTGGTCGATATGGAGATGCGAGTTGATGACATAGTCGATCCGTGCCGGATCAATGTCCAGCGCACGCAATCGATCGGCAACGCTCTAACCCTCCGGCATATCGATAATTTTCCCTAGCCCCTTTTCCATACCAATGAACCGGTCGCTGAAGCCCGTATCGAATAGCACCAGACCCTCGGGATGATCGATCAGAAAGACACAGGCCGGGACTTTCGCCTTGCCCGGTTCGCCATCCAGAAAGAAGCTCATCGGCAAGGTGATATAGCCGCAGGTAAAGGCATAGAGCAGGACACCTTCATCTTTGCTGGTTCTCATGTTTGTTCCCCGCGCCCTGTTACTTACCAATATCACCAACGGACGGCATGGCAGGCTCAATGCTCAGCGTTTGGGCCGTTCCGGTCACTGAATAGATGGTCTCAAACCCGGGCCGCGCACCACCGCCAACGACTGTAATGCCGCCTGGCATTTCTGTATCGCTGACCGCAAAGCCATGACGTGGTTGATTGAGAGGCTCACCGACAGACCATTGCAGTGTCGTGAGATCCAATATGTCATGATTGGCAAGAACCTTGCCGTCACTAAGTGATTCCCCGCCAAATATATGCAGTCTGTTGCCGCTAACGAACGTCCCGTGCCCGCCCCGCCCTTTTGGCATGTCCGGCAGCTCCTCCCAGCGGTCTTCGATCAAATGATAGGCATCGACTTGCCTCATCTCGGTGCCATATTCGGTGCTGCGCCCGCCGGTCACATAGAGCAGCGGCCCTGAACGGGCGATGGCATGGGAATGGCGCGCCGTCGGCATCGGCTGCATGGCTGACCATGTGTCGGCCGCAATATCGTAGCGCCAGATGGTGTCGAGATCCTTCCCGTTATCCTGACCACCAATCAGATAAAGTGCGCCGCTAAAATGGGTCATTGCATGCTGGCCAATCGGATGCGGTAGTTTGCTGACCTCGGTCCAAGTGCCGGTCGCGGGATCATGTCGGAAAAGACCGGCCTCTTTGTCGGCCTCAAACGGCAGCGCCACATATCCTCCTGACGCATAGACATGGCTATCGTCCGCTGCCATCGCCACATGATGTAGAGCCCGCGGCAGCTTGCCGCAGTCTGACCAGACATTCAATGTCAGATCCAGCGCTTCGCAGCTATCGAGCACCCGGAACAGTCCGATACCGCCTGCGACATAGAGCCTATTGTTGAGCGTTGTCGCATGGATTTCGGAGCGCGCTTCGTGCATTCCATTATTCCACCCCATGAATAATCGCAGCATGAACAGCCCGCCGATGACCAGCAGAATAAGAAAGAAAGTCGCCAGCAAAAACTTCTTCATTGTGACGCTATGCCAGAAGCAGGTGCTTTTTCCAGCCCTAGTCTGCTATCAAAGCTGGCAGTTATGCCATCATCAATCTGTGATCTATTAGAACTGTGTTTTTGATGGAGAAGATGATGACTGACAACAGACAGTGGCTGATCAACGGACGTCCCAAAGGACGCGGGCTTGTGGACGATGATTTCAAGAAAGTCGTGACACCTGTCCCCGAAGTTTCCGAGGGCCATGTGCTGGTCAAGAACGAAATTCTCGGGTTCGATCCCGCGCAAAAAGGCTGGATGGAAAATATTGGTGGTTATGTCGCACCGACGGAGATTGGCGAAGTCATGCGCGGCAGCGGCGTTGGTACGGTGGTCGAGTCCCGCGATCCGAAATTCGCGGTTGGTGACAAGGTCATGGGCATGCTGCGCTGGCAGGATTATGCCATGGTTCCGGGCAGCGAACTTAACAAGGTTCCCGATGATGAATTGCTGGGCGCCAATCTGGGCGCTCTCGGAACAACCGGCATGACCGCCTATTTCGGCTTGCTCAAACACGGTCGGCCGCAACCGGGTGATACGCTAGTGGTTTCGGGCGCGGCTGGCGCAACCGGATCCATGGTTGGTCAGATTGGCAAAATTGCCGGATGCCGGACCATTGGCATAGCGGGCGGCAAGGAAAAATGCGACTGGTTGACCCAGGATGTCGGCTATGACCACGCAATTGACTATAAAAACGAAGATGTGAAGGCAAAGCTGAAAGAGCTTTGCAATCAGTCAATCAACGTATTTTATGACAATGTCGGCGGCACGATTTTGAACGATGCGCTGGGCCATATTGCCATGCACGCTCGGGTCGTGATTTGCGGCGGTATTTCTCGCTATGAGAAAGGTGATATGCCTGCTGGCCCGGAAAATTACTTCAACCTGATCTTTAAGCGGGGGACCATGTCGGGATTCATTGTACTCGACTATATGAGTGAATATCCTGAAGCGCAGAAACGTATGCGGCAGTGGATTAAGGAAGGACAAATTACCTTTAAGGAAGATATCCAGGAAGGTTTCGACAATATTCCTGATACGCTGAAGCGGCTGTTTGCAGGCCAGAATTTCGGCAAGCAAATGTTGCGACTGGACTGACAGGCTATTGGGCTGGTTCTTCCTTCAGGCTAACTATTTACGCAGTGCCAGCCCTTCGCTGTCTGCAATATGACCGTTTGATGACGAGAGGGAAATTATGAGCGATTTGGAACAGTTTCGCGCGGAAACACGGGCTTGGCTGGCGGAAAACTGCCCGGAAGAAATGCGTGATGGTGACATTACAGCAGAGAATCAATGCTGGGGTGGCCGCCAATGGGAGTTCCAGTCCGATGCACAGAAACGCTGGTTTGAGGCAGCACTGGCCAAGGGTTATACCGTTCCGACCTGGCCAAAAGAATATGGCGGTGCTGGACTGACGGCGGACGAAGCGAAAATCCTTGATGAAGAGCGCAACCGGATCAGCGCGCGCAAGCCGCTTAGCAATTTCGGAATTTCGATGCTGGGCCCTGCATTGCTGGCCTTTGGTACGCACGAGCAGAAATTAATGCATTTGGGTGCGATTGCGCGCGGTGAAATTCGGTGGTGTCAGGGCTATTCCGAACCCGGTGCCGGGTCTGACCTCGCGTCACTCAAAACAAAATGTGAAGACAAGGGCGATCACTGGCTGATCAACGGCCAGAAAATCTGGACGTCCAACGCCGATATTTCCGACTGGATATTCTGTCTGGTCCGTACCGATTTTGACGCACCCAAGCACAAAGGTATTACTTTCATCCTGATGGATATGGCCAGTGAGGGGATTAGCGTGAAGCCGATCATCCTGATCTCTGGCCATTCGCCATTTTGCGAAACTTTCTTTGACGATGTGAAGGTGCCGAAAGCTTATGGCGACGGTAATCTGGCCGTCGTGGGGGAAGTGAATCGCGGCTGGGATGTAGCGAAAAATCTGTTGGTGCATGAACGCGGCATGTTGGGCACGATGTCGCCACTGCGCGGCGCTACGGGGCCTGAAAATCTTGGCGGCTATGCTGCCGACGCGATTGGCTTTGACGAGACTGGCCGCCTGGATGATCCCTCTTTGCGGCAAAAAATCGCCCAGGCCGAAATTGATGACTGGGCCTATAACCTGACAGTTGAGCGGATGAATGACGAAGCCAATGCCGGAAACGGGCTTGGTGCCAAATCGTCCATGCTGAAATATGCGGCGTCCGAGCTGACCAAGAAGGGCAGTCAGCTGCGCATGGATATTGGCGGGACGGAAGCAGCGACCATTGGTCCTGACGGAATTGAATATGGCAGCCTCGCCAATACATGGCTTTATAACCGCGCCTATTCCATCCTTGGCGGCACGACCGAGGTTCAGCTCAACATCATTTCCAAGCGCGTCTTGGACTTGCCCAGCGCGTAATAAGGCGAGATAGATATGTCCCTAATTCTCACCGAAGAACAGGAAATGCTGCAAGATGCGGCCAATGGTTTTTTGACAGAGAATGCCCCAGTTGCCGCGTTTCGTGAGATCAGGGACAGCAAAAATCCAGACGGTTTTTCCCGTGATTTGTGGAAAGAAATGGCCGCCATGGGCTGGGCCGGAATCATCGTGAACGAGGAATATGGCGGTAGCGAATTTGGCTATGTCGGCGCCGGCGTTCTGGCCGAGCAAATGGGACGCAATCTGACCGCTTCGCCGTTTTTCTCAACATCGGTGTTAGGCGCAACCGCTGTCCAGCGTTACGGCACGGCCAAGCAGAAAGAGCAGCATCTCGGTGCAATTTGCGATGGTTCTACCCTGTTCGCACTGGCGGTCGATGAGGGGCCGCGCCATCGCCCGGAGCATATCGAGTTTACCGCCACGCCGCATGGCAATGGCTATAAGTTATCCGGTGCCAAAACCTTTGTGGCCGACGGCCATGTCGCCGATAAACTGATTATCGCAGCCCGCACCTCGGGCGAGGCACGCGACCCGTCCGGCATTACATTATTTCTGGTCGATGCCGATGCAGCGGCGATTGAGCGCACGCATACGCCGATGATCGACAGCCGCAATGCCGCCAATATCACAGTCGATGATCTGGAGGTCACTGGCGATGATATATTGGGCGAAGTCGATGGCGGCTATGAAGCGTTGGAAGGCATATTGTCGGCAGGACGTGCCGTGTTGGGCGCGGAAATGTCCGGATCGTCGCAACAGGCTTTTGATATCACGACCGATTATCTGAAAGAGCGAGAGCAATTTGGCCAGAAAATCGGTTCGTTTCAAGGATTGCAGCACCGCGCTGCGCATCTCGCGACGGAAATCGAGATGACCAAGTCAGCGGTTTTGAAATCCCTGCAATTGCTCGACGACGACTTTGAAAGCGCCTCGGCCACCTGTTCCATGGCCAAAGCCAAATCCGGCATGACAGCGCAGCTATCCACCCAGGAAGCAATTCAGATGCATGGCGGGATCGGCGTGACCGACGAATATGATGTCGGGCTCTATTTCAAGCGTGTCCATGTCGCGCAGCAAATGTTTGGCGATGCCGGTTTCCATGCGGACCGGCTGGCAAAACGCTCCGGCTATTGAGCCGTTGAAGGTCGGCTTAGCCTTCGCTCATCGTGATATTGGATGGGCCGAAATGCGCCGTCATTTTCTCCACCTTACCGGCCTCGTCAAATTCAAAAATGTCGATCACTTCCACGTTGAGAACCTTGCCATCCGCTTGACCAATCTCCGCACGAAACGGGAAGGCCGCCGTCTTGGCGCTCATTCTGATGTTATCAGTCAATTCTACTTTCGCACCGCCGGAAAACGCATTTTGGTAGAAACTCAAGATATCGGCGCCCGTCTTTGGTTCGGTGCCAGCCGGATCTTCGACGGCAGCATTGTCAGCAAAAAGGTCCATCACCGCATGCATGTCACCGGCGTTAATCGCCGCCATGTAACGGTTGACGATCTCGGTCATATGTTCGGGCGTAGGCATCGGGCTTCCTTTCTGAAGAACAGCATGAATAATAGAGGTGCGGGTCAAACCGGCGTCTCCCTAATTTGATAGGGACTTGAGGAGAATGGATATGACAGAGCGGTTGCAGGGGAAAACGGCCATCATCACCGGTGGTGCCAGTGGCATTGGCGCGGCGATGGTCAAGCGCTTTGCGCAAGAGGGCGCGAAAGTGCTGTCCACCGATGTTCAGGTGGAGCTTGGTCGACAGGTTGCCGATGAAGCCGGTGCGCTTTTTGTCGAGCAGGATGTGTCGGGCGAAGCAGGTTGGCAGACGGTGGTGGCCAAGGCACAATCCGAATTTGGCCGTCTCGATATTCTCGTCAATAATGCCGGAATCGTGGCGGCGAAATCGATTGAGGATATTGATCTGGAAAGCTGGCACCATTTGCTTGGTATCAACCTGACTGGCGTGATGCTCGGTTGTCAGAATGCGATTAAGGCGATGAAGCAGAATCCCGGTGGGTCATCCGGTTCGATCATCAATATCGCTTCCACCTCGGCTTTTACGGCGCTGCCCGGAGATGTCACCTATACAGCATCGAAAAGCGCAGTGCGCATGTTGACCCGGTCTGTGGCCGTGCATTGCGCGCAGCAGGGCCTCAACATTCGCTGCAACAATATCGTGCCGGGCGGAACCCATACCGGGATTATCGATGCGGCTAAGCAAGTGGTGCCGGACATTTATGACCGGGTTGCTGCCATGTCGCCCATGAACCGCATGGGTGAAGGCGCGGATATGGCGGGGGCAGCGGTCTATCTCGCGAGCGAGGATGCAGCGTTTGTGACCGGCAGCGATTTGCTCGTCGACGGGGGGATGCTGGCTGTGCATCCGGGCTATTAAATGGGCGGGCTGCCAAATTCTAACTAGCCGTTTTGGCAGTTATTGGCCGACCGGCTTTGGCCTAATGCTAGGGCATAGAAAAGGAGAGGGCGAATGGGCGCACAGCCAATCGCAGATAATCTGTTCACAGATGAGAATATGACGGCCTTGGTCGGTGCACGCAACAAGCAAACGGGGCATATATTTTTCCCGCTGCCGCTCACACCGAATGACGATATTGAACCGATAGCCTTGGCGACCCGCGGTACTGTGTGGACCTATACGGTACAGCGCTTTCCGCCCAAGACGCCTTATGCGGGGCCCGCCGACCCGATGGATTTTAAGCCCTATGTGGTGGCCTATGTGTCCTTGCCCGGCCAGACGATGGTGGAATCGCGGTTGACGGGTGTGGAGCCGGAGGACGTTAAAATCGGCATGGAAGTCGAGCTAACGGCGATTCCGTTGGACCCGGATGCCCCTGCTGACGAACAAATTATGATCCACGCTTTCCAGCCGGTTTGAGGAGATATTGCAATGAGCGACGTATGTATTGTAGGCGCAGGTATCCATCCCTTTGGCCGGACCGAAGGCCGCGATGGGATGGATCAGGGCGTTTACGCCGTGAAACAGGCTTTGGCTGATACTGGTATAAAATGGGAAGATGTTGAATTTGCTTTTGGCGGTTCCAGCGCATCGGGCGCAGCGGACACAATGGTGTCACAGCTCGGCTTGACCGGTATTCAGTTTATCAACGTCTCCAATGGCTGCGCTACAGGTGGTTCTGCGCTTAATGCGGCGGCGAGCGCGATCAAATCCGGCGAATATGAGATGGGCATGGCGGTTGGTTTCGACAAACATCCGCGCGGCGCGTTTAATGCTGACCCAGCGGCTTATGGTCTGCCCAACTGGTATGGCGAAGCGGGCTATATGCTGACCACGCAGTTTTTCGGCGCGAAAATCATGCGCTACCTGCATGAGAACGGTTTAAGCACCGAAGCCTTGGGACGGGTTTCTGAAAAGGCTTTCCGCAATGGGGCAAAGACGGATCACGCATGGCGGCGCAGTGAGGTGGACCTTGAAACCATCATGAACGCGCCGATGATCAGCGATCCGCTCAATAAATATATGTTCTGCTCACCAGCTGAGGGCGCGGTTGCCCTGATCCTCGCGAGCGAGAAAAAAGCCAAGGAACTCGGCGGGCCGATGATCCGTCTGAAGACCTCGGTGATGCGTACCCGTCCACCGGGATCGTTTGAGGTTTTTGCGGCTTCGATCGATAATGAGCGGGGCGGCACAGCGACCGAACTGGCGGCCAAGGCTGCCTTTGAACAGGCGGGGATGGGGCCGGAAGATATCGATGTTGCGCAGCTTCAGGATACCGAGGCGGGTGCTGAAATCATGCATATGGCGGAAAATGGCTTCTGTGCGCATGGCGATCAGGAAAAATGGCTGATTGAAGGGCGCACCGAAATAAACGGCGCACTGCCAGTGAATACTGATGGCGGTTGTCTGGCTTGCGGAGAGCCCATTGGTGCGTCCGGTCTGCGGCAAGTTTACGAAAATGTCGTGCAGCTGCGCGGGACGGCCGGGGAGCGGCAGGTGCCGGGCGATCCGAAGACCGCCTATACACAGGTCTATGGCGCGCCGGGTGTTTCCGCTGTCACGATATTGCAGCGTTGATTGTCATGATCGTCACCCTGAACTTGATTCAGGGTCCAGAGCGTCTAGCGTTGCGTTTTGCAATACTGGATGCTGAATCAAGTTCAGCATGACGAAGCTCTAAAAAGGAAAACCATTGAACCACGAAATCAGCGCCGAAGCCCGGACCATCGCCGACAAAGTCGAAACCTTCGTGCGCGACAAAATCTTCGCCTTTGAAAAAGATCCGCGTTGCGAGGATCATGGACCCACCGATGAACTGGTTCAGGAAATGCGCGCCTTGGCAAGGGAAGCGGGTGTCCTTACGCCGCATATCCGCGACGATGGTAGCCATTTGACGCATCTTGAAACTGCCTTGGTGCTGCGCAAATCGGGACTGTCGCCACTCGGGCCGCTGGCCGTTAACACGTTCGCGCCGGATGAGGGCAATATGTACCTGCTCGGCAAATGCGCGTCGCCGGAACAGAAAGAGCATTTTCTCAAGCCGCTGGTGGAAGGTATCACGCGCTCCGCCTTTTTTATGACCGAACCAGCCAGTGAAAATGGTGCGGGTTCTGATCCGATGATGATGCAGACCACGGCCAAGCCGGATGGCAATCACTGGATCATCAATGGCCGCAAGACCTTTATTACTGGGGCCAAAGGGGCGACGGTCGGGATTGTGATGGCGAAGTCCGATGACGGTGCCTGCATGTTCCTTGTCGATTTGCCCGATCCGGCAATCACTATTGAGCGCGTGCTGGATACGATTGACAGCTCCATGCCCGGTAGTCATTCGGTGGTGAATATCGACAATTTGCGGGTGCCTGCTGACCAGATGCTTGGCGAAAGCGGTGAGGGCTTCAAATATGCGCAGGTTCGGTTGGCTCCAGCGCGGCTGACCCATTGCATGCGCTGGCTTGGCTGCTGCGACCGGGCGCAGGAAATTGCCACCGACTATGCCTGCAAGCGGATGGCCTTTGGCAAACCGTTGGTTGATCACGAAGGTGTCGGTTTCATGCTGGCGGAAAATCAGATTGATCTGAAGCAGGCAGAGTTGATGATCGACTGGTGCGCGAAGGTTCTTGATACCGGAGAAATTGGCACGACCGAAAGTTCGATGGCGAAAGTCGCGGTGTCCGAAGCGCTGTTCCGCATCGCCGACAAATGCGTGCAGGTGATGGGCGGCACCGGCCTCAGCCAGGATACGGTTGTCGAACAGGTCTTCCGCGAAGTGCGTGCGTTCCGTGTTTATGATGGCCCGACCGAAGTGCACAAATGGTCGCTCGCCAAGAAAATCAAGAAATCCCACGGGCAGCTAAATTAGACCAATGCGCTCATGCTGAGCTTGTCGAAGCATATTGCCGATACGACCCTTCGACAGGCTCAGGGTGAGCGCGATTTTGAAGTTAAAAGCAGCAATAGGATATAGAAACCCATGACCAAGAACCGCAAATTTACGCTCGTCAGCCGCCCTGACGGAGAACCCAAGCCGAGCGATTTCGCACTGGTGGAAGAAGACCTGCCGGAACTGGAAGATGGCTCCTTTCTCGTCCGCAATCACTATATTTCTCTCGATCCAGCCCAGCGCGGATGGATGAGTGATGCGGAAAGCTATATGCCGCCCATCGCCTTGGGCGCGGCGGTAACGGCGAGCGCCGTTGGCCGGGTCCATGCGTCAAAAAATCCGGATTTCCCCGAAGGTCAATGGGTGGTTGGCTTGGCCGCAATGGAGGAATATTCAGTTTGTCAGGTAGGCGGCTTTACCGCGCCTGTCGACGCATCGCTGGTCCCATCACCGACCAATTTCCTTTCCGTATTGGGCGCTGTCGGCATGACCGCCTATTTCGGCATGATCGATGACGGCAAACCCAAAGAGGGCGAGACGTTGCTCGTCACCGGCGCGGCGGGTGCGGTTGGCTCGCTGGTCGGACAGATCGGCAAGATCAAGGGCTGCCGGGTGGTCGGTATTGCTGGCGGCGCAGATAAATGTGCGAAACTTGTCGATGATTATGGCTTTGACGCAGCTATTGATTATCGCGGCAAGAGTCAGGCGCAGCTTGAGGCAGAAATTGCCGCCGCCGCGCCCGACGGCGTGGATCTGATCTGGGAAAATGTTGGTGGCGAAATCATGGATGCCGGCATCGCATCGATCAACGAATATGGCCGGATGGTGCTGTGCGGATTGATCAGCGAATATAACAGCCCGGAGCCCGTGGGCACGCGAAACCTGTGGTATCTGATCTCGCGTCAGGCGACGATCAAAGGCTTCTTGGTCCGTGACTATCCGCCGCGCTTTCCCGAAGGCATTGCGCAAATGGGACAATGGCTGGCCGAGGGGAAAATCAAGCATGATGAGGATATCGAAAAAGGCATCGAAAATAGCTATGATGCCTTCATGAAGCTGTTCTCTGGCGGCAATCAAGGCAAAATGATTCTGGATGTCTCACCACAGGAATAGGAATTTCAACCATGTCCAATGCTGCTGAAAAAATCGTTCTCGACTTTATCGAAAGCTGGAACAATCTTGACTATGATTCGATCTACGCCGCGATGGCGGACGATATTTTCTACCACAATATCCCGATGGAACCGTGCGAAGGGATAGAGGCGGTACGCGCTTTTTTCGAAGGCTCCGGCATGGGGTCCGATGGCGCGGAATGGATAACCCACCATATCGCCACCAACGGAAATGTGGTTCTGACCGAGCGGACCGACAAGTTCCGCATCAATAGCGCATGGATCGCGATCCGGGTGATGGGCACGTTTGAAATTGCAGGCGGCAAGATCGCAAAATGGCGCGACTATTTCGATCTTGCCGAATTCCAGAACGAGATGGCGCGCGTGATGGGTGCTGGCAACGCCTGACTGCTCAATTCGGCTGATACAGCGTCCCATTGTCCACTGGATACTCGCCCGCCGTCATGAAGCGCGATGCATCGCTGGCCAGATAGACGCATAGTTCCGCAACATCATTGGTATGGCCCAATCCGCCTAGCGGGATCATGCCGGTTTCCGGTGTTGGATCACCTTCTGCGCCGACTGCCGCCTGCCGGACCATCGGCGTGTCGATACCCGCAGGATGCAAGCTGTTGCAGCGGATCGGGTAATTTTGTTCCTTGCAGTGGAGCGCGACCGATTTGGTCATGGACCGCACGCCGCCCTTGGCCGCTGCATAGGCGAGGAAAGGCGAATAGCCCTGCAAAGCTGCCATGGAGCTCAGGTTGATAATAGAGCAGAGCTCCTCTTGTGCCTTCATGGCTCGGACCGCTGTCTGACAACCAAGAAAAACACCTTCCAGCATAATGGAGTTGGTCAGCCGAAATTGCTCCAATGTGCAATCCTCGATAGTGGCGGGAATGACCAGGCCAGCATTGTTGACCAATATATGCGGCGTTCCAAAGGCTTTTTCTGTCTCTTCAAAAACCGCCTGCCAGCGCTGCACGTCGGCCACATCTTGATGCAGCGCCATGGCATTGGCACCGATCGCTGTGGCAACGCTCTCGGCGCTCTCGGCATTCACATCTGTGACCACCACCTTTGCGCCTTCGCTTGCAAAGCTCTCGCTTATGGCTTTTCCCAGTCCCGAACCTGCTCCTGTGACTATCGCAATTTTACCATCTAACCGGCCCATAACAACTCCCTCCAAACCTGATTCTAGAACCTATAGGCTGTGAACAGGCTCATCATAGCAATCCCCATTATCGTTAGTTTCCGTAGGGGATTTCTGATCCGCACCGATCATAATGTTGCGCGAATATCACAGTTTCGCATATTTGCTATCAAATTGGCTAGCAGAGCGCTGCGAAACTCCTGCTTAAGATGATCCCATAATTAAGGCGGAAAAACCGCCAGTTATTTTGGATGGGACCCGGGTCATAGACCGGGGCTTTTTGGGAGAGAGTGATGACTAAACAATCGAAACGCCACAATAGTATTTTTGCAACAAAACCCATGCGCGGGTTGCTTATGGGTTCTGCCGCTAGCTTGGCCTTTGCCGGCGTCGCTGCCCCTGCCCATGCACAGGATGCTGCCGAAGATGATGACAGCAATGTTATCACGGTTATCGCCCGTAAGCAGACGGAGACGTTGCAGGAAGTGCCAGTGACCGTGACCGCTATTGGCGGCGACACATTGGAAAAATTCCAGGTTGACCAGATTGCGGATGTGGTGAGCCGTGTTCCTGCGCTGAACGTGCAAGTGGGTGGTTCCGGATCTGGCGGACAGATTTCATTGCGCGGTGTCGGCTCCTCGAACATTTCGGCCGCATTTGATTCAGCTGTCGCTTTTGACTTTGATGGAGTTCAGGTCAGCACGATGAGGATGGTTCAGGCGGGCTTCTTTGACGTTGAACAGATTGATGTGTTGAAAGGACCTCAATCTCTTTTCTTTGGTAAAAGTGCCTCGGCCGGTGTGTTCTCTATCCGGTCAGCGAACCCTACCCCCGATTGGGAAATGGGTGTGAAGGTATCACAGGAATTTGAAGAAAATGGAACAGTTATTGGCGGTTATATTTCTGGCCCACTAAGCGATACCTTAGGCATTCGCTTGGCAGGACAGTATACCAATGTCGAAGACTACGTTGAATTAGAGGCTGGGACGCCGGCTATCAATCAATCACGTGGCTTAAAAGACTTTGTGGGTCGCTTAACATTGCAGTGGGAACCATCTGATAACTTTAATGCAAATTTGAAATTGAATTATATCAGAAACGAAAATGACGGCGCCATTGCGCATTCAGACATCGATTGCGGCCCAAATGGTCGTGCCGATGAAATTGTTTTGCTTGGCGGTGGAATTGCAGTTCCGTCCAACGCGAGTTGTGACACGAACGACGGGCTGTATCCAACGGCGGATCCTTCGGCCACACTGGTTCAGCAATTTCCGGACGGGAGTCCCGGTCAAGGTAAATTTAAAGGTACGCCATTTGGCGAAACGGACATTATCTTCGGCCGCTTGAAATGGGACCTTGATGTCTCTGATACGCTCACTGTCTCTTCGGTTTCAGGATATCTTAATTTGGACGCGGTGGATTTTGATTGTTACGGCTATGTCGGTGTTGGACCTGCGTTCAATCCGGGTGGTGCTCCGGTTGGTGCAATTGCGCCGGCACTGGCTGCGGTCAACACTGCTGGATCGGCACAGGGCTTCGGTTGTAGTGATCCACAAAACGCAACCGAACAATTCACTCAGGAACTTCGGTTGGCCAGCGATTTTGATGGCATGTTTAACTTCATGATTGGAGCATTTTATGAAAGCCGAGAAATCGATTTTAATACATCCCAACAGGCGGTCAACATATCGATTGTCGCACCGGACCCAGTAACCGGGAGCACGTTTGACTATTTCAAGAAGCAGAACACGAAAACGGAAGCTGTTTCTCTTTTCAGCAGTGTCACTCTTGATTTCACCGATCAACTACAGCTATCTGGCGGTGTTCGCTGGACCGACGAAACTAAGACAAGTACGATTTCGGTCCCCTATGTTCATACATTCTTATCAGCAACTCCTAACTTTATTGATAGCGGTTTCTTCTCGGGACCAATTAAGTTCTCAGACTCGAATTTCTCACCAGAAGTATCGCTTCGTTATCAAGCAACACCAGACATCAACATTTACGGTGCGTTCAAAACGGGCTTTAAATCTGGCGGTATTGATAATAGTGCGCTCCCATCTTCTAGTCTGCTCGGCTTCGACAGTCCCGACCCGGCGGTACGTCAGGCAGTTGCTGATTCGCTGCGGTTTAAATCCGAGACCGGTCTCGGCGGCGAAATCGGGGTAAAAAGTCAGTTTGCAGATCGGTCAGTTACCTTGAATGTTTCGGCTTTTTATTATGTATTTGATGACCTGCAAGTACAGAATTTTGACGCAACAACGGTCCAGTTCGAGACATTTAATGCTAGTCAGCTAACCAGCAAAGGTATCGATGTTGAATGGGCTTGGCAGACACCTGTCGAAGGTCTGAACTTTTCCGGTGCTCTGGCTTATACCGATGCAAAATTCACGGATACTTTCATAACTGATCCCGGAACAGATGGTCCCGGAGCTCCTGGACCTACAGGTATTAGTGGTGAGGGTGACCCAAATAGTCCCTTCAGCGCTGATGACACAAATTTGGATGGGCGGACAGCAGCGCGGGCACCGAAATTTGCTGGTAATATCGCGTTCGATTGGACCATGCCAATGAGCGATTCTCTCGAATTCGGGCTTAACGGAAATCTGCTATACACCGGTTCGTATTTTACAAATGAAGATACGTTGGATGACCTCAAGCAGGATAGCTATGTGACCATTGATGGATCAGTTTCTGTGGGTGATCCAGACGGAAAGTGGCGATTGTCGCTTGTCGGCGTGAACCTTACGGATGAGATATGGATCAATACCAGCGGTGGCCGTCCTTTCTTAGCCGGTCCAGGCTTGGGTCTTACCATTGGTGATGATCAAGTCGTCACGCAAAATCGCGGTCGTCAGGTCTTTCTGGAAGCCGCCTTCAAGTTCTGATCAACTCTCCCGTTGATCGTAGAAGGCCGGGGCAGTTGGGGCTGCTCCCGGCCTTTTTATTGGCTGATCGAAAGCACATGAAGATAGCCATATTGAGAGTGGCCTCTGGCCATCGATAATCTAGTCTGACTGAGATAATTTAGAAATTGAGGAGCGAAATATGGGACGTCTTGAAGGAAAAAAAGCCATTATTCTGGGCGCAGCAGGCGCAGGTAATATGGGGCAGGTCATTGCCAAGCGTTTGCGGGACGAAGGGGCTGATGTTCTTGTGGCGGGCCGCAAGGAAGACGAGCTAAAACGCTTCGCCGAAGAGCTCGGCGGCCATTATGCACTGTGCGACCTGACCAACGAGGAGGAAGTCAACGCGCTTGCCGAAACCGCGACCAGCAAAATGGGCGGTGTCGACATTGCGATCAATGCGACTGGTCTCGGCTTTCTTAAGCCGTTTCTGGAAAATACCAGAGAAGAGCTTGAGCTGATGTCAGCATTGCAGCTGGTCGGCCCGTTCCAATTTTATCAGGCGATGATCAAAGCCATGAAGGACGGGGGCTCAATTATCCAGATCAGCTCGGCGACCGCGACAATCATGCTCAACGACCATGCTGCCTATATGGGCACCAAGGCAGCGACCGATCATATCATTCGCTGCATTGCCCATGAATTTGGCGATCGGGGTATCAGAGCCAACAGCATTTCGCCGGGTCTGACCCGTACACCGATGACCGCCGGCGTTGATCAGGTTCCGGGATTGGTCGAGTCTTTCGAAGCACGCTATCCACTGGGCCGGATTGGGACCAGCGAAGATATCGCAGCGGCGGCTGTGTTCCTTGCCAGCGACGAATGTTTCATGACCGGTGAGAATTTGCAGGTCAATGGCGGCCTGTGCCTGCGCGGCAATCCCACGCGCAAGGATCAGGAATTGATGATGGGGGCTGTTGCTGCCGCTTCCTAGCGAGGCCACACAAAGCCTGTTGGCGCTGTCTTAATTTTCCGCCATGGTAGTGCATTATCGCATTGTCACGGGGAAGAGTGCTATTGCTTGAAATATTGAGCCAGCTTCAGGGCCTGATCGGTATCGCGTTCATCCTGACCGTCGCATGGGCGTTGTCGGAAAATCGCAAGGACAGGCCAAGCTGGCGCTGGATCGCGGGCGCGATTGCGGTGCAGTTCATTCTGGCGGTTTCCATCGTCCGCATTCCTTTTATCTGGGACATTATCGGCCTTGCTAACCAAGGCGTGCAAGCGATCGAACAAGCGACGCTCGTTGGTTCCAGTTATATGTTCGGCTATGTCGGTGGGGCGGAATTGCCCTTTGTTCTCAAGGAAGGCGCTGCGCCGCCGCTGATCATCGCTTTTCAGATATTGCCGCTGGTCATCGTCTTCTCGGCGCTTGCCGCGCTCCTATGGCACTGGCGTGTGTTGCAGCTGATGGTCAAAGGTCTGTCCTGGGCGCTGCAAAAGACCCTCGGCGTCAGCGGTGTGGTTGGCCTAAGCGGCGGAGCGAATATTTTTCTCGGCGTAGTGGAATCGCCGCTCGCCGTGCGCGCTTATTTTGAAAAGATGAGCCGCGCGGAGCTATTTGCGATCATGGTGCTGGCTATGTCGACCATATCGGGTGCGATATTGGTGCTCTATGCGACGACGCTGGAAAAGACCGTCCCGAATGCGGTTGGCCATATGATCTCGGCCTCGTTAATATCTTTGCCAGCCGCGATCCTACTGGCTCGGCTGATGGTGCCTGGACTGTCCGATACCAAGGTTAACCGTGAAGAACCGGGGCTGAAATATGACAATAGCTTTGATGCGATTATCAAGGGGACGATGGATGGTGTCCAACTATTCCTGGCGGTGATCGCGGTGATTATCGTTATCTTTGCCTTTGTCGCCTTGGCCGATCAAATACTGTCTGTGCTGCCATCGGTCGCTGGCGAAGCGCTGACCTTGAAACGAATTTTCGGCTGGATATTCGCGCCGCTGATGTGGATGATTGGCGTGCCGTGGGAGGAATCGGCGGCGGCGGGATCGCTTATGGGTACCAAGGCGATCCTCAACGAATATGTCGCTTATCTGGAACTGGCCGCACTGCCTGCCGATACTTTCAGCGCCAAGGGCCAGCTTATCGTGACTTATGCGCTTTGCGGGGTGGCTAATCTGGCCAGCGTTGGCTTGATTATTTCGACCATCGGTACATTGTGTCCTGACCGCCGGGCCGAGGTTGCAGGGCTGGGTATGAAAAGCTGGTTTGCCGGCAATTGCGCCACCGCGATGACGGGCGCGGTGATCGGTATTATCACATGGGTTTAGAAGAGAGATTGAACTGGGGTCTTGGAAGCGCAGATGTTTGACGCCAAAATCCGGCCGCTGATTGATCCGCCCCTTAACGCCGTTGGGCGGGGATTGGCGAAGATCGGTCTGACCGCCAATATGGTTACGCTGCTCGGCCTCGGCTTTGGCTTGGGCGCCGCTTATGCTGTCACAGTCCAGCATTATGATTGGGCGCTGGCGCTGGTCGTCGTCAGCCGCATTCTAGATGGTCTGGACGGCGCTGTAGCGCGCGCTACTCAAAAGACAGCCTTTGGCGGTTACCTTGATATTGTTTGTGATTTCATTTTTTATGTCTCAATTCCGCTAGCTTTCGGGATAGCGGACCCCGTCAATCTATTGCCTGCCGTAACGCTGGTCGCCGCTTTCACGATAACCGGGATCAGCTTTCTTGCCTTTGCAGTGACAGCGGCAGAACAAGGCGCCGAGACCAGCGCTCATGGCGAGAAGAGTTTTTTCTACAGTACCGGCTTGGCCGAGGGTGGAGAGACAATTGCCTTTTTCCTGATCATGTGCCTGTTCCCGATGCATTTCGCGACACTGGCCTATGTTTTTGCGGGATTGTGTGTGGTGACGGTGCTCCAGCGCAGCGTTTTGGCGCGGACCAGCTTTCGCGATTGAGCTGAATAACCTGCACTATCGGCTTTCCTACAGAGTGCGTTTCATGATAGTTTTGCCCCGGCTCTTTCTCAGTTTTGAAAAATCACTATCGACAGTTTTCCAGGCTTAATATGCTGTGAATTGTGTGAACTTTGAGCAAAATCGCGCTTTGAAAAGTCCCGAATGGACTTTGTGCACATTGTAAACTTAACCCGTTTTCATCTGTTCACCACCAGCTGGAAAACCATCTGTGAACCGTGTGAACTTTGGCCTAACTTCGCGCCCAGTTGAAATAGCGCTCCAGCCATTTCAATGCCCATTCCGGCTTATGCTTTTTGCGCCATTCACCGGCAGCAAATTTGTTGGCTTCCGCCATCGTCGGATAGGTGTGGATCGTGCCCAAAATCTTGCCGAGGCCCAGGCCATGCTTCATCGCCAGCACATATTCGGTGAGTAACTCGCCAGCATTTTGACCGACAATGGTCACACCCAAAATCCGGTCCTTGCCCGGCGGTGTCAGGACTTTGACAAAACCCTCGGTCGCGCTTTCGGCAATCGCGCGGTCGAGATCATCAAGGCCATATTTGGTGACCTCATATTCGATGCCCTCTTTTTCGGCTTCTTGTTCATTGAGACCAACATGCGCGATTTCGGGATCGAGGAACGTCGTCCACGGCAGAAATTCATAGCTTGGTTTGAACTTCTTAAACCGCCCGAACAGCGCATTGACCGTGGCGAACCAAGCCTGATGCGAGGCATTATGGGTCAGTTGATAAGGACCGGCAACGTCGCCCGCGGCATAGATATGCGGGAATGTGGCCTGCAGATGTTCATTGGTCACCAGCGTCCGGTCGGTTTCAACGCCAAGCTCTTCCAGACCAAAACCTTCAAGCCGCGCCGCGCGGCCAACAGCGATGAGCAGATCGTCAAAGGGCAGGGCCTGTTCGCCGCTGTCATTCTCGACAATGATCATTTTGGTGCCGTTCTGCATCTCGGTACGCAGAGCCTTGTGATTGCAGAGCAACGTAACGCCGGAATCGGTCAGCGCTTTGGATGCGATCTCGGACACATCCTCGTCCTCGATACCCATGACGCGGCCCGCCATTTCGATCAGGGTGACATTGCTGCCCAGACGCGCAAAGGACTGCGACAATTCACAACCAATCGGGCCTCCGCCGAGCACGACCATTTTTTCAGGAACAGCTTCGCGCTTCGCCATTTCTTCCCAGAGCGTGTCGCTGGTCAGATAGCCGGTGTCCTCCAAGCCGGGCAGGGGCGGAACGAAGGGCCGCGCACCTGTGGCTAGGACAATCGCCTTGCCGGTCAATGTCTGGGTGCCGCCGTCATTGCGTTCAATCTCGACGGTCCATGGATCGGTCAGCCGGGCATAGCCTTGCACCACATCCACGCCGAGGCCTTCAAACCGCTCGACACTGTCATGGGGTTCGATGGTTTTGATAATATCTTCGACCCGGGCGATCACATTTTTGAAATTGATGACAGGCTTAGTGGCGGTCAGGCCATAGCGATCGGCATGTTGCATTTGCTCGGCAATTTTGGCGCTTTTGATGAGCGCTTTTGAGGGGACACAGCCATAGTTCAGGCAGTCGCCGCCCATCTTGCCGGACTCGATAAGTGTGACCTTGGCATTGATCGTGGCCGCGATCAGCGAGGATACCAGCCCGCCGGAACCCGCACCGATGACGATCAGGTTGCGGTCAAATTTCTTCGGTCTGGTCCAGCCTTTGTAGATTTTGCGGTTCTTGATGAGGCCAATAGCGCCTTTGGCAATCCACGGAAAAATCGCAAGCAGAACGAAAGATCCAATGACGGAGGGCGAAAAGACTTCGCTGACCGATTCCACTTGGGACAGTTGTGTCCCGGCATTGACGAATACAATGGTGCCAGCAAACATACCGATTTGGCTGGCAATGAAATAGGTCAGCAATCGGATCTTCGTCAGACCCATGAGCAGATTGACGACGAAGAATGGAAAGGCAGGGACAAGCCGGATGGAGATAAGATAGAAAGCGCCGTCGCGTTCAATACCTTCGTTGATTTTCTTGAGCCGCTGCCCAAATTTGTCCTGCACCCAGTCGCCAAGCAGATAGCGGGAAGCCAGGAAAGCCATAGTTGCGCCGATGGTGGATGCAAAGGACACCACTATCGTTCCGACTACCACGCCGAATAGCGCGCCCGCAGCGAGCGTCATGACTGCTGCGCCCGGGATAGAAAGCGCGGTCACTGCGACGTAGATGAGGAAGAATATGCCGATGATGACTAGCGGATTGGCGCGATATTGCGCATCTATTGCTTCCTGCTGCGACTTCAGGTTCTCAAGCGTCAGCTGGGAACCAAGGTCATAGTGAAAAAACGCAAATATCGCCGCCACGATGACAGCCAGAACCAATAATTTTTTCAACATGCCGGTTTTTCCTTAGCCCCTGAACAGAATAATTTTCTATTATTCGTGGCTAGGGCATAACCGGTTACACTGTCGTCGTCGATGCCGCTTTTTAGGTTTGCTGACCCGAAAAACTATTTGTCTTTCAAGCCCATGGCATCAAGCATCCCGGGCAGCCATTCCTTCGTACGGCTGTCATAGAGCGGGAATGTATTGGTGTAAGCCCACGCACACATGCCAATGCCGACAGCATCAAAAGCGGTGCGAACGGCTTTTTGATATTGCACCCGTTCCGCGACAGGTATCAAGTCAATAGCGCCAAATTCACCCATGAACGGTGTTTTGCCGGTGCGCGCAACGTGATCGCGGATCTTCTGGACATCGTCTTGCAAGACGTGGTGCATGAAGGATTCCTCAACAGTATAAGGCGGATCTTCGCGCAGCCGCTTCCAGTTGATATGTGATCCAAGAACTTTCAGACCCAGCGCATCTGTCATCGACCGCACGTCAAAATTGTCTTTCGGTTTGCGGGTTGAGCTGATAGAAACAGACCAATATCCGGTCACGGTCTGACTTTCTGATAATCAGACCTACATCTGTTTCGTTAGCAACTTGGCTGATAAATTAGACCAGTCGGAAAAATTCCAATCTTCAGGATCTTCTATTGAGAGCACCTTCCGCGATTTTTTCCGGCCTGTGTCGATATCTTGGGGCGCAATGGCCCTATCCTTATCCATTGAATGGAAGCTGCGAACAATGGGCGCTGCGAAGTCAGTTGGTGATTCCCCAATCACTATAGCCAGTTCATTGTGATCGAGTTTGACCAAGGTTCCAACCGGCAATATGCCAAGGCTATCAACAAAATCACGGAGGATAAGTTGGTCGAAATGACCGGACCAAGACTGCATTTTGGCAAGAGCCTGCGACGCGGATAGTGGCACATTATAAGGGCGCTGTGAGGTTAACGCGTCATAGACATCGCAGATTGACGACATACGTGTAAAAATACTTAAATCATCTGCCTCCATCTTTCCCGGATATCCAGTCCCGTCCATCTTCTCATGGTGTCGGAGACAGACTTCAAGCGCGATATCGCTCACGCCTTCTGAAGCGGATAAGATGTCATGGCCTCTCTGGGGATGGTCGCGAACAGTAGTCCATTCCGCATCTTCTAGCTTGCCAGGTTTCAGCAATATGCTGTCCGGGATAGATGTTTTCCCGACGTCGTGCAGCATACCAGCCATGCCGATATCGTGAATTTGCGCTTCTGGAAGGCGCAGTTTACGACCGAGGTTTATCATCAGAGCGCAAACGGCAACAGAATGAAGATAGGTATATTCATCCTTTGTTTTGAGCCGTGCCATATTCAGAATGACGCTCGGGTCAATATCGACCGAATTGGATATGCGCTCCACCAACGGCGCCATTTTCTCTGATTTCACGCTATTGCCGAGGCGCGCATCTTCGAACAGAGTCATCACGTCTTCGCGCGAGCGCTTGATTGTAGTAGAGGCCCTGCGCATTTCCGCTGCGCGCTCACGCGGGGATAGTCGCTTAATCTCCTGCCTTTCCATTACCGATATGGCTGGCCGTTTCTGAACCGCAGGCGAAGGGGCGGCCTTTGTCACTGTCTTTACGTGCGTCGGGGTCTCCACACGCACCTGGCTCTGCGGCGAGGATGGACCCGGGAGTCCCTTGCCTTTGCTATCGTCAATCTGCACCCAATATACGTCGCTGGACAGGAGGGTTTCCAGCTGCTCAGCGTCGGTTATCGGAAACCGCGAGCGCCAAAAAGGACTTTCAAGCCAAGAGCATTCGAGGGAATCGATAAACATCCCCACCTCCAACTCACTGGTCTTGATCCTGTGCAGCATTTACCGAAACTCTTAGTCTGGTCGATTGTCACTGCTGTTTACGGCAAAGGTTGTTGTTCTTTAATGTGACCTCGTTTCGATTTTACAAATGTTTGGGTGTGAAGATCATGCGCAGAAAAACAATATCAATTCCCGCTACTTGACCAACTGGGTCACCACATTTTCGAGCCATTCCTGTCTGCCAGAGACCGGCGCTGGCGCGTGATTGCTGGTCAGCGCAAAATCCGCAACTGCGTCTAGATTGACATCGCCGGCGAGCATTTTTGCTCCAATGCCCTCATTCCAGCCAGCATAGCGCTGTTCCTTGAACTGGTCGATCCGGCCGTCCTTAATCATCGCCTCGGCATTCAGCAGTGCGCGGGCCATCAGGTCGACGGCACCGATATGCGATTGCGCAATATCTTCGGCGGTGATGCTCTGACGGCGGACTTTGGCATCGAAATTCATCCCGCCATTTTTCATGCCACCGGCGGAGAGGATGGATTTCATCATCAGCGTCACTTCGCGCAGATCATTGGGAAACTGATCCGTATCCCAGCCATTTTGCGGGTCACCGCGGTTGAGATCGAGCGATCCGAATATATCGAGAGCAAAGGCCATGTCGACTTCATGCTCAAAACTCAACCCGGCAAGGGTGGCATGATTGGCCTCGATATTGACCCGTACCTCGCCTTCCAGGCCATAGCGTTGCAGGAACGCGTGTACGGTTTGCACGGTGCTGTCATATTGATGCTTGGTTGGTTCATGCGGTTTGGGTTCAATCAATATGTCACCGGTGAAGCCGATTTTGTGTTTATGCTCGACAACCAGCGCGAGGAACTTTCCCAGTTGATCCAGCTCCTGCCGAATATTGGTGTTGAGTATCGTATCATAGCCTTCCCGGCCGCCTCATAGAACATAATTGGCGCCGCCCAGTCTGTGCGTGGCATTCAATGCCTCGCGCACTTGCAGGCCGGCAAAGGCCGCAATTTCCGGATTGGGATTGGTCGAAGCCCCGGCCATGTATCGCGGGTGAGAGAAATTATTGGCGGTGCCCCAAAGCAATTTCCGGCCCGAGCTTGCCATCAGCTGTTCGAGATGATCGACCGCTTCGGCAATGTTGGCGACATGCTCCTGCGCAGTTTCCGCCGGTGCCATGACATCGACATCGTGGAAGCTGTAAAATGGCAGGTCAAGCAGGTTGAACAGATCGAACGCCGCTTCGCGTTTGGCTTTGGCGGCGGCCCTTGGATCATCCATCTGATACCATGGCCGGTTGAAACCGCCAGCACCAAAGACGTCCGATCCATCCCAACAGAATGTGTGCCAGAAGCAGACCGAGAGGCGTAGTTGCTCTTCCATTGTTTTGCCCATGACCACCCGGTTTTTGTCATAATAGCGATAGGCAAAATCACTCTGGCTATCCGGACCTTCATAGCGGGCCTGTGGCAATGATTTGAAATAGGCGCTGGCGGCGGCTTGGTGATCGGTCATTATGTTACTCCTTATCCCTTACGGGTATCTTTGTATAAATCTTTGAAAATCTGATGCTTTTTGGCAAGCGGCTCGGTAAGCTCCGGGTCGGGCGCGATGGTCTCGACAATCTCTGGAGCGGTAAGTACGCCAGGAGCATCCATGCCTTCGATCATGATGCGGGCAAGCCGGGCGGCACCAAAGGCCGCGCCGCGGTCTGCACCTTTACGATAGACCAATGGTTTGCCGATGGCTGAGGCCAAAATCCGACCCCAATAGAGCGAGCGCGATCCGCCACCGATGACGTTGAGCTGTTCTATCTCGTTGCCGCAGGCTGCAATTGCCTCCGCGCCATCAGCATAGGCAAAGGCAACGCCTTCCAGCGCCGCCTGTGCCAGCGCCGCCGGATCGGTATCATGGGTGAGTCCGAAAAACGCGCCCGTCGCATGTGGGTCATTATGCGGCGTACGCTCGCCGGAAAGATAAGGGAGGAAAATCTCGCTTTCGGTCAATAAACCGCGTTGTTCGGCAGCTGCAAACAAAGCCGGCGTATCGGAAAAGCCGATGGTTTTTGCGACCCAATCGACCGCGCTGGCAGCACTAAGCATCACCGACATCTGGTGCCAAAGGCCGGGCAGGGCATGGCAAAATGTATGGACACCGCCAGCGGGATTGGGACGATATTGGTCATCCACATGAAAAATCACACCGGAAGTTCCGATCGAAAGCATCGTGTCGCCGGGTCGCGCGACGCCAGACCCCACGGCACCAGCGGCATTGTCGCCGCCGCCTGCTGCAATGGGAACCTGTGCTATGTCCCAACGGGATGCCAGATCGGCTGATAAAATACCGGTTTGGTCAGGGCTCTCGGCCAGATCCGGCATATGGGAGCGGGTCAGCCCAGTGGCCTGCAACATCTCTTCAGACCATGACCGTTTGCCTGTGTCCAGCCACAAGGTTCCCGCAGCATCGGACATGTCCGAAACCATGGCTCTCGACAGCTTGAACCGCAGCCAGTCCTTGGGCAGCAGCACTTTTGCGATTTTCGGAAAAATCTCAGGCTCGTTTTCGCGGACCCAGAGCAGTTTGGGGGCGGTAAAGCCCGGCATGGCCCGGTTGCCGGTAATCTCGGCCAACCGGGGAACAGCGCTTTCCAATGTCTGACACTGGTCATGGCTGCGACCATCGTTCCACAAGATAGCGGGTCGCAGAATTTCGTTGTCTTCTCCCAGCAGAACCGCGCCGTGCATCTGGCCGGCGAGGCCCATCGCGCCGATATCTTCCCGCAGGTTTGCCGGCAATCGACGCATGGCTTCATCAACAGCGATCATCCAGCCATCAGGATTCTGCTCGCTGTGTAGGGGCTTTGGGCGCTGGATTTGAAGAGGCGGATTTGTATCTGCCAGGACAATATCGTTGACATCCACGATGACCGCCTTGACACCGGATGTGCCCAGATCGATGCCAAGATAAAGAGACTCCTTCATGCCGCTATCCGATACAGCAAATTGGGCCTATCAAGCGTCATATCCAGACCTATTGCCTGCTGTCCCGGCCCCATCCTGTCTTTTCCTCTCTCCATGCGCAGACTCGTGCATTCGTATGTTTTTGAATCAACCGCTCTTTTAAGTGAGAGTTTCAGTAATGACAACCTTGTCAAAACCTTGTTCTTGTGCCAATTTGATTCTAAGCTCAATAGTGAGGATGAACGGCATTCGCCGAAAGGGATGAGGTTTGGAGAATAGTACGACCGAGCGGCCGCATCAGCGCGCGACCATGATTGATGTGGCGAAGGATGCAGGCGTTTCTTTCAAGACCGTGTCGCGCGTGCTCAACGGCGAAAGCAATGTTCGGGAAGAAACCCGGCAACTGGTGATGAGTGCGGCGGAGCGGTTAAACTATAAACTCAACGTCGCGGCGCGCAGCTTGCGTGTCGGCGGACCGCAAATTATCGCGTTGCTCGTGCAGAACCCCAGCCGCAGCTATATTGAAAGCGTCCACCTTGGCGCCTTGCAGCGCTGCCACAAAACCGGCATGCACCTGATCATGGAGGAGTGTGAGGACGGACTGGCCGAGATAGAGGCGATGATCGACAATACGTCGCCAGTAGGAGTGGTCGTAACGCCGCCTCTTTGCGATGATCCGGACCTGATCAAGATGCTGGATACCAAAAAAATCCGTTACGTCCTGATTGCCCCGCGCAATCCATCGGCGACACAGGCTTCGATCAATATCAATGACGAAAGCGCTGCGGAAGAAATGACGCGGCATCTGTTGTCATTGGGACATAAACGTATCGGCTTTATCAAAGGCCATCCCGACCACAGTGTATCGGCCAAACGCTATGCTGGCTATTCGAAGGCGATGCAGGCAGCGGCTCTCGAAATTGCCCCCGAACTGGTCGAGCAGGGGGAATTTTCTTGGGCTTCCGGTCTCGCGGCAGCAGAAAAGCTGCTGGACTTGCCAAATCCACCGAGCGCCGTATTTGCCAGCAATGACGATATGGCGGCAGCGGTTATTGCGGCGGCCTATCGCCGGAACATCCATGTACCTAATGATCTGTCGGTTGTCGGTTTTGACAATACGCAAGTCGCTGCGGTGATCAGCCCGCAGTTGACGACGGTGAACCAGCCGATTGCCGACCTGGTGTCGGAAGCCGTTGGTCTGTTGACCGATCAAACCTTTCAGTCGGGTGATCGGTCCAAGCCGATATTTCTCGACCATCATCTCGTAAAGCGCGAGTCCGCCGGGCCTGCAAAAGCCGAAGTTTCAGCGTAGATTTTAGAACGTAAAAACATATTCCGGCAACGTGCAATGGCAAAAGTCAACGTTGTCTATTCTAAGGAAGGGGAGGATTGATCCATGCAAACGCGTGAATATGAGCAGACGAATATGGGGTTCATCGCGCTGATTGTGTCCATTGCGACCATAGGCGGTTTTCTATTTGGCTATGACAGCGGGGTCATTAACGGCACTGTTGATGGGCTCAGGGCGGCCTTTAACTCCGATAGTGTCGGTACGGGTTTCAACGTTGCGTCGATGTTACTGGGTTGCGCGGTTGGCGCTTTTGCAGCGGGTAAGTTGTCCGATATGTTCGGACGGCGGAATCTGTTGCTGGTTGCGGCGATATTCTTCCTCATCAGTGCTTTCGGGTCCGGTATTGCCGGATCATCGATCGAATTTGTCATCTACCGGATCCTCGGTGGACTAGCTGTTGGTGCGGCGAGCGTCACTGCCCCCGCCTATGTCAGCGAAGTCACACCGGCTGTGATGCGCGGCAGGCTGTCGAGCATTCAGCAGATCATGATCATTGTCGGTTTGACTGCTGCGTTTCTCTCCAACTATTTGCTTGCGGCTGCTGCCGGTGCATCGACCAACGTCTTTTGGATGGGCTATGAAGCATGGCGCTGGATGTTCTGGATTGAAATGATTCCGGCAACGATTTTCCTGCTGGCACTATTGGTCATTCCCGAAAGTCCTCGTTTCCTGGTCGTTAAAGGCCGAGATGCGCAAGCGGAAGGCGTGCTCACGCGGTTGTTCGGCGGTCACGCGGCCGCGTCAAAAGTCAAAGAGATCAGAGCCTCTCTGGCCGATGACCATGCGCCAAAATTCTCCGACTTGATGGACAAGACAACCGGTAAAGTTCGGACGATTGTCTGGGTCGGTATCGGCCTTGCGACATTCCAGCAACTGGTCGGTATCAATATCGTCTTCTATTATGGCGCGGTGCTTTGGCAGGCGGTTGGTTTCAGTGAGAATGATGCGCTGTTGATCAATATCTTGAGCGGATCATTGTCGATCATCGCTTGTCTCGCAGCCATTGCCTTGATCGACCGGATTGGCCGCAAGCCTTTGCTGATCATCGGATCAGCCGGGATGGCAGTGACGCTAGGCATCATGGCGGTCGCCTTTTCCAGCGGCTCTATTGTCGATGGTCAGTTGGTATTGTCCGACAATGCCGGTACGATCGCGCTGATCAGTGCCAATGCCTATGCGGCTTTGTTCAACTTCAGCTGGGGCCCGGTCATGTGGGTCATGCTGGGTGAGATGTTCCCGAACCAGATTCGCGGATCCGGTCTTGCGGTCAGCGGTCTGGCACAATGGTTGTCCAATTTTGGCATTACCATGGCGTTTCCCATCATGCTGGTCAGCATCGGTTTGGCGGGTGCTTATGGTTTCTATGCCCTCTGTGCGGCGATTTCGGTCTTGTTTGTTTACAAGATGGTCAAGGAGACGCGCGGTAAGGAACTGGAGGAAATGGAAGGCTGATCCATTCGGAATTGCGGAAGCTGCGGCCTATGAGCCGGCCGCAGCTCCTGTATACGAATTCAGTCATCAAACTGCAGTTTTTGCAAACGAGACAACGTTGACAGGTTGCCGATGCCGATTAAAAGAAATGGCTCTTCAATCTTGCTTCATGGGCATTTTCATGAGCGCAGCATCTCTAAAAGAAATGCATCGCCAACAGGGAAAATAGAAATTTGTTGAATTCCCATCCATCCAACACATTGCTTCTTTTCGGGGCCACCGGTGACTTGGCGCGGCGTATGCTGTTGCCGTCGCTCTATGCGTTGCACGCCGACGGTCTTATCGCCAAGGACTTACGGATATTTGGCACCGCACGCAGCGGCCTGAACGATGCAGAATATCGTGAGATGATCGGCGAGGCGCTGCACGAGTTTCTCCCCGAAGAACGCAAAAATGCCGCTAATATCGCTCAGTTTCTAGAGCGGCTGTTCTATCAGCCACTTGATGCGTCCAAGACCGAAGGCTTTGCGGATCTGGCCGAAAAGCTTGGCGACATTTCATCGGGAATGTCGATCTTTCTGTCTACCGCGCCGTTCTTGTTTGAGCCGACGATCAAGGGGCTGCAATCGGCCGGATTGGCCGGCGACAATGTCCGCATCGGGCTGGAAAAACCGCTGGGCAATGATTTTGCATCATCGACTGAGATTAACGATGCGGTGGCCGCTGCATTTCCCGAAGATCGAATTTTCCGGATCGACCATTATCTCGGCAAGGAAACCGTGCAGAATATATTGGCGCTGCGTTTCGCCAATATGATGTTTGAACCGCTGTGGAATGCCGGCGGTATTGATCATGTCCAGATTACCGTGTCGGAAGTCGTCGGTCTGGAAGGGCGCCACGGCTTTTACGATGATACCGGTGCTTTGCGCGATATGGTGCAGAACCACATGCTGCAACTTTTGGCGATTACCGCGATGGAGCCGCCAGCCAATTATGACGCGACTGCCATTCGCGATGAAAAAGTCAAAGTGCTGCGCTCGCTACGTGCGCTCGATCCGGCGGAAGTCGTCACCGGTCAATATGAAGCCGGTGCGGTAAATGGCGCAGCTGTCGAGGGATATCTGACCGATTTGGGCGACCAATCGAACACGGAAACCTTTGTCGCGCTGAAAGCTCATGTCGACAATTGGCGCTGGCAGGGCGTGCCCTTTTACTTGCGTACCGGGAAACGTCTGGCCGAACGGCGGAGCGAAGTCGTTATCCAGTTTAAGGATGTACCGCACAGCATTTTTGGTGACCGCTCGGGCAAACCGATTGCCAACCGACTCGTCATTCGGTTGCAGCCGGAAGAATATGTCCGCCTGCAAGTCATGGCGAAAGAGCCAGGTCTCGACCGCGATGGCATTGTCCTACGCGAAGTGCCGCTCGATCTGTCTCTGACGCAGGCCTTTGCTAGCGCCCGTCGCCGCATTGCTTATGAACGATTGCTGCTCGACCTGATTGAGGGCGATCAGACCCTATTCGTCCGCCGCGACGAGGTCGAAGCGCAATGGTCCTGGGTCGATGCCATCCGGAAGATCTGGACCGATCATGCGGTCGCACCGAAAAGCTATGGCGCCGGCAGCTGGGGGCCATCGGCCGCGATCGCCCTAACCGAACGGGATGGAGTGAGCTGGCATGAGTGACGCCGCTACATCTGCAAATATCACTTGGGCGGATCATGCCGATGCTGCAGCGGTCGCTGCGCATCTCGCAACAGCGATTGAGCAACACGGCGCACGCCTATTGGCTGTTCCCGGTGGCAGCACACCCGTGGCGATATTCGATAAATTGTCGACCATAGATCTGCCGTGGAATGACCTTTCCTTGATGCTCACCGACGACCGGATTGTCGCGGAAGATCATGAAGCCAGCAATTTTGGCAAGCTCACGAGAGCCTTTGCGGACAGTGACGCCAAACTGATCGATTTGACGGAGGGCATGACCCCGCCGCGTGCCGATCTTGTCTGGGTCGGCATGGGGGCGGACGGGCATATTGCTTCGCTGTTCCCGACCATGAAAGCACCTGTGCAGGGTGATGAAACCAGTCCTCTGGTTGTTCGAACCGTACCTGACCCGCTTCCGTCAGAGGCGCCTTTTGAGCGGTTGAGCCTTAACATGGCCGCGCTCATCGACACCAATGCCATAATTATTGTCGTGCGCGGAGCCGACAAGAAAACTATATTGGAACAAGCAATCAAGGAAGAGCATGATTTGCCGATTGCAAAGCTGATCAAGGCGGCTTCCTGCCCGATAACAATTTTTTGGAGCGAGTCATAAGCCTGCACCCCACTCTGGACGCGGTAACCAGCCGCATTATCGAGCGCAGCAAAGCGTCGCGCGCAGCCTATCTCGATCTGATCGATCGTGAAGGTGACAAGGGCGTACATCGGCCCAACCTGTCCTGCGGCAATCTCGCCCATGGTTTCGCAGCCAGCGGCGATGACAAGCCTGCCATTCGTTCTGGCGCGGCGATGAATATCGGTATCGTCACCGCCTATAATGATATGCTGTCGGCGCATCAGCCCTATGGCCGCTATCCCGAACAGATCAAAATTTTTGCGCGCGAAGCAGGCGCTACGGCTCAGGTTGCAGGCGGCGTTCCGGCGATGTGCGATGGCGTGACGCAGGGGCAATTGGGCATGGAGCTTAGCCTGTTCAGCCGCGACAATATCGCGATGGGCACCGCCATCGGCCTCAGCCATGGCATGTTTGAAGGCACGTTGCTGCTCGGCATTTGCGATAAAATCGTGCCGGGTCTGCTGATCGGCGCGCTGCGCTTCGGCCATTTGCCGACGATATTGGTTCCTGCCGGACCCATGCCATCGGGCCTAGCGAACAAGGAAAAGCAGCGCGTGCGTCAGCTTTATGCAGAGGGCAAGGCGACCAAAGACGAACTGCTCGAAGCGGAAGCGGCGAGCTATCACGGCGCGGGCACCTGCACCTTCTATGGAACCGCCAATTCCAATCAGATGATGATGGAAATGATGGGGCTGCATGTTCCCGGCGCAGCCTTTGTCAATCCGGGTACCAAGCTACGGCAGGAGCTGACCCGCGCGGCGGTGCACCAGATTTCCGCCATTGGAAAAGCAGGCAATGACTATCGTCCACTCGGGCGCTGTATCGATGAAAAGGCGATTGTGAATGCGGCGGTGGGGCTTTTGGCCACGGGCGGTTCGACCAATCACCTGATCCATTTGCCCGCCATTGCAAGGGCGGCCGGTATAATCATCGACTGGGAAGATTTTGATGCGCTGTCGGCTGTCGTTCCGCTGGTGACCCGCATCTATCCCAATGGCTCTGCCGATGTGAATCATTTTCATGCGGCGGGCGGGATGGCGTTTGTGATCCGCGAACTGCTGGATGCGGGCTTATTGCATCGTGATATCATGACCGTCGCGGGGAATGATATGGATGCTTATGCAAAAGAGGCGGTGCTGGAAGGCGACAAGCCGGGCTGGAGCGCTGCGCCATCGGAAAGCCGCAATGACGAGATCCTCCGTCCGGTGTCCGATCCGTTTTCGCCCGATGGCGGGATGCGATTGTTGACCGGTAATTTGGGCCGCGCGGCGATAAAAACCAGCGCCGTTGATCCTAGCCGATTGACTGTCGAGGCGCCGGTCCGGGTTTTTGCAGATCAAAATGATATTAAAACCGCCTTTGATTCTGGCGAACTGGACCGCGATGTGATCATCGTCGTCCGCTTTCAGGGACCGCGCGCCAATGGCATGCCGGAGCTGCACAAGCTCACTCCGCCAATGGGCGTCTTACAAGATCGCGGTCATGAGGTCGCATTGCTGACCGATGGACGCATGTCGGGGGCCAGCGGCAAGGTTCCCGCGGCAATCCACTGCTGGCCAGAGGCGAAAGACGGCGGACCTTTGGCAAAATTGGAGGATGGCGATATCGTTCGTATCTGCGCCAAAACCGGCGAGCTGACCGCCTTGGTTGACGAAGCAGAATGGCAAGCGCGGCCGCTTGCCGAAACGCCGATTGAGAGCGCAGGCACCGGCCGGGAACTATTCGCGCTAATGCGCAATCTATCTGACAATGCAGAAGCAGGGGCGTCAGCCATGCTCAACCAGGCGGGATTGTAGATTTGACCCAGGAAATTGTGACAGCCGATATAGGCGGCACCCATGCGCGTTTTGCGATTGCCCAAGTGGATGGTCATCATGTCGAAGCACTGACCGATCAAGTGGTCATGAAAAGCGCCGAACATGCTAGCCTGCAAACCGCCTGGGAAGCCTATGCGGATCAGATCGGCCGCGCGCTGCCTAAGGATGGCGCGATTGCTGTTGCCGGCCCGGTTGGCGGATCGCTGTTGCGCTTGCCCAACAACCCCTGGATTGTTCGGCCCCATGCCATTCCGGTCAAACTGGGGCTTGATCGCTTTTCACTGATCAATGACTTTGGTGCTGTCGCGCATGCCGTCGCCCATCTGAATGGCGATCATTTGATGCATTGCTGTGGTCCTGATGTGTCGCTGCCCGCGACCGGCCCGATATCGATATTTGGTCCCGGCACCGGCTTGGGTACGGTGCAGCTTCTGCGCACCAAAGATGATTATCATGTGATTGAAGCCGAAGGCGGTCATATCGATTTTGCACCGCTGGACAGTATTGAAGACAAGATATTGCAGACACTGCGCAAACGCCATCGGCGGGTGTCGGTCGAGCGGATTGTATCCGGCCCCGGGTTGGTCGCAATCCATGCGGTATTGGCTGATCTGGAGGGCCGGTCAGCCGCACCCATGAGCGATCGCGAACTATGGGAGCTGGCGTTAGCGGGCGAAGACAGTCTGGCGGCTGCTGCATTGGACCGGTTTTGTCTCAGCCTCGGCTCGGTCACGGGCGATCTGGCTTTGGCGCAGGGGGCGAAAGCCGTGGTCATTGGCGGCGGCGTCGGCGCAAGAATTGCCGACATATTGCCGCAATCGGGATTTTGTGAACGCTTTGTCGCCAAGGGACGTTTCGAATCGGTTATGCAAAATATTCCGGTCAAATTATTGAACTATCCACAGCCGGGTCTCTTTGGCGCGGCATCAGCCTTTCTGCAGGAGCATGAACTTTGAAACCGATCGAGAAACTCATGCGCGCTGCGCCGGTTATCCCTGTGCTGGTTATCGATGATGTCGCGACAGCGCGGCCGATTGCCGAGGCTTTGGTTGCAGGCGGACTACCGATTTTGGAAGTCACATTGCGGACCGATTGCGCACTGGAAGTCATTGCCGAGATGAAAAAGGTCGACGGTGCGATTGTCGGTGCCGGAACGGTTCTAAACGATGCCCATCTGACATCTGCGACCGATGCCGGTTCTGAATTTATTGTGTCACCAGGCCTTACTGAAGCACTGGTCGAGTCCGCGCTAAAACATGACATACCTTTGCTACCCGGCATTTCGAATGCCAGCGATATCATGCGCGGCATGGATATGGGACTTCACCATTTCAAATTTTTCCCTGCCGAAGCCTCTGGCGGAATTACGGCTTTAAAGGCAATTTCCGGACCGTTTAAGGATTGCCGTTTTTGTCCCACTGGCGGCATTAACCCGAGGACTGCTGGCGATTGGTTGGCCTTGGATGCGGTGCTTTGTGTGGGTGGCAGCTGGATTGTACCGAAAGGGACGCGTGATTTTGATAAGGTCAAGCAATTGGCGCGAACGGCCTCTGCTGTCAAACTCAACTAATTTGCGGTGCGACTGAAAATTCGACCTGCGTGGACCAGCATTCACCGGGCGCTAGAATTTTCAATCCATCACGATTGATCGCATCGGTCATATGGCTGACCGGTTCGACACAGAAATAATCCTCATCAGACGGCGCAAAAATGTGAGTTTCGGGCAAGTCCGGATTGGGTGTCATGGTCAGCCGGTGTGTGGGCCATTCGATTTCGAGTGCGCCTCTGCGACCGGTAAAAACGGTATCTACCGGATCATCTGTTGAGAGATCGTAAATGCCCGCCTTGCCCACCCATTCGGTCGGCAGCCCTTGTTCTGTAACGTGCCAGCGGCCTTCGAATTTTGTTGATAAATGGACGTTGGCACTCGGAAAATACGGATGAAAGCCCAGGCCTGCTGGCATATTGGCGGCACTTTGGTTGGTGACTGATAGTTTATGAATATAGCCTTGGGCGGTTAAGATCATCTCTTGATCGCAGCTATAATCCCACGGCCAACTATCGGCAGTATGCTGATAGCGGAGATGTAGCACTTCTTCTGATTTTGCAACCACTTCCCAAGGCGCCATCCATCCATGGCCGTGGATTGCATGGCCTGTTGACGCAGGCGGATGGTTGGGCGGAATGTTTACCGATTCACCCTCGAACGAAAAGTGACCTTTCGCGATACGATTGGAAAAAGGGACAAGTACAAAATTGGCGAGTCCCAAAGGGCTGCAGTCTGTGTCTCTGGCCGGTTGAAAAATGGCTGTGTCGCGCCAGTCAAATCGCAATATTCCGCCGCCACGCGAGGGGTCAATAATAAGGGCTATGTCATTGTTCTGGAGCGAAATCATAATCGCGCCAAGATAGTCGGTTATTGGACTTCGGAATAGCTAATAAATTGTCCAAGCGCGAGGGAACCGCGATATCCGATTGACGTCCGGTCAATGACCCGGATGATATCACCTGAGCAAAGCCTGTCCCCACCGGCTTGCGCTACCATCACCAGATCATCGTTAAGAGTGGAAGCACCCCATTTGGGACGGTTTAACCAGATTTTACGGTCGGGCATTTCATAAGCAATACCAATGCGATCGATCACTTTGGTCGAACGGACTTGGTTGAGAGAAATACAATTGGTCGTTTCGTAAATATCGACTGGCGGAACAAAAATCATCTCGCGCTTTTCGGCAAAATTTCCCGTAGAAGTCGAGGATGCACAGCCAGCTAGCATGAGTGGCAGCATTAATAATCCCAAATGCTTCAATGTGTGCGCTCCTGAAGATTGAATGTCCGAAAAGACCCGAGGGAAGGTGGATTTCAACCTTCCCTCGGGATTCCGATCTTCGGGGAAAGAATCGGAAGAATTTGGACCCGCAGGGTTCGGGATGGGTCCGATATTTGAGACGTCGTGGCTTTCCGAAACCCGTAAAAAAAACTCAAATTTTTTTCGGCAGGGTGAAACTATATGTATCTATGTGTAAAATTAGATCGTGACACAGTTGCAAAAACCGCTATGCTTACATCGAAATTCGCATCTAGCAGGGCTTGCAGAATGATTTCCCTCCGTTCATTAAAGTCCGCCGTCCCCCGGATATAGAGATTCTTCAGCTTATGGAGCATCAGAAACTTCAGGCCGTTTTCCTTGCGCATCGCGATGCTCTGCTGCGTTTCTTGAATGCGCGCGGTGCTGGCGATAACGCAGAAGATGTATTGCAAGATTTATGGCTGAAGCTGTCCGATGTGGACGATAGCAATATTGTCAGTCCGCTCCCTTATCTTTACCGGGCCGCGAACAATGCCATGCATGACCGCTATCGGAAGGATGAGCGTGCGCGCCAGCGAGACAATGAATGGAGCGATGTTAATCGAGGAACAGGTGAGGCTTCCGACTTGCCGCCTCCTGATCGTGCACTGATCGCTAACCAGCAACTGGCTTCTGTGGAAGCGCGGATCAGCAAAGAGGGACCGCGTGTGTTCACAATTTTTCGCCGATTTCGCGTCGACGGTATCGGTCAGCGCAAGATAGCAGAAGAAATGGGCATCAGCCTGAGCGCGGTCGAGAAAGACTTGCAAAAAGCCTATCGCGCGCTGGTCGATTGGCAAGATAGGGAAGGTGCAGAATGATAGACGGATTGCAATGCGGGATTCAAGCATTGGCTACGTCTATGTTTCAGGACATATATGATGGCTGAAAAAGACAACGATATCCGGGATCAGGCCGTTGCCTGGGTAATCCGAACGCAGGCTGCTGATTTCGCAAAATGGGAGGAATTTACCCTTTGGCTTGAAGCTGACCATAGACACAATTTGGCCTATGAGAAAGTGTTGAGTGCGGTAGACAATCTTTCTGATTTAACAGTAAGTATTACGCAAGCTAAAAGCGAAAAAACCGTTTTTCCCAAACCTGCAAACGATGAATATATCACGCCGGAACGCCTGCCAAATCGCCGCCGCGTTATGTTCGGCGCGATTGCGGCATCGCTAGTGGTTGCAGTTAGCGCTGGCGTCTGGACCCAGATGCCACAGCCCTATGATGTGATGACGGGACCCGGGGAGCGGGAAATAGTTGCTCTTCCTGATGGCAGTAAAATCACCTTGAATGGCAACACGAAAATTGCTCTCGACCATAAAAGGCCGCGCTATGCACGGCTAGTCGGTGGGGAGGCATTGTTCACCGTCGTTCATCAGCAAAATGACCCTTTTGTTGTCGATACAGCCGATGTTCGCCTCGTCGATGCCGGCACGGAATTTAATGTTATCCGCACCGCCGATGCCCTTGATGTCACGGTTTCCGAGGGTTTGGTCATCTATAACCCGGACCGCGAAAATGTTAGCCTACCAGCGGGCAAACGCCTTTACCGACCAGCAGCGAAAAACCGGGTGACCGTTTCCACTATTGCGATTGAACAGGTTGGTTCGTGGCGTACTGGGCGACTTAGTTTTGCTGGCGAGACACTGGGCGAAGTTGCTGCTGCGCTAGACCGAAATCTACCGGTCAGCATTGCCGTATCTCCAGATATTGCAGGCCGGCCTTTCAGCGGTGTGATCCAGTTGGATGGCGATGGCCAACAAAATATTGAGCCAATTGCAGCCGTTCTTGGTGTGCAAGCGAAAAAAACAGGAAAGGGTTGGATTTTGATCGGGGATGATGCGGTACCTTAGTATAGCGGCCGCTGTTCTGGGTGTTGTTATCGCTGCTCCTGCTCATGCCGAAAGTCAGGTTGAAGTAGATATTGCCGCAGGTCGACTAGACTCTGCGATTTTTGTACTTGGGAAACAGGCCGGTATTAGTATCGGATTGTCTGATCCGCATATTGGGGCAAGCCGGGTCCCGCGGATTAAGGGGCGGATGACCTCGCACCAAGCTTTGACCCGCCTATTGGCCGGTACCGAAGCAAAACCACAGCGTGTACATGCCCGTCATTGGCGGATAGTGCGGATACCGAAGCGGCTCACGTCCGAACGAGTCGCAAGAAAATTCAATCCTGTCAAATCGCCTCCACAACCCGTTATCAATCCGGATATCGTGGTCACCGGTCTGTTGATGCGCCACACCATTCAAAGTGATGCTGCCGGTAATCGATTGACATTGTCGCTGGACGACGTCGGGCCATCGGCAGAGGTGCGCGGAACCGATGCACTGTTAGAAACGCTGCCTAGTCTAAGCTCCACGCAATTGGGTCCGGGTCGTAATCGGTTGTTTATCCGCGGGATCGCTGATTCCAGCTTTAATGGCCCTAACCAAGCCGTGTCTGGCCAATATCTGGGTGAGGCGCGGCTCAACTATAATGCGCCAGATCCGGATTTGCGGCTCATCGACTTGAGTACCATTGAGGTTTATCAAGGGCCACAAGGCACGCGTTTTGGCGCTGGTACACTGGGCGGCGTTGTTCGTCTTGTTCCCAATGCAGTGCAGCTGGACGAGCTGAGCGGTAAAACCTCAATCGCTTTGGCTGCAACGCAAGATGGTGATCCTTCGGCAGATGCTAATGCAACCGTGAACATACCCGTAATAGAAGGGGTCATGGGGGTCAGGGCTTCGGTTTATACCGGCCGTCAGGGCGGCTATGTTGACGATCGCCGCCGCGAGTTGAGAGATGTCAACCGGATGGACACAATGGGCGGTCGGTTCATTTTGCGTGTGGATCCCGGTGCTGGCTGGTCGATCGATACGATGGCGGCTGTCCAGGTAATTGAAGCGCGTGATGCGCAATATGTTGATGGTACAGGAGATCGGCTGGAACGCTCCACACTCTTTGCGCAGCCTTATAATAACGAATTTGCCTTGGGGCAGTTGGTTGTTCGTAAAACATGGGATGATACGGAATTGACTGCGGCGATTAATCTTGTTGATCAGGAGATATCGGAGACATTCGACTTGACCCTGCCAGCCTCTGAGCCCTTTTATCCCGAATTGCCTGGTTTATTCCATCAGCGTGGTGACATGCGTCTGTTCACATCTGAAATACGTTTGTCGCGATCATTGGATAATGGCGGCAACTGGTTCTTCGGGACGAGCCTAGTCAACAACCGCTATCGCATCAGGCGCGCCATTGAGAGTGATTTTTTTAATGCCAGTGTCGTGGGTATTGAAAATGAGACCAGTGAGGCCACCGCCTTTGGTGAGATCACATGGCCCCTCTCCAATCGTCTGATGGTGAATGCCGGAGGGCGGATTAGTCACGTATGGACAAAGGGGACGACATTGGAAACGCCTTCGTTGGTCTTGTCCGCCCAAGAGGCAACTGTAAAAAGAAATCAGACCGCCTTTTTGCCTGCGGTCGGTGTGCAATATCGGTTTGCTGAAAGTCTGACCGGGCATGTCCGTTACCAAGAAGGGTTTCGCGCTGCCGGAATTGATATAAGCGATGATCAAGTGGAGCGGTTTCGCAATGACGAAGTTGCGGCTATCGAAGCCGGGCTGGTTTTTAGCATTGGCGGCGAAACCGGCTTTGATGCCGGTATCTCGGCGGCCTACACCAAATGGGATGATATGCAGGCTGACCTGATTCGTGGTGATATTGGCCTGCCAGGCACCCTGAACATCGGCAACGGTCGGATATGGACAGTCGATGCGTCCATGAACTGGCGGCCGCTACCTGGCTTGTCGATTGAGGCAAGCGCTATCTGGTCTGACAGCAAACTGACTGAACCGGCTGAGACCATTTTTGTCGGTAATTCTGAGTCCGATTTTGCCGATGAACTACCGGAAGGGGCGGTGATTGTCGAAAGTGATAATCTACCCAATGTCGCTGATTTTTCTGGGCGATTAGGGGTAAGCTACACAAATGCATTATCGGACGAATCAGATTTTTCGCTATCTGCCTGGGTTCGGTATACTGGTGAATCCCGGCTGGGTATCGGTCCGATACTCGGCGTGAAGCAGGGCGACTATGTGGATACAGGTCTGTCGGCAAATCTCGATTTCGGCGCACACTCGTTCTGGTTGGAAGGATCCAATATTTTCAATGCCAGAGGCAATCGCTTTGCTTTGGGGTCACCATTCATCTTGGCTTTTGGAAAACAGATCACTCCATTGCGTCCGCGTACTATCAGAATTGGTTTCGATACCAGATTTTAATTAATCGAAATAAATCTATAAAAATCCTGATATTACAAATAATTAGCTTTAAATTACTTATAAATATAAGGTTGTCATTGCGGGTTAACTCCGGTGGTACCGTCTTGTCGAATATCCAACACAAGATTTTCAGGACAAGGACCAAACCCCCATGCATAAACTTCTCGCCTGCACCAGTCTTACCCCGATATTGTTAGTTGCCGCTGGCCCCGTTCATGCCGAAACCGTGATCGACAGCGCGCGCACCACGCCGATTGCGACGAGCGATAACAATGATGATATCCGGATCACCAACAAAGGTTCGATCAAGCCAACCGGCGGCACCGCCGTGATCATCGACAGCAATCATGATGTTACAAACGAGGGCACCATCCAGATTACCGGAGCGGATAGCGCCGTCGGGATTTCTGCCGAAACCGGTACCTCTGGAACCATTACCAATAGCGGTTCCATCATCATCGATGAAGATTATACCCCGAAGGATTCCGACGATGATGGTGATCTGGATGGTCGGTTTGCTAACGGTAAGTTCCGTTTTGGTATTGGAACAGAAGGAGGGTATTCCGGTGCAATCGTAAATAGCGGCACGATAACGATTGAAGGCAATGATAGCGCTGGAATTTATCTCGGAGACCGGCTCGATGGCTCGCTAAATCACAGCGGCCAGATCACAGTGACCGGGGATGACAGTGTTGGGATAAAAACAAGTGATGTGGCTGGCGACGTAACAGTGCGCGGTTCTGTCGCTGTGCGCGGTGAAAACGCAGTCGGCGTGGCGATTTGGGGTCAAGTTGAGGGTGGGTTGCTAATCCAAAATACGGTCACTGCATCGGGCTATCGTAGCACAACGCGACCAGGCGATGTGTCAAAACTGGATGCTGATGATTTGCTGCAAGGCGGTCCGGCGATCGCCATTTATAATGATGTTGCGGACGGAATATTTTTTGATGTTCGACCAGAAAATACCGACCCGAAAAACAAGGATGAAGATGGCGACGGCATTGATGATGATAAAGAAGGCAATGCGTCCGTCACCTCCTATGGCGAAGCTGCGGCTGTTCAAATCGGTTCGGCGACTAATACGGTAACTATCGGCGAAGTAAAAAACGATGAATCTGAGGGCAATGGCATCTTCAATAACGGCAGTATCCGCGGTCTCGGGGTTTATGAGGGCGTGGCTGCGAATGCTCTTGTTATTGGTGGTCTTGGTGGCGCGACAGAAATTGTCGGTGGTATCCTAAACAGAGGCTCGATCAGCGCTGTGTCTCTTGACGATGATGCTACGGCGATCCGTATTGGTGACCGCGCCACTATGGTACAGATTAATAACGATGGCGAAATCGTCGCTAGTGGCGGTAGTGCCGCCGACACGGCTGTTTATGCCATTCTGGTAGAGGAGCGTGGCGCGCTTGAAGGGATCTACACTACGAAAAAGATTAGCGCCACAGCAGCGAAAGACGGGCAAGCGGGGGCGATTATTGACCGCTCGGGTACGCTGGAATTTGTCTTTAATAGCGGCACGATTGAAGCGATAAGCGAAAATGGTGGTGAAGGGAAAGCCGTTGCAATTGACCTTTCCAACAATAATAACGGCACAGAAATCGCTCAATTTAGAAACTCCTCGCAATCCCCGGCGCCCGTAATTATTGGCGATATCCTGCTCGGTTCGGGGGACGATTTTGTCGGTAGTGCAGCGGGTCGGATAGAGGGGCGGCTGGATTTTGGTGGCGGCTTCGACGAATTTGAATTGGAAAAAGGCGCGCAATTTACCGGTTGGCTCAGTCAGGCAGCAGGGACGGATATCACCATAAACGATAGTTCGATGCTGCTGACCGACACGGGGACAATTGACATCAATTCCATCGTTACCGAGAATGACAGCACCATCGGCGTCACTATTGATGGCAAGTCTGGCAAGTTCACACAATTGAACGTTGCGGATACGGCTGAATTTGGCGAGGGAACCAATCTCGAAATCCAGTTAGTCAGCGTCAGCGAGTCTGAAGGCCGTTATCAGATTGTCGATGCGAATAATCTGGTCGGCAGTGAAAATCTCGCACAAGACGGCGTGGTTACGGCCTATATGTTCAAGAGCAGCGTGACTGGCGATGATGACGAGGGTGCTGTCTGGGTTGATATCAAACGCAAGACAGCAGAGGAACTGAAGCTCACCCGATCGCAAACCAGCGCATATGACGCGATCTTCAAGGTGCTCGACAATGATGCGGCGGTGTCCTCCAGCTTTCTCGGTGCGACAACGGCAGAGACTTTTGACGAAACAATTCAGCAAATGCTGCCGGACCATGCGGGCGGCGTGTTTGCGACGGTCAGTCAGGGTTCGCGCTCTACCGCGCGCTTCCTGACCGATCCGGTTGCGCCCTATAGCGATCAGGGCGGCTGGGGTTTCTGGCTGCAACAGACCGTTTGGGGTGTTTCCAAGGATCGCGGTCAGACGGATAGCTACGATATTACCGGTCTCGGTACGACTGCGGGTATAGAAGTCGAAACCGGCAGCATCGGCAATTTCGGTGTTTCGTTCGGTTATCTGAACAGCAATGACAGCGATGATGACGCGGCCAATGAAGTGGATAGCGATCAATATGAATTCGCGGCCTATTGGCGTGCGCGTTGGGGTGGCCTCCGCGCTTTTGCCAGAGGCTCCTACGCCAAGGTCGAATTTGATTCGCAGCGCCGGTTTGAGTCTAAAATTGACGGAGATGATAAGACAGAACGCCGCTTTGCCGTCGCTGATTGGTCTGGTGATCTTTACAGTTTTGCTGGCGGGCTGGCCTATGAAATGGATATTGGTCGGGTTTCCCTGCGTCCTTCTGTATCGGTCGACTATTATAACCTGTCCGAAGAAGGTTATACCGAAACCGAGGGCGGCGATGCGTTTAACTTGATCGTGGAAGATCGCGACAGCGACGAGTTGGCACTCAATACCACATTGGCGGCGGCGCTGAACTTCGGTGATACAGACCCCGATGGTGTCTGGTTCCGGGCCGAGGTCGAAGGCGGCTATCGTCAGATTATTGGTGGCGATATCGGTAATACGACAGCGAAATTCAAAGATGGTGATGCGTTTACACTGTCCCCTGATACCCGAACCGATGGCTGGCTCGCCGGCGTTCGGCTGGTCAGCGGGACGGGCAATCTGCTCATCGCAGGCGAATTCAGTGCTGAAGAGCAGTTACGAGATCATGTTTCATATGGTGCACGGCTGTCGTTGCGGATCGGTTTTTAGGCGCATCTGCATGGACTAGTCGCTAGCGACAAAAATACTCCTCCTATGCGGGCGGGGAACTGTGGAGCAAATATTCCACAGTTCGCCGCCCGTTTTTTCTGTCACTACTGCTCGCCAAGGTTAGCAGATCAGAATTTGACAAAAAAGGCTGAGCCTCCCGCCAAAATCCAAAATTTTTAACCAATTGCCAAATCGCAACAAGCGAAAAAGCGAATCGGTCTAACAGAGGGATGTCGCATGAAGCGGCATATAACAGGGCCTCTTTACCCCCTTCCTTGTTTGCGCAGGGAAAGATGAGATGCCTTAGACCCTAAGGAGAATACCGATGAAAATGACTAAACTATTGGCAGCATCTGCTGCAGTAGCTGCTTTGGCCGTTGGCGCCCCTGCCATGGCTCAGCAAAATCAAGGCAATGACGTTTATGACAATGCAGACTCGCTCGTCATTAACGATCTGCTTGATATCTATCTTGCACAAGATGCCAGCACCACAACTACAGTTGATGACGTTGCCAGCAACAACAATAATAACAACGACCTTGTTATTGCTACGCAGACGTTGACTGCCTACAACACCAACTCTCTGATGGACGAACTCGTCGATCTGGATGGTGAAGACGGTACACCAGCTCCAGTTGGCTACAACAGCGGCGACAACTATGTTCGCGGCAATGCCTTTGCAGCTTTTGCGGGTATCCTGAACCAGTCATGGAACACCGGCATCAACTCCAACGCTCAGTCTGCAACGAATATTGCAGCACAAGGCACCATCAACTTTGGTGATGGCGCTGCAGCAGCTGAAGGTGGGGCTGGCGGCGGCGATTAATCGCTATTCGCTGACGTGATGAAGGTTGGGCCGGTTTCCGCCGATGGAACCGGCCCCTCCATTCCCCAAACATCTGCATCCCCAAACGGGAGTAAAGACGATGAAAAAGCATTTTTGGCTTCTTATGATAGCCCCCGCCATGACCGCCTCCCATGCGAGCGCGCAGGTCACGGATCAGGACGCTGCGCCCCAGGCACCCGCGACTACCGCGCAGCCGTCTGAATCCCCGCTAATGTCGCTCGACGAACTCGATGAGCTGCGTGGCGGCACCCAAGTAGCGATTAACCAACAAACCTTTAACTCTGAGAATACCGGCAACACGATAGGCGGCGACTTTACCGCCGGCGATGTCAATCTGTCGGACAACTCGCTGTCCGGTTTTAACGGTCTTGGTAATGTAGTGATCAACACCGGCGCCCAGTCCGCACTCCAGGCGGGCCTGGCGGTGACGATCAATATTACCGATTAGGTAAGGTATAGGCCATGACCCTCACTTCCCCCATCAAAAATGGCCTATACCCAGCCTTTCCGCCCTTCAAGAGCGGCTTGAAATCTTTCTTGAAGGGCGGACTGCTGGCCCTGACCGGTGCCAGCCTGTTTTGCAGTTCCGTCGCGCAATCCGAAGTCCGTTTGGCACGGGAATCGAGTGGCGGAGACTATTATGTCGGCGTCATGACCTGGTGGGATATCCCATTCCGTTCCGTCATCCGCCAGCGCTATGATTTTAGCTGCGGTTCCGCCGCTGTCGCGACCTTGCTCACCTATCATTACGACCGGCCCACGAGCGAACGGACACCGTTCAAGGCGATGTGGGATCTGGGCAATAAAGAAGCGATCAAGAAAGTCGGCTTTTCGATGCTCGACATGCGTAACTATCTACAATCCATCGGTTATCGTGCCGAGGGTTTCAAACTGAAACCCGGGCAGCTTATCCAGGTGAAACGCCCGGTCATAGTGCTGCTCGACATTGATGGGTTCAAACATTTTGTTGTGGTCAAAGGTCAGACCAGAGATCAGGTGCTGGTCGGCGATTCCGTGCTTGGCATCAACAAATATTCCTATGAGGAATTCCATAAATATTGGAACGGCATTGCTTTGGCCATCGTCGATGGTCCGATAACCAAGCGGCCCACCTATAATCTTGCCGGTGACTGGAATCCTTGGTCCACCGCGCCGACCGATCAGGTATCGGCCATGGCTGACATCGGCAATCTAACCAATCACCTTCCCCCCCTGTACCAAATCTCGCCGGAATTTCTTCTCGATGTGCGAGTGGGTACCGTCAGATGAGAGATAAGCCATGAGCTACAGACATAGATATTTCGCCACGGTCGCCTGCATCGCGTCCTTCACCGCGATGCTAGTACCCCAGACCGCCAATGCCGACCCCGCGGCGGCGGTCGGTCTGCCCGCACTTGTTCCGGACGAAGATCTGGACAAGTTGCGCGGCGGGTTCATAGTCAACGGACTGGGCGTCAATTTTGGCGCCGATATCCGCACTTATGTGAATGGCGAGTTGCTGCTGCAGACGGTGCTGAACCTCAATGATGATGGCGCACACACCACCCAGACGGCCGCTGCCGGACTGAGCCCGGTCGATGTTTCTTCGTTGCAAAACGGTGTATTATCCAGTGGCAATATCCGCATGAAGGTCGGCGACACCCCCGTCTATCTATTGAATAACGGGCAAACCGCGATCGTTCATGAGACCACCAATGGTGTCCAGAACATGCTGATCAATACGGCCAATGGATTTGAAGCGGTGCAGGAAGTGGACGCGACACTCAATCTTTCCGGATATGAAAGTTTCAACAACGATCTGATGATGGACCGTATCGGCAGCGCGCTGCAAGATATTGCCGGTCAAGCAGGGATCGGGGCCCTCGGAAACTGATACGGATCTGAGGTGGAAGTGACCGGTTGCCAATCCTGCCGGTCCTTAACTGAAAGCGCTGTGAACCATCACGCGGGTTCGCGGCGCTTTTTTTGACAACTCAAAACATACAACATCCCTGTCTTTCTTGGGACAAGCTTGTTTGTAGAAAATGGACGGCGTCCAAGACAAATTTTGTTCGGAGTAATATACGTGAAAAGATTGATTGTGTGCTGCGACGGTACTTGGGAAGGTCTGGATAATGACTGGCCCACCAACGTTCAGCGAATTGCCCAATTCCTGTTACCTTCAGATCAAAATGGCATCGCCCAGACGCTCTATTATGACCCGGGCATTGGTATGAAAAACGCAGTCGATCGCATTGCCGGGGGTGCCTTTGGTGCGGGTCTCGATCTGCAGATATTGGAAGCCTATAGCTTTTTGAGCATGAACTTTGAAGCCGGTGATGAAATCTATCTTTTCGGTTTCAGTCGCGGGGCGTATTCGGTGCGTAGCCTCGCGGGGCTTATTCGATGCTGCGGTATTGTGAAACGCCGCAAGATAAGAACCATTTCTCGCGCCATGGAACTTTACCGCGATCGCGAAATCAAACCCGACCATGATGAATGTGTAACGTTTCGCAATTCCAATTCCATTTTGGAAGACAACGCCCCGCCACAGATTTGCTTTTTGGGATGCTGGGATACTGTTGGCGCATTGGGAATTCCCGATGCTATTCCGATGCTTCCTGTGGACAACCGGTTTGATCGCAAATATGAATTTCACGACACCCAACTCGGTTCGCACATTAAAAATGCCCGTCACGCTGTGGCCATTGATGAACATCGCCGCGTATTTGATGTTACATCGATGCAGCAACCCGATAGTAGTCATGATCAAAAAGTGCTGAAAGAACGCTGGTTTCCCGGCAATCATGGGGGCGTCGGTGGCGGCGTGCGCGATTTACGGCAATGTTCGGATGGACCATTATTGTGGATGATGGAAGAAGCCAAGCATTTCGATCTGGCGTTCAATGAAAGCGATGTCGGGAAATATACCGAAAGCGATCCTCTCATTGATCTGCCGGCTAAAGAACGCCGGCTATTTGGACTACTTGGCAAATCTTTCGATCGACATGGGCCTGTTCGAACTATGGATGTTTCACCCGAAGCGCATCATCGGTGGAATGAGATTGAGAGCTACAATCCCAAGACCCTCCATCGCGTCTATCCGCCCAAGGGACAGAAACAACAGTCGACTGCTTCTGCCCATTGATGAGGATAGGATCCTACAATCTGTATAGTCAAAAAAGACCGGAATGGTTTGAGCCATTCCGGTCATATTTGATCAACGGGAGAGCTGATCAGAACTTGAAAGCAGCTTCGACAAATACTTGACGACCGCGATTTTGTGTCACGACACGATCATCTCCACCGCCGGTGGGTCGGCCTAGCACATTGCCGGCGTCCAGAAACGGCCGGTCACCCACTGTATTCGCCCAGATTTCGTCGGTGAGGTTGACGCCAATAAGCGACAATTTCCATTTTGCTTCCGGATCGCCGACCGAGACTGAGGCGTCGAGAGACACATATTCGTCTTGGACGAAATCAGCGAAATTGTTGTTACCGGCGAAATAGGAACCACTATATGATGCGTTGCCATTAAGGCCAAATTCCAGTGCATCACCCACAGGGATTACCCAATCGAACGCGATATTGCCCGACCATTTCGGGGCACGAGCGGCCCGGCGACCATCGATGTCAATATCATCCGCGTTTCCGCCAACCCCGTCCGGCCCAGGATCTGCAAGAAATGTATCGGTAAATTTGGCGTCGGTATATCCAAAGGCTCCGGACAGGTTCAGTCCTTCAAGCGGTGTCCGCCAAGACCAGTCGACATCAAAGCCTTGGGTAGTCAGTTCGCCGGCATTGACGGTCAGGAAACGGGTATTGGCTCCATCAAAATTCTGAACCTGTAAGTCATCGAATACGTAATAATAAATTGACGTATTCACCCTCAACGCGCCGCCGCCTAATAATGCTTTCATCCCGACTTCGCCGCCTTTGGCGGTCTCGGAATCGTAAACGATTGAACTAAGTGCCGCTTCCCGCGCTGCTTCCGGATCGGGGAATAATGCGGGGAACATCTCAGCAAAGCCGGGAACGACCAATTGAACCGAAGCGGTTGGCAAAATGCTATTGTCTATACCGCCTGATTTAAAGCCGGTTTTATAGGAAGCATAGAAATTGAGATCAGGCGTTGCCTGATATTTCAAAGTGACTTCTGGCGAAATATTGCTGTCAGAAAATTTGATCGGGCCGGTGTTAAAACCTTCCGGAACAACCAGTCCCAATCCGCCAACGATCGGGTTCAGAAATGACAATGCATTGTGAACAAAAGGAAAGTTTGATCGATGTGTTTTCTGCTCGTCCGTCCAGCGTACACCGCCGGAAAGTTCCAATTGATCCGTAATATCCAGGGTTCCGCTGGCAAAGAAGGACAACGCCTCACTTTTTGTCGTCCGTTGCGCTACCCAGTCATAGGTAATTCCTCGTGAATCAGGGAACAGGAAAGTGCCGAGAAAAGCGTTTTGTGACGTTTCCAGAGGCTGTTTCCTGCTTTCCCAGAAGCCGCCAACCACAAAGTTGAACATGCCATCAAAGTCACTGGCCAGTCTTATTTCCTGCGTAAATTGCTCCAAAGCATCGGAGAAAGGCGCAGGAGCACCACCTGGCAAGCCATCGGCACGAACGCCTACATAGCTGAAGTGATCAAGATGCTCATTCTCAAGGTCAAGATAGCCGCTGACCGTTGACAATGTGAGGGTGTCGGAAATGTCGAGGTCCATCGCCAGTCGAGCGAAGAATGTCGTCGTCTCATTATAAGATTGGCCAACATACCGATCTGCGCCCGTCGTTCCAGGTGCGATTACCAGCAGATCAGGATTGCCATCGGGATGTGGGTATAGGCCGTCTTGAATGTCGCAAGTCGAGTTTGATTCAAAGAAAGTACCTGTGAGCGCAAAAAAAACAGGGTCAGCTACACCGTTCGCGCCGCAGTCTATGTCGGAATGGCCCAGCAGGCTGTCGCCTTCGTTGCGATTATAATTGACCTTCAGGTTGGCCGAGAAATCGTCGGTCGGATCCCATTGCAGCGTCACGCGGCCAACAATATTTTCCAGTCCCTTGCCCGAATTTGCGAACACCGATGGCGTACCTGCCTCCAGTTCCACATATTTCTCGATATTCTGATATTGGCCCGCGACCCTGATCCCCAACGTATCGTTGAGTGGTCCCGAAATATAGCCACCGATGGTGGTACCATTTTCCTCAAATTCCTGAGAAACCTTTACACCGGCTTCCCAATCCGGCGTCGGATTGGCTGATCGAACAGAGAAGACCCCGGCGGTCGCGCTTTTGCCAAAGAACAACGATTGCGGGCCTTTCAAAACATCAATCTGTTCGACATCGAAAAACGACGCTTGAACCAAACGCATCGTGCTCACTTGTACACCATCAAAGTCAAATGCTACAGCCGAGTCAAAAGCTGCCGAAATATTGGTCGTACCAACACCTCTTAGACTGATCTGACCGCCGGCGCCTGAACCACCTACTTGAACGTTAAGCGCAGGAACTCGGCTCACGACATCCGCGACTTCGTTGACCTGAAATTTGTCGAGCGTGTCGCCGCCAATAGCAGTGACCGTTACCGGTACTTCCTGTAGAGACTCAGTCTGTTTCCGCGCCGTCACAGTAATAATGTTATTTTCGTCCAGCTCTTCGGAATCCTGCGCGATGGCCGGTGTTGCGAAGCACGAAATGGCTAAGGTGGCGGCGGTTCCCAGCAAAATTGCTTTTACGGATTTTACAGAGATCTCGGATTCATCGCGTTTTGCATGTATGTTCATGGCTCTCTCCCAGTCCAGTCCATCATTTTTGTGACAAACTTTTGTTATTCGCTGGTTTGCCCAGCATTGTTGTAAGGAGAGATTGACGCGGGTTGCTTGCTTACTCAACTGGCCAAAAGGTCAAGAAAGCTACACTGAAAGAAATATTATTATATAAAATGATTGCCCTATAACACAATATATCACCGAAAATGCTTTGACGCGATGGGCCTGCGCAAGGCCTCGGTTTTATGGATACCTGAGTTCCGAAGATCCCTCAGTCTAATGGTGACTATTGCCCAAATAACCCAGTTGGGTCGCTTTGAAAACGGTCTGGGTCCGGTTAACCGATTCCAGTTTTTCGCCAGCTCGGCCAATATGATAGCGCACTGTTGATCGACAAACAGAAATTATCTCACCGATCTCTTCATCCGTTTTGCCGATGGAAGCCCATCGGATGCATTCCGCTTCGCGCTTGGACAAACCACAATCTGACGGGATGTGCTTTGATTTCCGGGATAGCGATATGTAGCCTGAGATAATCCGGCGAGTGAGCGTGCCTAGCAAGTTGCCATATTTGGCAAATTCCGTGGAAAAACTATCGGCAGATGCATATGTGGCCGGAAAACTATTTGCCGACACCTGACCAAAGGGCAAATGCACCGGTACGACAATTAACGCGTGATATCGGCCTTTCAGCTGAGCGAAATAATTGTGCAAATCAATATCGTCCAAGAAACCATTGGGCGCGTGACCATGAAAGCCATATTTGTCGCACCAGAACGGTTCGCTTTCATATCGGCAAGCGCGGGGAATTGCACAATGCAAGGCATATTGGGAGTCTTTCCACCAACGCTCGGTTTTTTTAACCCAGCCAAATATATCTGAGTTCAGACAATTACCGTCGGCATCCGCCATCGGTTTTCCCGACGATATGTCCGCGCAAAGAGTAACCCTGAAACCCCGTTTTTGCGCTATATTTTGCAGGTTAATAGCCGCTTGTCGGATATCTTCCGGTTTTCGAATGGAAACGCGTTCGAGCAACACTTCCAGGTCGCTGTCGCTCTCAAACTGATGTGTTTCCGCTAGCGCATTTGCCACCTGAAATTCCTCTCCCGAAGAAAGAAGACCGCATAAGGGTTTTGCCCCTTTTTCGATCAATATCTCTATCAACAGAGCGCTTTTTCAGTCGAAAAATCAACTCTCAATAGTGGCAAGGCCATCGTCAGAACTCATCCTGAATATACCGCGATCGTCATTACTGTTGACTGTCAACAGTCCTGCTTTGACCGCACAAGCGACCATGTGGGTCCGATTTCTTGCGCGCAGCTTCAGCCTTGCACTTTCAACATGCCGATCGACGGTGCGCGGCGATATGTCGATATGGCGAGCGACTTCCTTTGCGGATAGCCCCAGCGTAACATATTCCAGTATCTCTATCTCTCTGTTGGTGAGCATCGGATCATTTATCAATGTAAGTAACTGTCCCATTATAAGGTTTATCCTTTCGAAAATCTGCGCGGGGGCAATGCAGCAGAATTGAATCTACTTTTGAAAATGGGGGCTGCACTTTCGCGCAGCCCCAAGTTGGCAAGAGAAAATATTGAGGATATTTTTCCTTGCGGGAGGTCGTCGGGTCGTGTGGGTCGTGTAATAAATTGAAACTCAGTGTTAAGGCCGTGCATCGGCGTTTAAGGCGAGAATCTTCCGTTCAAGATTTTGCAGCGCATTTGCCTTTGTCTCGTTGACACCGTCGCTGATCTCGCGTCTCAAAGTTTCGGCAGCGATGCCGGGCAGTGAACATAGATTTTTCGCGAGAGCGAGATCCAAATCATCATGGTGAACAAATTGGGTCTTGAATTTAGCGCCTTTTGCATTGGCAACAAACGGCATGACAGCAACCAAAGCTGTCACAATCATTGCTGTCGTCAGAACGGTGCTGCCGATAAGCGATCCTTGCCTCCTTCGTCGCTTAAACATATAATTCGGGGGAAACATTATTTACTCCTTCTATGTTTTCGATAGCTGAATGGGTGTTCAACAAGCGCGCCCCCAATGGTACCATTGCGTGTCACTCAGCATGTTAACCAGCATGTCATTTCCGTTGTTTTTTTCATTTTCAGTATTAAACAGTAGCGCTGCAGATCGCCGGGCCGTGAATTATTGGCCCACCACTGGAAATGCCGATGGCCGCCGGTTGCAAATATAAGACGAAATAAATCTCGGGGGCGAGTAAGCGGAGCGACTATGAAAGACCTGGAAATCGAAGTGCTCGGCGGCTTGTCCGTGCGCTGCGAAGGTCATCCCGTGAAATTGCCCGCTTCACGCAAGGCGCGCGCAATGCTGGCGTTTCTTCTATTGACGGGAAAACCACAGCATCGCGAAAGGTTGTGTGACCTCTTTTGGGAGGGGCCCGATGACCCCAGAGGTGCGCTCAGATCAGCTCTTTGGAAATTGCGCAGGTTGCTCAATGAGCCAGAAGCAGAACGGATCGTGGCCGACCGAGAAACCGTTCGCTTCGAGCCGGTTTCCGTTCAGATCGACTATAAAAATTTGACGGAACGAGCCGAGCGCCAGCTAGAGCTCGCTGGTCAGGAATTTGCAGATGTTCGTGCAGCTCTAGACCAACCTCTGTTAGCTGGGCTCGATCTGCCAGATCATGATCATTATCAAGCCTGGCTCACGGCGATGAGAGAGGAAGCAGAAGCGTTGCGCGCTCGTCTCATGCCGGACTTGGGGGCCAGGACTGGCTCGCGGCTCGACAGAACCGGCCAGCTTCACTTGGCGCGGCAAAAAATCGGTTTTGCTCATACCAAAGGCGGGACTCGTATCGCATGGGCTCGTATTGGATCCGGGCCGCCATTGCTAAAAGCGGCCAATTGGCTGAATCATCTCGAGTTGGATTGGGATAGCGAAGTCTGGTCACCATTGTTTCAAGAGCTAGCACGCGATCATACTCTTATCCGTTACGATGGCCGAGGCAACGGGATGTCCGATTGGGAGGTGGCTAATCTAAAATTCGACTCATTCGTAACCGATCTCGAAGGCGTTGTGGCACAAAGCGGCATCGATCGTTTTCCTTTGCTGGGTATATCACAAGGCGCTGCGGTCGCGATCGAATATGCCGCACGAAACCCTGACCGTGTCAGCCATCTGATCTTATGGGGCGGCTATGCGGCGGGTTGGCGGGTTGATGATGAAAGTACTGAGTCGAGAGCCGAACGAGAAGCACTAATCACGCTGGTAGCAAATGGTTGGGGACGCGATGATGCCAGCTATCGCAACCTGTTTTCCCGGGCGCTCATCCCTGGCGCGACGGAAGCGGAGAGAACAGCGTTTGATGAATTTCAAAGGAAAACCGTATCGGCCGCCAATGCTGCCCGTTTCTTGGAAACCTTTGCGGATATTGATGTGCGCCATCGTCTTGACGCGATCCAATGTCGAACCTTAGTGATGCACGCCCGAGGGGACCAACGCGTTCCGGTTGCCAAGGGGGCCGAACTTGCCAGCGGGATTAGCGGCGCAGAGTTTGTTACGCTGCCGACCGATAATCATCTGCTGCTGGGCCGAGAGCATAGCTCCGAATTGTTTGTTGCCCATGTTCGCCAGTTTTTGTCGGATCAGGCGGGCACGGCGTAAACAGAAAGAAGGGGCCAGCTCGCTATGTTAACTTGGCCCCTTTTGTACTGATTTTCGCGATTAAAAGCGGAACGGTATGCGCGCGACGATGCTGACATCCGGTGCATCCTCGGTCACACCAAATTGGAAACCGAGGTTCAGCGATTGCTTTTGGCTGAGGCGATAAGACATGCCGAAGTTGAGCGATCCGACCTGGATGTCATTGCTTTCCTGCAACGTGTCGCCGAGCTGGGTTTTGGTCGAGAATATGTAATTATGACGATAGCCTAGCGAAAAGGAAAAGCGCGGATTAAGCGCAAAGCCAAAGCCGACGCTGGCGTTGATGGCGTCACCAGGATCAACCTTGCCGACCAAGACATCGCCGACGACCTTGTTGATGTTACGCTCGATATTCCACAAATAGCCAGTGCCGCCATAGATCACGACCGGGTCGGAAGGGAGCAGGAAGCTGAGGCTGGGCTGCACGCCCCAAAAGCCGGAACCGGTGGCCAGACCGGTTGCCACACCAAATTCGTCAAACGGAATTTCATAGGGGCTGGTTCCGGTATCGGTCTTGACGCGCAGGCCGGCGACCCAGATCGGGCTTTGTGGTTTGGGCCGGTTCAATTGATAGCGCAGCGAGATTTCCGCGTCACCAATGCCGGTTTCTTCGAGACCAACTTCGCGGGTAATCTGTTCGTCGCGCTGCTGGACAACCTGTATCCTGTCCTTGCGATAGAGCGCGGGTATGCGACCCTCGATTTCAAGCCGGTTGGTCAGGCCATAGCGCATGGCAAAAGTTCCGATAATGGTATCGCGGTCCGCGTCACTGGCTTCAATCGCGCCAATTTGAATGCCGGGGATCAACTCAATCCCGCGAAAGACGAGCCGGTTGGTGGAGGATCTGGTATATTCGATCGATGGATCGAGCACGAACTGCCCGCGCGGTGTCAGCACGCCTTGTCCCTCTGGCACGGCTTCGACCTTTTGTTCGATATTATTCGCCGCTGGTGGTGCCTCGCCAACCGGGCCATCCGGCATGGTCAGCTCGTCATCCGGTGATGTGCCGATTTGCACCGATGCGGTTTCGACCTGGCTGGGCTGAATGCCGGCTGCGCGCATTTGCGACAGGGCAAAAGGGGTTTCGACCGGCACGGCTGCACGCACCAGTTGATTGTGCAATTCCAGTTGCTTGATCTTGTCATTCTGCGACTGGATCAGCGCATTCTGGCTGGCGATCAGCGCTTTCTGTTCCGACAACTCCGATTGGATCGCCTGCAAGGCAGCAGTGATATTGGTTGTTTCCTGATCAGTGACTTTTGCCGCGGGCTTTTGGGCTGACGCTTGCATTGCCGGTTGTTCTATTGGTGGCTTTTCGGCTTGCGCGATTTCGATCGGCGCCTTCGCAGCCAATGGGGGATTGGCCGGCGGTTGTTCGATCGGCGCGACGGTCAGCGTGGTTGGAAGTTTCTCTGGCTCCCGCTGCTGCTTTACGACGGGCGATTGCAGCGCCTTTAATCGAGCGAGGATCCGGGCCGATTCTGCTTCGGCTTCGGCAGCGGTTAACGGGGGTGCAGGGCGCACCTGGTCCGTTGCGGTTTCGTCATCCGTGGCCGCCGAGGCTGATCCGCCATAAAAGGCGGCGACAGGAAGGGCGATAAAGGCGGTTAGGGGGATTAAACGTTGGCTAGTCATGGGTTTTCTCCGGACATGCTAGGCATGTGCATTTCAAGCGGCGGATAGCTCGCCGAGGCATAAATCTGCTGCGGGGTGAATGTCGGTGTCGACATCAGGCGTCATGCTGTCCTGATATTCGCCAGCAAGGCGGCACAGTCCGGCATTATCTGTGATGATCACCGAGTCCCGGCCATTAATTTCGATCAGGCCGCGGCGCGCCAGGTCGGTAAAGGTCCGACTGACCGTGTGCACCGTAAGGCCGAGGAAATCGGCTATGTCACTGCGCGACATCGGCACAAAAATATTGGGATCATCATTGGCTTGCTGCTTCAGGCACAACAGAAAAGCGGCCAGTCTTTCAGACGCTGTCCGGTGTCCCATGATGAACAGATAGCGCTGAGCCGTCGACATTGCGCGAAACAATATCGACACCGCTTCGTCCAGTTGCGGCTTTGGCGTGGAGTCGTCGGTAATGTCGCCGACCCGGTAACAGCGCACGACCACGTCCGTGACCGCCTCTGCTGCGGTGCCATAAGTGCCATGGTCAGCGCCGAAAACATCGCCGCTGAAAAAGAAACCGGTCAAATGCCGGTGGCCATCCATATGGAATCGGCAGGTGCGAACCGTCCCCTGGATCACTTCGTACCAGCGGGTGGCTTTCTGACCTTCGTCAAATATCAGTTGTCCTGCGCGAAACCGTAAAGTGGTCGAGCGCAGGTTAGAATGAAGCTCCTGCATCATGGCAGGTGCGGTGATTAGCGATTGCATCCGTGCTGTCTCCTCTAAGACTTCAGCACGACCCGATTTGTTCAATCCGCGTCGATATTCCCAGAATATCAACCCGGCCTCAGATGCGACCTTCTTGTTGTTTTGTGGGGATTATGTAGGGCAGCGACCCGGTAATCGTCCATCCAGCGATTCGCCTGTTTCGAACGCCAAGCGATTCTCCCTGCTGATTTTCACTAAGTAATTTTACCTATGGAATCCTGCGACTTTGTAAACTACCGTAAATTCAAGCAGTTGGCATGGACGTTTTTGTCCTATCCCGATTCTGTGGTATGAGAGTAGAAGTAAAACATCGCCGAACCACATAGTCATGGCGATGAGAATTACTGCGACGATTTGTTGGGGAGGGAACAACCAACAATTTATTCAGTCAGCCTGTTCGGGCTGCGCTATGTTGCGACTGACGTCTGCGTGCAGGAATAGTGCCGCGGGTGTCCAAAAGACTGATCAAATGGGGGCATTTGTTCGTCGGCAGGGTTCTATTCTGTCCGATACTATAGAAGGTAGGCCTCGTGATGTTACAGCAAGAGAGTTTGACCAATGGTCCCGTACTCACGCTGAGAGAGCATGAGATATTGGAATTTATTGCTCAGGGATTGTCGACCAAGGAAGTGGCGCAGCATATTGATATCGCGCCGCGCACCGTCGACCGTCATGTCGAGAATGTACGACTAAAATTACGAGCAAAGAACCGGACACATATGGTCGCTTGCGCTGTGATGGAGGGATTGCTGCGCGTTGACAACGAAGATCATGGCAAAGTGCTCAGTGATGATGCGCTGTAGGTAATATTGTCTATCGGCGCAGCATTGCCGCATATGTGAATGAATCTGTTGTCAAAATTGACCGGATCAGCCAAGTCTTTCGCTAATATTAGCGATCCGGAGTCTGACCAGCATGACAGCAAATATCGGCGGCACGACAACTGCAAAATTTGAACGTCTAAAAGACGAGTTCGCACGTAACTTTGCCGAGCGCGGTGAAGTCGGGGCGTCGGTTTGTGTCAGCGTTAATGGTGAAACGGTTGCTGACCTCTGGGGCGGCGTTGCTGATCCGGCGACCAATACGCCTTGGGAGCGCGATACAATTTCGATCGTTTTCTCTTGTACAAAGGCGGCGACAGCCTTGTGCGCGCATATATTGATTGATCGCGGCTTATTGAAGCTACACGCGCCGGTTTCGGACTATTGGCCTGAATTTGCCCAAAATGGCAAAGAGGCAACCACTGTCCAAATGATGCTCAACCACGAAAGCGCGGTTCCTGCGCTACGCGAACCGGTGAAACCGGGCGGCTATCTTGATTGGGATTATATGATCAAGCGGCTGGAGGATGAAGAGCCGTTTTGGGAACCGGGAACCCGTAATGGCTATCATATGGTCAGTTTTGGCTGGACGGTGGGAGAGCTGGTCCGGCGCGTTTCAGGTAAGTCGCTGGGGCAATTTTTTCAGGTTGAGGTCGCTGGGCCTCTAAATGCTGATTTCTGGATTGGATTGCCCGACGATATCACGCATCCGATCGCGCCGATCATCATGGCGACGCCAGATCCGTCGGCAGAGCTAAGCCCTTTCACCAAAAAACTGCTCACTGACCCGCAATCGATCCAGGCGCTTTCATTCCTCAATAGCGGCGGCTGGAACCAAAATGATCCTATAGCCCATAAAGCTGAAATCGGCGGGGCCGGGGGATTGTCCAATGCGCGCGGTCAGGTGGCGATGTATGAACCGCTTGCGCTTGGCGGTTCTCACAAAGGCGTGACATTGGTTTCACCCGAACGATTGGCGCACATGGGCCAAGTGTCCACAGCGACACAGATTGATGCGACCTTGCTTGCACCCACTCGCTTTGCCTCAGGTTTCATGAAATCAATGGACAACCGTGCCTATCCAGGCGGTGACCAAATGTCTGCCGTTATCGGTGATGCAGCCTTCGGTCATGTCGGCGCGGGCGGCTCCATTGGTTTTGCTGACCCGGATTATGGTTTGGCGTTTAGCTATACAATGAACCAGATGGGCATGGGATTGCTGCTCAATGATCGTGGTCAATCATTGGTCGATGCTACCTATGCGATATTAAACGAATCAAGATAGCTGATCGGGCCGCTTTATCTGGACTGAAAAACTAACAGTTTCAGAGCCATAGACCCGTTAACCTTATCCATTCGAGTTTGATTTATCTCCCTCGCGCTAATTTTCTTGCGCGGGGCAAACGCAAAGAAATGCCGTTGGGCATATAAGAGGTAAATATGATCGAGAACCAACGTCCAAGACCAGCTATTGTCATTGGTCCCCTAGGCGAAGCCATGACCAAGGATGATTTACCTCATCCGTCGACCACCCGGTGGGTCGTGCGCAGAAAAGCCGAAGTTGTTGCAGCTGTTAACGGCGGCATGCTGACTACCGATGAAGCGTGTGATCGCTACAATCTCTCGCTAGAGGAATTTATCTCGTGGCAGCAGGCGATTGAGCGTGCAGGTATGCCAGGATTGCGAGTGACGCACTTGCAGGATAACCGGGAACATTATCAGAGAGCCTGAGATCAAGGCGATTTGAAGCCGCTTGGTCAGCGGCAATATAGTGATCTCAACGGACGAATAGGGGGTCAGGCCCGTTTGTCCGTTGGTGATCCCAGACAGATATGGGACGTAATGCTGCTGACCTGTGACAAGGTACCGAGGACATCAGCATGAAAGGCTTTATACGCAGCCAAATCCGCAACCTCCACGCGCAGCAGATATTCCACTGATCCAGTGATATTGTGGCATTCGCGGACCTCTGGCGCGCGGGCAACGGCTTGCTCAAAGGCTTGGGCATCCTTTTTCAGATGCTCCGACAACCCGACCATGACGAAAATCGTGATAGCAGCGCCGCGAACGGCTGGATCGAGAATGGCGCGATAGCCTTTGATCAAGCCTTTGCTTTCCAGGTCCTGCACGCGCCGCAGACAGGCTGATGCAGACAGCCCAACCTTCGCGGCCAGATCGATATTGCTCAATCGGCCATCTTGTTCGAGTGCATGCAATATATTGCGGCTTATAGCATCAATTTTGGTCATATATTGCTTATGATGGCGATTTTGACGCCAATAGACAAGCACCTTGCGCCCAATTTGCGCTATTATTGTGTACTCAGCAATAATAGCAAGGATCATGACGTGGCCGCCTTTAACCTTACTGATTATGACATCTGCAAAGAGCGCGGCTTTCTGTCGTCATTCGACCCCGAAAAGATCGCGTTACCCCAAGACCTGGCAATCATATGCCAAGCCGCGATGGCATTGCCGAAAACCATCCCTTCGGGATCAGTGCGCCGCCATATAGAAGACCTGCCACGATTGGACCTGGCCGACTTTTGCGCGTCCGCCAGTTTGGGAGAAAGGCGCGTTGCGATGGTGCATTATTCCTTTCTCGTGCAGGCATATATATGGGGTGAGCCAGAGCCGCCGAGACATCTCCCCCAATGTCTTGCCGTTCCAATCTGGCAATTGGGCCAGTCCATCGGACAGCCGCCGCTCTTGACCTATTCCAGCTACGTGCTCGACAATTGGGCCCGGCTTGACCCGGAAGGTCCGATAGATTTATCCAATATTCATATGCTGCAACCTTTTTTGGGAGGGCAGGATGAGGCATGGTTCATACTCATTCATGTCGCCATCGAAGCCCGGGCCGGCGAAATGCTGGCGGCCATACCGGCGCTGGTACAAGCGTGCCGGAACGAGGATGTAGACACCCTGGAAACGGGCTTGTCGGCCATGTCCGCCGTCTGGGATGATATGAATGATATTTTTAGCCGTATGCCAGACCGTTGTGACCCCTACATCTATTTTCATCGTGTCAGACCCTGGATTCATGGATGGAAAGACAATCCAGCTCTTGCAGGTGGTCTAATCTACGAAGGCGTCGAAGAAACCGCCGGACAGCCGCAGATATTCCGCGGACAGACCGGGTCACAATCCTCTATCGTACCATCCATGGATGCCTTTCTGGGTGTTGATCATGCCGGCGATCCCTTGCGCACCTATCTCGATGAGCTGCATATCTATCGCCCGCCCGAGCATCGCAAATTTATTGATGATATTCGGGCGAACAGTGTTTTGCGACCCTTCATACAGTCAGTTGGTTCGTCGATGCTGGCAGGCCTTTACAATGAATGCGTGGAAAATCTGACCCGGTTCCGGACGCGGCATCTCGAATATGCCGCCAGTTACATCAACAAACAGTCAAAGGGCGGGGTTGGCAACACTTCAGATGTCGGCACCGGCGGCACACCGTTTATGAAATATCTCAAAAAGCATCGCGATGAAGCGGCGGCGCATATGCTTTAAACCGGCCAAGAGAAGGTAAGGGCGGTTTGCCCCGTGATCTCGGCAGACGACGCAAAGCGCCGTTCGATTATTAACCCATCGCCTTCATGGTCTATCACCACCACCGTGCTGCAACGCGTTCCATAAACCGGATTACGAATGAATATCGGCGAATATTGCGGGTGGCGGGCCAAGTCGTCTTTTGCGTAATTCTCGGCTTCGCCCTGCGGGAAATATGGCGTCTCATCCTGCAAGGCATTTAGAAGATGTTCGGGATTTTCCGCGCTGCCGTTCATCCATGTTTTCAGAGACATTTTGAGAGTGCCTGATTTTGGCCAGGGCCTTTCCAGTGGTCCATTGGAAAGATCATATATGTCTGCTGTCAAAGCTCCGCTAACCGGCTCGGGCTGGTTGGAGTGGATCAGCGCTTGGTCGCCTGAAATAGTAATCAGATTGAATGGATTGAAATCCTCAAACTCGGACACAGAAAAATCCGAATAGGAACCCTCGCCAGACAGAAAGTCTTTCAAAAGATCGCCGCGTGAGCTTTTCCCGCTATCGGGCGCACCATAACCGCTTAAATTTGTGACCACTGCAAAACGGCCCTCTTCAGAAACACCCAGCCATGTGCCGCCCGCTTTCGTATCCCGTCCGGCTAGCAAATGGGCTGGATTGTCCCAGCGGCTAAGCGGCGCTGCAGGTCGTGCGTGCATTTCATCGCGGTTACCGATCGCAATCAGTTTCCAGCGCGGATGGGATTGCCATGCAAAAGTAACGATACACATTGCGCTTCTATTGCGGACCAGGATGCATTTGGCGAGCGATATTCGGCCTTATTGGCTGGCAATAGCGCTTATAATCGTCGTCCTTTCCAAACGACACGCCCGATAATATTAACCTCTTGCGGCTCGACATCATCCCAGTCGGGATAGCGTATATTATCACTGCGGATCGACAATTTGCCGGACGGGCGCAGCGCCAGCCTTTTGACCAGCAGCACATCGTCCATGCGCAGAACATATATGCCATCGCGCAACGGCCGCTCGGCGGCACTGTGATCGACCATGATGTCGTCGCCATCGCATAAAGTTGGATCCATTGAGTCGCCGTCCACCACGATCAGAGATAATTTATCGGGATCGGTGCCAATTTGTTTCAGCCATTTGGCACCGAACGCCATGCTGTCTTGCGGGGCTTCATCGTCCGCCAGCGACCCGGGCCCAGCCGATGCACCGAGCTGGAGCTGTTTGATCCGCACCATATCCTGTGTGCCAACCGCCGACATTGGCGCGGACACCGAAGCAACGCCTCCGCCCAGAAGTTGTTCATCGACCGCATAAAATTCCGCGAGCTTCCGGCGGTCTTCCTCGTCCAGCTTTCGCGGTGTGCCGCGCTTTATATATTGCTGGATATAGGCAGGATTCTTGCCGAGAAAACGCGACAATGATGAAAAATCATCACCATTTTCCCGGATCAGCCGTTCCAGATTGGCGCGCGGAAGGTCGCCGGGGGCAAGAATATTCTGAGCCATGCCCTTATCCTATCGCCGCTGGCCGGAAATGGCAATAGGAAAAATCCTAGACATGTAGGAAATTACATTTCAGATAGGAAATTGCCTATCATAATCGAGTCGGCTGCGTCGCATCGGCGCAGAGATAGGCGCACTCGAAAGGAGAACAGCCCATGTATTTATTACGTGAAATAGAGAAGTTCATGGCGGAAACAGAGATGCCCTGGACCAAATTTGGTCGGCTTTCCGTGCATGATCCGCGCTTTGTCGAAGATCTGCGCAACGGACGCCAACCGGGTAAAAAAATTTCCCAACGTGCGGAACATTTCATGAACAAATGGCGGAATGATCATGCCTCTTAAATCAGATGTTCCCACGCTATGGGTAAAAAAGCCGAAGAACGTTACGGACCAGTTGGCCGAACAAATGCAGGCGCTGGTGGGACTGGATTATCAGGTCCGCCTGCTGCGGGAGCGGCCATGGGCAAGCATCACATTTTCCGGCGTACGCTGCCGCTTTGCTATTGCGCCGTTATGGAGGGGGAGCCCCGCCATCTCGCAATCTTGTTGCGCCCGGTTGCTCGGCCACTCCTACGATCTGCACGGTCATTTTGTTGCGGATCTGGTGAGCGAGCGACCCGATGATGACGCGGATCAGACGGTCACTATAGAAATATTGGCGATCGATGATCCGGTGGCATAATAGTATATTATTCCTGCCTACCGCTTTGCGTTTAGCGTTGCGCCGTCATTTTCTCCAAAGTTCCCAACGCCGCCTTCAGGGCCACGTCCATATCCGCCTGGCGCTCGTCTAACGCCGAAGCTGCTGGTTGTCCCACTTCTCTGAGCGGGGTGGGTGCAAATGCCGGTGCTTCGCGAACCTGATCGTTCGCAGGTGCTTCGCTGTGCTGCGAAGCGGCCGTTGCCGGTTTCGAAGCGATGTCCGTCGTTCCGGTGCCGATACCTTCCAACTGTTTCAAACGGCTCAGACCTGCTTCCAGGCGCTCGGCCAATTGTGCGATGTTTAGATCGGACAAATCTTCGGCGGGTACTGTAATTTTTGGCGCTGGAATATCGGGGGCTGGCACCGAAACTGTTTCAGGTTCCATCGGTGCCGGTTCGGCAGGCTGCTCATCATCTGCAACGCTCTCAGCTGGCTCTGGGGTGATATCTTGCGCCGCTTCTTCCACGGCCATTGGTTCCCCGGCAGCCTCTTCCTCAAACGGTTGAATGGTTTCGGGCATAGTGCTGTTTGCTTCTGCGACGCTAAAAATCGATGGCCGTGCGGCCTCTTCTTCGTCGTCCAGTTTCCGCAACTGCGGCAGATCGGCAAGGTCCATGACTCTGGCCTTGTCCTTTTTCGGCTTCTTGAGAAATTTGGTCAGCGATTTGGCATCAAATTTGGGTAATGCAAACCGGCTTTTCTTGGCACTGGCCGTTTCTTCTGACTCCAGTTCAACCGGATTAGCGGCGTTAATTTGTTCTCGAAGTGCGACGCCCATGTCAGAGCTCCCTTTGCGATTTAGAAAAAAATATATGGCGGATGCCGATACCAACCCGGCCATGATGGCGATCAGGCCGCGTGCAGTATTGCCAAGCGGCGGTGCGGCAGCGGGAAGAATTTCTGATAATCCGCTCGCGCCAATGACGGACTCCAGATAGACGTGCGGCATCGTGACGATCACCAGCGCGGCGCCGACGCCCGCGGCGACCGCCATCACCGATATCTTATGAGCCGTCAGATTCTGCTGTGTCAATTCCACTTCATTCTCCACCATCTCAGGCTGCTCGGCGATAGGATTTATGTGCGATCAACCTTTGGTAAACAGGTTTGTAACGCAAAATGTTTGACGACCAGTTACGATCCGCCTCCACAAAATTCCTCGCTGTTTCAATTGTTTGCGGCCATTGGTCGCGATTTTTCAGTAATTCGCCCAGTTTTTGAGCGATTTTTTCCGGTGATCCAGCCGGAAACAAGGTGCCGGTGACACCGTCTTCGATCAGCTCGCGATGGCCGCCAATATCGGATGCCGCCACCATCCGGCCCTGCGCCATGGCTTCAAGCGGTTTGAGGGGCGTGACCAATTCGGTCAGCCGCATTGATTTGCGCGGATAGACCATCACATCCATCAAACCATAATAACGCTCAACGTCCTCATGCGCCACGCGGCCGGTAAAGGTGATTGCGGGCGATGCAGGCGAGGCGGCGACTTGCTGTTTCAACGTCTTTTCCATGGGTCCACCGCCGACCAGCAACAAATGCGTGTCAGGGCCCAGGTCCCGCAATAACGGCATCGCCGCAATCAGATCATCAAGCCCCTCATAGTCGTAGAAGCTGCCAATAAAGCCGAGCACCGACTTGTTCGTCAGGCCCAATTGGGTTCGCAGAGCCTCATCCGGCGCAGGCGGTTTGCCAAACAGGCGCATGTCGACCCCATTAGGCGATACGGTTATTTTCTCTTTCGCCACGCCGCGCGCCACCAGATCGGACTTCAGACCTTCGCAAATGACAGCGACGGCGTCCGCTCCGTTGACCACATGGTTTTCAAGCTGCCGGGTCAACCAATAGCGTGGGCTGCCCTCGCGTCCGGTTCCGTTGCCGACCGCTGCATCTTCCCAGAAAGCGCGAATCTCATAGAGCAGCGGTAGTCCTGTTTTTTGTGCAACCCGCAAAGCCGCCAGCCCATTAAGGGCCGGCGAATGGGCATGCAAAATATCGGGCCGCCATTCCTCCACAACTTCGCCGATTCGGTCAGCAAAGACCGATATCTCGCGCCATTCCCGCACAGGTGATGGCCCGCCAACGTCGCTTAGCGTTCTATAAAAATCCAACCCATCGGCCTGTTCCAGCGGCGCAGTGGCTTCAAATCCATGCTGATTCTGACGGACGCCGGTTACGCCCGCGACATGTAGACCACTGGCGATTTGCGCCTTCATGATCGCCCGTGTGCGAAAGCAATAGCCGCTGTGTAGCGGCAGGCTGTGATCCAATATGTGCAAAATCCGCGTCATCGCACCTGTTTCTGCATGAAAAGGATTAACGTCCCGTCAACCCAAATCCGGTATCGCGCATCCATATTGCCATGAATCTGGAGCGAGAGCTAAGGCCGCGAAAACCCGAATGATCGACAATTTTTCCATCGCTTTGACTCATGGTCTGCTGTTGATTGCGGTCTGGCGGCTGATTCACCGTCCTGATCTTGACATCGAAGATCCGCCCGAACCGGATGCTGAGCCGCGAGGCTTTTTTGCTCCCGAGAGCAAACCTGATGCGTGATCTGGTCTTTGTCGCGTATCTTTTGGCGCTCCTCTTTCTGGCGTTTAAACGCCCTTTTAGCTTCACCCTGATCTACACTTATATCGACATTGTCGCGCCGCAGCGGCTGAGCTATTTTCTGCTCAACTCGGTGCCGCTTTCGCTTATAGTGTTCGGCATGGCGTTTCTTGGGTATCTGGTTGCAGATGACAAGAAAGACAGCCGCTTTTCGGTGCGGCAGGGGGCGATGGCCCTGCTCCTGCTTTATTGCGGTTTGACCACCTTTACCGGCGCCCTGCCAGAGGACGCGATGGAGAAATGGGACTGGGTGTGGAAGGCGCTGGTGTTCGCGATTTTCCTGCCGCTGACCTTGCGCACCAAATTACGGATTGAGGCGCTGACCCTGTTCATGGTGCTGTGCGCCGCGACGCTGATTATCACTGGCGGGATCAAGACGCTGGGTTCCGGTGGCGGTTATGGCGCGCTGGTCCTTCTGATCGATGATAATGCCGGATTATATGAAGGCTCGATTATCTCGATGGTGGCGATTGCGATCATCCCCTTGATGCTGTGGCTGTCGAAACATGGCACGATTTTTCCTCCTGACTGGCGGGTGAAATATTTCACAATGGCGCTGATCTTCGCCGCGCTGCTGATCCCCATCGGAACGCAGGCGCGGACTGGTTTGGTATGTATCGCCGTGCTGGCCGTGCTGCAGCTGCGCTTTGTCAAATATCGCTTCCTCTATGCCGGTCTTGCGGTCACGGTCGGCCTGATGGCGATCCCGTTCCTGCCGCAGAGCTTCTCGGAACGCATGGGTACGATCCAGAATTACAAGGCCGATGAGTCCGCCTCGACCCGTATCGCGGTGTGGGAATGGACGATCGCCTATGCCAATGCCAATCCGATGGGCGGCGGGTTTAACGTCTACCGGCTCAACAAGCTGCGTTATGAACTGGCCCCGGACAGGAATGATGACCAGCTAGAGCAAGATTATGATTACGCGCTGGAGGATGATGGCCCGATCGAAGTGGTTGACGAAGGCCGCGCCTTCCACAGCAGCTATTTCGAGATGCTTGGCGAGCAGGGCTATCCGGGCCTGTCTCTGTGGTTGTTCATTCATCTCGGCGGTATCTGGCGCATGGAGGTGCTGCGGCGGCGTTATCGCAAGAGCGAGAAGGACAGCGAGCTGTGGATTGCACCGCTGGCCACCGCGCTGTCCAATGCCCATATCATCTATATGGCCGGCTCGCTGTTCGTCGGGGTCGCGTTCCAGCCCTTTGTCTATATGCTGGTTGCCCTGCAAATCGGTCTTGATACCTATTTGAGCCGCCGGGCGCAGGAAGCAAAAGCGCGCCCGATTGGCAAGCCGCTGCCGAGCGGTAGCGGTGGATGGTCGCAGGCGGCTTCCTGATGCGCCGTCTTCTATAAAGCAGAGGGCTTATAAAGCATGTGACAGGCGCGCGCCGTCCGCTACGGTTACCACATGACATTGTCCGCCGAGCCTCTTTCCGTCACCACCACCACCGAACGCTGGCCGGTCAACGGGTCTTTCATCATCAGCCGCGGTGCCAAGACGCATGTCGATGTCGTCTTGTGTACGGTCAGCGATGGCACCCATATCGGCAGGGGGGAGGCCACACCGATCTATTATGAAGGAGAAAGCGCTGAAAGCTGCGCTGCCGCGATCACCGCCTTTGCGGACAGCCATGACGGTTTCGACCGCCTGACTCTGCTGGACCAGATGCCGCGCGGCGCGGCGCGCAATGCACTGGATTGTGCGCTATGGGATCTTGAATGTCGGCAGCATGGTCAGGCTTTGTGGCAGCATGCCTTTTTACCCGAGCCAAAGCCGCTGACCACCGCCTTCACCATCTCCCTGGGCGATCCCGCCAAGATGGAAGCCGATGCCCGTGCCGCATCAGGTGCCCATAGTCTGCTCAAGCTCAAACTGTCTGGCGACGATGACCGGGGCCGCGTCGCCGCTGTCCATCGCGGAGCGCCCGATGCCCGCCTGATCGTTGATGCCAATGAGAGCTGGAACAACCTTGATATAGCCGCCGAAGCCGCTGCGCTGTTTCCGCTGGGTGTCGAGCTGATCGAGCAACCGGTGAGCGCGGGCCGCGATGACCTGCTTACCGGTGTCCGCTCGCCGATTCCGCTTTGCGCCGATGAAAGCTGTCACACCAGCGCCGATGTCCCCGGCCTTGCGCGCTACTATCAGGCCGTGAATATCAAGCTCGACAAAGCCGGCGGCCTGACCGAAGCGATCCGTATTGCCGATGCCGCAGAGCAAGTCGGGCTGAAACTGATGGTGGGCTGTATGCTTTCCACGTCGCTCGCCATCCGTCCCGCCTTTGCGCTGGCCCAGCGGGCCACTTGGGTCGATCTCGACGGCCCCCTGTTACTCGCGCAGGACCGCCGGTCCGCCGTGCAATTTGCGGGCGGTGCGGTGATGCTGGGTGATGAAAACGGGTGAAGCAGCGATCTGGCGGGGTGATATTACCGCCCCAATCACGTTATCGGGCCGATCGATCCGACAGGATGGCGCCGGGATTATACGCTTTATACGCGAGAGGCGGTAAAAGCGATGCGCATGCCATCGGACAGGGATCAGCCCGCAATCAGCCGGTTTTGCGGGGTTTGTCCTCAGAAAGCTCCCACATCCAGCCGGCGGCATATTCGCTATGCTGTTTGATATAGTCGCGCGCTATCTTAGCACCTTCCGGGTCCTCCTCGCGTTCCTTTTCGTTCCAGTCCAGCGGACCATGTTCCACCCGGTCGAGAATGCTGTCCCATTTGGTCAGCGCAAATTCCCGCGCCATCGGATTGCGCCCAATGCGTGAGGGATTGGCGATCAGGAACTTGGTCAGGTTCTCGTTAAACACCCGCTTCTCGCCAATCTGCTCGCCTTTCCAGAATATCGGCTGGGCGACACCGTTAATGGCGCGGTCCACCGCTTCATGGGTAATTTGCCGCAACGCATTTTCCAGCGCCGCCTCCCAGGCGAGATCAAACGGCGTCCCCGCGAGCCGCGCGCGCAGCTTATACGCGCTGTCGCGGGTCATATAGACCGACTTGGCTGCGGTGGTCACCGAACCAGACGCTGCCAGCGCTTCGAGAAAGCTGCGCATCTTGGGCTTGCTCCAGCCATTATGCTGCGGCCGCAACGTGGGTTCGGGCAGATCCTGTTCGCTGGGGATGTGAGGGGATGAGGTCATGGCGCTTTCCTTTATGGTAATAGATGACACCACATATAACCCATATGGTACATTGTAGGAAAGCCGGAAATGGCCCGAAGACCTGTTTGCGACTAACCGCTCTGAAGAGATGCAAGATCGTTTTTATGCCGCCAACCATGCGATTCGTCTAAAACTCTATGCTGCAATATGCAGCGCCCCTCAGGATTATCTTGAAATCTTGCCCGAGGACCGCGACGCAAGCTATCACTTTCATAATGGCTTCCCGATCGGTCCAAACGTGATTGAAACCAAGCGGGAAACATATATTGTCTGGTTTACGCCAAATCGGACATCGCTTTTCTTGGGTTTGAATTGTGATCGCCGGGCGTTATGGCTGCGGGATGTTGGCATAATCATATGTCGCGATTCCATTATCCCGAAGCAAAGAACCTATGACATGAGTGATCTTCCAAACATTTCTCCTACGCGCCAGCTTGGGCAATCCGGTATTGAAGTAACATCCATGGCGTGGGGCATGTGGCGCTTTGCGGGGCGGGATGTTGCAGAGGCGGCGCGCTTGGTTCATGCGGTGCTGGATTGCGGGATTACGCTTTTTGATACCGCCGATATTTATGGATTTAACGGGACTGACGGTTTTGGCGATGCCGAGTCGTTATTTGGCGAAGTCCTGTCCAAGGACAAGGGCCTGCGCGACCGGATGATCGTGGCGAGTAAGGGCGGTATCATGTTGCCGCTACCCTATGACAGCAGCGCCGCCTATCTGGAGACAGCGATTGATGCGACATTATCACGGCTGGCTCTCGACACGATTGCGCTTTGGCAAATTCACCGGCCCGATATTTTGGCGCATCCACAGGAAACGGCGCGCGCACTGGAGAAAGCGGTCCAGTCCGGGAAGATCCAATGCGTTGGCGTATCCAATTTTACCCAAAGCCAGATTGCCGCACTGAACCATTTTCTCGATCAGCCCATTGTCAGCACACAGCCGGAAATTTCGGCTCTGCGCATCGACCCGATGGAAAATGGCGAGCTGGATCAGGCGATGGTGATGGATATGACCCCGCTGGCTTGGTCACCGCTTGCGGGCGGGCGGATTGCGTCACCGGATGATGACCGCGCCCAAGCTGTCGCCAAGGAACTGGACCGGATTGCCGAAACATTTGGCATCAGCCGGGCAGCAACGGCTTATAGTTGGATCATGGCGCATCCATCGCGCCCGATTCCGATTATCGGATCGCAGCGGGCTGACCGGGTCGCCGACGCCATGGATGCGATGACGGTGCAGTGGAACAGGCAGGACTGGTATGCAGTGCTGGTCGCCGCAAGAGGCGTGCCGCTGCCTTGATTAAGCCGCGTTCGTTAACTTGCGGTCTTCGCCTTGAGCGCGGACTCTTTCGGCAGGACAGCATCGACGCGGAGCATTGCCAGCGCGGCTATCACCAACACTGATGCGGCAAAAGCCATGGTCCAGATCGGCTCGGTCGGGAAAAACGCTTTCATGATCGAGCCCATGACCGTGGCCACCAATAATTGCGGCACAACGATGAAAATATTGAACAGTCCCATATAGATACCAAGCTTTCGTTGCGGCAGGCTAGAGGCCAATATCGCATAAGGCATGGCCAATATCGATGCCCAGGCGATGCCGATGCCAATTTCGCTGATCAGCAACAAGCTTTTGTCGCGCAAGATGAAAAAGCTTGCATAGCCCGCGGCCCCGCAAAGCAGGCAGATGATATGGGTTTTGGCCTTGCCAAACTTGCCGGCAAGCCAGGGGAGCAGGGACAGCGCTGCCAAGGCCGCAACGCCGTTATAGACCGTGAAGAGCACGCCCACCCAATTGCCCGCTTCCTGATAGCCGGCGCTTTGCGGGTCTGCCGAATTGAACACATATTGGGCGACCACCGGCGTGGTGTTGATCCACATGATGAACAGCGCAGACCAGCTGAAGAACTGAACGACTGCCAGTCGCTTCATCAAATCCGGCATGCCAGAGAAATCACCGACGATGCTGCTGAGCATATTGTTGGAACTGCCGCCACGGGCGAGCATGATCCCCCCGATGCTGGCGGCGCCATAGCCCGCGAGCAGGGCGCCGAGCAGATAGACTTCTTTTTCGAGACTGAATTGCGCCACTGCGAGCATCACGGCAATGCCCGCCCCGATCCAGACAAAGCTGGAAGTGAAGCTTTTTGCGGCTAGCGCGCGGATGGTGTGGCCTGCCTCTTCTTCGCTGGCGACGCCATCAAAGGCAGCCATTTCCTCTGGACTATATTCTTCGGTCAGGAACACCGTCCACAATACCGATAGCAGGAACATGATCCCCCCGAACCAGAAGGCATAGCGTACGGTATCAGGGATCCCGCCATCCGGGGCCACGTTGGAAACACTGAGTTGTTCCAGCACCCATGGGAAGATCGACCCGACAACCGCACCCGCGCCGATAAAAGCGGTTTGCACGGCATAGCCCGCGCTATGCTGGTCCTTTCGGAGCATATCCCCGACAAAGGCGCGAAACGGTTCCATCGAAATGTTGATTGAGGCGTCGAGAATCCAGAGCATCGCGACCGAGAACCACAAGACAGTCGATTGCGGCATGACGAGTAGGGCGATAGTGGCCAATATTGCGCCCGCCAGAAAATAGGGACGCCGCCTGCCAAGCTTGCCGAGCCAGGTCTTGTCGCTAAAATAGCCGACAATCGGTTGCACCAGCAATCCGGTTAGCGGAGCGGCGATCCACAGGACCGATAGATTATCGAGCTCTGCGCCCAGTGATTGGAAAATCCGGCTCATATTCGCATTTTGCAATGCAAAGCCGATTTGAATGCCGAAAAAGCCGAAGCTGATATTCCATAGGCCCCAAAAGCCCTGCCGTGGTTTCTCCGCCATAATCCTCTCCCCTAGCGCGGTTATAAGGCCGCGTCGTCAAGCGTTGGTGGCAAATTGTAGGCGGCCATACAATGCGGCAGCTGTTGTATACGTATGCTTTATGCTTTCGAAGCGGCCGAGGAATCGCGGATCATGAGATTAACCGGAAGCGCGAAAGATTCCACCTTTTCCCCGCTAATTTGTTGCAATAGCGCGGTCACGAGCGCTTCGCCCGCCGCCTTCAAATCCTGGGTCACGGTGGTTAGCGGCGGCGCGGTCATGCTGGATGCGGGAATATCGTCAAAGCCGACCACCGCGACATCATCCGGGATTTTCAGGCCCGCATCCTGCACCGCGCGCATCGCGCCTATGGCGATGAGGTCGGATGCCGCAAAGATCGCGTCAAATTTCTGGCCGCTGGCGAGCATGGATTGCACAGCTTCGGTGCCGCTTTCCTCGCTGCTAATCCCGTCTCGCTGCAAGGCCGGATCAACGGCAATTCCCGCTTCGGTCAATGCGTCACAATATCCCAGCCAGCGGGCTTCAAATTCGGGCGCATGGCTGGATGCGGTGCCGATAAATGCGATATTCCGGCAGCCATTTTCCAACAAATGCTGGACTGCCTTTTTACCGCCGCCGCGATTGTCGGACCCCAGTGTCAATCCCGGCTCGTCGGTTCCGGCAAGGCCCCAGCGCACGAAATGTGTCCCTTGTTCCACCAGATGGGTGAGCCGGTCGCGATAATCTTCATAGTCGCCATAGCCGAGCAAGATGATACCGTCTGCGCGGTGGCTATCCTGATAATCCGTGTGCCAATCGCCGGAAAGCTGTTGGAACGAAATCAAAAGATCATAACCCTTCCGGGCACATTGCCGGGTGATTGATCCCAGCATCGAGAGGAAAAAGGGGTTGATATGGCTGTCATCGGGCGTAGGATCTTCAAAGAATAGCAGCGCCAGCGTATTGCTTTGCTGGGACCGCAGGGAAGACGCGTTTTTGTCAACCTTGTAGTTAAGCTCTTTTGCAATTTGCTGAATTTTTTCGCGTGTCGCGGGGCTGACCGACGGACTGTTGCGGAGCGCGCGCGAGACAGTTGGCTGCGACACGCCGGCCAGATAGGCTATGTCGAACGATGTCGGTTTGCGTGATGGCACGCTACCCATGCGCTGTCTCTCCCGACATGCCGAGGCGGTTGCCGGCATGGTCTTTTTTGTCCTGAAATAGCTTAGGACATTCTCTCTATATTGCAAATATCGGCGCGAAAAAGCTTTGTCGCCAAATTGTAACAACCCACCCCACCTCCTGATGTGTGCATACGTATGTGAACTATGCAGCGCGCAATTTCCGATCATAAGGAAGCGAGTTTGACGCACGATATTTGCGGAAATCGTGACGATATCAAATTGAATTTATGGGTGTTTCCGGCACGAATCGGGCACCCGATTAGGGGAGTGAATATGAAGAGATCACCAATCAACAAGCAGCGCTGTCTGGTTCAGGCGAGCCGTATGGCTTTGGGTTTGACGCTGGCAATCGCGGCAGGCAGCACATCGGCATTTGCCCAGGATGCCGATCAGGAAAACCAATCCACGGCTGAGATTGACGAGGATAAAGGCGTTATCGTCGTCACCGGTTTTCGCGCCAGTCTGGAAAGTGCAGTTAACGAGAAAAAGCAGAGCGACCAGATTTTGGAATCGGTCACGGCTGAAGATATCGGCAAGCTGCCTGACGCATCTATCGGTGAGTCCATTGCCCGCTTACCTGGCCTGACATCGCAGCGGCTTAATGGCCGCGCCAATGTGATCGCCGTTCGCGGTCTGGGCCCGGATTTCTCGCAAACATTGCTTAATGGCCGCGAGCAAACTTCCACCGGTGACAATCGCGCGGTTGAATTTGACCAATATCCCTCCGAAGTGGTCAGCCAGGTCGTTGTTTATAAATCCCCCAATGCATCTTTGGTCGGACAAGGCCTGGCTGGCACGATTGATGTTCGCACGATCCGCCCGCTGGAATATCGCGAGCGGGTCATCGCGGTTGGTGCGCGCGGGACATATGCTGATCTTGGCGCCCTGAACGCCGGATCGTCAAAATATGGCTACCGCGTCAACGGCACTTATGTCGACCAGTTTGCCGATGATACCATCGGTATCGCGATCGCCGCGGCCTATGTTGACGAGCCTTATCAGCTTCAGGAATTTAACGCCTGGGGCTATGCAGGCGATGGATCAGCAGCGGAGCCATTCGTTATCGGCGGTTCGAAATCATTTGTGACCTCTACGGAATTGAAGCGTTTCGGTATCAACGGTACGTTGCAGTATAAACCATCCGATACCGTCATGATGACGTTCGATGGTTTCTATTCGAACTTTAACGACGACCAGTCGAAGCGCGGTATTGAATTGCCTCTCGCCTTTGGTGCCGGATTTGGCACGACGGGCGATCCCAGTACGGCGACGGTTTCGGACGGATTTGCCACGGCAGGTACATTTGAAAACGTCCGCGGGGTCATTCGCAATGATATTTTTCAGCGCAAAGCTGATCTCTATTCCTTCGGCTATAATGCCACCTATGAAGGCGATGATGGATGGAAAGCCTTTATTGATATCGGCTATTCCAAAACCGATCGCAACGAACTGAGCATTGAGAGCTATTCGGGAACCGGTTTTAACGGCGATGATACCGGCAACGGTGCTTCGGCGACCATCGGGTTCCAGTCCGGCTCCAGCGGCACAGTCTTTGATCCGTCGCTGGATTACAGCGACTCCAGCGCGATTTTCCTGACCGATCCGTTGGGTTGGGGCGGCGGTGTGGTGCCGCAGGCCGGCTATTATAACAACCGGATCGTTGAAGACGAACTCAAGCAATATCGCGTTGGTGTTGAAAAAGAATTTGATGGCGGGTTTATCAAGGCCGTTAAATTTGGTCTTAACTATACAGATCGCGACAAAAGCCTGACGCCGGACGAGTCCCTAGTGCGTCTTGCTGGTGGCGCTTTACAGACAGCCATTCCCCAGGACGCGCTGCTGCGCCCGACCAATCTGGACTATCTCGGCCTTGGTCCGGTTGTCAGCTATGACGCGCGCCAGTTAATTGACGATGGCGTCTTGATACTCGAGCCCAATAATGTGCCGGATGTTTTCGCCAAAGCTTTTACTGTCAGCGAAGATATCATGACCATGTATCTGCAAGCGGATATCGAGCAGGAATTCAGTAACGCAACCCTGACCGGCAATTTCGGGGTGCAAGCAATCAATACCGATCAGTCTTCCAGTGGCCCCACTTTTGCTGACGGTGTGCGTTCTGACCGTACGCTGGGTGACAGCTACTGGGATGTCCTTCCTAGCCTCAATTTATCGTTGCGTTTCGACAGTGATTTCATCATCCGCTTTGCTGCCGCACGCGAGATTCAGCGGCCACAGATTGATGATATGAAAGTATCACTGGAATATGGCCGCAATGAAACCGATCCCAGTGGCGTTTTCCTCGACGGTAAAGGTGGCAACCCGTTTCTACGGCCCTATCGTGCGAATGCGATTGACCTGAACTTTGAAAAATATTTTGGCCAGTCGGCGGTTATTTCTTTGCAGCTGTTCTACAAGGATATCGTCAGCTATATTGATCCGGCAAAACAGCCCTTTGATTTTACTGGCCTGCCGCTTCCGCAAGGCCTGCCAATTGATACGCCTATTGGCTTGCTGGAGCGAGCGGTTAACACGGGCGGCGGTGATTTTTACGGCGGCGAACTCGCAATCACACTGCCCTTCAACAATATTACCGAGGCTCTGGACGGCTTTGGTGTGACCGGCGGTGTTGGCTATACCGAAAGCAAGGTAGTAGATGCCAATGGTGATATTGATCCTATTCCCGGCTATTCCAAATGGACGGCCAACGGCACATTATTCTTTGAAAAATGGGGCTTTAACTCCCGTGTCAGCGCCCGTTATCGGTCACGGTTCCTCGCAGATTTCAGTGGTTTCGGTGGCAATTTGATCCGGCGACTCGCCTTGCCGGAAACTATTGTCGATGCGCAAATCGGCTATGACTTTCAGGAGGGCAGCGCCTTGGAAGGTCTGTCCCTTTATCTGCAGGGTCAAAACCTGACCGACGAGCGCTTTGCATCCATTGATGGTGACGGCACCCGTTTGAAAGTGATCGATTATCAGATTTATGGCCGCCGATTCCTGATCGGAGCGTCATTTAAATTCTGATAGTGTCGAAAGCCGGATCTGTTGACGATGTCCTAAGCTTGAAGGGGCGTTGTGAATGGATCCGGCAGTTGGCATAGCGGTGTAACAACTGGATGAGGGAGGCGGCAATGCAGAATTTTGTCATTGCCGGCGGGGGACCGCTGGCTGGATGGCAGCGGCAGCGCTCAGCCGCTTCCTTGGAAAACAGGCCAATATCACATTGATCGAATCCGATGCGATTGGGACAGTCGGTGTCGGCGAAGCGACCATTCCCCAGATCCGCCTGTTCAATCACGGTCTTGGCATTGACGAAAATGCCTTTGTTGCCGCGACCCAGGGCAGTTTCAAACTCGGCATCCAGTTTGATGGATGGAATGGAGACGATCAGCACTATATTCATGCCTTTGGCAATATCGGCCGGCAGCTCGGACTTGTTGGTTATCACCACTATTGGCTGCGCGCGCTGAAAGGCAGTCAAAACAATGACTTATGGTCCGCCAGTCCTTGCGCTGTGGCTGCTAACGAGAACCGCTTTGCGCGTGTCGAAGAACGGCCCGGCCAGCTTCCGAGCGGTGTTGCTTATGCCTATCATTTTGACGCGGGACTCTATGCCAAGTTCCTTCGGCAATATGCTGAAACGAACGGTGTTAAGCGTATCGAGGGAACCATCGCGGAGGTTGCGCAACATCCCGAAAGTGGAGTGATCCAATCGCTGCATCTGGAATCCGGGCAGGCGATCGCAGGCGATTTTTTTATCGATTGTTCCGGTTTTCGCGGTCTGCTGATCGAAGGGGCGTTGAACGCTGGCTATGATGACTGGCGCCATTGGTTGCCATGCGACCGTGCGGTAGCTGTGCCCTGCGAAGCAAGCCAGCCGCTGACGCCCTACACCAAGGCATCCGCACGCAAGGCTGGGTGGCAATGGCGTATTCCGCTGCAGCACCGCACCGGCAACGGACATGTCTATAGCAGCGCCCATATTTCGGATGACGAGGCCGCATCAATCCTGCTCGATAATCTGGACGGAGCCGCGTTGGATGATCCCCGCCAGCTGCAATTCACGACTGGCAAACGCAAGCGCGCATGGGTGAAAAACTGTGTGGCGCTTGGCCTGTCCGCAGGCTTTATGGAGCCGCTGGAATCGACCAGCATCCACCTCATCCAATCCGCTATCGCGCGGCTGCTGCAACTGCTTCCCGGTGCGCATATCGCTGAGGCGGATATCGCCGAATATAACTGTCAGACAGACTTTGAATGGGAACGCATTCGCGATTTCCTTATCCTGCATTACCACGCCAATGGCCGGAACGAACCGTTCTGGCAGGCCGTCCGCGACGCCGAAATCCCCGATAGCCTGGCCCATAAAATCGCCCTTTTCGAAGCCAACGGCCGGATCGTGCGTGAACATGAAGAATTGTTCACCGAAGCGGGCTGGCTGCAGGTTTTGATCGGGCAGGGGATCATGCCCGATGGCTATCATCCGCTTGCCGATCAACTTAGCGAGAAGGATTTGAGTGAGTTTCTGAAGCTCGCCGGGCAGCATGCCACGGCCGTCGCGTCGCGTATGCCGGATCACGGCGACTATATTGCGCAGCACTGCGCCGCCGCACAAATATCCTCCCCAACCAACAGGATCTTAGCATGATAAAGAAAATTTCTTTGCTCTCTAGTCTGGTATTGTCGGCTTCGCTTCTAAGCGGCTGCGGCCAAGCGCAAGCGCAAGATGCGCCGGTCTATGGCACGGGTAAGGCAGCTGTTGCGTTAAACGATGTCAGAACGCGGCTGCCTGAAGATGAAATCATCTATTTCGTGCTGCCAGACCGGTTTGAAAATGGTGATCCACAGAATGACACCGCCAGCATAGCAGGCGGGCGCCTGAAATCCGGCTATGATCCAACCCATAAGGGCTTTTATCATGGCGGCGATCTGAAAGGGCTGACCGAGAAACTCGATTATATTCAAGGGCTTGGTATCACCGCCATCTGGTTTGCACCGATTTTTAAAAACAAGCCGGTGCAAGGTCCATCCGGAAACCAGAGCGCTGGCTATCATGGCTATTGGGTCACCGACTTTACCCAGGTGGACCCGCATTTCGGGTCCAATGACGAATTTCGCGCTTTTGTTGACGCCGCCCATGCACGCGGCATGAAAGTCTATATGGACATTATTGCCAATCACACGGCGGATGTCCTGTATCCCAAGGAATGTGAAGGCCAGAAGGAATGCGTTTATCGCAGCAAGGCCGATTATCCCTATCACCGAAAAGGCGGCGTCGATGGCACGGCTATTAATGAGGGCTTTGCCGGTGACACGGTGATGACAGCGGAAAATTTCGCGAAGCTGACTGATCCGACCTATGCTTACACACCGGTAACGCCTGCAGGCGAAGAAAATATCAAGGTTCCCGCGTGGCTCAATGATCCGATCTGGTATCACAATCGCGGTGATACGACCTTTGAAGGGGAATCATCGCGCTATGGTGATTTTGTCGGCCTCGATGACCTGATGACGGAAAACCCGCGCGTGGTGGAAGGGATTATCGCAATATTCGGCGACTGGATCGACAAATATGGCATTGATGGCTTTCGCATCGATACCGCCAAACATGTGAACCCGGAATTCTGGACACGCTTCACCCCTGCCATGCTCGAACGCGCGAAAGCCAAAGGCATAGACAATTTTCATATCTTTGGCGAAGTCTATGCGCATGAAGTCGATCCCGGTTTTCTCGCGCAATTCACAAAGCGCGATGAGTTGCCAACTGTTCTCGATTTCGCGTTTCAGGTCGCGGCGCACGATATGTTGACGGGCAAGGCGGGAACCCATCTTTTTGGCAAGCTGATTGACGGCGATGTGCTTTACGCAGGCGGCGAGGCCACCGCGCGCCAATTGCCAACTTTCCTCGGCAATCATGACATGGGCCGGATGGCGCATATGCTGGATAAGGCTTATCCCGATGCGAGCGAAGAAGAACGGCTGGCGCGCATATCGCTGGCGCATGTCTTGCTGATGGCGACGCGCGGGGTTCCAACCATCTATTCGGGCGACGAACAAGGTTTTGTCGGCGATGGCGGCGATCAGGCTGCGCGTGAGGATATGTTCTCCAGCCAAGTCGCCAGCTATAACGACAACCGCTTGGTCGGCACCGATGCCACCACCGCCGAGGCGAATTTTGATAATCGGCATCCGCTTTACCGGCTCATCGCCCAGCTGAGCGCGATACGGAAACAGACGCCGCAATTGCGCTATGGCCGGACGGTGCTGCGGGCCAGCAACGAGAAGCCTGGGCTGCTCGCCTTCACCCGCGGAGACGACGATGGGACCGAGGTATTTGTGGCGCTCAATATGACCAACGAAGCGATCAAACACAATGTCGAAGTGGGTATGAATTCAGAGGTTTTTTCCACTCTGGCCGGCCAATGCCCCGCCACCATTTCGGCCCCCGGATCGGTTGCCGTCAACCTGCCTCCGCTTGGCTATGCCATCTGCCAAGCCGCTCCCCAGGATAAGAAGTAAACCCGTGCTCCAGAAACTTAAGAACATGACTGATACCGATCCCGACACGACCACGCCTTGGTGGAAGGGTGCGACCATTTATCAAATCTATCCGCGCAGCTTTGCCGACAGCAATGGCGATGGCATTGGTGATCTCGCCGGTATTACGGCGCATCTGGATTATGTCGCCGAGCTGGGTGTCGATGCGATCTGGCTGTCGCCATTCTTCAAATCGCCGATGAAGGATTTCGGCTATGATGTTGCCGATTACCGCGATGTTGACCCGATCTTTGGCACATTGGCGGATTTTGACGCCCTGATAAAGCGGGCGCATGAACTGAACCTGCGTGTGACGATTGATCAAGTCTATTCGCACACGTCCGACCAACATGCATGGTTTGCCGAAAGCCGCAGCAGCAAAGACAATCCCAAAGCCGACTGGTATGTCTGGGCCGATGCGAAGCCCGATGGCTCGCCGCCGTCCAACTGGCAGTCCGTCTTTGGCGGGCCAGCATGGACCTGGGATGCGCGGCGCGGGCAATATTATCTGCACAATTTTCTGTCCAGCCAGCCGCAGCTCAATGGGCATAATCTAGAATTGCAGGAGGCGTTACTCGATGTCGGCCGCTTCTGGCTGGACCGCGGCGTCGATGGTTTTCGCATCGATGCGCTTAATTTTGCGATGCACGATCCCGCATTGCGCGACAATCCACCGGCACGGCCGTCTAACAAGAAACGCACGCGCTCGTTCGATTTTCAGCAGCGGCTCTATAATCAATCACATCCCGATATCCCGGTGTTTATCGAGCGCATTCGCGCGCTCACGGATGAATATGACGGCTGTTTTACCGTTGCCGAAGTTGGCGGTGATGATGCCGAGCGCGAGATGAAATTGTTCACTGCGGGAGACACCCATCTCAACAGCGCTTATGGATTTAACTTTCTTTACGCCGATGTTTTGACGCCGCGCCTGGTGCGAGAGGCGGTCGAGCAGTGGCCAGATATTCCGGGCGTGGGGTGGCCAAGCTGGGCCTTTGAAAACCACGATGCCCCGCGCGCCGTTTCACGTTGGGTCGCTCCGGAATATGCTGATGCTTTTGCCCGGATGAAGATGTTGCTGTTGGTCGCGTTGCGCGGCACGATCATCATCTATCAGGGCGAAGAACTGGGTCTGACGCAGGTGGATATCGCCTTTGAAGACTTGCAGGATCCTGAGGCAATCGCCAATTGGCCCTTGACGCTGAGCCGTGATGGTGCCCGGACCCCAATGCCATGGCAGTCGGGCGTGCTCAATGGCGGTTTTTCGGAGGTCCAGCCTTGGCTGCCGGTAGCTGATGAGCATCATGCGCTGGCCGTGGACAAGCAGAATGATGATCCATTATCGCTGCTCAACCTGACCCGGGCGCTGATCCAGTTGCGCAAGGACCATGAAGCGCTGCGGTCTGGCCGATTGACCATCCTGCAGGCCGATGGCGACCTATTGATCTTTGAACGCGAGGCTGGCGGTGAAAAGCTGGTCTGTGCGTTTAACATGGGCGCCTCTGATCTGACATGGAGCGCCGAAGAACGCGCGCAAATCCATGCCGTCAATGAAGCCACATCCATCAATCTGCCCGCCTATTCCGGTATCGTGCTGTCCACAAATCAAGGAGAATGACTATGGCCAAAGCCCCCGTCCGCCATATGTTGCTGCTGATAGTAGCGTTTTTGTCCACGCCGGCCTTGGCGGAAGATATTGCCTCGATTGCCTCTCCGAACGGCCAAATCACTGTATCTGTGATGATCAATGGCGAAGGCCGCGTACAATATGCCGTGGCAAAGGATGGTGCGGCGATTATTGCGCCATCCCAAATGGGTTTTCAGTTTACCGATGCCATCCCGATGGCGCGGGGCTTGGTATTTGATAGTGCCGAAACCAATACCGTTGATACGCAATGGGACTTGCCTTGGGGCGAGCGCACGACCGTCGTGGATCGCCACAATGAACTGGCCGTCAAAGTCCATGACATGGGCGGCGACAAAGCCACGACAAAACGGCCCATGACCATCCGCTTTCGGGTGTTCGATGACGGCGTCGGGTTTCGCTATGAGTTTCCTGCACGGGCCGATGGCAAGGCGTGGAATATCGCCGATGAAAATACCGAATTTGTAATCGCGCAAGAGGGCACGTCCTGGTGGACGCCGGCGGGCGATTGGAACCGCTATGAATATCTCTACCACGAAACCTCGATAGACAGTGTTTCATCGGCCCACACGCCAATCACAATGAAGCTTGCCGACGGCACCCATTTGTCTTTTCACGAAGCCGCGCTGGTCGATTATTCGGGCATGTGGTTGAAGCGGATAGAAGGGCGGCGTTTTCGTTCGACGTTGGCACCGTCCAGCCGTGATGCACGGGTCACGCGGACCGGCGCATTTAACACGCCTTGGCGCACCATCCGCATCGCAGACGATGCAGCGAAACTATATGACAGTGATCTGGAACTGAACCTCAACGAGCCCAATAAGCTCGGCGATGTCAGCTGGGTGGAGCCGTTCAAATATATCGGCATCTGGTGGGAAATGCACCTCGATACCGCGAGTTGGGCTTCCGGCGAAAAACACGGCGCGACCACGGCCAATACCAAACGCTATATCGACTTTGCCGCCAAACATGGTTTTCGCGGTGTGCTGGTGGAAGGCTGGAACAAGGGTTGGGATGGCGATTGGTTTGGCAACGGCCGCGATTATTCCTTCACCGAGACCTATCCTGATTTCGATATTGAATGGCTTGCTGACTATGCTCGCAAAAAAGGCGTGCGCTTGATCGGCCATCACGAAACCGGCGGCAATATCAAAGTCTATGAGGCGCAACTGGACGATGCGATGGCGCTTTATGAAAGGCTTGGTATTGATGCGGTAAAGACGGGCTATGTGGCCGATGCCGGCGGGATTATCGCGCCGGGCGATAGCGCAGACGAAGAACGCTTTGAATGGCATGACGGACAGACCATGGTCCGCCATCATCTGAAGGTTGTTGAGACGGCCGCCAAGCATAAAGTCGCCGTCAATCCCCATGAACCGATCAAGGATACCGGTCTGCGTCGGACCTATCCCAATTGGGTCAGCCGCGAAGGCGCGCGGGGCATGGAATATCAGGCATGGGGAGAACCCGGCAATGGACCAGATCATGTGCCGACCATGATATTCACTCGCATGCTGTCGGGTCCGATGGATTATACGCCGGGTGTATTCTCCCTAAAAGGGCGGGGCGGCCGGGATCTGGAATCGACACTGGCACGGCAACTGGCGCTTTATGTGGTGGTCTATTCGCCTATTCAAATGGCGGCTGACCTGCCCGAAAATCTTGCCAAATATCCGAAAGAGCTGGCGTTTCTCGAACAAGTCCCGGTCGACTGGTCTGAAACGAGAACACTGGCCGGTGAAGTCGGTGACTATGCGGTGATCGCTCGCAAGGATAAGGCAAGCGCAGACTGGTATATCGGCGGCGTGACGGACGAAGAGGCGCGGGACATATCCGTCGACATGTCCTTCCTGCCAGAAGGCGCGGACTATGTTGCGACAATCTGGCGCGATGGCGACAAGGCCGACTATCGCACCGCCGCGCGTCACGATATCGAAATGGAAAACCGCAATGTTACGACCAAGGATAAACTACCCTTGCGTATCGCACCGGGCGGTGGCTTTGCCATTCGTTTGACACCAGCACGATAAGCCGCGCAATAGAATGACATGACCGATCCCGCCGCCAAAGATTTCGTCATATTGGGCGGCGGGACGGCCGGATGGATGGCGGCCTGTTTACTCGCAAACCAATGGCGTGGTCGCGGCGCAACAGTCACGCTGATCGAAAGCAAGGAAATCGGTATTATCGGTGTTGGCGAAGGCTCCACACCACAATTGAAAGCCTTTTTTGACAGGCTGGGCATAGCGGAACGCGAGTGGATGCCCGCCTGCGATGCCACTTATAAGAACGGCATCAGCTTTCATGGCTGGTCCAACCGGCCCGGCTATGAAAGCTATTTTCATCCTTTTCCGGCCCCGATCGACAATCATACAGCGGCCAAATTTTTCTATAACACCCGGGCCCGGCGGACCGGTCGGGATGTTGACGCGCACCCTGATCGCTTCTTCCTGCCAGCGCTTCTAGCCGCGACCGAAAAAGCGCCAATAGCACCCGAGCATTTCCCTTTTGAACCAACTTATGGTTATCATTTTGATGCCCATAAAGTCGGCGCTTTTCTGGCAGACCATGCAACAGAAAATCTGGGCGTCAGACATATTGAGGGTAGGGTCGAGAATGTCGAGCGGGCAGATAACGGCGATATAGCTGCGCTCATCACGGAAGACAGATCGCGCATTGCAGGGAATTTCTTCCTCGATTGCAGCGGTTTTCGCGCCATATTATTCAATGGCGCCTTGGACGAACCGTTTCTGCCTTTTTCGGATAATCTGTTTAATGACAGCGCGGTGGTCATGCCAACCACTCGTGCCGATCAGACACGCTTGCCCAGCCAGACCAAGGCGACGGCGCTATCAGCGGGTTGGGTTTGGGACATTCCTCTGACCACGCGCAGCGGCAACGGTTATGTCTATTCCTCTTCCCATATCGACGCGGAGGCGGCGGAATGCGAGCTGCGCCAGCATTTGGGCGTCGGCGATACTGGTGAAGCAAGGCATCTAAAAATGCGGGTCGGCCGGGTGCGCAACAGCTGGTCCCATAACGCGCTTGCCATCGGCCTTTCCCAAGGCTTTCTCGAACCGCTGGAAGCAACCGCGCTGCATATCGTGATCGCCACGGTCGAACAATTTATCGGATCGTTTGAAGCTGGCGACTTCACACCGGAACATCGCGATAGTTTCAACGCCGACATCGCGGCCCGATATGAAGGCATCCGCGACTATATTGTCTGTCACTATAAGGTAAACCGGCGCGAAGATGCCGCTGGGATCGATTATTGGGCCGCCAATCGGGCCAATCAAAACCTGTCAGATGATCTGAAATCCGTGCTCACCAGCTGGTATACCGGGGGCGACCTGACTGCCGAAATATCCCGGCTCGGCATCGGCAAATATTATAGCGCCATCAGCTGGCACAGTCTTTTAGCTGGCTATGGCACTTTTCCGGATGACGCAAAGATTACACCGCCCGGCGATGATATTGTGATCCATGATGTGTCAGAGATTCAGCGTTTTTTGGATCGGTGCGCGTTAAATTTCGACGACCATGCGCAAGCTTTGTCGGTTTTCGATTAACCCGAAACAGTGACTATCTTCTGTCGCGAAGTGTCCCTCACGGCCCGTTTTCTTTACAAGACTGTGATATTATGCAAGCCTTGGCATAGAAAAGGAGTTTGCAATGGGATTGAAGCGGAAAATTTATATAGCCTTGGGCTTGGCTTCGGGACTGGCGCTTCTCCCCTTGCCAGCGGCGGCAACATTCACCGATCCGCGTTCAGCGGAAGACGATATCGTTGTTACCGGCAATAAAACGACCAAAGAGGCGATTGCGGACTTTATCCAGACAACCATCGCCACGCCAAAAGGCGGAAAGCATGAGGGACAATATGCCCGCTTTCCTCAAGCGATTTGTCCCAAAGTTGTCGGTTTGTCGGAAGAGAATGTCGAACAGGTGGAACGCCGCATGCGCGGCGTTGCGCTTGCCGCGGATATGAGGGTCGCGGCAGAGGAGTGTACCCCTAATGTCTATGTGATGGTCGTGTCCAACGGCAATGAAGCTGTATCTTTGCTGCGCAAAAAAAGGTCGCGGCTATTTGGCGGCTTGTCGCATTATGAGAAAGCACGGATTGCCGAAAGCAGCGGCCCGGCCTTTGGTTGGAAGCGTATTCAAACCGGGTCCGCCGAAACTGGTGCTCTGCAAAATTCGGATGACACGGATATTGTTCCTTCAGATGGGCCGGCAAAAACCGAGGTGCCGATCATGTATTCCAACGTCAAATCGAAGATTAAGCGGACCACAGCGAAAGCGATAACCCATAGCTTTCTATTGCTGGAAAAAGATGCGCTGGTTGATCTGACAACGGTCCAGATTGCAGATTATGCTGCGATGCGGTCCTATATCGATACCAGAAACAGTCCGGCCAGTAAGCCGCCGGCTTATTCGATATTGGCGCTGTTCGATGACGCTGATCCGGATGCCAAGCAACCGGCTTCGGTTAGCGAAATGGATCTGGTGTTGCTGAGTTCGCTCTATAATAGCCCGGCTGATGTTTCTGCTTCGATGCAGAGCGCGGCCATGTTGCATCGGTTTGAAAAAGAGCTGACCGCCAATAAAGACGACTAGCCGCTCAGGGCATCGGCCGGGCTTGCTTTCGTATAAACCGCATAGCGCCTATTGCGCTATTTTCAGATGCGGCTCACGCCGATCTTCTGGCGCAACGACCAGCAGGTTCCGGCCCCGGGTTTTGGCTTGATATAGCGCTTGATCGGCGCGGCGTAATGCCATTGCGAAGCTTTCCTGGGGGAACATAGAGGCCATACCGATGCTGGCAGTCACGGTGCCGCGCTTGCCAAGCTCGGGATGCATGATCATGCCAATTGATAGTCGGAGATGTTCCGCGACCAACCGGGCATCCTTTGCTTCCATCTTATTGAGCAGAATGACGAACTCCTCCCCGCCAATTCGGGCGATGGTGGCAAGCCCGTGGGTTAGCGTTCTTAACATGTCAGCGGTTCGCACCAGCACCTGATCGCCGGCCTCATGCCCATATTCGTCATTCACGCTTTTGAAATGATCAAGGTCAAGAATCAGTAGCGTCCGCTTTTTGTTTTTCTTGCTGCTCCAATGCGTGCTGACGTAATTGTCCAGTCCGCGACGGTTGAGTAAACCAGTCAGCGGGTCTTTGATCGACGCCAACAGATGTTTTTCGATGATCTTGTTACCCATCACCAGCATCATAACCAGACCGCAGGCGAGCCCCCAGAGGGCGCTGCTGGAATGCAACAGGGCGGCATAGGAAGAGGCATTATAGGATGTTTCGGTATAGCGCTCCCCAAGCAATCCGTAGATGATAACCGGGCGCACGAAATAGGTCGCGCTCAACCCGGCAAATGCCCAAAACCAGGCGGTTTCGAGCATATTCTTGCGATATCGCCATAATATTGGCAACGCACAAGCCAGCAACAACCCGCCGGTGCTGCTGGAAAATATCGACCGCTGGATGATATCTGGTTGTTTCAGGCTGAACCAGAGTAACAAGCTCAAGCCGACGCCGAATATGGAAAGCAAAACTGCTCGCGGAGGCCTCACTTTGTGATATTCAAAAACGCTCAACACCCAGAACGCGCTCACCATCCAAAGCGCTATTTTCGCGAGAATATCGGAAATGACGGGATCAAAGACAGACCGCCCCAAATCAAACAGAAACGAGGTGAGGCCAATAAAATACGCCAGCGCGATCCAGGCCGGTGCCTTTTGGTCGCGATCATAAGCGTAGAGCGCTGCAAAAACGATCGTAAAAACCAACAGGATTACGACCATCAAGATTCGAAAGACTAGACTTGCTTCGGCCATGCATAGAGTAACGGTCGCAGCGCCTGTCGATTAACCGGTCAGAACTATTTGTATTTTCGCGATATTTTTGGTTGAGCCGTTTGGCCTGCCATCGCCAAATCCACTAGATTCCGTCGAGATATTCAATAACAGGAGCGGCGGCCATGCAAGGCGCGAGCTTGGGCCCGCTAGCACGGAAATGATCGGATTTCCCGTGGGCGTCCAGCGCCGCCTGATCGGCATAGCGTTCCAGCACTTTATATTGCTGGGGATTATCCTTGCATTGAAAAACAGAGTAAAATTCATTCCCGGGCTCATTTTCCCGAACGGCAGCCGTCAATTCAGAAAAGGCCGCTTCAAAATCGGCATTCTTTCCTTCCGCTACGGTTAAAGTTGCCACTACGCCTACTGCTGCCATGATCCGTCCTCTTTTGTTTTGATTGGGCCAGGGCCGACATCGCTGTGCCGGCCCCGGATTGTCTCGTGTGGTTTAGAGTATTTCGAACAGTCCGGCTGCGCCTTGTCCGCCGCCAATGCACATGGTGACCACGGCATATTTCGCGCCGCGCCGCTTGCCTTCAATCAGGGCGTGACCCGTACACCGTGCGCCGGTCATACCATAGGGGTGACCGATGGAGATGGAGCCGCCATTGACGTTCAACAGCTCATCGGGAATGCCGAGTTTCTGCTGGCAATAGAGCACCTGCACCGCAAAGGCTTCATTCAGTTCCCACAGGCCGATATCATCCATTTTCAGGTCGAATTTCTCAAGCAATGTGGGGATCGCGAAAACGGGACCAATGCCCATTTCATCCGGCTTGGTGCCAGCGACCGCCATGCCGACATAACGGCCAAGCGGGTTAAGTCCTGCTTTCTCTGCGGCGCTGGCTTCCATCACAACACTGGCGGAACTGCCGTCGGAAAGCTGTGATGCGTTGCCGGCAGTGATGATCTTGTCTTCGCCAAGCACGGGTTTCAGCGACTGCAGGCCTTCCAGCGTGGTTGATGGGCGATTGCCTTCATCTTTGCTGAGTGTGATTTCGTGCATGGAAATCTCTTTGGTTTCCTTGTCCTGCACGCCCATGGTTGCGGTAACTTCGACAATCTCATCGTCAAACTTGCCCGCTTCCTGAGCAGCGGCCGTGCGCTGCTGCGATTTCAACGCATATTCGTCACATGCTTCACGGGAAATACCATAACGCTCACCAACCACTTCGGCAGTTTGCAGCATGGGCATGTAGATATCATCATGCATCGCGACCAATGCTTTGTCCGGCGCCATCCGCATTTCTGGTGTCTGCACGGTCGAGATGGAATCCTGCCCGCCACCGACGACGACGTCCATCCGGTCAATCGTGACCTGCTTGGAGGCTGTCGCAATCGCCATCAGGCCGGATGAACATTGACGGTCAAGCGTCATGCCCGGCACTTCAATCGGGAAACCGGCGCGCAGCGCTACGTTACGACCAAGATTGCCGCCCTGAGAGCCTTGTTGCAGCGCGCTGCCCCAAACCACGTCTTCCACCGTAGCGGGATCAATGCCGGCGCGTTCCACAGCTGCTTTGGCTGAATAGCTGCCAAGGGTTGGACCGGCGGTTGCGTTAAACGCCCCCTTGTAGGCGCGTCCGATGGGGGTCCGGGCGGTAGAAACGATGACTGCGTCACGCATGATATGATCCTTTATGATGAGGTTTTGAGTCGAATTTGGCGCGTATAGTCTCTTTTAATCGGCCAATTAACAAGGTTTTTCTTTGCCACTGGTCCTGACGTTACGGCAAGCTAGCTCTCTTCGATATGGACCGGAAAGCCGCCTTCGGGATAGGGCATGATCATCTTGCCATCGGGCGCTGAGGTAAAGGTTGTTTGCGTTGGATAAGCAAATTCAAGACCTTCTTCGTTGAACTTTTGCAAGATCGCGAGGCCGATGGCGTGGCGGCCCTCATAGACCGGCTCATATTCGCTGCTCATGATGTCAAAATCGACTTCGAAATTGATCGAGCTGTCCCCAAAACCGACAAAGCCGGAGCGGATAAACACAGCATCATGCTGTTCGACAATGTCCTTTAACAGCCCCGGTATTCGGCGCGCTTCATCTGGCTTCGTCTGATAGATCACGCCAATGCCAAAGCGAGTCCGGCGGCGTGCCAGGCGGGTCAGGTTGATGATTTCCTTATCGAGCAAATTGGTGTTTGAAATGATGATTTCTTCGCCGGTTATGGCGCGCAGCCTGGTGCTTTTCAGGCCGATTTTCTCGATCGTTCCAGTGGTGCTGTCATAAGTTATCGTCTCCCCGCGCTTGAACGGTTTGTCAAAGATGATCGACAGCGCCGCAAACAGATCAGAGAAAATACCCTGCGCCGCCAAACCAATGGCGATACCGCCGACGCCAAGACCGGCAATCAGTCCGGTGACATCGACGCCGAGATTGTCGAGAATCATAATCGCGGCGATGGCGAAGAGCACAAACGTCACCAACAGCCGGATGAGCGTCATCGCATTGGCCAGCGTCTCGTTTTCTTCCGGATCAGTCGATAATTTGTGTTTAAAAAAGCCGAGAATGATTTCCCGCAACCAGATCGCGACCTGAACAACCACAGCGATGGTGAACAGCACACCAACGAAATTGACGATCTTTGCCGGGGCGTTGGAGGCCACGATCACGATTTCGATCGATACCATCAGCATGAAAAGCTTGGTCGTTTTGGAGATTGCTTTGGTGAGGATAGCGCGATAGCCGATCAGACTGTCCTGATTGCGGATATAGCGCGCGGCCAGCCGCTTAATCGCGCCGAGGATGAAAAATATGCTGGTGCCGATCACGACTGCAATGATCAGTTCGACATAATGCAGCGTGACCCAATCGGTGCTCGCGTCAATGAAGCGGTCAATTGTGCCTGCGAAATCAGGAATTTCTGGGACGATGGTTGGATCTGTGGACTGGGTCATATGCTGATGCTGCTAATAAGGATGGAGCGGAAAAACAACCCGTGTGATTTGTCGCTTACGCGTCATGAAGTTTTTCGAGCGGCGATCAGAAATTCCACATTGCCTTTTGGTCCGGTGATCGGACTTTGCGAAATGCCTTCCACTATCCAGTTCTTTTCGGTCAACCAGTCTCTTACTTTTTGGCAAACCTGTTCATGGACCATCGTATCGCGCACTACGCCGCCCTTACCGACATCTTCGCGCTCGGCTTCAAATTGCGGTTTGATGAGCGCAACCATCCGCGCTTTATCCGCCGCAAATTCCATCGGTCTTTCGATCACTTTGGTTAGCGATATAAAGCTGGCGTCACACACAATCAGGTCTATCGGATCGGTTATATGTGCATCGGTCAATATGCGCGCGCTGGTCTGCTCGTGCACGATAACCCGGTCATCTTGCCGCAATTTCCAGGCGAGTTGATTGGTGCCGCTGTCCACCGCATAGACTTTGGCTGCGCCGCGGGTCAGCATGACATCGGTGAAGCCGCCGGTGCTGCTGCCCACGTCCATGGCGGTCAGGCCGGTCACGTCGATTTTAAAATGGTCCAGTGCATGGTCCAGCTTGATCCCGCCGCGTGAAACCCATGGGTGGTCCTTGCCCCTTAGATCAACCGCAGCATCGCTGGCGACCTTGTGACCCGGCTTGTCGATTTTCTGATCCGCCACCATGACGAGCCCGGCCATGACATAGGCCTGCGCCTTGGCACGGCTCTCGGCCAGTCCGCGTTCGACCAGCAATTGATCGATCCGCAACTTGACCGGTTTGACGGACTTGGTTTCTTCTTGGGGCATAGTAAAATGGGACTAGCCTAGCGCGATGCTTTTGACCATATTCATGCGCTATGAGAATCACTTTACCCTTTTTCGCCATATTGTTAGCCGCCGGTTGCTCGGCCGTGGTGCCATCACCCACGGCAGCCCCCGCACAAACTCCGGCGCCGTCTCCTGCACCGGCACCGGCATCGGCGCCTGTTTCGGCACCAACAGCCACTCCGGCACCCGCGCCTGCGCCGGTTAGCGGCGACTGGACCGATTGGCCGATCGCACAAGGCGACTGGGTTTATCGCAGGGATGAGCGCGGCTCCATCGCTCTGTTTGGCCCGCCCAATGCAGAGGCAACGTTCATGATCCGCTGTGATCAGGGGCGCAATCAGCTGTTCCTGTCGCGCGAGGGCATAGTCGCCAATAGCGGCGCGCAAATGACGCTCCGGGCCAGCTCCGGCCTGCAAAGCTACCCCGCACGCAATAGCGGTGGAGCGTTGAATTATGCCGCAGCTGTGTTGCCGGTGAACGATTACATGATGGACAGGATTGCTTTTAGTCGTGGCCGGTTTGCGGTGGAAACAACCGGATTGGCCCCGCTGGCCATTCCGATCTGGCCGGAATTCACCCGCATCGTCGAGGATTGCCGCAATTAGCCGACCGCCTGGTCACCCAATTAGGCGCAGGTAGCGCACATTTAAAAGCTGGAAGGTGAGTGGAGAGCGATCAACCGGTTCGCGGCCGAGCGAGAGATTGTGACAGCAAATAATAATAATTCAAGTCTTGATCACAGCTAGTGAATGATTCACATTCGAATCGTCGAACAAGCGGAGATTTTCAATGCAACAGTTCGTATCTTATCAACAAGCGAAAGGAGGTGGTCCGATGTCTCATGGTTCAGCACAGGGGTCGGAAAAATCCGTTCGGGGGACGTATTTGATCTAACGATCAAGTTTCCCGGCAGCGGCACTTCCAACCGCTGACCCATGTTCAGAGGCTGTTGATCCATAGCGATCGACAGCCTCTTTTCACTTTTTGGCTCTTTTCACTTTTGCGGTTCTGATGGCTCGTTTGGATCGGCCTCGGGAGGTTCAAGACCGCGTTCGGGATCAAATCCTTCTGGCTCATATCGGTCCGATGATGAATCGATATCTTCATCACCAGCAACGCAGGCTCCCAGGATAAGAGTTAAAGATGCTGCGGTTGCGAGGGCTGTTAGCTTGTGCATGATAGTTCCTTCAGCTGGTCCCGCCTGCTTTGACGGCGCTCATTCTACAGGATGCGCAACCACTGACGAACAGATTGCGGTATGTTGACCATTTCCTGGGTTTTGCTTGAGAGTTTTCAGGCAAAAATGGCCAGCCGCTGCTGACTAAGCCTGCCGACGTCGTGTGATTAGCCCACGTTGTTCTCGGACTTTTCCAAATATTCCTCACGGATCATGAAGTCCTGCACGCCAATCCGTACTTCCCGCAAAAACTGGATGAGGGCGACCGACAACAGACTCATCGCGATTATGAACGCGCCAGCGACCACGGCGGACAGGTTCAGACCCGTCAGTCCCATTACAAAGAGCAATCCGATAAGAATGCACGCGACAATTGCGCTGACGACGCTGAGATAGATTGCACTGTTTACGATTTTGATCCGTAGCTGAAGATCATGGAGTTCATCGACAATGCATTGGTGCTCATAGCCTTCGGTTTGGTTGAACAAATCCTGCAATATGCGTGATCGGTCAATAATCCGGGCCAGGCGTCCGGCAAAAAGGCTCAGCATCCCGCCGACGGCAACCAATAAAAAGGCCGGTGCCAATGCGGTTTGCAGCACTGTTATGATATCGCCCTGCGCCAAGTTCCCCAATGTCATATCGATCCCCTGTATTGGCTAGCTATACCGTATTACCAAGGTCAGCCCTGTGACCTGCGTCGCATCAAATGCTTCCAGATCAAAGCGTTCTGCATCAGCACGCGCCCGGATCAAAACCGCGTCCGGTGTGTTCTTTTCGGCATAAATAGCATCGGCTTGCCCCAACAGCCGGGCCTGTTTTATAGTCAGATCATCAGGGTCGGCGCTGTGCAGCGTGACTTCTACAACGCCCGTCTGATTGCCTGCTTCCGGATCGTTCAGCCATGCGTCGATGGCGTCAGCATCTTGATCGGCAAACGGATCCAAGGTTCCGCCTGGATTGAGCGCTGCGTCAATCGCTCGGCGGCGATCGGAACCGTCGGGCCACCGCTGTTTGATTTGGCCTCGCGCAGTAAAAAGGCCCTTGGCGAGCTGCCCCAGTCTCGCGGGCAGCATTTGTTCCAGCCGTTGTCGTATGGCTTTGGCGAGGCCAGCAGACGCACCGCCGGTTCCAATAGCGATGAGCACCGGATCGCGGTCAATAATTGCTGGCGTTGTATAATCACATAGTGCCGACCGGTCGACGGCGTTGACCAGCAGGCCGCGTGCTTTCAGCCGCTTAACTGCCGCCGCCGCTTCGTCATCATCTTCGATTGCGACGACTGCCAGCGCTGCTTGGGCCTGTTCGTCATCTGTCAGAACCGCACCCGCGCGTTCATAGAGCCGCCGTTTAGCATCCGCCATTTCGCCGCTGCCGAGTAAGATGACCTTACGGTTTTTGAGCGTCACGAAGATCGGTAGCTGGTCCATTTCTTGTGATCTCCTTTTCGCCAACGCTGTTCAGCACAAACAGAACGCGGTTATTTCAACCAGTCCGGCACATGTTCGGCGGCCATGATCGTCGCTGGTTCAATCCGCTCGGCCACCACCGCAAATTTATTACCATCAACCAGCACTTCGGGGACCAATGGCCGGCTGTTATAGGTGTTGGCCATGGTCGCGCCATAGGCACCAGCGGTCCGGAATATGCCGAAATCATCGGTTTGCACCCGGTCAACGTCGCGTTCTTTGGCAAATATATCGCTGCTCTCGCAAATTGGGCCGACAATCGATGCGGTCATGGTTTCACCGGTCGGTCGCACGGCCTCGAAATGGTGCCAAGCATCATAGATGGCAGGTCGCATCAGATCGTTCATCGCCGCGTCGACAATCACAAAATCGCTGTTCACGCCGGGTTTGATGCGGATGACCTGCGTCATCATGACGCCGCTATTGCCGGCAATGACCCGGCCGGGTTCAAACATCAGCGTGACGTCCCAGCCCTGGGTCACGCGCGCAATCATGGCGCCGTAATCCGCCGGGCTGGGAGGGCTTTCTTCGGGCTTGTAAGGCACGCCAAGACCGCCGCCGAGATCGACATGGGTGATGGTGTGACCGGCGGCACGCAGATCGCTGACCAGTTGTCCCATGCGCGTATAGCATTTCTCAAGCGGGTCTAGCTTTTGCAGCTGGCTGCCAATATGCACGGCCACACCGCGCAGGTTCAGGCCGTCCAGTTTGGACAGACGCGCAAAAATATCGGGCGCGACATCGATCGCGACGCCGAATTTATTCTCCGCCTTGCCGGTGGAAATTTTTGCATGGGTCCCGGCATCGACATCGGGATTGACGCGCAAGGTGGCCGGAGCCTGTTCTCCGCGCGCCGCCGCAATTTCGGCCAGCATCTGGCCTTCTTCCTCGGACTCGAGATTAAACTGGCCTATGCCCTTGTCGAGACCCAGCATCAGCTCAGCACTGCTTTTGCCCACGCCGGAAAAGACGATATCTTCCGCCTTCATGCCCGCTGCCAAAGCGCGCTCCAGCTCGCCGCCGGATACCACATCTGCGCCATAGCCTTGATTGGCGAGAATTTTCAGCACGGCGAGATTGGGGTTGGACTTTACCGCAAAGGCGAGATGGATTTTGCCCGCATCTTTCAGACCTTCACGGAATACGCGGGCATGACGCTCCAGCGTGGCGCGGGAATAGACATAGACCGGTGTGCCGACCTGCTCCGCAATGGCGGGCAGTGCAACGTTTTCGGCATGCAGCACGCCATCTTTAAGTTGAAAATGGTCCATCGAGCGAGGCTTTCAGAAATGGGATAATGGAGCGGGGTGCGGTTTTAGCCGGGCGGTGGCAAGTCGAATTTATCATCCTGCCGTTTCTCCGAGCGGCGAAGCAATTCATCGCTGCGTTCTGGTCGTGCCTGGGTTGATGGCGTGATTAATTCCTCGCCGGTCGGCTTTTCAGCCTCGCCGTAAACCGCATTCGGCAGCGATTGCCCTTTGGGCGGTTCCAATGTCCCGCGATTGCCGCAGGCGGACAGAATGATCAGCGCAGCCATGGCCGCAAATTTTCCGGTAATATTCATAAGCGATTCGTCTGTTCGAGTTCTGCAATTCGCTCTCTTACCTGCTCTGGCGCGGTTCCGCCATAGCTGGTGCGGCTGGCGACCGACCCTTCGACGCTTAAATCCGGCATATCATGGCCCGCAACCCGGCCATCAATGGCGGTGAGATCGGCAGGGCTGAGGTCAGCAAGACCGCATCCGCGCTCTTCGCACAGCTTGACGGCAGCGCCGGTAATATGATGCGCCTCGCGAAACGGAATATTGACGTCGCGCACCAGCCAGTCGGCGAGATCGGTCGCCGTGGAAAACCCGCTATCGGCAGCAGCCCGCATTGTTTCTGGGACAAATGTGACGCTCTGGACGATGCCAGTCATCGCTGCCAAAGAGAGGCCGAGCAGGTCATGGGCTTCAAACACCGGCGGCTTGTCATCCTGCATATCTTTGGAATAGGCCAGGGGCAGGCCCTTCATCGTCATCATCAAGCTATTGAGGCATCCAACAATCCGCCCTGCGTGACCGCGCACGAGTTCCGCTGCATCCGGATTGCGTTTTTGCGGCATGATCGAGCTGCCCGTCGACCACTCGTCCGACAGCTTTACAAAACCAAAAGGCTGCGACGCCCAGATGATAATTTCTTCCGCCAGCCGCGACAGGTGCAGCGCCGTTTGCGATGCCGCCATCAGATAATCCAGCGCGAAATCGCGATCCGATACGCTATCCATCGAATTGGCCGTAGCGGCGGCGAAATCCAGCGCTTCTGCGGTCATCTGCCGGTCATTGGGAAATCCGGTGCCAGCCAATGCGGCCGCACCCAGCGGACATTGATTCAGGCGCTCTTTGGCCGCCCAGAACCGGCTGCTATCGCGCGTGAACATCTCATAATAAGCGAGCAGGTGATGGCCCATGGTAATCGGTTGTGCGACTTGCAAATGGGTGAAGCCGGGCATGATCGTATCGGCCTGCTCCTTGGCGCGGGCGATCAATGCCTCCCGCAGATCCCAAAGGCCGTCCGATACATCGTTCATGGCATCGCGCACCCACAGGCGAAAAGACGTCGCGACTTGATCGTTGCGCGAGCGCGCTGTGTGCAAGCGGCCCGCGACAGGGCCGACAATTTCGGTCAGCCGCGCCTCAATTGTCATGTGTATATCTTCAAGGTCAAGATTTTCCGGAACGCCGTCCGCTTCATATTCCTGAGCGATTTGATTGAGACCGTCGATAATCTTCGCCGCGTCTTCCGCCGCGACAATGTCTTGTTTGGCAAGCATCTCGACATGGGCGAGCGATGCGCGGATATCCTGACGCCATAATTTCTTGTCGAACGGGATAGACGCGTTTATCTCGCGCATGATGGATGAAGGGCCGTCGGCAAACCTGCCGCCCCACATACTGTTAGAACTCTGGCTGTTGGAATCTGATATGCGATTAGTGATGCGATTTTTCCTGTTCCTGAGCCTTCCGGCAATGCTTGTCGCTTGTGGTGTGCAATCTGGCGATAAGCAATCTGAGCATGCGGAGCAAGCTATTGATGCTGCTCAGGAAGGCGAGGCCATCGAAAGCGAAAGCGGACTAGTCGGGCGTCTGGACATCTCAAAACGCGGCAGTGCGATGGTCGATACACCGTTTAAAGATCCCGACGGCAAGATCGTCAGCCTGTCAGACTTTGTCGGCAAACCAGTGCTGGTGAATATCTGGGCGACGTGGTGCGCACCATGCGTGGTGGAAATGCCGATGCTGGACGAGCTAGCGGCGCGCGAGAAAGACCGGTTGAAAGTGTTGGTCGTTTCGCAGGACATTCAGGGCGCGGAAAAAGTGGATCCGTTTTTCGCCAAGGCGGATTTCAACGAACTCGAAGCCTATACCGATCAGGAAAACGGGCTGAGCTTTGGATTCGGATCAGGTCTAATGCCGACCACCGTGCTTTATGATGCCAGCGGCAAGGAAGTGTGGCGGGTCATTGGTGCGATGGACTGGGACGGCGCAAGAGCCGCGATGTTGATGGAAGAGACGTTGTCGGAGGGGTGAGGGGAGGATTGTTATTTGACCTCAAGCGCCGGGCGCGGGAGTTTTTTATTTACCTCAGGCGCCGGGCGGGCACATCCGTGCCCTTGGCTATCGCGCCAATAAGGCACGGCGGCCGGTCGGCCTTGCCTCCGCTGCGCGTCGGTTAGGCACTACCTCTGAATGTCGCGCTGAACCGACGCGGAGCGTCGGCTAGCGCGACCGCGCGCCCGAGCTTATGCGAGGAAAGCCAAGCGGGCGGATGCCCGCGCCCGGCGCCTGAGGTTAAATAAAAAAATGGTGGGCGATGACAGGCTCGAACTGCCGACATCTTCGGTGTAAACGAAGCGCTCTACCAACTGAGCTAATCGCCCTTCCATAGGACTGTCCTACGAAGTGTTCGCGGCCATTGCCAAATCATGAGCGCTTTGGCAAGCACCTTTCCTCTCACTGTCAGATATTTTGAGAATGAGAGGCGCGTGGCGATGGCGCTTGTGCTTATTTTTGTAACAGGCTGCAAAAACCAAGCTCCTTCCGCGATTCGCAGGTTATGCCTTATTATCCACAGGTAATAATTGTTTTATACCATGCACTTAGCCAGAATAAACGAATTTTCCTTTGCTAGTGGCTGTCAATAAAATTATTTCATTTTTTTTACGCTACCGGCCTTGTCCGACTCGCTCGGACAAGCTTACTAAGAGACATCGGCTGGTGGCCACGGATTCCAAACTCCTGGCCTCTATGACATTTGAAAAAATAGCGTTGAAAACGTGTTTTCAGCATAGGTTTTTCTGTGCCTTGCGGCTCCTTTGGCTGGGAACTGACTAACAAGGTTAAGTTTTTTGCTGGTCGGTGAGCGGCCCCGCAATGATGCGGGTGGAGACAAGTCGGGGGATGTTAGTGGTAGAGCGTATAGAAAGATCAGGCACGAATCTGTCCATTGAGGCAAAAACCGACGGGGCAGGAGCAACTAGCGTGGAAATTCGTAATTCGGAAGCACAGGATGATGTTGCTGCTCAGCTTGCTGATGCGTGGCAGACTATCTGTTCCGGTTTGCGCCGCGACCTGGGTGCCCAAATTTATGGTCAATGGATTAAACCGATCAAACTTGCGCGCTTCGATTCGGACAATGGTGATTTGCAGCTTGTGCTGCCTTCCGAATTTGCTGCCAACTGGGTGCGCGAACGCTATGCCGAGCGCTTGACCCTCGCCTGGAAAGGCCATTTTTCCGACGTAAAAAATATCAGCTTTGCTGCCAAAGCGGGTGCTGCTCGGATCGCCCAGGTCAAAAAAGGCAATGGCGCTGCCATTGATCAGGGGATCACGGCGCCGCAGACCGGAAAATTTCAGCTCGACCTCGATCCTCGCATGACATTTGAGGAATTTATTGCCGGGCATAGCAATATACTGGCGCAAAACGCTGCACAGCGGATGGCTGCTGCGGAAAAACCGCTATTCAACCCGCTCTACCTGCAATCCTCGACCGGACAGGGCAAAACCCATCTCATGCACGCCATCGGCCATGCTTACCGCGCTGAATGCCCCGCCGCGCGGGTTATTTATATGTCTGCCGAACGGTTCATGATCGAATTTGTTTCCGCCATGCGCCGCAACGAGGCGATGGAATTCAAGGCAGCACTGCGCGAAGCGGATCTGTTGATGATCGACGATATTCAATTTATCGTCGGCAAAAATTCAACCCAGGAAGAATTTCTCCACACGGTTGATTCTCTGATCAGCCGCGGCAAGCGTGTTGTTGTTGCCGCCGACCGCCCGCCACAGGCGCTCGATGGTGTGGATCAGCGGCTCTTGTCGCGCCTGTCTATGGGACTGGTCGCGGACATTCAATCCGCTGGCCTGGAACTACGCCGCGACATTTTGCATCACCGGCTGGCGAGCATGCCGCATCAGCAAGTTTCCGAAGATGTCGTCGAGTTTCTTGCCCGCACGATCAGCCGCAACCTGCGTGAACTGGAAGGCGGCCTCAACAAGCTGCTCGCTTATGCCCAGTTGACCGGACGCGCGATTACCAAGGAACTGGCAGAGGAACAATTGTCGGACATATTGAGCGCATGCCGCCGCCGGATCACGATTGATGAGATCCAGCGGACTGTGTGTGAATATTACCGGCTTGATCGCAATGAAATGTCATCAAAACGCCGCGCGCGTGCCGTAGCCCGCCCGCGTCAGGTCGCCATGTATCTCGCCAAGGTGATGACGCCGCGCAGCTATCCTGAAATCGGCCGCAAATTTGGTGGCCGGGATCACAGCACGGTTATCCACGCGGTCAAACTGGTCGAGCAATTGCGCGGCGAGGATACCGAAATGGATAATGATGTCCGGATGCTGCTCCGCCAACTTGAGAGCTAAGGCCGCCCCAAATGAAAAGATGACATTAAAAAACGCCACCCCGGCCAATGCTGGGATGGCGTATTTTTTTACGGTTATCTCGGTGTAGCTGCTATTTTTTTTCCGGCGCTATTGAGATGCGGATTCTTTCGCCGCTGCTGCCAGGAAAGTCAGTGAACATGGCTTCGACCAGGTTCGGCACAAGATAGGTCAGGTTTTTGGACCGGGACATGGCCTCTGCTTTGCCTTCAAATAACCGTTCGCCGTCGACTTTCCGGTCAATTCTCAGATCGAGCTCCGAAGTATAAACGGTGAAACTGCGAACGCCGCCATAGCCGGAAAAGCCGTGGCCGCCGAACAGGAACGGATCATAATAGCCTAACCGATAGTGATGGCGGCCATAGAAACCGCGATGGCCACGAAAGCCGCGGTATCCGGTCGCAAAAAACGGATCATAGTCTGCCACCACCTTTTCGCGGCCATTGTCGACATCATAGTCCAAGCTGACAATGAGCTGCGCGGCTGCCGGATCGTCGCTGGGCTGATAGCCAAGGTCAGCCATGCGTTGTTCGACGAGCGCCGCATATTGGCCAAATTCCAATCCACCAGAAAGCTCGGGATCACCCGCTACCACCGCAAAACTTTGTCCCTGCGCGGGCGGCAAGGCTTCAAACCTTTGAACATCAGCCCGAAAAGGGCTGGCACATGCTCCCAGCGCCAGAAAGGCGACGGGCGCAAAAATTGTCAATTTCATATGCTTTGAATTCTTAAATCGAGACGCTGTCATCGTCATTCCTTCAACTTGCCCGCCATCCATATATCACACTAAGACTATCATGCTGAACCACCATTGAACGACAATATAATGCAACTCATCGCCGTTTTCCATATGTTGAGGGGTCAATTCGTGCCGGATAGTGACTCTGTGTACAGAGGATCGAGGTTCCAAATATCAAACTTTATAAGGATATATAGCGCACCTACTATCTGCGATCATGGCAACATAGCAAAGCGATATCGTCAGGCTGGACATGATGACCAAGCTGCCGCGTATTTCGACCTTAAAATCCTGAGAAACATCAAGTTACATCTTGATACGAATAGTCAAGACAGCTTAGATGATGCTAGACGTAGGATACCGGCCCTCTCCATCAATTGTTTCAGAAAAGCAGCATATTACCATGGATCAAAATATTCAGAAGGACATTTGGGGCGGTCAGATTTTATTGGTCTCTGACGATACCGAGCTGCGTGCGCTCTATGTCCATGCGATTGAACTGCTTGGCGGACGCTGCACCGCATTGCCTATCAGCTTCAATAGTGATGATATAGGTGAACAGATAAATGTTGCGACCATCGTGGTGCAGATTACCGAATGGGATGGCGTTCAGCGCGAGGCGCTGGGCAGAGTTGAGCGGTTTTGTGAAGCCTCTCGTCTGCCGATGCTGATACGCACTGATCTCAATCTGCTGGATATGATTTTGGCAGAAGTAGAATATCCGCATGTTGAGCATCTGCTGAGCGACAGCGTGGCGGAGCTTTTTGTATCACTGGAACATCGCACGGAACGCCCAATCAGCAGCTTGTTTGCAGACCGGGACGAAATAGATCTGGTCGATCTCAAGAAAATTTCTGCTGACGTCGAACGTATTGCAAGGGCCTTGGTAAAATTGTCCGGGACGAAGCCAGCTGCTGGTGAAAGGCGTCTGATCAATAGCCCGTTTCTTGAGCCGGAGGCGCAAACAAAAGTCGCGGATTCTCCGATTGGTTTCAAAGCGGGAGCATCAGGCGATTTGCAGGGAGCAGATAGCGACCGTGCGCCGGAACATCGGCCTACCACAGTACTCGATAACATATCTGCCGATGAAGTACGGGGACTGATTCGGGCAAGGCGGCTGCGCGATCAGTATTTCGACGGGGAGCTTTTTGCCGATCCGGCATGGGACATGTTGCTCGACTTGATGGCTGCTCAACTTGAAGGAACAAAAGTCGCGGTTTCCAGCCTTTGTATTGCGGCATCCGTCCCGCCGACTACGGCGCTGCGCTGGATCAAAACCATGACCGAGGAAGGTGTTTTTGAGCGAAAGGCCGATGAAAGAGACGGCCGCCGGATATTTATAGAATTAAGTGAGGAAGCCACCGCGGGAATGGTTGGACTTTTGACCATGATTCGCCGTGAGGGGCTCATACTGATCTGATTCAGGCAAAAGAAAACCCGCCAGTCGCCGGGCGGGTGATTCTTTCGTGATAGCTTATCCGGGCTGTGCCAGAAAAACTTATCCCAGCGCAGCGAGACGCTTTGTCAGGCGGCTGAATTTGCGCGATGCCGTGTTTTTGTGGAACACACCGCGGGCCACGCCGCGGGCCAATTCTGGCTGGACAGCAGCAAGAGCAGTGGTTGCAGCGGCTTTATCGCCTGCTTCCAAAGCCGCTTCAACGGACTTAATTTTCGTGCGAATCTGGCTCACGCGGTTCTTGTTAATGACCGTGCGGCGCTCGTTGCGACGGATACGTTTCTTTGCTTGCGGCGTATTAGCCATGAAATTTCCTCAAAAAACTGAAATGCTGAAGTGCCATATATCGCTATTGCGACCTTGGCTCAAGTCGGCGGTCATTAGCTCTCTTGGTGATTCCCGTCAATAGCTTAGTCAAACAAGCCGCAAGCTCTTTCAGCTCTGGCATTTTCGGCAGTAAAAGGTGGAACGCCCACTATCGATTTTGCGCAGTACCGGAGCTCCGCAGGCGCAATCCTCGCCCTCGCGGCCATAGACCAGCCATTCTTTCGAAAAATAGCCTAATTCACCGTCTGGCTGGACGAAATCGCGCAAGGATGAACCACCCGCCGCTATTGCAGATTCGAGCACATGTTTGATCGCAGTGACCAGCTTGTCGTAACGCGGCTTTGAAATACCACCTCCCATCCGGCTGGGCGAAATACCGGCCATATGCAGCGCTTCGCAAACGTAGATATTGCCAAGACCAGCGACATTGCGCTGATCGAGCAGCAATTGTTTGATCGGAGCCTTGCGATCCTTTGTTACCGCTTTCAGATAGGCGCCGTTAAACGCATCGCTTAATGGCTCTGGTCCCATGGCTGCGAAAGGTCCAAATATGTCCACTTCGTCGGCCCGGACCAAATCAAGCGAGCCGAAACGGCGCGGATCATTCAGCACGAGCCGTCGGTTTTCTTCAGTTTCCAGCACAAGATGATCATGTTTTTCAAGTTCTACGGGGTCAATCCGCCAGCGGCCCGACATGCCAAGGTGGAAGATCATGATATCGCCGCGATCGGTTTCAATCAGGCCATATTTGGCGCGCCGCGACAACCCGGTAACTCGTGCGCCAGTCATTCTTTGGCGAAGGTCAGACGGGATCGGACGGCGTAGATCAGCGCGCCGCGGCTCGACCAGGGTCAGTTTGTTGCCCTCCAATACAGGTCGCAAACCTGCAACCGTTGTTTCCACTTCTGGTAGTTCTGGCATCATGCCCCTTAGATTATCAAAGCTATTGCTCTATCCAGCAGCTACAGGGTGATTGCAGTGCTGCCAAGCGTCGTCTAAAGCTGTGTTCGAAAATTGACTCTGGACAGATTCTGCCAATCCGATTCTTGGGGTCCGATACCAAAGACGTGAGCAACCATTTTATGATCGAAACCAAGACAGTCTCCTTCGGCTATGAAGAGGTGGATGAAGATGAAAAGGTTGGCCGTGTCGGTCAGGTCTTCTCCAACGTCGCGAGCAAATATGATGTGATGAACGATGCGATGAGCGCTGGTACACATCGGCTCTGGAAAGATCGTTTTGCGCGCCGGGTCAAGCCGCGCGAAGGGGAAGAGATACTCGATATGGCGGGCGGCACGGGTGACATCGCCTTTCGTATGGTCGATAGCGGTGCGAATATTACGGTTGCCGATATCAACCCCGACATGCTGTCCGAGGGGCTGGACCGCGCCATTAAAAAAGGCGAAGGCCGGTTGGTTTGGAGCGAACAAAATGCCGAGGACCTAAATTTCCCAGATGCCCATTTTGATGCCTACACCATTGTCTTTGGCATCCGGAATGTGACCCATATTGAACAAGCGCTAGCCGAAGCGCATCGGGTCCTGCGTTATGGCGGGCGGTTTTACTGCATGGAATTTTCCAAGACGCTGTGGCCTGGCTTTGACAAGGTTTATGATTTTTACTCGCATCGAGTACTGCCCAAAATTGGCAAGGCGGTTGCAAATGATGAAGACAGCTATCGCTATCTGGCCGAGTCCATTGACCGCTTTCCGCCAATGGAGACATTTCGCGCTATGATTGAAAATGCCGGTTTTTCTCAGACCAAGGTCGAACCAATGATGGGGGGTCTCGTTGCCATCCATAGCGGTTGGAAAGTCTGAGCATTTCCATAGCATGACATCATCCAGAACCCATATCTTTCGCTTGCTCAAATGGGGCCGCACGCTCGCCAAACATGGTGCCTTGCGCGATATCGAGAAGCACAAGACGACCCCGCCGCCGGTGCGCCGCCTGTTTCGCTTGGCCCGACTGGGTACGATCCAGCCAAAGACACCCAATTATTCTGCCGCGCTGCAGGCAATCGGTCCGGCTGCGATCAAACTGGGCCAGACACTGGCGACAAGGCCAGATATAATTGGTGAAGAAGCCGCACGCGACCTCCTGCAGCTGCAGGACAATCTGCCACCCGTGTCTTTCGATAGCATAAAAGATGAAATTGAGGGGAGCCTCGGTAAGCCGGTTGATGCGCTTTACAGTCATATTGACCCGGAGCCAGTTGGCGCTGCGTCGATTGCGCAGGTCCACCGTGCGACCACGATTGACGGTAAAGACGTTGCGGTCAAAGTTCTACGCCCTGGCATCATCAAAAAATTCACCGCTGATATCGAAACCTATGAATGGGCGGCAGCTCATCTCGAAGCTATGGGCGGCGAAGCGAAGCGGCTGCGGCCGCAATTGGTCATAGCCAATTTCCGGCGGTGGACCATGCGCGAGCTCGACTTGCGCCGGGAAGCGGCATCGTCTTCCGAGCTTGCCGAACATATGGCCAATGTCGAGCAATTTGAAGTGCCGGCCATTGACTGGGACCGAACATCCGGCCGCGTGCTGACGCTTGATTGGGTGGATGGCATCAAGATTTCGCGCCGCGATGATCTGATCGCCGCGGGCCATGATTTGAATGATATCGCCAATCGACTGGTCCACACGTTCCTGAAGCAAGCGATTGAGGCAGGCTATTTTCACGCCGACATGCATCAGGGCAATTTGTTCGTGAAAGCCGATGGCACGATTGTCGCGATCGACTTTGGCATCATGGGGCGGATCAACAAGAAAGCCCGTTTCTGGCTAGCCGAAATTCTCTATGGCCTGACGACCGGTAATTATAAGCGCGTAGCGGAAATTCACTTCGAAGCACAATATGTGCCCGATCATCATAGCATGGAGGAATTTGCGACGGCCTTGCGCGCCGTTGGTGAACCCATGCGCGGTAAGCCGGTGAGTGAGCTGTCGGTCGGTGACATGCTCGACGGCCTGTTTGCGATTACCCGTGATTTCGACATGGAGACCCAGCCGCATCTGCTGCTGCTCCAGAAAACGATGGTAATGGTCGAAGGCATCGCGACTGATCTTAATCCCGGTATAAACATGTGGGACGCCAGCGGCCCCTATGTAAAAAACTGGATCCGCGGCGAACTCGGGCCTGAAGCCGCGATTGCCGACCGGATTAATTCCGATATGGACACGCTTTTGATGCTGCCCGACATCGTCAGGCGGCTGGACCAACAACTTCCGAGGCAAGGCGGCGCTCCGCCACCACCGCCCGTGGCCGATGTGGATTTGCTTTGGGAACGCCGTAAAGCGGGAAATGGCGGCGGATTTTGGCGTTATGCGCTAACAGCTGTTATAGCAGCATCGGCTGGCGCAGGTGCGCTATGGATGTTGGGATAGTGGATTGTGGGGACAGAAGAATGATCTTGCGATTGATGATGCTATTGGCTGCGGTTTCTATGGTCATTAACCCGGCCAGGGCGCAGGACGAGCAATTCCTCTTGGAAAAATTCGAAGGCACTTGGCTTGCAACGGGCAATAGTTTTTACGAAAAAGCGCAATCCAAGATGATCTGGTCCAAGACGCTGGGTGACCGATTTTATCGCATCGATTACAGCTTTTCCACCAGGGGCAACCCCGAGGAGGGATTTTCCGGGATTGGTCATTACCGAGTGGCGGATAAACCCGACGTTACCGGCTATTGGGCGGATAATAGCGGCGACCTTCATCCTTTGAACGGCAAGGTAAGAGCTGATCGCCTGAGAACAATCTGGGGCGAAGCCGGAAGCAAACAGGGGCTAACGGAATATCTTTTGTTGCCCGATGGAGCACTGCAAGTGACCGACTGGCTTTTGACCGACGACGGATGGCGGGAGTTTAACAAAACAACGTTCCAGAAACAATCTGCCGGTCAGTGACTGGACTCTCCGAATATAGCAGGCCACAACCGCAGTTATGACCGAACCCAAACACATCCTGCTGATCATCGGCGGCGGCATTGCGGCCTATAAATCGTCCGAACTTATCCGCCTGATCAAGAAGGCCGGAATGACAGTGCGCTGTGTGTTGACTGAATCTGGCGGGCAATTTGTCACGCCGATGACTTTGGCGGCGCTATCCGAAAATGAAGTGCACACCACTTTGTGGTCACTAAAAGACGAAACCGAGATGGGGCACATCCAATTGTCCCGCGAGGCGGATTTGGTGGTGGTTTGTCCAGCGACCGCCAATCTGCTTGCAAAAATGGCTGGCGGTATTGCCGATGATCTGGCGACGACCCTGTTACTCGCGACCGACACACAAGTATTGGCCGTACCAGCAATGAATGTGCGCATGTGGGATCATCCGGCGACCCAGCGCAACATCGAACAATTGGGCGTCGATGGTCTGATCGTAATGCCTCCCGATGAAGGTGATATGGCATGCGGTGAATTTGGTCCGGGCCGCTTGCCTGAGCCGCCAGCGGTGATGACAGAGATTATGCGGCATTTGGGTGGCGGTGATGGATCATCAACCTTGACCGGTGAAACTGAACTCGGCCCCAATCCCCTGGAAGGGCAACCGGCCTTTGCGCCTGACCAGCATCGCCCGCTCCATGGCAAACATGTCCTGATAACCGCCGGTCCAACGCGTGAGCCAATTGACCCAGTGCGCTATATCGCCAATCGGTCGTCCGGGCGTCAGGGTTTCGCGATCGCCGCTGCTGCCGCCGAAGCGGGCGCTCAAGTCACTTTGGTCGCCGGGCCCGTGCATCTGCCGACCCCAGCGGGTGTGATGCGGGTCGATGTCGAGACGGCCTTGGAAATGGAAGCGGCAGTGCACGGCGCGCTACCCGCTGATATCGCGATCATGGTTGCCGCCGTCGCTGACTGGCGAGCAGATTCTCGCGCGGAACAGAAGATAAAGAAGCAGAAGGGAGACGCCCTCGCGCCGCTCGAACTGATCGAGAACCCCGATATTTTGGCGGGCCTGGCCCAGCACGAAAAACGGCCCGGCCTGCTCATCGGCTTTGCCGCTGAAACCGAGAAAATCGAGGAACATGCTCGCGCGAAATTGGTCAAGAAAGCTTGTGACTGGATCGTCGCCAATGATGTGTCTGGTGATGTCATGGGCGGAGCGGAGAATAGCGTGCATATTGTCACTGCGGACGGTACAGAAATCTGGGAACGCCTTCCCAAACCAGAAGTGGCGCGGCGGCTGTTAAGAAAAATCATCGAAGAGATTTGAGAGACTATGTTTGAACCAATTGAGATAGCCGTGAAGCGGCTGGATGGTGCGGGTGATCTGCCTTTGCCTAGCTATGAGACCAGCGGCTCTGCCGGTATGGATGTTCGCGCCGCTGAAGCAGCCTCTATCGCTCCTGGAAAGCGCGGTCTGGTTGGCACCGGTTTCGCATTCGCCATTCCGGAAAGTTATGAGGTGCAGGTGCGTCCGCGCTCCGGATTGGCTTTGAAAAAGGGTATATCTGTTCTCAACACGCCGGGAACCATCGACAGCGATTATCGCGGAGAGATAAAGGTCATCCTCGCTAACCTCGGCGATGAGGACTTCATCATTGAACGTGGTGATCGGATTGCCCAAATTGTCGTGGCGCCGGTGCAGCGCGGCAATCTGGTCGAAGTCGAAATACTTGATGACACTGCACGCGGCACTGGTGGTTTTGGTTCCACCGGTGTATAAATTGATGACCAACTGCTTTTGGAAAGGAATAAACTATGATTGACCTTCTTTTTGCTATGGCTCTTGCGAGCACGACAACGCAGGGTGCAGACACGATTTCTGCGATGCCAGCGGATTATTCTGCCCTTGAAACGGCCCAATTCAGTAAACCTATTTACTATGCACAGCGCCATGAAATGGCCGCAGAACGGGCTGCAAAAAAGGCCAATTGCAAACTGCCGACGGCCGAACAATGGGTCTATGCCCGCATTGAGGCCGCAATATTGGTTGCGCCCGATGGTGAGCTTGTAAAAGTGGTTCCGGTGGAGAGCGGTTGCCGCGAACTGGAAGTCTATATGGTCAATCATCTCAGCAAATATGGAAAAAAAGCTGGTCCCATATCAACCAACAACAAAACTACCTGGTATAAAACAGCGATGCATTTCCGCTGGCCTGAATGAGCGATTTAACCGACGAACAGCTTGACCGTTACGCCCGTCACATTGTCCTGAGAGATATTGGCGGTATTGGTCAGAAGAAGATAATTGACGCCCATATCCTGATCATCGGCGCTGGCGGCATAGGCTGCCCAGCAATCCAGTATCTGGCTGCGGCTGGCATTGGTGCGCTTACGATTATTGACGATGATGTCGTGTCTTTATCCAACCTGCAAAGGCAGGTGTTGTTCACTACTGCCGATATAGGCCATCCGAAAGTCGAAGTTGCCAAAAGGGCCGCGCAACGGATCAATCCAGAAGTCTTAATAAACGTGTTTAATCAGCGCCTTACCGCGCAGCATTTTTCTGAGGATGCTGCAGCATTTTTTGGCTCGTTTGACGTCATTATCGACGGCTCCGATAATTATCAGACCCGGCTTCTGGTGTCGGACTATTCCATCGCCCACAAAGTCCCGCTGGTATCGGCGGCTATTGGTCAGTTTCAGGGGCAGCTTGGCATCTTCCGCGGCTGGGAAAAGGACAAGCCGTGCTATCGCTGTTTCGTCGGCGATGCGCTTGACCCAGATGATTGCGACAATTGTTCGGAAGTTGGCGTCCTTGGGGCGATGGTAGGCCTTATGGGTAGCTTTGCCGCCACGGAAGCGATCCGGGTTGTCACCGGCTTTGGCGATGATCCGGCTGGCAAGTTACAACTTTTCGACGGCTTGAAACCCTCCATGCGTAGTATCAATCTACCCAAAGACCCGGAATGCAAAAGCTGCGGAGCGCCAGCAGAGGCCTAAAGGTTGGCCCCATCCACTTTCCGCACGGGCAAGTGCCGCCAATGACCCGCATCAAACATCTTGATGTTCACACCCATCCGGTCGGGCGGCGCGGTGCGCGGTGTCCAATGGGTATGCGAACCGCAGCGTTTGCAATTCCAAAGCGTAATCATCTTGTCGCCCTGGACATAGCTATTCAGTATTTCGGGTTCGGCTTGGATCTCCACCACATCCGGATTCCAGAAGCTGCCTGTCCAACCACTTTTTCGGCATAAAGAGCAATTGCACTGGATGATTTCTTCCGGCGGTGACGGAACGGTGATCTGCACCGCGCCGCAATGGCACTGGCCTTTCAATTCAACCATTGGTCAGAATATCCTCCACCCAAGCCGGCACCAGATCCCCCGCCTTACCCATCCGGCTTTCATCAAAATACAGGCTGCCATCTGACGGGTCCAAATTCATCTCCAGTGTCCTCGCCCCATAATGAGCTGCGGATCGGACAAAACCGGCCGCCGGATACACCGCGCCAGATGTCCCGATGGAAACAAACAAATCACATTGTGCCAAGGCCAGTTCAATCCGCTCCATCTGATAGGGCATTTCGCCAAACCAGACGATATCGGGCCGCAGCGCGACCTGATCACAATGGGGACAGGCCGGCCCGCTCGATAAATCCTTGTGCACGGCCGAACGCTCGCCGCAAGCCAGACACAGCCCGCTTAACAGCTCGCCATGCATATGCAGCAGTCGTTTTGATCCGGCCCGGTCATGCAAGTCATCGACATTTTGCGTCACCAGCAGAAAATCGCCGCCCCAGTCCGCGTCCAGCCGCGCCAGCGCCTTATGCGCGGCATTGGGATGCACCGTCTGCAACTTGGCGCGGCGCTCGTCATAAAATTTCTGGACCAGTGCCGGGTCGCGCTGAAACGCCTCTGGCGTCGCGACATCTTCAACCCGGTGCCCCTCCCACAGACCATCGGGTCCACGAAAGGTTGCAACGCCGCTTTCGGCGCTAATCCCCGCACCGGTCAGAATGACAATATTGTTTATTTCGCGCATAACGCTATGCCAGCAGCTTCTGCAAAATAACGCAAGCCTAGGATGGAAAGTTATGACATCAATCGGGATTATTGGCAGCCAGGGCCGAATGGGCCATGCTCTTGTGAACGCCATTGGCGAGCAAGAAGAACTGAGCCATGCCGGCGGCGTCGATCAGGATGACGATTTTGCCGCATTGCTCGCGCAAAGCGATGTGTTGGTCGACTTCTCGGTACCTGACGGCCTGAGTAACCGCCTGGATCTTTGCGCAGAGGCTGGCAAGCCGATGCTGGTTGGTACCACCGGTCTGGAACCTGCGCATCACCTGTCGATTGACGCCGCTGCAAAGACCGTTGCCGTGCTGCAGACCGGCAACACCTCACTGGGCGTGAATATGCTGGCGGCCTTGGTGAAACAAGCGGCGTCCCGGCTCGGCGATGACTGGGATATTGAGATTGTCGAAATGCATCACCGGCATAAAGTTGACGCGCCGTCTGGTACAGCCATCCTGCTGGGTGAAGCGGCAGCAAAAGGACGCGGGATCAATCTGAACGACCATAGTGAACGCGGGCGTGATGGCCAGACCGGCGCGCGGCAAAAGGGGGCAATCGGCTTTGCCGCGCTGCGCGGCGGATCGGTAGCGGGCGATCATCAGGTGATCTTGGCGACCGACGAGGAGCGCATTGAACTGGGCCACCGCGCCGAAAACCGGATGATCTTTGCGCGCGGCGCAGTGAAAGCCGCGCTCTGGCTTACGCAGCAGCAACCGGGTCGCTATGACATGACTGATATGCTCGGTCTCGACTGACGGCGTTATCGGCATGGACGGGGTGTTGGGTTTTTAACTTCAGTCTGCTTTGGGCGCAGAAGGGAAGTTATGGTTGTGGTAATTGCCATTCGGCTGACGCCCCTGATTGTCGCCATACACGGTGATTCCAGATTGTCCTCAAACCAGTCATCCATTTTCGCAATATCCTGCGATATGAATTTCGTCATCATAACCAATGTTGTCGAGAAATTTCCGGTCATGACTCACAAGCATGAGCGCGCCTTTGTAGGATGAGAGCGATTGCTCCAGCATCTCGATTGACTCGACATCAAGATGGTTCGTCGGTTCGTCGAGAACCAGCATCTGCGGCGTGGATGGACCACCCGTAATCATTGCCAGTCCTGCGCGAAGTCGTTCACCTCCGCTCAGGGTTGATACAGAACGCAGGGCATCCTGGTTACGAAACGCGAAGCGGGCAAGCACTTCATGCGCCTGCCCTCTCGTCATCTTGGCATGACGTGCCTGCATATTCGCGACAAGATCGAGGCGGGGATCGAGAAGTTCAACATGCTGATCGAGCATTGCAAGCGCGTTATTGATGCGCTTCACATGACCGCTGCTCGGCTCCGAAAGTCCCATCGCCAACCGCAGTAAACTGGTTTTACCGCTGCCATTAGGGCCGCTCACCACCACGCGCATCGGACCTGTAAGGGAAAAAGATAGCGGACCAAACAGCATTTTGCCATCGCATTCAAAACTTACCTCGTCGAATTTGAGGAGCGTACGATTTGCTGGCAGATCAGGTTGTGGCAGATCGATTGTCAGCGGTGTGACGATCTCGACCTGTCGCCGCGCTTCATCGACAGCGTTGCGGACGTCGCCGATCAATCGATCAGCGAGATGTGAATCACGTGCTGCGCTGTGCTCGGCTCTCTCTGCCTGTGCGTTCAAGAACAGCTTTGAATCGATACCTTTTGCGCGCCGCGCGCGTCCCGCTTTATCGCGGCGGGCTTTCTTTTCTACTTGGCGCTGAACGGCAATTCTTTGCTGTTTCAGATCATGCTCGGCACTTGCAAGTTCGGTTTCGAGCCGCTCGCGCAAGGCGTCGCGTTCTGCGATAAATGCACTCCATCCTCCGGTCACAGAAAATATACCGACTTGGGAAAGGTGGACGATCCGATCCACTCGTTCGAGCAGATCGCGGTCATGGCTGGCGATCAGCGCGCCGCCGGGCCAGGCGTCGAGCAGATCGGCAATAGCTTCTCTGCCTTGTACGTCGAGATTGTTGGTCGGTTCGTCCATCAGAAGCAGATTTGGATTTGTCAAAAGCATCGCAACGAGGCCAAGCCTGGTCCTCTCACCCCCACTGAGCGAGGCGACGCTTCGCTGGGTATTAATGGAAGGTAGCTTTACCCGATCGAACACATCCTCAATCCGTTGTTCCAGTGTCCAGTCGGCGAGACCAGCATCCTCGGCGGAGCCTTCCCCGATTTCGAGACGGCGGAGTCGGTCTAGGTCGCTTGCGACACCCAATGCCTCGGCAATGCTGCTGTCATCGGGTTGAATTTGTCGCAGCATCGCGATGTGCGATGATCGGTTTATAGTGCCGGAACTGGGTTCGCGCTCGCCGCTTGCAACGGAGAGAAGGGTTGACTTGCCAGAGCCATTACGCCCGACAATCCCCACGAGCTCGCGCCCGACTGATATTGTCAGATCGGAAAATAGACGGCGGCCGTCAGGTGCGGCGACCGATAGATGATCGAATGTGAGAAAGGCAGACATAAAACAACTCGATAGTTTGGAAATGAGGCAGGCGATCCAAAACAGAGTTGTTCATGATAAAATCCTTTTGATTAGCTTTATAGAATAGGCTTGCGATAACTGATATTCAACCAAATAGCGCAGGCTTCTTGAAGCCAGACAATACCAAGCCCATGAGCGGACAGTCGCAAATCCACCTCATAGTTCCGTTTACCAAAGTCAAGAACAGCCTCCGTGTTCAGGATAAAGTCCAAGCGGCTTTCCTGTGAATATAGCCATCAGTTTGTTTGGAGCAGCAATCACAATTGTATTTTCGCCGCCAGGCCGCCATGAAGCGCTTATGAAAAAGGACGATATCTTCGAATTTTATGCGCGGCTGGCCGCCGACAATCCTGCACCGGAGACAGAGCTGAACTACGGCAATGTCTATCAGCTGGTCGTCGCGGTGGCTCTGTCCGCGCAATCCACCGATATCGGCGTGAACAAGGCGACACGCTTGCTGTTCGAACAGGTGAAGACGCCGCAGCAAATGGTCGATCTCGGACTCGATGGCCTGAAAGAGCATATCAAGACCATCGGGCTTTATAACAACAAGGCCAAGAACGTGATCGCGCTGTCCGAGCTGTTGATCGCCGACTATGGCGGAGAGGTTCCGGCAAACCGCGATGAGCTGACCAAGCTGCCCGGTGTGGGCCGCAAGACCGCGAATGTGGTGATGAACTGCGCCTTTGGCGCGGAGACATTTGCCGTCGACACCCATATTTTCCGGGTTGGCAACCGCACCGGACTGGCGCCCGGTAAAACCGTATTGGCGGTCGAGAAAAAACTGGAAAAACAGACTCCGAGTCCGTTCCGCGTCCATGCCCATCACTGGCTGATTCTGCACGGCCGCTATATCTGCAAGGCGCGCAAGCCGGAATGCTGGCGCTGTCCGGTCGCCGACCTTTGCCGGTTCAAAAAGAAGACACCCGCACCTGCGTCTGCGGACTGAATAGCGGCCGCCCCTTGGGCTGTTCAGCTTTCAGAAAGAACGTCTCACCTATTTTTATGGGAGTGAGGGTTCGTCATTGAAAGCAAGGAAAGACCTTATGAAACTTTTAACCCCCATCCTGATCGGCTCTTGTCTGACTGTCGCCGCTGGTGCGGCCTATGCCGGCGAAAAGCGCTCAAAAGATGATAAATATGTCATCGAAAAGGTCGGCGAACCGAAAAGCTGCGTAACGCGATTTCAAATCCGTTCGACCGATGTGATTGATGATCAGACTATCGATTTCAAAATGCGCAACGGCGATGTTTATCGCAATAAACTGCCCAATAAGTGCAGCGGCCTTGGCTTTGAAGAAGCATTTTCCTATCGCACATCCACCAATCGGCTATGCAGTGTCGATATCATAAGAGTGTTGGACAACACCGCTGGTCGTCTCGATACCCGCGGCGCGTGCGGACTGGGAAAATTTCAGAAAATCACCAAGACAAAACGGGAAAAGAGCGAAGGCTAAATTGGCGCCGGGTTTTTCTAACCGATAATTGGCAAATTAGTGATTGGCAAAGCAGCACACCCGCTGCTAAGCGCTTGTTCGCTATCAAAGCGCCAAGCACCCGTAGCTCAGCTGGATAGAGCGCTGCCCTCCGAAGGCAGAGGCCAGAGGTTCGAATCCTCTCGGGTGCGCCAGTTTCTCAACTATCAAGAAGATTTGGCGAGCTTGGTATTCTCGTTACCATAGCTTTTTAGGAAAAGATCCACTGCGCTGTTGACGCGTTTCTTCGCTTTCGGGTCTGGTATTTTTGCTTGTGAGATATTGGCTCCAAAGCGGCGCTCGAGATCCGCCATTCCTTTTATCATGCCTGATAGATGTTCTGCTGCCTGTTCCGTATCATCAATTTGTAGCTCGCCGGCCAGGACGGCTTGGTCCAGTAAATGCGACAAGGCTTGGTGCAGCCGCCGCGGCCCGGCTTCGAGGAATAGCAGTCCGATTTCGGGATTATGCTCCACCTCCACGGCCAGATGACGTTCAAATCGGACCATCTCGTCACGCCAGAGAAATGCTACCATTTCCATGCCGAAATGGACCAGCCTTTCTCTTATATTTCCGCCAGAGGTCGCTTCAGCGGATAAGGCCTGACGCATAACTGCACATTCGTTTCCAACGGCCTCGGTAAAGAGGTTTTCCTTTGTTTTAAAGCGGTTATAAACGGTTACCTTGGAAACGCCCGCCCGTGCAGCAATGGACTCAATGCTCGATTGCGCAAAGCCTATGTTGAAGAATTCATGGCGCGCGGCGTCCAATATCATTGCGCTTTTTGTCGTATCGACCGGACGGCCCATAACCTTATTCGTTGTGGCCGGTTTGTTGGTCGCTGATGTCTTATCTGACATTAATGAACGGTTCCGTATAATAAAACGTTGACGTTCATTATGTCTCTTACTATCCCCTAGTTCAACCCAAATCAGCAAAGGCCGAGTCTCATGACGTGGATCGCGATCAGAATGTTGACAGGAGATCGCCAGAAATTTTTTGGCCTGTTATTCGGCGTGGCGTTCTCAACATTGCTTATTTCACAACAACTGACCATTTTTATTAATCTGATCGAACGCGGAGCAACCGCAGTATATAATATTCCGACCGCTAATATCTGGGTCATGGATCCGGTAAGCCGTACTCCAGATGTCGCTTTGCCAATGCCACCGACAGCCCTGGACAAGGTGCGATCTGTCAATGGCGTCGAATGGGCGTCGCCGCTGCTGCGATCCGGCGCGACTGTCCGGACGCCGGAGGGGGATTTAGAGGGCGTGACCGTCGTTGGTGTCGACGATGCAACGCTTATCGGACTGCCCAAAAAATTCCTAAAAGGCAGCCGAGATGCGCTTTATGAGCCGGACGCCGTAATTATCGACAGCGTCGGTGCCGCGAAACTATTCCCCGAAGGTTTTGATCCCATTGGGGTACGGCTTGAATTGAACGACCGGCGCGCGGTTATTCGCGGCATTGTTGACGTCGATCCTAGTTTTACCAGCCAGGTCATCCTTTACACTCGCTATTCCAACGCCTTGGCTTTTGTACCCGGGACTCGCAACCGCATGTCTTTCGTTTTGGCCAATGCTTCAGATGGGCTGACCGCCAAACAAGTCACGGCCCGGATTACGGAGGCCACCGGACTGAAAGCGCGAACCCGTGAAGAATTCGCAAGGGATGGCGTTGATTTCATTATCGAAAATACCGGTATTCCAGTGAACTTTGGTATCACGGTTGCGCTCGGATTCATTGTGGGAGTCGCGATCGTCGGTCTGACATTCAGCCTGTTCATTCGAGACAATATCAAGCAATTTGGTGCGCTGAAAGCGATCGGTGTTACCAACAACAAAATCCGCATGATGGTTGCTGCGCAGGCGTTACTGGTCGGTCTGGTCGGCTATGGGATTGGTATATTGCTGGCCGCTATTTTCATCGCATCAGGTGCCGCCAACAGTCCCGATTTCAAAGGGTTTTATACACCATGGGAAATCCCGGTACTCACGGCTTTTGTTGTACTGGCGATGATCTTGATCACCGGGTGGCTCGCTTTGCGCAGTGTGCTGAAAACGGAACCGGCTGAGGTGTTCAGATGAGCGAGACACGCACCGCAATTACCATTAATGGTATCGTCAAGGAATTCAGCGCTGGTAGCCAGATGATCCGGGTGTTGCATGGTATTGATGCTGAGATTCGTTCAGGCGAGCTGACCTATCTGGTGGGCGAATCCGGTTCCGGCAAAACCACTATGATCTCGATCATCGCCGGAATACTCTATCCAACCGATGGTTCGGTATCGGTATTTGGGCAGGATATTTACGGCCTGTCCGACAATGATCTGGTTCGGTTTCGGCTTTCGAATATCGGCTTCATTTTCCAGCAATATAATTTGATCCCGACCTTGACGGCGGCGGAGAACGCCTCGGTGCCGTTGGTAGCAGCCGGGATGAAACGCGACGAAGCGGTGGAGCATGGACGAGCGATGCTCGAAAAGCTGAATATTGCCGATCAGGCCGACAAGTTGCCGCGGCAATTATCCGGCGGGCAGCAGCAAAGAGTCGCGATTGCGCGGGCCTTGGTTCACGAGCCACGATTGGTGGTGTGCGACGAACCAACAGCGGCACTGGATGCAAAATCTGGGCGGCGGGTGATGGACTTGTTGCGGGAAGTCGCGCTCGCGCCGGAACGCACGGTAATCATTGTGACCCATGACAACCGCATTTTCGATCTGGCGGACCGCATATTGGTGATGGAAGACGGCCGGATCACCCATGATGGCAAAGAGATGCCCGATCACTGATCGGGGACGTATACAAAGGATGACAAAATGTTAGAGACATTTTTTAACCGGCTTAAAGAAGTCAGTTTTGTGCGCACGATTTTGCCTGTCTTGGCGATAGTTGCGATTATCGTTGCTGTCATCATTGTCCTCAGTGGCCAACCGGACCGCAGCGAAGAACAACCAGCGATCAATCCGCCCAAAGCCACAGCAGCTTTTGGCAATCAGCCGAGCGTCGCCGGGGCCGGCGTGGTTGAGCCGTCCAGTGAAGTAATCAATATCGGCACCAGCCTTGCCGGTATTGTGACCAAGGTCTATGTGTCTCCCGGTGATCAGGTCACCGAGGGGCAGCCGTTGTTCCTCGTTGATGACCGCGCCATCCGCTCCCAAATCAGTGAAGCCAGCGCAGCGATAGCAAGGGCGCGCGCGGCCCGTGAAACCGCACGGGCGCTATTGGCGACGGCGCAGCAGCAATCATCTCTCTACAATGGTATCGAAGATCCGCGGGCTGTATCGCGTCAGGAAGTTATTGACCGCAGCGGCGCTGTTCGCACGGCACAAGCCCAGTTACGACAGGCCGAGGCCGACATACGCAGTGCCGAGGCTGCCCGCGCTCGCGCCTCAACCGACCTCGGACGGCTGACGGTAAGAGCGCCAATTGCGGCCGAAATATTGTCGGTCAACATTCGCCCCGGAGAATATGCCAATCCCGGCGGACCCCAAGGCGGCGGTGGAGACCCCTATATGGAAATTGGCAATACCACGCCGCTGCATGTCCGGATTGATATTGACGAGAATGAAATTGGCCGAGTTGCGATGGGCAAGGAAGCAGTGGTCAGTCCGCGCGGACAAGCCAGCGAGCGCGTCAAGGCACAGTTTGTCCGGGCTGAACCTTTGGTCACACCAAAAACATCGCTGACCAACTCCGCCACAGAACGGGTTGATGTAAGAGTGCTACAGCTCATCTATCAAATACCCACAGATCAGGGATTTTTTGTCGGCCAGCAGGTCGATGCTTTTGTTCGGGCAAAAAATGGTGCCCAGAATAACGTAAAAAAAGCCGGTGAAACCAAATGACCCAGTCTGTCAGGATCGCTCTTGTTTTGACTGCGTCTCTTATCACGGCAGGCTGTTCCACATTGGGAGCAAAGCCAGATCCGGCGCTTGATCCCGTGCGCGTTATTGCTCCTGGTACATTTGCCCTCGCATCCGATGTCGCGTCCCAAGATCGCAAAACGCTTGAACATCTTTTGCCTATCGATGATCCCGCGTTCACGGCATTGCGCGCCGCTGTTGAAGATAGCGCGCCGACATTGGCCGCCGCTCTGGCGCGTATTGATGCGGCGCGGGCGATGGCGGACGGGGCACAGGCCAATCGATTGCCCGCAGTGGATATCGATGCCAGCGTTACCCGATCCCGGATCAACCCCAATAATTTTGGCGACAATTTGCCGCCAGGTATCAGTATTGATCGCAATCAAACCAGCTATGGCGGGAATATTACCGCCAATTGGGATGCCGATATTTTTGGTGGTTTGCGAGCCAGTGCGCGGGCCGCCAATGTTCGGATTGATGCGGCGACCGCTGACGCCGCCGCTGTGCGACTGGGGCTCATATCTGCAGTTGCCGCGAATATTGTCGATTGGCGTACCTTGCAGGCCCGCGCGACTGTTCTTGAAGAAGATCTGACTGCGGCTGAAAATTTGATGCGCTTGACCGATATCCGCGCAAAAGCCGGTATCGCACCGGGCCTTGATGCCGTGCAGGCCCAAAGCCTGATCGCCGATGCCCGATCGCGATTGGCGGCATTGCCGGGCGAACGGGCGGTCATTGTAGGGGCACTGGTTACGCTGACCGGTCAGGATACGGCAACCATATTACAAAGCCTGAAAAGCGAAGCGGCCGAAACCGATGCGCCTCAGCCGCCGCTCGACACGCCATCTGAAATGCTGCGCGCGCGACCCGATATCGCCGCAGCTGAGGCGAGACTGGCCGCCGCCGATGCAGACATTGCAGCTGCAGCGGCACAGCGCTTCCCCAAATTGACCCTGTCAGGAGCAATCGGTTTGCTTAGTTTTGCACTAGGCGACTTGTTCAGCAATGATTCTGTTGTCGGCAGTCTTGGCGCCGGGATAGCCGGGCCATTGTTGGATTTTGGCCGCGTGGATGCCCAGATTGACCAAAGCAAAGCCAATGCACGCGAAGCCTTTGCAATCTATCGCGGCACCGTCTTCACTGCCTTGGGCGAAGCCGAGACGGCTTATGGTCAAGTGGCCTCTATTGATGCGGAGGTCACCTCTCTGACCGCACAGGAAAGGCTTGAAAAAGACGCTGAATATCTGCTCGGCATTCGCTACCGTAACGGCTTGAGTGACTTTCGCGACGTCCTCAACGCTCGCCGCGTTCTCAATAATACGCGGACACAAGGCGCTATCACAAAAGGCCGCGCTTTAAGAGCCCGGGTCGCCTTGTGGCAGGCCTTGGGCGGCAGTTAATCTGTATCCCTTGGCATAGTATCTGCTTTGAATGAAAAAGCCGATATCGGTTTTGAAGATTGCATTTTGCTTGTGGATACTATCAGGGAGTAGCACATAGCTTGAATATCGCTCTGAAAGACAATTGATAGAATGAAACGGTACGGGATTATCGGCGCAGGTATGATGGGGCGGGAGCACATCAGCAATATAGCGCTGGTAAACGGTGCCGAATTGGTTGCCTTGGCTGATCCCAATTCTGGTTCGTTAGAGCAATCATTGGCACATGCCAAAGCCCATGATTTCAATCCAGCAACCTATAACAGCTTGACTGATATGATGGCGCAAGCCGCGCTTGATGCGGTTATCATAGCGGCGCCAAACCACACGCATTTTTCGATTATGCGAGAAGTGATGCAGCGCCCTGCGGCAATCTTGCTCGAAAAGCCGATGTGTACAACTGTTGAGGATGCGCAGGCCTTACATGATGTAGCGAAAACATATCCCCATTTGCTATGGATAGGCTTGGAATATCGTTATATGCCGCCGGTCACCAAATTTATCGAAAGCGTGCACAGCGGCATAACCGGTCCGGTAAAAATGCTGTCGATAAGGGAGCATCGTTTTCCCTTTCTTGAGAAGGTTGGAGATTGGAACCGGTTCAGTGAGAATACTGGCGGGACGCTGGTTGAGAAATGCTGTCATTTTTTCGATTTGATGCGGCATATTTTGCGTGACGAACCCGTGCGGATATATGCCTCTGGCGGTCAAGATGTAAACCATCTGGATGAACGTTATAATGGCCGGCAGCCCGACATTCTCGACAATGCTTATGTGGTTTTGGATTTTGCTAAAGGGACCCGCGCTGTTCTTGACCTGTGCATGTTTGCCGAGGGAGCCGAAGAACAAGAAGAAATTTATGCGCTTGGCGACAAAGGCAAAATACAGGTCGGTATCCCGTCCGCAAAGCTGACATGGTCACCGCGTGACAAGAGCGGGCCGTTTGTCGAGCGCGTTGAAACGCCGACTGACGCCTTGCAAGCCGGCGATCATCATGGTGCAACGTTCTTCCAATTGACCAAATTTCATCAAGCGTTGATGGATGGCTGTGATGCGGAGATTTCAACATGGGATGGGCTGAGGTCAGTAGAGATTGGTGCGGCGGCACATCAGTCTATAGATACCGGATTACCGGTAGTTTTGTCTTCCAACCATTCGAACGAAAGTAAATGAAAGCGGTCCGCAAAATCGACTTTGGTTTGCGATGTCCGATATACGACTAAGGGGCTTAAAATGAAGCAACAGCAATGGCAGGAAACTGTATTTCCCAAGATCATCGAGGCGGATGCGACTTATGATCTTTCGCAATATTTGGCAAATGCCAAAGCCCAGATAGACGCAGATCTCGCGAAAGCCGGTGCGATATTGTTCCGCGGATTTCATGTACCGACAATTGATGATTTTGATTTCGCAGTCGAGGCTTATGGGGAAAAGAATTTCCCTTATGCGGATTCGCTGTCTAACGCTGTCCGGATAAACCTGACGCAGCGCGTATTCACCGCCAATGAAGCGCCGCCCGAGACCAGTATTTTTCTGCATCACGAAATGGCGCAAACACCAATCTATCCGTCCAAGCTGTTCTTCTATTGCAATATTGCGGCGGACGAGGGCGGTGCCACTCCTCTTTGCCGATCCGATATTTTGCTGCAAAAAATGGACGCTGAAAACAAAGGTCTCGTGGAAGATTTTATCGCAAAAGGTGTGCGTTATACGCACACTATGCCGGCGCAAGATGATGCGCGGTCCGGTCAAGGCCGTAGCTGGCGGAGCACCTTGGGTGTTGAAGATATAGAGTCGGCGGAGCAGCGGCTTCATAGCCTGAGCTATGATTGGCAATGGATGGATGATGACGCACTACGTGTAACATCTGCCCGACTGGACGCTGTACGGACGCTTTCTGATGGACGGCGAACTTTTTTCAATCAACTAATTGCAGCCTATCGCGGCTGGGCCGACCAGCGTAATGATCCAAGCAAATCAATTTGTTTCGGCGATGGTAGCTCCATTGACGCGGATCAGATGCGGGTCCCGATTGATCTGGCGGATACGCTTAGTTTTGACTTGGAATGGCAGTCAGGAGATGTTGCCCTGATCGATAATTTTCTGGTCATGCATGGCCGTAGACCGTTTAAGGGTACGCGCAAGGTACTCGCGTCCTTAATCAAATAGCTGCTATTTGGCGCCCAGCTCTCGCAGCCCAGGCCCAATAGATACTATTAACCAATATTATCGAAACCATAAGCGTATAAAAAAGGCTGCTCATGCCCTTGCCTGAAGCCAATCCGATGGACGAAAACAGCAAATAAAGACCAACCACACAGGAAAACAACGTCGCGGCCAAAGGTTTGGCAAAGCGCCATGGTGTGAGATCGACTTGTGCAATGGCAACGAATTTCCAGGCGGTTCCCCGAGGCCGAAAATACCCCAAGGCCAGCATGATAACCACTTCGATAACGAACAAAATTGCATATTGGTGCAGGAAATGCAGCGTGATCTGTTCGTCAAAAACAAATCGCAGTAGCGCATATGCCATGACGTGAAAGACAATCACAATCTTTGCCCCCAACGCCGGCACGCGTTTTGTGAACAGGCCGACAATCACGATCACAACGGTCGGGATATTATAGAAACCAGTAAAAATCCGAATTATCTGCCACAACCCTTGCTCGGCGAAATAGAGCAAAGGCGCGACGACAAACGAGAAAAGCGCAATCACAATGCTGGCGACTTTCGCGATCCGGACCAATTCCCTATCGCTCGCCTTGCCCTTTCTCCACGGTTCGTAGACGTCCAGACAGAATAAAGTCGCAGCGCTGTTGAGCAGGGAGTTGAACGAACTGAACACGGCACCCAGCAAAACGGCCAGGAAGAAGCCGGCAAGATAGACGGGCATGACATCCTTGATGAGCCGCGGATAAGCCTGATCAATCGAGCCTAAACCCGGACCGTAGAGATGAAAGGCAATCACTCCCGGGATCATCATCATGAAGGGGACAAGTACCTTGAAGAAGCCAGAGAAAAGCACACCTTTCTGCCCCTCGGCGAGTGATGCTGCGCCCAATGTCCGTTGAATCACATATTGATTAGTGCACCAGTAGAACAGGTTGGCAAATAACATGCCGGTGAACAGGGTGCCAAAAGGTGTCGGATCATCGGCTTTTCCAATTGCATTAAGCTTGTCAGGATGGTCGCTAAGCAGTTTGGTCAGGCCTCCGCCAAAGCTTCCTTCGCCGAGCGCGATCAGGCCAAGCACAGGCACTAAAATCCCGATGAGCAACAGACCGATGCCATTAATAGTATCGGAAACCGCGACCGCCTTCAGGCCCCCGAATATTGCGTAAATTGAACCGATTACCCCAATAGCTATAACGGTCGTCACCAGCGCCTCAAAATAGCCAAGACCTAGCAATTCCGGTACGTCGAAGAGCTGTATAACGGCTATCGAACCAGAATATAGCACCGAAGGGATCGTTACCAAGCCATAGCCGAGCATGAACAGAATAACTGACATCCGCCGGACATCAGCATCAAAGCGGTCGTTGAGAAACTGGGGCAAGGTAGTGAACGCCCCGGCGAGATAACGCGGCAGGAAAATAAGGGCCATTGCGATAGTCGCGACGGCGGCCGTAACTTCCCACGCCATACTGCTGAGATTATAGCCATAAGCAGAGCCATTGAGACCGATTAACTGCTCGGCCGATAAATTGGTCAGCAGTAACGAACCGGCGATAAAGACGCTGCTCAATCCGCGACCGGCTAGGAAATACCCGTCTTTGCTGTCAACGCCGCCACGCGTTTTGCGCCATGAAATCCAGGCGACGAGCCCCATGAAGAAAACGCAGCTAGCAATTGTAAGAAAGAGGTTGTCTGTTATCAATGAAATGGCTCCAAGCCGCAGTTTTCAAATAATAGCGTATAATTCTGAAAGGCTTAAAGCAAACGGATAAATATATTCCGATCAGCGGTCGTAAAAGCCGATAATGCAGTGCAATCCAGACAAAATACCAAGATTTGTTTTGCAGACATTCCCAATTATTGAACTCGCTAGAATGCGGAGGCCAGAGGTTCACATCTGTCTTGCTACGTCATTTCTATCCATTGACCGAATTTGTCTTTCCGATTGTCGTGCGGAACTTGAGCGCGTTACTCACAAATATTATTCACAATTGGGGGCTATAGGCTTTTGCTAGTGGGAAAAATTATATGGAAACCCGATTTGGCGTAAAAACTTCTCACAAGATTTGCTCGGTTTTTATGGCGGCTTTACTTTTAACGGCTTGCGCGTCCTCGTCGGCATTTCCGGTCGAGACGGCGGAACAGCCGGATATCAATCAATCCTATCAATTGCGTGCAGGCGAAACAGTTCAGATAATTACTTATGGCGAAGACACGCTGACCGGGGAATTTATCATTGGTGCGAACGGCATTCTGGCATTCCCGCTGGTTGGAAATATTCAGGCGGGCGGTCTGACGCCTGCCGATCTTGGGCTGAATATCGCCGCGGCACTGGCGGATGGCTATGTGATCAACCCGCAAGTGAATGTGGAGGTTAAAAGCTTTCGGCCTATTTACATATTGGGTGAGGTCAACAAGCCGGGTGAATATCCTTATAATCCGGACATGACGGTGTTGGCGGCGATCGCGAAAGCCGATGGCTTTACCTATCGCGCGCAGCAGAAGCAGATTTTCATTAAACGCTCTGACCAGCCTAATGAAGTGAAGATCAGGCTGGGGAGCAATACTCGTATCTATCCGGGCGATACGATCCGGATCGTCGAGCGGTTTTTTTAACCGCCAAGATCAGGAAATTGCTCGGAATCGCGTGCCATAGTCGGGATCGACGCGGCGATTAATATAGCCTTCCGATCCCTTCATTGACAATATTTTGGCTGGAATTCCGCCAACCGCAGCATCGTCGGGCACAGGTTTGGTGACAACGGCATTGGCTCCTACTGCGGCGCGATGGCCGATCGTTATCTTGCCGATGACCTTGCATCCCGCTGCCAGAAAAACGCCATCCCCTAATATTGGCGATCCCTGATTGGGGCCACGATTCATCTGTCCGAGCATCGATCCATGGGTGATATTGCAATTGGCACCAATAATCGCGTCGCCATTGACCATGATATTGCCAAAGCGGTTGATGAAAAACCCTGGGCCGATTCTGGTATATTCCGGAATGGCAATGCCATATTTATAACGATAGCGCAGCAACAGCAGTTTCAGCGGTGGATAGAGGATGAAGCGCATCAGCCTGCGCTTTTTTAGGTAGCCACAAAGGCGCATGACGGTCGAATATTTGAAACCGGGTGTAAAAAGAAAGTGGCGCAGAAAGGACAATGTGTTGCGGTTCCCGGCATAGCGATACAGATCGGATAGAATCAGCGCCCATGTGTATTGAAGGCTGCGATCAACATTCGGACCGATGTCGTCTGCACCGATATTTATTGGCTGCATGTCATTCAAAGACTCGGCTCCCCGATATTGATATATTGCGCCGCAACATTGGGCGGAACTGAATCTATTTCGCCGCAAATGCTGTGTTGGGCAACCGTCGATAGACCATATGGTATCTAATCGTGTTGAATACACACCCTGTCTTGGACGCTATAAACTTATGGTGACAAGCCAGTTTTGGGATGGCAGAAAAAATACTCAGGGGAATTTTTTAACCCGTCTCCCTATGTAGGGTGCCAGTAAAGCCGGTTCGAATTGGAGAAGATTGGACCGAAGTAGAGATTTGATTGTTGCGGCGCAGCATCGCCTCACACTTCTGATCCACTCGCTGGCCTTGGCATATATTCGAGACGATCGTGAAAGGGTTCTGGGATGACTGCAAGTTTACGCGCTCTACAAAACACAACTTTCACCGCCTCTAAAATTACCAATAAAGGCTCCAGCTTGACCAAACGGTCGCGTAGAGCCGGCCTATATTCCATCATGTTGACGACGGATGCGCTTGCCGTATGCATCGGCTTCCTGATCAGCAACGCCTTGTTGCTCGGCCAACCCTTTGCCTCTCCGGGACTAAAGCTCGGCTTATTATCCCTGCCAATTTTTCTCGCGCTTGCGTTGAACAGTAAGGCTTATGGTCGCAGCGCGCTCTACCGCAGTGCTAGCGCAACGGTCCGCAGTATCGCAGCGCTGTTTGCGACTTTTGCCTTGATCCTTTTCGTTCTCTTTGGTCTGTCGATATTGAAACCCCATCATCCGCCATTCTTGGCTTTCGGTTTCCTGATCTCATCGGCCTTTATCGTGGCAGGTCGATATATCTGTCATGGATTTGCCAAGCGAATGCTGGGTACCAATCCTTTGAGCGAACTGATTATCGTGGATGGCGTTCCGCATGGCCCGATTTTCGATCAGCCGGTTATTGATGCAAAGGCCATCGGACTGCATCCCGATATATCTGATCCGGCCATGCTGGATCGTTTGGGAAATCTGTTCCGGTCCATCGACCGCGTCGTTGTGGCCTGCCCGGTGGAACGACATAATGATTGGGCTTTGGTTCTAAAAAGCACTGGCGTGACTGGTGAGGTGTATCGCCACTATCGCTCCGCTCCAGCAGAGACCAATAGCATGGCCCTCATCCACGCTTCGCAGGTCAAACCGTTGACGCGCGTGCAATTATGGCTGAAGCGCCTCATGGATCTTGTTCTCGTGTCGATTGCGATATTGTTTCTGGCGCCGCTGATGCTCGTTACGGCGATTGCCATCAAGCTTGAAAGTCGCGGCCCGGTCTTGTTCAAGCAGCGCCGATTGGGTCACGGCAATCGTCTGTTCCATATTTATAAATTTCGCAGCATGCGAGACGATTTGAGCGATCTAAATGGTGATCGATCAACCGATCGGGACGATGACCGAATAACGCGGGTTGGTCGATTCATTCGGGCCACCAGTATTGATGAATTGCCACAGCTGTTCAATGTCCTGTTTGGTACGATGAGCCTCGTCGGTCCGCGCCCGCATGCGCTCGGTTCCAAGGCGGACAGCAAACTTTTCTGGGAAATTGACCGAAACTACTGGCTGCGCCATGCCACGATACCTGGTTTGACCGGACTTGCGCAGGTCCGAGGTTTCCGCGGCGCAACAATGACTCGAGCAGACTTGGAACTGCGGCTGGCATCAGATCTGGAATATATCCAGCGTTGGTCGCTGGGTTATGATCTGCTCATCCTTGCGCGGACATTCGGCGTCATCGTCCACCGTAACGGCTTTTGATGTCCCCGATCAGTCCATAAGCTTGTGATAAATGGACGAGGTGCTAAGTGCGATCTCGTCCCAATCAAATTTCTTACGAAATTCTGCTGCATCAACCTGGTACAGGTAATTGGGTTTATTTAGCGCCTGTCCCAATGCACTGGTGTCGCCTACCGGAAAATAGTCTTTTTCGGGCAATCCAATATCACGATTGGGCTGAATATCACTCAGTAGCATGGGTGTGGAGCATGATCCTGCTTCCAACGCAGCGATCGGCAAGCCTTCATGATAGGATGGCATCACAAACAAAGCTGCATTCTCATAAAGCTCGCGCAAGGTTCCGCGGTCTTGCAGTCCGGTAAATATAACCCGCTCGTTGGCTAGCTTTAGGAGCGACTCCGAATATTCGCTGTTGTGATCGGCCCCGCCGACGATGACGAGCTTTCGTCCGTCCTTGATATCAGCATGGGCTTTGATCAGATCGTGGAGTCCCTTTTCCGGGACCAGACGGCCAACCGCCAGTACATATTCATTCGACTTTAACGAAAATCGAGCCAGCGCATCGCCGCGTGAACGAGGCAGTTCGGGAGTGCCATTGGGGATATAGGAAATCCGGTTGGTTGATCCCGGGAATGACTTTTGCAGCTTCTTGGCCAGCGACGGGGAAACCGCAATCACATGATTGGCGAATAACATTCCGAGCCGTTCGCCCATGCGCAATATGAAACGTGGAAAGCGGCCCCATTTGGCGCGATTATAGTCCTCGCCATGATGCGTTACGACGACTTTCAACCCCATCAGACGAGCCAAGGGTGTGAGCAGAGCCGGACCAATGGCATGAATGTGAATTATGTCCATTTTGGTTCGGCGTGCCGCAACTATGGCGTTGAAGGTGGAGGTTATCGCCTCTCGCCATACCGAGACCGGGGACGGTAGGCTCACAATCGAAATTCCGCGATATTTATAACGCGGTTTTTTCACATAGGGCGCCCGGGCAAAGACCGTGATGTTAAGATCGGGGTCTAGCCCCTTGACGCGTGGCAACATTTCTTCGCAGTGCGTTTCCACACCGCCCATGACGTTGGGGATACCGCGCAGGCCGGTTACAGCTACTTTCATGACAGTAACTCCTCTGCCAGAGACTGTGCTTCTTCGAGCGTATCCGCTGTGCGCAGGAAACCAATGTCTGAGGTCCATGCCTGAATGAAGTTTTGGAGCTTGCCGTAGCTATTGTCCAATGCGACGTGTGGGATACCGAGCAAGGTCGACATGATGTGGCCATGTAATCTGTCGGTCACCACGACGCGCCCGGACGATAGCAAAGCCACGCCGCGCTTAAGGCGGGTATTGGCCAGCCGGTCATATTTCAACGCGCGTGCGGCGTTTGGGCTATGCCCAAAATCCATCAGCTTTGATGTTGCTGATGACATGCGCATTTGCAGCTTGTCTTCAGTCAGCCAGTCACCGCTTTCAAATGCGTGCCCTGGGTGATTGGCTTTACCCCTGACGGATCGTTCAAAATCGGTACGCATGAGATAGTAGAAATCATGAACCGGCGTCTGGCGTTCGAGCGGCTCCATGTAGAGCGCCATGTCGGGGCATAGAACAGCCTCGCACTGGAAATGGCAGCGCGAGAATTCCAGCGAGCGCTGATCACGAACGAGCAACGTGAAACTGCCGTGCTTTTCGATCGCGCGAGCCGTTTCGTCGACGGCCTCATAATTGTCAAAGTAAATAGATTGCGGCAGCTGTACGATCCGCTGACCCGGAAAGCGGGACAATAGTTCCAAACGAAAATCCTGATGCGATTTCCAAATGGTTCCGAAATTGCCGCCGCCATGAAGGAAAATTGTGCCATCACCAATGGCTTGCTCCATCTGCAAGGAATCATGCGTTTTCAATTTGCTTACATAAGCAGGAGGTTTGGCATGATCTCCAAAAAACTGAGTCTCGCCTAACCAGATGGCTGAGTCTCCAACATTTGAATGATCGGGAAAATCCAGCAGTGCGAAAGGCTGGTCATTCAGCAGCGGTTGGAGCCGTTCTGTAATTACGTCGCGCAGATTGTGCATGATAGTGCGGGGATGGGTGTTTTCTAAAGCAAGTTGTTCAGGCATGGGGGGATAGCTCCTTTGGGGGAAGGACGTCTGCGATAAAACGGCGATAAGTTGATGAAATAGCCAGCAAAATGGCGATGTAAAATAGAGCCGCGGCGGTGATGGCGCCGATGAGCTTGACCCAGGACAGCGTTTGGTCATCTGCAAAGATTTCCAATGTGGTCCAAAGCAGGACGCCCATCAGAGTAGAGGCGAGGAACGGCGCTTTGACGGCGTCAAAAGTCGTTCTTGATCCGATACCGGAAGCTTCTTTGAGGAAATAAATCTGCAGTGGCAGGGTCAGGTAAGAACGAACCACATAGGCTATCGCTACGGCAGTGAGGCCATAAGGCAAAGCGATTAGAGTAAGCGTCAAGGTGACGACCAACTGCGTGATTGCCAGCGTGCGCTGCCGATGCGAATTACCGACAGCAGAGAGCACTGGCGATGCGAAGAAGTTAAGCGTGTAAGGTATGGCCATAAAGGCAAAGACCTGCGCCAGTTCACCTGCTGCCTGCCATTTCCACCCGAAAACCAGGGGCACAAGATCAGGCGCGATGACGCCAAAGCCAACCAGCGCGGGAAAGGATAGGCCGGCGCATACGCCGAGCATCGCTTTATAGGCTTGTTTCATCGCGACTGGATTGTCCTGAAGTCGCGAATATATTTGCAAACCTACTGCGGAAAAGGGCTGGATGGCGGCGGCGGCAAACATTTCGGTGGAGCGCCATGCAACACGGTAGATACCGACCGCAGCGGCGCCAAGGCTGGCCCCAATCAACAAGTCCTGTACCCGAACGAGCATCAAGAAAATCAGCTGCGCAATAGTCAAATTGCTGGTAAAAGCGAAGTTCTGCTTGGCTTGCATCCAGTCAAACTGCAATCTCGGCACCCAGCGGTAGGAGGTCCAGGCCAAAATCGTACTGACGGCCTCGGTAACGCAGCGCTGGACGACAAGCGACCAAATGCCCCATCCCGACATAGCGGCAACGACCGCGGTGGTGCCGCCGATAATCCCGGCCAATATCGACCGGACGGCCACGGTCTTGTGGCCAAATTCCCTGAGCCGCAGGGCGAAATGAGACGCACCCAGGGCATTGATCGGCAAAGCGAGCGATAATATGCGCAATGGGTCGGTAAGGCCTGGTTGGTTGAGCAGCGCAGCCAACAGCGGAGCTATGACCCAGATCAACCCGACATAAACAAACGCAATGCCCATGTTGGTCCAGAAAATCGTGTTAATTTGCAGATTATCGATTTTCTTGGCACGCGCGATGAGCTGGACCAGGCCGCCAGTAGCCAGAATCCGGCCGACTTCGGAAAAAACATAGACCATGGCGAATATGCCGATCTCTTCCTTGGTCAGCAGCCGCGCGAGCATGATGAATATGACCAACGAAAAGACCTGATCGCTAAGCGCTTTGGTCACTGTCCATCCCAAAGAGCTTTTGGATTTTTGACGCAATGAATCGTCAAACATTGCCCCAGCGCTGCTGGAAGCATTGTCAGAAAAATCAGTGCTTTTTTCCGTCATAGGTTGTTTGCTCACTTAAACTAAAGTTGGAATCGAAAACGGCGTCTGCCGAAAAGTTGATATTGCGCACGCTGGCGGTGCCGCGCGACGAAGCGCCTGAGTTTCAGTCGTTCGGGGATCTGAAAGGTGTCGAAACGCGAGGTACCGATTTCACTGGGAATAGCGCGCTCCAGCACCGGAAACGGGAAAACCGCAAGATTGGGAACGCCATGCACCCAGGACCGATCCATCTGATCGTCGATCGGCCGGACTACTGCGGACATGTGGTCAAGAAATCGTCTCGCTCCATTTTTGGTGAGCAAATAGGCCTGGGTACCGAAACAATAGCCTGAAATTTCGATCAACCGTGTAGTCCTGCATATAAAATCCTTCTGCAAGATGCGGGCTGGCGCGGGTTTTTTGTAATAGAGCCTGATGTAATCGCGGCCGGCCTCTCCATGATCTTCGGCGATCAGAGGTTTGATGAAGCTCCAGTCCGCTAATATATCATCTTCCAGGATGAGATATTGGTCGGCATCATCTTCGATTAGTTGCTTCCACAAAGCATGGTGACTGGAATAGCAACCCAGTTCGCCAGCCTTCAATGGTCGGCCTTTGGCGATAATCGCTTTGTCTTCGTCATAATGGAGGCCGGCATGTAGCTTTTCATGGGCATCAAAAAAATCCCAATTCATCGATTTGGGTATGCCGCTGCTGATAAATGTGTGGCGACGTTGCGTCGCGCTGCGCATGCTGATGACAAAAATCTTGGTCCGGACGGAGCGACGCGACATTACAGTTCCTTCATCCGGCATCGGGTGATGCGGATCTAACCAGTGTTCGGGTTCGGTCGTTAGAATCCCCAGACCGACCGAACTTTACTGCATTGCACAACGAAGGAGCTGAGTTCTATAAATGCCTGTAATGCGCAGTTGGCAAGGACAAAAATCCATTCGTCGATGTCACGCAACATATTATCTTCGGCACTGCAAAAAACGGGATAGAATGATCGATCTAAGTTTCTCTGTTGTCATTCCGGTCCATAATAAGGCCCGTCATGTCGCTGCGAGTCTTGAAAGCGCCCTGCAACAAACCCTGCCGCCCGAAGAGATAATCGTGATCGATGACGCCTCTACTGACGAGAGCGCCGCGATTGTCTCGCAGATGACCGATCCGCGAATCCGCATGCTGTTTCGCGATACGCCCGGCCCGGGTGGCTATGCCGCACGGAACCTTGGCATTGCCGAGGCTAATGGGAACTGGATCGCGTTTCTTGATGCTGATGATATCTGGCATCCATCGCATCTGGCGGACATGGCGAAGGCGATAAAACGTACACCGAAAGCGGGCTGTGTTGCCACGCGCTATGACCATGTTTTCAAGACACACCGGACAGCCTCCAAGATGACTGGCGCATTGGCTTCGCTGGAAGGGCGCGCGGCAGATTTTCGCGAAAGCCTGAAGATATGGGTGGAGAGCGGCGAATGTCCTATCTGGACGAGCGCCGCAGCATTTCGCCGGGATGTGCTTGAGCGGGCCGGTCCGTTTCCGGCCGGCAAGGCGGTCCGCGGCGGTGACAAGGATATGTGGTTGCGCGCTCTGGCGCTGGCGCCCTTTGCCTATGTCCCCAAGATTAGCGCTGAATTTCATCGCGATACGGACAATAAAGTCAGCAAGTTGACGCATCCTGATACTATTCCCATCATGGTGGACACAGCGCGCACGATGGCGGAGCGCGCAGACGGTGAAGAAAAGGTGTTGCTGCGGAAACTCATCAATCAGCAAATCGGTCTATATGCCCGCTTCTCGTTCAAGAGCGGGACAATTTCGCGTCAATTTTCGCGCAATCTTTGCTTGCCCGAGGGGGTCGGGCTATTTGTGCTGATAGAGGCTTTGCGGCTGATGCCAACGGCGTTGCGGCACAGAATTTATCGGGCGGTAAAAGGGGTGTGATATACTAGGTTAGAGTCGGAATACGGGCAAAACGCAGGGGGCTTTTACATAGGAGCTGGCGTGCCATGAATAAAATGTCGGAAACACCATTGCCGCTGGACCGGTTTGTCGCCGAGGAAACCAGCGAGCTGATCGACTTGCGCGCCATTGGACGGGCTTTTCGGAAACATATTATTCCGGTTTTTCTGGTTTCGATTGCTGCCATTGTTGCCACTGCCACGGTCTATTTCATGACCACACCCAGCTATCTCGCCACTGCGACGATGGTAGTGGAACGGCAAGCCCAGGATGTGGTGCCCGTGAACAATGATACACCAGCCCTCACAACAGACTCACCGACAGTGGATACAACGGTGGAGATATTGCAGTCCCCATTTATCGCTGGCCGCGTGGTGGATGCGCTCAAGCTGGTCGAGGATCCAGAATTTAATCCCGGCCTATTGAAGGCCGGCGCATTGCCCCCAAATACCGAGGCACAGCAACAGGCGGCGCGGGATCGCGCCATCCGGATATTGGGCAGCTCTTTGAGTGTTCAGCGCGAAGGCGTGTCCTATGCGATCGCAGTCCAATATACATCCGAAAACCCGAAAATGGCGGCCAACATCGCCAATGCCACAATTGATGAATATCTATTGACGCGGGTTGAGGGTGAGGAAGGCTCTACCCAACGCAGTGCCGATCTGCTCGAAACGCGGCTGGAAGAATTGCGCGGCGAAGTGCAGGCTGCCGAAGCACAAGTTGCGCGATATCGTTCCGATGAAGGGCTGTTTGCGGCAACAGATGTCAGCTCAATCACCCAGCAGGAATTATCGGTTCTTAATAACCAGCTTGCCGAAGCGCGGGCGGCAGAAGCCGTTGCAAATTCCAGGCTGGCAACCGCTCGCTCGCAGATGTCTCAAGGCATGACCGGCGAGGCACTGGGAGCAGCGTTGGAATCCGAAGTGGTTGGCGCATTAAGGTCGCAACGTGCAACGGCCAGCGCGGAAGTAGCGAATCTCAACACGCGCTACGGAGCGCGGCACCCCAGCTTGATCAAGGCGCAGAGCCAGCTGGCCGATATTGATGTACAAATCGGAGCTGAAGTCGAGCGGATTGTGGCAAGTTTGAAAACCGAAGCGAGCGCGGCCCGCGGCCGGACATCGTCGATTGCTTCATCAATCGCCGGGCTGCAAAACCGGCTCGCGGTCGATAGCGATGCATCGGTACGGCTGAGTGAATTGGAGCGTAACGCCGCATCCGCGCGTGAGCTTTATCAGGGTTTTCTTGATCGCTACAAAGAATCGCTCGCCCGGCAAGGCACGGAAACCAGCGGCGCCAAAGAGGTGTCTCGCGCTGCGATCCCGGCCATGCCGATATCGCCCAATCCGTTATTGTACATCGCTATCGCCTTTGTCGCCGCTGGCGCCTGCTCCACCGCCGTGGTTGCGGGTCGGGAATTTATGGAAACGGGTCTTCGAACAGCTGCAGATATAGAAAAGAGGCTGCAGGTCAGCGCGCTGGGATCTATCCCGGAAATCGGGTCACTCCCTGAAGTGAAAAAATCACGCGAACCAATATCATGGCCGCCGCAATTTCTGATCGAGCATCCTAAGTCTGCCTTTGCCGAAGCGTTCCGCGCGCTCAAAACCAGTCTGGTGATGACGCCCGGCGGACGGTCGGCGGTTCGGCAAAAAACGAAAATAATCTCCATAACCTCTGCTTTGCCAGGTGAAGGGAAGACCAGTTCCGCTATTTGTCTGGCCAGCGCGGCTGCTCGATCCGGCATTCGAACATTATTGGTGGATTGCGACTCCCGGCGGCAGGCGTCATCTCGGTCGCTGGCTAAGTCGATTACGCATGGTTTGACTGATGTCTTGAACGGTGATGCATCGCTTCAACAAGCGGTGGTACATGACGAGGATAGCGGCACCTATTTTCTGGGCCAGAAACCGGATCAGGAAACGCCCTTCGACCTGATGGGATCGCAGGCCATGGCTGATTTACTGGAAGAATTGCGGGGGCAGTTTCAACTGGTCATTCTTGATACGGCGCCGGTCCTTCCGGTGGCCGAATCGCGGATGCTTGCAGCATTGGCGGACATGACCCTGTTTATTGTCCAGTGGAAGAAGACACCGGCGAAAGCGGCGGAAATCGGTTTGCATCAGCTGGATGGCGTCGGCGCCAATATTGCCGGAGTCGTGCTTAGCAGGGTGGATGTTGTGGAACAGGCGCGAACCGGCTTCGGCGATGCGGGCCTCTATTTCAAACAATATAAGGAATATTACGCTTAGGGCGTTTCGTTTTGGCTGTAATTTCCCTGCAAATCAGAAGAGGATCATAATGGGCGGAGGCGCACCATCTCTCCCGTTACCGCTCTTGGCATTGGTGACCGTTTTGCTTGCTGTCCCGATGGTCGTCGCGCTCAAACAGGTTCGCGGCTATCCGGCGCGGTTTGTGATTTTTGCCATCTGGTTGCGCTATATCATGAGCGCATTTCACGAGATTACCTTTTCGCCGGTGGTCGCGGGACTAAGCTTGAACGCGCTTGGTTCTGTCGCCATTGCTGGCATCGGCCTGCTGCTGGTGTCCCCGCGCCATTTTCTGCTAAAGCCGCTATTGCCGGTCTATGCGCTGATTATACTTTCGCTCATCAGTGCAACAGCGAATGACGGATTATTTACGGCGCTGAATGCAACCGTCAAACATATTTATTTCATGGTCATGATGATCGCTGTCTATCGCGCTCTTTTGGAAAATGACGGCGCGCGATTTTTCCGACCGCTGCTTTGGGCCTTTGCGCCATTGTTGGTATTTCAAATTCTGTCAATTGGCCTGGGGGCGGTGAAGGCATCAGAATTTGACGGTTCAAGCAGCTATATCGGCGGCTATAATCATGAAGCCACCTTTTCCATCGCTATGGCGACGTTTTTTGTGGTGGCCTGTTTTGCGGTCACGTTGCCGCGCCTGATTCAGGCTGTTCTGTCCGCCAGTCTGCTCGGCGGAATCATTCTCGCCAATTATCGCACGACGATGATCGCCGTTTTGCCACTGGCAGCCATTCAGGTGGTCAGTAGCGCGATGTTTTCCTTCGTTCGCGAACAGCGGGCAATATTGGCCGTCATCCTATCATTGATCACATTGGCCGGCATATTTGTGTTGGCGAGCTATTCCGCCGAACGGTTCAATGATCTGGCGGTATTTTTCGGCGATCCCGGCCAATATATCAAACCACAAGCCGAGTTTTCTTTTGACGAGCGCCGCCTGTTATCGGGCCGGGTCTATATCTGGTCCGGTTATATTTATGCATGGCTCGATGGATCGGCGCTCAATCATCTGATCGGCTTCGGTCCTGATAGCTGGGAGGAGATATTCAAAGTCTACCCCCATAATACGATTGTCGCGTATCTTTACGAATTGGGTTGGGCAGGCGTATTTTTGCTTCTTATTTTTTGGTTCACAATGGCCAAATTGGCCATCCAGGCACCTGCCGAAGATCGTGCGACCTTATTGTTCGCGCATTTGTCATTTCTTTTCATGAACTTGTCGACAATGGCTTTATGGCAAATAGAAGGTGTAATTTTTTATGCCATTATTTGTGGTTTTTCGCTATTCAGGAAAGTGGAAACAGGGGCAATGAGAAGCCATTTGAAAACAAGCCTGCGCCCTGTGTGACTTTTTCGTTCCCTTCATTGGGAGCAGGGGAGGCATGATTGGACAAAAAAAGCGACGATATCGCTCGGCACAGTCCAGCCGCTATTTCCAAGGACGCTATGGCTGAGAACATCAGTGCCCGAACACCTGCCAATGCCTCGGCTTCGGTCGATCCGGCAAAATTAGAGACAGCAGAACAGTTTGAAGCATCGTCGGCATCTGAAAAAGCGCAACAACTTCCGGGGCGGATGTTGGTTATCGCTGGTGCTGGATTGTTCATCTGGATTGTGATCGCCATCGGCATATTGCTAATTTTTTTCTGATCTATACCGTATCTCGTCGCCCCGAAATTGGTGCGGTGTAACGCCCGAGTATTTGTTTGACTGGTCGGATTTGATAGCGAACGTGGGCTTTCTTGATCGGGATCACTATTTCTTGCGGCCAAAAATTCTCTTTATCATCAATTCCTTGACCGGCGGCGGAGCAGAGCGGGTGATGGCCGCGCTGCTGCTGCATTCCAAAGTTTATCGCGACCGCTATGACATGTCCCTGGCGTTGTTGGATGATGAGCCGGCGGCTTATGAGATACCCGACTGGGTTACTTTGCACCAGCTCAACTGTCGCGGCACGCTGTTACAATCGATTATGCAATTGCGGACGCTGGAACGATCTTTGCGACCGGCAATGACGCTAAGTTTTCTAACCCGTTCAAACGTCGCCAACTGGGCGAGTCGTGCTGGAACGGGCAGGCCGTGGATCATTAGCGAGCGTGTGAATACGAGCGCGCATCTCGGCACGGGTCTTTCAGGGCGTTTGAGCCGCGGCCTTGTAAGACTTTCTTATCGCAATGCTACCCATGTCATTGCCGTGTCTCAGGGTGTCGCTGACAGCTTGTGTGATGGGTTTGAAGTACCGAGCGACATTATCAGCGTCATCGCCAACCCCGTTGATACTGTTCATATTGCCCGGCAAGCGTTGGAAAAATATCCCGCCCATCCTGACGAGCCCTATATCATGGCAATGGGCCGGCTGGTGGAGAACAAGAATTTCAGTCTGTTGATAGATGCGTTTGCGGCCTCCTCCATCACCGGGAAACTCATCATCATTGGCGATGGTCCGTTGCGTACCGATTTGGAACGACAAATTGCAAGTCATGGTTTGCAAGAACGGATAATCTTGCCGGGCTTTGTCCAGAACCCGTTTCCCTTACTGGCCGGGGCGCAATTTTTTGTACTGTCATCTAATGCCGAAGGTTTTCCCAACGCTTTGGTTGAAGCAATGAGCACAGGAATAGCTGTGGTGGCGACCAATTGCAGATCGGGACCATCCGAAATTCTGGCCGACAAAGCTGCATTGAAGATTGAAAGTATGACTTTGGGGAATTTTGGAATCCTCGTGCCTTGCAACAATGTTATCGCCATGGCCGATTCTTTGCGCTATTTACAAGAGGATGACGCCCGTGAACGCTTTGCCCGGCTCGCTTTGACGCGCACCAAAGACTATACACCGGAAAAGGCGGCACAGCGCTACTGGCACGTGATAGAGCAGGGTCTTCATACGGCATAGTTGCTTGCCAGCTTGCTGTTCAACCTTGGGGCTATGCAAGGAGTTGAACATATATGCGTCAGCCTGGCCTCTGCTCCGCTGCTGCGGTGTTTTTATTCGCATCTCTGCCTGCCACCGTTCACGCGCAGCAATCGGATGTGCTTGAAGATTTCCGCGACGAAAGTCTGCAATTCCAACGCCCTGATGTTCTCAGCGTGCAAGAACGGCCTCAGCCTGCCTTTGATCCCGTCCCTTACCGGGATGCGGGAATAGAAATCATGCCGAGTATTAAGGTGGACAGCTTATATAACAGCAATATTTTCGCAGAACGTGACGCCCGCGATGACTTGATCATTCGGATCAGGCCTAAGGTGGCCGCATCAACGCAGTTTGGTAATTTCAATATTGCCACCGCGGCGGAAGTGGATCACAGACAATATCTTAGCACAGACAGTCAGAGCACGACCGATTACATACTCGGTTTGCGTGGGCGGTTCGATATCGACCGTGAAGGTCAGATTTACGCTGGTACCCGAAACGGCCAGCGGACGGAAGACAGGACGGACCCCGCCTCTCCGCTTAATGTCCAAGAACCCGTGCAATATCGCTTTGCCTCTGGCTTTGTCGGGGCGGCGCGCAGTTTTAACCGGCTCCGCGTTGCTGGTCGTGTCGGCATAGAGAGGCGTGATTATGAAGATGGCCGTGATGGCCTCGACCTGCCGGTGGATCAGGATTTTCGCAACCGCACCATTTTGACGTCAGACCTAGCGGCCGAATTTGCAATCAATCCCGATATATCCGTCTTCGTGAACGGCAGCGTCAATCAGCGAGACTATAAGGCCCAGCCGCTATTCTCGCCATCCCGCGATTCTAAGGGATATGAGATTACCGCGGGGACGAGCTTTCAACTAAGCAGTCTCGTTCGTTCGGAAATTGGCATCGGCTATTTCGAGCAGGATTTTGAGGATGCCAGATTTGAGGATGTGGAGGGGTTTGCGGCCCGCGCCAAGTTGGAATATTTCGTGACCCCTTTAGTGACACTAACTGCCCGTGCCAATCGCGGTGTCGAAGAATCTTCTACTCTAGGTTCCGGTGCCTTTGTAGCAACATCCTTTTCGCTGACGGCTGATTATGAGTTGCTTCGCAATCTGATCATCAGCGCCAGCGGCGGTTACGAACGAAACAAATTTCAAGACATCGACCGGCGCTATACGATCGCTAGTGCCAAAATGAGCGCGGAATGGCGGCTTAGCCCTCGCTATGCGCTTCACGCACAATATGATTTTCGCGACCAAGAGGCTTCGGGCACCTTCCCGGGGCGTGAATTTTCCCGGCACCGTTTCCTGGCGGGCATCACCATAGCAGGAATGTGACATGACCACTCATCTCGACCGCCGCACTGTCATCTCGACACTGGTTCTGGCGTCGCTGATTGGATGCTCGCGCTCGGCAAAGGCCGCAACCATAGATGGTCGAACTTTTCAAGGTGATGGGACGGGGGAAGGCCTTAGAGCACAGTCGGATCTTACTATTCGCAACTCACGTTTCCTCAATCTCGGGAACGGCGGGATACGAGTCAATGTCGCGACCGACGGGTTGGTGGTGGAACAAATAGAGGCGCGAAATCTATACAGATTCCTGGAAAACACCGCCTCGGATCGGTCGAAGCCGGCGTCGCTAACGAACTTTAAGCTGCGCGGGATTACGGGCGACGACATACGCCGGGCCATGACCCGCATCCGCTATCGATCGCGCGATGGGTTGATTGAAGATGTGATTGCGCGCGCGGGCGAAAATACGGAACGTTATTGTACCGGCTTTGTTCTCGATGACGAAGCGAGAGCGATTATCTATCGGAGATGTGAAGCCCATGGCTTTGCTGAACGGGGCAGGTCGAGCAGCGATTATTGGAATGGCGATGGTTTTTCCGACGAGCGCGGCAATACGGCTATCCAATATCTTAATTGTATTGCAACCGGCAGCACGGATGGCGGTTTTGACTTGAAATCGACTGATGTTCGGCTGACCAATTGTGTTGCGAAGGACAATAAGCGCAATTTTCGCTTTTGGGGTGACGGTGAGGTTGAAAATTGCCGCAGTGAAGATCCGCGATCACGCGGCGGTTCTGGTAGACCTTCGCATTTTTCATTTCATGGCAGCAGCACAAGATATGTTATCGATCGGCCAATTGTTCGTTCTTCTTCGGGTAATGACGCGCCGGTGTTTTTGTTCGATAATGATACGCCAGCCAATATCGAAATCCGCAACGCCGATATTGACGCCCCGGGCGCGCCTCTTTTCCGCGTAGAGAATAGCGAGCCTAATATAACATGGGTTCCGGCTCGGGAAGATCAGAATATAAAGACCGCTGAATAATCTTGCGCGACAGAATCGTCGATTGTTTATGTCGATCCGCTGGCGACAATTGCCCCGACTTGGCGGTTAATCGGGCGATTAAATTGTCATTTGCAACCTTGTCCCAGGAATGGCATAGTATCGCTAAAGCTGGGAGAGACGGCAAATGGCTACGCAGGTAAGAGAAAAAAGCGGCAATGATTCAAACACGCCGATGGAAGCGGTGGACGTTCTGATTGTTGGGGCTGGTATTTCCGGGATCGGAATGGCGGTCCATCTGCGCGACAAATGTCCGAGTAAGAGCTTTGCGCTAGTTGAACGCCGTGACGAGATTGGCGGGACGTGGAACCTATTTCAATATCCCGGCATCCGGTCGGACAGTGACATGCATACACTAGGTTTCAAATTTGAGCCATGGACCGAGCAAAAGGCGATTGCCGATGGTCCGTCGATCATGAACTATCTCCATCGAATCAAAGCGAAGCATGATCTGGAAAAACACATCCATTTTGGCCACAAAGTGCTGTCGGCAAGTTGGTCGAGCGAAGCGGCTCGCTGGACCGTAACCGCCGAAAAATCAGACGGTAGCCATGCGGTCATGTACGCCAATTTTCTCTACATGGGATCGGGCTATTATGATTATGATCAGGGCTACGACGCCCAGATTACGGGCATAGAGACTTTCAAAGGTGATGTCGTACACCCACAATTCTGGCCAAAGGATTTGGAATATAGCGGCAAAAAAGTGGTGATCATCGGCAGCGGTGCGACCGCTGTGACAATTGTCCCGGTGATGGCGGAAAAGGCGGCCCATGTGACCATGCTGCAACGCACGCCAACCTGGTATTTTGCCCGCGATGCGCGGGATCATCTCGCCAACTTCTTGCGTAAGATCATGCCGGACCAGTGGGCTTATAATATCATCCGCTGGAAAAACGTGAAGATGCAGGATTTGACCTTTAATATGGCGCGGAACAAGCCTGAAAAGATTGTGAAAAAGCTCGAAAAACCGCTTAAGAAAGAGTTGGGCGATAAATATAACAAGGAAGACTACACGCCGCCCTATGGCCCGTGGGAACAACGTCTGTGCTTGGTCCCGGACAGTGATATGTTCAAGGCGATCAGTTCGGGTGCAGCGGATGTGAAAACCGGCCATATTGATACTGTGACTGCCGATGGTATTATCCTCAAATCCGGCGAAAAACTGGAAGCGGACGTCATAGTAACGGCAACCGGGCTGAAGCTAGCCGTGGCGGGTAAAGTAGCCTTCGAGGTCGACGGCGAGTCCATCGATTTCCACGATCATTTTTATTATAAAGGTTGTATGTTCTCCGATATACCGAACATGGCGATCGTGTTCGGTTATCTAAATGCTTCCTGGACGCTCAAGGCGGATATTGTGTCGGAATATACCTGCCGGCTCCTCAATCATATGGACGCCACCAGCACGAGGATAGCCAATCCTGTATTATCGGAGCCTGTCGAAGAAGAGGAGCTTTTCGACTTTTCCTCCGGTTATATCAAACGGTCGATCAACGAACTTCCTCGCAACAGCACGAAGATGCCGTGGAAGCTTAATCAGGACTATCTGTTTGATAAAAAAATCCTGCTTAAAGAGCCGGTCGATGATGGTGTGATCCAGTTTTACGGACCGAATAGTGCAGCCGTGTCGGGCGATGAGCCGCAGCTTGAGGCAGCGGAATAGCAATCTCGTGCCCGGGTGCAGGCCGGGGTTTGTCTCCTCCCAGCTTCAACCAGATGCGCCCTGGGGAGATAGATTCCAGCTTACACAGGAATACAACATTGCAATTGACACTAATGTCAGTAAATAGATTACATGAAAAATGAATTCCTCGATGTCCTCATCGTCGGTGCTGGCCTGTCCGGTATTGGTGCCGCTGTTCACCTCACCAAACGCTGCCCCGGCAAACAGTTTGCCATTGTTGAAGGCCGCGAACGGCTTGGCGGAACTTGGGATTTGTTCCGCTATCCTGGCATACGCTCAGACAGCGACATGTATACACTGGGCTATAATTTCAAACCCTGGACAGCCCGCAAGGCAATTGCCGACGCGCCTACCATTCTCAATTATTTGCAAGAGACGGTGGACGAACATGGATTGGCAAAGCACATCCGCTACGAGCGGAAAGTAACGCATGCGAGATGGTCTAGCGAAACGGCGCGGTGGACGGTGACGCTGTCTCACGGCGATGGATCGACTAGCGAGATAGAATGCAATTTCCTCTTCATGTGTTCTGGCTATTATAGTTATGAGGGCGGGCATAAACCGGATTTCAAGGGACAGAATGATTTCGCCGGACCTATTATCCACCCGCAGGAATGGCCAGAAGATCTCGACTATACCGGCAAGAAAATAGTCGTGATTGGTAGCGGCGCAACCGCTGTTACACTGATTCCTTCCATGGCCGAAACGGCAGATCATGTGACTATGCTGCAACGTTCACCAACCTATATCGTGTCGCGGCCTGCTGAAGATAAATTCGCGCTTGCGATGCGCAAGTTCTTGCCGAGCAAATGGGCTTACGGTGTCACGCGTTGGCGCAATGTGCTCTACCAGCTGTTCACCTTCAATCTGGCGCGCAGCAAGCCGGAAGGGTTCAAAAAGACGCTGCTGAAAATGGTCCGTGAGGAAATGGGCAAGGGCGTCGAGATGAAACATTTTACGCCCAGCTACAATCCCTGGGATCAACGGCTCTGTCTGGTGCCGGATAGCGACCTGTTTCAATCGCTAAAATCCGGCAAAGCGTCGATTGTGACCGACCATATCCAGCAGTTTGTCGAAGATGGCATATTACTGAAATCCGGTGAGAAGCTGGAAGCGGATATCATTGTCACAGCCACTGGTTTGAAATTGGTGTCGGGTGGTCATGCGCAGTTCGAGATTGACGGTGAGCCCGTCCATTTCGGCACGCGGTTCAATTACAAAGGTGTGATGTTCTCAGATGTGCCCAACCTCGCCATGACCTTTGGCTATACAAACGCCAGTTGGACCTTGAAGGCAGACCTCACCAGCGAATATATTTGCCGGTTGATCAACAAGATGGACCAAAAGGGCGTGCAGATTGCCTATCCCCATCCGACCGCTGCGGATGAATTGATTCCCGAGACTATTGTCGATTTCTCGTCTGGCTATATCGAGCGTGCTGCCGCAGACCTGCCCAAACAGGGGCAGAAAAAGCCATGGCGGCTCAATCAGAATTACGCGAAGGACATTGTCAATTTGCGCCACAAGACAGTTGACGATGGCGTAATGGTCTTTGCCAAGGCTGGAAGCAAGCCGGTGACAAAGTCTGAATCGGCTCCGAAAACCGAACCCGTTACAGCCTGATTAGGCACTCGCGTTCAATCCACAGTGCCGCTATAGGGTGGCGATGACTGACTTCAAGACATTGATAGAGGCCGACAAAGGCCAAGCCGCCCGGACCATCCAGATATTGGATGTGACTATTTTTGAAGACTGGTTGAAAGAGCAGCCAGATAGCATTCGCAATATAGTGAAGGCCTATAAATTCGTTGCTAATCCGGAATCTTATCTGATCCTGCCCGTCACCAGCGGCAAAGGTAAGGATAAAGACTCAGAACAAGGCGACTTCACGGTTGTTGCAGGTGTCAACAATCATAAAAGACTCGATCCTTGGGCCTTGGCAAAACTCGGCGGAAAATTGCCAGAAGGCAAATATAGGTTGGCGGACGCCAGCGCCAAAGACGCACTTTTTGGCTGGCTGATTCCCCAGCATGAGTTTGATCAATACAAGGAATTACCGGATCGCCAGGGGCCGAGTGTTTTGCTTGTCAAAGATGAAATCGGCAAGGTTGACGAAGCAGTGAGGCAAGCCGAAGCGACGGCTTTGGTGCGCGATATGGTCAATACGCCGGCGGCTGATATGGGCCCCGATAAGCTTGAGGATATCGCTGAAAAGCTCTCCGAAGCGCATGGCGCCGACCTGAAAGTCACCCGCGGTGATACGCTTGAAAAGAATTTTCCGATGATTCACGGTGTCGGCAAAGCGGCGATGCGGGATCACGCGCCGCGGCTGATCGAACTGAAGTGGGGCAAGGCCGATGCTCCCAAAATCGCGATTGTCGGCAAAGGCGTCACCTTTGATAGCGGCGGTCTTTCGATGAAGTCGCCAGCTGGCATGCTAATCATGAAAAAAGATATGGGGGGTGCCGCTCATGCGATCGCTTTGGCCAAGTTGATCATGGAGGCAAAGCTTCCCGTTCAGCTTCATTTGCTGGTTCCTGCAGTTGAAAACTCTGTCGATGGTCATGCGCTGCGCCCCGGCGACATTCTACAAAGTCGCAAAGGATTAACGGTGGAAATTGGCAATACCGACGCGGAGGGGCGCTTGGTACTCGGTGACGCGCTAACCTTGGCCGGTGAAGAAGAACCGGAACTGATTATAGATTTTGCCACACTTACGGGTGCTGCCCGGGTTGCCTTGGGTCCGGACTTGCCAGCGATGTTCTGCAGCGATGAAGATATGGCAGCGGGTCTGCTGGACAGTGGCAACCAACAGGACGACCCGTTATGGCGTATGCCGCTGTGGTCACGCTATGAATATCGCCTCAACAGCCCGGTTGCCGATACCAACAATGTTGCTGTTGGTTCTTTTGCAGGTTGTATAACGGCGGCATTGTTCCTCAAGAAGTTCGTGCCTGACGATATCCCTTGGGCGCATTTCGATACCTATGCCTGGCGGCCAGCAAGCAAGGCTGGACGACCAAAAGGCGGGGAAGCGCTAGGTTTGCGCGCAAGCTGGGATTATCTGAAGGCGCGCTATTGCAAATAAGCTGCCGCAGTCGCTGCTTGATCAACGGGTAGATTCTCGGTTAAGGGCGGCTGTTGTCACAGCTTTGTCACAAAGCGCGGCGTTTTTGCGATTTTGGCGCAAGCTGTAAATGGGGTATATAAGAACAAATGAACATTGTCGGGGACATAGAAGCCGGAGATCAGTCCGCACGCGCGAAATTTTCGCTGCATGGTCCCGAAGAGGATTTCGATCCGCGGACAACCGCGCATCGCGGTGACCTGGCGGATATTGCTCTGGCCGGAAAATTGTTCGCGCCGCATTATGCCGAGGCGCTGCCGATGCGCTGTGCCGCACCAAAGGCGATGATCCGCAAGCAAGGCGGCAAGGATCACGAAGCGGTATCCGAGTTGTTGCATGGCGAAGACTTCCATCTGCTCGACGTCGTCGGCGATTGGGCTTGGGGTTTTTGTGACCATGATGGCTATGTTGGGTATTTGCCGGTGCACGCTTTGCAGCATCAACGGAAGACGGCGCAGCCTACCCATCTGATTTCAGCGCGAGCGGCTTTAATATTCATCGAGCCAGATGTTAAAGCCGGTGTCATCAAGCGCTTGCCTATGGGTTCGAAACTGGCGTGCGGTGAATCCAGCGAATGCGGTAACTTCTTAAAATCCGGTAAGGGTTATGTTCATGTTCGCCATGTGCAGAAAATTGGCGCAAAGCGGGTTTTTGATGGCACGAACAGCGCTGTAGATTTTGCAGAACAGCTCATCGGTGCACCTTATTTGTGGGGCGGCCGCAGTGGTGATGGTTTGGATTGCTCCGGGCTGATCCAGATGGTGCTTGGTCTGACCGGGCAATCGGCACCACGGGACGCCGATCAGCAGTTGAAGGCGGTGGGAACCGAGATCACGGCTGATGAACAATTGAAGCGCGGCGATATTGTCTTTTTCCCCGATCATGTGGGAATCATGGCAGATAGCGACCGGATTATTCATGCCAATATCCATTGGATGCGCGTAGCGGTTGAGCCGTTGGACGATGTGATCGCTCGCTTTGATGATGATGTCGTGCAACCAGTTCTGGCACGTAAGCGGCTCGGTTGAAGAACGGCCATGCCATATAGTGTTTTTATTGACGGCGCAGCCGGGACCACTGGCCTTGAAATTGCCGACCGGTTAGGATCGCGGGTGGAATTTGACCTTGCGCGTTTACCCGAGAATAAGCGCAAGGACGCCGAGGCTCGTCGCGAAGCGATTAACGATAGCGATTTTGTGATACTGTGCTTGCCGGACGATGCCGCCAAAGAAGCGGTGTCGCTTATAGAAAATGACCACACGCGGGTCATCGACGCGTCCTCTGCGCATCGGACGGCGGCCGACTGGGTCTATGGCTTTGCCGAATTTAGAGACGGTCAGCGAGCGCGCATTGCGAATGCAAGATTCGTATCCAATCCCGGCTGTTATCCGACCGGATTTCTCGGACTGGTCGCTCCTCTCATTGCAGGTGGTTTGTTGCCAGCAGACTGGCCTTATGCGGTCAATGCGGTATCGGGCTATTCCGGCGGCGGCAAAGCACTGATCGAGCGGTTTGAGCAGGAATCGGACATCGGGTTTCGTAGCTATGGTTTAAACCTTCAACACAAGCACATGCCGGAGATGAAGCGCCATGCTGGCTTGACCCACGACGTTATTTTCGCGCCATCGGTTGTTCGCGCCTATCGCGGCATGATTGTCGATGTGCCGCTTAATCTTGCTGCCATGGGCTGTGATGCAAAAGCCAGCGACTTGTTGAACATGTTGCAACATCACTATGACGGTTCGGCTATTGTCCGCGCGCGTGAAGGCAAAGGTGTTAGTGAATTGCTGTTAAATGAAAATGGTGCGGCGACGGACCGGCTGGACCTGTTTGTTTTTGCCAATGATAGTGGTGACCAGGTTCGTCTGATTGCAAAGCTTGATAATCTCGGCAAGGGCGCGGCTGGGAGCACCGTACAGGATCTCAATATCATGGCGGGCTTGGACGAGACGCTTGGCCTTCGCCTTTAAACCCATCATCCTATTCAGCAGCGCTGTCGTCGCGATCAGGGCGTAAACTGGTTCCTGCCCGGCCACTGCGGAAGGACGTAAACCAGCTGATTGGATTGAGACTGGTCGTGCCATCCAGCGAGAACGTGATAAACTCGGCGCGGCCGCCGATATTTTCCCAGGGTATTGTGCCATTTAAGCCGAGCGGGCTAGCGACCCGGCTATCGGCGGAGAGATCACGGTTATCACCCAGCAGGTAAACAAATCCCTCTGGTATGATTACCGGTTCAACGTCATCGGTCATTTGCGGACCCAAATCGATAATATCGTAACTCACTCCGTTAGGCAGCGTTTCGCGCACAATCGGTAGGGAGCAAATTGCGTCGCCGGCCGCATTGGTGCCCCGCAGTCCGGGAAATTCGCGGCTGCCGCAAGGGGCATTGGCGTCGATCGGCAATTGTAAGTCAGGCTGGGCTTCCTGCTCGACCGCTACGCCGTTCAGGAAAACTTGCCCGCCGCGCAGTTCGAGCGTGTCGCCTGGCAGGCCAATAACCCTTTTGATATAGTCGCTGCTCTGATCCTTTGGCGTAAGGATCACTATGTCACCGCGTTCGGGCAAAGATCCGAAAAGCCGTCCCTCCATGCGTGGCAAGACATGAAATGTGGGAGATGCCCATGACCAACCATAGGCATATTTGCTAACGATCAGGCGATCGCCAACCAATAGCCCGGGCATCATCGAAACAGACGGAATATAAAAAGGTTTGGCAACAAGGCTATGAAAGGCCAGGACGGCAAGCAGCAACAGGCCTATGCTTTTCGCTTCGCCCGCCCAATCGGTCTTCTCTTTTTTAGAATCTTTCGATTTGATCGCTTGATCATCCGCCTTTTCTAACGTCATATTCTGTTTTCTTCTTCTTTTGTCGTACCCGTGTTTATTGCTAGGTTGAGGGTATCGCTTCGATAATGACGAATGCTTGTGCCCATGGATGATCGTCCGTGAGCGTCAGATGAACGATTGCATCATATCCCGCCGGAGTCAGCGCGTCGAGCCGTTTTTTCGCACCGCCGGTAAGGGCCAATGTCGGTGCACCGCTTTTGGCGTTTACGACACCGATATCCTTCATATAAACACCCGCTTTAAAGCCGGTTCCAACCGCTTTGGAATAGGCTTCTTTTGCGGCAAAGCGTTTCGCATAGGTACCAGCCTTTGTATAAGGTCTGCGGGTCGCTTTTGCGCGCTCTACTTCGGTGAAGACGCGATTTTCAAAGCGCTCGCCAAACCGGTCCAGCGAATTTTGAATGCGCTCTATATTACACAAATCTGAGCCAAGACCGATAATCATCGCGCGTCGTCCATAAGCGCGCGCATCTGCTGGATACTTCCGGCCAGTCCGCCAAATATCGCTTCGCCGATCAGAAAATGGCCGATATTCAGTTCGACCAGTTGAGGGATGGCGGCGATCGGCACGACGTTATCAAATGTCAGGCCGTGACCAGCATGGGGTTCAATACCATTTTTCGCGGCGAGTGCGGCGGCGTCGCTGATCCGGCGCAATTCTTTTTCGCGTTCCGCCCCGGTGACATGGGCATAATGGCCAGTGTGAAATTCAACCACTGGCGCGCCGAGATGGATCGCGGCTTCGATCTGGCGGGGATCGGGTTCGATAAACAGGCTGACCCGAATATTGGCGTCACGCAATTGTCCAACGAAATCTGTCAGCTGGTTATGCTGGCCCGCGGCATCCAGGCCGCCTTCGGTAGTGCGCTCTTCCCGTTTTTCAGGCACAATGCAGGCGGCATGTGGTTTATGACGCAGGGCAATATCCAGCATTTCATCTGTTGCCGCCATTTCGAGATTAAGCGGTATAGAAAGTGTGTCCATCAACTCAATCAGGTCATCATCGCGAATATGGCGCCTATCCTCCCGCAAATGTGCAGTAATGCCGTCAGCGCCCGCTTCAGCTGCGATGGTGGCCGCCTTTATGGGCTGCGGATGATCACCGCCACGGGCATTCCGGATGGTGGCAACATGGTCAATATTGACGCCCAGTCTGAGATGCTGGGATCCTGTATCAGACGTTTCACTCATATCTTGCGGCTGCCGGGCTTTGTCGTCGGTATAGCGGCGAGCTCTGCTGGCACTTCGTTATCGGCATAGGAGGGCACTTCGAGTGTAACTAACGGAAAGAAAGGTACATCAAAGCTGGCAGCTCCGTTTGACCGATCAACCAGAGCGCCTGCGGCAACGACCTCTCCACCCGCTTCGCCAATGGCCTTGATGGCTTCGCGAGAAGACAGGCCGGTGGTGACAACGTCTTCCATCATCAAGACTTTTTGACCGGATTCGAGACTGAAACCTCTACGCAGTTCAAAAATGCCTTCAGGTCGTTCCAGAAAAATAGCCTCGGTTCCCAGCGCTCTGCCCATTTCGTGACCAACAATGACACCGCCCATTGCCGGAGAAACAACAATGTCTATGGCATCGCGAATATCCGGCGGCATTTTTGCAACAAGTGCATTGGTGAGTCTGGCGGCTCGGGCTGGGTCCATAAGCACCCGCGCACATTGCAGATATCGCGCGCTATGCCGACCTGATGACAATATGAAATGCCCCTCTAAAAGGGCGTCACTGGCGCGGAATTCCTCTAATATTTCGGTCTCGGTCAATATTTTTATTCCGTCTTGCTTGGTTGTGAAATCGTGAAATGGGTTCATCTTGGTTCTAATGAAAGCCCGAAAACTTAAAAAATATGCGTAGAGTAGCTTGAGGCTTGCGACAACCCTGCTTATAAGCCGCCTCAAACGGGATGTTTCAGGTTGATGGGGCTGATGTCCGAATGGGCATATTTACCAGAATGTCTGACCGGTCTATGGACTGAAAACGACCGAAAATTAGGGCTTAGATAAGGTTGAGCAAGTAATGATTCATTATGTGAAAGCATGGATTCTGGCATTGGGCCTGATTCTCACGCCAGCGGCGGCAATGGCACAAGATGCCTTGCCCGCAGCACCGGGAGCGGAAGCAGCGCCGGCTGCGGCCAGTGTCGATGCAGAAGCGCCGGCAGCGGAAGCGGCACCTGTATCTGGCCTTGATCCAGCGCTTTATACCCCGATGAAGCCGACTGAAGGTGTAGGCATGCCGGTGGATAAGGGCATCGATTTTCAACCTCAGGTCAGTGAGACCGGAAAAGAAGCGAAATGGATTAATAACGCCATATTGTTGCCGATAATGACTGCGATTTGTCTGTTCGTTCTGGTCTTGCTCTTTTGGGTAATGATCCGGTTTCGTCGCGGGGCTAATCCAGAGCCTTCTAAAACGACACACAATACTTTCATCGAGATTGTCTGGACCGTTGTGCCGGTCTTGATCCTTTTGGTTATCGCTGTTCCTTCGATTAGCTTGCTCGCCAAGCAATTTGAGCCGGCACCAGAGGATGCGTTGACGGTAAAAGTGACGGGCTACCAATGGTATTGGGGTTACAGCTATCCTGACAACGGTGATTTCGAAATTATCTCCAACATGCTTCCCGAAGATGAGGCAAAAGCGCGCGGGGAACCATTCCAGCTCGCCGTAGATAACCGGATGGTTATTCCCGTCGGTAAGCCTGTAAAAATGTTGATTACTGGCGCTGACGTCATTCACAGCTTCGCCATTCCGGCCGCTTGGTTCAAGCTTGATGCCGTTCCTGGACGGATTAACGAGAAAGTGCTGCAGATCGATGAGGTTGGCGTTTATTATGGCCAGTGCTCAGAGCTTTGCGGAGCACGGCATGGGTTTATGCCGATCACCGTAGAAGTGCTGCCAGAAGATAAATTTAACGACTGGGTGCGTGCTAATGGCGGGACCGTAAAAGGGGATGATGCAGCGGAAGCTGAAAGCGATGATGAGGTTGCTGAAGAAGCCGCTGCGGAAACTGCATCAGATGAAACGACAACAGAAGGCGCGCCTGCCGATGCAGCCGCCGCTGCGAACTAAGGGATAAGCAAGCGATGACAACTATTGCAGCAGATGGCCAGATTTTGGACGATCACGCACATGATGCGGATCACAAGCCGGCCTTTTTCCAACGTTGGTTCATGTCGACCAACCATAAAGATATCGGTACGCTTTATCTGATTTTCGCTATTATTGCCGGTATTATCGGCGGTGCAATTTCGGGGATGATGCGGATGGAGCTGGCTGAGCCGGGCATCCAGTATCTCACAAGCTGGGTGGGTTCGGGAGCTTCTGCTGATGAAGCGCTTCACTTATGGAATGTGTTGATCACGGCGCACGGCCTCATCATGGTTTTCTTCATGGTTATGCCCGCCATGATCGGCGGTTTTGGTAACTGGTTTGTGCCGCTAATGATCGGCGCGCCAGATATGGCCTTCCCGCGGATGAACAATGTCAGTTTCTGGTTGCTTATTCCCGCATTTCTGCTGCTTCTCGGCTCGGCTTTTGTGCCTGGCGGTACTGGTGACGGTGCGGGCACCGGTTGGACGGTCTACGCGCCGCTATCGACCTCTGGTTCGGTTGGACCTGCAGTGGATATGGCAATTCTCTCGCTCCATTTGGCAGGCGCTAGCTCGATTTTGGGCGCGGTGAACTTTATCACCACCATTTTGAACATGCGTGCGCCGGGTATGACCTTGCATAAAATGCCGCTATTCGTTTGGTCGGTATTGGTAACCGCATTTCTGCTGCTTCTCGCACTTCCTGTGCTGGCCGCGGCGATTACGATGCTATTGACTGATCGTAACTTTGGCACGACTTTCTTCGACGCTTCTGGCGGCGGTGATCCAGTCTTGTACCAGCATCTGTTCTGGTTCTTCGGTCACCCAGAGGTTTATATTATGATCCTGCCCGGTTTCGGCATGATCAGCCACATTATCTCAACCTTCTCGCGGAAACCAATTTTCGGTTATCTTGGCATGGCATATGCAATGGTTGCGATTGGCGTGGTCGGATTTGTCGTTTGGGCACACCACATGTTCACCACGGGTATGTCGGTTAACGTGAAAATGTACTTTACCGCGGCGACAATGGTGATTGCGGTACCGACGGGCATTAAGATTTTCTCTTGGATCGCGACCATGTGGGGCGGGTCGATGACCTTCAAAACTCCCATGGTTTGGGCGTTGGGTTTCATCTTCATGTTCACCGTTGGCGGTGTGACGGGTGTTGTGCTGGCCAATGGTGGTATCGACGATAACCTGCACGATACCTATTATGTTGTTGCTCACTTCCACTATGTGTTGTCGTTGGGTGCAGTCTTCTCGATCTTTGCGGGCTTCTATTACTGGTTCCCGAAAATGTCGGGCCGGATGTATAGTGAGTTGCTTGGTCAACTGCATTTCTGGATTTTCTTCATTGGCGTAAACGTGTTGTTCTTCCCCATGCACTTCTTGGGTAACCAGAGCATGCCGCGCCGTTATCCCGATTATCCTGAACAATTTGCTTATTGGAATGAAGTCGCGTCCATTGGCTATGCGATTATGGCGGTAGGTGTGTTGATCTTCTTCATCAACATCGCCTGGGCATTTATTGCTGGCCGCAAAGCAGAGGCCAATTACTGGGGCGAAGGCGCAACGACGCTGGAATGGACTTTGTCCAGCCCGCCGCCGTTCCACCAGTTTGAGACGCTGCCTCAGATTAAATAATCGGGCAAAACAACGGAACTAGTTTGCCCGGTAGCCTTAAGGTGCCGGGCAGACAGCCATCAAGACGACTTGAGATTTTTATACAGATATGACTATCGCTTCGACATCACCTCACAAGCTGGCCAGCGCACAGGATCTGTTTGCGTTGACCAAGCCGCGCGTTATGTCGCTCGTAATTTTCACAGCCATTTGCGGTTTGCTGGCGGCGCCCGGGTCAATTCATCCGGTGATTGGCTTTACGGCCATATTGGCCATTAGCCTTGGAGCAGGGGCGTCGGCCGCTCTCAACCAATGGTATGAACATGATATTGATTCGGTGATGAAACGCACTGCCAGTCGTCCGCTGCCTGCTGGTCGGATGGACCGCGAAACCGCCTTGCATTTCGGTGTCGGATTGTCGGTCTTCTCGGTCTTGCTGATGGGTGTTGCAGTGAATTGGCTAAGCGCGGCGATACTGGCTTTCGCGATATTCTTCTACGCCGTGATCTACACGATCTGGCTGAAACGCAGCACACCCCAGAATATCGTGATAGGCGGCGCTGCAGGCGCTTTCCCACCCATGATTGGATGGGCAGCGGTGACAGGTGATGTAACAATCACGCCGCTCTTGCTTTTTGCAATTATATTTTTCTGGACGCCACCACATTTTTGGGCGTTGGCTCTATTTGTAAACAGCGACTATTCCAAGGCGGGTGTACCGATGATGCCGGTGGTCGCAGGCAGGCAATCGACACGGCGGCAAATTGCTGGCTATAGCCTTATCCTCGCTGCCTGTGCCATTGCACCTTATGCGCTTAATATGACCGGCCCTATCTATGGCGTAACGGCAATAGCGCTGAATTTAGCTTTCACCTTCTTGTCCTTCCGTGTTGGTTTGAGCAAGACAGACAATCCCGCAGCCATGAAGGCTGAGAAACATTTGTTCAGCTTCTCCATTCTCTATCTATTCACTCTATTCGGCGCGCTAGTGGCGGACAGGATAATTTTTGCATGAGCGAGATTGACACGAATAAAACGACTATGTCGCCCGAAGACCAGAAAGCCTATCAGGCGAAGCAAAAGCACCGTGCCGCCATCATGGCCGGGTTGCTCTTTTTTCTGGTCGTGTTATTTTATCTGATCACCTTCGTTAAGATAAATGGTGCGGTATCATGAGCCATGCACAAGCTAGAGATTTATCGAGCAAGAACCGTCGCAGCGCTATGATGGCAGGGGCAATGGGCCTTGCCATGTTGGGTATGGGTTATGCAGCGGTACCGCTATACGAGATTTTTTGTCGTGTGACCGGATATGGTGGAACGACACAGCGCGTAGGTGAAGCGCAAGCAGCCACCGTGCAAGCCACATCACGGGTAATGTCCGTCCGCTTTGACTCCAATGTCAATTCCGCTCTACCGTGGGCGTTTAAGCCTGAACAGGCCGTGGATCGTGTCAGTATTGGCGCGCGCGACATGGCCATATATATCGCAACCAACAAATCGGATGAGCCAGTGGTTGGTACGGCAACATTTAATGTCACTCCCCTGCAAGCGGGAAAATATTTTCATAAAGTTCAGTGTTTCTGCTTTACCGAGCAGCTCTTGAAGCCAGGACAAACGATGCGGATGCCTGTGCTCTATTATGTTGATCCGGCGATCATGGATGATCCGGAAACGCGCGACATTGAAGAAATCACATTGAGCTACACATTTTATCGCTCGAAAGACGGCATTGCGGTAGACCCCGCAAAGAGCGATAGCTAAGAACAGTAACGAATAGAACCTGGGGAATAACACCATGGCTGGAGCCAAGAACCACGATTATCATATTTTGCCGCCAGACATCTGGCCGTTTATTGGTTCCATGTCCGCATTGGTCATGGCCTTTGGTGGTATCATGTGGATGCACCCTGATGTTTTCGGCTCTTTCGGTTCTCTTGTGTTTGCGATTGGCGTTGGCCTTGTTGGTCTAACCTTTTTCACCTGGTGGGCGAATGTGGTGAAAGAAGCGCATGCAGGTGATCATACGCCAGTGGTGCAATTGCACCTTCGCTACGGCATGATCCTTTTTATAGCGTCAGAAGTCATGTTCTTCGTCGGCTGGTTTTGGGCATGGTTTGACTATTCCCTATTTCCGCAACCGATTGATTTCGCAGACGGTATCGCAACCAATATGATCGGTCAGGAAGGCGCCGAAGCGCTTATGCAATGGCCGCCCAAAGGTATTGAGGTGTTGAATGCTTTCGAACTGCCGCTGCTCAACACGCTGATTTTATTGTGCTCTGGTACGACTGTTACTTGGGCGCATCATTCGCTGATTCACGGCAATCGAAAGGGCTTGATTACTGGCCTGTGGCTGACGATCATTCTTGGTGTGGTGTTTAGCGCAATTCAGGCTTACGAATATAGCATTGCACCGTTCCCATTCGCTGGATTAAACTATAGCAGCGCCTTTTATATGGCGACGGGCTTCCATGGCTTCCACGTCCTTGTCGGCACAATCTTCCTGATTGTCTGTTTGGCGCGTGCCTATAAAGGCCACTTCACGCCAAAGCAGCATTTCGGCTTCGAAGCCGCTGCTTGGTATTGGCATTTTGTCGATGTCGTATGGTTGTTCTTGTTTCTTGCTGTTTACGTATGGGGCGGCTGGGGCGCACCGGTTCATTAGGGCAGTCTTTTGACAGGATCGGAAAATTCAAAAGGGCAGCCGGAGCTCATTCCAGCTGCCCTTTTTGGCCTCTGTCCCAATTGCGGGCAAAAAACTTTGTTCCGCAGCGTAACGGCTTTTTCTGAAAAATGCCGCGCTTGTGGCCTGGACTATGAAAAATATAATGTTGGCGATGGTCCAGCGGCCTTTTTGACATTGATCGTTGGTGGCTTGGTACTGGCTCTCGCTCTGATTATCGAACTGAACTACCAGCCGCCTATGTGGCTTCATGCGATTTTGTGGTTTCCGCTGACTATCGGCGCGGTCGTAGGAGCTTTACGGGTATCCAAGGCGATATTGCTGATATTGGAGCATCGCAATCAGGCCCGCGAGGGCAGTATTGACGATGGTGGCGACCGATGACACGTCTACCGATTTTCGTAACTATGGTTGTTCTGGCCGCAGTCGCCACAATGATAGGGCTTGGTATCTGGCAATTGCAGCGCGCCGAGTGGAAAAATGAACTGCTGTCTACCTATCGAGCGGCGAGCGATCAGCCTGCCATCAGCTACCCTTCGGTACCCGTTGAAGATAATCCTCCGTATTTTCGGCGGTCGTCAGTCAATTGCCTGGAAGTCCTGACTTGGCGCGCCGTCAGTGGCCGCAATGCAAATGGTCAGTCGGGATGGGCTCATATCGCGCATTGCAAAACGTCAGGCGGCGAAGGACCTGGCGCGCAAGTTGTTGCGGGCTGGTCCCAGTCATCCGAGAATCCGGATTGGAGCGGCGGCGCGGTGGATGGGATAATTGCTCCCGACAGTCAGAATATTTTGCGTTTGGTGGCTAGTGAACCTGTTGCAGGCTTATTAAAGAGCCAGGAACCCTCGACAGACGACATTCCGAACAATCATATGGCCTATGCAGTGCAATGGTTTCTGTTCGCCGGGATAGCTTTGATCATCTATTTTCTGGCTCTGCGCGGACGCAACAAGACGGCCGATAAAGCTTAAAACTTGCTCTATGAGAACGAGGCCGCTAACCCGCTGGCCATCATGGAATATATCTCAACTCGCGCCAGTGGTTCAGGGGACGCCGAGCCACTAAATTTTGAACAGGTAACTCTAGCTGGACTGGCTGGCGATGGTGGGCTTTACGTGCCAACACATTGGCCTAAACTGACGTCGGCAGAGATCGCTGATATGGCAGGGCTGCCATATTCTGAAATAGCAGTTCGTGTGATGCGGCCGTTTATAGGGGATGTTCTCACAGAGGATGAGTTACGCGACTTATGTGAGCAAGCCTATGGGCGCTTTGCACATAAGGCCGTGACGCCATTGGTGCAATTGGATGGCCAGCATTGGTTGCTCGAATTGTTTCACGGTCCGACTTTGGCGTTCAAGGATGTCGCATTGCAACTGCTCGGTTTGCTTTTTGAGACTTTTCTGGCGCGGCAGGACAAGCATCTGACTGTTGTCGGAGCGACCTCCGGTGATACGGGCTCAGCGGCCATTGATGCATTAGCCGGGCGCGAAAAAGTCGATATCTTCATGCTGCATCCCGATGGACGGATATCGGATGTTCAGCGGCGCCAAATGACCACCGTCTTGGCGCCGAATGTCCACAATATCGCGATGGACGGCAGCTTTGACGATGCACAGGCGATGGTCAAGCGGATGTTCGCTGACCCGGAGGTGACGGACCGATTTGCCATTTCAGCGGTCAACTCGATCAACTGGGCAAGGTTGATGGCGCAGATTGTTTATTATTTCTATGCTGCCTCGCAATTGGGTGCGCCTCATCGAAAAGTAGCTTTTTCGGTTCCCACTGGTAATTTTGGTGATGTCTTTGCCGGCTATGTGGCGGCACAAATGGGACTGCCAATTGAGCGGCTTATCGTCGCTACCAACGTCAATGATATTCTTCATCGCGCCCTAAGTAACGGCGATTATTCTGCTGGAACTGTCACAGCAACCGCCGCGCCATCTATGGATATTCAGATCAGCAGTAATTTTGAACGATTGTTGTTCGATCTTGAAGGTCGGGACGGCGCAAAGACAGCGGCCAGGATGAAGGCATTTGAAGAAACGCGTGATATGCAGATAGCGCCAGAAATGTTGGCTAAAGCCGCTTCGATTTTCTCCAGCGAACGTGTCGATGCCGAAAGTATGGCATTGGCGATGAGTCAGGCGCAAGAGGCGGCAGGGCAGGTGATTGATCCGCACACAGCTATCGGGTTGTCAGCGGCACGTTCAGCTGACGTTGATCCTTCCGTGCCGATAGTGACCTTGGCCACTGCTCATCCTGCTAAGTTCCGGGATGCAGTCGAGCGGGCAACCGGCAGTCGCCCGGCTTTGCCACGCCGGATAGGCGATTTGTTCGACCGTGAAGAAGCCTGTGACAAGCTACCCGGTGACTATGATGCGGTGAAGGCTTTTGTCACCTCAAGAGCGACACCTGCCAATGGGTGATGCTGAAAAAAATCCCGGTGTAATGATCAGTGATCCGCGCAGCGATTATGCTTTGATTGACAGTGGTAATGGCCGCAAGCTGGAACGCTATGGCAACTATCATTTCATTCGCCCCGAACCACAGGCAATGTGGTCGCCTGCACGCGATGAATGGCAGGCCGATGGCGAGTTTATTCCAGCTTCAGATGATGATGGCGGCGGGCGCTGGCATTTCAGCCGGCCCGTACCGAAAGAAGGCTGGCCGCTCAGTTGGGAAGAAGTGACATTCACCGCGCAATGCACGCCCTTTCGTCATCTTGCCTATTTTCCCGACATGGATCCGGTCTGGCGCTGGATCCGGTCGAACTTGGCCGGGTTAGAGGATGCTCAGGCATTGAATCTCTTTGGCTATACGGGTGTGGGTACACTGGCTCTATCGGCCGCGGGCGCGAAGCTTGTTCATGTCGATGCTTCCAAGAAATCCGTATCAGCAGCGCGTGACAATGCGGCTTTGTCGGGTATGTCGGAGCGCCCGGTGCGCTGGATTATCGACGATGCAGCGAAATTTGCCGCGCGCGAAGTCAGGCGAGAGCGACGCTATGATGCGATCCTATTGGATCCGCCCAAATATGGCCGAGGACCAGATGGCGAGATTTGGCGGCTTGAGGAAGACCTTGCGCCGTTGATTGAAAATTGCGGGAAGCTACTCGACGAAAACAGCCGATGTCTGTTCTTGACCGTTTACGCGGTGCGGATGTCGGCGCTGGCTTTGGGTTCGTTGCTGAGGGAAAAACTGGCCCATCTGGGCGGCACCATTGAAGTTGGCGAGCTTGCCGTGCGCGAAGAGATGCGCGGCCTGTTGTTGCCGACGGCAATATATGCGCGCTGGTCCAAATAGAGCACTCAAGAAATGCATTTGCAATCCAACAAATAAGCGGCGCGGCTTGCCATTGGCGCTGCAAAGTGGTGAAGACATGTTATGACAGACACACTTACATTAGAGGTCAATGATTTAGAGGTCGATGTCCTGACCGGCATCTATTCTGAAGAGACCCATTTGCCGCAGCCACTGCGTATTTCGATTGCCGCTGATCTGAAAATTCAGGAGCGTTATGAGGCAGATACGCCGCTGGAAAGCTCCAAAAATTATATGGATCTCAAAGACGCGGCGACCATAGCCTTGCCAGAAGGCGTACATTTTAAACTGATCGAGGCCGTGGCAGATCATATCATAGAGACGCTGTTCCTGCAGGATAAAAATGTCATGCGGGTCACGGTCAAGATCGTGAAACTGCTTATCTCCGAAAAAGGCGAGGCCATAGGGATTACGCTATCACGAGCGCGTAAATGAACGACCCGACGCGGAAGTTGGCGCTCGTCACCGGCGGCTTGAGACGATTGGGTGCCCATATCTCCGGACGTTTGGCGGAAGGTGGCTATGCCTTGGCGCTTCATGGCCATAGTGATGCCAATCCGGATGATAGCCTGGCCGAAACGCTGGGCGCGCATGATAGTCAATGGTCCGGCTTTGTAACCGATTTTAGTCAGGACGGGGCGGCTGGTGCATTGCTTGATGCGGTCATCGGTCATTTTGGTCGTGCCCCGGACCTGGTCGTCAACAATGCTTCGCTTTTCGACTATGATGATGCTGGGACTCTTGATGAAGGATCGTTGGAGAAGCATCTGAAAATCAATATGATGGTTCCGACCGTGCTGACGACCGCCCTTACAAGCCGCCTTTCGGACGGAGAGCGTGCTGCTGTCGTCAACATAGTCGATCAGCGGGTCCGCAATCCCAATGGTGACCAGCTCAGTTATACCTTGTCCAAACAGGCGCTTGCCGAATCCATTCGCACGTTGGCAATGGCCTGCTCTGATAAGTTGCGTGTAAACGGGGTGGCTCCCGGTTTGACGATACCGACGGACGAATATGAAGATGATCAGATGGAGCGTTTGACTGCGCTTATGCCGCTCGGCCGATTGTCATCGCCAGATGATATAGCGCAGGCTGTCTGCTATTTGGCGGAGGCCAAGAGTATTACCGGACAGACCCTTTTTGTCGATGGCGGCGCACACATGACAAGTTTTGATCGTGATTTCATCTTCATGGAGCAACGGTAGGTCGTAATTTTTACCTCGGTTCGTCGACAAAATGCTTGTTCACCGGGTCTTTGACTCCATGTCTTTCCTTTCAAATGCTGGACCGTATAGCCGGCCAGATTTTGATTAAAAGTGAAAGGATTATAATGCGTATTTATTCGAAAATTGTCTTGGCTAGCGCTGCCACCATTGCTCTGGCTGCCTGTGCCGAGACAGCTACTGACGCAACTGAAGATACAGATGTGGTCGCCGAGGACGTAACCGAAGCGGAGACAAGCGAACCAGCGACTATCGTCGGCGTTGCCCAGGGCAATGAAGATTTTGCCACATTGGTCACGGCTGTAACAGCCGCAGATCTTGGCGAAACATTGTCAGGCGAAGGCCCTTTTACCGTTTTCGCGCCGACTAATGATGCGTTTGACAAGGTTGACCCAGAAACGCTCAGTGATCTTTTGACACCTGAGAAGAAAGACGATTTGACGGCTTTGCTCACCTATCATGTTGTTGCTGGCAAGATGACCGCAGCGGATGTGGTTAAAGCGATCACAGACGCCGGTGGTACCGCGACGTTGACGACTGTTCAAGGCGCTGAACTGAAAGCGTCTTTGGACGGTGAGAATGTTGTTCTGGAAGATGCAGCTGGCGGAAAATCGACAGTGACCATGACAGATGTAGAAGCTACCAATGGCGTCATTCACGCCATTGATACGGTTGTAATGCCCGGATAATTGAACGTATTGTGTAATTATGAAAAGGCCCTGCCGGACTGGCGGGGCCTTTTTTATTGGTCATCGTCCCGCTATTGGAGTTTGGTGATCTGATGAAAGGAGCGTTTGGTGGCGCAATATTGGTTGATGAAGTCTGAGCCGGATGAATATGGCTGGGATGACCTGATCGCGGAAAAAGAAGGCACCTGGGACGGCGTCAAAAATGCGCAGGCCAGCAACAATATGAAAAAGATGAAGGTCGGCGACCAGGTGTTTTTCTATCACTCGCGCCAGGGACTGGAAATTGTCGGCATCATGGAAGTCAGCGAAGAGCAATTTCCTGACCCGTTTGATGATACCGGGCGATGGATTGCGGTGAAGGTGAAGCCGGTGCGTAAGTTGGATAATGCGGTGCCGCTCAAAGAAATGAAGAAAAACCCGAAACTCGCCAATTTAGCGATCATTCGGCAGACCCGTTTGTCGGTGGCACCGGTGACCGAGGATGAATGGGAAGAGATTTTGGCGATGGCCGCATAGCCCGCTTTTCGATAGAGGGTCACACAGGGTCACACCCCCTAAAGCGCGAAAAGATTTTTGTGGTTTGCCAAAGAAAATAACGGCTTATGGCAAACCGATGCGCATGGATATTCAAGACTGAGAAAGAGCGAGGCTTCAGGAAATATCATAAAGCCGCTCGTGTAGGAAAGCGCTTTGATCCAAGCGCCTTTTCCACTCTACCGCGCTCACCCTGAGCCTGTCGAAGGGTGTTATCGCCACCGCTCTCGTGGCCACCCTTCGACAGGCTCAGGGTGAGCGCAGGGGCTGAGGATATGAGAACATATTGATCTTTGTGCTCCGCACTGGATGCGGAGCCCAGGATGAGAGAGCGTGACAGCTAACCCTAAACTCCGCATCCAGTGCGGAGCACGTAGCATACGGCTTTTGCGCTTATTTGTTCCGCAACCCGCTGACCGTGGCACCCGCGGCGGTGAGATATTCGACATCGGTCTTGAGATGGAGCAAACGCAGGCCTTTATGCTGCATCGCTTCCTCCAGAGCCGGGGCAAATTCTTCCGTGCTTTCGACCGTCGCGCTCCATCCGCCATAAGCTTTGGCGAGCATCGCGAAATCGGGGTTCTGCAGCGAAGTGGCCGACAGACGCGCGGGGTATTCGCGCTCCTGATGCAGGCGGATGGTGCCAAAGCTGCCATTGTCGATCACCAGCACAAGCAGGTTGGCGTCATATTGCACCGCTGTTGCCAGTTCCTGACCGTTCATCATGAAGTCGCCGTCGCCTGCTATCACCACCGAGACACGCTCGGGAAAGCGCAGAGCAGCGGCGACCGAAGCCGGCACGCCATAGCCCATCGCACCGGATGTCGGCGCAAGCTGGCTCGGAAAATCGCCATAGGTCCAGTAACGATGCCACCAGCCGGAGAAATTGCCTGCGCCGTTGCAGATGATCGCATCGGCAGGCAGCATGTCCTGCATTGCCGCAACGCAGGGCCCGAGATCCAGCTTCGCATCGGTTGGTTTCACCGCTGTCCATTGTTGATAGTCGGCATGCGCCGCTTTACCGGCATCAAAGCTCAGCAAGTCGTCATCCCATAATGCAGCTTGTTCCGCAAATTCGTGCATCTCCGCGCAAATCGGCAGATCGATGCGATAGACGTGGTTGAGCTCGTCCGGGTCGGGGTGGATGTGGACCAATATCTGATCGGGATGATCCGGCGTGATGAGTGTATAGCCATCGGTGGTGGCTTCCCCCAGCCGCGCCCCGACCGCGATGACCAGATCGGCGGCCTTGACCCGCTCGACCAGTTTGGGATTGGGGCCATAGCCGAGATTGCCGGCATAGACCGGGCTGGTATTGGGAAAATTATCCTGACGCCGGAATGCGCAGGCGACCGGCAGGCCAATCCGCTCGGCATAGGTGGCAAAATTTTCGCGCGCACTGGCGCACCATCCGGCGCCGCCGATAATCGCAATCGGGTCGGTGGCATCGCGCAGCAAGTCGGTCAGCGTGGTCATCGCATTGGCGCACATGGGCTGTACCGGCGCGACCACTTTTGGCCGGTCGAGGGTTTCGACCACATCACGGAGCATATCTTCGGGCAGGCTCAGCACCACTGGGCCCGGACGTCCGGAGCTGGCGGTGTCAAAGGCCCGCGCAATATATTCGGGGATACGCGCGGCATTGTCGATCCGCGCCGCCCATTTGGCGAGCGGCGTGAACATGGCAGTAAAGTCGACTTCCTGAAAGCCTTCGCGGTCACGGTCATCGCGCGCGACATCGCCGATGAACAGGATCATCGGAGTGCTGTCCTGCATCGCGGTATGGACACCGATGCTGGCATTGGTTGCACCGGGGCCGCGGGTAACAAAGGCGATGCCGGGACGTCCGGTCAGCTTGCCATCGGCTTCGGCCATGAACGCGGCGCTGCCATCCTGACGGGTTGAGACGGTTTCGATAGAACCGCAATCATGCAGGGCGTCGAGCACGGATAGAAAGCTCTCGCCAGGTACAGTGAAAATGCGATCAGTCCCCTGGATCACCAGTTGATCGACCAAAACTTGCGCGCCCGTTCTCCCATTTGGGGTACGTTCTGTCATCTGCTTCTTCCTTCTTTTCCTTCTCCCTTGAGGGAGAAGGATAAAAAGCCTTGCCAGCTTGCTGGTTAGGCGGCGTTGGATGAGGGTGCTCTGCCTTCGCGCATTGTGCACCCTCACCAGCTACGACTAGCGAACATGTTCGCTAGTCTCCACATCCTCTCCCCCGGGGGGAGGAAATCAACTCTGGTGAATGGCTTTGGTCACCATATAGGCTTTGAGGCCATCGGGACCATCCTCTGATCCGTGCCCGGATTGTTTCACGCCGCCAAAGGGCGCATCGCCGGGGCTGACGGTGAGATTGTTAATCGCGACCATGCCCGCTTCGACCATGTCCCCGACAATATTGGCGGTGCGCAGGCTGTTGGTAAAGGCGTAGGCGGCGAGACCCAGTGGCAGGCGATTGGCCTGTTCAATCGCTTCGTCCAATGTGTCAAACGGACGCATCGCAGCGACAGGGCCAAACGGTTCGTTGCTCATGATGTCTGCCTGTAGCGGGACATCGGTCAGCACGGTCGGCCGGTAAAAATAGCCATCGCTGTCCATCGCTTCCCCGCCCAAACGCACGGTTGCGCCTTTGGCTTTGGCATCGCTGATTAGCTTTTCCATTGCCTCCGGACGGCGCGGATTGGCGAGCGGACCCATGTCGATATTATCACCAAAGCCATCGCCAACCTGCACTTTTTCAGCGCGTTTGGTAAATTCGTTCGCAAATTTTTCATAGATGCCGGACTGGACATAGAAGCGGGTCGGGGAAACGCAGACCTGCCCTGCATTGCGATATTTTTGCATGGCGAGCAGGTCGAGCGCCTTGTCCAAATCGCAATCGTCAAACACCAGAACCGGTGCGTGGCCGCCCAGTTCCATGGTTGTGCGCTGCATATTTTCCGTCGCCAGTTTCATCAGATGCCTGCCGACCGGAACCGACCCTGTGAAGCTGATCTTGCGAATAATGTCGGACGCGATCAGGTGGGATGACACTTCGGATGGATCACCGAACACGACTTGCGCGGTGCCAGCGGGCAGGCCGGCGTCCAGCAGACAGCGGATCATTTCAATCGGGCTGGCCGGCGTTTCCTCGGCTGGTTTGAGAATGATCGAACAGCCAGCGGCCAGGGCAGGGGCCAGTTTTCGGGCGGGCGTATAGACCGGGAAATTCCATGGGCTAAACGCGGCCACAGGACCAACCGGCTGATATTTGACAAAGCTATTCTGTCCGGTCGGGCGGACCAGCACGCGGCCATAACAGCGCTTGGCTTCTTCGGCCATGACATCAAACATCGCCGCCGATGCGGTGACTTCGCCGGTTGCCTGACCCACGGGCTTGCCTTGTTCCGCCGTCATCATCCGGCCAATTTCCGGCGCCCGTTCGCGCATCAGGTCGGCGGCTTTGTGCAATATCGCGGCGCGCGCAGCAACTGGCGTATCGCGCCATATCGGGAAGGCGCGCTTCGCTGCATCCAGCGCGCGATCAAGATCGGCCTTGCTGGCTTTGGGCAGATCGGAAATGGTTTTTCCCGTTGATGGATTGACGACGTGATGGACGTCACGATCCTCGACATCGATCCATTCGCCATCAATATGGAGTTGCAGGGAGGGGGGGTAAGTGTTGGACATAGTTGCTCCTGTAACCGGTTGAGACAGCACTAGACTTGTCGCTGCTTTCCCGCAATGACTGTGACAAAGATCGAGAGGAAAAATATGGAACTTGTCACCGATGGCCTGCGGTTCCCCGAAGGCCCGATTGCGATGCCGGATGGCAGCGTCATATTGGTCGAGATCGCAGCCGGGCAGCTGACCCGCATCGCCGCCGATGGTACAAAGGACGTGATAGCCAAACCGGGCGGTGGCCCCAATGGCGCGGCCTTGGGCCCGGATGGCAAAATCTATGTCTGCAACAATGGCGGCTTTGAATATCAGGAATCGGGCGGCTATCTGACCCCTGCCGGCATAGCGAAAGACTATTCAGGTGGCCGGATCGAACGGATAGACCCGCAAACCGGCGCGGTGGAAGTGCTCTACAAGAGCGGCGACTTTGACTGTGTCCTGCGCGGTCCCAATGATATCGTCTTTGATGACCAAGGCGGCTTCTGGTTCACCGATCATGGCAAGACCGACTATGAAAATCGCTGTCATGATATTGTCGGGATTTTCTATGCCAAGGCCGATGGCAGTTACATGGAAGAGGTCGTCTTCCCTTCGCAAAATCCCAACGGCGTCGGTCTGTCGCCCGACGGCAAGACGCTTTATGTCGCGGAAACCTTCACCTGCCGACTGATGAAGTTCAACATTACCGAGCCGGGCAAAGTGGCACCGGATGCGGGGCCGGGCGGTCCCGGCATCCCGGTCTATCGTCCAGCGGGCTATAAATTTTTCGACAGCCTCGCGGTCGAGGAAAGCGGCAATATCTGTGTCGCGACGATCGGCGAATGCGGGATCAGCGTTATTTCTCCAAGCGGTGAGCTGGTCGAATTTGTGGAAACGCCTGATATCTTCACCACCAATATCTGTTTTGGCGGTGACGATATGATGGATGCCTATATCTGTCTGTCTGCAACCGGAAAACTAGTCAAAACCCGCTGGAAACGGCCAGGGCTGAAATTAAACTTTTGATGGAAATCCGGCTCTTGCGTGACACCGAAATTGAAACAGCTGCGATCCAGCACCGGAAGAGCGGGAAGCTGATACCGGGATTTGATCCAACGCTTCACACGCTTGATGAGACTATAGCATTTTACAGAAAAGCATTCGATCGTGGACCTTTCTGGGGTGCGTTCGAAAAAGGGAAGTTGTTGGGGCATGTTGCGCTGGAAGCAGGTTGGATAGAGCATCTCTATGTTGATCCGGATACTCAGGGGCGGGGAATTGGTCGCGCTCTTCTGGATCATGTTAAAGCCCAGCAACCTGACTTGCAGCTATACACATTTCAGTCAAATGAACGAGCGCGCCGCTTTTATGAAAAGGCCGGTTTTGTGGTTGAGGACATGACCGACGGCGAACGTAATGAAGAAAAACAGCCGGATATCCGATACCGGTGGATAGAGAAGAAGGATGGTTCATAAGTGAATTTTTCAACCGTAATTTTCGACTTTGGTGGCGTGATCACCAGCTCGCCTTTCGACGCATTCAACCGGCTGGAGGCGGAGCGCGGTGTGCCGATCCACAGCGTGCGGACGATCAACAGTACCAATCCGCATGATAATGCCTGGGCCAAGTTTGAACGTTCGGAAATTGATGCGGCGGGTTTTGATGCGCTTTTTGCCGAGGAAGCGCGCGCCATTGGTATCGAACTGAAGGGCAGCGATGTGCTCGCCTGCCTGGCGGGCGATATCCGGCCAGCGATGGTGGAGATGCTCGATACGCTCAAGGCCAAGGATTTCACCATTGGCTGCATCACCAATAACGTGCCGTCCGGCAAGGGCTCTGGCATGGCGTTGAATGACGGCAAGGCAGCGGCCATCGCGGCGATCATGGCGCGGTTCGATCATATTATCGAGAGCAGCAAAGCGGGCATCAGAAAGCCAGACCCGCGCATTTATCAAATGATGTGCGAGGCGCTGGACGTTAAGCCGGAACAGTGCATTTATCTTGATGATCTGGGCATCAATTGCAAACCCGCCGCGACTCTGGGGATGGCGGCAATCAAGGTGACGGGCGAGGAGCAAGCGCTGAAAGATTTGCATGCATTGCTGGATATGCCGTTCGGATAACAGCAGTTTTCGTCACAAAATTATCGTTTTTCTCCGATCTTAACATATTGAAAGCACAGCGCTTTTGATAAAAATGGCGCTTATCGGCCATTTTTTAATGACTTTTCAATGACAATTTTATTACAGTTATGTTGCAAAGCAATTCACAAAAGTGTAATAATAGGGCAAAGAAATAGGAGAGCGAGTTATGAAGAACGGAAAATTTATTGCCATTGCCATAGGCCTGACCATGGTCGCTTTGCCTGGTCTTGCGCAGGCGCAAGATGGTGAAATTGGTTATGCCAAAGGCGCTTTGGCTTATGATGCATTGATGTCTGGCGACAATCAGAGTGCCGTTGATAAGCTTGAAAGCGGAAAGCTTTCCGATCCTGCTGTCATGATCAATCTGGGTCAGGCTTATGCTCGTACCGGACGTTCCGGTGATGCAGCGAAAATGTTCACAGCAGCCATGAACAGCAATCGCAGCTTTGATTTGGTGCTGGCCAATGGCCAAGTTATTGATTCTCGCAAAGCGGCGGAAATCGCCTTGAATAATCTCAACGGACGGCTGGCTTCGCGCTGAGCTGATAATCCTGTCAACATGATCAGGCGGTCGCTCATGCGGCCGCCTTTTTTTGTTTCAAGAATATTTACACTGATGCTTTTTTGCATCGCAGCATCAAAAACCAAGTGCTTCAGCCACTCCTGAACCGGCTGCAACAATCCTGAAATATTATTGTCTCTGAACCGTCACGCAAACGGCATCGCCGGGTCATTTGCTGCGCCTAGTGCCCAAGACCGAAGGCGATGGGGGCATTTTTGATTCGTTTCCACATCATCTGATCTGACATTTTTTTAAATCAGTAATCTGCGGAGACTTGATCCATGTTGAATAAGCAAATTCGTTCCGTCCTTTTTGCAAGCGCAGCCGCGGTTGCGGTCACCGCTTGCGGTGCCGATGATGTCGCGTCCCCTGGTGAAGGCACGATTGTCCTGCCGGCACCAACGCCCACGCCAACCCCGACCCCCACTCCAACGCCGACCCCGACCCCAACACCAACGGGTCCTGCGGCTGATTGCCCGACCGGTACCTCCAATGTGGGTACACTTACGACTGGCAATGGTGAGGAAGTTCGTAACTGTCAGATATCCGGCGTTATTACGACTGATCTGACGGTTCCAAAGCGCGCTGGCACTATATATTCATTAAATGGTGGAGTGGAAATTGGTGTCGATGGTGGCACAACCGCCATAATAAACATTGAAGCCGGCGTCGTCATCTTTGGTTCATCGGGCGGCGATTTTCTCTTGATCAATCGCGGTTCGCAAATTTTTGCTCAAGGTACTGCGTCCGAACCGGTCATTATGACCTCACGCCAAAATGTCGAAGGATCGGCCGGCGCGAACAGCATCGGCCAATGGGGCGGCTTGGTCGTTCTGGGCCGCGCGCCTATTTCCGACTGTGCAACCGGTGGGGCATCCAACCCGGGTGGTGCCCGGACAGATTGTCAAGCGATCGTGGAGGGGCCAGCCAACGCAGTTTACGGCGGCACTTTGCCGGCCGATTCCAGTGGTCGGATGACATATTTACAGGTTCGCTACCCCGGCTTTGAAGTGTCGCCCGGAAACGAATTGAATGGAATTACCCTCGCCGGGGTCGGTAGCGGCACATTCTTCCAGAATATTCAGGTGCACAACAGTTCGGACGATGGTGTCGAATGGTTTGGTGGCCGGGTGAACGGCAAGAATCTGGTGATGACCGGTATTGACGATGACTCGGTTGACTCAGACTCCGGCTATAAAGGCAACAACCAGTTTGTTCTGGTCGTTCAACGCGCCGGTGGTGGTGACCACGTCATGGAAGCAGATTCGAACGGGGATGAAGACGCTGAACCCCGTCAGGATCACAAGCTGGCCAATGTCACGTTCGTTTCCAGCGGTGAGGATCATGTGATCCTGCTGCGCGGTGGCGGCGACTATGCTTTCTATAACAGCGTATTCAATAGCGCGGCCGCTTGTATCGATATCGACAGTGCGACCACCATTCAGGCGGCAGGTGCAGCTGCGGATGAAAATGGGCCGCCCGTGTTTGAATCGATGTTCATGAGCTGCGCAACGCCATTTGTCGACGATGGCAATATCACGGCGGCTCAGATCGAGACGCTGTTTAACGCCGGCAGCAACAATACCGCATCCGGTACGTCCACATTGGCCAGTGGTGGCGGATCAGCGGTCCTCGCTGCGTTTATCAATGGCGCAAACGAAAATGCAGTGACCCCATTTGCGGTTAGCGGTGTGGACGCGTTCTTTGAAGATGTGACCTATATCGGCGCGGTTCAGGACGCGAATGACACGCGGTTCCAGGGCTGGACATGTGGTCTGTATGCTGACGATTGTGCGACCGCTCCAACAATTGGTTGATCGAAAAAGCAGTGATGGGATGGCGGTTGGGGGCAGCCGTCATCCCATTTTTTGAGTTATTAAAAAGGAAATTTCCGATGACGAAGCGGGCATCTTTGGTCACCAGTCTATTTTTGAGCACGGCGCTGTTTTCGCCTGCTGCCTTGGCACAAGCAACCGATGCGGCGGCGCAGCCGGACCAGACAGATGAAGCAACGGACGAGGAACTTCCGGATGACGATGTTGATATCTCGGCACCCGGCGGCGATTTCAGCGGCGAGATTATCGTTCGTGGCAAATTCATCCCCAACCCCATCCGTGCGACTTCAGAGGTTGTTTCGGTGCTGGGCGAGGAAGAAATAGCCCGCGCCGCCGATGGTGACATTGCTGGCTCGTTGCAGCGCGTAACCGGATTGAGTGTTGTCGGTGGCCGTTTTGTTTTTGTCCGCGGCTTGGGTGAGCGCTATTCGTTGGCTTTGCTGAATGGCTTGCCACTGCCTTCGCCCGAACCATTACGCCGTGTGGTTCCGCTCGATCTGTTCCCGACCAGCGTGATTGCTTCGACGGTTGTCCAAAAAAGCTACTCGGTTAATTATCCTGGCGAGTTTGGCGGCGGTGTTATCAATCTGACGACCAAAGCGACGCCGGAAGAGCCGTTCCTGAAATTCAGCTTTGGCCTCAGCGGTGATAGTGAAACAACTGGCAATCTGGGCTACACCTATGATGGCTCGGACCTGGATATTATCGGTTATGACAGCGGTGTGCGGGATATTCCCAATGGTCTTGGCCAAGCGATTGCACAAAATGTTCCAATATCCGTTGGCAATGATTTCAGCAGCCTTGATCTGCAGAATTTTGCCGCCAGCCTGAACAATGCGGAAACGTCCGTCATTCAGCGTAACAACGACATCCCGGCAAATTTTTCTGCCGAGGTTACTGGTGGCACAACCATTGATGTGGGCGATGCCTTTGTCGGTATCATCGCCACAGCTGGTTTTGAAAATAGCTGGCGCACACGTGGTGGTTTGCAACAGACGTCTCAAGGCATTGTCAATATTGACGGCACAGAAGGCCTGCGTCCGGACCAGAATTTCAATTTTCTGACCACAGAAAACCGTATCATTGTCAATGGGCTGCTGGCTCTTTCTGCAGAAGTCGGTGAGCATAAATTCCGGTTCACCAATCTCTATATTCACGACACGGTCAAAGATGCCTCGATCAAGCAGGGCATTGATGCGATTAACGTTGATGAAGAAACTCTGCTTAATCAAAGCCGCACGAGCTGGTTTGAGCGGCAGCTGTTTACGACCCAGTTTGTCGGTGAACTGAAATTTGATGAAGTCTCGGTCGATTTGCGCGGCAGCTACGCCAATTCGAAGCGCGACGCGCCTTATCAGCGGACATATAGTTATCGGTTTGATAGCCAGTTTGCGAATGATTTCGTCAACGACCTGACATCACCTGGCGAGTCAGCGCGTATAAGATTCAGTGACCTGAACGACGATGTTTATGGCGCTGGGATTGACCTCGGTTACGAAACCAATATTGGTGTGCCGATCAATCTGACTGCTGGTTACAGCTATTATCTCAATGACCGGGACGCACAGCGCCGGGATTTTCGTTTTGTTCCTGCAAACGGGCTAGGGAGCCCATTTGATCAACAACGGATCGATTTCCTGCTTTCCGATTTCAATATTTTCACACAGGATATTGAATTGCGCGAAGTGGCGGCGCAAACGTCGGTGCCGGCATATACTGCAGAATTGGAAATCCATGGTGGCTACGGTCAGGTTGACGCCGAGCTTGCCGATGGTCTGCGTCTTAATCTCGGCGTGCGTTATGAAGATGCGCAGCAGGAAGTTCTACCGATCACGCTAACCGGTGGGCAAGCCTCGGTCGCTACCGGTCTGGATAATGATTATTGGCTGCCGGCGGGTACACTGACCTGGAATTTCGCCGATGATATGCAATTTCGTCTCGCGGCTTCCAAAACTGTCGCACGTCCGCAGTTCCGTGAACTGGCACCGCAGCAGTTTCTGGATCTTGATACGGACCGGACGTTCATCGGTAACCCGTTGCTGCAGGATAGTGAGCTGATCAATGTCGAAGGCCGGTTTGAATATTATATCGGCCGGGGCGAGCGCATTACGCTGGCCGGTTTCTACAAGGATATCGATAATCCGATTGAAAATGTTGCTTTTGTGCAGGGCGGCGGAACGTTGTTCACCGGTTTTTCGAATGCACCCAATGCAAAGCTTTATGGCGCGGAAGTCGAGCTGGTCAAATATTTCCCGCTCTATGACATATTCGGCGGAGACTTTTTTGAAGACCGCCGTCTTTTGTTGGCAGCAAATTATACCTACACCAAATCAGAAATTAATGTTGCCGATGGTGATACGGCTATCAACCCGGTTACATTGCAACCCACAAGTGCATTGAACCTGTTTGATGACGGGGATCGCCTGACCGGTCAGTCCACTCATGTCGCTAACTTGCAATTTGGGATGGAAGCGGAAGAAGGCTTGTCCCAACAAACGATTTTGCTGACCTATAACAGCCCGCGGGTTACTGCCCGCGGACCTCAGGATCAGCCGGATCTCATCGAGCGTACGGGTTGGCAGATCGATTTTGTGATGCGTGAGCAACTGGAAATTGCTGGTCAGGAATTTGAGCTGAAGTTCGAAGCTCGCAATCTTCTGGGCACGGATTACCGCGAGTCACAGACGTTGAACGACACACGGATCATCAATAATGGCTATGATATTGGCACGCGGTTGTCGATGACCATCGGCATCAACTTCTGATCGTTGATTTCGGGCATTATGGCAGCGGAAAGCCGCTTGTAATTTTTCTGTCATCAATGAGTCGCAGATTGGTCACCAAACCGTTATAGCAACTCTGGGAAGCAGAGTGCGGGGATTCGTGGTCATTCAATCATTTAACCAGTTTTTGGCCAAGGGCCGGGCTTTATCAATGTCCGGCCTCTATTCGATTTTGCTGGGTATATTGGCTGTATTGCTAGTGGTTCAGCTGATCAGACTGATCTGGCTGATAGTGACGCCGCTAGGACTGGTAGGAGACTGGCAGTCGCGGGAGGTGCAAGTGTTGTCACCGCAATCACGGCTATCATTGTTCAATAGTTTTGACCCGTTTTTTCGTTCTGGCTCAGCCACAACCGCCAATGTTGTGACTTCATTGCAACTTACCTTATTTGGAATCCGCATGAATGAAGGGTCCGGTCTGGGTTCGGCAATATTGGCCGGACCAGATGGTGTTCAGGAAAGCTATGCTGTCGGAGATGAAATTATGTCCGGCGTCAAATTGAACACGGTATTGTTCGATCATGTTGTCATAGACCGTGGTGGGGTAAGAGAAAGCCTGTATCTTGACCAATCTATTCCGGCGGAAACCGTCGGAACAGATAACACGCGTGGCGAGCAATCAAGCAGGCCTACTGCATCCGTTTCCGGAAATAAGCCGTCTGCAGATATGATTGCCGCTGCCGTTGATCTTTCTCCGCGCAATGCTGGCGGCCAGGTAACCGGCATCGTCGTGAGTCCGCGCGGCGAAGGCGAATTGTTTCGCGCCGCTGGTTTCCAGGACGGCGATATCATCGTGTCCGTAAATGGTCAGCCCGTTTCATCAGCCAGCGACATCGCAACTTTGAAAAGGCAAATCGTCCCCGGTGCCCGGCTTTCCGTCGAAGTGGAACGCGGGGCGGACACGGTTCCCATAGCCATTAATATGGGAGCGCAATGATGAAGACCGTTTTCTCGAAAATCGCTCTTAAGCTGACAGTGTCGTTGGCCATATTGGGACCGGTCGTTACGGTCCCCGCTTTGGCCCAGCACAGTCTGAACGTCCGTGATGCTGACATTCGGGCGTTTGTTCAGGATGCCGCACGTGTGACGGGCCGGACTTTCATTGTTGATAGCCGCGTACAGGGGAAGGTATCTGTCGTGACCGACAGGCCGCTGTCCCGATCGGAATATTTCGAAATTTTCCTTTCGACCTTGCGGGCCAATAATCTGGTCGCCATTCCCACCACCGGCGGGGCCTATCGTATTCAGCCTGCTGACGGCGCGGCAACCCAACCCACCCGAATTGGTACCCGGCAATCTGCGGCAAATCAGTTTGTGACCGAAGTTGTCCGACTTAAGTCGATAGAGGCAACAGCCGCTTTGGAAACACTGCGTCCCTTGATCAGCAAGCAGGGCGCTATAACCGCCAATCGCAATGCCAATAGCCTGGTGATCGTCGACTATGCTGACAATATCCGGCGTGTTCGTGAACTGGTGCGGAGGATCGACCGCGACAGCGCAGCATCAACGATCGTCAACCTGAAAAATGCCGGTGCGCGAGAAATAGCCACGTCTTTGCAGGCCCTGGCACAACAAGGCGGTGAAGGAATCGTTGCACCTGTGACCGTGGTCGCGATTGACAGCAGCAACAGTATTGCTCTGCGGGGCGACCCCGGTGCGACCGCCAAATTTGCGCAAATGGCGCGCGAATTGGACCAACGCGCTGAATCCGGCACGGAAATCCGGGTGCATCAACTGGACTATGCTGATGCCGAAAAACTATTGCCTGTTATCGAGCAGCTTTTGGGACAAGCTACCAATGGGACTACACCAGTCGCTACCAGTGTCGCTCAGCCAACCGGTGGAAATGGTGGTAATGGAGAGGGAGCGGCTGTTATTCCCGCGTCCACAGGTACTGGCTCCGGCAACGGGATATCTCGGCGCGGACCAGCTGTCGTTACCCGCTATGAAGGGACGAACGCAGTCATTGTCGCCGCTAGTCCGGATGTTCAACGGATGGTTGGTGAGCTGATCCGTCAGCTTGATACGCGTCAGGAACAAGTGTCGGTTGAAGCGATTATTGTTGAAATCTCCGACTCTTTGGCGCGTGAGTTGGGTATCCAGTTCCTTATTGGTGGTAAGAATACACCATTTGCTGTGACCAATTTTTCCAATGCTGGTCCCAATATTGTCGATATTGCCGGAGGCCTGCTTGCAGATCAATTTGATACGACGACCACCACGACCACCGATACGGCAACGACGACAACAACCAACAGTGCGGTTGGCGACAAGCTTTTGGAAAATGCCGCTGACGCGATCTTAGGAGCCCGCGGTTCATTCACCGGTTTTGCAACTTCGCTTGGCGGCAATACGATTTTGGGAACGATCATCAATGCAGTGCAGCGGGATTCTGACTCCAACTTGCTCTCTACCCCGTCCCTGACGGTCAATAACAACCTCAAAGGTAGCATATTATTCGGTCAGGAAATCCCGGTCTCTACGGGTGAAGCGTTATCAGACAATTTCGACAATGCTTTTCGCACCATACAAAGACAAAATGTCGGTATCGAGTTGGAAGTGACGCCGCAGATTAATGCCGGTGACGAAGTGCGGCTGGAACTGCGGCAGGAAGTCAGTTCTATTGCTGGGCCGGTTTCGGATGATTTCAACGAACTGATCATCAACAAGCGCGAGATTCAGACCACCGTGACCGTGGGTGATGGTGAGATAATTGCACTGGGCGGTTTGCTCGATGACAATGAACGTCGCACGATCGAAAAAATCCCGTTTTTGGGGGATATTCCTCTGATCGGTGAGTTATTTAAGTCGCGAGGCAAAGAGCGTGTCAAAACCAATTTGATGGTCTTTATTCGCCCCAAAATTTTACGCAGCCGGGCCGACGCGCGCGCGTTTTCTGCCCGCCGTTACGGCTATATTCGGGGCAGACAGCTTCGCCGCGATCCGGAGTTGGAGCCTTCGCTGGATGTGTTGGTTAGGGACTATATGGGCGCAGTGCCTCCGATGACCGAAACGCTACCCGGCGACCAGATCATCTACGCACCCGGAGCGGTTTCGGCAGCTCAGAACCCAACTACTGTAGAGCAAGTGCCTTTGGTACCAAGCCGTCCTGATGCAGAGAAGGGTGACTGATGAAAATCGCGAAGGGAACAGATGCTGACGTTTCCGGCGATAATGACAAGCCCGTTGGCGAAGAATCAACCCTGTCACCCCCGCTGCTCGATATACCTTATGCTTTTGCCCGAGATAACGGGGTTTTGTTGATGCGCGTCGATGGCGAGCGCTTGTCAGTCGCGCTGCGCGAAGGGTCTGACCCGCAGGCGCTGCTAGAAGTCCGTCGCTATCTGGCCATGCCTTTCGATGTCGAAATGGCCTCACCCGAGGCGTTCGAAAAAATGCTCTCCGAGCATTATGCGATGGACGGCAGCGCAGCAGCGATGGCGGGCGACATGAGCCTTAGCAATGATGCACTTGATGATATTGCCGGTGATATTCCGAGTGCAGAAGATTTGCTCGACAGCGCTGATGATGCACCGACGATCCGATTGATCAACGGCATCATCGCAGAAGCGGCTAGGCAGGGCGCGTCGGATATTCATATCGAGCCCTATGAAACCGGTCTTGTGGTGCGCATGCGGGTTGACGGCGTGTTGCAGGAAAAGCTTCGCATGCCACCGCATGTGGCTTCGGTCATCGTGAACCGCATCAAAGTGATGGCACGGCTCGACATCGCTGAGCGCAGGATCCCGCAAGATGGCCGGATCAGCTTGACCCTCGGCGGCAAACTTTTGGATGTGCGGGTTTCGACGCTGCCCAATCGTGCCAATGAACGTGTTGTTATGCGGATTTTGGACAAAGAAAGCGCTGCGATATCCCTCGATCTGCTCGGAATGTCCGAAACCACGCACGAGATTTTGACCGAAGCATTGGCTGAACCCAATGGCATCATATTGGTCACCGGGCCAACCGGTTCAGGTAAAACAACATCGCTCTATGCCGGCCTGAAACAGCTTAATGATGGTAGTCGCAATATCCTTACTGTTGAAGACCCAGTGGAATATGCAATTGAGGGCATCGGCCAAACACAGGTCAATGCCAAGGTCGGCCTGACCTTTGCCGCTGGCCTGCGCGCCATTTTGCGACAGGATCCAGACGTGGTTATGGTCGGCGAGATTCGTGACCGGGAGACTGCGGAAATTGCCGTTCAAGCATCGCTAACCGGGCATCTGGTGCTCTCTACGGTACATACTAACGATGCTGTTGGAGCCATTACGCGCATGCGCGACATGAAGGTTGAGCCGTTTCTATTGGCCTCGACCTTGCGGGCTGTGATTGCGCAGCGGCTGGTGCGCAAGCTCTGCCCGCATTGCCGGATACCGATACAGGCTGATGGCAGTCTTGCCTCGCTGCTCGGTTTTGACAATGGCACGGTTGTCTATCGTGAAGTGGGCTGCGATGAATGCAATCATACCGGATTTCAGGGCCGAATTGGTGTATTTGAAGCTATCCGGGTCGATGAAACAATTCGCAAATTGATCAATGATGGCGGTGATGAAGCCCGCATCGCAGCGCACGCTTTTCTGAAAAAGCCCAATCTGGGGTCCGCCGCTCGTTCGCTGGTTCGGGAGGGGCTAACCACGGCAGAAGAAGGCATTCGTATTTCGCGCCGCGAATCGCTGGATGAACAGGTTGATGCCTGATTTTTCTTACACGGCAATAGACCCCAAAGGCCGGGAAAAAACTGGTCGCATAGCAGCGGATAGCAATGATGCGGCCCGTGCGAAATTGACCGAACGCAATTTTTATATCGTGAGAATGGAGACCGCACAGGACACAGAGGTCAAACCGGCCCGCTCGCTATTTGGTCCCAAGAAGCTTGCTTCCAAAGAACTTACTTTGTTTACGCGGCAATTGTCCTCACTGGTACAAGTTAGTCCGCTGGAAGAAGCATTGCGGACAATTGGTGGCCAAAATGAAAAGGCACATGTCCGGGACCGCATAAGCTCAGTCCATGGGGGCGTCATTGAGGGGCAGCGCCTGGCCGAAGCCATGCGGCGTGAGCCAGCCAGTTTCCCGTCCCTTTACCGGGCGATGATCGCTGCTGGCGAAAGCTCGGGGACATTGCCGGATATCACCGAACGTCTGGCTAATCTGCTGGAGCGTCAGGCTGAAATGCGCGGCAAGCTGATCAGCGCGCTGGCTTATCCAATCATATTGGCATTGGTTGCCATATTGGTGGTAGCCTTGCTGATGATTGCAGTCGTTCCCAAGGTCGTCGAGCAATTTGACGACGTGAACCAACAGCTTCCGCTTGTGACACGACTGGTGATCGGTATCTCTGATTTCCTGGCCAATTGGTGGTGGGCGCTGGTCGCCAGCATCGCTGTTTTTATATTGCTCGCGTGGCGTGCTTTGAAAGAGCCGCATATCCGGTATCGCTTCGATGCTTTTTTGCTCCGCCTGCCGTTTTTCGGACGGTTGCTGCGTGATTTGAATGCTGCGCGGTTGGCCAGAACGCTCTCGACTATGGTGGCGAGCCGTTTACCAATATTGGAAGGTCTTCGACTAACCACCAACACAATCAGCAATACCGTTTTGCGTAAAGCGTCTGAGGATATGGTGGAAACAATCCGAGGTGGCGGCAGCCTGTCCAAAGCGCTCAAAAATACTGGCGTGTTCCCCCCGATGCTGGTTTATCTGACAGCAAGCGGCGAGGCATCTGGTCAGCTGGACGATATGCTCGCGCGAGCGGCAGATTATCTGGAACGCGAATTTGATAATTTCACCTCCACGGCTTTATCGCTGCTCGAACCGCTGATCATTGTTCTGTTGGGCGGTGTTGTAGCGGTCGTGATTTTGGCTATATTATTACCAATATTGCAGCTTCAAAATCTTGCCGGTCTATAGAGCCGGATTGATAGGAAAATATATGTCACGCTTTTTAAACAGTGCCATCGCAGAAATTGCCCGCGCGCGCGCAAGTGATGCCAAGCAAAAACCGAAACCTAATGGCTTCACGCTGGTGGAGCTTATGGTCGTCATATTCATTCTTGGTTTGTTGACGACCGTTGTTGTTATCAACGTATTGCCAAGTCAGGACCGCGCGATGGTGGAAAAAGCGCGGGCTGATATCGCAACTTTAGGACAGGCGCTCGAAATGTACCGGCTTGATAACCTAAGCTATCCGGCGTCGTCCGATGGTTTGGCGGCATTGACAAGCGCTCCAGCTTCGCTTCCACCGTCGGCTCGTTATCGACAAGGCGGGTATATCAAGAAACTTCCTGATGACCCTTGGGGACGGCCCTATCAATATGATAATCCGGGACGCAATGGCCCCGGTTTTGACCTTTATTCGCTGGGTGCGGATGGTGCCCCTGGCGGCGAAGACGACAATGCCGACATTTACGCGGAATAGGAAAATTGCCGAAGGTGACAGCGCTCCCAAAATTGACTAGCTAACGGCTAGAGAAGCAATGAAGTTTTTCAGCCGAGTCGGGGAGGCCATGTTGGAACAAGATCCGTTACTGCCTCTTGTCGTTTGTCTAATGAAGCGGAACCTTCGCGGCTGATGTCGGCATCTCAGTTCTTTATAACCGTTTTTCCCACGGCAGAGGTTCAAGCTCTGCAATGGTGGTTTGTAGTAGATGGTCGACTGGAAGCAGAAGGCTGTGACGTTGACCCATTATTGGCCTCTGGGCTTAAGCTGCCATCTGTTGAGAACCAGCCGATTGTCCATATAGCTTTAATGCCTTCCGCGCTCGGCATTGTTCGCTGGCACGAACCGCTGGATGATCTTACCGAACAACAGGTATTGGCGGCAGCATGTCTTGCGGCCCAAGAAAACAGCCTAGATGTGGAAAATCTGCATATCGCTGGGGTTTTGGATAAATCGGGGCAAGCAGCAACAGTTTCTGTTGGCAAAGACGTGATGGCCAGTGGCTTGCTGCATCTGAAAGCCATCGGTATTGATCCAGATGCGATTATTCCTTTAGGCTGGCTGGTGTCGCCGCAAGAAAACGAATGTGTCGAAGCGGATTTCGGTTTTGAAAAGGTTTTGCGCGGCGAGCATATCATTGCACCCGACGAGCCGTCATTGCGGGCACATTTGATCGGTGACAGCAAAGTCGCTGTCCTTTCAAAAGCCTCAGTGGAACAGGCATTGATAGATGCTGGGATAGAAGCTGGGATAGATGCTGGCGATCACAACGCACTGAACTTGCGTTCAGGAGCATTTGCCAAAAAAGTCGCCAGATACATGACCGCCCAACAGAAACGGACATTGGGTTGGTTAGCCGCTGCAGTCGTTATAGTTTCATTGCTGGTTCCGGTGGTGCAGCTATTGAAATATCATTGGGCCGCTAGCGAGGCAAAAGCCGCTGCTCTGGCCATTGCAGAACCGGTTATCGGGCCCGTTGATACCATCGAAGCAGCGGACAAACGGTTAGCCGACCGCTTGATAAGTGAAAATCGCGGAAATATTGCTTTTTCCGTTCCTGCATCAGCCTTATTTTCTGCGCTTCAACAAAGCCCGGCCGTATCGATCGATCGGATCAGTTATCGCAAGGATGGAACGGTTTCAGCTACTCTGTCGGGTGTCAGAAATGAAGAAATAAACCCAGTGCTTATAGCCATCCAAGAATCCGGCTTTGTGATAACGGCTAATCCGCGTCAGGATGCGACTGGATCGGCCAAGGCGGACGTTACGGTAAGGGCCCCATGATGACAGCGATCAAGGACTGGTTTCAGGCGCTCAGCCAACGGGAAAAAATATTGATTGGCGTAATGGGTTTTCTTGTTGCGCTCGTGGTCGGATATTATGCAATTGTGGCGCCGTTTATCAATGCTTATGTCTCAGCCGAAAAAAGCTATGTAGATGCTGTTGACAGTCAAGCGAGGATTGAGGCGAAGGTTAACGCTTTGACAGCACCTGCTGATAAGACAGTGACGCCGGTTACAGGTCCATTGGATGTTTTTATTAGCCAGAATGCCGGGGAAACCGGCTTTGCGGTCGGGCGGCTTGATCCGCAGACAAATGGAACCATTAGGTTGGCCATTGATTCTGCCAAACCTACTGCGTTATTTGGCTGGTTGGCATCGCTAGAAGGTCGCGGTATTTCCGTTGAAGAACTCTCGGTTAACCCCGGTGCAAACGACACTGTTGTCGCAACAATGCTGCTACGATCTGTAAAACCTGAGGTAGGCGACTAGCCGGCGTCGGCAGTTGCCTTCGTTTCAGCGGTCTTTTTCCCGTCAGCGAACATAAGGCCGCCATCATCCTCCGACATAGCCTCTGGACTTTGGACGTTCAGTTTCTTCTTCTGTACCCAATTGCCGTCGGAATCGCGGACATATTTAGGTGCGCGCTGGACGTTCCAAACCAGGCCCATTTTTTCCCAGAGCGATATTATATAGCCGTTTACATCGACTTCCCACCACATCAGGCCAGCATAGGCAGAGCGCGGATGCTGGTGATGGTTGTTGTGCCAACCGTCGCCAAAGGTCATCCACGCCATGAACCAATTATTGCGTGACCCGTCTTTGGTCTTGAATCGCTGTGAGCCAAAGACATGGCCGATGCTGTTTACACCCATGACGAAATTGAGGAAGAAGAAATTCCGGAAAAAACCGCCAATCAGGATCGTGCCAATAATATGTTCCGGCCCGCCAAAGGCCAGCGCCCATAGCGCGGGAAAGATGATGCTGGAGAAAACGGCGATGGACCAACGGTGGCGGTGGCACCAAAGAACCTGCGGATCATCGATCAGGCCCTTGCCATAGACATTCATATCCGATGTCGTGTTGTCGAACAGCCATCCGAAATGAGCAATGCCAAGGCCTTTCCATTTCGACATTTTCTTGCCGTGACCGTCGATATACGGGCTATGCAAGTCGCCGACTCGGTCAGAAAAAGCGTGATGACGACGGTGATCTGCAGCCCATTTCAGCACTGAAGCCTGACAGGCCATTTGCGCCATAATACCGATTGCGAGGCGCATTTTCGGTCCTGCTTCAAAAGCGCGATGCGTGTAAAAACGGTGATAGCCAATGCCCACGCCCATATTAATCAGGATATAGCCAAACAGAAAAGCAGACCATTCGACCCAACCAGTCGCATGGGTTAGCGTCCAATAAAGCGCGCCGAGCGAACCGATCACCATGGATGATAACAAAATGCCATATTCAATGCGCTTTGCCCGGGCCGCCGGGCCGCCGATGATCACACCATGTTGTGGGTGGGCCTCTGTAGGTTCAAACTCGCCCGGTTGGATGTCGCGAAATGCCGTCGCCATCGTAATATGCCCCTGTTGCTATTTACATCAATGAAATTAACGGTTTTGGGCAAAGATTACAATTCTCTTAACTATTATCCGAACCGAAATGGTGCGAGTTGACCGAACCGGTCAAAGATTCCTTTGGAATCAGGTCAATACCACTGTCGCAGCTGTGGCCTTATCGCATCAACAATACCGTTCGCCTGAGGATTTGCCTTGTTCATGAAGCGGAAAGCGCTTTTCGTTCGTTCTGTAGCGGTCGAAATATCGATAAGGAGAATGAACATGAAGATTCGCAATATGATATTAACCGCCACTGGCGCGACGATGATTATTCTACCGGCCGTCGGAGCCGCGGCGCATCCGTCCCATCGCGGTGAGCACGAAGAAATTCTGACCCAACCGATTGCTGACGTACAAAATAACTACTGGTTTGACTATGTCGCCGATATTCGGGAGGCGGAGCACGAGTTGCAAAAAGACCTCGCCCGGGCAACGGATGAAGAAGATCGCCGGGATGCGAGGGAAGAATATCGCAACGAAATCGCTGATGCGAACAAAGACTATAAGAAAGAAATGCGAGAAAAAGGCTATCGCGTCGGCCGCGTGACGGTTGGTCAGTAACCGTCCCAATCATATGGCTATAATCTAGATAAGTCGCCCAATGCAGAATGGAGGCATTGGGCGACTATCGTTAAGTATTTTCTGATGCGATGCCCAAATCTTAGGTCCACATAATTGGTTTGCTCACCACGGACGCACCCGGTCCTCCGGCGGGATATAAAGGCTATCTGTATCTTGGACCCCGAATGCCTCATACCAGGCATCCAAGTTACGAACGATGCCGTTCACGCGGTATTCGGCTGGCGAATGTGGATCGCGAGAAAGCTGTTTGCGCGTAATTTCTTCACGAACTTTGAACCGATAGACTTGTGCCCATGCCATGAAGAAGCGCTGATCCCCAGTATAGCCATCTAGAACCGGCGCCTCTTTGCCGTTCAACGATTTCCTATAGGCGCGATAGGCCAGCGCTACACCCCCGAGATCGGCCAGGTTTTCGCCCAAGGTCAGCTGGCCATTCACGCAAGTAGCGCCGTTATCAAAAGGACAATAGCGGTCAAATTGTTCGGCTAGGCGTTCGCCGACTGCCTGAAATGCCTTCTGGTCGCCTTCCGACCACCAGTTTCGCAACATGCCTTTGGCATCATATCGCGCGCCTTCGTCATCAAAAGCGTGGCTGATTTCATGACCAATAATTCCCCCGATTGAGCCATAATTTACCGCAGCATCAGCGCTGGCATTAAAAAATGGCGGTTGCAAAATCGCCGCCGGGAAAACGATCTCATTGAAAGCAGTGGCGTAATAGGCACCAACCCGTTGCGGGGGATAAAACCATATGTTGCGGTCGACCGGTTGACCTAGTCGGGCAGGGTTTTCTGCCCATGAAAACTGCTTGATCGCAACAGCATTATCCAGAGCGTCATTGGATATCGTAACGCCATCATAATTTTTGAAAGTTTCAGGATATCCGATTTTCAAATTTAACGTTGCTAGCTTGCGCAGTGCCTCTGCACGCGTGGTCTCTTCCATCCAGCCAACATTATTCAGGCTGTCTTCCATAGCGCTGGTAATATTATTGACCATTGATAGAACATATTGTTTGCGTTTCTTCGGGAAATGGCGGGCGACATAGATTTCACCAATGGCATCGCCAAAAGCCTTGTTGACGGCTACTGCAGCGCGTTGCTCTCTGGATGATCGCTCGGTTTGACCGCTCAGCTTTGTACCGAAGAAAGCGAATACGGCATCATCAATCTCGCTCGGCAATAGGGCTGCATGATCGATCAGAAAATGTGTGGCAAGATAGGCTTTCCAGGTTTCGAGATCAGTCTGGTTGACTATCGCGATAACCGCGGGATAGCCGCGTTGGAGATTTTCGATTTGTGCATTTGAATAATTAAGCCTGTCCATTTCTGCCTCGGTCGGCGGTATTTCCGCGACAAGCACATTATCAGCCGCCTCTAAACCAGCCGACTTTGCGAAAGCATCTATAGGAAAGTCCGCCATCAACGCCTGAAATTCAAGCCAGCTCAACTTGTTATATGTCAGGTCGGGATTGCGTTTCAATGTCGGGACCCAATCTGCTCTGGCAATGGCGGTTTCTAATTTCAGAATATCAGCCGCCGCCGTCTGCGGGTCGTCATGGCCAATTTTTGTGAGCAGGAACGCCAACAGTTCAACATAGCTGGAACGAATGTTCCGGGACGCTTCGTCCAGGCTCAGATACTGATCCCGATTAGACAATTGCATGCCGCCTATCGACGTAAACATGATGTTTGTTTCCGGGGCTTTCCAGTCTATAAAAACACCAACATCAAAAGGGCTGGCAAAATGTGGTTGCCCGAATATCGCCGCCAATCCTTCAGCCGTTTCAATAGCCGCGATTTGATCGAGATACTTTTTTGCAGGATTGAGGCCTTTCGCGTCGATAGCGGCGCTATCGCGATAGCTGCGATAAAATTTTGAAATTTTGCCTTCTTTGCTATTTGAAGGCGCCTTTGAGGCAGCAAGATCAGAGATAATATATTCAACTTGCTTTCGCGCTTTTTCCGCCGCAATTGAACCGGCACCATAGCGGGTTCGGTCGTCCGGTAGTTTGAAAGTCGAGAGCCAGCCATCGTTGACATAGCGGTAAAAATCGTCGCCAGGACGGATGTTGTCGTTGATATGAGACGTATCAATGCCCCATTCTCCCCAATAATCAGGAGAGAGGGTTGCAATCTCCCTAGCCTGTATATTGACTGAACTCATGGATGGGGGTGTTACACCGTCACCAGCACAGCCTGCCATGAAAAATATCATGGAAAAGGTAAGCGTAATGGGTGCAAAATTTGTCTTTGCGCGCACCGATATCATCCTTTGATCGGGATATGGTTTTATCTAAGAACCATAAAATGTAATGAAGTGTCACATAGATATTTCGAGCGCCGTAAGTCAACTGCGTCCCAATCGGTTTTGATCATCATTGCGCGAGAACGGTCAAAGCCCTGAGCCTATTTTGGACGAAGGTATATCGCCTTATCCATCAATCATCATTGATGTTTCGGCGGGATGTCTCGCTGCGGGGAGATCGCATTGCTGGACGAGCCCTTGTGGCCTGACGTGGCGCTGAACGAGCTGCTGGCCGTGTTTGCTGGCCTCGCTGCTGTGTAGCCGCTGGCCGAGTGCGGCGTTCGGAACGGACGCCATTGCCTTGACGGTTGCCGCGTCGTGCTTGTCTGGCTTCGCCTCTGCGCTGACCGCGGATAGCGCCATCTCGCAACGCGGCACGGCCGGTGGTAGCACGATTACCACTATTTCTTTCGGCGCGTCTTTCCGCCCTTCGCTCCCGCCGCTCGGCCCGTTGTTCCGGAGTCAGGTTGCGTATGCGTTCACGGCGTTCGGCGCGCTGTTCGGGGGTTAGGTTGCGGCCACCTCTACCTATTCCATCATAGCCGCCACGACGGGAACCAAATTTTGCACGTTGGCGTGCCCAATGGTAACGATGATGGCGTTTCATCGCATAGCGTGAACCGCGCCGATCAAAAATATAGATGCCGTAACCGGGATAGTAAAAACTGTCATACCAGCCGCCGCCAAATCCGATATTGGCATAGCCATAACCATTGTCGCAGGCATAATAGTCATCAAAGGGTGCATAAGGGTCGCAGGCATAGCCGGCGCCATTGACATAGCCGTCGCCATAGGAACCGCCGCCATAGGCACAGGCGCTGAGGCCAAGCATTGCGCCGCCGAGCAATATTGGTTTAACGAACTGCTGGATCCCGGACTGTGTCATGTTCATCCCCCTCATTGGATCGATCATGCGATATCAAGCACTACCGATCGGATATTCTCTCTTCTAAACTGGCTCGGCATGGCGAGTCTGATTTCATTTCCTGTTGCCCTATTATGTAACATTGATGGATTGAATTGGAAATGAACGCAGATGCTTGCTGACATTAATGAAAGTAGCTATTACAAGGGTACACCCTAAGCATTTCAGGAGCTTTCACATTGGCAAGCGCAGCACAAGCCCACGGATATCCCTATACCGAAACTGCAAACCCGCATTGGATTAAGCCGCCCGGTAAAGAAGCGCTGGCCCATATTCCGGGTGAAGATGGTCTGCCGATCATTGGCTCTACCCTGAAAATCATCAAGGATCCGATTGGCTTTGGCCGGCAAATGTTTGAAAAATATGGCTCTGTCTACCGGACTTATAATTTTGGTAAAGACAATGTGACACTACTTGGCGCGGATGCCACCGAACTCGTAATGTTCAACAAGGACAAGATTTTCTCTAGCGAGCAAGGTTGGGGACCGGTGCTCAACAATCTCTTTCCACGCGGGCTGATGCTAATGGATTTTGAGCGCCACCGGGCGGACCGCAAGGCGCTGTCGGTCGCGTTCAAGCCAGGGCCAATGAAACATCACTGCACCGTCCTGAATGAAGGTATATCTGAACGTGTGGCAGAATGGAGTGGGACCAGCTTCGAATTTTATCCGGCCATCAAGTCGCTTTCCCTTGATACGGCCGCCAGCGCTATACTTGGTATTCCCTGGGGACCCGAAGCGGACAAGATTAACAAGGCGTTTGTAGACGAGGTGCAGGCCTCTGTCGGGGTTGCCCGCAAACCGATTCCATTCACAAAAATGTGGCGCGGTGTGAAAGCGCGGGAATATCTGCTCAGTTATTTCACTCCCCAAGTGAAAGAGCGGCGCGAAAAGGGCGGCGAAGATATATTCACGCAAATTTGTCTTGCGACCCATGAAGATGGCAGTCTTCTTACTGAAGACGAAGTCGTCGATCACATGAACTTCCTGATGATGGCGGCGCATGATACGATCACCTCTTCGGCGACCAGCATGACCTATTTGCTCGCCAAGCATCCCGAATGGCAGGATAAGCTGCGCGAGGAATGTCTCTCTGTGGCACCGGCTGGTCAGCCGCTGGCCTATGAAGATCTCGGCAAGTTGGAGCTGACCGAAATGGCGTTCAAAGAATCGCTAAGATTGATCCCACCGGTTCCGAGCATTCCGCGCCGAGCGATCAAGGAATTTACCTTCCGCAACTATACCATACCCGCAGGGACAAATATTGGCATTAGCCCTCAATTTGTCCACAAGATGGAAAAGCACTGGCCGAACCCCACTAAATTTAATCCGATGCGTTTCACGCCTGAAAATAGCGCTGGGCGCCACAAATATGCCTGGGTTCCCTTTGGCGGCGGCGCGCATATGTGTCTGGGCCTGCATTTTGCTTATATGCAGATCAAAATCCTGATGCATGCGATGCTGACACAAAACCGGGTCGTGCTCAGCGGCGGACCGGATTATGAACCGGATTGGCAGGTCTTCCCGATCCCGCAACCCAGAGATGGTTTGCCGGTGCGACTAGAAGCACTATGATTGCTGAAAAAAACAGGTAAAATGCTCCGGCTAGCTATGGTCTGACGAGATTATGGCGTAGCGCACCGGGTTATCGTTCGCTTCATCGCAATTGCGTGCTTTTTTTACGTCCTGGGTGCGCAGATGAGGTGGAAATGGAATTGGCTTCTATCGGTTTCCACTTATTGTCACCACATGTCCATGCGCAGTCAACTTCGGCCATTGACGCGGAGCCTTCGTGACCGTTTAGTCAGTCATGACCTTTCGCAGCTTTCTCGTTCTGTGCGGAAGGAAGGCTTGACTTATCTCTCACCAGCAAAATTGCTCAGGATTGAGAAAGCGCTGCAATCTGTCAGTGATGTTGATGGAGATTTTGCAGAATTTGGTGTGGCTCTGGGTGGCTCTGCCATAATTATCGCAAGCCAGCGCGAGGCTCGCAGTTTTCACGGCTTGGATGTTTTTGGCATGATCCCAGAGCCGGCATCCGATAAAGACGACGCCAAATCAAAATCGCGATATGAAGCGATTAAATCAGGGGCATCGTGCGGTATCGATGGTCAACAATATTATGGTTACAGGGAAGATCTGCTCGCAGATGTTAAACACAACTTCTCTCGCCATGGGCTGACCGTCGGAGAAGACGGTATTTTCCTCTACAAAGGATTGTTCGAGCATAGCTGGCCTGCGGTAAAAGTGGATAAACTCGCTTTTGCTCATGTGGACTGTGACTGGTATGAGCCCGTTGCATATTGCCTACAGGTCATCGCGGCGAAACTGAGCCCTGGTGGCGTGATCGTGATCGATGATTTTCATGACTATGGCGGCTGTAGAATAGCCGTTGAAGAATTTCTCGCGCAAAACCCTGTCTACATGTTTGAAGACGGCGCGAACCCGGTCTTGCGGTTGAAAGTTTAAACCGCCTATTGCGGTGTTCTGGCGTTACAGCGACAAACTTCCAACGAACCTTAGCTTTAGCCGCTATTCCGAAGCGCCGTCGCTATGGCATTGAGTGAAAGCTGTATGCCTTCACCGATACGCGGATCGTCCTCACCAGCACGCAGGCGCTTCATCAACTCGATCTGCAAGTGGTTGAGCGGTTCGATATAAGGCAAGCGCAGCTCGATGCTATTAAACAGCGACGGGTTTTTCGCGAGCAGATGGGGCTGGTCTGTTATTTCCAGCAAAATGTCACGGGTTTGTTCCCAGCTTGAGCGAATGCGATTGAAATAACCCTCACGCATAGCCTTGTCTTCGACCAACTCCGCATAGCGTGCGGCAATGCCCATGTCTGATTTGGCAAGAACCATTTCCATATTGGACAAGCTCGCCTGAAAAAACGGCCAGCTTTGCGCCATATCTTTGAGTTTACCGACATCGTCAAAAGCGGTCAGCGCCTGTCCGACACCATACCAGCCCGGCAACATCACACGCGCCTGTGCCCAACTGAATACCCAGGGAATGGCCCGTAAATCCTCAATCTTGTCACTTTTGGTGCGACTCGCCGGGCGCGATCCGATTTTCAGTTTGGCAATTTCAGTGAGCGGCGTCATCTGACGAAAGAAGGTCCGGAAACTGTCGTCACCATAGACCAGATCACGATATTCGGCGAAGGCCGTTTGAGAAATCTGATCCATCGCATCGGCAAAATCGGCCTGAACTTTTTCATCCGATGGATCAGGTTCGAGCGAGCGCAGCAAGACCGCTGACGTCATCGCTTCGAGATTGGCTTCGGCCACGCCCATTGTGCCATATTTAGCGGCGATGACTTCGCCTTGCTCGGTGATACGGATGCGTCCGTCAACAGTGCCTTTCGGTTGCGCCTTGATCGCTCCAAAGGCCGAACCGCCGCCGCGGCCCACTGCACCGCCGCGACCATGGAAAAGTTGCATCTTTACGCCTGCGTTTTCGAACACGGGGGTCAGCGCCTGACTGGCTTTGAACAGGCTCCAGGTTGATGTGAGATAGCCACCATCTTTATTACTGTCGGAATAGCCGATCATCACTTCCTGTGCACCGCGGGCGCGTGTGAGAGCGTGCATCTCGGGCAGTGCGAAAAAATCGGTCATGACCTGCGGCGCGTTCTCCAGATCGGCAACGGTTTCAAACAGCGGTACAGCCATGATCGGGCAGGTTGGTGGGGCCTTGTTGTCCGCCGATGCGCGGTAAAGGCCGGCCTCCATCAGCAGAACATAGACTTCCAATATGTCGGACACCGTCTCGCCATTGCTGATATTGTAGTTAACGATAACTTCCGGGCCATATTGATCATGAGCTTCGGTTGCCGCGCGCAGAATTGAGAGTTCCTTCGCCGTTTCTTCGCTATAAGTAATCCAGGGACTGACCAATGGGCGGTTGTTCGCCAGTTCCTGTCGCAGTATTTTTACGCGTGTGTCTTCGTCCAGAGCGAGATAATCGCCTTCAACACCGGCCTCTGCCAGCAATTCGGCGACGACGCGCTCATGAATGCGGCTATTCTGGCGCATGTCGAGCGTGGCCAGGTGAAAACCAAATAGTTCAACCGTGCGGATCAGGCGCCCCAAGGCCCCCGATGTCGCAAAAACGCCTTTGCCGCCGGAGCGCAGACCATGAGCGAGGGTGACAAGGTCTTCACGCAATTGCTGCGGATTGTCATAGGGCTCGGCTATGATCGATGAGGGTCGTCCAGGGACATGACCACAAAGTTTCAGATGGGTTGCGGACAGACGCGCATAGATACCGGACAATGCCCGGCGATAGGGTTCATCCTTACGGCTTGGTGCATCGTCACCGCTGACTTCTGCCAAAGCGACCACTTCCTTGGGTACATCCGCCAATTCGGTCGAGATGCTAAGCTCTGCGCCCATCGCGTGGATGCGGGCCAGATAATAGCCGATAACGGTTTCAGCCGCCCGCGACAAAGCTTCCCGCATCGCATCAGCGTCAACAAATGGGTTGCCATCGCGGTCGCCGCCAATCCAGCTGCCGAGTTTTAGAAAATTGGGCAGACGCGCACCAAGCACTTTTTCCCATTTGCCATAAAGCTTTGGGAGGACGGGCAGGAACACATCACGCATATAGCTTTGCGAGATTTGCACTTCGTCGGTCACGAACAAACGCTCGCGCCGCAATGGCCGGGTCTGCCACAGCAGCGCGATTTGCCGCATGATCGCTTCGTCCAGCACATCCCCTTCAGGCGTGTGGTCGGCCCCGGCATCTTTCATCAGCAGCAATTCTGCGATCCGCGCCTTGTGATCGATCATGCTTTTGCGCCGGACCTCGGTGGGATGAGCGGTCAGCACAGGCGCGATCAGGGCATTGTCGAGCAAAGCCAATATCGCTTTTTCATCGACCCCTTCGCTGGCCAGTTTTGTTATGGCCTCGGCAACGCTGGCGCCTTCTTCTGCCGCCACGCCTTGACGATCCTCAGCAAGATTAGCGAGCAGAGAAAAGAGCATGAAGCCCCGGACAAAGGCGGTGGTTTCATCAAGCGACAGCGCATCCAGACCCGGATCAATCGCATCGGCATCGGCCAGTCCGCGGTGCCGGTCTACACTGGTCGAGCGGATATATTCGGTACGGCGATATAGCTCCTCGCCGCCATAGCTGCGGATCACATCACCCAGCAATTTGCCGAGATACTTAATATCGGGATTTTGGCGCACAACCAATGAGGGTGTTGCCGATGAATCATTGGGGAGGATATCAGTCATGCCTTGTTGCTGCACGGCTGTGACAACGTGGTCAAGAAAATCCTGCTGTCTCTATCCCTCGAGTTCGATGTCCCAGTAGAGCCAGTCATGCCATGTATCGTGAAGGAAATTTGGTGGGAACGCACGGCCATGTTCTTGTAGCTGCCAGTTGGTCGGTTTGATCGGCTTGTTTGACAGCTGCATATGCGCTTCTTTGGGTGTCCGGCCGCCTTTTTTCAGGTTGCAGGGCAGACAGGCGGTCGCGACATTTTCCCATGTCGTCCTTCCCTTCTGGCGGCGAGGGATGACATGGTCGAAAGTCAGATTGTCTAGGCTACCGCAATATTGGCAACTAAACTTATCTCGCAAGAACAGGTTAAACCGGGTGAAGGCAGGATATTCAGAGGGCTTCACATAGTTTTTCAGCGCAATAACCGATGGAATTTTCATATCCAGATTAGGGCTATGCACTTCGCGTTCATAGCTGGAAACAATGTTCACTCGATCCAGAAATACCGCCTTGATCGCGGTTTGCCAGGGCCACAGGCTCAATGGGTAATAGGATAGCGGTGTATAGTCAGCGTTCAGCACCAGCGACGGGCAACTTTCGGGATGCCGCAACAGGTCGGGGTGATACATAGTCTAACTACTCCTTAGTCTTTGACTGACTGCTCTTTATCCGCAAGAACATGACATGGTCATTACAACTGACATGCAAAGAACATTATCTGCCCTATGACGTCAAGGGGGGATGTTGGCCAATATGTTGTGGTGCGCTTTGCACCAAGCCCCAACGGCTTGTTGCATTTGGGGCATGCCTATGCAGCCTGTGTGGTCCATGACTATGCGCGGGAGCGTGGTGGGAAGCTGATGCTCAGGATCGAAGATATTGATAGTGAGCGCAGCAAACCAGAATTTGTCGACGCGATATTGGCTGATTTGCGCTGGCTGGGATTGGATTGGGATGGCAAGGTAATTTTCCAGTCCGATCGACTGGATAGCTATGCTGAAACGGCCACGAGATTGAAGAATGAGGGACTCCTTTATCCTTGTTTCTGCACGCGGTCGTCTATGCGTGCCGTGCAAGAGATGGAAGCTTTGGAGGAGGGACCGGATGGTCCGATTTATCCGGGAACATGCCGCAATCTCCATGCGGGCGAGGCTGCAGAAAGGATGGAAAACGAACCGCATAGTTGGCGGCTTGACGTGGCAAAGGCGATCAGCTTGGTTGGAGACTTGAGCTGGCATGACGAGCGACATGGAGATCAGATTGCTGATCCAACGGCATTGGGAGACGTTGTGCTCATCCCGAAAGATACGCCGGTTAGCTATCATTTGGCAGTGACGTTGGACGATGCGCGGGATGGGATCACCCATGTTGTGCGTGGAGAGGACTTGTTCGCCTCCACCCATATCCACCGATTGCTACAAGCGCTGCTGGACTTACCCGTTCCTTGCTATGTTCATCACCCAGTTTTGCTGGATGAAACAGGGGTTAAGCTCTCGAAAAGCCGGGATTCTGCATCTTTAGCCGTATTGCGAGAAGCTGGTGAACGCGGTTACTTCGTAGCTGATAAATTACGAGAAAACATTTTCCCTGTTGGAATCATGTTATCGAAGGGCTAGTTAGAAAATATGAGCTATTTATTGATTTTATTAATCTTGTTGGCTGCGGGTGCCGTTGTCTTTGCCTTGGTTCGAGGACTTATCGCTTTTGTAAACATGGAACCGGAAGACGTTGATGCTGATGGCGTGACCGCATCGCACAAAAAGCAGAATGAAATGATGTTCGCTCGTGTCAAATATCAAGCCATTGCGGTCATATTGGTTGCTTTGCTGTTGTTGCTGGCTGGCGGTCAAAGTTAAAACCACGCGGCGATGGTTAAGCTCAACAAGATTTACACCAAGACGGGCGATGATGGGACCACTGGGCTGGTCGATGGGTCGCGCGTCGCAAAAAATGATGCACGCATGGCGGCAATTGGTGATGTGGATGAGCTGAACAGCGCGTTGGGCGTTGCGATATGCGAGATTGCTGATGGAGCGTTGGTACAATCGCTCCGGACTATACAGAATGATTTATTCGATCTTGGTGCGGATCTCGCGACACCGGCAGTTGAGGGCGACGATTTCGCTCCATCGGAAATGGTCCTTCGGGTAACGCCGCCACAGATAGAGCGGCTCGAAAGCGAGATTGATGCGGTCAATGACCATCTTGATCCTCTCACCAGCTTCATTCTGCCGGGCGGTAGCAAATCAGCCGCAGCCATTCATCTGGCACGCGCGATTGCCCGGCGGGCGGAACGAACCGCCGTAGGCGCTGCACAGGTGATGGCGATTAATCCGCATGCTTTGGCTTATATCAATCGTCTGTCAGACTATCTTTTTGTCCTCGGCCGGATTCTTAACGATGGCGGTAAAGCCGACATCTTATGGGTTCCCGGAGCCTCCCGCTAGCAAAGCTACGCATCATCTAAACGCACTGTAAATCACAAATTTGCACCTCAGCGGCTCAAATATAAGCGGTTGACCCTAAGGTCGTTCGCTCTATGTTCTAAGGCAACGGACATATCGACGGAGTAGGACTAATCGCTCGCCAAGCCGACACCAAAACAATCTCGTCTACGACTTCATTAAATACCGCTAGAACGCAAGATTTGGTGGATAGGTTTGAAACCATTCGATCGCATAGTGTTTCATTGATTGCTGGACTAAGTGATGCCGATACCACCGCCCAGTCAATGGAGGATGCGTCTCCAGCTAAATGGCATCTGGCGCATACAACTTGGTTTTTTGAAACCTTCCTGCTGCGCGACAATGTGCAGGACTATAAAGCCTTCAACGAAGCCTATGCCTATTTGTTCAATAGCTATTATGAGGCAGAGGGCGCGCGACATGCGCGGCCGGAGCGTGGTCTGTTGACCCGACCGTCGTTGCAAGCGGTGTTAAACTTCAGAGCGCATGTCGATGACGCTATGGCCGAGGCAATGGACGGTTTTTCTGAGGCTTTACTGGATTTGGTCGAACTCGGCCTGCATCATGAGCAACAGCATCAGGAATTACTGCTAACCGATATATTGCATCTATTTTCGCGTAACCCGATTGGCCCGGCCTTGCTGGAGCCCAAACCGCGACCTGCTATTATCGATACGCCGCTGGGCTGGATTGAAGGCGTGACTGGTGTGCAATCTATTGGCCATCATGGCAAAGATTTTGCTTTTGATTGTGAAGGGCCGCGGCATGAGGTGATGCTGCACCCCCATGCTATCGCTGATCGCCCGGTAACCAATGGTGAATGGCAAAGGTTTATTGCGGATGATGGTTATGCAGATCCGTGCCATTGGTTGTCCGACGGTTGGTCTTGGGTGCAGAAACAGAAAATCGATGCTCCGCTCCACTGGCGAGAGCGGGACGGGGTGACCGAGGAATTTACCCTACAAGGATGGCGCGAGGTCGTTTTATGTGCGCCTGTCCGCCACATCAGTCTTTTCGAGGCGGATGCCTATGCGAGTTGGGCGAACGCGCGATTGCCGACCGAAGCAGAATGGGAAGTCGCGGCGGAAAACGGGTTGCCGGATATCGGCAATGTTTGGGAATGGACGGGCAGTGCCTATCGTCCCTATCCCGGATTTAGGGCTGCGGAAGGCGCGGTTGGCGAGTATAACGGCAAGTTCATGTCCGGGCAGTTTGTTCTGAAAGGGGGAAGCGTTGCGACATCGCCGGGCCATATTCGAAATAGCTATCGCAACTTCTTCTATCCCCATCAACGTTGGCAGTTTTCGGGTCTGCGCCTTGCCAAAGATATCTAGACCGAAACCAAAGATATCTGATTTTCACCCTGACCGCCAAGGACGGTTTTCTAAATGGATATGACAATTGGTCGGATTGATCCGGCATTTCGCGACGATATTCGGTGTTGCTTTGAAGAGGAAAATTACGCGATTCCGGCGCGTTGGCTCTATGATCATGCAGGTTCGGAGCTATTTGAACAGATTACGGAACTACCCGAATATTATCCAACGCGCACTGAAACAGCGCTGCTTGCAGGTTATAGTGCAGAAGTGGCCGATAAGGGCGGCAAAGGGCGGGCGGTCGTCGAATTTGGTTCTGGTAGTTCAACTAAGACACCGCATCTTTTACGCGCTACCCAGCCAGCGGCCTATGTGCCAATAGATATATCGGGTGAGTTTCTCGCTGCCAGCGCAGCGCAATTGCAAATCCAATTTCCGCAACTGCCCATTTATCCACTTGAGGCAGACTTTATGCGGCGGATAAATTTGCCAGATGAAATTTCCGATATGCCAAAGCTTGGGTTTTTTCCGGGCTCGACCATCGGCAACATGGTCGCACGCACATCTGTTGATTTGCTGCGCTTCATGCGTGAAACTCTGGGTATCGGATCTCAGCTGCTAATTGGTTTTGATCGGATCAAAGATCCGGACGTCCTTGTTGCGGCCTATGATGATAGCGCTGGAGTAACGGCGCAATTTTCGCTTAACTTGCTGCACCGGATAAATCGAGAAATGGATGGTGATATTGCTGTAGACCAATTCCGCCACATCGCGATCTGGAATGATCGCTATGCAAGGATCGAGATTTATCTGGAGGCCCAGTCAGACCTCAATTTCTCAATTGATGCACGCCAATATAATATGGCTAAGGGGCAAAGAATCCATATTGAAAACAGCCACAAATACGGCTTGCGTGATGCGCGGTTGATGTTGCGGGCAGGCGGTTGGTCACCGGTGACGGAGTGGAGCGATGAAAAAAATTACTTCTCACTAATCCTTGCTGAGGCGCAACCTTACAAAAATGCGCCTTAACTCTGCGTGACGGACTTAAATAATGTTATTGATTGTTGGACTCGTCTTGAGCGACGGTCTGGGTGGCCAGTTCTTTGGCATCTTGATATTTCGCGCGCCAAGTTGTGATCCACTCATAAGCTCCGCGACATTCTTGCATGCCGCTGGCCTCGATCAAGCGGAATGTCTCCCCGTCCCAGATGAAGCTCTCTGCATTGCCGCAATCGCCAATGCCTCTACCTTTTGCAAAGCTGCTTAAAATCTGGCGGTTTTCTTCCCAGTGGGCGTTGACCAAGAGGGGGGGACGGTCTTCCCCGCCCCAAGTAGGCTTTAGGTCATAGGTGGCAGGGCGGAAGGCCCAACTGGCGCCTTTTTTCTCATCCCCTTTAATTTCGCCGATATAGGCGGCGCTGGAAAAATTATAGGCACCGGAACCGCAAGAGATCAAAATAAGTGCGCGATAACGATCGTCTTTTTGGCCCAACGGAAATATCTGATCTTCGACCACACCAAATCTATCGTCTTTGCACGGTGAATTCTCGACCAGATCGACAATTTCTGTAGTGGCGGGAATCCGTTGCGCGGAGGTCCATTGATTGACGGCTACAACCGGAATTTCAGTTTTGATGGGCCGGAACGTGCGGCGCCCCTTGGCAATTAAGGCCGTTGATGTGCGCGCTCTTTTCTGCTGCTGGTCAATATAGCGTAGCGCAGCAGTGGAGCCTGATAAGGATATTTTTGTCAGACTATCACCGTTCGGAGCCTGAACCTCGAGTTTTCGACCACGGGCAATCGCGGCTGCAACTTTTTTGGCGTCTTGGCCAACAATCTCGATCGGATATTCGCCCTCTGCCATTGGACCAGTCCTAATGACTTTGCCGTCAACAACCAGTTGATATCCCTCAATACCAGTGACTTGCAAAAGCACGCGTATCTTTAGCATATCGTCTGCGCCAGCGGTGCGGACAATTGAAATGGGGCCACCCCATTCTTTGAAACCACCCCTGGCATCATCGACCAAGGAAATCGCCTGACAATCACCGCCATTGTCACATCCGACGGACCAGTCCTTAAAGACCTTAATCTCGCCAGGATTCGGAATCGGCTGTGCGTCGCTGGTCGTTGTTGCCGCTGTAAGTGCCAAAAGGGCGATGGTGGAAATAGCTGGGAACATAATTGCAATCTAGCCAGTTTGCTCGACAATCGCTAGTGCCTTGTTACATCAGCATTAACAGCGAAGTCATGATAAAGAAGAAGGACGGCAAATGAAATCAATCGGCATCATTGGATCCGGGCAAATGGGCGCAGGAATTGCACAGGTTTCGGCGCAGGCTGGATATCATGTTTATCTATCTGATATGAATCAGGAGATTGCCGAAAAAGGCAAAGCTGGCATCGCCAAACAATTATCGCGATTGGTAGAAAAAGAGAAAATCGAACAACAAGCTGCGCAAACAGCGCTGGACCGCATTGAAACGATCGGTTCGCTTGATCCGATGGCCAGTGCGGATATCATCGTTGAAGCCGCGACTGAGCGAGAGGATATCAAACGCCAAATCTTTGGCGCGGCTTCTGAAATTTTGGGTCACCAGTCGCTGTTGGCCACCAACACATCTTCCATATCAATCACCCGGTTGGCGCAGGCGGTTAAAGACCCGTCCCGTTTCATTGGTGTGCATTTCTTCAATCCCGTCCCGTTAATGGGCTTGGTAGAAGTCATTCGCGGTTTGGCAACTAGCGACCAAACTGTTGCCATGGCGAATGACTATGTGAAGGCGCTGGGCAAGCAAGCGGTATTGGCCAAAGATTCGCCATGTTTTGTGGTCAATCGGATATTGCTGCCTATGCTCAATGAAGCATTTTTTGCCTTGGGCGAAGGTACTGCGTCGATGGAAGACATTGATCGCGGCGTGCAATTAGGCCTTGGCCATCCGATGGGTCCTATAACACTGGCCGATATGATTGGGCTCGATACATTGCTCGAAATACTGCGCGTGCTGCAGAATGATTTTGGTGATCCCAAATATCGTCCCGCCCCTATATTGCTCAAATATGTCGAAGCCGGTTGGCTCGGTCGCAAAACTGGTAAGGGCTTTTATGACTATTCGGGACAGGCGCCGGTGCCTACAATGTAACTTGGCGATGTAAGCTGGACTAAATGGAGGCCATGTGATGAGCGATAATATCAGAGACTTTCAGATTGATATTCCGCAATCGACATTGGACGACTTGGAGACCCGATTGGCAATGGTTCGCTGGCCTGATCCTGAACCGGTTGATGATTGGTCCCAAGGTATACCTCTGGCTTATGTTCAGCAAGTTACTGATTATTGGCGAGAAAATTACGACTGGCGGCGCTGTGAAGCGGCGTTGAATCACTATCCGCAGCACATGACGGAAATCGACGGCGTTGATATTCATTTCATGCATATCCGCTCCCCGGAAGCTGCTGCACGGCCCCTGATCATGACCCACGGCTGGCCGGGTTCGATCGTCGAATTTATGGATGTCATTGGTCCGCTGACGGATCCTGTGGCTCATGGCGGCAATGCCAAAGACGCTTATCATCTCGTCATTCCTTCACTGCCCGGATATGGCTTTTCCGGTAAGCCGACCGAAACCGGATGGGGCGTGGAGAAGATTGCGAGCGCTTGGGATGTGTTGATGACACGGTTGGGCTATGATCGCTATTTTGCGCAGGGGGGTGATTGGGGCGCACTGGTCACATCTGCTATCGGGGTTCAGAATCTCGGATCATGTGCGGGTATCCATATTAATCTGGTTGTCGTAGGAACACCGCCCGAAGAGGTGATGAAAAACCCGACTCCCGAGGAACAGGCCTCGCTGGCGCGGTTCTCGGATTATCAGACGCAAGGTGGCGGCTATGCCGAAATCCAGCGTACCAAACCCCAGACATTAGGCTATGGTCTTGCCGACTCTCCTGTGGGTCAGATGGCCTGGGTGTTAGAGAAATTTCAGGGCTGGTCGGATAGAGCGACGACCCCTGATGACAGTTTTGACCGTGATCACCTGCTCGACAATATCATGCTCTATTGGCTGAACAATGCAGGAGCTTCCTCAGCACGACTCTATCGAGAGAGCTTTGGTAATCCCAATGTCGATCCTGTCCATCTTTCCACCGGATGCAGCATTTTCCCAAATGAAATTATGGCACCCTCTCGCCGCTGGGCGGAGCAACGCTTCAAAAATCTCCAATATTGGGGTGAAGCGGACAAAGGCGGCCATTTTGCTGCGATGGAAGTGCCGGAGCTGTTCGTCAAAGAAGTGCGCAGTTGTTTTGGCCAGATGGAGCTGTAACGCCAGATGCTAGCGCTGGTCGCAAAGCGGTTGATGACAGCGGTTCCGACGCTGCTTGCGATCATATTGGTCTCCTTTTTCCTGATGCGGCTAGCGCCTGGTGGACCTTTTGACGGCGAGAGACCGTTACCGCCAGAGACCCAGGCCGCTCTGCAAACCGCCTATGGATTGGACAAGCCGCTTTGGGAGCAGGCGTGGCTTTATGTCTCGCGGCTGGTGCAAGGTGATTTCGGACCATCACTCGTTTATCGTGATTTTACTGTTTCTGAACTGGTGGCGCAGGGATTGCCGATTTCGTTGACCCTCGGCGGCCTGGCGATATTGCTGGCTTTGTTGATTGGTATTTCCGCCGGGCTATTTGCGGCGGTTCGAGCCGGTAAAACAGCAGACAAGACGATCATGATGCTGGCAACGGTCGCGACGGCATTGCCAACTTTTGTGACCGGTCCGGCATTGGCTTTGCTTTTTGGGCTTTGGCTTGGCTTGTTGCCCGTTTCAGGTACGGGCCAAGGATGGTCTTGGCTCATCATGCCGGTTGTTGCATTGGCACTGCCGGTATCGGGCGCTATCGCCAAATTGACCAGAGCGGGTCTGGCGACAGTATTGAAACAGGACCATATTCGCACCGCCAGAGCACGGGGATTGTCGGAAACGAATATTCTGTTCAAACATGGTTTGCGTCCAGCTTTAGTCCCTGTTGCCAGTTATCTCGGACCGGCGGCGGCCGGATTGCTGACCGGGGCGGTGGTTGTGGAAACCGTATTCGGACTGCCGGGATTGGGTCGCTATTTTGTTCAAGGCGCGTTGAACCGGGATTATCCTTTGGTGCTTGGAGTGGTGACGCTTTATGCGGCGCTAATCATTGCGTTCAACCTGTTCGCCGACCTGATTTACGGTTGGCTGGACCCGCGGATGCGCGAAGGATGAGGACGTTACTGGACCGCAACCATTGGCCGCTTTGGGTGGTCCTGGCCCTGATAGCAATGGCACTAATCCTGCCGCTCGTCTTGCCATGGACTTATGATGAGATTGATTGGGACGCCGTCCGTGCGCCTGCGTTCAGCGGATCCCATATTTTTGGCACCGATGAAATCGGCCGTGACCGTTTGGCGCGCTTGGCGGCAGGAACCCGAGTCACTTTGATGGTTGCAATAGCGGCGGCTCTGGTATCGCTGATCGTTGGCATCGCGTGGGGCGCGACCGCGGGCTGGGTTGGCGGTAAAGTTGATGAAGCGATGATGCGGTTTGTCGATGCGCTATATGCCTTGCCTTTCATGTTCATCGTGATTCTATTGATGGTAATTTTTGGCCGTTCGATATTGTTGGTGTTTGTCGGCATCGGCCTGGTCGAATGGCTGACTATGGCCCGAGTGGTGCGCGGGCAGGTTATGGCGCTCAAGCAACGGCCTTTCATTTTGGCTGCAGAAGCGGCCGGTACTCCGCCGCTTACGATCATTTTAAAACATGTCTTACCGAATATCGCGGGCGTCGCGCTGGCCTATCTTATGCTCACTGTGCCGCAGGTGGTGATGGTCGAAAGTTTCTTGTCTTTCCTTGGTTTGGGCGTTCAGGAACCGCTGACATCGCTTGGTATATTGGTCAAGGAGGGCGCAGATGACATGGACATGACGCCGCTTGGACTGTTGTTGCCGGGTGGGCTATTGGTCCTGCTGCTGGTTTGTCTCACGATTGAAGGTGAGCGCCTGAGAGATATCTACTCGTGAGCGTTTATAAGATACGCGATATGGCCATTCGGATTGATGGGGAGCGGCTCGTCGAAGGCGTCAATCTGACGGTCGAAGCTGGAAAATGTACCGCGATTATTGGCGCTTCCGGCTCTGGGAAAAGCCTGTCCTGCCTGACGCCTTTTGGCCTTACACCGGGCGAAGCGCTGGGGTCCATCAGGCTCGACGGGATTGAGTTAACGCGCGCGGACGCACATCAAATGCATAAAGCACGCAGCCGGTTGACGGGATTTGTCTTTCAACAGCCATTGACGGCGCTGACCCCCCATTTAACCATCGGCGCTCAGCTTCAGGAAGCTGCTGCGCAAGCCGGACCACCGCGATTGTCCCGGCATGAACTTGCCCAAAAGCTTGAACGTGTCGGTTTGCCGCGCGCAGATGAAAGGCTAGATCAATTCCCGCATCGCCTATCGGGCGGTGAGCGGCAGCGGGTGATGATCGCTGCGGCAATTGCCCACCGGCCCAAATTGTTGATTGCTGATGAGCCCACCAGCGCCTTGGACGCTAGCTTGCGTGGGGAGATTATGGCGCTGCTTGATGAATTACGAGCAGAACAAGGCCTAGCGATGTTGCTCGTCAGCCATGATCTCGCTTCAGTGGAGGGGCATTCCGATGATCTCGTCGTGATGGATCAGGGCAAAATGGTTGAAAGCGGCACAACGACTGACATTATTGCCAATTCGCAGCAGGAATATACCAGGCGCCTGATGGCCGCGACGCCGCGTCTGGATGAACCTGCACCCGATCTGCCAGCGGTTGGAAACATACTGATGGAAACGGAAGCCGCCACGGTTGTGTTCCCTCGTCCAGGTTGGCGGCGAGGCAAGATAAAAGCGATCGTGGATGCAAGCATAACGGTGAGGGAAGGTGAGGCGGTGGCGATTGTCGGCGGGTCGGGGTCCGGTAAATCGACTTTGGGCAGAGCTATTGCGGGCATCGGCCCGCTGACATCCGGTACAGTTCGCTGGCAATCTAAGCTATTGCCGGAACGCCGCGCTCGCAGTCTTGCTATGCGCCGACTAATTCAACCTGTGTTTCAGGATCCGGTGGCAAGCCTCGATCCCCAGTGGAAAGTAGCGGATATCGTTGCCGAACCATTGAGGAATCTGAGACCAGATCTTTTGCGGTTGGATCGAAATAAAATGGTGGATGAAGCGCTTGATCATGTGGGGCTTGGCGCTGAATTCCTTGATCGGATGCCGGGCAGTCTGTCTGGCGGTCAGGCACAACGGGTGGCCATCGCTCGGGCTATTATAGCGAGCCCCCAACTGCTTGTTCTTGACGAAGCGACGTCGGCTTTGGATCCGCTGGTGGGTGCTTCTATTCTTAGATTGCTAGCGAAGCTGCAGCGAAGCCATAAACTCAGCATCATCTTTATAACACATGATATTGCCTCGGCCCGTCGGCTTTGCCATCGGATCATAGTATTGGATGAGGGGTGCATGGTTGAAGAGGGAGATATGGGGTCGGTGATTGATAGTCCAACCGCGGACAGTACGAAAAGACTGATTGCAGCGAGTTAGCTTAGTCCGACAAACAAAGGCCGCCCTGCCCCCAGAACGGCCTTTATTTTTGACGAACCCAATTGTGAATTCAAACCCGGTGGGTCTTAGAAGGATACGCCCAAGGTAAATACAACGGCACTATCGGTGAAATTATTGACCGAAGGCGCATCAGTATCTGTGTAAGCTACGCTCGCCGTCAGATTTTCGGTAATTGCCCAATCGGCTCCCAGTGTCCAATCGATATAATTATCATCGCCAAGGACGCCAACAGGATTGCCCAGCGATCCGTCGTTAATGCCGATATTGGCATTGAGCGAAATAGGTGTGTTTGGAATTCCACCGGAAACGCCGGTGTAGATATAGACATTGTCATTGTCGCCGAGGCTGGCTTGAGACCATGCATAAGCAATACCCGTTGTCAGTTCGACAGGACCAAGGGTTGTCGAAACAGAGGCGTAAGGTTCGAAATAGTCGCTTGGACCAGCAGCTCCGCCTTCACCATTGGGATAAACATAATAGAGCAAGCCGACATCAAGTGTCAGGCCGTCGGTGACATCGCCTGACCAGCCGCCATACAGGTCAAGCTCAGTGTGGCCGAATGTTGGACTGTCTTCGATCGAAGAAGCCCATGTGCCGATGTAGAATCCGCTTTCATGCGCGACATCAATACCGCCTTGAACTGCAATATCACCGTCTGAAAAAGACAGGCCGCGGAAGCGGTAATCCGATGTAAGCGCAGCATTGCCGGAAATGGTAATTCCGCTGCCTTCAACTTCTTGAGCCAGGGCTGGTACTGCTGTGCCAGCCAGTAAAATAGCTGAAAGACCGATTATCCCCGATTTGGTTTTTGAGCCTAGTGTGGCTTTTGTGGACGTGCGCATGAAAATCCCTTTCTGGTTGATGCGTATCGCCCCTCCTGGAATTTGTCTCGGTTGTCTTTTTATTGCGTCAGCGAGGCCAACGACAGACAATCTCAAAACATGCAGATAAAAGTTGCAGCATATTGCTGCGCTGCACAACAAAAAAATGACAGCAAAGATGACATATTTTGATAGTGTGGCAATCGAGCCACATGTGACTCGTTCGCTGCAGTCACGCCTGTTTAGGGCTTGTTAACTATGAGTATCTATCGCGGGATTATGTCGAAAATTGATTCCATCGAAAGAGCTAATGGAGAGGGCGATCCCTTTGCCGAGAGCTTTGCTCGGCTGAAGGCCGTCGAGTCGGTTGCCGGACTCGTTGCCAATATGGCTGGATCGGAAGAGATTGCTTCTTTCGAACTGACAGACTCTGCTTTAATGGAATCGGCCTATCGCAATAGCTTTCCAATGACCCAAAAGCGCTTTGATCGCGGATGTGATGATCTCGCGGCTATGGCGCAGACGGGAGCCAAGGCTTTGCTGGCGCTAAATTCCAAAGGCCGCAGCCGGACCGGCACCGCTGCTCAGCGATTAATGCGTGAAATTCAGATGTCGGGCCGCCAAACTTTGGATTTGCTTCGCAAATAAACGGTCATTCTGCAGACAGTTTAGCAGTTCCTTTGTCCGGAAGTGATTTGATATGAACATCGCGCTGCGGGAACGGGATTTCGATTTCATGTTCTTTAAACAGATCCCATACTCGTTTCAGGACCGCAGCTTTAAAATTACCAACGCCGGATTGCGGATCGTTTATCCAGCATCTGATTTCGAAATTCACGCTATTGTCACCGAATTCCATCATCCAGACCACCGGTTTGGGGTGATTTAGAACGCGCGGCACGTCGACACAGGCTTGCTTCATTAATTCAATAACATGATCCATATCGCTGTTATACGAAACACCGACCGGTACGCTTATCCGAACATTCTTGTTAGAATATGACCAATTTTCAACCTCGCGGGTCATTAGGTCTTCATTCGGGATAAGATGCTCTTTGCCCTCACGAGTCAAGACCGACACAGCGCGGACACCGATTTTGTTGACCCAGCCAAAACTGTCGCCGACCGCGATCACATCACCGGGCTTGATCGACCGGTCCATAAGCAAAATGATCCCCGCGATCAGGTTACCAATCGTTTTCTGCATCCCGAAACCAATGGCCAAACCGAAAGCACCGGAGAAGACGGCTAAAGCGGTGAGATCTATCCCAAGGACATCTAACCCGAGGACGAAGGCCGCGCCCAAAATGGCAACGGTGGCGAGTTTTTGCCCCAATACTTTCTGCGCGCCATCGAGTTGGCTGTTCGAGATCACATGACTGACGAGTTTCATCAGCACACGGGCAACCGCCAGCAGGATAACGGCGGTCATGATTGTCGTGACAACCGCCAGTAACGAAATACGGTGCGTGCCGACATCAATACCGACCCGCTCTAAGGCAATAGTGATACGGTCAATATTACCCACGAGGCCAAGGGCTGCGGATATAAACACCGTCAGCCCCATCACGGTGCCGAGCCAATCCGGCATGCGAACGCCCCGGATCAGATCATTGGTAAACAGACCCATGGTAATCGCGATAGTGAGGGCAAAGACCACTTGCGGGACAAGCTGCCAATCCCATATCGCCAAGAACAGGCCGCATAATATAAAGGTCGTCGCCCGCCGCGTCATATCGCGGATGCGGCGTCCGGCTAAGTCACTCTCATATCCAGCACGCGTTTCCCAGACATGGCGAAGTTTCGGTCCAATATATTTGCTGAGAAACCAGCCGGCGACCAGCGCTAAAGTCACCAGTCCGCCAGCCACTGCGCTCTCTATATATTGCACATTGCGCGGTGTATCCGGCGCCAGAGATTCTATGTAGCCGAGAATTTCTTCCATCATAAGACGCTGTTATAGTGTTCAAACGCTTTGGCAAGATCGGCGATTAAATCGTCCGGGTCTTCTAAACCAATATGCAGCCGCACGAGCGCGCCTGTCATCATCCAATCGGTGGCAGTCCGATATTTTCCGGGATCAACTGGCAGGGCCAGACTTTCAAACCCGCCCCAGCTATAGCCGATGCCAAAGAGCGTCAGCGCGTCGATAAAGGCCGCGCGGGATTTCTCATCGCCTTGACTAAGTTCAAAAGAGAATAGACCAGATGATCCCTTGAAATCGCGCTTCCAGATGTCATGGCCCGGACAACCAGCCAGAGCGGGATGCAAAACTTGCCCGACCTCAGGCCGGTCTTTGAGCCAATGAGCGACAGTCAGCGCCGATTGCTCATGTTGTTTCAGCCTGACTTCCAGTGTTCTGAGGCCACGGGCGGCAAGATAGGCATCATCTGGAGAAACAACCTGCCCCAATTGCTGCGCCGTGCGCCGGAGTCGTGTCCAATATCTTTCATGGGTTGTCGCTGCCCCCATCATTACATCGCTATGGCCGACAATATATTTGGTGGCTGCGACAATCGAAATGTCAACGCCATGTTCCAGTGCCGGAAAGAAACGAGATGTGGCCCAAGTGTTATCCAGGAAAGTCACGATGCGAGCTTCTTTAGCCATAGCACAGATCGCTGGGATATCTTGTACCTCGAAGGTCAAGCTGCCGGGACTTTCGAGTAATATGGCCTTGGTCTTGTCCGTTAACAGCGCGCCAATATCTGCACCAATTAATGGGTCATAATAACGGGCGGTGATGCCCATAGGTTTCAGGAAAGCATCAGCATAGTTACGGCTAGGGTCATAACTGCTGTCGGTCAGTAAAATTTCATCGCCGGGTTTGAGGATTGCCAGCATAGCGCAAGCTATCGCGGCTACACCGGAAGGATAGAGCATGGTTCCAACGGCTCCCGGCTCCATCTCCGTCAACGCTTCGGCAAGAGACCATTGGGTAGGCGACCCGCGGCGGCCGTAGAAAAATCGACCGTCTTCGTTATTTCCGATGCCTGCTCGCAAATCCGCTACACTGTCATAAAGGTGGGTACTTGCGCGCCAGACCGGCGGATTGACAACCGCTTCGGTCCATTCCTTGCGTCTGCCGCCAGTAACAATCTGCGTCGCCGGTTTATGACTGGATTGGTCTTCTCTATTGGCCAATGTTATTTCCGTTAGCCCTGAGCCTGTCGAAGGGCGCTGCTAGACTGGAGACGGGCTTCGACAGGCTCAGCCCTAACGGTGAAAGCAGACGTACTTTCTCAGGCGGTTGCTTTGGGCGTGTCTGCGTCGGCACCCCATTCAGACCAACTGCCGTCATAAAGAGCTATTTTATCACCACCGGCTACAGCCGCAGCAAAGGACACAACGGCCGCTGTCATACCGGACCCACAGGTCGTAACCACTGGTTTGGCAAGGTCGACACCGACACCGTCGAACAATGCTTTTATTTCATCGGCGCTTTGCCAAGTACCATCAGCATTGAAAAAGTCGCTATGCGGAATGTTGACCGAACCGGGAATGCTGCCGGAAACAATACCGGGACGCGGATCTTCCTCCGCACCGGAGAAACGTCCCGCCGGGCGAGCGTCGACTACCTGCTCATCCTTGCTGTGCAGGTTTGCCAGCATGTCGGCTTTCGTACGGACGTCTTTATCATCTTTCCAGACTGTGAAGTGACGATGACGCAATGCTTCTTTGCCAGTTTCAAGCGGACGCCCTTCGGCTTTCCATTTGGCAATACCGCCGTCCAATATTGCGACCTCATGTGCGCCAAATATCGTCAGCATCCACCATGCGCGCGCGGCGCTTTTCAGCGGACTGTCATCGTAAAGCACGATACGGCTGCCATCACCGAGACCGAGCGATTGCATACGGCTGGCAAATTTTTCTGGCGGTGGAAGCATATTTTCAACTGGGTTACCGGTGTCTGTAAGCTCGCCCAGGTCCATAAACACAGCGCCGGGAATATGGCCCGCTTCATATTCGGCGGCCGGATCGCGTCCGGCATCGGGCATGAATTTGGTGGCATCAACTATACGCAAATCTGATGCGCCCAGTTCATTCGCAAGCCAGTCAGTGGTTACCAGCAGTTCCATTTTATGCTCCTTGTGCAAGCGGGCGATCACTTCGCCTCTGCGTCCATATGCCAACGTTTATCGATTCGTGTTCAAGCCGTCGAGGCTATATTGCATTGGAGATGGAATCCACAGCTTATGTGGCTTTTCGGCAAATGATTGAATTACAACCGTTCCAGAAAGGCTTTTGCGCTGGCGCGAAGCTGTTTCTGGACGTCGGAATCCATTTTATTCCACGTGCGATAGGGCATTGCCAAGCGGTTATTATCGGCAAGCTTGTCCTCGTTTCGCGCAAGAAAATCCCAGTAAAGCGCGTTGAATGGGCAGGCTTCGTCGCCGGTGCGCTGTTTCACGTCATAAGCGCAAGATGCACAATGATCGGACATTTTGTTTATATAATTGCCCGACGAGGCGTATGGCTTTGAGGCGATAATTCCACCATCACCAAATTGGCTCATCCCCAATGTATTGGGGAGTTCGACCCACTCATAAGCATCAGCATAAACTTCCAGGTACCATTCATGAACCGCGTGGGGATCAATCCCTGCAATTAGTGCAAAATTGCCCGTGATCATAAGCCGCTGGATATGATGGGCATAAGCAAGGTCTAGTGTCTGTCCTATTGCTTCCGACAAACATAGCATGTCGGTCTCGCCGTTATAATAAAAATCGGGAAGAGGATGTTGGGCATCCAGAAAATTTCGCTGTGCATAGTCTGGCCCTTCGCGCCAATAGATACCGCGGACATATTCACGCCAGCCGATTATCTGACGAATGAAACCCTCAGCGGCGTTAAGAGGCACCTTGCCACCCGCATATAGATCGGCCACTTCCTGGCAGAGAGCTAGTGGATCAAGCAGGCCGCTATTGAGATAGGGTGAAAGGATAGAATGCCAGAGGAACGGCTCACCGGTCAGCATGGCATCCTGATAATCGCCAAATTGGGCAAGGGCATGGTCCAGAAACTTACGCCGTTGGCGCAACGCTTCCTCATGGGTCACGGCGAAATGAAATTGCTCGAGTGAACCGGGATGGTCTGCAAATCTCTCTGTGACCAAATCAATCACGTCCTGCGTAATTTGGTCCGGTTGAAAGCGGATTGGTTGCGGCATCATCAAGTCGCTTTTCGCGGGCTTGCGATTTTCCGCGTCATAATTCCATTTTCCGCCTTCCGGTTTGCCATCCTTGTCCAGCAACAATCCTGTCTTGCGGCGCATCTCGCGATAGAAAAACTCCATCCGCAGTTGCTTTTTGCCTTCTGCCCAATGTTCAAATTCCTGATGGGTGGCGATAAAGCGCTGATCGGGGCAGATGGTAACCGGAACATCAAACTGGTCTTCCCAGTTTTCAATCATCGCCATGACCCGCCATTCGCCAGCTTCGGTAATGCGAATAGATTCGATGTCGTGCCGTTCGCAAGCGCGGGCGACTTCGCCGGTAAAGCTGCCGCTATTATCGGTATCATCGAGCGCCACATAATCAACGGTCCAGCCGCGTTCGCGCAATGCTGAGGCATGGTGCCGCATGGCCGAAAATATGTAGGCAATCTTGGCTTTGTGATGTTTTACGTAGGTGGCTTCGGCTTCGACCTCCATCATCAATAGAACAGATGTATCGGGCTGTTGATCAGTAAGGGACGAGATATCCAATGATAGTTGGTCACCAAGTATTGGAATGAGCGTTTTCTTAGACATCTTGTCGCTATCGCACGCTTGGCGATGAAAGACAGTCTGTGCTTTGGTGCATTTTGCAAATGGGTTTCAGATGTTTAGCGGCCGCTGTCCCACCGGACTGAAATTCCGTGGGCCGAGATCAAGTCGAAATGGTGCCATTTTTGGTCGCCGGGGCTCATATTCCCGGCCGATGATGAATGACGCTGCTTGCCGGTATTCGACATTGCTCTGATCGGCATACACGACACCAAAACGGGCCAAGGGAATGAAAAGCGCCTGTGATTTGAAGGTGATCGGACGGATAGCATTGAGCGGCAGGCGTATATCGCCGGTGAGAGAGATAGTTTCTCCTACAGCCAGATTTTCAATCTTGTGCAGTGGTTCGCCTGTTTCAATATCGCCATTCCTGGCGTTTTCAGAATCAGCCTGCATCATCGTGCCGGAAAGGTGGATGTCGTGCAACGACTGATCCGATTGGTTGGTCAGTGTTATGGTATAATTGAGTACTGCGTTGAGCAACGTGGATGAGGCGCTATTGGCGGCTAGATCAATCTGTAGATAATCTGTTGCGCCCGGTTTCCGGTCCGGCTTTGGAGCTATCGGTGGACCTTTAGCGGCTGTTGGCAGTGGTTTGGGTACGGCGCCAATTTTTGATGTTACAAATCCGTTCGACGATAGCGGGTTTGGCTTTTCGGGTTCCGAAGGATTGGGCGGTGAATAGATTTTCGGTGCGGGTTTATGAGGTTTAGATGCAGGAATGGAGTCCGTCGCGGTCAATAGTTCCGGGTCATCCGTAATCTCTTCTTCCTGCGAGGGCATGACGGTCTTACGCCGCCAGAAATAGGCACCCAATCCGCTCAGCAGAAGCAAGACTATTCCGCCGACAGCATAGTGTAAGATGGTCCCACCAGAACTTATTTCCGGAGATGCCTCTGATACAGTCTTTGGCGCTGATGGGTTGGATGGCATAGTTTGACGGGGCAGTTCCGTGGAAAAGCCTGGCTGCGGCTGGTCACTATCAATTGCTGGACGGTTCACCGATGGCGCAGCGACCGCTGGATCGCCAGCCGGACGACGCGTTGGTGTAGCCGTTGGTGGATTAGTGACAGGCGCGCTGGTGCGAGGACTGCCGGATAGTGCAGGGCCAGTTGGTGTTGGACGGGTCTGGCCACCAATTGTGGGAGCATCAACAGGGGATATAGGGGCCGGTTGGGCTGCAGGTTGCGTGCCAGGCAGGGCGCTGCCCGACGGCGGAGCAGCTTGCGGCGCTGGCCCATTTTCCTCCGTAGGTCCCTCGGCTTGACCATCAGCTGGATTTTGGCCTTCACCTGGCGGGAGAGAATAGTCGCTGACCGAAGGTAGTTCCGGTGGTGGATCTGGTGGCAATTGCCTCGGTACGGCTTGGCCCTGTGCGGAAGGTATCGCAGCGATAGACAGACCAAGCGTTCCGGCAATCACCATTGCCAGCGATTTTACGCGCATCATTCGTCCCATGTGATTTATCGTCATCGCCCTTTTTAACCCTGACCTGCTTTTTGCCGCCTCATTCGCTGAACCATCAATGAATATCGGGGCAGGGATGACATGAGCCGCCTCGTGCATTAGATGATCTGCATGACAAATGATGACACGCAAAAATCCACTCCACGTTTCCTTGGTCAGGACAGCGCTCTGCCGACCTCGCCCGAAGACGCAATCCTGGATTATGTTCCGAACCCGCGGACTGGAGAGCTTTATCTAACGCGCTTTGCAGTGCCCGAATTTACCTCGCTTTGCCCAGTGACCGCGCAGCCAGATTTTGCCCATTTGGTAATCGACTACGCACCCGATAAGACCATCGTGGAATCCAAATCGTTAAAATTGTTTCTGGGGTCTTTCCGGAACCATGCCGCTTTCCACGAGGATTGTACTGTGGGGATCGCTCATCGTCTGTTCACCGAAATGAAGCCGAAATGGCTGCGCATCGGCGGTTACTGGTATCCGCGTGGTGGTATTCCGATCGATGTATTCTGGCAATCCGGCGAGCCGCCCAAGGGTTTGTGGATCCCCGATCAGGGCGTAGCCTCTTATCGGGGGCGCGGCTAATGGCGCATAAATTATACGCTGCACCACTATCGCTCTATTCCGGAAAGGCCCGAGCCTATCTTGATTGGAAGGATGTGGATTACGAAGAAGTGTTGTCTTCGGGAGAAGTTTACAAGGATATTATCGTTCCCAAAGTGGGTCGTCCTGTCATCCCGGTAATCGACACGGATGACGGCCACACTATTCAGGACACGACCTGTATTATCGATCATTTCGAGGCGGTCGTCCCCGGTCCTTCGGTTTATCCTGACACACCGAAGCAGCGGTTGGTGGCTTTGTTGCTCGAAACTTTTGGCGATGAATGGCTGGTTATCCCGGCTATGCATTATCGCTGGAATTATAATGAGGAGTGGGTTTACGGCGAGTTTGGTGCCACCGCAGCTCCTGATGCAACCAGCGAGGAACAGCTGGCTCTTGGCCGAGAGCGAGGTGCGAATTTCAAAGGGTTTTGTCCGATTTTGGGGATTAACCCGCATACTATTCCAGCCATTGAAGCGAGTTACGAAGCTCTATTGGCTGATCTTGATGTGCATTTTGCTGCCCATGATTATCTCTTGGGTTCGCGGCCTTCTATTGGCGACTATGGCTTGATTGGACCGCTTTATGCGCATCTTTATCGCGACCCGGCATCGGGCGAGATCATGAAGCGCTTGGCGCCGCGCGTTGCGACTTGGGTGGAACGCATGGTCAACGTGAAAACGCCTTTGTCCGGGGAGTTTCTGCCCGATGATGAGGTTCCGGAAAGCTTGTTTCCCGTTTTGAACCGAATGATGAGGGAGCAGATGCCGTTTCTTCAAACGACCGCTCATATGCTTGATGCTTGGGCCAAGGACAACGAGGGGGCTGAGATACCGCGTGCGTTGGGTATGGCGGACTTCACGGTTGAGGGCGTGACCGCCCAACGCATTGCGCCGCCGTTTAGTTTGTGGATGTTGCGGCGGGCGCTCGACTATTATGCGGGCTTGGCGGAAGCTCACAAAAGTGCCGTGGATAGCATGTTGTCATCTGTTGACGGCGCTGACGGTTTCCAACAGTTTCAGCACGGCCGCAGGCTGGTGTTTGAGAAGTTCAAGCTGGCGCTGGCTTAGTTTACATAGCTGTGCATCAATTACCTGAATCCGCAAACCATAAAGCCTCGCAGCGTTGAACATAGGGTGCGAAGTTGGCGTGTGACTTGGCTGCGTCCAGGAGCGGCCCCGGCAGTTTTTCAATGAGACTGTTGGCGATGATCGGATAGGCGACGGCGTCCAAGCTGCTGGGTTGATCGCCGAACATGAAGGCTTGCTTGCCCAATTGTGCTGATAGTGCTGCTAGATCAGCCGCGCCAAAGGCGTAGATGTCTTCCACCGTGTGACGCCCGAGACCTTGAGCCTGGAGACCCGTCTTAACCTGTTTTTGGGCAATAATCGGCACGAGATTGCGGATGACCGGCGGCATGCTTCCGAACCAGAAATTCCTGATGATTGGCCAGTTATGGTTGTCAATCCAGCGGCTATAGAGTGTCACCCAATAGAGCCGTTCTTCAATCATCCGGGCCATGGCGTGAGAGGTCGCCCGCTGTTCCGTCGTCAGACCGGCGTGAAAATCGACATCATATTTGCTTTCAAGATGCCTCTGGATCAACGCAGTATCGGCAATTTCAGTACCACCATCGATAAGGAACGGCAGTTTCCCCTTGGGTGCCTTGCGGGGATCGTCCATGATTTCCGACGCATATTCGACGCCAGCCATTTTCAGAAGAATCTCGCCCTTCATGCAAAAGGGGCTGGGATTTGGTACGCTAAAACCCGATTGAAACTGCATATATTTGATCGACACCTTATGTCTCCCCGCCATTTTTCCCGAGAGTGCTTTATCATAAAATATTGTGTCTATTCGCCACTATATTGCACCGATATGTCGCTTTTTTGCTTTTGCTCTATCAATCACGCACCGCTAACATTATTGTTAGCATCATGAGCAGCGTTCCCCACCACTATAATATTGCCATAGAGCCGGATGATATCGACTTCATGGGCCATGTGAACAATGCCAATTATCTGAAATGGGTGCAGGATGCTGTGGTGGCCCATTGGGAGAAAATTGCGCCATCAGAAGCGGTTGCTACCCATCTCTGGGTCGCGCTGAAACATGAAATAACCTACCGAAAACCAGCGTTTCTTGAGGATGATGTCATCGCCGAAGTGCTGCTGGAGAAAGTCCACGGCGCGCGCGCTTTTTACAGCACAATCATCCGCCGCGGCGAAGATGTGCTCGCCGAAGTACAATCAAGCTGGTGCTGTGTAGATGCAGACACCTTACGCCCGATGCGAATCGCCAAGGATATTGCGGCCAATTTCTTTGGTTCCAAGGAATAGCTTCATATTCCTGCGCAGGGGCACTGTTCCGCCAGTATTTAGCGCATCAACCCGCCGATCAGGTTCCGGACAAACCGGCCGGCAACCGGGCCAGCCAGTTCGGTCGCGATAGAGCCGACCGCCGAAGTTACGCCAGACCGCATCGGGTTAGCCCGCGATTTTTTTCCCAGCATAGTTGAAGCCGCCATCCCCGCAGCGGAGCCCATGGCAACTTTGGCGCCGCGACTAAAGGCTTTTTCCCACATGCTTTTGCTTTTGCGTGGTTGCTTGCGGACTTCCTCTTCGCCCTTTTCATCGACTTCCTTGGCGGTTTCGGTGGCGTCGATGACTTTTTGGGCCAATATTTCTTCGGCGCTCTCGCGGTCTATCTCTTCATCATATTTACCATCATAGGGTGAGATCGACTGCATGATCGCCCGTTCCTTGGCCGTCACCGGCCCCAGACGGGAGCGCGGCGGCTTGATCAAAGTGCGCTGGACGATGGATGGTGCGCCATCTTCCATCAAAGTGGATACCAAGGCCTCACCAACCCGCAGCTCGGTAATCGCTTCTTCGACGTCGAGATCAGGATTGATCCGGAAAGTGTCGGCGGCGGCCTTGATCGCTTTCTTGTCACGGGGGGTAAAGGCACGCAGGGCATGCTGGACACGGTTGCCCAGTTGTCCGGCGACATCCTCGGGAATATCAACCGGGTTTTGCGTTACAAAATAAACGCCAACGCCCTTGGACCGGATCAGGCGCACGACTTGCTCAATCTTGTCTTCGAGCGCCTTCGGTGCGTCTTCAAAAAGCAAATGCGCTTCGTCAAAGAAGAAAACCAGCTTCGGTTTATCCGGGTCGCCAACTTCGGGCAGCGTTTCGAACAATTCTGCGAGCAACCATAGCAGGAAAGTCGCGTAGAGTTTCGGGCTACGCATCAACTGATCCGCGGCGAGCACGTTGATATAGCCGCGCCCTTGGTCATCACATTTGATGAAATCATCGATTTCCAGCGCCGGTTCACCGAAAAACTGCCCTGCGCCCTGACTGTCGAGTTGCAGCAATTGACGCTGGATTGCACCAACACTGGCTTTACTGACATTGCCATATTTGGCGGACAGCTCTTTTGCATTTTCGGCAGTGTAAGCCAGCATGGATTGCAGATCATCAAGGTTGAGCAGCAACAAGCCTTCTTCATCGGCAAAGCGGAAGACGATGTTGAGTACGCCTTCCTGCGTGTCATTCAGGTCCATCAGGCGCGCTAGTAGCAACGGTCCCATTTCGGTGATGGTGGTGCGGATCGGATGGCCTTGCTTGCCATAAAGGTCCCAGAATATTGCCGGATTATCGGAATAGGCATAGTCGTCCATGCCGAGTTCCTTGGCCCGCTCTTCCAGCTTGTCAGCATGTTTGAAGGTCGACGAACCAGCCATGGCAATCCCTGCGAGATCACCTTTGACATCCGCGACAAACACCGGGACGCCATTGGCAGAGAAGCTCTCGGCCAAACCCTGTAACGTTACAGTTTTACCAGTGCCGGTTGCTCCAGCAATCAATCCATGGCGATTGGCACGTTTGAGGTTCAGGTTTTGACGTTCGTCTCCGCCTAATCCCAGGAAAATTTCTGTTGCACCGCTCATCACCCGAATCCCCTCAATCAATTATATTTGAAAGATATCCCTGACCCAGCAAAAAGGCCAGCGCGATGCGCTGGCCTTTGGGTAATGTTACAATTTTAAATTGGCTTATTCGTCGTTTAGCCGGACAGCAACAAATTGTGGATCACGGCCACCTTGTTTGACCTGCAGCAACACCGCTTCACGATCGGATCGTTTGGCAGCGCTAATTGCTCTATCTAAATCTGCAGATGTATTAATTGGACGGCGGTTGACGCTGATGATCACTGTCGTGCGTCTGATCCCTTTACGGGCCGCGTCACTATTGCGATCAACCGTCGATACGACGACGCCCTTTTGGGTTGATGGCACGCGGATTTGACGGGCTATGGCGGGGGTCAGGTCAACGACCGAAAGGCCTAAAGCCTCCGCGGTTGCTTCGGCACTTGCGCCATCTTCGTCCGTACCCATCGGATCCTCGGCATCAGGATCAAAGCTGTTGGCCGCTAATTCTTCTTCCGTTGGCCGTTCACCGAGTGTGGCACTGACTTTGATAGTTTTGCCGTCGCGCAGCAATTCGATTGGAACCTTTGTACCGACGGGCAGATTGGCAACCAGATAAGATAAAGTCTGATCTGGTGTAACGGCCCGGCCGTTGACTTTCACAATCACGTCGCCAGCCTGAATACCCGCCTTGGAAGCGCCTTCACCCGGCACAACGTTTTGGATAAATTCACCGCGGTTTTTCTCAAGACCAAGGGAATCAGCCAAGTCTTCGGTCAGAGGACTGATCTGTACGCCGAGATATCCTCGTTCGATCTTTTCGCCTTTGCGCAGCGTGTTAACAATCGGAACTGCAACCTCCGCTGGAATAGCAAAGCCGATGCCGACATTGCCGCCCGTGGGCGAGATAATCGCGTTGTTAATCCCGATCACGTTGCCGTTCAGGTCGAACATCGGTCCACCGCTATTGCCGCGGTTGATCGACGCATCGGTTTGCAGAAAACGGTCATAGGCACCGCCTTGACCAGTATTCCTATGGATCGCCGATAAAATGCCGGTTGTTACCGTGCCGCCAAGGCCAAAGGGATTGCCGATGGCAATGACCCAGTCGCCAACGCGGGCGCCTTGACTATCGCCAAATTCGACAAACGGCAGGTCCTCTTTTGCGTTGATTTTCAGCACGGCGATGTCCGATGCCGCATCGCGACCCACCAAAGTGGCTTCGTATTCGGTGCGATCCGGCATGATCACTGTGATCGTTTCAATTGTCGCGTTGCGATTGCCGGGAGCCACCACATGATTGTTGGTGACCACATAGCCATCAGCAGAAATGATAAAACCGGAACCCAGAGATTGCGCCTGGCGGGTTTGTCCGTTGCCGCCATTGTTACCGCGGCGGTTGCCAAACAGACCGTCAAACGGAGTGCCCGCGAATGGATTATTGTTAACCCGTACGCGCTGCGTTGTGGAGATGTTGACCACGGCTGGTTGCAATTGCTCGGTTAGGTCAGCAAAGCTCATCGGAGCGCCGGGGCGGGGGGCCGCGGCTCTCATTACCTGGCTATCATTTGCAGCAACTTGCGCACCAGCGGAGCCTACACCAGACAGAGTCGCGGCGCCTCCTGCCAAAAGCAAAGCTGCTGAAATTCCGTAAGCGTAACGCACAATAATATTCCTCTCAATTTACTAGCATCGACAATGTCTTTTCGATGCCAAATTCCGTCAAGTTACATAAATCATTGGCGCAGAATTTATGAACCGAATTTGAATGTTACCACAGTCGATCCCCAAGATCAGCCTTAAGATCGGTGTTTTTACCCAACTTCATAATATTTGGGTGTGACAAAACGCATTCGCAACCCAAAAATAGCTGATTTGTCGAAAAAAATCGCGCTTCGGTAGAAAAAACGACAAATGTAGTCAATACTGCGCAGCCCAAAGCAATTTGTGCTGATATTTCGACATTTTTTTTGCGATTATAACGTAAACTCACCATCGGTCTGGCATGGGTCTTTGTCGGTGAATTCGAGTGATTCATTGGCCAGTTGAGTGTCGAAAAATTCGTGGACAGAGGTAATTTTACCGTCACGAAACGCAAAGATATGGGCATAGCGCTGATCATAGCGTTTGCCATTACGCGCAACGCCTTCTGCTTCCATAATTGCGGTAATAGAATCATGCCCCTCGGTCATGATCTTCCAGTTTTTGGCGAACTGAAAACGCTCAAAATCAAGCGCTTCAAAGATCAACGGCAATATGGTTTTCAGGGCCGCAAAGCTGTTATAACGGCCAGAAATAATTGTGTTTCCGGACACATTATACACGACATCGGGATGATGCAGAGCTTCAAATGCGTCGACGTCTAATCGGGCTAGCGCCTCATAATAGGCGTTCACAATGGCTCTATTGGAACCCCGATCAGACGTCAAAGCGCGGATTACCGTCCGCGGAACTGCCGCAGATATTCATTGTCTGGCGACAGGACGAAGGATGAACTGGGATCGCCTTCATTGCCCTTGCGAAAGGTTGTTTCATAGCTTTTCATAGCGCGGTAAAAATCATAGAATTCCGCGTCTTTGCCAAAGCTTTCAGCATAGGTCCGGGCTGCACTCGCATCAGCTTCTGCGCGAATGATTTGTGCCTGTTTTGCGCCTTGGGCCTTGATCGTGCGGGCTTCCTGCTCGCGCGCTGTCCGCATCCGTTGGTAGGCACTGTCAAGTGGGGTGCCGTCGGGTAAATCCGCGCGCTTGATCCGCACATCGACAATTTCCGCACCATATTGACGAGCAACCCGGTTCAGTCCGGTCTTGATATTATCCATGACCTGACCACGCTCAGGGCTCAGCAGAGCCGCAAACGGCCGCTTACCCAGCTCGTTGCGAAGAGCCGAACCCAAGATCGGGCGAAGTTCGTCAGCAACACGTGCTTCGTTGCCAGCGGCAATGAACATGCGCAGAGGATCGGTAATCCGGAACCGCGCGAATGCATCGACCTGCAAACGCAATTGGTCGGTGGACAGAACCTGTTGCTGTTCCATTTCTACGTCGAGTATCCGTTTGTCGATCCACTCCACCTGTTCAATGAACGGGACTTTTGGAAGCAGACCAGCGCCGGTCTGACCAAATGGAACAGCATCCTGATAACGATTGATAATCCTTACTGGTTCACCAAAACGGACAACGACGCCCTGACGGGTTTCCGGCACGATGATCAGCGTATTGACGAGGACCAGGATCAAACCGAAAACAATAATCGCCAGAGCGACGGGATTCTTCATTGCGTTACCCATTATTTCGCCTCCACAACTTGCGGCGCCGTTGCTTGGGCCCGTTTCTTGATCTCAGGGAGCGGCAGATAGGGTGTTACGCCATCGGCCTCGATAATGGTCTTGTCCACTTGCGACAATACGCGCTCCATTGTTTCATAGTACATACGTTGACGGGTAACACGCGGGGCCAGGCGATATTCTTCATAGACCTTGTCAAAGGCCGCTGATTCACCTTGCGCTTGTGCCGTAAGCTGCTGTGCGTAAGCGCGTGCTTCGTTGAGATAGGTTTGTGCGGTTTGCTGCGCTGCCGACACTTCCTTAAACGCATCATTCACAGCCGCAGGCGGGTCGGCCTTCTTAATCGCGATACCGCGAATAACGACGCCGGCACCATAGCCATCAAGCAAGCCCTGCATATTCTGTTCGACCTGTTGTTCAATCTCCGTCCGTTCGGAGCCAATTGTATCATCAAGCGTAAAATTGGCCACCGCTGCACGCATTGCAGACTCGGCGACTTCTTTAATTGTTTCTTCTTGTTCGGCAATCTGGAACAGAAAGAGCTCGGGTGACTTGATATTCCAACGTACCGAGTAGGCGAGGTCGACGATATTCTGGTCACCGGTGAGGATCAATTTTTCCGATTCACCGGTTGGGATATCGATCGTTCGAATTTCTTCGACATCGAGCTTGGTGATTTGTTCAATTGGCGCGGGCAGGGAGAAATGCAGCCCCGGTTGCATGGTTCTGGAATAGGATCCAAATAATGTGACAACGCCGCGTTCTTGCGGACTGACACGATGGACCGATGTCAGGGCCACCCACAATATGATAAAACCGATGAGCAGTATCGGCCACCAGGGCCGGCCGCCGGGCCGCGTTGGTATGCCGCCTTTAAAACCGCCGCCGGTTCCTTTTTTGAAAAGCTCTTCCAGCGATGTCGCGCCGCCTTTACGGCCACCACCGCCTGATGATCCGCCCGAAGGATTGCCCCAAGGGTTGCGAGGACCGCCACCCTTGCCGTCATCTCCGCCGCCATTGCCCCAAGGGCTAGCCATGTTCAGTATAGAACCCAAGAACGATTTTTGGGCCGCTTGCCCGTCAATTTTTTTATCCATGTTTTCTTTATAGGTAGCGTGGGGTCAGAAAAACAGTGTCAATCCGATAAAAGTGCAACTATGCGAAGCAAATGACCGATATTTCTATGATTGAGGCGGCTCTTGAAGAAGTCGCAAGCGGAAGATTTAGCGCCGTTCGTCTTGATGAGGGCCGCGTTTCCCTCGTATTAAATGTTGGCGGGCTTGACGTCCGCGACCGCGGACAGATCGAGATCGCGGTAAAAGGTAAGCTGCGCGAACTTGACGGCATCGAAAAGGTGGATGTCGTTATGACAGCCGAAAAAGTCGAGCGCCGCTTGATCGCGGTGGGCAGCGGCAAGGGCGGCGTGGGTAAATCAACCTTGTCTACTAACTTGGCCATTGCGCTAAAAGCGTTGGGCCATAAAGTAGGGATGGTCGATGCCGATATTTACGGCCCCTCACAGCCACGCCTCCTGAATTGCGAAGGACGCAAACCCGAAGCTGAGGGTAAACAGCTTATTCCCGTGCCGAACGAATATGATATTCCCGTTCTGTCCATGGGCCATCTCGCCAAACCCGGTCAGGCGATCGCGTGGCGCGGGCCAATGGCAGGCAAGGCGCTGGAGCAACTGATTGATGCCCATTGGGGCGATACCGAATTGCTGATTGTCGATATGCCGCCAGGCACTGGCGATGTACAATTGTCGATGATGCAGAACCACAAGCCGGTTGGTGCGTTAATAGTATCAACCCCCCAAGATCTAGCGTTGATGGACGCAGTGCGCGCGGTTGATTTGTTTGAGCAGGCCCAAATTCCGATTATCGGTATGGTCGAAAATATGGCGGGCTATATCTGTCCGCATTGCGGCGAAGTCAGTGACCCCTTTGGCGCGGGCGGTGCCGAGGCAGCGGCCAAGACGATGGGCATGGCCTTCATGGGACGAGTTCCTCTCGATATCGAAATTCGCAAGTCCAGCGATGGCGGCACGCCGCCTGCTTATTCTGAAAGCCTTCAAGGAAAGGCATTCCATGATATTGCCAAACGGCTCGCGGCATGGTTGGATAATCAGTAAGTTTTAAACAGGGAAGGGAAAGACCGGCCATGCCTTTGGAAAATGATCAGGATCTCGCCCGTCTGTTGACCGATACAAAACGTATCGCTCTGGTTGGAGCATCCGCTAAACCGGAGCGTGCCAGCAACCGCATTCTTAAATTTCTATTAGATCAGGGCTATGATGTGGTGCCCGTCAATCCGGGACTGGCGGGGCAACAACTGCACGGCGCAGAAGTAGTGTCGGCCTTGGACAAGATCACAGGCCCAATTGATATGGTCGATATTTTCCGCAATTCAGAAGCGGCGGGAAGCGTTGTTGATGAAGCCATAGCGGTCGGCGCAAAATCAATATGGTTGCAGCTGAATGTGATCAACCGGCCAGCCGCAGCACGGGCAGAGGAAGCCGGGCTGGATGTCGTGATGGACCGCTGTCCGAAAATCGAAATTCCCCGGCTGGGTTTGATGAAGGGCGCCAATGCCGATTGAACCGGAAACAGAAGCCGAACGGGAAGAGGATGAGAAAACAGCAAGGCTTTTCACCCGCCGCAATTTCCTGATCGGAGGCAGTGCAGCGACCGGACTGGTGCTCGCTTGGGCGATATGGCCGCGCGCTTATGAACCGAATATCAGCGCCGCCGAGAATGAAGAGATATTCGGCGCTTATCTCAAAATTTCCAAAGAAGGCCAAGTCACAGTTGTGGTGCCCCAGAGCGAAATGGGCCAGGGCGTTTACACCATCCTACCGCAGATATTGGCAGATGAATTGGGCGCAGATTGGCGCACAATTGCGGTCGAACCTGCACCTATTAATCCGCTTTATGCGAACGGTTTTCTGGCGCAGCAATGGGCGGAAACATTGTTGCCACCGGGCGTTGGAAAATTAACCGAAGAGGAAATGGCCACGTGGATGGCCAAGAATGTTGCCACGCGAAACGACTTTATCGTGACCGCTGATTCCGCTTCAGTGCCTGCCTATGCATCAAGCTTTCGTGAAGCTGGTGCCGCGGCGCGGGTGCTGCTCAGCAAGGCTGCGGGTGCGAAATGGGATGTTGGCTGGGAATCTTGTATTGTCGAAAATGGCTTCGTCTCTAATGGCGAAAAGAAGCTGCGTTTCGGCGAATTGGTCGGCGATGCGCTGGAACAGGACTTGCCAGATCCTGTTCCGCTCCGCTCGAACCCGGTGAATAATCTGGTGGGACAAGATGTTCCGCGCCTTGATTTGCCGTCGAAGCTGGATGGCTCGGCCAATTTCGCTGGCGATATCCGTTTGCCGGATTTGGTATATGCATCGATCCGGCAGGGGCCGATTGGTGCGACCCGCTTGAAGTCGTTTAATCGGGAGGGTGCTGGCAAGATTATCGGTCTTGTCGAAGTGGTCGAACATGACCGGTGGATTGCGGCTGTTGCAACGAATTGGTGGGCGGCCAATCAAGCGCTCGATCAAATGAGTCCGATGTTTGAAACGACCGGTTTGCTGCCAGATAGTGACACGGTTGACCTGGCATTAGAAAATGCCCTGTCAGATGGCCCGGGCACTCGGTTCGCCAGTCGCGGTGAGACTAAGCCAGCATTTGATGAGTTCGAAAATTTTCAGGCGATTTACCAGGTTGAAGCCGCGCTGCATGCGCCGGTGGAAACCCGAACAGCAACCGCGGAATATCGCGACGGACGACTGGAATTATGGCTGGCGACCCAGGCACCTGCCGCCGCCGTGCAGGCCGCCGCCGAGGCAGCAGGGATCAACGCTGATAATGTAACGCTTTATCCGATGTTGGCTGGCGGATCTTTTGGCCGCAATCTTGACAGCAAAATTGCCTCTCAGGTCGCTTTCATAGCAAAGAAAATGGCACGACCGGTGCAACTGATTTGGTCGCGAGCGGAAGAGATGATGCATGATCATTATCGTCCACCTACCGCTGCGCGGCTCAATGCCGCAACCGACAAAGTGGGCCGCATACAAGCACTGCAAATTAAAGTTGCAGCGCCCGCTGCGGCAAGAGAGCAAAGCAAGCGTGTGGTGCAGGGCATGGACGAGATAGAGGCCATGCGCGCATCGATCGGTGAAGCGGATGCCAAGGCTGTTTCGGGCGCTGATGTGCAATATAATATAGCGAATTTCACACTGGACCACCATCCCGCCTATATGGGTGCACCAACGGGCAACTGGCGCAGCAATGCCGACAGCTATAATGCCTTTTTTGTAGAATCCTTTATTGACGAATTGGCAGCGAGAGCGAAAATTGAACCTTTATCCTATCGGATGCAATTAATGTCAGGACGGCCGCGTCTGGCGCGCTGTTTGACCGGCGTCGCGGCAATGGCGGGATGGGATGGCGGCCTTGACGGGAGCGGCCAGGGGCTCGCCTGCCATTCTATGCGCGGCGGTCATATCGCTGTCATAGTAAGCGCCAATCGCGGTGAAAGCGGGCTAAGAGTGCGGCGCATTTCCGCGACCGTGGATATTGGCCGGATCATTCATCCCGACATCGCCCGGCAACAGATTGAAGGCGGTATTGTTTTCGGCCTCTCCATGGCTTTGGGCAGCGCAACCCGCTTTCATAAAGGACTACCACTTGCCCGCCGAATGAGTGACTTGTCTTTACCAAGACTTGCGGAAATTCCGCCCATCCAGATTGAATTTATTCGCAGCGAAGAGGACCCTGTAGGGGTTGAGGAAATCGGCGTACCAGCAGTTGCGCCAGCAGTTGCGAACGCGCTATTTTCAGCAACTGGAACCCGGTTCCGCCAATTGCCGCTATTTGCCGAGGTTTCATGACTATGCAGACGCTTGAACATTTGCCTGACGGGCATCCGCCAGTGGCGACCGGAAAGGTTGGCCTATTGCTGGTCAATCTCGGCACCCCAGACGGGCCGGACAAGCAATCGGTCAAGCGCTATTTGAAAGAATTCCTCTCGGACAAGCGTGTCGTCGAGATACCCGACATATTCTGGCAGCCGATATTGCGCGGGGTCATATTGAACACTCGGCCGGCAAAATCAGCAGAAGCTTATAGTCTTGTCTGGACAGAGGACGGATCACCGCTTGCGTTATACACTCGGCGACAGGCAGAAGCGCTGGATGAGAAATATGGTGACACGGTCCATGTCGATTGGGCAATGCGCTACGGCAACCCTAGCATCGCCAGTCGTTTGCAGGCTTTGAAAGACGCAGGTTGTGACCGCATTTTGGTCGCGCCGCTTTATCCGCAATATAGCGGTGCGACGACGGCCAGTGTCCATGATGCGGTTTTTGACGCGGTCAAGGCGATGCGCTGGCATCCAGCGATCCGCACGCTGCCGCCTTATCACGACGATCCTGCCTATATCGCGGCGCTAAAATCCAGCGTCGAAGCCGGTTTGGCAGCGCTTGATTTTGAACCGGACGCGGTGATTGCCAGCTTCCACGGCATGCCGAAACGGACATTGGAATTGGGCGATCCCTATCATTGTCATTGCCAGAAAACCGCGCGGCTGTTGTCGGAAGCGATGGGGCGAGAGCTGACCATCGCGTTTCAATCGCGCTTTGGTCCGGCCAAATGGTTAGAGCCCGCGACGGACATGACACTTGAAGAACTCGCAAAGGACGGCAAGAAAAAGGTCGCGATTTTCGCACCGGGTTTCTCCAGCGATTGTTTGGAAACCTGCGAAGAGTTGGCGATCCGCGGCAAGGAAGATTTTGAAGAAGCTGGCGGCGAGCGATTTGCCTATATTCCTTGTCTTAACGATAGTGACATCGGTATCGACCTGCTCGACACATTGATGCGCCGGGAACTGGCCGGATGGGTTTAGGCGCGGATGATATTTTCCATCCGCCGGTAAAGCGCAGCATTACGATTGCGGGGCACCAGACATCAATCACGCTGGAACCTCTATTCTGGGAATTGTTGAGGGCTGCGTCTGAAAAACAGGGACTTCCGATCAACGCCCTGGTGGCGCAAATTGATGTTCAGCGGCTCGAAGCCGATGAGCCGCCGGGGCTGGCGACTGCAATCCGCTTGTGGCTGACCCATGATCTGCTTGGAAATTCCGCTCAAGCCGACTAAGGCAACGTCATGAATGCAACGCTTCTTGTTATGGCTGGCGGCGCGGTTGGTGCAGCCGCCCGTTATAATCTCGGGCGGCTGATCTTTCATTGGGGCGGGACGGGCCTTCCTTTTGGGACGTTGATCGCAAATTTGCTGGGCGGGTTGTTAATGGGCGTGTTGGCCGGAGTGCTGGCGCGCAGTGATTTTGTCGACGAGCCGTGGCGGTTGCTGCTCGGCGTCGGTTTGCTGGGCGGGTTTACGACCTTCTCCGCTTTTAGTTTGGAAGTTTTGAATATGATTGAGCGCGGAAATTGGGGCATAGCTTTGGGCTACGCATTGCTGTCCGTGGTCGGCTCGGTGCTCGCCCTATTTGCGGGCTTAATGGCGGTGAGGGCGATAGCATGAGCGGATTTGATCCGACGGATGATAGCGGCTCTGAAGAAGAGAAGCCGAAAGGCCAGGGCAAGCTCAAGGAACAGAAACAGGCGCTGAAAGTGCTCGATGTGCGTCAGTTTACCGTGTCGGCTGACGATGATGATATCCGGCTTGATCGCTGGTTCAAACGTCATATGGAAGATGTGCCGTTTAATGTTGTATCACGCTGGTCACGAACCGGGCAATTGCGGCTTGACGGCAAGCGCGTCAGCCCCGGCGACAGGATCGCAGCAGGGCAGGTCATTCGCGTACCGCCCGCCGAGATCGAACGCCCCGGCCGCGTCGCGAAACCGCGCACAGAGTTATCGCAGGACCAGATTGATTTTGCGCAAGAGCTGGTCATTCACAAAGACAAATCGGCCATAATAGTCAACAAACCACCGGGACTGGCGACGCAGGGCGGCAGTAAGACGACCACCCATTTGGATGGCTTGCTGGACGCGCTTACCTATGACGCGAAGGGAAGGCCCAAGCTGGTCCACCGGCTCGACAAAGATACCAGTGGTGCAATATTGCTGGCCCGGTCATCGGGCGCCGCATCCTTTTTCTCGAAACGCTTTTCTGGCCGCACCGCGCGCAAAGTTTATTGGGCGCTGGTTATGGGCGTGCCGGAAATTGCCGATGGCATGATCGACTTGCCATTGTCTAAACAGCCGGGTTCCGGCGGCGAAAAAATGCATGTCGATGAGGAAAACGGGCAGGCGGCAAAATCGCGCTACCGGATTATAGAACGGGCGGGCAATCGCGCTTGCTGGGTGGAATTGCAGCCGTTTACCGGCCGTACCCACCAGCTTCGCGTGCACATGGCCGCTATTGGCCATCCTATCGTTGGCGACGGAAAATATGGCGGTAAGGACGCGTTTCTCACCGGCTCCATCAGCCGGAAAATGCACCTGCATGCAAGGCGGCTGCGGATTGAACATCCCGACGGTCACAAGCTCGACGTTAAGGCTGAGCTCCCGCCTCATTTTGCCGAGACGGTCGAAAATCTGGGTCTCGACCTCAGCCTCGGAGATCTTCCGCTCGACGAGAAAAAACCTGGCGGCAAGATGGTCCGCAAACAGCAAGGCCGCGCCCATGCCAAACAAATTCGCAAGGACAAACGCGGCGAACGACGCGGGCGCGGGGAGAGCGATGGCAAGCCTGCGAAAGCAGGTAAACCAACCAAACGTGAGCGCCCCAATGCCGGCAAAGCCACCCATAAGAAAAACATGCCACATAGAGCCAAAGTCAAACAAAAGGGCCGTTAATGCATCCTGATCCCGCGTTTCGATGGCCCAAGTCGGGCAATGACCATAATGACGCTGATGAGCGGGCCGCGCTCGAAGCACTGATCGCCCAAATTGGCTTCGGCATGATTTTCGCGACGACGCCGGACGGTCCCCGTGTGGCACATGTTCCAGTGTTTTCAACCGGAGACGGCGCGCTGCAATTTCATCTGTCGCGCGGCAATGCGCTGACCAAATCTCTTCCTGGGATGACTGCGCTTTGTGTCATCAATGGCCCGGACGCCTATATCAGCCCCGACTGGTACGGGCTCGACGACCAGGTTCCGACTTGGAACTATCTTGCCTTAGAATTGGATGGGCCGGTCCGAGAGATGGAACGGGAAGGGCTGGTTGCGTTCATGGATGATCTGGCCGAACATAACGAAGCGAAGCTCGCGCCGAAAACACCTTGGCATCGCGATAAAATGGATGTGGGAAAATTTAACAAGATGGTGGATTCCATCGTCGGTTTCGAGATGGAAATCATGGCCTGGAGGCCGACAGTCAAATTCAGCCAGAACAAACCAGCCGTCGCCCGTGACAATGCGGCAGATGCTCTGGATGCGATAGGCCGCCGGGCTGTGGCCCATATGATGCGGGAGTTTAGCCCGAAATGAACAAGCTAGCCCTGTTTGATTGCGATGGCACGATGGTCGATAGTCAGGCCAATATCTGCGCCTCAATGGATCAGGCTTTTATCGCCCACGGCTTGACCCCGCCAGACCATCACCAGACCCGGAGGATTGTTGGCCTCAGCCTCCAGGAAGCCGTCAGGCAGCTCTTGCCCAATGAAGAAGAGCCATTGGTTACAGCTGTCACCCAGTCTTACCGCGACGGATTTTTCGAAATGCGCCAGCAAGGCGTGGTGCATGAACCGCTATATGATGGGCTTCTTGGGTTGATGGACCGACTCGAAAGCGATGGCTGGGTGCTTGGTGTGGCCACCGGTAAGTCGGATCGCGGGCTAAATCATGTTCTGGAACTCCACGGGCTGACGGACCGGTTTGTGACGCTTCAAACCGCCGACCGCCACCCGTCCAAACCCCATCCCGCCATGGTGCAACTGGCGATATCCGAAGCCGGTGCTGCTGCGGAAACGACAGCCATGATCGGCGACACGACTTTCGACATGGAAATGGGCGTTAATGCCAGCGTCCGACCAATTGGCGTTGATTGGGGCTATCATGACAGCGATGAATTACTCTCAGCGGGCGCGCATATCGTGGCCGCAACGATGGACGAATTATATGAGACGCTCAATCAATGACACAGCCGCCAGAAAAATCTGAAGATCCGATCTACATCGCTGATCCTGCAAAAGAAAAGCAGGCCAAGACGTTGCATTTCATGGTCAGCATCATTCGCCTTCTGGGGATTGCGATATTGATGCTGGGCATTGCAATTTCGCTCGGACGGCTTGGCGGTATTCCGGCAGCGGTTGGTTATGTTCTGGTCGTAATCGGCTTGGCGCAAACGTGGATTCTGCCGATCACTATGGTGCGGTCTTTCGTCAAGCGGCAGGTGGCGGAGGAAGCTGACAAAGAAGCGGCCGATGAAAAGATTTTATAAGCGGGCCGCAAGTGTCGTCGCTGAGAATGGTTTTTCTATACATCTCGACGGACGCCCGATTAAAACGCCAGCGCGAAATCCGCTCCATCTGCCGACCAAACAACTCGGCGAGGCTATAGCGTCGGAATGGGCGGCGCAGGGCGACGAGATTGATCCGGTCACCATGCCGCTCACTGCCTTGGCGCAGGGCGCGTTGGATCAGGTTGCCCATGAACGGGAGCGGGTTGTTCGCCGCATAGCCGCATTTTCTGATAGCGATATGCTCTACTATCGCGGCGATGATAGCCAGCAGGCCTTGGCCGACCATCAGGCCGAGAAGTGGGACCCGTTGCTTAATTGGGCGCGCGCCCGTTATGATGTCAGCTTCACTCTGACGCGCGGGATTATGCACCGGCCGCAATCTAAGCATACCATCGCCCGGCTGTCAGAAGTGGTCGAGGCACAGGATGATTTTACGCTTGCCGCCATGTTGTCTCTCGTCGGATTGGCCGGATCACTAATCGCCGTGCTGGCCTTGATTGAGGGCGAATATGATGCGGAAACATTGTGGCCGCTGATGAATCTCGAAGAACTCTGGCAGGAGCAGCAATGGGGGCGTGATGATCTGGCCGTCGCCAATCGCGGGATCAAGCAAGCTGAATTTTTTGCCGCCCAGCAATTTTTGACCCTCTGCCGTAGTTAGTTTTTCCCTTTTTGCACATTTTCCGCTACAGGCCTGTAACTGTAAACGGAGACTACATGACAACTTCTTCCCCACGCCAATCCTTGGCGCTATGCGACAGCCCGGCAGCGGCCGTCGCTCTTCTCGAAAAACTCTATCAAGAACAAATTGACCTGATCACCGCGCGTTTTGCCCGCTATGCCAAGGGCGACCTGTCCGATGGTGACCGCGAGCAGGGCGTCTATCCGATGATTTCGGTTGAGATCCCGGCCGATCAGGCCACAGAAACCAGCAATCTGGCATCGGGCCGGATTTCCGATATCAACTGTTACAGCACGACAATCAGCCAGCCGAAACTCTATCGGCGCTATCTGCTCGATCAGCTGGAGCGGATCAACCGCATCTTCACCGCGAAAATCCATGTGGGCCTGTCCAGCACGCCCATTCCGCTGGCTTTTGCGATTGAAAATGCCGCCGGCGGGTTGGAACGGGATCGCAAGGATGCGCTGCCCAATCATTTCCACACGCCCAATCTGATGAAAACCAACGACGAGATTGTCGATGGTGGCCAGATTTTCCAGGACCATGTCGACAGCGCGCTATCGCTGTTCACGGCTGAGCGAGTGGACTATTCCCTGCACCGTATCCGTCACTATTGCGCGACCGATCCGGACTATTTTCAACCCTTCATTCTGTTCACCAACTATCAGCGCTATGTCGATGAGTTTATCGAATTCGGTCTGGAAGAGGTGAAATCCGGTAAAGCGGAAATGCTGGTGGAGCCGGGCAACAGGGTCACCGGCGCGGATGGCAAGCCATCCTGTCCCCCATAGCCAAGCCGCCGCAAATGCCGGCCTATCACCTGGTTCGCAAGGATGGCAGCCCGGGTGTGACGCTGGTCAACATGGGCGTCGGCCCATCCAATGCGAAAACGATTACCGATCATCTCGCTGTGCTGCGACCGCATGTCTGGCTGATGATCGGTCATTGCGGCGCATTGCGGCGGACGCAGCGGTTGGGCGATTATGTTCTGGCCCATGCCTATTTGCGCGATGACAATGTTTTGGACGATGTCCTGCCGCCGAGCATCCCGCTGCCGACCATTGCCGAGGTGCAATTGGCGTTGACCAAGGCGGTGCAGGAGGAAACCGGCATTGATCAGTCCCAGCTCAAACAGCATTTGCGTACCGGTACGGTCGTCACCACCGGTGACCGCAACTGGGAGCTGCGTTTTGAGCAGATTGCCAAGCGTCTGAACCAGTCCCGCGCGATCGCCATCGACATGGAATCGGCGACGGTAGCGGCCAATGGTTACCGCTACCGTGTGCCGTACGGGACATTGCTCTGTGCGTCCGACAAGCCGCTGCACGGTGAGATTAAACTGCCCGGCATGGCTGATGCCTTTTATCAGGAACGGGTGGGGCAGCATCTGGCCATTGGCTTGCGGACGATTGATCTGCTGGCCAAGGAAGCGGATGCCGGTACTTTGCACAGCCGCAAGTTGCGGAGCTTTGGCGAGCCTTTGTTTCGGTAACGAATTTGGCCAACAGGCTGGAGAGATTTGATCGTCATGCTGAACTTGATTCAGCATCCAGAGTGTCTTGAAGTGACTTGCAATACTGGATCCTGAATCAGGTTCAGGATGACGGTCTATTGTGCATTCAGCCCTCCAAAATCCGGTTAAGTTTACAAAGTGCACAAACCCATAGGGGCTGCTTTTTCGCGCAATCAGACTCCAAAGTTCACACAAATCACAGCCTATCGCGTCTCAAGCTGGGCGTCACGAAGTTTACAAAGTTTACAGACCCTTTTTGGGCTGTCTCATCATGCAATAGAAATTCCAAAGTTCACACAAGTCTCACCCTCTTCATGGGCGCATGAGATTATTCATAACATTGTCAAAGAGCCTGCCCGCATCATGCCACAGCAGGTCACCTGTAGGACAGCAAAATTATCATAAGCTGTGTGCGATTGACCCAGATCAAAACTATTTTTGCGTTGGATCAATGCGGTGTCTTCTTGCTCAGCCTAACCACTATTGGGGACTAAGTAAGAAGGATTTTTCCAAATGCGTAAGACAGTGAAATTTTTGGCGCTGGCAGCGGTATCGGGCATGGCTATCAGCTCTGTACCGGCCTTTGCCGAGCAGGGTGACATATTGGTTCGCGTAAGGGCGATTAACGTGATGCCGAGCGAGGAAAGCGGATCAATCCTGCCTGCCTTTCCCGGTGAGCAGGTGAGCGTGGATAACAGCCCCGCACCGGAAGTTGATATTACCTATATGGCGACCGACAATATCGGGTTCGAGCTGATCGCCGCGACCACCAAGCATAGCGCCAGCGGTGTATCTGGCACAACCGGCGGCATTGGGCGTCTGGCATCGACCTGGGTGTTGCCACCAACCCTGACGGCGCAATATCATTTTGCGCCCGACGCGGCGATCCGCCCCTATATCGGGGCCGGCGTCAACTATACAATTTTCTATAATGAAAACGCCTCGGATGCTCTGGAAGCCGCCGTCGGTGAAACGGATGTGAGCCTGAAAAGCAGTTTTGGTTATGCACTGCAGGCCGGTTTCGATATTCCGATTAACGACCGGATTTTCCTGAACCTTGATGTCAAATATCTTGATGTCGATACCACCGCAACGCTGCGCACGACAGCTGCGGGAACGCAGCGGGTTCGTATCAACCTTGATCCCGTTGTGGTCGGTGTCGGTCTGGGCATAAAGCTATAGCGATGAACTAGCGTTATAGTTTCGGGAGGGAGATCACGCGAAGGCACATGCCGCCGGGGAGGGACAACTTGGCAGCATGGTGTCTTTGCGTGATCTTTTTTTTCAAGCCATGCTGAACGGAATTCTTTGTCAAAATCGGCCGTAATCCCAGCAAAAGCTGGAATCTGCTGAGCCAGCCATCTACACGCAGGAAATGCGAAAAGGCGGCTATGTCTACATCATGACCAATCAGGCGCGCCGCCCGGTTTACATCGGTGTGACTGTTAATGTCGCTGAGCGCGTGTATCAACACCGTCAGGGTAAAGGTTCTGCTTATTGCAAGCGCTATAATCTGACGCGCCTGGTCCACATCGAAGAATATCCAACAATGATAGAAGCCATTACGCGTGAAAAAGCGATGAAGGCTTGGAAACGACCTTGGAAGGACACGAGTTGATCGCGACGCATAATGCGGACTGGCTGGACTTGTGGGATACATTGAACGGGTAATTGTGCCGGTCTTGAGGAGATCCCAGCTTTCGCTGGGATGACGAAAAGGCCCACAGTTAAATTACATCGTCATCCCAGCGAATAAATTACATCGTCATCCCAGCGAAAGCTGGGATCTCCTTTTGTCCGCCGCCACCTGGAATGAACTACCCCCCGACACCCAGCGCCATGCCGGCTTCCCTGATCCGCTTCGCCTCAGCACCATCATTCTTGAAAGCGGCCAATCCGTCGGCCAGCGCCTTTCTTGCCTTGGCGGTCTGGCCCAGTTGCTGGCGGCTGCGCATCAGCATGATCCAGCCATTGGCATCATTGGGGTTGGATTGAAGCCGCTCTTCAAGCCCATCAACCATATTGGCGATCATCGCCTCCTGCTGACCGGCGGGCAGGGCTGCGGCTTCCTGCATTTGCTGTCGGCTGGGGCCGGGGATGGCGGCGGTGGCGACTTGCGGACCGTCGGTAGAGATGCCGCCCGTGGGCGCTGCAGGCGTTATCTTGGCGAGCCGCGCTGCCACGTCGATATTTTCTTTCTCGGCAACCTGTCCGATCACCCGGCGGATGTCCGCGGCATAAGGCGCATCAGCGGGCGTATCTTCAAGCAATGCGAACCAGTCATTGATCGCGCCCCGATGATCGCCGGAAATATCCTTTTGGACCGCCAGGAAATAGCGTGCGCGAGGGTCGCTCTTATCGATGGCCAGCGCCTTTCTAAACGCGTCAGCCGCATCGCCGGGCACTTGCTGACCGTCACTGGACATCACCAGCGCTTCGCCGAGCATGGACCAATATTCGGGATTATCGGGATCAAGCGTCGTTGCACGTTTCATCGCGGTGGCGGATTCGGCAAATTTCTGCGTCTCGAAATAGCTCCAGCCCAGCATGCGCCAGCTTTCGGCATCTTCCGGGTCATCCTGAAGCTTTTTTTCAAGACCGGCGATGACTTCATCGACACTCGGGGCGGCTTCGGTTTCACCGGCCGCCACTTCGGTGCCTGCGCTGCTGTCGGATCCTTCCGCATCCATACCGCGATAAACCTGCACACCGACAGCGCCAATTGCCAGAACAGCAGCCGATATCAGCGCTATACGGCTGATATTATTGCCCGATTTCTTAGTAGATGGCGCTGTCTCTTCTGGCTCGCTCATGGTTATAACTCGTTTCTTAATGGGTGCGACCCCGTTGATAGCTGTGCATTGTCGTAAACTGAACCGTTTTGACAAGTATTTTGTTCGCGTTGGTCGATAGAGACCAAAGCGGTGCAAACTGTGATATTTTCCACTGGTATCTCAAAAGCTTTTTGGTAAGATGCTGGTAAGTTAAGTCTTTTGGGGTCGCGCTAAAGCCGGAAAAGATTACTGCATTGGTCTGTGAAACGCATGAGGGAGCGTTGGGCTGAAGCGGTGCAAGGGGGAAGAAGCGCGTGGCGGATAAGTTTCGAGTAGTGATCGTAGGATCTGGCCCGGCCGGCATGAGCGCCGCTGGCCGTGCGGCACAGTTGAAGCTAAAGCATGTGCTGCTGGAAAAAACCGGCCATCTTTCCGACACCATCTACAAATATCAAAAAGGCAAGCATGTCATGGCAACGCCGAGCCAGCTGGTGCTGCGTTCGGATATGGATTTTGACGCTGGCAAGCGTGAGGCGATCCTCGAAATCTGGGACAAGCAGACCGAGGCTTGCGCAGTCAATGTGCAGTTTAATGCCGAGCCGGTGAAGATCGAGGGGGACGAAGGAAACTTCACGATCACCCTGAAAAACGGCGATAAAGTAATGGCTGAGACGATTGTTATGGCGATTGGCACGCAGGGTAACCCCAACCTGATGCGCTGCCCCGGCGGTGATAACAAACTGGTGCAGTATCAGCTGGATGATCCCGGTGAATATTATGACGAGCATATTACGGTCATCGGTTCCGGAGATGCCGGGATTGAGAATGCGCTCGGCCTGGCGGCGGATGCGGCGCAGAATAATATTGTCACCATTCTCAACCGTTCGGCGGAATTTGCCCGCGCGAAAAAGGCCAATGTGAAGCTGCTGATGGAAGCGGGTGAGCAAGGCAAGGTGATGATCCGTAACGAGACGACGCCGGCCGAAGTCAAAGATGGCGAGCTGGTTCTGGAAACCCGCGATGGTCAGGAAACCATTCCCTGCAACCGCATCATCGCGCGCATGGGCTCCGCGCCGCCGCGCAAATTTGTCGAGGAATGCGGGATTGAGTTTACGAGCGAGGATCGGGAGGCTTATCCCAAGCTAACGCCCGCTTTCGAAAGCACCAAGAAGGGCATCTATGTCATCGGTGCGCTGGCCGGTTATCCGCTGATCAAGCACTGTATGAACCAAGGCTATGATGTCATTGAATTTATCAACGGCAACAAAGACCTGAAACCCGCTGATGAACCGATACTCGAGACAAAATTTGCCAGCCTGCCCGGCGGTAAGTCGGTCGATGAATGGCTCGAATTTTTCCGCGAGAAGGTTACGATCCTCAACGATCTGTCGCCTTTGCAAATGCGCGAATTCATGCTCGACAGCGAACCGATTGCCTATCGCAGCGGGGAAACGATCTTTGAACGTAATGATCCCGGATCATCGCTTTTTGCCATTGCGCAGGGGTCCGTGTTGGTTGAGGTTGACCCCAGCGATAGCTCTGTGGTCATTCCGATTGAGGAAGGCTCGATCTTTGGCGAAGTTGGTCTGATCTCCGGCCGTCGCCGTGGTGCCACCATCAGGGCCGCCGAAGACATGATCGCGATTGAAGTGTCGCGTACGGCGGCACTAAAATTGCAGGCCTCCGTGCCCGCGGCCAAGCGCGCGATCACCCGCATCTCGACCGAGCGGCAATTGCTGCAAATGTTCGGCTCCGGTTTGACCAAAGAGGACATATCCGAAGCGGTTGAGACTAGCGAGATTATGAATGTCCGCGCGGGTGAAGCGATTATCAACGAGGGCGATGACGGGAATGACATTTATGTGATCCGCGTCGGGTCGATGGTGGTTGAGAAGGAAATTGGCGGCAAGCCCGTTTTCCTATCCTATCTGCCAGCCGGTTCTTATGTCGGTGAAATGACACTCATTGCGGGCGGCATGCGCACCGCAACAGTAAAGGCGGCGATCAAGTCTGAAGTCATCAAGATACAGGGCGATGCGTTTAAAAAAGTGTTAGACGCGCATCCTGATTTGCTCCGCCGCGCCAAAAAAGACATGGCCGCACGGCAAGATATTAACGCCTTTGTCGAAGCAAAAAAGGACAGCTTTTCCGGTGTCGTGGATATGTATTCCGGCGTCGCCAATTTCCTTGTCGACAACGGTATTGGCGAAGCGACGGATGTGCTGTTGATTGACGAAAATCTCTGTGTTGGCTGCGACAATTGTGAGAAGGCCTGCGCCGACAGCCATGAAGGCTTGAGCCGTCTCGACCGCGAGGCGGGGCGCACCTATGCGCATCTCCATGTCCCAACCAGCTGCCGCCATTGTGAGCATCCGCACTGCATGTCGGATTGTCCGCCAGATGCAATCCATCGTGGTCCTGATGGCGAAGTATTTATCGATGATACCTGCATCGGTTGCGGCAATTGCCAGCGCTATTGCCCTTATGGTGTGATCCGAATGGATAAGGTGCCGCCGAAGAAGCCCGGTATCCTGAACTGGCTGCTCTTTGGTTTTGGCCCTGGCCCTGGTGAGCCGGACAAGAAATGGGTTGCGGAAAAAAGCGATCCAGCGGTCGAAAAACCGAAAAAAGCGATCAAATGCGATATGTGCGCCGGGATTAACGGTGGTCCTGCCTGTGTGCGCGCCTGTCCTACTGGAGCCGCCATTCGTGTGGCACCGGAGGAATTCCTAACCGTCGCCAAACTTGAGCAGGAGGACGCATGATGAGGAGCCTGCTTTTCGATATCGTGCACCGTCATCCCAGCGAAAGCTGGGATTTCGCCAAGGTTACCGCTCTACTTGAGGAGATCCCAGCTTTCGCTGGGATGACGCTGGGAATGGGAGGGCATTCATAATGGCCTCCGTTCCAGTTCCCGGCGGCGTCACCAAAAAGAAAGTCGCAATGCATGACGGCTTCTTAAAACATGCTGGCTATAAATGGCTGAAAATTGCCTCCTTCATCATGCTGGTATCGATCGTCAGTTATCTCTTTATCGACGTTTCCCCGCGCCATAATGGCGGTAGCTGGTATGGCTATACGCTTGGTACGATTGGTGCCGGGCTGATCCTCTGGCTCACCATGCTCGGTGTCCGTAAGCGTGCCATGACGGCGGGCAAATGGTCGCTGAAAGCTTGGACCTCGGCGCATATTTATCTCGGTCTCAGCCTGATCGTCATCGGCACTTTGCATACCGGTTTTCAGTTTGGCTGGAATATTCACACCGCCGCCTATGCCTTCATGATGATCGTCATTATTTCCGGCATATTCGGCATATATTTCTATGCCACCATCCCGCAGGCTCTCTCCAACAACCGCGACGAGATGACCGAGACGCAGATGCTGGAAAGCCTGCGCTCGCTCGACCGGCAATTGCATGAAGCGGCGCAACCGCTATCGGCGGAACATGCCGCTTTGGTGCTGCAATCGCTGGAACAGGACCCTTTCGGCGGCGGTTTCCTGAAACGGGTTTCCGGAAAATATCCCAATTGCGCTACCCGCGCTGCGCAGGCTGATTTGCGGCGAGAACGCGCTTATCAGCCGCGCATGGGGGGTGATGATCCGCTCGATAAAGTCGATGCGTTGCTCGAAAAGAAAGAGGCTACGCTCGCCCGCGTGCGCCGCCATCTCCGATTGAAGGCCTTGCTGCAGGTCTGGCTATTCGTCCATGTGCCCATGACTTTCGCCCTGATCGCGTCGCTCTCGGCGCATATCATCAGCGTTTTCTTTTACTGGTAGGCGGGGGATAGACTGATGACCTTTATCGTTCGCCAAATTGCCGTCACCGCCGATGGCCGCGAGATTATCCGCGCCAATCCGTTTACGGACCCGCAAATCGGGATCGGACGGAACGCTGCAAATGCCATTCACTTACCGGATCTGGCCGTTAATCCTGATCATGCGGTCATTCGCCAGCTCGATGACGGCCAGATAGAAATTGAGAGTATTTCGGGCCAGAAATTTTCCGTCGATGGCCGCGAAAAAATGTCTGCGGCGATTGATCCCGCCAAAGGCGCAGAACTTGGCTTTGGCGGCCATGTGATAGCGGTCAGCCAGGATGCCGAAGGCGTCATTCTAACTGTCAAACGGGTGGAAGCTCTGTCTGATTCCGCTGAAGACCGGGAAGAGGGCGCGCTTTACACGCTCAAAGGATTGTTACCCGGTAAACGGATTAGTGCATGGGGTTTCATCGGGCTTCTGCTCGCCGCGTTTCTGGTCTGGCCGATATACACTTGGGCAACCTATCGCGGCATCGAAGAACGGCCCGAAGGGTTCCATGCTGATACAATGTGGTCGTCGGGCGAGTTGAGCGAAGCGCATCACAGCCTGGAAGGCGATTGCCAGGCTTGCCATGTCGATGCCTTTGTCACGGTGCAGGACAAGACCTGCATGAATTGTCATGAGGATGACGCCCACGACCATGCCAAGAAAGACCGTCTGCTGACCGCGATGGGTGAGCCCGAAGGATTTGAAAAAGTCGGTGCGGCTTTTGCTTCCGCTTTTAACAAGCCACCCGGCAGGTGTGTCGAATGTCACACCGAGCATGAGGGCGAGGGTGCTATGCAGCCCACTGCGCAAAAATTCTGCGCGGATTGCCACGAGGGAATGGACGGGCGCTTGACGGATACGAAGCTTGAAAATGCAGCTGATTTCGGGATTTCACACCCGCAGTTTCGTCCTGCGTTGCTGGTCAAGCCCGGCGGTAAAAACCCGCCTCGTAAAAGGGTTTCATTGGATGAGAAGCCAACCGAATATAATGGTCTGAAATTCCCGCATGATGTTCATATGTCGAAAACTGGCGGTGTCGCGCAAATGGGGCGGCGGCTGTCGGCGAAATATGATTTTGGTGATTCGCTCGTCTGCGCAGATTGTCATACGCCGGATTCTAATGGCGTTCGGTTTGAACCGGTGGACATGAAAGAAGATTGCGCGATGTGCCACAGTCTCGCTTTCGAAGAAATCGGCAATACGGTGCGAACGTTGCGCCACGGCGAGCCTGACATGGTTCGCGCGGACCTGCGGGCCTATTATCGTTCTACCGGTCCACAGCGGCCGATTAATCTTGGCGGTATGAAGCGCCGTCGGCCTGGTGCCCAGAATAACAACCGCGTCGCCAGCGACTATGCACGCGCCGTTCAATTCCGGCCGAGCCGCGCCAATCTCGCCATCCAGCAAGTATTTTCACGCGGCGGCGCCTGTTTCGATTGCCACGGCGTTACCCCGCCAACGGCGCGTGGTCGTGTCGACTATGGCATCAAACCAGTGACCCAAACCGACCGCTATATGCACAAGGGCTGGTTCAGCCACGAAGCGCATAATGATGAGGATTGCACGAGCTGTCACGCAGCCACCAAGTCCAACGATGCAAGCGACTTGTTGTTGCCCGGCATTAAAACCTGCCGCGAATGTCATGGGGGCGAGTTCCAGAAATCGTCTGATGTCCCATCGACATGCGCGATGTGTCATGACTATCATGCCGACGACGGTGCGCCGTGGTTGATCAAAGAGCAGCAAAAGGACAAACGCAAAAAACCAGATAATATGGCAAATGACAATAAGGCACGGAAGCCTTCTGATAAGCTGACTGTTAAAATTCGAAAGCAAAAGATTGCCAGTCGTTAAAGGCGATGCAAGAGAGGGGAAGCGCCCATGCTATTGGCGCAAGTAACGGATATTCATCTGGGTTTCGATCCAGATAATCCGTCGGAATTTAATCGCAAGCGCCTCGATCAGGCGCTTAAGGCGTTATGCGAGATGACGCCGCGCCCTGATGCGTTACTCGCCACCGGCGATCTGGTCGATCGCGGCGATCAGGATAGCTATATGCGTCTCGAAGACGCTTTTTCAGACTTGCCGTTTCCGGTCTATATGTGTCTTGGAAATCATGATTTGCGCGCTCCGTTCCAAAAGCAGTTTCCTGACGTTCCGACCGCTGGTGGTTTTGTTCAATATGAGGTTGATGATGGTCCGCTACGTCTGTTGTTTCTTGATACGCTTGAAGAGGGGCGTCATGGCGGTGCATTTTGTGATGTCAGGGCAAAATGGCTGGCCGACCGGCTGTCTGAAAAGCAGGACAAGCCAACATTGCTGATATTACATCACCCCCCTGTGGAATCCGGCATTGCCTGGATGAATACGGATCCGCGTGAACCGTGGGTATCGACGCTGGCGGATACGATTAAAGGACATAACCAAGTCAAAGGCATGATCACGGGCCATTTGCATCGCAATATTTCGACCTCGTTTGAGGGCACAAGCCTGTCCATCTGTGCCTCAACCGCTCCGCAAGTCGCCTTTGATCTCGAACCGATTGACCCGGAAAATCCTGATGGTCGTAACATGATCGTGGCCGATCCGCCCGCCATCGCGCTTCATTGGTGGAACGGCAAACAGCTGGTCAGCCATTTTGAGACGGCGGAGGAGCATGTGATGCTTGCCCGCTATGACGAGAATTTGCAGCCGTTAGTGCGGGCGTTGCTGGCAGAGCGGCCGGAATAACCGCTCTATCCGGTTGATATGTCCCAGATTAGTACAGGACACCGTAACGCACAAAGTTGATTGCTCAACCAAGTAAAAACTGTTAACAAATCGTTAGGATCAATAATCCTCGAAACAAATTTTCCCCCGATCTAGACTTTAATACAGGGCAAGCAACATGAAAAAACTTCTTTTGGCAACTGCAGCAATATCAGCAAGCTTCATGGCAACTTCAGCATCCGCTGCGATCATTGTCTACACGGATCAGGCCTCTTTCGATGCCGCGGCCGGTGTGACAACAACCGAGACATTTGATAGCTTCACGACGGCGGCGCAGTTCAATGCTGCTCCTGTTGATGCAGGACCATTTACCGTTTCATTGTCAGGCAATAGCAATAATCCGGCGCAAAACCTTATTGGCCCGGCGCCAACCAATGGTAGCTTCGACGTAAACGGAACACCAAATTTGTCCGGCCGGATCTCAAACGGGGGTTCGATTTTCCTCACCTTTGATAGCAGCATTTCGTCATTTTCCGGCATCTTCAATGAAATAAATAATGGCAATCCAAACAAAACCTTGCTTTTTGCAGGTGGTGAGCAAGTTGCTCCTGTTGATGGGTTCTTCGGAATAGTTTCGGACGTGGCGTTCACGACGATTGAATTTCAGACAATTGCTGGAGCAGATGATGGTTTCGCATTGGACAACGTTCAATTTGGCGCTGTTCCAGAGCCTGCAACATGGGCGTTCATGATCTTTGGCTTTGGAGCCATTGGGGGCGCAATGCGCCGTCAGCGTAAGGCGAACGTGAAAGTAAGCTACGCTTAAGCGCCAATAAAACAAAATTACCAAAAAGCCCTGCCAGAGTGATCTGGCGGGGCTTTTTCTTTGGTCAATTCATCCCCTATAGCGCATAGTTGATCAAAGACTGTTTCAGTGTAATGGAGAATGGATGTGACAGACTTGGTGCTGCGTGACGATAAAGATGGGCTGGCGGTTCTCACATTAAACCGGCCGGACAAGCTGAACAGCCTAACCGTCGGTCTGTTTAAACAATTGCGTCAGCATATCTCGGATATCCGCAGGGATGATACAGTCGGTTGTGTCATTTTGCGAGGCGCGGGCAAATGCTTCTCCGCGGGCCACGATCTGAATGACATTTCCGAAGGGGAAGAGGTGCCCTCGCGTGGCTGGCATTCGGAAACCTTGCGGATGATGGAAAAGCTGCCAAAGCCGGTGATCGCAGCGGTTCACAGCCATTGCTATACAGGCGCGCTGGAAGTGGCGCTGGCTGCCGACTTCATCGTCGCAGCGGACAATGCCAAATTTGGTGATACCCATGCAAAATGGGCTTTGACTCCCATCTGGGGCATGAGCCAGCGGCTGCCGCGCCGGGTTGGCATAGCCACTGCCAAAAAACTGATGTTCACTTGCGAAACGATACTGGCAGATGAAGCATTGCGAATTGGGCTGGCCGAACAGGTTTTTCCGGTCGCTGATTTTGAAGCCGAAACCGAGGCGCTGGCCCGGCGGATGTTGGAGAATTCGGCCTTTTCGCATGCTGCGAACAAACGCTTGCTTGAGGCAACGGATTCAAACCCGCTGGACGCTGGTTTGCAATGGGAAGTCATGGAGAATGAAGGCACCGGACCTGATATGCAGGACCGGATCAACGCATTTGTAAAGAAATAGCGCGAGCCGCCCCAAAGCCGTGTCGTTCATCGACGGCTAAGCGCTGTTTATCTAAAACATGATTTCAAACGCAACCTTTTTGCCTTTGATACACTGTTATTGTATCGGGGTATCAAGCGTAAAAAAATGTAGAGATTTGTGTCCTGAACAGGGGCCACAACAGCTATTTATTGGAGAGACATAAATGCGACTTTCAGTTTCCAGCCGCAAATTTTTTCTGGGCGTATCCACGGCAGCCTTACTCGGCTTTGGCGGCAGCCCAGCGTTGGCCGATGATCATGGAAAGAAGATGACCACAGCAGAACTCAACAAAATGAGCGCGAATGGAAATAGCGGCATGAAGAAAACCTCTGACGCATCTGAAAACAGTGTCTTGCAGGAGTGGACCGGTCCTTATGATGGCGTACCACCATGGGATGAAGTGAAAGTCTCTGATTTCCCTGCGGCATTCGAGCAGACGATGAAAGATATCAAAGCCGAATTTGAAACCGTGCGCGATAATCCAGAGCCAGCAACCTTTGAAAATACAACCGTCCCACTAGAACTTGCGGGTAATAAAGCGAATGAACTATTTGCGATATGGGGTGTGCATTCCAGCAATCTGTCCAATGACGAAGTCCGCAAAATCCAGGGAGAATGGCTTCCGAAAATTTCCGCGTTTTTCAATGAACTGACGCTGGATCCGAAGATTTTTGCACGTTATAAAGCCGTTTATGATGGCCGGATGACAGCTGGCCTTGATGCACAGCAACTGCGGCTGGTTGAGCGTGACTATGAAGGGCTTGTCCGCAACGGTGCACTGCTCGAAGGCGCTGACAAGCAAAAGTTGATCGAACTCAACACCGAACTGTCCAAGGCGTTCAACGAATTTTCGAACAAAGTTTTAGCAGACGAAGAAACCTTTATTTTCTTGACCGACGAGGCGGAACTGGCTGGTCTACCCGACAGCTTTATCGCTTCGATCGCTGAAGCTGCGAAAGAGCAGGGCAAAGAAGGCTGGGCACTGAAGAATACCCGTTCGGTCATGCAGCCCTTCTTGCAAAACTCGACCCGCCGTGATCTGCGCGAGAAGGTTTATAACGCCTATATTAATCGTGGAGATAATGGTGATGCGAATGACACGAATATGACCATCGCCAAAATCCTCAAGCTACGTGCTGATCGGGCGAAACTGCTGGGGTTTGAAACTCATGCGCATTACCGGATGGCCGACACGATGGCGAAAGAGCCTGAAACGGCGATGGAATTGATGATGCAGGTGTGGCCTGCTGCGGTTGCACGCGTCGAGGAAGAAGTCGCGGATATGCAGGAAATTGCGGATGCTGAGAATGCTGGCATCACGATCAAACCGTGGGATTATCGCTACTATGCCGAGAAAGTTCGCAAAGCGAAATATGATCTCGATGAAGCGGAGATCAAACCTTATTTCAAACTCGACAACATGGTGGAAGCCATGTTCGACGCAGCGAATAAACTTTACGGCATGACCTTTACCGAAAATACGGGAACGGTGCCGGTTTTCCATTCCGATATCCGAACCTTTGAAGTTAAACGCGGCGACAGGCTGGTCGGGCTGTTTTATCTCGACAATTTTGCCCGGGCCGGTAAGCGCTCCGGCGCTTGGATGACTACCTATCGCAGTCAATATGAACTGGGCGGTAATAACCGGTACGTGTTGGCGTCGAACAACAACAATTTCGTCAAAGGCGGCGAAGGATCACCAACGCTGATCAGTCTGGACGATGCCTCTACCTTGTTCCATGAGTTTGGACACGCGCTGCATTATCTCAACTATGATATTAAATATCCCGGCCTTGGTGGCACACCGCGCGATTTTGTTGAATATCCCAGCCAGGTAAACGAGAATTGGCTGCTGACACGCTATGTGCTCGACAACTATGCCAAGCACGCCGAAACGGGCGAGCCGATGCCACAAGCTTTGGTCGATAAGATCAACAAGTCGAAAACCTTCAATGAAGGTTTTTCAACGGTGGAATATCTGTCGTCCGCAATCGTTGATATGAAGCTGCATAACCGCTCTGAGCCTGTGACCGATCCTGATGCGTTTGAGCGCGAGACACTGGCGGAAATCGGCATGCCGGATACGATTGTGATGCGCCATCGTTTGCCACAGTTTAACCACCTGTTCTCATCCGATGCTTATTCGGCTGGCTATTACAGCTATTTGTGGTCTGAGACTATGGACGCGGATACGTGGGCGGCTTTTGAAGAAGCGGGCGATGTCTGGGACGAGGAAACCGCCGAGCGTTTCCGTTCGATCATTCTCTCTACCGCCAACGAAACGGATCGCAAAGAGGCTTACCGGAAATTCCGCGGCCGCGACCCAGAGGTTAAATATATCCTCAAGAAACGCGGTTTCCCAGTACCGGGTGAAAGCGCCAGTGCCGAGGGCGGTGAAACAGTCGGCAACGACTAGACTGTTACACTATAAATATAAAAAGGGCGCGCTAACCAATTGGTTGGCGCGCCCTCTTTTTTCATTATCGTCAGTGACTAGAAACGAACACCAACGCCGGCCAAGACCTGATGCCGGTCAAGGTCGATGCCAATCTCACTATTGTCGGAGAACAGCTCGTCATCGAATTTCAGACCGCTATAATTGGAATAGCGGTATTCCAGTTTGACATAGCCTGGACCGATCAGTTGTTCGATGCCAGCGCCGACGCGGAAGCCATCAATCGTCTGTGTATCGTCAAATTCAAATTCGAAACCATCATCTTCGATCCGGTCCTGAAATCGCGATTCAACGCTTGTGTTGGTGTAACCACCTTTGGCGTAAATCAAAGTACGCGGAGCAACTTTGGCACCGATCCGGGCACCAAGATACAGGTCCCGTTTGACATTGATCCGGTAACCAAATGGCGCGGCAATGTCTTCGTCGGTTTCCTGCTTGCCGGTTGAGTCCATATATTCGGCTTCAACGCCAAAGACCACCGATCCAAGGTCGAAGTCATAACCAGCGGCTACACCATAAGCGAAGCCGTCAACCGACTGATCAAGGTCATTATCTTCGAAAATGCCGTCATCGTCGGTGTCGATGTCGACATCACTGCCGGAGCGCAGGGTATCATAGCCGCCAAGAATTTCGATCCGGGGACCGGAAAAGGAAGATTGCTCCTGCGCTTGTGCCGCCGCTGGAAGCATAACACTGCCAGCGAGGAGAGAGAGTATTAGGGGGGATTTCATAACTAACTCCAATATTACTATTCATACAAATCTGCGGAAAAACAGACCACAGACATTACTATGTTCGTTGTGAACAGGTGCCCGATGCGCGAATTTAGCTGAACGGAAAATGACAGATCGCCACCGTTCGTCGCAAAATTAAAATAATGTAAAATCTGTCTGAAACTGTTGTATTTTAGCCATTATATGCTGGCTGGGTATGACAATTCCGGCCAATTATATGGCTCTCGCTCTATTATCTGTGATCAGCGCTTGGCGATGACTTCCATGATGAGCGGCTGCAATATTTGTTCCAGCCTAATGCCAACTTCCGCAGTTGCTCGCTCTCCTCGCCGTGCAATCAATGCGAAACAGCCATTTTCAAAATCAATCCATGGCGTCCAGTCAAAAGAGCCGGGACAGGAATAAATTCGCGCATTGGCGCAGGGGTTGGAGTTGGGATGGGTGCTGGAACGGGGTTAGATGGCGGCAAGCTGACTGGCGAAGACTCTGCGTTGCCATCACGCCCGCAGGCAGCAAGAATAAGTGTCATGCCGGCGGTTAGCAATCGCCGGCGAATCTGGTGTGACACGTTCTTCGCTTTTTGCGATATAAGCATTAAGACTCCGGACTAGCTTGCCCCGCACCAAAATTTCTTGGCCCGAAATGTGGAGACAATGTGGTCAATTCGTATCAGTTTGTATCAGTTCGTTTCAGTCCGAAGCGGTTGATGAGCCTTGATTATCCTGGCCGTTCGACGCGCCGATGCGCTTCATTTTGCGATGCCTCGGTGCGGATATGCGCCCTTGACCGATTGGCTATCGGCTGACAGGTTTCGAATCAAAACTAGAACAGAATTCCAAAAGAGGAGCCCTACGCCATGACCATAAATGCCGTCCGCACGCCCGATGAACGCTTCGCCGATATTCCTGATTTTGATTACCCAGTTCATTATGCAGAGGATTTGCCGGGCTATGAGGGGCTTCGCGCTGCTTGGATTGATGAAGGTGCGAGAGATGCAGACCGTACGTTTTTATGCTTACATGGAGAACCGAGTTGGTCGTTTCTTTACCGCCGGATGATGCCGGTTTTTCTCGAAAGCGGCGCGCGCGTTGTTGCACCTGATTTTTTCGGCTTTGGCCGATCCGACAAGCCGACTGAGCTGGATGATTACACGTTTGATTTTCACCGTAACTATATTCTTGCATTAGTCGAACGACTGGACCTGAAGAATATTACGCTAGTTGTGCAGGATTGGGGCGGGTTGATTGGCTTGACGCTACCTGTCGACGATGCCTTCAAAGCACGCCTGTCACGGTTGATCGTCATGAATACAGGGCTTGGTTTGGGCCGCACGCCGGGTGATGGCTTTAATGCATGGAAAGAATTTGCCCTCAACACGCCGGAGTTCAAAACCGGTCAAATTATCGCCAGTGGCACGCCGCATCTCACCGAGCAGGAAATTGCAGCTTACGATGCGCCGTTTCCAGACGCTACCTATCAGGCAGGCGCGCGCAAATTTCCCGCTCTTGTCCCGGTGTCGCCCGAAATGGATGGGGTAGAAGTTAGCACGCAAGCTGCCGTTTTCTGGAAAGATGAATGGCAAGGTGACAGCTTCATGGCTATCGGCGATGCCGACCCGGTGCTTGGCCCACCTGCCATGCTTAAATTACAAAAGCTGATCAACGGCTGCCCCGCACCGATGATGATCGAAGGTGGCGGCCACTTTGTGCAGGAATGGGGAGAGCCCATTGCCCGGGCGGCACTCGAAGCATTTGGTGATGTCTAGTCAGCTATCAGTTATCCTGATAATAAAGAGGGATTGAAAACAAACACGGGACAGAGGCTTTGTTGAGCGACGGTTTGGACAGAATTTTCATTCGCCCCTTGACTGCTGCCCAGGCTTTGCTCGTGGCATTTGCTCTCACGCTAGTATCATCTTTATATTGCGTGATTTACACCACGCTTGCTGGGCGAGGTGAACCCCTGATCGATGGGATTATCTGGGCTGCGCTCAATATCGTTCCATGGTTGATATGTTTTGAAGCTGCAAAGCGGCTCAGATCATGGTCCGTTCGATTGGGCATCGTGGTTATCTTCGCCGCCGGAATGTCGTATCTGGATAGCATATTTTTTGACAGTGATGTGGTGTTTGAGCTGACCAGACGATTGCCGGGTGCAGCGATTATCGTGGGAATGCTAGCACTGTCATGGGTATTGAAGCGTTTCGTATCGGACCGTGCCATGGCCAAAAAACTGGTTTCCTCAAACGAGCTGCCCCTCCTTATCGACCAGATTGATTGGGTCATGGCCGCTGGCAATTATGTTGAATTACACGGATCAGGGAAACCGATATTGCACCGGATGTCGATCTCCGCGATGGAAAGTCTCTTATCCGCGCATGATTTTGTTCGGATCCACCGATCCGTTCTCGTTCGGCGGCGAAATATTCAGGATTTAACCGGCAACATTGTCACTCTAAATAATGGCCTGACCTTCAAGACTGGTAATCGTTACCGTTCGGCTTTGCTGTAAACGATATCAAGGGCGTAAATTTCGTCCCTTCGTCACATTGCCCTTTCTGCGCAACATTGCACCCCTCTATCAGTTTGCTCTCATCATAGGAAAGAGGCTGAAAAGGATGGTTATGCGACAAATTTTGACAGGGTTGGTCCTCGCAATGGCGATGGCCGGTTTAAACGGGAATCCGATATACGCCCAGACCCGGGTAACAGGAGGTCTGGAAACAGCATCGGACGGGCCGTTGGAACAGACCAAGGGATTGGAAACCGAATATGGGACGATCACCACTCAAGAGGGCTTGCGCCTACGCAGCATTCTTACCCGCCCCGAAGGGACCAGTGAGCGATTGCCGGTAATATTTGTGACCCAATGGGTTTCTTGCGACACGATAGTCTTTCCCGGCGAGCGCGACACCCAATTGCGGTTGCTTGCGCAACAGTCCGGGATGGTCATGATCCGCATCGAGCGCTCCGGAACCGGTGATAGCGAAGGGGCAGGCTGTGATAAGCTCGATTATGATACAGAGGTGCGGCACTATCGCGAGGCTTTAGTCCAGGCCAAGCAGCATCCATGGGTAAATCCGCAGCGGGTGGTTATTCTGGGGTCAAGTCTGGGCTCAACGACAGCTCCTCTGGTTGCTCAAAATAATGATGTCGCTGGTGTAGTCGTGCAAGGTGGCGGCGCGGTCACCTATCTGGAACGCATGATAAACTTCGAACGCTTATATGTGGAACGATCTGGTGCTGTGAAACCGGAAAATATTCATCCTGAAATGCTCCAGCGAATAGCGTTTCTTCAGCATTATTTAATCGGTCAGAAAACGCCGGATGAAGTCGTATCAGACAATCCTGAACTGGCGGGCATATGGCAGAAAATCCGCGGGACAAATGCCGACGATCATTATGGCCGACCATTTGCCTGGCATTGGCAGGCTGCGGAGAAAAATTTTCTTGCAGCCTGGTTGTCTCTTGATGTCCCCGTATTGGTCGTATTTGGCGAATATGAACAATTTGAAACCCGTCATGGGCATCGGATGATTGTCGATATGATTAACCGGCGTTCACATGCCCAAGCGGAATGGCTGGAGATAAAACAGGCTGATCATGGTTTGGCACTATATCCTGACAAATATGCTGCTTATGCTTATCAAAACCGTGCCACAGCGCATCAACTATATGTGGCCCCTGTCAGCCAGTGGCTTAGCCGGGTCGTCGGGTCGTCAGATTAACGCCGATCTAATCAATCAGGCTGCCATCGCCGTTTTGCTGAAACTTTCTGTAAAGCGCGGTTCCATGGGCTGGCTGGATACAATTGCGAGCGGCAGTGCCGTTTCACAATGTGCGCATTCTGCGCTGAACCGGCCAACATGCCAATGGGATTTACCGCATCCAGGACAGCGATTGACGATATCCAGATGATACATCGGTTGATATCCGCGTTGCAGCACAGCTGCCTGTTGTGAATCGGTAGATTCGGCCAAAGCGTCTTGAGGACGGTTGACGAATGATCTTGGGGACAAATACATCGTTCTTCCTTCTCGGTTGTTGCCAAACTTACTACGCAGCAGACTAAGGTTCGTTACTGAATTGACGGTGAACCGTTTCTTTCCGTCGACGAAGAGATAAAGGTTCACGCAAATGTAGATAGGATTTTTCCGCCATCTCGGCGTGACCTTCCGCACATGTGATCGCAAGTCTTTGAATCTCTGCGGAAAAAAAAGTTAAAAAAAAGTTACGGAAAACCGCCAAATATTGACAGATATCCTTAAGAAACTGTTAAAATTGGTTAATTTAGAGATTCTTCGAGCAGTCTTGCGAGTCGCAGGCCAGATCGTTCTATCTGGAGTCGCGCGGTCGGGATCAGCATCCGGATTTCATCATTGTCCACTTTGCCCCGGCGCGTAAGTTTCGGACCACAAGATGGTTGGTCCTCAACCGTCGTGTAACTGTAGTCGCGTGCAATTTGCCAAGCCTGCATGGCCCAAAAGTCGGTAGTTCCGAATGATTTATCGGATTTTTCCTCTGCGCTATAGACGCGCACCATTTCTGGTCCATCTGTAATAGCCCGTTCTGCCAGCGGGCCGTCCCACAACCAATGCAGGTTCATGCGGCCTTCGATAGCGCCATAAGCAGCGCTGACATCGTTGCCGCCGCGATCGCTGCGATCACCGCTGTGGAGCGGCATATGCATGTCACCTACGAAATGTACCAGAAAGGTTAACGCTTCCAGCCGAACGTGGGCGGGCAGCGCCTTGTCCTTGAGCAACGCCGCATTACGGTCAATTTGAGCGGATACGCAATTGCCGTTGCGGCATGCGCTTTTCAGATCAAAGGGCTTGCAGATATCGACATTCTGATAATGCCAGGGGCTGGTGTAATTCCACCGCAACCGGTCCCGGCGTATGCAATCAGGCCAGACGCTGGCATCACCGATATTTTTAAGATCGCATTGCGGGGTTCCCAACAAAGCAGCGGACCGGAACAAGCTATTCATCCGCGCTTTAGTAACCGGGTCAATATTCTGCTCCGCGATCCCGGCAATTGTGCGATGGGCATAGGCGCCCCATGCGAAAGCAGGCGTTGGTGAAAGCAACAAAGCGAGAATGAGAAGTTTTTTAAACATGATAGATCAGTGCGCTATTTAGATTACAGAAATGTGTATTCCTTGGTCGTTAGGTTGCCCGAGGGCGCCCCGACTACTCCACATTTGCAACGTTATATTTAAGCGCTTCCGCTTTGGTGAGGCACCGGCGGGTGGATTGGTCTGATCCTTCCGTTTTTACCGCCTTCTGCTTGTACATAATGTCGGTCAACAATTTGCGCGATACACCCATCCGGATCAGAAAGTCGTTATCTTCGGTAGCAAGAAGCGCACTTTCCTGCTCGACCTCACCAATGAGTTCCACTGTCGAGTCGGTGCCCATCTCAATGCTGTAATTAATCGCGTTGCGATCGCCGGTCATGGTGAACATGTGGACCATGAAGTCGCCATCCGCTTCTATGATCCGCGCACGGCCGCCCATGAAGACAAAATTGCAGGCGCTGAAACAGGTCCATCCGGCGGGAATGCGAGTGATCATCAAGCCGCCTAATTCCCGGATGACGCGGCCGGCCTCGTTGCCAGCGCGCGCATGACCACCGGGAGAGCGTAGCCAGATTTCGGTAATATCGGGGTTCTCCGATAATGTCTTTTTTAACCGATCGGGCAGATCAACATCCACCACACCTTCCGCCAAAAGAACTTTCGTTCCGCCGCGCTCCACTGGTGTGAGCTCCATTTTCTTGTTGCTGGTCCAATTCGGTTTCGCGGGGCATGTCGGGTTTTCCGCGTCTATTTCAGGTGCAGTGTTTCCTTGAACAGCCAGCATCGCTGTCAGCAATATCAATGGTTTACAATATCTGTTCATGTTTATTCTTCCCGCCTGCTGCAGTCGTATCATAGGCTAATATGAATTTTGTAACAAGAAGTGCGATATTTCACAGACAGACTGAAACAGGCGGCGTAAATTATATCTTCATCATGGATAGGTAGCTGATGCAGGTTGGCTAAGCTTGCGGTGACATGTTTTTAAAGCTAGCTAATTTCAGGGGGAGGCAATCTAATGACGACGAGAATAACCCGCATGTTTCATGTGCTCATCACAGCGTTGCTGCTTGCTGCTATTGGATCGCCCGCATTCGCCCAAGAGCAAGAAGGAACAGAGGCCGATCGCGCCTATGTCGCTCCTGTGACAGCCGAACCGGATTTGCCAGCTTTGCCGCCGACGCCGGTACTCAGCCAGGATGGCTATCCCGACTGCCGGGAAGATTTTCAGAAAATCGCGGCCCCGTTTGACAAGGCTGAAGATACCAATCGCTGCACGATATTGCTTGATGGTTATTATGCCGAAGTGCTGACCCCGTTTCGTCAGCGCATGATTGAACACCAAAATGAGATATCGGCGATTTATACCGGTCAAGTTGCCGGCAAAATGGAATATTCCGCAAAAAGCCGGGATGATTTTTACAAGGCAATGATGCAAGAACATGGCGCTTCTGATCCTGATGGCGCTAATCTGGCAGTTTATCGGACGTTAGAGGAACGCTATCAGAAGGATCGTGCCTATCTGCAGGATCGCTTTTGTTTCAATACCGGCTGCGGTGGTTATCCGGTGCCGGAATATGTAGCAGAAGATGACGCATCCGGAAAAAGCGAGAATGGCGAGACTAAAAGCGCGAGAAAGTCAAAAGGCCCGCAAAAATGTAAAAAAGCCAAGAAGCGCGGCGGTGTGCTTGGCGGCCTTTTGGGCGGAGTAGCTGGCAATGCTGCTGGTCTGGGCAAAATCGGGACGCTGATTTCCAGCGCCGCCGGAGCGGTGCTGGTTGGTGAAATCGCTTGTCAGTTGACTGAAGAAGAACAGAAAGAGGCGGTAGCAGCAACGGTAGAAGTTACCGAAAAAGAAGAGGTTGGTGCCACCGCTACGTGGAAAAGCCCGACCCGGGCCGGTGTATCGGGATCATCAACGGTCACCGCGCTCAATACGCAGCCTAATGGCCGCAAATGCCTCAGCATCACCGATGTCGCGATTATCGACGGTCAGGAAACCCGCGTGTCGAAACAAATGTGCCGTGGGCAGGGCGATGAGGGCTATACCATATTGGCCTAGCTATGCTTTTCTATCTTGGCTTTTATACCAAGTCCGCCTTGATAAAGTCTGCTGCCCGTTCGCCAATCATGATGCTCGGTGCATTGGTATTTCCGCTGATTATCTCCGGCATGATTGACGCATCAGCAATATAGAGCCCATCCAGACCCTTAAACTTCAGACGGCTATCAACCACGGCATCATCATCACTGCCCATGCGACAGGTGCCAACAGGGTGATAGACGGTATCAGCACGCTCCCGAATTAGAGCATCGAGCGCGTCATCGTTGCTCATGTCAATCGGATGCCGATTGGTGGGTTTGAAATCAGTCAGCGGCGGCGCTTCCATAATCCGCTGCATATGCCTGACACCTTTACGCAAGGTTGCGATATCACGGTCATCATCGAGGAAATTGGGATCAATCGCGGGCGCTGATTTGGGATCGGTGGAACCCAAACGCACGGTGCCCTTGCTGTACGGGCGCAGCACGCAGGCGTGACAGCTAAAGCCATGGCCCTTGACCTTTTCGCGGCCGTGATCTTCCAGCATGGCGGGTACGAAATGATATTGGATATCCGGTGCGGGCACATCAGGGTCAGAGCTCCAGAAGCCGCCTGCTTCGGCATAAGGGGTGGTCATTATGCCGGTGCGTTTCATACGGTGCTCAATCATCGCTTTGCCCATACGCACGGTCCCTTGCAGCGAGTCACCGATCAGCTCTTTGGATTCCGTCTGATAGCCCGAGACAAAATCAATATGGTCTTTCAGGTTTGCGCCGACTTCCCGTTTGTCGGCTGCAACTTTCAGACCCATTTCTGTAAGATGCTCTGCCGGACCGATGCCCGACAATTGCAAGATATGCGGCGATCCAAACGCCCCAGCGGAAAGCACAACAGCGCCCTTGGCGGAGAGCGTTTCGCGCTTGAGGCCGTGTTTGATCTGCACGCCGGTAACCCGGCCTTGATCGACGATCAGCTTTTCAACCAGTGACTTGGTCTTGATATCCAGATTTTGCCGCTTGCGACCCGGCTCGACATAAGCGCGCGCGGCGGACCAGCGTTCGCCGTCTTTCTGCGTGACTTGATAAACGCCCATGCCTTCCTGCTCTGCGCCGTTAAAGTCATCCAGAACTGGAATCTGCAAATTGCGCGCTGCTTCGACAAAGGCAACACTGCCGGGGTTCAGCCATTTCTGGTCGGAGACCGATAGTGGGCCATCGCCGCCATGATAGTCATCGCCGCCTCGCTCATTACCTTCAGATTTCTTGAAATAGGGCAGGACGTCATCATAGCTCCACCCTTCACAGCCAAGAGCTGCCCAATTGTCATAGTCCCATTTATTGCCGCGAATATAGACCATCGCATTGATCGCACTGGACCCGCCGAGCCCGCGTCCGCGCGGTTGATAGCCGATCCGGCCATTCAGCCCTTTTTGCGGCACCGTATCAAACCGCCAATTTGCGTTTTTCAACAAAAATGGCATCATCCCCGGCGTCTTGACGAGGAAGTTATTGTTGTTGCCGCCCGCTTCGATCAAGCAGACGGACCGTTTGCCATCTTCGCTTAGCCGTCCGGCAACCGCGCTACCTGCTGATCCGCCGCCGATGACGATAATGTCATATTCTGCCATGCTGCTCTCTCCTGCTTTGCCCAGCGTTTCTTTATGGTTTCGCTGCTTTCTCGGGAACCATCATGGCTCCACCCGGGCGGTTTTATCAGATAATTCAGTTTATAACGCCAAGGCGCTGACCATAAATCCTTAAAGATACCGATCCACTCGTGAAAGGCGGCCCAAAGGACATTATAGCTGTTCAGATTTTTGATGATGCCATATTGAATTTTCTCTTCCGCAGTCTCTGGCTCGAACGTCCCGAACATCTTGTCCCAGATGATGAAGACCCCGGCATAGTTGCGGTCGAGATAACGCGGGTTGGTCGCATGATGGACGCGGTGGTGGGACGGTGTATTCATTACCGCTTCAAACCAGCGCGGCATCCGATCAATCGCTTCGGTATGGATCCAATATTGATAGACCAGATTCACCCCCGCGAGGAAGAAAATCAAAGCGGGCGGAAAGCCGAGGAAGAATAGCGGCATGCGGAAGATGAAGCTGAGGGCAAAAAAGCCGGTCCAGGTTTGCCGCAGCGCAGTGGTCAGATTGTAATGTTGGCTGCTGTGATGAATGACATGCGCGGCCCAGAACCAGCGAACCCGGTGCGCTGTGCGATGGAACCAGTAATAAGCCAGATCGTCGAGCATGAAAGCCAGTGGGATCAGCCACAACGCATGCGGCCAACCGATTGCGAAGTCGAACAGGCGATATTCGTAAACCCAAAGCGACAGTGCGAGCACCATGCCACCTGTCAAGACACCGGCCACCAGACTGCCCGTGCCGAGCAGCAGTGAAGTCATCGCGTCTTTGGTCTCATAGCGGATATGCCGGTTCTTTCGGCTCCATAGCCACTCACCCGCGACAGTTGCCACGAAAAAGGGAATCGCCCAAAGGGTAGGGGACGGAAAGCTCTCCATGCCCACGGTATTTACATGAATGTAAGTTGCTGTCTAGCGTCTATCAGCTTTCACCTGCCAAAGCCTCCACCATCGCGCGCACGGGCGTGATATCATACCCGGCATTACCGGCGAGGCGCGCGATCTCGTCAGGAGATACGCCTTTCTTGGCTTGTGCCAGTGACCATAGCAGGGTCGAGCGTGTGCCAGAGCGGCAATAAGCCAGCGTCTTGCCCTTGGCGCCAGCCAGAGCCGCGATCATGGCGTCGACCTGCGGTGCGGAAAAGCCGCTATGGGTGATCGGGATGCTAACATAGTCAATGCCGGCGGCCTTGGCCGCCGCTTCGATATCGGCGCTTTGTGGTGCGCTGGGTTCCTCACCATCGGGGCGGTTATTGACAATCAGAGTCACGCCTTCCGCTTTCGCGGCCGCGATGTCCTCTAGTGTGATCTGTGGAGATACGCTGACTTTCTCGTTGATGGAGCGGAACATGGTGGAGGCTTCCTTTTCGGCTAATAGCTCGGCCGCAGGGCTGACCCCGTCGTCCGAGGCTTTCTGCTCGGTGCTGCATGCTGTCACTGCAAGCAGGATTACTAAGTGGCGGATTTTCATGGTTGCGGTTTTCCCAATGCGGCAATCTGTCGCCTTATAGCAGACATGGCAATCGGATTGTCGGCAAATTTTACCTGCAGCTGTTTCTCGCGCGATTCCAGACCAGTGCAGTTGGCTTTGATGTTGGCCTCAATATAGCGATATTCGGCCTCGCCGAACCGGTTTGAGTAGAGCGTGCTGAAATAGTGACAGACTTGCTTTGCAATCATGTAGGAGCGCACAGCATCAGGAATGGCAGCCGAATGCTCAGTGCCATAGAAATCTGTCCATGGCAGCGGCGGGAAATGGTCGTCTGCGTTCGGCGATTTCGCAAGCGGAGCCGCGTCCGAAACTGATATTCCTACTGAGAGGCATATGGCGCTGGCCATAACAGCAAGCTTCTTCACACGCTTTCCTCCTGCGCTTCGGTAACCTGCTGAATCACGGTCAGAAACGGGTCGCCATATTTTTCAAGCTTCGCTGCGCCAATTCCGGGGAGCTCCGCTAGCGCAGACAGGCTGCGCGGTTTGAAGCCCGTCATGTCACGTAATACGCTGTCGTGGAAAATTACATAGGGCGGCACGCCTTGTTCCTTGGCGAGCTCCATCCGCTTGGCCCGCAAGGCATCAAACAGCGGGTCGCCAACCGGATTGGGAGAAGAACCGCTGCGCCGTTTCTTACGTTCACGTTTGGGCGGCTCGACAATCGCAACCTCCGCTTCGCCTTTCAATATCGCGCGCGCTTCTGGCCCGAACATGAGCCCGCCATGCTCGGTATTGCGCAGCGCATCGCGCAGCAACAACGAGCGCGAGACTGGTTTGATGAGCGGCGCTTCTTCGCCATCAACAATGTCAAAGACCGATAACCGGTCATGCCCGCGTGATAGAACTTTATCTTCCTGCTTGCCGGTCAGGACAGCTTCGAGATGGCCGACACCGAAACTCTGACCAGTGCGATAAACGGCAGATAGAAACTTGCGCGCAAGCTCTGTGACATTGCGGGTAATTGGTGCGTTCAGACAATTGTCGCAATTGCCGCAGCTTTTGGGAGGCTCTTCGCCAAAATGTTTCAGCAATATCGCCCGGCGGCATCCCGCTGCCTCGACTAGTCCGCCGAGGGCTGCCAACCTCGTCCGTTCGCTGCTCAACCGCTGCTCGTCAACTTCTGTCAGCCTTTGTCGCGCTTTGGCAAAATCTTCGGCGCCCCAGAACATATGCGCTTCTGCGGGATCGCCATCACGCCCTGCGCGGCCGGTTTCTTGATAATAGGCCTCAATGGATTTGGGTAGACCGGCATGCGCTACAAAGCGCACATCAGGTTTGTCGATTCCCATACCGAAAGCAATGGTCGCCACCATCACCATGTCTTCCGAGGCGACAAAATCTGCTTGATTACGTTGCCGGATTTCGGGCGGGAGTCCAGCATGGTAGGCGCGCGCGCTGCGGCCAGTCCGAGCAATCTGATCCGCTATTTTCTCGGTTGCGTTGCGAGTTGTCGCGTAGATAATGCCAGGTCCTGGAATGCGCTCAACGAGATCGGCGACTTGCCGGGTCAGGCCTTTGCGCGGCGAAATACTGTAACGGATGTTGGGGCGGTCAAAACCGGCAATAATCAAACCGTCTTGTTCGATACCGAGCTGGACCAAGATATCATCGCGAGTATGGGCATCTGCGGTGGCTGTTAGCGCGAGGCGCGGCACGTGGCTAAAATGATCTAGCAAGGGGCGCAGCAGTCGGTAATCAGGCCGGAAGTCATGTCCCCATTCCGATACGCAATGCGCTTCATCAATCGCAAACAGTGAAATCCTGGTCTGTTCCAGCAGATTGCGGAAATGCTCACCGGAGGCGCGTTCTGGAGCCGCGTAGAGCAGGTCCAGCTCGCCTGCTTTCAGACGGGCAATAGTTTCGGCGCGATTGTCATCAGCCGAGGTCAAGGTTGCCGCCCGGATGCCCACCGCTTCGGCGCTCCGCAGTTGATCGTGCATCAACGCGATTAATGGAGAGATCACGACTACCGTGCCTTCATTGGCAATCGCCGGGAGTTGGTAACATAAAGACTTGCCAGCGCCGGTTGGCATCACGGTCAGTGTATTCTGCCGGTCCATCACGCGCGTAATTACCTGATCCTGCACGCCGCGAAGTGCATTGAACCCAAAGGTTGATTTCAGCAGCGGTAAGAGATTTTCGATCATGCCTCCGTCCTAACCAGCAGATCGAAAGAGCGAAACCGTTAAAGTGGAAATATAGGATTTTGTGCGATGATCACTCGGGCATGGACCGCGTAGCGCGCCAGAAATGAAAACCGGCCCAGATATTGAACAGCGCCAATATGGCAAGGGCTCGCTGCAAGGCTGCGGCTTCACCAAGTTCACCGGCAAATGTGTCCGACAGGATACCGACAAAGACCGGACCAACTCCCAAACCGATAATCCCCGCGATCAGCAGATAAATCGCCACCGCCATGGCGCGGGTCTCGTCACTCGCCAATTTCTGCAACGCCGCGAAATTGGGGCCATAGTAAAAAGTCGCGGCAAAGGTCGGGATGGCAAGCAAAATGACGGCGACATTGGCGCTTGGCCCATAGATTGCCCAGATCATACCTGGGGCAGCAAGCACCATGATCAGTGCAGCAACCAAAAGCGGCAGCGTCGGGCGAAGCTTGCCAAAATAGTCACCGGCTTTCCCGCCTACCCATGCGCCAAAGCCGCCAGAAACGCCAACCATGACGCCGAGCTTCCAACCCAGTTCGCCATAGCCGATCTCATGCACCCGAACGAACAGGCCGCCATAAAAACTGGCAAGTCCGTACGAGACAAATTGCACCAGCACACCGGCGGCAACCAGATGCCAATAGGCGGGTTTGGAAGACAGCTCTTTGAGCGCTTCTTTAAGGCCCACCTTATCGGGGTCGGGCTTGAAGGCCGCAGCCAGTGATACATTGCCGCGCGGATCAGGAACGGTGAACCAGATGACCAGCGCGATGATGATACCCGGCAAGCCAGCCATCAGGAAAGCCACGCGCCAGCTGAAGTTTTCGGCAACCCAGCCGCCACCGGCATAAGCGATAAAGGCGCCAATCGGTACGGACATACCCAATATGCCAAGCGCGCCAGCACGGCGTTCTGGCGGAAACAGATCAGCAATTAGCGAATGAGAGGCAGGTGCAGACCCGGCTTCCCCAACGCCGACACCAACGCGTGCAAGAAAGAGTTGTACGAAATTGGTGGCAAGCCCGCAGAGCACCGTCATCGCGGACCAGATGGCAATGGCGATAGCAATGATCCGACTGCGGTTCCATTTGTCCGCAAGCGCCGCGACTGGGATGGCGAGCGTGGTGTAGAAAATCGCAAATGAGAGCCCGGTCATGAGACCAATTTGCGTGTCGGTGAGCCCCAAATCGCGTTTTACAGGTTCCGCCAAAATCGAAATAATCTGCCGATCAAGGAAATTGAGCATCGTCACAACAAACAATACGCCAAGCACATAATTGGGATAACGACTGGAAGCCGATAATTTGTTTGCTGCGGTGGTCTCTAGGCCGGCCATGCACTCTTTTGTCACGTTGTTATGCGGCAGCACACCCTTTGTTTAGCTAGGCGTCATTTTGGGTCTTCGGCTGTCGGCGGACGTCCCTGATACGGCGCAAGGGACAGTGTCTTTTTTGCCCAAGCTGTTCTATCCCCTTGCTATGTTGCATATTGTGCACCACAGCGACTATGTCGCCCCGCCGCCCACGAGAGGTAGTTTCGCCTTCGATAAATATCGGCTGGTTATGGAGGCGGTGAAGGAGCTTTCGGACAAGCATATGGTCCACGCTCCCCACGCCATGGAGCGCCATTGGCTGGAGGCGGTGCACGACCCGGATTATGTCGATCAAGTGCTGTCCGCGACGGTGCCTTATGAAAAAGAACGACGCATTGGGTTTCCCGTATCGGCAGAAATTGCGCAGCGTGTGCGCTTTACGTCAGGCGGCACATGGCTGGCGGCGAAGCTCGCGCTTGAATTCGGCTATGCCGCCAATAGCGCAGGGGGTAGCCATCACGCCCTCGCCGATACCGGGGCGGGCTATTGTGTGTTTAACGACTTGGCGGTGAGCGCAAACCGCCTGATTGCCGAGGGAGGTGTTGGCCGTATTCTGATCCTCGATCTTGACGTGCATCAAGGCGATGGCACTGCCTCGCTGCTCGCCGGGCGCAGCGATATCATGACAGTTTCCGTCCATGCGGAAAAAAACTTCCCAGTGCGCAAAGCGCGCTCCACCTTGGATATCGGTTTGGAGGATGGGATCGATGACGCTGGATATTTGGAACTGTTGTCCAGCCATATCCCGATGATATTGGATGATTTTAGCCCTGATTTGCTTCTCTATCAAGCTGGCGTAGATCCGCATCGCGATGACCGATTGGGGCGTTTGGGACTAACGGATGAAGGGCTGGTTGCAAGAGAGCGCTACGTCATCCGGCAGGTGCGAGGCAGGAATATTCCCGTGGCCAGCGCTCTGGGCGGTGGTTATGGGCATGACCATATAGCGGTAGCCAAGCGCCATGCGTTATCGATGCTAACGATGGCGGACGAAAATAGCCGAATCTGATTATGTGCCCGCCGCCAAATTTCTCCTGTTCATCAGCCTAATTTTGTTGTTTATCTACGACATAAAATAAAGCCGTCATAAAGCTATTGGGAGTCCGCATGAAATATCACCTGATCACCGCGCTTGCCGCCATTTCTTTTGCCGGTCAGGCTTATGCCCAACCTGCTGATGACAAAGCGAAAGAGGAAAAATGGGACGTCAACGCGCCCAAAGGCGCGACGATCAAGCAAGTACCGATAAACACGGATGAGGGGAGCTGGATCGATGTAGATGTAAGCCCGGATGGTAACAGTATCGCTTTTGCGCTGCTTGGGGATGTATACACCATGCCGATGGCGGGCGGCACACCGACCCGGATTGCCGAGGGACTGGCTTGGGAAGTCCAGCCGCGTTTTTCCCCTGATGGCAAGCGGATCGCCTTTACCTCGGACCGCGGCGGCGGCGACAATATCTGGATCATGAACCGCGATGGCAGCGACAAGCGGCAGGTCACCAAAGAGAAATTCCGTCTGCTCTATCAGCCAAGCTGGAGCCCCGATGGCCGCTACATCATTGCCAAGAAACACTTCACCACTGGCCGTTCGCTCGGCACGGGCGAAATCTGGGTCTATCATGTGTCTGGCGGGGCAGGGGTGGTGCTAGTCAAGAAACCCAATGAGCAGCATCAGAAAGAACTCGGCGAGCCAATTTACGCGCCCGATGGTAAGTCACTTTACTATACCCGCAACATCACGCCGGGCGGCCAGTTTATCTATGCTCAGGATTCCAACACGGATCTGTTCAATATTGAGGAATATGATCTGGAAAGCGGTGAAATCTCCACAGCCGTATCGGGCCTCGGTGGATCAGTGCGGCCAACACCGTCGCCCGATGGAAATAGCATTGCGTTTGTCCGGCGGGAACGGACCGAGTCCAAGCTTTATGTCAAAGACTTGGCGACCGGCATAGAACGCAAAATCTACGATGATCTCGATCAGGATGTACAGGAAACCTGGGCGGTCACTGGTGTCTATCCCAATATGGACTGGACGCCGGACAGCAACAGTCTGGTGTTCTGGGCTGGCGGCAAAATCCGCAAGGTTGCCGCCGATGGCTCCGGTGCATCGGTCATTCCCTTTGCGATTAATGATACGCGCGGCGTTGCCAATGCTCCGCATCCGAAAATCGCTGTGGCACCCGACAGCTTCACCGCCAAGATGCCGCGCTTTGCCGAGGTGTCGCCTGATGGCCGACAGGTTGTGTTCGAGAGCCTTGGGCAACTCTACATCAAACCAATGAGCGGTGGCGCGGCACGGCGCTTGACCAATAGTGATGGTGAACGTGAACTGTTCCCGTCCTGGTCCCGTGATGGCCGCTCGATAGTTTTTGTCAGCTGGACGGACAATAATCTTGGCCGGATCAAGACGGTCAACGCATCGGGCGGTTCGGCCCGCGTGGTGACCAATCGCCCCGGTCATTATGCCCGGCCGCATTTCTCCCCCGATGGCCGCACGATCATTTTCGAAATGCAGGGCGGCGGCTATCTGACCTCGCCAGATTATTCGGTGGAGGACGGCGTCTATCGCGTCGCCGCATCCGGCGGCACGCCTGAACGCGTGGCCAAGGGCGCGGCTGGCCCGCAATATGGCGCGAGCAGCGACCGGGTGTTTATGATGGCGCAGGAAGAAAATAAGCGCGTATTGATGAGCAGCGACCTTAATGGTGAGGCGAAACGCACCCATGCGACCGGCGAGCTGGCCAATGATTATATCGTCTCGCCAGACGGGCATTATGTTGCCTTCCGCCAGAATTACGAAGCCTTTGTCATGCCGCTATTGCCGGGCACGCAAGCGGTGGCGGTTGCGCCGGATAGCAAATCGCTGCCGGTGACGCGGGTCAGTAAGGGCGGCGCGGATTATATCCACTGGTCGCAAAACGGGCAGCAGCTGCACTGGAGCATCGGGCCGCAGGTATTCACTGCGAAAACCAATGCGTTGTTCCCCAACGCGCCAGCCGCCAAAGACGCACCAAAATTTACCCCACCGACCAGCGGTATCTCTCTGGAACGAACCATCGACGCTGATAAACCCAATGGCACAATCGCCTTGGTTGGCGCTCGGTTGATCACGATGGGCGACGATATGGGTGGGATCGTCGAAGACGGGACGATCATCGTCAGGGACAATAAAATCATTTCGATTGGACAGCGCGGAAATACCTCCGTGCCGGCGGGCGCGACGGTTGTGGACGTGACCGGCAAGACCATTGTCCCCGGTTATGTTGATGCTCATGCCCACGGTGCACAGGGCACGGACGAGCTGGTGCCCCAGCAAAACTGGTCCTTGATCCAGAATCTGGCGCTCGGTACCACGACCATTCACGATCCTTCCAGCAGAGCCAGCGAAATTTTCGTCGCGGCGGAAATGCAACGGGCAGGTAAGCTGATCGGACCGCGCATCTTCTCCACCGGCGAAATCGTCTATGGTGCCAAAGCGCCACGTGTTTATGCGGAAATCAACAATCTCGATGATGCGCTAGACCATGTCCGGCGACTAAAGGCGCAGGGAGGCAGTAGCGTCAAAAACTATAATCAGCCGCGCCGGGAACAGCGGCAGCAGGTTGTCGAAGCCGCGCGGTTGGAAGACATGCTGGTCGTGGCGGAGGGCGGATCGCTTTATGGCATGGACATGGCATTGATTGCTGATGGTAACTCAACGCTCGAACATAATATCCCGCTTGATATCTTCTATGACGACGTTGTCCAGATGTTCGCGCAATCACAGACAAACTACACGCCAACCATAGTGGTCAGCTATGGCGGCCTTGCCGGTGATCCCTATTGGCGGCAGGCGACCGATGTTTTCAAACATCCGTTGTTGACGCACACACCGCCCAAACAATTGGCCGCCGCCAACGTACGCCGGACGAAGGCGCCGGAAGAGGACTTTGTCGATGACGACAACGCCCGCGAAGCCAAGAAGCTGGCCGAAAAGGGTGTGCTTGTATCCATTGGTGCTCACGGTCAACAAGCGGGGATCGCGACGCATTGGGAATTATGGTCGTTTGTTCGTGGCGGCATGTCGCCGCTACAGGCTCTGCGCGCGGGCACGATTGATTCGGCCAAGTCTTTGGGTATGGCGGATGAGATTGGATCTCTTGAGGCAGGTAAACTGGCCGATCTGGTCGTGCTCGACGCCGATCCGACAGCAGATATCCGCAATAGCGATAAGATCCACCGAGTGATGGTCAATGGGCGGATGTATGACCCGGTGACAATGAATGAAGTTGTGACAGGCGACCGGCGGCGGATGGTCTATTGGTGGGAGTAAAGAAGGCGCTTGGCAGCGGGCCTGTCTTAGAGCGCGCGCTCGATCAGCTTTCAGCGGGCAAAGGCTCATCACCCAAGGCGAGGTGAAGGTTGATGCGATTTTCGATTTGGGCGCGGCGGGTTTCGATGGCCCGCGTTTCCGATGCGATGGCCGTTGTTTGCGCGTCCAAGAGGTTAAAGATCGTAGAACGGCCATTAATGTAGCGGCTGCGGGTCAAATCTACCGCTGCGCGCGCTTCTTCGGCGGCTGTGGCGGTCGAGGCAACTTGCCGTTCAAGCGTTGCCTCGGCATCAAGCCGGTCTTCGACTTCTTGAAAGGCCGTCAAGGTTGATTGCGCATAGTCAAACAGTGCCGACTTCGCGAGTTCGCCTTGCCGGTCGGCTTCTGCGAGCAATTCACCACCTCTGAAAAGTGGCTGTAGCAGGCCAGCAGATATGGCGTTGATATAGGTGCTGGGATCAAACAGGTCACCGAAATTGCCGCTACGGGTCGTAGCCTCAAAGCGCAGGGTCAATTGCGGGAACATCGCGTGCCGGGCATCCACTGCGCGCAGACCAGCGGCATTGACGCGTGCTTCGGCGGCAATTAAATCTGGTCGGCCAGCGAGAACTGACACCGGTGCCGTAATATCGGGTAGTGGCTGCGGCATAACCAGATCGTCCGCGCCAGCAGCATCACCGGATGGGTAACGTCCGATCAGAACCTCCAATGCACGAGCGGCGTTTCGGGCCGTGCGTAAGGCGGTTTCCAATCGGTCTTCGCTGTTGGACACAGCCACCTGCGCCAACCGGACATCCAGACGAGACGCTAGGCCGGCACGAAAACGCGCATTGGTTATCCGTAACGTGTCCTTGCGGCGCTCCAGATCACTGGTTGCCAGACCGAGAGAAATGCGCGCCGCGCTGCGATCATACCAGGCTTGCGCTACTGCAGCGGCCAACGCTTGACGGGCGGCGGCAAAATCCGCCGCAGCGGCTTTGGCTTCCGCATTGCCGGCGCGAGCGAGGGAAAGGTTGCGGCCCCAGATATCGACTTCCCAACTGGCCTCGAGCGCGCCGTCATACACGGTCGCTGCATTTTCCGCATCGGTCGCGGTTCCCGATAGATCAATGGTGGGAAACAGATCGGCACGGGCCACACGCATGGCGGCACGCGACGCGCGCAACTGGGCCAAGACCGATTGCAAATTTCGATTATTGGCAAAGGCTTCCTGAACGGCGCTCTCCAAATCCGCGTCACCAAATTTCATTATCCAACCATTGCTGATCGTGCCGGCTTGCAAACTATCAGCATTGGTCAGCGGCAAGTCGGGGCGCGATGCCCAGCCATCTGGAGCCGCCGGAATAGCGGTCCTATCAAGGTCGGGACCGCCCCGGATGGAACAGGCCGATAAAGCGATGAGACATATTATCGGAAATGCGCGCAAACTCATGCCGGTCATCCTGCGGACGCCGCTGGCTTGGCTTTGGCTTTCTTGCCATCGTCCCAAGTCACATTTTGACCATCGCGCAGCCGTTCCCCGCCGCGCACCACGATCATATCACCGGCAGCAATCTGTCCGGAAATGGCGACCCGGTCACCGGCAGGCTCGCCAACCTGCACATCGATGCGCTTGGCGGTCTTGTCTTTAGGATTGATCACATAGACGAAAATACCGCTATCGCGCAGCACCAAAGCATCCCGCGGCGCGGTCAAGACATCGCGCTCGACCCCGGTCGGCACAGTGATCGAAATCGCACTGCCCATTTTCAGGTTATGGCTACCCATGGGTGCGCGAACTTCAACCGTGCGGCTGACTTCATCACCGGTCTCAATAACCGTCCGCACGCGAGACGACCGCCGTTCTCCGTTGGCGAGAATGGTGACCTCTTGCCCGGGCGAGAGTGATCCGGCGACGGCGATCGGCACGCGAACGCGGGCTTCAGAACCCGTTCTGCCGACAATTCGACCAATTTCACGACCTGGCGTCGCATATTCGCCCACTTCAATGCGGCGCTCTACCATCTGTCCGGCAAATGGCGCCCGGATGCGGGTGCGCGCCAAATCCACTTGCGCGGTTTCCAAAGCGACTGTCGCAGCGGCCAAACGTGCCCGGGTCTGGTCCCGCGCGGAAATCGCCTCATCCAGAGACGCTTCGGATTCCGCTTCTTCTTTGAGCAATTGCTGGAGTCTTCCGACCAGCCGGTTCTGATAGGTCAGATCCGATTGCAGGCGAGCAACCTCGGCGCGCGCCTGGTCTCTGGCCAGCCGTGCGGATCGATCATCAATCACGGCAATGACCATGCCGCGATTGACGCGCGCGCCGATGTCCAGGGTGGTTTCTATGCGTCCGGCAACCTCTGCCGCGACCACAGAATCGCGGTTGGCGACAATGTCTCCGGGGGCGGTGAAATCAGGGGTAAGCGCCAATTTCTCGATCTTCGCGAGCGTGACTATGGCCGGAGGTGGGCCACCTTGCCCCGGTCCACCCTGCCCTTCCGCCGCATCGGACGCGAAGAATAGAAAATAAGCGAGCGCGACGATTATCAACGCGCCGCCAATCGCTATCCAGCGCAAATTGTCTCGGATCATATCGGGTAAGGCAAAACTCATTCAGCAGGCTCCGGCAATAGTCCGCCGCCAAAACTTGGCTCGGGCTCGGGGGATGTTTTTGGTCTGTCAGGCGTGTCTGGTTCGCTTGGTTTGCTTTTCTTCGCCGATCCCAGCTGGATCAGCGCAGGAAGCAATACCAAGGTGAAAATTGTCGAGACCAATACGCCGCCGACAATGATGACGGCCAAACCGCGGTAAATCGCACTACCCGGGCCCGGTACCAGCGCCAGCGGGAGCATGCCCATGACCGACGTGCCGGTAGTCATCAATATTGGTCGCAGGCGCAAACGCAGCGCGGTGCGCGCGGCTTCTGACCGGTCCATGCCTTCGCGTTCGCTCTCACGGGCCTGTGCCATCAGCAGGATCGCATTGTTCACCACAATGCCGAGCAGGATAACAAAGCCAATCATACCCAGCAGATCAAGCGGTGTTGGCTTGAACAGGTTGAGTATCTGGATCGCAATCACGCCGCCAACCGTTGCGAGGGGGAGAGCGATGATGACCAGCGCCGCATCGCGGGCGGACCGGAATACTGAAGCCATGATGACGAACAATAAAGCGGCGGCCAGAATGAAGTTGGTGCTCAGCGATTTTATCGCCTTGATCAACGCATCGGCATCACCGCCATAGCGCAATGTGCCACTGCCTTGCAGCGCATCCCGGATAGCAGGTTCGGCCGTCGACTGGATGATCTCCAACGCTTCACCCAAGGCCATGCCCGGCGGCGGGCTGATATTGAGAGTCACCGTCTTGCGCCCGTCCACATGACTAATCTGTGTCGGCCCAACCCCGCGCAGCAGAGTCGCTACTTCGCCCATCGGCACTGTACCCGCATTTGGGGTGACAAGCGGCGCGCTTTCAATTGCTTCTGGATCAGCCGCTTCTGAGCCGCGCATGATGACCCGCATCCGTTCGCCATCGGAAACATATTCTCCCAAATATAGACCATCGCCCAAAGCACGAACCGCGCGTCCCACCTGATCGCGGGTCATGCCCAGTTCTGCGATGCGGCGATCATTCGGGGTGAGCCGCAGTTCCGGAACAACCACATTGGGATCGGGATTGGGCCGCACCATGCCACCGGGCAGAGCCGCCTGAATGGTATCGGTTGCGACCAGCGCGGCCTCTCTCAGATTTTCATCATTTTCCGACTGCAGATAAAGCTCAATCGACCCATTGCCGCCGAAATTGCCAAACAGGCTGCCCTGTTGGGCGAAAGCCTGTACATCCGGGAAGCCAGCCAATATTTCATTATTTACAATGCCCGTCATCTCATCAATGCGGGATTGATCCTTGATCCGGATCCCCGTGTTGATGCCCCATGGATTGACGAACAGATAATAGTTGAGCAGCTCCGGCTGCTTCTCGCCCTTCAAATAGGGATCGAGGCGCTCGACAACTTCCTCGGCAATTTCGGTTCGCGCCGATTCCAGTGTCGCGCCCGATGGTAATCCGACCCAAGCATCCACCGCATCGCGCTTCACATCGGGCAAATAATCGGTTTGCGGCCATAGGAAATAAGAGATGACCAATGGCGCAAGGATCAGCGAAGGAATCCAGATTTTCCGTTTCTTCTTGCTGTCAATGAGGGCAAATATGCGGTCGGCATAGCCATCCCAGCGACGTTCGTTATCCTCCATATCAATCTGGCCATAATGGCGCGCCGCCGCTGGCAATAGGGTCACCGCCACAATCAGGCTGGCAACAACGGAAATGGCGATCGTCAAAGCGAGGTCAGCGAACAGTTGACCCTCAACGTCCTCGATAAACATGATCGGGATGAAGATGGCGACGGTGGTGGCGGTTGACGCAAACAGGGCGGGCCAAACTTGCGATACCGCTTCTATCGCGGCTGCTCCGGGTGATCGCCCGTGATTGCGCAAGCGAACGAAATTTTCCATCACGACAATGGCGGCATCAAGCACCATGCCGGTTGCAAAAGCCAGACCGGCGAGCGAGATCACATTGATCGTGCGGCCCGTCATGCCGATCACGGCAAGGGTCGCCAAAAGACAGATCGGTACCGTGGCTGCGATGATGAATGTCGCGCGCCAGCGCCGGACGAACAACCAGAGCAGGCCGATGGCAAGCAAAGTTCCGAGCAACAGGTTCCCGCTCAGAAAAGACAGCGCGCGTTTGATGAAGACGGACGGATCAAAGCTCTTCTCGATCCTGGCGCCCATGCTGTTCAATTCATTCTCGTTGAACGTGGCTATGGTGGAGAGAACCCCGTCAATGGCATCGAGCGTGTTGCTGCCCGGTTGGCGCACGACCCGCATGCCGATTGCCGGGTTGCCGTTTTGATAGGTAACGCCAAAGGCTTTGTCGGGACCGACATTGATATCGGCGACGTCGCGCATCCGGATCACGGTCGACCCGCGTTGCGCAACAGTCAGGTCACCGATTTGCTCAGCCGAGAAATTCCCTTCAAAGCGCAGAGCATAACCACGCCGCCCGACATCGACCGTGCCGCCACCAACATCCTGAAACCGACCAACAGCAGCAGACAGCTGTTCGATGGTCAGATTAAGCTGAGCAAGCCGCCATGGATCAAAGCGAATGCGCAATATCCGTTCGCCAGTCGGTGCTTCGACGCTAACACCTTGGACGCCTTCGACGGACTCCAGCTCCGGAGCGATGGTATCGCGGGCAAAGGTCGCAAGCGCTTCTGAGTCCAGATTGCTATCGGGCAAAGCCTGAAGAAACAAATATATGAGAGACTCGCCCTGATCGCCATTGGCCCCGCCAACCGAAGGACGATCGGCGTCGAGCGGCCAGTTGCGCACACGCTGGACACGGCTTGATACTTGCGCAAACGCCTTGTCCATATTGGTGCCAAGGGCAAATTCCAGATTGAGCCAGACATTGCCGTTGTTGGACCAAGATTGCACGCTGGTCAGGCCAGGCAGTCCGCGCAGCTCATCCTCAATCGGGATGGTGATTTCAGATTCGATTTCTTTGGGGCTAGCCGCCCGCCAACCAGCCTGTACGCTCAGGCTGGGGCGGTCGATATTGGGGAAAAGCTGTATCGGTGTGCTGAAGGCCGAGACGATACCAATCAACGCGATCAAAGCCAGCGCGGCCGCAATAGCAGCGGGATATTTCAGGGCAATGTTGGTGAGGCTCATTGTCCTGCACCAGCGCAATTATCCAACCGAGTCTTCGGCTTCCGCATGTAGATACCCTCCCGGCTCCAATATGCCTCAAGCAACGTGAACGGACGGATTATCGTAACAAACGATACTTGCTCAGGTGATTTCGACCAAGGTTGTGGTCGTTTCGATTAACGGCATCGGCTTTCAGGATCAGATGGCGCTGCCAGGTCGACGCTTTCAAAAGCGCTGCTGCTCTTTTTTGAAACGATGAACCCATTAATCATGGCGTCGTTTGACCGTTACCTAATAGGCTCAAAAGACAAGGGATCGGTCTGCTTGAATGAAAGTGCAATTGCGAAGTAACGACCTTCTGCGAAATCTGTTCGCAACTTTAATGGTCGCCATTGTTTTTGGCGGTCTGGCGTGGGTCAGTGTGGCCCTCACGCGGGGTGATGACAGTGTAGCTGTTGTTTGGCTTGCTAATGCCGTGATGGTCGCCGTACTTCTCAGAAGTGAAGCGCGAAAGGCGATTGGTTTTTTACCAGCAGCGTTTCTGGCAAATATAGCCGCTGGCTTGATGGTCGGCGATACTGTCATGCATGCCAGCATGCTTTCAATGATAAACCAGTTTGAAATAATTGTGATTTGGCTTGCAATGCGGAAAATCGGCCTTGCGAGACCGAACATGCAAAGCCTTTCTGATCTCGGTAAATTTTCACTCATTGGCGGCCTTTTGGCGCCAGCCGCCTCGGGTTTGATTGCGGCATTATATTTGGCCGATGCCAGCACCGGCAACATTCTCTCTTTTTGGATACAATGGTCGGCTACGGACGGCTTGGGTATGCTCCTGTTGGGCCCAGCTACGATGATGATCATCGACAGTATTCGCTTAAAGGCAGATGGCAATGCGCCAGCAACCATACGCCATCAATCCCACACGAAAGAGTGGATTGTAATTCAAACAATCACGTTTCTTTTGACCGGCTTTCTATTTGGGATAATGTCTTTTCCCGCGTTTTTTCTCGTCGCGCCGATGGTTTTGCTTAGTGCATTTCGCTTGGGTATCTGGGGCACAGCCTTATCAATCATTCAGATTTCGATCATTGTTGCATTATGCGCCGCACTGAAGCTTGGCCCATTCTATGCCCTCGATATCTCTCTTTCGACCAAATTATTTGTCTTACAAATATTTCTATTATCGTGTTTTGCCGTGGGCATTCCCGTTTCGATAGTTCTTGCGGACAAGTCAAAAATGCGTGGTGAGCTAAGAGAGTATAAGGATCTCAGCGACTCTATGCTGCAAAATATGAAGGAAGTGATTTTCCGAACAAACGAAGAAGGCGCATGGGTGTTCCTCAACCCGGCGTGGGAAAATCTGACAGGCTGGTCGGTGGATGAAAGTATCGGGCAGCATGTTTCCAATGTCCTTGTGGACGGCGAAATTGATTTGTTGCGCGAAAAGCTAAGCCCCATCCGGTCGGGTGAGGAGACACAATGTCAATTTGAATGGCAATTTCAGCACAAAAATAGATCGGTATTTGATGTCGAGCTGAGCCTCTCCAGGCTCACTGATGATAGCGGTGCCTATCTCGGTTCAATTGGAAATATCCGGGACATCAGCCAACGCAAGGCAATGGAAAAAAACCTCGTATCGGCGCGCCGCGATGCTGAAAAAGCAGCGCATTCAAAAACCCGTTTTCTTGCCAGTATGAGCCATGAGATCAGGACACCAATGAATGGTGTATTGGGCTTCACACAGCTTTTGTTGGAAAGTGAGCTGACCGAGGAACAACGTGTCCAGATGCAGATGATCCACGATTCCGGCAACGCGATGATGCGCTTGTTAAACAATATCCTTGATATCTCAAAGGTTGAAGCGGGAAATGCCCGATCTCAATCCAAGCCAATGAATATGAGAAACGTTCTACGCAGCTGCTGCGATTTGATGGCGCCCACCGCTGACCAGAAGAATCTGGCTCTGCATCTCGAGATTGACCCATCAGTTCCGGACCATGTTATTGGGGATTGCAGTTTCGTGCGGCAAATTGCGTTGAACCTGCTCGGTAATTCCTTGAAATTTACGCATGAGGGTGCCGTGAGGTTAAAGGCCTTCGCCACGCCTCACGATGTGGATAGCGTTATGGTCAATATCTCCGTTCAAGATAGTGGGATCGGAATATCAGAAGATCGGCTGGCGGCCATTTTTGATCCCTTCGAGCAGGCTCGCCCCGATACAGCTGAGGAGTTTGGTGGCAGCGGGCTGGGTTTGACCATCAGCCAACAACTAGCGGCTGTGATGGGCGGGAAAATAACCGTGGAGAGTAAAGAAGGCCACGGCACGACGTTTACATTGCAATTTTCCGCAACAATCGATGATGAGCAACATGAGAGTTCCCCACGGGATAGATCAAATCCAGTCGCGCAACCGCCCGTAAAATCACAAAAGCGCCTGTTGTTGGTCGAGGATCATGATATCAATCAGGTGCTGATAACGGCCATGACAACCAAAATGGGATATGAGACCATTTTGGCGGTAAATGGGGTGGAGGCTGTGGAAAAAGTCGACGAGGCACAAGCCTCGGGTCAGCTGTTTGATCTGGTATTGATGGATATGCAAATGCCGATAATGGGCGGGTTGGAAGCTTGCGAGATTATTCGGAAGAAAGGCATAACAGCCGAGCAGATGCCGATACTCGCGATTACCGCAAACGCTTATGCCGAAGATATAGAAAATTGCATTGCCGCTGGCATGCAAGCCCACATTTCAAAGCCTATCATGATCGATAAGCTGAAACAGGAGTTGGACCGGTGGATCAAACCCGACGGAGAGAACAAGCCTGAAAGTGGGGATAAGCTTGCCGCAATGAACAAGGATGTCAGCGCGTCAAAATCGGCCGGCATGCAGATGAGCAACGGACTTCAGCAAAAATATCTTGATCGCAAGAGCGAGCTTGTCGACTGCTTGGAAAGCCTGATCCAAGAGAAAGCCTATTCCAAGACCGATCTTAACGAAGCGAAAGACTTTCTCCATAAATTTGTCGGCACAGCAGCGTTTTTTGGTGAGGCTGAACTAGGTGATCAGGCGCGCGAAATTGAAACACAGATGCTGGAGTGGAAAGCGGCCAATAATCTGGAAAGGCTTGAAAGTGCGATGAGTGATTTTTTGAAAGCTGCTTGATGGTGTTCCGTTGTTTGACTGGCGGACGGCCTCAGATCGCAATCTCAACATTTTTAAACCGCGCGTTTAATTGAAGCGCCAGATAGCGGGAGTAAAATCTCGACTGTTGTAAATTGCCGCCGTGGAACCACAGACCTTCTTGCGCCGTCGGCTTCCACATATTGCGAATTTCACCCTCCCAGGGCCCCGGGTCACCCGTTGTGCCAGAGCCATATCCCCAGCAAGGGCCGATTTTCTTGGCAACTTCTGGTGATATTAGACGTTCGACCCATTGTTCCATTGATCCAAAGCCGGTAGCGTAAATGATCGCATCGGCGGTTAATTCCGATCCGTCGCTCAACACCAATGCCGTATCTGTGAGTCGCTCGACCTCAACACCGGATTTCAGCGCGATCCGGCCATCGGCCACCATCGCTGCTGCGCCGACGTCGATATAATATCCCGATGCAGTTCGGAGATATTTCATGAACAGGCCAGTGCCGTCTTCGCCAAAATCCAACTGGAAGCCAGCGTTCGTGAGCGATGCGTAAAAGTCAGCATCGGATTTCGCAACCTGTGTCCAGATTTGCTTTTGCGCTTGCTCGCTCATTCGCATCGGCATGGAGGCATTGAGGAAATCCGCTCTGTCTGTCGTCAATCCCTGTTCAACCGCTTCTTCGGAATAGAGCGGGCGTGCCATCTTGCTGTTGGTGGATCCGCGCAGTACCAGCGTTGAAGAGCGCTGGATCATGGTCGGTTGGATGCCGTGGTTGACGAGATCTGCACAGATATCATGCGCGCTATTATTGGCGCCAATGACGACGACCCGTTTGCCAGCAAATTCTTCGCCGCTGGTATATTCGCTGGAATGATATTGCTCGCCGGTAAAGTCAGATGCGCCCGGAAAATCCGGTTTGCGCGGAAACCCGGCATTGCCAACCGCCATGACGATGTGCGTCGGCTGTAGCTGCAGAGGCACGCCGTCCCGTTCAACTGTCACATTCCAACGCTTGCTTTCCTCGTCATAGGACGCTGCGGTAAATTCGGTACCATTCCAGATATTCAGGTCCATGATCTTGGCATAGGCTTCCAGAAAATCGCCGAGCTTGTCTTTTGGCGTGTAGATCGGCCAACTATCGGGAAACGGAATATAGGGCATGTGATCATACCAAACCGGATCATGGAGCGTCAGAGATTTATAGCGCGTGCGCCACGCGTCGCCTGCGCGATCATGGCGATCCACAATCAGGCTTGGCACATTATTGACCTTCAATCGCGCACCCAGGGCCAATCCCCCCTGACCGCCGCCGACAATCAGGACATAGGGTTGTCGGTCCCGTCCCAGAGATGCTTGCTCATTTCGTTGACGATCGCGCCAATTGCGTGTGCCCCCCTCCTTATCCCCGTCATCATCATATAATCCGGACGGACGCCGCTTGCCGCTTGGTTCTTCGTGATCGTGTAGGTCTTGAAGCGCCGTGAAGAATGTCAAAGCCTGACCATTTTCGAGCCTGACATAGCCTTTGCAGGGGACGAACCTGGTTTCAAAACTGAGCCAGCCTTCATCGGCATCCGGTTCAGCCTCGACTGCCCAGTTCGTCGGGTCAATATTAGTAAGCTTTGTGCGCAGCAAATCGCCAATTGCATTGCGTCCTTCAAAGGTCTTGATCGTCCATGTAAAAGCCAGCAGATCGCGCCAGGCCGCTTGTTTTGCAAAAAGCGTGCTTGCGCTTACCCCATCGGCTTTGGCCAATAGTGCAGCAAATCTTGCAGTCCATAGATGGACGTCTAAATCGCCCGGATTCGTGTCTGCCATTCTATCTCATTTCCCCAGAGAGGCACTTTTGATCAATGTGAACATTGATATATTTGCGCTTCATAAGGCTTGATAACCAGTTATTGCCACTAGTCCAATTGACATGACCTAAGCGCCGTGCGGCAGGAATTGCAAATTCACTTTCAATTCTTTGCTGCCATCAAGTCGTGTGTGTTTGAATGGGAAGTAAATGATAACGGGATGTCGATTTTGCCCTGAAAGCGAATATTTCAGAGCCGGTCTCAACGAATATAAAAAACTCGATTGACAGACTCCAATCCCGAGCTCTAATTACAAATGAGAATCATTTGCATTAGCATTAATGCGAATAGAAAAAGGGGAATCTAAATGAATTTGAACTTCCGGCGCAGAGCGATGGTGCTTTCCTGCAGCTTTCTAGCATTTGGTTTCTCTCAGGCGGCAATGGCTGCTGATGATGCTGGCTCCGTTTTTGAAGATGACACCATCACGGTCACCGCGACGCGTGCACCTGTAGCAATTGAAGATGCGCCAGCGACCGTGACCGTCATTGATCAAGAACGGATCGCGGATGAATTGGCAACAGATGTCCGTGACATCATTCGCTTTGAACCGGGCATTACAGTGCGCCGTGCGCCGGCACGCTTTGGCGCCGCGCTTGGAACCACGGGCCGCGCCGGGAACGAAGACTTCAACATTCGCGGCATCGGCGGCAACCGCGTGCTCATTCAAGTCGATGGCATCAGGTCGCCGCAGGGATTTAGTTTTGGTGCACAGAATGTCGGGCGTGGCAACGCAACTGATGTTGGTTTGATCAAGTCGGTGGAAATATTGCGCGGTCCCGCGTCGGCACTTTATGGCAGCGACGGCCTGTCCGGAGTGGTTAGTTTTACTACATCTGATCCGGTCGATCTTATCAACGAGGGAAATAGCTTCGGCGGCTTTGCACGAGCACTTTATAGTTCCGCAGATCAGGAGTTTTCCGAAACCATTGCTTTGGCGGGCCAAACCGGAAATTTCTCCGCTATGTTGGCTTATTCGCGCCGTGATTTCGAAGAGCTGGATAACAAAGGCACAGTTGGTGGCGAAGGGGTAAACAGATCAACACCAAATCCACAAGATGGAGCGTCGAACGCCTTTTTGGGCAAGCTCGTTTGGGAGAATGACAATCATAAGGTCCGATTGACGGGCGAATATCTCGAGCGGGAGGTCTTCTCCGACATTCTTTCTGGGCGCGGTCCGGTTTTTCTATCCTTTGGCCCTCCTTCCAATCCTGCGATCCCGCCGACGCCCAGCTGGATTGTTGATAGCCTGACCGCAAATGATGAGACCGAACGAGCCCGCGCGTCGATCGATTATACTTATGATGCAGGCGAAGAAAGCGGTGGGATTATCGACTATGCCCATCTTGCTGCCTATTGGCAGGATGGCAAAGACAGTCAATTTGCGGATGAAGACCGCTCGCCAACCGGCGCAACGCCGCGCCCGGACCGGGAAAGATTAAATACCTTCAACAATACGGTGTATGGCGCGGTTGCCGACTTTCGTTCCACGTTCAATACCGGGGCGGTTAAGCACACGTTGACCTTTGGCGGCGACGTTAGCAAGACAGAGCAAGATGGCCTGCGTGACGGCGTTGAACCGCCCTTTGGAGAAGTTTTTCCTTCCCGGGCTTTTCCATCTACCGATTTTACCTTAGGCGGACTTTATCTCGGCGACGCGATAGAATTTGGCGAGGGAATAGTCACTTTATATCCTGCCGTCCGCTTTGATTTCTATGACCTTAACCCCACCCGCAACGATCCCTTGCTACCGACATTCACGCCCAGCGGTCAAAATGGCTCAAAATTCTCGCCAAAAATGGGCGCTGTTGTCAAATTGGGTGATGTGCGCCTGTTCGGAAATTACGCACAGGGATTCCGCGCACCAACGCCGAGCCAGGTCAATAATTTCTTCGAAAATCTCGCCTTTGGCTACACGTCAGCGCCCAATCCTGACCTCACACCGGAAACGAGTGCCAGCTTTGAAGCCGGCATAAGATATGTGGCCGATGGTATAAGTCTTGGGCTGATCGGCTTCTACGCGGACTATGATGATTTCATCAGTCAGGAACAAGTCGGTGGATCATTCCGGCCCGGCGATCCGGCGGTTTTTCAGTTCGTCAACATCGTCGACGTTAAGGTAAAAGGGTTTGAAGCCCAAGCCAGTTACGAGGCCGATAATGGCTTTCGCGCTCGTTTTGCCATTGCTTTTGCAGATGGTGAGACTGGCCGGCCGGGCGAGCCAGACCAATCTCTTTCGACCATCGATCCGCTCAATGCGATTTTGGGCGTTGGCTATCGCGATCCCGACGGCGGCTTCGGCGGCGAGCTTATCGTGAGCTATAATGCACGCAAAGAAGCGAATGAGACTATTGGCGTCTGTGCCGACGCCTGTTTCCGACCGCAAGAATCTGCTATGATTGATGCCACGGCATTTTACCGGGTTACCGACAACGTCAAGATCCGTGCCGGTATATTCAATATCACTGACAAGAAATATTCCTTGTGGAGTGATGTCAGAGGCTTGCGAGAAAACGCGCCGCTCAACGTCGCCGGTTTACCGACACAGCCTCCGTTCGATGCCTTTACACAGCCTGGCCGGAACGCCAGCGTGTCGATCAGTTTGTCATTCTAGATTTTGGGAGAAACTTTATGTCTATAAAATATACCACAAAGCTAGGTACCGCCTTATTTTCACTAGCCCTTATCACATCGCCAGCACTGGCCCATCCTCCGATTCCAGATCGCCCTGCTGATGTCGAAAAGACCGCCTTTGAAGCCGACCGGGCTGACATATTGGCGATGGCAGGGAATTTTAAAGTTCGCTTTGATATGCAGGAATCAACCCCGTGGGTTTCCGATTACACGCCGCGTGATCGTAAAATTTCAGGCGGCCATGAAGTCGTGAAAATAGTCGAAGACACCGGAACAAAAATAGTGCTCCAGCATCTATTGGTCGTCGACACTGGCGACAGTGATTTTATCGTCAAACATTGGCGTCAAGACTGGGAGTATGAGCCCGAAAAAATCCTTGCTTATTCCGACAGGAATAGTTGGGAATATCAACCGATATCCGAGAAACGCCGCAATGGCCGCTGGTCGCAAACCGTCTATCAAGTGGATGATAGTCCCCGCTATGCCGGTCTGGGTGAATGGGAAACCCAAGGCGGTGTCCGGCGCTGGCGCTCCAACTGGACATGGCGGCCACTTGCCAGGCGCGACGCAGTGAGGGATCCGGTTTACGACCGCTATTATGCCATCAATCGTCACAGCCCGATGCCGAATGGCTGGATCCATTTTCAAGACAATACGAAAATGGGAATGGTCGACGGCAAGTTGGTGCCCATTGTGCAGGAATATGTTCTCAACACTTATACGAAATTTGATGGCTATAATGTGCAGGCAGCTGAAGATTATTGGACAAAGACCCAAGGCTATTGGGCCGAAGTCCGTAAGTCGTGGGAAACAGCCTTTGCGTCAAACAACGGCGTCGTGGTTGAAGAGGAAGCGCAAACGGGAACTGTGATTAGTGCAGACATATTGGAAATGGGCACCAAGATAGCAAATGGTGAAATGGATGCTGGTGCAGCTAAAAAAACAGCGCGGGAGCTAATAGCAAACGCAACGAAGCCGAATGCTGTTGAGTCGGCTCAGAACGCGATAACGAACAGTCCGTACTGAACCTTACAAAATAGGATTCCTGACTATTTGCGATAATCAAGCGGTGGATCGCGGTCGCCAAGGAGGGATTTATACTTATAATCCGGGCCGCGGGCCTTATCGAATTCCGCTTTGGCTTCGGCGCGCAGTTCGGGGTTGGTGTAAAGCTCGATGGCGGCAAGGGTTAGCATTTTGGCAGCTGCCTGAGTGCCTTTGAAGCCAATGGACATGCCGCTGGCGGCTGAGGACTGCCAGCTATGGGCCGACGTACCCGGAACCCATGTTGCGGTGCGCAGGCCGACCGTTGGTGTGGCGTAAGAAACATCTCCGACGTCAGTTGAGCCATAGCCAAGGGAGACATCATAGGGCTGGATTTCTGACTCGCTACCAAGTGCCAGTTTTGGACCGTCGAAGCTGGCATATATGCGTTCGGCGAATTTTTGCTCTTCCGGCGTGTATGTAATTCCGCCGACCTGACGCAGCTTGGTATCCATCATCTTGGCGAGCGGTTCATTGACCAGCAGTGGATTGTTGCCGTGAATGACTTCCCAGTCGACTTTGGTTCCCGTGCCAAGTGCCGCGCCGCGCGCTGCATCCTCGACCCGCTTCCATATCGCATCGACGCCATCGGGATCGGGATGGCGGACATAATAAAAGACTTCGGCGAAATCGGGCACGACGTTAGGAGCCGTGCCGCCTTCCGTAATGACATAATGAATACGCGAGTCCTGCGGGACATGTTCGCGCATCATGTTGACCATCAGGTTGAAAGACTCCACGCCGTCCAGCGCCGACCGCGCTTTATCTGGCGCGCCAGCAGCATGGGCTGACACGCCGCGGAAGCGGAACTTGGCTGAGCGATTGGCCAGCGTTGTCCGCGCAGCGGCCGAATTTTCATCATCGGCATGCCAATGCAAGGCGAAATCTACATCATCAAACAGGCCCGCGCGGACCATATAGACTTTGCCGCTGCCGCCCTCTTCAGCAGGCGTGCCATAGAGCCGGACGCGGCCTGGAGTTCCGGTTTCCCGCAGCCATTTTTTGACAGCAATGGCCGCTTCCACTGATCCCGCGGCGAACAGATTGTGACCGCACGCGTGGGATGCGTTCTTGCCCGTTATAGGCGAGCGGGTAGCGACAGAATCCTGATTGATACCGGGTAAAGCGTCATATTCGGCCAATATTGCGATAATTGGTCCATCCTTGCCATATTCGGCAACGAAGGCTGTCGGAATTTCGGCGACGCCAGCGGTTATCTTGAACCCTTGCGCGCGCAGATTTTGTTGTAAGAGTTCACTGGCCTTTTCCTCTTGATAGCCAACCTCTGCCCATTCCCAGATTTGCCGTGCGACGCTGGCAGTTTCATCATAGCGTGCTTCAATTTGTCCCAAGATTTCGGCCTCCTGCGCATCTTGCGCATAGGCAGTAGCGGGTAGCGTTGCAAAAGCGAGCAGGATACCGAAGCGTTTCATAAATTTCCCCGTGGCAATGATGATTTAGCATGGGATGGCATAACAAAGGGGTATCGCGCAACAATATTACGGGAACCAAAAGTTTGCGAAAAGTGCAAGTCAATTGCAAAAATGCAACTCGCGGGTGCAACATTTCACATTGCAACTTACCTTCATGTAAGCATAGTGGCTAAACAACCTCCCCGAACCCAACTGGAGACTAACATGACCAAATTTGCTTCGATAATCCTTGCTGCCACTGCCTTGTCCCTGACCGCTCCTGCTGCATTTGCAGCGGATGTGCAGCGTAATGACCGCCTCTATGATGCCAGCGGCTCAAGTGTTGCCAAGGTGAACCGTGTTACGGATAACGGCGACGTGTTGGTTATCTACAAAGGCAAAGTGCGCCGCGTGCAGGCAGAGACTTTGTCCAACACAGACGGCAAGTTGATGACGACATTGACCAAGAAAGAATTGCGCCGCCTCAAATAAGCGAGACGGAAATTTCTCGCCTTTGGCGACGATAGGAGCCGGTGCACCCCCTCATGCGCCGGCTTTTATAGTTGGGCTTCAGCCTTGGCGAGATCATCCGGGGTGTTGATATTCATGAATGCTTCTTCATCCGGCCAGCTAATCAACTGAGCATCGCATTGCCGTGCCAGCCAATGCAATGAAGGCGATTGCTCACCGACTTCATGGGTTCCCCTTACGCTGTTGACAATATCACAACGCCAATAGCCGAACACCGGATGCAAGCGTTCCGGTCCCTGTGCAACGGAACAGCCAGATACGGCACTAAGTCGTGCGATCAAATTATCGGGCGCGAACGGCGCGTCCACTGGTATCGTTACAAAGCCGATGGCCTCCGGACAAAGTATCGGCAGATGAGCCGCTATAGTGTAAATCGCGCCAACTGGCCCGCCCGGCGCGTCTGGGTCATCAGTGATAATGTCAAAACCGGTATCAAAGTCGCTGGCTGCGGATAGCCATATTTGACCGACTGACGACTGATATCGCGCAATGGCCCGATCAATCATCCGCTTGCCGTCAAGCGAGATCACAGCTTTGTCTTTGCCCATCCGGCGGGATTGGCCGCCGGCCAATATGACGAGGCAGGTTGCAGGATTATCATTCATTTACGTTGACTCCGGCGCAGACAGCGCTGAACTCAATTTGCCTTTAGCCGCCCGCCCTGTCCAGTAATTCCCCGATCGTTCAGGAAAACACTGGAAACAGCACGGCCTGCAACGCCAGCAGGATCGGTACGATCGAACTGCCCAATCGGGTCAAAAATCGCGTTGCGTAGTTCTGTTGATCGATTCCCATACCGACACGATTGGCGAAAAAGAACGAACCAACGGCTAAGATTGATGGTTAACGCCTGGTTACGTTTCCGCCAGCGACCTGAAAATGAAGCGCGTTTTCGGGGATATCATCAAACAATCCAGGTTCAGTCCCGGTAAGCCAGACTTGCCCACCTTTATCCTCTAGCTGGTTGAACAGGGCCGCGCGGCGCCCGGGGTCCAGATGAGCGGCCACTTCATCCAGCAAGAGCATGGGCCTGGTTCCACGCTGTTCAGCAATCAGATCAGCATGGGCCAATATGATTGAAAATAGCAGCGCCTTTTGCTCGCCTGTGGAGCATTTTTCCGCTGCCTGAGCTTTGGCTCCGTGAAATACGGTCAGGTCAGCCCGATGCGGTCCCGTCAAAGTCCGACCAGCGCCCCGATCCGCCTGACGGCTCGCTTTGAGTGCCTCCAGCAAAGCCATCTCACTGCGCAACTGTTTATCATCAAGATGAAGCCTGGCCGCCGCAAACAAACCATCATCGGTGACCGTCAGCGCGCTGTTAAGCGCTTCGGTAATGCGAAAGCGGGCCTCGGCGACAGCGCTCCCGAAACCAGCCAATTGCCCGTCGAGAGCATCAAGCCATTCGCTGTCCGGCATATATTCATCGGCCAGCAGTCGGTTGCGTTCCCGCCTTGCGGCATCATAACGCGTGCAGTTTCTGGCATGTTCCGGTTCAAGAGCCGTTACTAACCGATCAAGGAAATTGCGACGCCCCGATGCACCTTCCATAAACAAGCGGTCCATCGCCGGGGTCAGCCATAATATCGACAGCCATTGCGCCAGATCATTAGTCGGCACAGCCGCGCCGTTGACCCGTGTCTTGCGCCGTTCGGGATATTCCGCGCTGGTCCCGGTCCCCAATTGAACGTCGCCGAGCTCGGCCGCTACCGCGAAATCGCCGCTGCTTTGTTCATAGGCCATATCCTTGATCAGCGCGCGTCTTAACCCGCGACCGGGCGATAAAAGCGACACGGCTTCCAATATATTGGTCTTTCCCGCGCCATTGTCGCCGCTGAGCACGATGAAGCCCGGTGCAGTTTCCAGACGCAGTTGCGGATAGTTCCGAAAATTTTGGAGTGTGAGCCGAGAGATCGTCATGACAGGCAGCCATCTCTAGCCTTGCAGTGATATGATGAGAAGGAAATTCGCAATTCAAGGCACTGCCGTTCATTCTCCGTTCGTTAAATACTAAAAGTTGGTGTAATTTACCATTTTACGGTTTTACACAATTTCACATGCGCGGGAATAGTTGCTTAAACTATTGAAAAACAAAGATATCATAAAACTGGCACGGCCTATGCAGAGTATGAGTTATCTTCGCTAACATAACTGCGAAGCCCAGTTTTAAATGAAAAGGAAATCAAAATGTTCACCAATGTATCAAATAATATCGCCGCCGCTTTCGCTGCCATCGTCTCAGCCAGTGTTCTAATTGGTGCCAGCGTTGGACCAGCAATCAACAATGCCGGCTCTTTGGTAATCTAATTTTTCTCCCATTCCTCGAAAGGAAATATCATGACCTACGAACTAAAAAATAAATTCCTTGCTGGCTTCGCCGCTCTTTTCTCCGCCGCAATTTTCGTCAGCGCCAGTGTCGCTCCAGCGATCAATAACGCCGGTTCAATGGTGATCTGATGGCAGATAAAAACAAACCCACCAGTTGGCCCGAACCCATTTCATCAAATAAAAGGAAAAACAGCCCAGTGAAAAACAAACTGAAACTCGACAAAGCCAATGGCAAGCTAATGGGCGTATGTTCCGGTCTTGCAAATTGGAGCGGTATGGATGCCAATCTTCTACGGATCATTTTCGTACTCGCAACAATCTTCGGCTTCGGTTCTGCGATTATCATTTACCTCGCCATCGGCCTGATTGTAGACTAATCGCGAAATCATATCTCACGTGAATGATATAACATACAGAAAACATTGAATAATAATCATAGACCGCTCTGATAAATCTGTGTATTTAATGGCAAGCAGCTATTGAGTAATTTATCGGAGCGTAGATGTCCGGCCACCATCATCATCACGGGCATATCTCTCACAGCCATCATGATCGCCACGGCCCGCACGGCCATATGCCAACAAATTTCAGCCGTGCCTTTGCTGTCGGCATAGCCCTCAACACTATCTACATCATCGTCGAGGTCACCTATGGCCTCCTTTCCGGCTCGATGGCGCTGCTTGCTGATGCCGGGCACAATCTGTCTGATGTCTTGGGATTGGCCGTCGCCTGGGCCGGTGCGGAACTCGCCAAGAAACCTCCCAGCAAGCAATTTACCTATGGTCTTGGCGGGTCGTCTATCTTGGCGGCATTGCTTAATGGCTTGTTTCTGCTGGTTGCCTGCGGGGCGATTGCCTGGGAAGCGATAGAGCGGTTTAATGCGCCTCAGGCAGTTGCGTCGCAAACGGTCATTATTGTCGCGTCGATCGGTATTGTCATAAATTTCGGAACCGCGATGCTGTTCATGCGCGGCCAGAAGGAAGATATAAACATCCGCGGCGCATTTTTGCATATGATGGCCGATGCTGCTGTGTCGGCCGGCGTTGTCATTGGCGGTATTGCGATATTCTATACCGGCCAGAACTGGATCGATCCGCTGATCAGCCTGTTCATTGTGGCACTCATCTTCTGGAGCACCTGGGGTTTGTTGACAGAGGCCGTCCGGATGTCATTGGCCGGTGTGCCGCGGGGCATTGATGCGGAAGAAGTGCTCGACGCGCTTTCCGAGCTGCCTGGGGTACAGACGGTTCATGATCTCCATATCTGGCCAATGAGCACTAGCGAAAATGCGTTGACGGCGCATCTGGTCATTCCCGGCGGTCATCCCGGCAAAAGATTCCTTGCCGATGTTGAAGCCGCCATGAAAAAGCGTTTCGCTATTCATCATATTACCATTCAGATTGAGCTGGAGGATGAAGAATCGGATATGTGCCAGACGGATTGCGGTTCCTAGATGGACCGACTTTTGTGGTAATGTGTTGGGGATGAATAAAGGTTAAGTTTACAATGTGTACAAGGTTCTATTGGGGCACTTTCTATCACATGATCTTCCCAAAGTTCACACAGTTCACAGGACGTGAAATGCGCTTGCTGCTGATTGATATATTCCAAAGTTCACACAAATCACACCGAAGCTAGATTCAGGTTTTGCGCATCGATCCGATGTCAAAGTTCACACAAATCACACCGGCTGGCCCGATGCTTCGAAGCGAATTGATGATGAATACTCAGGATGAGAAAGAACGTCAGCCTACTATCATGGCAAGAGGTATGTAGGAAAGCGTAACCGCCTGCCTGCACTGGCTTACGGCGATTGTCGCAACTTGGGTGCCGTTCGTCCGATAAACCTCTCCCGTTCAGCAACCAGACTGCGATCATCGGGTTTATTCCGATGGTTGGGGGCAGGCAATCTCAGGAGTTTGGTCATGCGACTATTTGCAAAAAAACTTTCTATTCTTTCCGTAACCGCTGTGTCGGCATTATCTCTGTCGGCCTGTGCCGGAAACTATGCCGGCGAAGGCGCTGCCGCCGGTGCAGCTACTGGCGCGATTATCGGTGCGGTAACCGGTGATACAGATGATGCCCTGAAAGGTGCAGCCATTGGTGCAGCGGCCGGAGCCGCAGCGGGCTATTTCATTGACAAAGATGATCGCTGTGATGGCTATAATGATGACGGCGAGCTGGATGATGATTGTCGCGGTGAACCCGGCTACCCTGACTGAAGGCCTGATTTGACCTCCGGCTACAGAACTGTCTGACGGTCATCTTGCTGCCGCAGAACAGTCATACTGCCATGGCGATATCGGGATCATCGCGCGTCCAGTCCAGCCGGGTTGCCGGGTCAATCACATCCAATCCGTCCTCGGCATAGACCGCATAAAGCGCCTGGGCGATCCGATAATCCTCAATATAGTCGATATCAACGCCAGCCAGTTTGGACAGCGGCTGAAGGACCGGATTGTCACCGACGAAATATTCGCGCGCCAAAATCTGTTGGCGGGGTGCCATATAAATGCTGTTGGTGACTTTGTACCAATCCGGCAGGTCTTGAGAGATCGTGTGATTGCGGGTCGCCTCATAGTTTAGCGCGCCATCGCGCGACCAGAAATATTCCTTCATCAGGTTGACACCCAGCAAGGAATCATCGTCACCGCAAATCACACTGTCATGATAGGCGCGAAACGCATCGCAATATTCCTGCGGGGCCATGAGCGGGCAAACAACCGTGGACCAGGCAATATGAGCATGCGGGATGTCCCGGACGATACCGGTAATGACATCGCGAAACGGCGCGATATGGTCGATTGCCAAATGCCGCGCGCGGCGATGGCGGGACACGCCGAAACGGTCCGCTAAGTCCAGAAACGCCTCGTCCTCGCTGGACAGATAAATGCGCTGCGGGTCGATGACTTTAGTTAGCTGCGCAAGTTTCCATTCGATCAATGTCTCCTGGTCCCCAAACGGGAGCAGGCATTTTTCTGCAATGCGGGAACTGCCGCGGCGGACCGGAACTATTACAGCGAGATCATACATAAAAAGCCTTTCTGGTGGGAGCTATCACGCCACATGTGCCAAGGGTTGCGCGCGAAATCGCGCAGCGGCGGGATGCCAGCGTTCGGGATCAACCGGCTGGGTCATGCGTGATATAATATCGTCGGCATTTAGGGCCGGATCGGCCGGGTCGAAAACGCAATTGCTGAGATGAAAGGCGAACCAGCGGCGCACTGATACAGGGTCAGGCAGCTTGCAATTTCCAGCTGCAATATCTGTGAGAAATTCGGATAAATTGTCGTAGGCCTGAAGCCATGTACCGCTGGCAAAATCCGACAGGCGCAGCAGCGGCGTGCCAAAGGCAGCGCATGCCGACCAACTCTTGGAATTGCCAACGATCATGCCGTCACAATATTGGCTGAGCGCCAGGGTTATCGGGCCTGTTTCCTGCGTCGTTTTAAGCATCACCACCCGGTCTTTTTGCTCTGATATGACGGCCTTGACGGCTCTGTTGTCGCCATAGAGCTCGTTTAACGGATGATTGGTGACAGCGAGAATAGTATCGTCATTCAGCGCGGCTGCCAAAGCCTCAATCATCGCAGCGTTGCTGTCATAGCGATGATGCTGGCCGAAGAAATTTTCTTCATGCTCATATTCGAGTGGCAGGGCAATAACTGTCTTGTCGTCCGGCAAGTTGGTCGCGGCCAGAAATGCGTTGCGGCTGGGCAATTGCGTATGTGACAGCATTTGCGCCCATAATGATCCGGCGAGCTGATCTAGAATAGCAGTATCTTCGGGAGATAACGTTGGGATCAGGCCGTGATCGAACAGCGATGGTGCCAGAGTGATCCAGTTGTTGCCCGTTTGAAAAGGCGGCGCCGCACCCTCCATCATATAGCGAATAGTGCCAGGGAACCGAGCGGGCGTGATGATATCCGCGCTGCGGCACAGGACAAAATCGGGATCAATATCGCGAACCAGCTCCAACAGATCATCTTCGGCGCTGGCATCTGTGCGCAATCGCGGGTGATCGGGGCCGTCCAGCACATACCAGCGGACATGATCGAGATCCGCAATCAGGTCGAGTTGCTCTTCACCAAGCCCGGTATTACACCACAAGGGCGGTACCAGCACGTGCACCTCTTCGGTTCGGGCGATTGTTCGGATAAGATGGACCGCGATATTGGCGAACCACCATGGCGTGATCACGGGCAAATAGAATAATATTCGCCTACGCTGATCCGCCATGCTCTTATCCCTGAATTATGCTGTCGCTCGCGCGAAGTATAAACAGTTATGGTTAACGAACTGCTAAGCCAGCGTTGGCCTCGGTTGTACGTGTTTGACTGTGGTATCGAATGAAAACTGGCGCATATAGGCTGGGCCATATCGATGGATAGCGCGCAGTTTTGCAGCCATATTTTGGATAGAGTTTCGCTAGCGCCGCAGGGCAAGCTCGGCTAACGGGCTTTTATGGCTAGCGCAGCGCACTCTTTCCCATCACCAAACCCGTGGCGCCGCGAAGCTTCGGTGACGCTGAAACTCGCCTGGCCGCTTATCCTTTCGAACCTGACGATGGCACTTATTGGCGCCACCGATGTGCTGATGATCGGCTGGCTCGGTGCGCGGGAACTGGCTGCGGCGACGTTGGGTTTCAACCTCGCCATGAGCTGCGCGATTTTCTGTATGGGTCTGGTGACCGCGTCCGCGCCAATGATGGCCAGCGAGATTGGCCGCATGGGACATAGCGTGCGCGATGTACGCCGAACCTTTCGGCAGGCCATTTGGGCGGCTGTGACGGTCATTGTCCCGTTTTGGATATTGCTGTGGAACACGGAAAGCATTTTGGTTTTCTTTGGACAGCAACCGGATCTGGCGCGCAATGCCGGGCTTTATATCTCGGCCTATATGTGGTCGATATTGCCGTTTCTATGCTTTATCATTTTGCGTAACTTTATTTCCGCCTTGGAGCAACCGGTCTGGGCGCTCATTATCAGTGTGATCGCGGTTCTGGCCAACGCGCTGTTCAACTATGCCCTGATTTTCGGGAAATTCGGTGTTCCCGCTTTTGGCGTCATCGGCGCTGGTATTGGCAGCGTGATGACCAATATGTTGATGTTTGGCGGCATGGCTTTGGTGGTCATCCTCCACAAACGCTTTCGCCGCTACCATCTATTCGGCCGCTTCTGGCGTGCCGACTGGCAACGTTATCGGGCGCTGTGGAAATTGGGTTTGCCGATCGCGGTGACCATGGGGCTCGAAGGTTCGGTCTTTGGTATTGCCGCATTGTTGATGGGACTCATCAATGCTGAATCTGTCGCGGCTCATGCGATTGCGCTGCAATTGGCATCGCTGACGTTCATGGTGCCGATGGGCTTGGGGCAAGCGGCCACCGTACGGGTTGGAATCCAATATGGTCGGAAAGATCATGCGGGCATTACGCGGGCTGGGTGGGTCAGCTTCGTACTCGGCACGTCCTTCATGGCGGCGATGGCGTTGGTATTCGTTCTCGCGCCCGATTTTCTGATTGCCATTTTCATCGATGCCAGCGCGCCGGGCAATGAAAAAGTTGCTACACTCGCGGTTAGTTTTCTGGCGATTGCGGCAATTTTCCAGATCGTCGATGGCGCACAGGTGGTCGGGGCAGGGATGCTACGCGGATTGCATGATACCACGGTTCCCATGGTGTTCGCCTTAATGGGCTATTGGTTTATTGGTATTGGCGTCGGCGCTGGCCTTGCTTTTTGGCAGGGCTGGGAAGGTATTGGCGTTTGGACTGGCCTCGCCAGCGGTTTGGGTATTGTCGCAATATTGATGCTGGCCCGTTGGATGATGCGGCAGCGGATCGGGCTGTTGCCTTAACCCGGTTAAGGTGTCGGAGCGCCGTGGCTCGTTCGAATATTTCTGATAGCAAAAAGCTATGAAAGATGGGCAATCGTTTCGATTGGATCAATCGGGAGATCTTTGGCAAATATTGTTCACGCAATATAACCAAAGGAGGCCGTTATGAAAAACTATGTTAACGAACTTGTGAGACGCCACCGTCGGTTGAACCGCCTGATCGACAATTGCCGTGCCGCTGGCCGGCAGCAGGAAATGCAGCAGTTGAAGCGCATCCGCCTGCAGATCAAGGACAAGATCGCCGCTGCAAAGCGCGAACTGGCACCTGTTACAACCTGACAGGCCAGATTGTTGGGCGGTATGCACCGTGTTTCACTCCCCGGTCCCCGCCGGAAACTCAAGCCTACCGCCCAGCATGCTTTGCCAATCATCGTCCCCTTCAATGCTAACCAGGACATCCTATGACTTCCCATTCCCCAGATGGCTCTCGCACCCCTCAAGCGACACCAGCCATGCCATGCCCGATTTGCCAAGTCAGCTTGACGATTAGTGAAAGGCAAGGGGTGGAAATTGACTTTTGCCCGCAATGCCGCGGTGTATGGCTTGATCGCGGCGAAATTGACAAGATTATCGAAAGGTCACGGCCAGCCGAAATACCGCGAGCAGAGCAAACCTATCGACCGGACCGTACCATTTACAGCGATAGCTATGATAATCGCCGCTACAAAAAGAAGCGCCGCAAATCGTTCTTGGAAGATCTGTTCGATTAATCCCTAAAACGGCACTAGGCCAACAAACTGTTCAGCTTGAAATCCGTTTTTCAATCGCGCCCCTTGCTTAAGCAGGAAGTCGTGGCGAACAATCTCAGCCTGTTGCTCAATACCATATTTCTCAAATGGTTTGCCCGGAACCAGTTCGTAATCATAACGACAAAAAGGATGGCGAGAGAGCGGTAGAAATACGCCTTTCTGGTGTTGCCAGATATGGACCATTTCGTGAATGAACAATCCCTGTAGGTTTAAGTCGCTACTGCCATAATCGTCTCGGAATAGACCGCCTTTGGGGTGGAACCACATATTCCCATCTGGTGCCATAGTGACGCGCCGAGGATGGAACGGCCACCATTTTCGGTTAAATATCCGAACCTCTGGATAATTGATCGCATCACCAAACACTGATCGGCACAACCTTATCTCCGCTTCGGTAAGCGGGCGGCCCGAATTCCCTCCAGCATCCACAATCACCTATGATGCGCTATCTTCGTCTGTTGTGTCATCTTCGTCAGCGGTTTCAGCCGCAGCGCCGCCAACTTGTCTGATAACGCCATCGACCTGAATCCGGTCGTCGTTGGAGAAAATGAAGATCATCCGTAAAGTGCCGCGTTGGATAGAACCGCTGCCGACGCCCCAGATCATAAGATGTTTGCCGCCAGGCTCAAACTTAACTTTTTCGCCAGCAGGGACCGCAACTTCGGTCAAGGTTTGCATCTGTGCCATGCCATCTTTTTCGACCGTTTCGTGCATTTCCATACGCATCACATCATCTGCGATTACGCTGACGAGCGATACATCGTCCGGACCGCCATGGATCGTCATATATCCGGAGGAAGGATTACCATCGACAGGCGAAAGATTGACGACAACTTCATCAACACGAAGCACATCACCTTGGCCGCAGGCACTAAGAAAAATAACCGCAAGGCTTGCAAAAATAATCGAAAGATGTTTCGTCATGACTCGCAGAAAACTCCTGAATTTGGGGGCTGTTAGATCGTTTCTCAATATGTACAGCCTCCTGGTGCCTGTGCCAAGACTTGTGCCAAAGAAAATGCCACCTATATCCCAATTCGAAGCCGTAACGGTGCCAATTGAAAAGGGCCGGGCGGTTATTTTGCTAATTATAGAAAATACTTGAAATTGAATTGAGGGAAAAATGGCTAAAGTTATCGGTATTGATTTGGGCACCACCAACAGCTGTGTTGCCGTTATGGACGGCGGCAAGCCGAAAGTTATTGAAAATGCAGAAGGCGCGCGGACGACACCGTCGGTTGTGGCCTTTGCCAAAGACGGCGAGCGGCTGATCGGCCAACCGGCCAAGCGCCAGGCGGTCACCAATCCGGAAAGTACGATTTTCGCGGTGAAACGTCTCATCGGTCGTCGCTTTGATGATCCGATGACGAAGAAAGATATGAAGCTCGTCCCTTATGAAATTGTCAAAGGTTCCAATGGCGATGCATGGGTAAAGGCTGGCGGTGAAGATTATTCTCCCGCGCAGATTTCGGCTTTCACGCTTCAGAAAATGAAAGAAACTGCCGAGGGCTATCTTGGTGAGACCGTTACACAGGCCGTTATCACGGTTCCTGCTTATTTTAATGATGCCCAGCGTCAAGCAACGAAGGATGCTGGTAAAATTGCCGGTCTGGAAGTGCTCCGTATTATTAACGAGCCAACGGCTGCGGCTTTGGCTTACGGTCTTGAGAAAAATGACGGCAAAACCATCGCGGTCTATGACCTTGGTGGCGGTACGTTTGATATCTCGATCCTTGAAATTGGTGATGGCGTTTTTGAAGTAAAGTCCACTAATGGTGATACGTTTCTTGGCGGTGAAGATTTTGATGCCAAGGTCGTTGAATTTCTGGCGGAAGATTTTAAAAAAACCGAAAGCATTGACCTGACCCAGGACAAGCTGGCGCTGCAACGTTTGAAAGAAGCCGCAGAAAAGGCGAAGATTGAATTGTCTTCGGCTCAGACCACAGAGGTCAATCTGCCATTTATTACGGCTGACCAAAACGGTCCCAAGCATCTGGTAAAATCGATAACCCGCTCCGACCTTGAAAAACTGGTCGGTGACTTGATCAAACGGACGCTTGATCCTTGTAAAAAGGCATTGAAGGACGCTGGTATCAGTGCATCAGAGATTGATGATGTTGTGATGGTCGGCGGCATGACCCGTATGCCCAAAGTTCGTGAAACCGTGCAGGAATTTTTCGGCAAAGAACCTCATACTGGTGTAAACCCTGATGAAGTGGTTGCCATGGGTGCTGCTATCCAAGCCGGCGTTTTGCAAGGCGATGTCAAAGATGTTCTTTTGCTCGACGTGACGCCATTGTCATTGGGCATCGAAACCCTTGGCGGTGTTTTCACCCGTATGATCGACCGCAATACGACGATCCCGACGAAAAAGTCGCAGGTCTATTCAACCGCTGATGATAATCAGCAAGCCGTGACCATTCGCGTATTCCAAGGCGAGCGTGAAATGGCTGCCGACAACAAGATGCTCGGCAATTTCGATCTGGTTGGTATTCCGCCAGCGCCGCGCGGTGTGCCGCAAATTGATGTGACGTTTGATATTGATGCCAATGGTATCGTGAACGTTTCCGCCAAGGATAAAGGCACTGGCAAAGAACAGCAGATCAAGATCCAGGCTTCTGGTGGTCTGAGCGATACTGATATCGATCAGATGGTCGAGGATGCTGAAAAATTTGCGGAAGAAGACAAAAAGCGGCGTGAAGAGGCGGAAGCCAAAAACAATGCCGAAAGCCTTGTCCACACGACCGAGAAGCAATTGTCCGAACATGGCGACAAGATTGATGCCGATTTGAAAGGTCAGATCGAAGAAGCCGTCAAGGAAACCAAAGAAGCCATCGAAAGTGGTGATCCGGAAGCGATGAAGACCAAGTCAGAAGCACTGGCGCAGGTTTCCATGCAAATGGGTCAGAAAATCTACGAAGCCGAGCAAGCTGCTGGCGGTGATGCTGCAGATGCAGCGGCAGCCGACGCAGCAGCCAAGGCAGATGATGATGTTGTAGATGCCGAGTTTTCCGAAGTGGACGATAGCGACGACGCTGATTCTGATAAAAAAGAAAAAGCGGCCGAGTAATGCGACATATGGTGTATTCCCGCGCAGGCGGGAATCTCCTCTGGCAAGCGCCATTGGTTGAGGAGGCCCCCGCCTGCGCGGGGGCACAGCTTTTGAGTATATGTAAAGCTTCGGGGGAAGCAGAGTAATGGCAACCGAAATAGACTATTATGAACAGCTTCAGGTTGATCGCGGCTGCGACGGCGCGACGCTGAAATCATCCTATCGCAAACTGGCGATGAAATACCATCCTGATAAAAACCCTGGTGACGCTGCTGCGGAAGCCAAATTCAAGTCGATCAGCGAAGCCTATGATGTGCTGAAAGATCCTCAGAAGCGGGCTGCTTATGATCAATATGGCCATGCGGCTTTCACCAACGGTGGTGGCAATAATGCTGGCGGGGGCGGTTTTGGCGGTGCGGCGTTCAACGATATTGGCGATATTTTCGAAACGATCTTTGGCGGCGGCGCAGCTGGCGGCGGCTTTGGCGGTCAACAGCAACAACGCGGCCCAGCGCGTGGTGCAGATTTGCGCTACGATATGGAAATCTCACTGGAAGATGCTTTTCATGGCAAGCAAACCGAAATCGAAATTGATGTATCGGTGGGCTGCGATGAATGTGATGGATCCGGTGCAGAGCCTGGTACAGGCGTAAAAACCTGCAACATGTGTAATGGTCACGGCAAGGTTCGTGCGCAACAAGGCTTTTTCGTCGTCGAGCGCACCTGTGCCAGCTGTCAGGGTCGCGGCGAAGTGATCGAGAGTCCTTGCCATGTCTGTCTCGGTGAAGGCCGGGTCGATAGACCACAGGCGTTGGAAGTTGAGATACCGGCCGGTGTGGATAGTGGCACGCGCATCCGGCTATCTGGCAAAGGCGAAGCGGGTGCACGGGGCGCCCCTGCCGGTGACCTCTATATTTTCATCCACCTAGCGCGCCACGATCTTTTCGAGCGCGAAGGCACGACTCTATTTACCCGCGCGCCGATTAGCTTTTCGGTGGCAGCGCTGGGAGGAGAAATTGTGATTCCCGGTCTTGATGGGACCAAACATGAAATCCGTATCCCTGCAGGTATTCAATCCGGCAAACAAATCCGCCAACGCGGCGCCGGCATGCCTGTCCTGCGAGGAAGAGGCAACGGCGACATGGTTGTTCAAATAGAGGTTGAAACGCCCACAAAATTATCCTCCCGGCAAAAAGAATTACTACGTGAATTTCAAGAGACCGAGACGGGTGACGAAAGTCCAAATAGCAGCGGTTTCTTTTCAAAAATCAAAGAAGCCTGGGACGGCTTGGCAGATTAGGAAGCCGAACACTATTGTGTGAGGATGTTTTTCGTCGACAGAATATTTTGCTGTTTCGCAAAATCACTGGACAGTGATCATTATGGCAATGAGATTGAAATCTAAGAAAGGGGCGATCCAGTAAGGACCAGCAGACAGAAATCGCCCCTTTCAGATTCCTACTAAACTGTCCGCTTCATTGTGGGGATGATTAGCGCGGGGTTTAGCCGGTATAAGGCAGTTCGCACTGCCCGAAAATATATACGGCTCTGCTTCGCAGTGATTAACAGCCGAATTAATTTTTATCTGATGATTTTTCTATATTCAGGGAGAATATCAATTCGATGATATTTTCCACCCGATACTGAGCGCTATTTTGTAGGCGGATTAGATTTTTAAGGCTGCTCCAGACAGTCGATCGCTTCTGCTACTTTAATGGCTGGTACGGATAGGTCCTGTTTATCAAGTTCTAAGAGCAAATCCTGCAGCGAGGTAACAATTTTATCCGTTTCTAGAGCATTGTTGGTGAACGCGCTATTCTCGTTACCGTCTTTCATTTATTGCTCCATTATCTCTGGTAACCAGATCGATCAGGTGGACATATTGCGTTCCGGACCTGATCTGTGCTTGTGATTAAGCAGTCTATTATGAACGTAATCTGTCACAATGTGTAAAATTCTATTCTAGAATAGATTAAATCTATCAATAAGCCAAAAAATGCCAAGTTTATGTGCAATAGTGATAATGGAAAAACGACCGAATAAAGACTATATGGATGAAAGAGTAAGAAGATCGCATGTTGGGGGTATATGATCGCTCATCGGTCGAAATCAGGTTTAGTCCGATGGCCGGTTGCTTATAACCGATAGGGAAGCTATATTAATAAGGTATTTTGGGGAATACAGTTTGGACCAGTTTGAATTAGAGTCAGCGCGGGTCGCAAAATTAACTGCGAAGCAGCGCGAATGCCTGCATCTGGTAGTACTCAGAAAATCATCAAAAGAGATTGCCCGGATATTGGACATATCCAAGCCAGCCGTGGACCAACGTCTTGATAGCGCGCGGCGGACACTGGATGTAGCGTCACGTGATGAGGCCGCAATTGTCTTTGCCCGCGCCGCTGGAGACTATGATCGGATCATATATGATCCGGCCTATCTTCCCAATCAACCCGATTCCAGCGCAAAAGCAAGTCAGGGCGAACAACCACAATCGTTCATGTTAGAAGAAGCAGCCGTACCATACGACTTCAACTCGACGCATGATTCTGATCTTTGGCTGCAAGCCCTGAAGGAACCGAGTGGTGATCTGGGTACCGTTCAAAGACTAGCTATCATTGTCGGCATGACCGTCGGCATCTTGGCAATTGTTTTGATCGGTCTAGCCGTCTCTCAGTCTCTTTCAGGTCTACTGGGCTAACCAAGCCAAGGCAGGCCTACCTTAAATTTAATTTTTTGGAATTCGCGTTTCGCGGAAAGGGAATCTTATGTCTTACGAAATCAAAAAAGCTACAGATCAAATCGGCCAAGATATGCCGCACAGCGAATATAGCATTGATCAGGCGCTTGTCTCTGTATCTAACTTGATGTCTACACTCGTGAATGCACGACTTTCTACAGGCGTGCCTGCTTCTACCGGCCAGGCCGCGATTTTACGGCTTGCTAAGGCGCAAATGGCGCTTGTCGATGCCAGCAGTGACATATTGCGTGTCCATGGCGAACTTAAAAAAGTCGGCAAGGAATATGCTTGGGGTGATATGCATGAAGACTGCCCGCCAGCAGCTCAAGCAGCGGATAAAGATGACAATCGTCTCTCGATAGTCGCCTGAGTTAGCAAGGTGTTGACTATGATGCTTCGGCATGTTCCTCTTATGCAATGCGAACAGCAATATTCTTTCTTCTCCTCTGTACAACTATATTTTACGCGTTGTACCGGGGAGGAGCGCCGGAGCGGTCTATTGCGTCCATCCTCTTGGCCGGCGTTTTGTTGGACCCCATGGTTCACACCTTCACGCCAGTCGAATATACGGAAATGGATCCTGGGCATTTTATCATCGATTTGTTCGTTTGGGTTGGTGTGCTCACAGTGGCGCTTCGTGCCAGAAGATTTTGGCCGTTATGCGTAACGTCGCTGCAAACTATCTCGCTGGTTGCGCACGTGGTAAAGCTGATGGATGTGTCGATACACCCGCAGGCATATCTCATCATGCAAGTCGCTTCCTCCTATCTTCTGCTAATAACGATGGCGCTAGGAACTTATTACCACCAGCGCAGATTGACGACACACGGCACCGATCCTGCTTGGCGAAGTACCTAAGCGTGCAGTCACCGGTTCGTATTTCGCGATCTGGTTTGCGTTTTTTGCAGTTGCGATGCGAGCGAGAAGGTTTTGGCCATTATGCGTAGTCTCGCTACAAACAATAGCCTTGGTAGGACATTTGGCAAAGCTGATGGACGTGTCGATACACCCGCAGGCATATTACATCATGCAAGTCGCCTCTTCCTATCCCTTGCTGATAATTCTCGCGGTGGGGACATATTGTCATCAGCGCAGGCTGAAAACCAACGGGATGGATCCGTCCTGGCGCAGCTGATAGCGTCAGTAGCCCCTGATCAGGCTACGACGCTATCGGAAGCGCTGTTAAAGGAGTTTGGATCGATTGGACGAATTCTGTCGGAATCAGAAGAGGCGTTACGGCGTGTATTAGGGTCGCAGGACGCCGTGATCAATCTTTTGATGGCGACAGAAAAGCTCTTCATGGCGCAGTTGCAAAATGAGCTGCCGAAAAAGCTGATATCGGCAACAGACGAAAAGTTGATCAGATATTTGCAGGCCAGCATGGGCTCGCTTGCCACTGAGACTATGCGCGTGTTGTTTCTGGATAATGTAAACCATTTGATTAGCGATCAGATCTTTGGAAATGGTTCACCTAGCAAGGTGCTTGTACAACCACGAAGCATATTGAAAAGAGCTCTGGAGTTGAATGCCAGCGCAATCATTCTGGTTCATAACCATCCTGGGGGTAATGTGCAGCCCAGTCAGTCGGACGTAAAGTTTACGATGCTGATTAAGACCCTTTGCCGCGAACTGGAAATAAAATTGCACGACCATATCGTCATAGGTGGCAGCAAATGGTCAAGTTTTCGAAAGATGAAATTGTTATGACGGACCAGCTATTGGCCAATACTGTCGAGAGCGCCAGAAAGCTACTCGACAGACAACGAAAAAGAGGCTTGTTTTTCGCCAATAATGTCATCTTTGGCGATCCGGCTTGGGAATTGTTGCTGGCATTATATATCGAAACGGAACAGCATGATTGTGTGAAGAAAGGTGATCTTTACGAGGGGCTATCAGTTTCTACTTCCATAGCATCTCGCTGGCTTACTGTATTTCTCGACCAAGGTTATATTGAGATTTGCGAAAATCGCGGACCGGATTTTGTACGGTTGACGCAAGATGCTCAAACCGAATGTACGGACTATTTGAATTCCATGCGGGAATAAAATAATCGCTGACACAAAGAACAGCCAGCACAGATATTAACTTCTCGGACATTCACACGTTACTCGTTCTGATATTTCACTATCAGAGGGTGCAACATGACACAAAGAGCCCGCTTAGTCGGCTCTCAACTTGTATCGAAATGGCTGATCGCCTTTTTCATCATATTGCTCGGTAGCCTATCTTTTCCCACAAAGGCCGAATCGGGCACTGCCGGTGACCAAGCCTCTAAAGCCACAGTTGTCGCTCGGGCACAAATTCAAAAGGGCGTTGAATTACGTTCCGACAATTTTGCAAACACGAAGGGCTCCAACAGCCTTAATTTACCCGACATTAGTATGCATGAATGTGATTTTGAGGCCCGCCGGATGATCAAAAATTGCGTCTTAATCATATATGAAAGTCAGTAGCTGAAGAGATAAGAGGAGCTTGAGTTTCCATGCATCGGCATAGCCATTGCTACTCGTTCAATCATACAGAACCGCTGGGGTTTTTGCGCTCGTCATTTAGCCGCTGCAAGGCATTGATGGCCTCTTCGATTTTAATGGCCGCAATCGCATGACCGCTACCGTCGAGTTTAGATAGAATATCTTCCAGATTCTCGATCAAATCTTGCATGTCGACCTTGTCCGTTTTCATTATTATCGACATTGCCTTTCGATGAGCAAAAAACTGGCATAAACCAAATTAATATTGTGAATTCGTAAGCTAGGATAAGATAGTTACAATTCGACACGCGAATTTAGGGCACTAGTTCCAACCAGTTACATTTTCAACAAAAATTGCCCACGCCTTGATCTAGAAGATAACTTTTTACGTAATGTCCCAAACTGAAGCATGAATTTTGAGGGAAATTTATCCCTCGATAAGTCAGTTCTAGCGTCGCAACCTATCATGCAAAACATATCTTGGTCTGACCGTTAATTTTCTTGTCCCTCACCGTTAACCATGGATGAAAGGGGTTGATATGTCAGATTTTGACTATGACTTTGTTATAATCGGAGGCGGTCCAGCTGGCCGCAGAGCAGCGATCCAGGCATCGAAACTGGGTAAAGCCGTTGCTATTGTCGATGATCAAAAGAAAATAGGCGGTGTTTCGGTTCATACAGGGACCCTCCCATCAAAAACAATCAGGGAGTCCGTCCTATCCGTTACCGGGTGGCGTGATCAGTATTTCAAGTCCGGACGGCAGCGTGACGGTGCGGATGCGACGCGGGATTCTATATCCTCACGCCTTTCCACAACGCTGGGTGACGAAGTTGAAGTGATCGACAGCCAACTATCTCGCAACAATATCACGACGCTGAAAGGCAAAGCAAAATTCGCTAGTCCGAACAAACTGGCTGTCTCACAAACAGTTCAAGGTAAGAAGATAAGTTACAGCGTCACAGCTGAAAAATTCCTTATCGCTGTCGGCACCAAACCATATAGACCAAAACAAATACCGTTTAACGGGACAACTATTCTCGACAGTGATTGCATCGCGGCAAATATGCCGATGCCAAAATCCATCATCATTATTGGTGGCGGTGTCATTGGTCTGGAATATGCCACCATATTTTCAACCCTTGAGATCCCGGTTACCGTTGTCGAAGCGCGCGAAAATATATTGGAATTTATTGATCGAGATATTGTTTCCAACTTCAGCCATCAACTTTCAGAACGAGGCATCAGTCTGCGTCTGGGGCGTTCCGTTGACAAGATTACGCTGGATAAAGAAGATCATCCGCAAGTCCAGCTAGACGACGGGCGTCAATTACGGGCAGATATGCTGCTTTTTACAGCGGGTCGCGTCGGCGCTGTGGACGGGCTTGGCCTCGACAAGATCGGCGTGTTCCCGGACAATAGAGGGCGGTTAACAGTCGATCCAAAAACACTGCAAACAACCCAACCTCATGTCTATGCTGCCGGGGATATTATCGGCTTCCCGTCGCTTGCATCAACCTCGATGGAGCAAGGGCGACTAGCAGCCTGCCACGCTTTTAATCACCCTATTCACAGTTCAGAGCATAGCTTTCCGCTGGGAATTTATTCGATTCCCGAAATCGCCAGCATCGGTTTGTCGGAAGAGGACGCGAGAGCCAAGGGATTACAGGTTGAAATTGGATTGGCGCGTTTCCAAGAAACATCGCGCGGGCATATTTTGGGCAATTGCAAAGGCCTATTGAAATGCATTTTTGATCTCAATGATCGAAAGCTGCTGGGCGTACATATTGTTGGCGAGGGGGCAACAGAATTGATTCACATTGGTCAAGCCGTTCTCAATCTCAATGGCGGCATCGATTATTTGTCCGACACCGTATTTAATTTTCCTACATTAGCAGAGGCTTACAAAGTTGCGGCGCTCGACGCTTACAACCGAATGCCACAACCCAAATTGAGAGCATGACGTGAAAATCGATATTAAGAATATATTGGACAGCTATTTTCGTGAAAATGGCAATGACGAAACATGCCCAGTTTGCACTGAAGAGGACGGCCAAAGGTCACCTCTTTATGCTATAGCTGGTTTCATCCGGCAGCATGGATTGTTGCTTTCGTCTCGCAACCTTGAATTGGCTTGGGCCTTTATTTGTGGTGGCAATAGCATGCTGAAGAGCGAGATTATGGGGCTTTCCTCGGCCGGTCGGCTTGACAATGCCTCGGCCAGTGAATTGTTCGACAAATATCTGAGCCCTGATGTTGGTGCTCAAATCGATAAAATAGTGTTGGAAGCCATCGAGCATATCCGAACCACTACGAAAATTATCGAGGATGGAAACAAGAAGACCACCGAGTGTGAAGAAAACCTGATGGAGCAGGCTGATAATATCCGAGCCAAACCTGCCGATATCGATGCTGCTATAAAAAAGCTGCTCAGTCTTTCAAAGTTGATGGTAGAGTCGACACGTGAAAATCGAGAACGAATTTCTGAGACCAATAAAAAGCTGGCCACGCTGCAGAATGAGCTTGAGCAAGCCAGAAATGAAGCTGATTTTGATCAGCTGACCAAATTGCCCAACCGGCGAAAATTTGACCGGACATTGGATGAAAAACTGAAAAAATTGGCTGAAGAAAAATTGCAGCTGGTCTTGGTTTTCATCGATATTGATCATTTCAAGAAAGTGAATGATACGTTTGGTCATGAATGCGGTGACCGCGTTCTGAGGATGTTTGCTGATGAGCTGGCTTCACTTTCGGACAGCCACTGCCACACATCGCGGTATGGCGGTGAAGAATTTGCTGTCATTTTTGAAGGTCAGACCATCAATAATGTCTGGAAGATGATTGACCAGTGCCGCCAGTCATTGGCCGGCCGTTCGCTGGTCGACCTGCAATCCGGCAGACCTCTGGGATCGCTAACATTCTCCGCTGGTATTGCGAAATGCTTGCCTTCAGATACCAAGCGATCCCTTCTTAGAAAAGCGGATCTTGCTCTTTACGAAGCGAAGTCGCAAGGCCGCAATACGGTTCTCAAATATTCGAATGACCGGTAGGCGGAGCGCGATTGGCCAGTGCTGGAACAGGGTTTCGGTGCTGAAGTCACTGATCCTGCACAACCACCAGATAACTAGGACCAGTCTATAATTTATCGCAATGAGGCAGGCGAAAACGTCGAGCCTCACTTCGAGCCTTCTCGGTTGCGCTATATATTATCTGGATGAAAGTGCCTCATCTGCACCATGGCTAAGTCAACGCATGTTATCAAGCGTCATGACATTGGAAAGTAATTGGGCGAGATAGCTTTCACTATCTCGCCCAATCGGTTCGCACGCAGACCAGGTGCGCTGCGTAAACCAAAACCCAACCTGCGGGGGTTGTGATGGTCTTGGCAGAAGTTAAACTTCTGAATTTGTTATCCAAAGGAAAGCGACGAGTTACAATCGATTTTCAGCCCAATTTGGTCGGACGGCACCATTTTAACCCCAAATTGGGACTAATCTGGTCACCGATAAATCAGCTTGTCTTCATCGTTATCGAAATGCGTCTGTTTCGGTCGTCCATACGATCTTGAGGATTATAGGGTTCTGTATCCGCAACACCCTCGATCCGAGCCATCCGGTCTATCGATACACCCTGTCTCACAAGTTCCTGCATGGTGGCTTCCGCTCTGCCAGAGGATAGCAGCCAGTTGTTCATGCTCTTTCCGCTAGCATAAGGCAGGCTGTCTGTATGGCCGCGGATAATGAGTTCATTGTCGACTGTATCGATGATTTTGGCAACTTGCCCGATAAGCTCCGTGGCACGGGATTTCAGCTTGTCAGTCGCCAATGCGAACATGCTGAAATCGGCCTCGTCTATAATGTCGATCCGCAACCCTTCTTTGGTATCGGTAAAGCGCACGTTGGAGAGCAATTTGAGGTTGGCCGGATCATTTTTGAGTTGTTCACGAATACGTTCTTCAAATTCTTTGGCCGTGATTGACTTGGCTTTACCCTCTTTGCCGCCATCTCTGCCTTTTCTTTCATCGTCGACACCTATCGTATTGCGAGGTACTGACATTGCGGCTGTTCCGCTATTGCTCGCTGGGTGAGGATATTTGTCAGGATCTGTAACGGACGAGCCGCCGAACATGCCTTTCCCGCCCGCGCTATCACGCTTCACTTGTGCCAGAGTCGGTGCGAAATAATCGGCAATGCCCTTCCGCTGTTTTTCATCGGTCGCGCCCAGCAACCACATCAACAGGAAAAACGCCATCATCGCTGTCACAAAGTCAGCATAGGCGACTTTCCATGCACCGCCATGATGGCCGCTATGTTCTTCCATGATGATCTTTTTGACAATGATTGGTTGAACTGGCTCCGGAGCAGCTTTCTTGGCCATGACTTATTTCGCCCTTATGGCGTCAAAAACGTCAGAAAAACTTGGCTGGTTTGCATGCTGCAGACTCGTCCGCGCAGCTTCAATAATGAGCGGCTGGGGATGGCCGTGTAGGCTGGCAATGATCAGCTGTTTGGCGACATGATAAATACTTGCATCGCTTTCAATCACGGAACGCGCACGATTGGCCATTGGGCCAACAAGGCCATAAGCAAGCAAAACACCCAAGAATGTTCCAACAAGCGCGGAGCCGATCATCCCACCCAATATTGTTGGTGGCTTGTCGATGGAGCCCATAACTTTGATAATACCCAGAACAGCAGCAACAATACCCAAAGCGGGCAGGGCATCAGCCAAATTTTGCAGATTGTCAGCCGGTGCGATCGCTTCGTGATGGTGCGTTTTGATCGCTTGATCCATAACATCTTCGACCGCGTGCGGATCGAGCGTGCCTGAGGAAACAACCACGAGCCTCAGACTATCAGCGATAAGATGGATCAGTGTATCGTCCTTCAATAGCTTTGGATACTCGCTGAATATCGGGGATGCTTTCGGATCTTCGATATGCGGTTCCAAGGCAACCGGACCCTCGCTTTTGAGGATTTTTGTCAGTTTGGAAACTAGCAATATGCAGTCCATGAAGTCCTGTTTGACGTAGGTTGGACCTTTAAAGACTTTTGCAAAACCGCCCATCAACGCTTTGAGCTGCCCACTGCTATTGCCGATGATCAGCGCGCCGACGGCTGCTCCGCCGATGATACCCATTTCAACAGGCAGAGCAGCTGCAACAACGCCCAGATCACCGCCGGAAATCATAAACACGCCAAACACCATGACGAGCAGGACAACAATACCAATTCCAGCGAACATAACGTAATTTCCAATCCACAGGTCCGTTTAGATTTATTTGTTCATCACAAGGGACGAAGCAAATAATCATCACATTTGTGAACGGAAGAAACCCCAGATGGTTAAGGGGAGAATAATGATGAAATCAGCCGATAAGGCTAATTAATGACGTGCTCTCTGACTGAGCATAAAGCCGCTGCGCCGCTTCCAAATTAACCAGCAGAGATTGAAAACGGGATATGGCCTCGGCAATATCTGTATTCTCAAGATTTG